>CAVVAL010000051.1:0-26467 GCA_963746095.1 uncultured Actinomycetota bacterium | reverse complement strand
CGACGCCGGCGGGCCGGGCGTCGCCAGCGTGGCCGGCGTGGCCGGCACGTCGCTTTCGGCCGGCGGCGCGGCCGACGGGCCGCACTCCGCGCCGGGCGCGGCTGGTCAGCCGCATCCCGCGACCGGCGTGGCCGGCGGGCCCGGCGTCGCCGGGCCAATCGCCGGGCGGCCGGTCAACCCCTCCTTAGCGGGCCGGCCGCCCGGTCTCCAGGATTCCTGATGAGGCCGCGTCGGGTCGGGATCGGAGACGCGCAGTCGGTCGGCAGCGCCGCTGCCGCGGCGTTGCTCGGCCACCCTGGCGCGCTCGCGCGGCTGGCCGCGTGGTCGCTGCCGGAGACCCTTCCCGTGCTGGTCAGCGGGTACGCGGTGGCGCGGGCCGTGGACGACGGGTTCCTCGCCGGCCGGCCGCTGGTCGGGTTCGGCTGGCTGGCCGTGATCGCGGTCAGCGTGGTGATCGGTGCGGCCGGTACCCGCCGGGCGTACGGCTGCCTGGCCGACCTGGTGGAGCCGTTCCGGGACGCGCTGGTGCGCCGGGTCGTGACGAGCGCGGTGCGCCGGGCGACGGCGGCCGGCCCGCGCGTCGGCACCGACTCCGGTGCGGTGGCCCGGCTCACCCATCAGGTCGAGATCGTCCGGGACACCTTCGCCGGCCTGGTGATGACCGTGCGGGCGTTCGCGTTCTCGGTCGTGGCGGCGCTGCTCGGGCTGGCCTCGCTGGCGCCGATCGTGCTGCTCGTGGTGCTGCCGTCGCTGCTGCTCGGGCTGACCCTGTTCGCCGTGGCCCTACCGGCCATGGCCGCTCGTCAGCGTGAGTACACCAGGGCGGGGGAGCGGCTCGCCGGCTCCGCGGCGCAGGCGTTCGGCGGGCTGCGGGATGTCGCCGCGTGCGGTGCCGAGGACCGGGTCGCTGCGGCCGTCGGCCGGCACGTGGACGCCCAGGGCAGGGCTGAGCGGTCGCTCGCCCGGATGAGCGCGGTCCGGACGGTGAGCGTGGCGGTCGGCGGCTGGCTGCCGGTGCCGCTGCTGCTCGGCGCCGGTCCGTGGCTGGTCGAGCAGGGGGTCACGCCGGGCGGCATCCTCGGCGCGCTGGCGTACGTGCTCACCGTGCTCCAGCCGGCGCTGCACACCCTGGTTCGCGGCGTCGGCGGCGGCGGGCTGCGGTTCGTCATCACGCTGGACCGCCTGCTGCACGCCGACGAGCCACCGTCGCCGAAACAGGAACGGCCGGCGTCCTCGTTGGCCACGTACCTGCTGGACAACGGCGCGGGCCAGCACCTGACGCTGCGCGGGGTGACGTTCCGGTACGGCCGGCACGCCGTCCCGGTGATCGACCGCCTCGACCTGACGATCCCGCCCGGCGATCATCTTGCCGTGGTCGGCCCGAGCGGTGTCGGTAAGTCGACCCTGGCGGAGCTGATCGCCGGACGACTCCGGCCTGACGCGGGTGAGCTCCGCCTCGACGGTGTGCCGCTCGGCGCGCTGCCCGCCGCGGGGCTGCCCGCACAGCGCGTACTCATCCCGCAGGAGGCGTACGTGTTCACCGGCTCGCTCTGGGAGAACCTCACCTACCTGTGGGCCGGGTCCACCCGCCGGCAGGTGGACTCGGCCGTGCACGCGCTCGGACTGGCGCCGCTGGTCGCCCGGCTCGGCGGCTACCAGGCGCCCGTCGGGCCCGGTGCGCTCTCGGCGGGGGAACGGCAGCTGGTGGCGCTGGCCCGCGCCTACCTTTCGCCGGCGCCGCTGGCCGTGCTGGACGAGGCCACCTGCCATCTCGACCCGGCCACCGAGGCGCGGGCGGAGATGGCCTTCGCTCGGCGGCCCGGTGCGCTGGTCGTGATCGCGCACCGGGTCAGCTCGGCCACTCGCGCCCGCCGGGTGCTCGTGCTCGACGGCGCCACGGCGGTCGTCGGCGATCACCAGGCGGTGCTGGCCCGGTCCCGCCTCTACCGCGAGCTCGTCGGGCACTGGCACGACGGCACGCCGCCGGACGGACCCGACCGCGCCGGACCGCGGTCGGGTCCCGTTCACAGCCGGGCCGTCTAGCGCAGGGCCGTTTCGCGCCGGACCGTCAGAGCCAGCCGGACCGCTCGGCGACCCGGACGGCCTCGAACCGGTTGCGCGCGCCCACCTTGCGGAGGATCGCCGACAGGTAGTTGCGCACCGTTCCGTTCGACAGGCAGAGCGCGTTGGCGATCTCGGCCGAGGAGTCGCCGCCGGCCGCCAGTTGGAGCACGTCCAGCTCGCGACCGGTCAGTGGATTGCGCGGCGCGGAGACCACGGCCACGGCCAGCGCCGGGTCGATGACGCGTTCGCCGCGCGCCACCCGGCGGATCGCCTGGGCGAGCTGGGCGTGGCAGGTGTCCTTGCCGAGTAGGCACAGCGCGCCGGTGTCGAGCGCACGGTGGACCGGGCCGGCCGAGTCGTGACCGGCCAGCATCAGCACTTTGCACTGCGGCAACGCCACGTTGAGCGCCGCCGCGGCGTCGAGCGCGGTCGTGCCGCACGGATCGAGGTCGATCACGGCGACGTCGGGCCGAAGTGCTTGGGCGGCCGACCCGATATCGCCGCGACACGCCAGTTCCCCCACCACCGTGAAGTCGTCTTCCCTGGCCAGCACGGCGGCCAGCGCGGTACGGAGCAACGTCATTTCCGCCACAATCAGGATCTGGATCACAGTCGTTCTCCCCGTCGGGGCAGTCAGCCCTGGGCTGAAGGGGATCCGGTGGCGCAGGCCGGATCGGTGACCGCGCTGCGGGTCCGAGGGCGCAGGAGGCGCAAGGACCCGGCAGCGGCGTCGCCCGACGAACCACCGGGCGGTGGCGCCGGCTCGTGGGCGTGGGCGGGTCTGGTCAGCCGGGGCGGCGGAGCGGCACGAGGGCGCGCTGGGCGTACGGACGCTCGTCGGGTCTGCCGGCGGCGTGGCTGATCAGCCGGGCGGTCCAGACCGCGTCGGGCGCGGCGGCGGCGAGCTGGTCGCCGCCGGCCGGGCCACGCGGCCCCGGCTGGCAGACGGCCTCCGGCGCGAGCGGGTCGGTTGGCGCGGTCGGGGGCGTGCCAGGACCAGGAGCGCCGGCCGCGCTGGCGTGCCGGGTTGGCGGCGCGGACTGTGGCGTGCCGGTGAGGAACGTCGGCCCGATCTGTACCGGGCCGGTCGCGGCGCCGAGCGGTGGTGCGGCGCGCGGCGGTGGCGGGGCGTCGGCCTGCGACGGAACGGGCTGGGCGGGCGTGGTCACCGGCGGGACGTCGGACGGCACGGTCGGGATCGGGACGGTCGGGTTCGGCGGTAGCGGATCCAGCTGGCCGGGCGCCTCAGCGATCAGGTCGGGCAAGCCGGTCCGTTCGACCGCCTCGTCGGCCTGGTCGAGCACCGGCGACACCGTGTCGAGCACCGGCGTGACCACGGCCTTTGACGTCTGCGTGACGACCGAACCGACCACCGGCACGGGAGCCGTCGCCGTGGTGAGCGCGTCGGTCACGGCCCGAGCGGCGCGGGCGGTGTGGGGCGCGGTGTCGGTCTTCGCCGCGCGAACGGGGGTCAGCGGCGGGGCGACGCGCACGGTGGCGATGGCCTTGGCGGAAACAACGGCGCGGGTGGCCTCGGCGGTCGGGAGGGTCGGCGCGGGCGGTGCCGCGAGAGCCGGCGCGGGCGGTGCCGCGAGAGCCGGCGCGGGCGCTGCCGCGAGAGCTGGCGCGGGCGCTGCCGCGGAAGCCGGCCGATCGAGGATGCTCAGCGCCGCGTATCCGCCGATCAGCGCGCCAGCGAAGACCAGCGTCCAGATCAGCCACGACCGTCCGGGCACCGCACTGTCGGGCGGTGTGTCGCGGCGGCGTTCCGGCGCTGACTGGCTCACGGATGCGGTCCTCGGTATCGGCAGCTTGGATCCGGCGGCGCCGGACATGGGCCTTCGAGTTGAGCACGTAGCGTCGTGAACATAACACCGTTGGTGGGCTTTCGCTCACCCAGCCGGTGGCTACGGACGCTTTCCCCGCGCCACGGTACGTAAGCGTAGTCGTGCGGTGACAAACCGTACATCGGGGCAGGAACGTCGCTCAGGCGCCGGGCGAGGTTGTGAAGCGGACGAAGCGCTCACCGACGCTCCGCAGGTGCGCCGTCAGCTCGGGCGGGCTGACCACCTCGAACCCCGCGTTCAGGGCGCCCAGCAGCATCGCCGGCCAGTCAAAGCTCTCGACCCGCATCTCCAGCCGGCACGAGCCGTCGTCGATCGGAGTCACGTCGGCCCAGTGCCCGGTCACCTTCCGCACGGTCTCGGCGCCGGCGAACACCGTCACCACGACCGTGAGCTGCGTGCTCATCGCCGTGATGCCGGCCTGGACGAACGCGGCCGCGTCCTGGGTCGGGAGTTCGCGCTGGCGGAACCGGGCACCGGTGGTGCAGGGCTCGGTGAGCCGATCGACCCGGAAGCTGCGCCAGTCGTGTCGCCCCAGGTCCCAGCCGACCAGGTACCAGCGCCGGCCGAGCGACACCAGCCGGTGCGGCTCCACCGTGCGCTGGCCGGTCTCGCCGTCACGCTTGCGATAGCCGAACTCCAGGCGCTCGTCGTCCCGGCAGGCCTGCGCGAGGGTGGAGAGCACCGCGGCGTCCACGGTCGGGCCGGAGAGGATCGCCGGCACCGTGTACTCCTGCAACGCGTTGACCCGGCGGCGCAGCTTTGGCGGCATCACCTGGACGATCTTGCTGAGCGCGCGGATGGAGGTCTCCTCGATCCCGGCCACCATCCCGCCGGCCGCCGTCCGCAGGCTCACCGCGATCGCGACGGCCTCGTCGTCGTCGAGCAGCAGCGGCGGCAGCGCCGCGCCGGCCTGAAGTTGGTAGCCGCCGGCCACGCCGCGGCTCGCGTCGACCGGATAGCCCAACTCGCGCAGCCGGTCGACGTCCCGCCGGAGCGTACGAGGGCTCACCTCCAGCCGGTCGGCCAGATCGGAGCCTGACCAGTACCGATGGGTCTGCAACAGGGACAGCAGGCGCAGCATCCGCGCACTCGAACTCGACATGGCTCGAAACTAATTGAGATTGAGGCCAGAAACTGACCTAAATGGTTTCTAGCGTTGTGGACATGGACGACACGATGATTCAGACCCAGGGTCTGACCAAGCACTTCACCGTCAACAAGACGACCGTCGAGGCCGTGCGTGGACTCGACCTGACGATCGAGCGCGGCGAGATGGTGGCCCTGCTCGGGCCCAACGGCGCCGGCAAGTCGACGACGCTGCGGATGCTCACGACCCTGATCGCGCCGACCTCCGGTACCGCGAAGGTCGCCGGACACGACGTGACGACAGGGCGGGCCGCGGTGCGCCGCCGGATCGGCTACATCGGCCAGGGCAACGGTGCCGGCCATAACCAGCGCGGACGGGACGAACTCGTCACCCAGGGCCGGGCGTACGGCCTGGACCGCGCCGCAGCTCGGGCCCGCGCCGGTGAGCTGATCGAGTCCCTGCACCTGGACGAGGTGGCCGACCGCAAGGTCTCGATGCTCTCCGGCGGTCAGCGCCGCCGGTTGGACATCGCGATGGGCCTCATCCACGCCCCCGAACTGCTCTTCCTCGACGAGCCGTCTACCGGCCTCGACCCGCAGAACCGCGCCAACCTGCAGGAACACATCGTCGCGCTGCGCGAACGGCACGCCACGACGATCGTGCTGACCACGCACTACCTGGACGAGGCCGACGCGCTCGCCGAGCGGATCGTGGTCGTCGACCATGGCCGGATCGTCGCGGACGACACCCCCGCGCGGCTCAAGGCGAACTTCGCCGGTGACCGGATCACGGTCGCGTTCGAGTCCGCCGCCGACGCGGCACGAGCGAGGGCGCGCACCCGCCGCGGCGACCCGACGGCCGTGGTCGAACAGCAGGACGCCACGCTCGTGATCCGGGTCGCGGGCGGCCCCAGCGCGCTGCCCAGGCTGCTGCGCGAGTACGACGCCGACGGCACGCCCGTCTGGGCCGCGGAGCTCGCCCGGCCCACGCTCGACGACGTGTTCCTCAACCTCACCGGCCGGAGCCTGCGCGAGGGCGGCGCCGCCGCCGGCTCGACCCCGACCGCGCAGGACACCCAGAAGCAGGAGATCAACGAAAAAGCGGGGAGGAGGAGGTGGACGCATGACGACCAACGTGATCACGGATACGGCCATCGTCTTCAACCGCGAGCTGCGGCCGGTCGTCCGGGACCCGTTCTCGGTGATCTTCGGGCTGATCCAGCCGCTGTTCTTCCTCGGCCTGTTCGCCCCGCTGCTCTCCAGCGTCTCGGGGCTGGGCACCGGCAGCTCGCTGCAGTGGTTCGTGCCGGGCGTGATCGTGATGCTCTGCCTGTTCGGCACGTCCACGACCGGCGCCAACCTCATCTCGGAGATGCAGACCGGCTCGCACGAGCGGATGCTGGTCACGCCGCTGTCGCGGTCGTCGCTGCTGATCGGTCGGGCGCTGAAGGAGATCGTGCCGGTCGTGGTCCAGGCGCTGGTGATCATGCTGGCGACGGTGCCGTTCGGCTTCCGGCCGGACCTCGGGGGAGCGGTGGTCGGCCTGCTGATCCTCGCGGTGTTCTGCGTCGGCCTCGGCGCGCTGTCCTACTCTCTCGCGCTCGCCTGCAAGAACCAGGACTGGATGTTCTGGGTGGTGCAGCAGACCCTGCTCTTCCCGTTGCTGCTGCTCGCCGGCATGTTGCTGCCGATCGAGGGCGCGCCGGGCTGGCTGCGGGCGCTGTCCAAGGTCAACCCGCTCACCTATGTGGTGGACGCCGAGCGGGCGCTGTTCAACGGTGACTTCTCCACCGGCACGCTGGGCGGCGGCGTCGCGGCGGCCGTGATCGTGGCGGCGCTGGGCCTGCTGGTCGGCACCCGGGCGATGCGCGCCTCCGACTGACCCGGGGCGCGACACAGAGTCCACATTGGATTAGTCGGGGAAATGCACGTCTCAACCGGCTCCGAGACGTGCATTTCCCCGACTATTCGACAATGGACAGTCAGCGGCGGCTCGGCGGCGCCCCTCGGCGGTGCCCCACCCGCGCTTTGGGCGACATTTTCGGTGCTATAGCACCGAAAATGTCGCCCAAAGGCGCGAAGGGGACGCGGCGCGATGGGGTGCCGCGCCCGCGAGGGGGTGCCGCGCCGCGACGAGAAGGGTCAGTGGTGGAGGTAGCCGGGGAGGAGGTCGCGGAGCAGGCCGGTGGCGGCTTCCTTGGCGGCGGCGATGATGGCGTCGTCGTCGGCGGCCAGGCCCTGGCCGGCCATGACCGCGATGTTGATGCTGAGCAGGGCCATCGTGATCCGCATCTGCTCGGGCATGGTGACGTCCGGGCCGCCGATCAGGGCCACGATCCGCTGGATCCGCTGCATTGCGCCGCCCTTGTCGGGGGCGTGGTCGCGCATCGCGTTGTGGTTCGCCACCGCGAACCGGATCATCCGCAGGCCGGACGTGGTGTTCAGGTCGAACCAGCGCTGGAAGATCTCGGCCGGTAGCTCCGGTGTCCGCGGCTGAGCCTCGGCCCACTCGATCAGCGCGTCGAAGTCGGCCACCCGCTGCTCGAAGACGCCATGGATGATCGCCTCTTTGCTGTCGTAGTGGTAGTACAGCGCGGCCTTCGTGATCCCTAGCCGCTCGGCGATCTCCCCGTAGGGACGTGGCGTCGTAGCCGTTCGCGGTGAACAGCTCGAGCGCCACCTCCTGGATCTCCGCCCGGGTGTCGCTCCCCTTGCGCCGCACGCCAGCCACTGTGCCCCGCCTCACCCTCTCCGCTGCCCCGACGGCAGCCATCGACTAACCCCTTGCTTACTGACCGACCGGTAAGTAATGTGCTTACCGGTCGGTCAGTAAGCAAGACGATACAGGGAGATCCAGCATGACGACAGAAACCGCGGATGTGGCGGGCACAGCGCCCGGCGCGGCGGCGGAGGCCGAGCGGGAGCGGCCTGCGCTGAGCCACCGTCAGATCATGATCGCGATGAGCGGGTTGGTCATCGCGATCCTGCTGGCGATGCTCGACAACATGATCGTGGCGCCCGCGCTGCCGACGATCGTCGGTGACCTCGGAGGCCTGCAGCACCTCGCCTGGGTGACCACCGGGTACATCCTCGCCTCGACGGTCTCCACGCCGATCTGGGGCAAGCTCGGCGACCTGTTCGGCCGCAAGGGCGTCTTCATGGCCTCGATCGTGGTGTTCCTGATCGGCTCGGTGCTCTGCGGCATCTCCCAGAACATGGCCGAGCTGGTTGTGTTCCGGGCGATCCAGGGCCTCGGCGCCGGTGGCCTGATGGTTGGCGCGATGGCCATCGTCGGGGAGATGGTGCCGCCGCGTGACCGCGGCAAGTACCAGGGCGTGATGATGGCGGCGATGCCGTTCGCGATGATCGGTGGCCCGCTGATCGGTGGCTTCCTCACCGATCACCTGTCCTGGCGCTGGGCGTTCTACGTGAACCTGCCGCTGGGTGCGATCGCGCTCGCGGTGGTCTGGGTGACCCTCAAGCTGCCGCGCGGTCGGGGCAAGGCCGTCATCGACTGGGCCGGTGCCGGGCTGCTCACGCTCTGGATCACCGCGCTGGTGCTCATCACGAGCTGGGGCGGCACCGAGTACGCGTGGGGTTCCTGGCAGATCGCCGGTCTCGGCGTGCTCACCGTGGCGGGGTTCGTCGCGTTCATCATGGTCGAGCGCCGGGTCGCCGAGCCGATCATGCCGCTCGGGCCGTTCCGGAACGCGAACTTCGCGCTGGCCGGCGCGCTGAGCCTGGTCTCCGGCTTCGCGCTCTTCGGCGGCGTCACGTTCCTACCGCAGTACCAGCAGTTCGTGCAGGGTGCCTCGGCCACCAACAGCGGCCTGTTGCTGCTGCCGATGATGGCCTCGGTCATGATCGTCTCGCTGATCGGCGGCCAGATCATCACCCGGACCGGCCGGTACCGGGCGCTGCCGATCGTCGGGTCGGCGCTGATGACGATCGGCCTGGCGCTCTTCGCGACCATGGACGTGGACACCTCGCGCACGATGACCGCCCTGTACATGGTGGTGCTCGGTGCCGGCATGGGCTGCCTGATGCAGACCACGCTGCTGATCGCGCAGAACAGCGTGCCGCTGCGGGATCTCGGGGCGTCCACCGGCGCGTCGACGTTTCTGCGGAACATGGGTGGCTCGCTCGGAGTCTCGCTGCTCGGCGCGCTCTACGCCAACCAGCTCACCGACTCGCTCACCGCGAACAGCCCGGCCGGCGCCAGCGGCCTCGGCGCGGCCAGCGAGCTCACGCCGGCCGCCCTGCGGGCCATGCCGGAGGCCGCCCAGCGGATCTTCCAGCAGGCCGTGACCGACGGCATCGGCACGGTCTTCTTCTGGGGAGCCGTCGTCGGCGCGGTGGGATTCGTCCTCGCCTGGTTCATCCGGCACGTGCCGCTCCGTGGCAGCGAGCCGACCCGCGACCCGGTCGAGGCCGTCGAGGAGGTCATCGGCGGTGAGCCGGCGGCCGCGGCGGCGCGCTGACCGGAACCACCGCCTCACCTCCGCACCCCGGTCGCCCTGGCGGCCGGGGTGCGGTGTCGCTACCCGCGGCGCAGCGTCTCGCTCGGCGGCCGACCGTACTTGCGGCGGTACGCCGTGCCGAACCGGCCGAGATGGGTGAAGCCCCACCGATAGGCGACCTCGGCCACGGTGACCGCGTCCCGCTCGGCCTCCCGAAGCTCGTCGTGGGCGCGCGCCAGCCGTACCTCGCGCAGGTACGCCATCGGGGTGGTGCCGAGATGGTGCTGGAACCGTTCTTGCAGCGTGCGCACGCTGCACTCGGCCAGCGCGGCGAGCGTCGCCGAGGTGTAGGGCCGCTCCGGGTGGGCGTGGATCGCCTCGGTCACCAGTCGCACCGCGCGCGGAGCGGACCGCCGGTCCGGCTGATCCAACTGCTCCCGGTACGTATGGTCCGTGGCGAGCAGCAGCCCGCCGACCACCGCGTCGACCAGCCGCTCGGCGACCATCGGCTGGCCGAGCAGGCCATCGGTGTGCGCGGTCTCATCGGCGAGCAGGCGGACCAGTCCGGCCCAGGTGCGGCCGGGCCCCTGGGTCACGTCCATCGTCGAGTCGAGCCGCAGCGGGGCACCTAACGGCGTACCCAGTAACTGCTCGAGGTGGGACTCCAGCGCGGTGCGTTCGATCTTGACGGCGATCACCCTGGCGTCCCCGTTCCAGCGCTCCAGCACGGTGTCGCCCACCGGCTGGAAGACCGCCGCGCGTGACTCGGTGGCGAGCCGGGCCTCCGAGGTGCCCTGGCGCCAGGCGAGATGCCCGGAGAGCACGACGTCGACGTGGTACGCGCCGAGCTCGCCGAAGGTCATGCGGACATCGGCGCCGCAGCTCAGGTTGCCCACCGTCAGCGGGCCGAGCGACAGGACCTCGAACTGGGCGTGCAGAGCGGTCGACGGCGGCAGCAGATGGATCTCGTTGGCGTAGAAGTGCGTGGCGAGTGCGGTGCGCGTCTCGTCGAGATCGGTGGTGTCGATGGAGATGGGAGACCGAGGGCAGCCGCCCGTGGTCATCGACACGCCCAGACCGGACTGGTCGTCCGAGTCGGGGAACAGGGTCGGATTGCTGGCGTACAGGGCACCAGCGTCATGGGAATGAGTCTATCGAGCCGGCGGCGCCCGTAGCGGAATGTCGAGTAGATGAACACGCAGGGTCGATTCGTCGCGCGGATCGGATTCCCTACCGCGCCTACCGGATAGACGGTCCCGGCGCGGGTGAACTTCACTCGGGGGACATCGACCGCGTTCGCCGGAGTTCGCGACGCGCGCGGTCCGGGCCTTCGAGGTGGGGAGCACGGTGGCGGACGGAACCATGGGAGCGGATTCTGGGGACCTGACGGGTCAGTGGGTGGCCCGGCTGGACGGGGCCGATCCGGCGGTGCGCTTCGTTCGGGTGGCCGGCAGGCTGGACCAGCGCGGCGCACCGGAGCTTCGCCGGCTGATCGACGACCAGCTGGCCGCTTCGCCGCAACGGTTTCTGCTCGACCTGACCGAACTGTCCGCTCTGGACAGTGGCGGGGCCCGAAGCCTGGTCGCGGCCACGGAGTACGCGGCGGAACTCAAGGTCGACCTGCGCGTGGTGGCTTCCAACGGCGTGGCCGGGGCGCTGCGCGCGGCCGCCGCGCCGCATCGGCTGCCGCTGCACGGAAGCCTCGACGAGGCGCTGAAGCCGCTCGCCGAGTAGGGCACCTGGACAAGCGTGGGGGCGGCGGCACCGAGGTGCGGCCGCCCCCACGGGTCGGTCAGGTCGAGTTACGCGCGGCTGCGAGCTCGCATCGCGAACCGGTAGACCAGCAGCAGGACGATCGAGCCGACGATGGCGGTCAGCCAGGACGACAGGTCCCAGAACTCGTCCATCGGATCCGCGTTGAACAGCACACCGGCGAGGAATCCGCCGAGCAGCGCGCCCACCACGCCGATGATCATGGTCACCAGGATGCCGCCCGGGTCGTCACCGGGCAGGGCGAACTTGGCGATGGCTCCGCAGATCAGACCGAGGATGAGGAAGGCGATGATGCCCATGGTCGTTCTCCTGTTCTCTCCAGCGCCGCGGGTCCGGCGGATGCCGTGCCCGCCCGCTAGGTGGGCGTCGTAGCCAGCGGCGCTGGACGCGCCGCGTGGCGAATCCAGAGTTCCCACTCCGGAACCGCTCCAAACAGGAAGGTCTTCTTCGCGCTTTGGGCGACATTTTCACGGCTATGACCGTGAAAATGTCGCCCAAAGCGGAGTAGTGGGCGGTTCGAGCGCGTCCGTCATGACGTGCGCGTGCGCGGGCTCAGCCGGCCAACCGCCGAGCGTGGCGATGCCGCCCTGTGCGTCGACCAGCCGGGCCGGCACGTGTTGCTGCCGCAGCCAGTTCGGCGCCGTGCGGCCGCGGACCAGCGCGGCGGTGCTCGCGGTGTTGGCGGTCAGGCAGCTGGCGGCGGCCACCGAGACGCTGCGCCACACCGGGGCGGCCGGCTGGCAGGTCCGCGGGTCGAGGATGTGGGGCAGCGTGCGACCGCCGCGCCGCCCGCTCCGGCTGACCGTGCTGGACGTCGCCAGCGCCGAGCCACCGGGCAGGGTGACCACGCAAGCCGCGTCGCCGGGCTGGTCCTGGACCCGGATCCGCCAGCCGCCCTCGGGCGCCGGACCGGCCGTGGCGATGTCGCCGCCGAGGCTGACCAGCACGCCGGTGCCGCAGCGCTCCGCGACCAGCCGGGCGCACCGGTCGGCGGCGTGCGCCTTCGCGGTGGCGCCGAGATCGAGCATCACGCCGGCCGGCATCGTGACGTGCCGGTCCGCGAGCTGGACCCGCTGCCACCCGGGCACCGGCTGCCGGACCGAGACCGAGCCGCCGCAGATCGGTAACCGGGAGAAGTCCCGGTCGTAGCCGAGCCGGGCCAGCGCGGAGCCGACCGTGGGGTCGACGTCGCCGTCCGTTCGCTCGGCCGCGTCGAGGGCGACCCCGATGAACTCGGCCAGCAGCGGGCTGACCCGGCGGGTCCGGCCGGCCGCGAGGTGCAGCTCACGGATCTCGGCGTCGGTACGAAACCGGCTGCACGCCTTGTCGACGGCCTTGAGCTCGGCCTCGACCAGTCGGCGGGCGGCCCGCAGGGTGCCGGCGTCGGTGACGACCAGCCGAGCGGTGGTGCTCCAGACCGGCCACTGCGCGGTGTCGCGGCCGATCGGCAAGGTCTCCAGCAGCGGCATGATCAGGAGCCTCCGGTACTGGCTTGGGAGGCCGCCGGCCAGCGGTGCTCGGCGGCGTGTGGCGACGGGGTGGGGTCCTGGGGTTCGGTGTGCTCGCTCATGCCACCCACGATCGGCGCCGTTCCTCGGCACACCCTGGGAGGGACCTGGGCGTTGGCTGGGAACGTGCGGTCGGATCGTGCCCTGCCGGGGCGCGATCCCACCGCGGCCGTGCGCTACGGGCGGCGGAACTCGGCTCGCCAGCGGTGCATGCCGAGATCCCGGAGCTCTTCGATCCGCACTGGCTCCAACCCGTCCACCGCGAACGAGTCGATCTCCGCGCGGGTGAGCGGCCAGGGCGGTCCCTCCGCCGGCTCGTCCGCCGCGTCCCGTCCCGCCGCGATGACCAGCAGCGTGCCGCCCGTCGCGACCAGGCGTCCTACCTGGGCGATCGCCTGCTGCCGGAGCGAGGTCGGCAGGGCCTGCACGGTGAGGCTCTCGACCACGAGATCGAACGCGTGCCGCCACTCGGCCGGCGGGTCGAGCAGGTCGGCGGCGAGGTACCGCACGGACGAGTCGGGAAACCGTCGCCGCGCCGCCTCGACCGCGGTGGGGGAGACGTCGAAGGCGACCGTGTCGTAGCCGAATCCCGCGACAAACTCGGCGTCGTCGCCCAGACCGCTGCCCACCACCATGGCCCGCCGCCCCATGCCGGCCAGCTCCCGCTCCCGGGCCCACGGCACCAGGGATCGCTGCGGCGTGCCGCGGTCCCACGGCACGACCGCGTCGCCCTCTTCCGCCTCGGCGTAGAGCCGCTCGAACCAGGCGGTCGGATCGCCGGCGGCCAGCGACTCGGCGGCCAGCTCCCGGGTGCGCTCGTCGGGGTCGGGAGCGGTCACGGGGCGATCCTCATGCGCGGCACCTCCGGAACGTCGGGCAAGCCGCCCGGTCCGGTGCGGACCTACGCGGCTACGGCACGCGTCCATTGTCGCCTACGGAGCCGCGTTGCCGATGCTCGCGACGGCGCGCTGGCCGGGGATCGGCGACCCGAGCGGTGGGTTCGGTGGGTCGGGGACGGCAGCGCTGAGCGGCGGCAGGTAGCTGGCCGACCGGACCGTGCCGTTCGCCACGTCGAGCAGCCAGGTCGAGCCCTTGGGCCACTCGGCGAACGCGCCGATCGGGGCGTGCCGGTCGCGGAGCGCGTCGAACAGCTCGGCGATCACCTCGCCGTGCGTGCACAGCAGCAGGTCTTCTCCGGTGTAGACCAGCGCGAGCAGGTCGGCGATGTCGGCGTCGGGGCTGAGTCGGGTGTCGAGCCGCAACGGCACGCCGCGGACCTGAGCCAGCTCCGCCACGGTTTGTACACAGCGGAGTGCCGGGCTGGAGCGGACCGCGGCGATCGGCAAGCCGCCCAGCCGGGTGAGTAGACCGTGGGACTCCCGGCGGCCCGTATCCGAGAGCGGCCGGTGATGGTCCGGTCCACGCCATTTGTGCTTGTCGCCGGCGTGGCCGTGTCGGACGATGATGATCATGCCGGACCCCCTCACAGGCCGGAACCTGCTCCCACGGTAAGCGGGCGACCTGAGCGCGAAGTGGCCGCGAGGTGAACCCTGGGCGCCACCCGGCGCTGATGATCGCCTGGCTTGTGGACAGTCGCTGGTGCACCGGCGATCGGCACCGGACCCGAGGTCGTGGCGCGGTCCGATCTGGATTATCGGCACCGTGACCGGCCGACCGGACGGCGGGAGCAGCCCAACCCGTTCAGCACGCGCAACCTGTTCAGCCGCGCTGGGCGGCACAGCGGGGATCCGGCACCGCGGCTACGGATTCCTCGCGGTGCACGGTCGGCGGCGGAATGCGAAGGCGGAGCCGGCCGCCGGCTTGGCCTCAGTAACAGGAGTGCTTCCGGTTTCTCCGAACACGTGGATTCCCGGCGCTCGATCGCCGCTTCTGGCCGGCAAAACGCCTGGTAGAAGGGCGATGGGGCGGTAGCGTCCGACTTGTGTTTCGGTTGCGTCCGGCCGGCGCCGACAAGGTCGAAAACCGGGCGAAGACTTTTTTCAGACCCTGTATTGACTCACTGGGTGGCGAGTTCTAGCGTGCTCCTTGGCCTCGTGACGGACATACCTATGCAGACTACCCAGCACCAGGACATGTCCACCAAAGAATCACTTGGCCGCTGTCCAGGGCCCGTCCCCCGGCAGGGCGCTTCGCGTCATCCCGACGTGCGTCCTCCCGCCCGACCGGTCTGGGAAACGGAGGGTGACTCATGCGCCCAGCAACGTTAAGGGCCTGTCGGCGACGCCGATAGCTCAGGGCCTTCGCGCCCGGAGCCCACAGAGTTCGAGATCAGGTCCGTAGTCAGGTAGTGGCGGTTCACGGCCGCCCGCTGCCCGGCGCGTCGATCCGTGCTGCCCTGGACCGATCTCGCCCGCTCGCCGCGCACCGAACGGTGCCACGGCCAGCGAACAGCGCTCGCTGAATCCGCCGCGACAGCGGTGCCTCCGGCGTGCGTGGGACACCGGTCGACGGTCGCCCGGCGTCCCGTCAGGTCGTCATCCCGCGATCCGTGCTGTCCGGGAGCCGGCCTGAGGTGAGTGTGTCCGGCCTCGCCTGTCTCCTGTCCGCACTCGGGGGACCAGCGCGTCCTCGCCCGCCCGCAGAGGGTCGGCGAGCCGACGCCTGGCGATCTAGGCCCAGCAAGGAAAGTCCCTAGAGAGGGGTTCGCCATGCACCGCACATTACGTAGCCGGAGCCTCCGCGCCCGGAGCGTGTTAGCCATCACGGCGATGGTCCCCGCCGGGATCGGGGTGCCGATCTGGCCCGCCGCACCGGCCGTCGCCGCCCCCTGCACGGTGATCGCCGTGCGCACGTTGGACGGCAGTTGCAACAACCTCGCCAACCCGACCTGGGGTCAGACGAACACGCCGTATCTGCGGGTGGCTCCCGCCCGGTACGCCGACGGTGTCTCGACGCCGATGAGCGGCCCGAACGCGCGGTACGTCAGCAACCGGGTCTTCAACGACGTGGCGCAGAACCTGTTCTCGGAGAACCACGTCACCCAGTGGGGCTTCGTCTGGGGACAGTTCCTCGACCACACGTTCGGCCTGCGGGAGGAGGCCGGCGGTGAGAACGCACCGATCGGCTTCTACCGCGCGGACGGGATCGAGGAGTTCACCAACGACCTGGGCGGCATCCCGTTCCAGCGGACGCCGGCCGCGCCGGGCACCGGTACCGGCACGACCGCCCGTCAGCAGATCAACACGGTGAACAGCTACCTCGACGCCGCTGCGGTCTACGGTCCGACCGAGAGCCGGTTGGAGTGGCTGCGGGAGGGGCCGGTCGACGGCAACCTGGCGAATAACAACGCCCGGCTGCTGCTGGAGCGGGGCCTGTTGCCCCGGCGTGACGCACGCGGCAACGCCGCCGCCGCACCGGTGATGGCCGCGGACGGCCGGCTCGCCGGCAGCCCCGACAAGGCCATGGTCGCGGGCGACGTGCGGGCGAACGAGAACGCGGCGCTGACCGCGACCCACACCCTGTTCGCGCGCGAGCACAACCGGATCGTCAATGCGCTGCCAAGCACCCTCTCGGAGGCCGCGAAGTTCGACATCGCCCGGCGCGTGGTCGGCGCCGAGCAGCAGTACATCACCTACACCGAGTTCCTGCCCGCGCTCGGCGTCGGGCTGGCGCCGTACCGGGGCTACAACGCGAACGTCAACGCCAGCCTCTCGAACGAATTCGCGGTCGTCGGGTACCGCGCGCACAGCATGATCCACGGCGAGCTCGAACCCAGTGCCCCGGTCGGCACTTGGTCCGCGGCCCAGCTCGAGGCGTTCGAGAACCAGGGCATCGAGGTGGAGGAGGAGGACGGCAACACGGTTCTGGTCATCCCCCTGAACCTGCTGTTCTTCAACCCCGACCTGATGACCGAGATCGGCGTCGGCCCGCTGATGCGGGGTATCGGCGGCGAGGCGGAGTACCGCAACGACGAGCAGATCGACAACCAGCTGCGCAGCGTGCTGTTCCAGGTGCCGGTGCCCGGCAACCCGGACTGCCTCGACGGGCCGACCCTGCCGGCGTGCTTCCGCGGCGTGGTCGACCTCGGGGCGATCGACGTGGCCCGTGGGCGCGACCACGGCATGCCGTCCTACAACGCTCTGCGCACCGCCTACGGCCTGCCGGCGAAGAGCAACTTCAGCGCGATCACCGGCGAGTCCACCGACCAGTTCCCCACCAACGACCCCGAGGTGGACCGGACCAACCCGATGAATGACCCGGACATCATGGACTTCGTCCGGCTGCTCGACGCCGACGGCAACGTGATCCCGCTGGGGACGCCGGAGGCCGACGCCGACGCGGTCACCGGCATCCGCCGGACCACGCTGGCGGCCCGGCTGCGCGGCGTCTACGGCGGCAACGTGAACAGCGTCGACGCGTTCACCGGCATGGTGGCCGAACGGCACCTCCCGGGCAAGGAGTTCGGCGAGCTACAGAACGCCATCTGGAAGAAGCAGTTCGAGAACCTCCGGGACGGGGACCGGTTCTTCTACCAGAACGACCCCGCACTCGGGGCCATCCGGGCGCGTTACGGAATCGACTACCGGCGCACCCTCGCGCAGGTCATCACCGCGAACACCGGCGTGCGGACCCAGGCGAACGTGTTCCTGGTCGAGCCGGAAGCGGCCGCCGCGTGGGCGGTCGGGGTCCGGTATGCGGTCGGCGACGACGTCACGTACAACGGCCGCACCTACCGGTGCCGGCAGGCGCACGTGTCGCAGTCCGACTGGGCACCGGCGACCACCCTGGCCCTGTGGCAGCCGCGCTGACTCCCCGGTCGTCCGGACGGCATTCGCGCGGCCGCCGCCGTGCGGGTGCCGCCCGGACCGGAGGGAGCCCTGGACGCCGGTCCGGAGGTAGGACATGACACCCGTCGCGTTGGTGGCGCAGTGGCAGGCACTGATCGAGCGGTGCGCCGCTGACCAGGTCACCGAGCTGGCTCGGCGCCGGCCCGATCTCGATCCGGACCAGCTCGCCGAGGTGACCGAGGCCTTGCTGCGCATCGCCGGCCGGCTGTTCCCCTCGGCGACCCCGCAGGCGGAGCTGACCGCTGGTGCGGCGGCGGTGCTGCGGGAGCTGCTGCGGGCGCCGGCCGTTCGGTCCGGGCGTCGGCCGTTCCCCGGCCCGAGCGTCCGGCCGTTCCCCGGCCCGAGCGTTCGGCGAGGAGGCTGATGTCGCCGGCCGCGTCCGGATAGCCCGAGGTGTGGCACGGGCGCTACGGCCAGAGGGCACTGGCCAAGTACTGCGCCATGGCGTCGGTCTGCCGCTGGGTCAGCGGCGGCTCGTCCTGAGCCGGCGGCAGGCCGGCGCCGAGGCGGTTCGAGGACTCGACGGACAGCACACTGCCGTCGGGCCGGAGCGCCCGGGACGCGTGGGTGCCGGCCGGCACGGCGCCGGCCTGCGGGGGAGCGTCGATGATGATCCGGACGGTGAGCTCGCCGGCTCGCCCGTCGGCCCGCACGCCGTGCCGGAACGTGTTGGCCCCGATGCCGCCGATCTCTTCCCAGGTGAACTCGGGGAGTGCTTCGGTGGCACCGATCCAGCGGGCGCCGGGAGCCTGCTGACGCAGCGCGGTGTTCACCGCCTGGGTCAGGCTGGCGGCGCTCCGCTTGCCGGCGGCGGGTGGTCGGGGTGGCGCGGGTTGGGCGCGCACCTTTCCGGCCGGTGCGGACCCGCCGTCCGGTATCCCGCCGTCAAGGCCCCCCGGCACCCCGCCGAACGCGACGGCGGCGGTGAGCGCGGTGAGGCCGACCGCGGTGCCGGCCCAGCGCCGCCGAGCGTGGGCGCGCCGACGCCGCCGGACGATGCCCTCGACGTCCACGGTGGACGGTGGAGGTGCACCGACGAGTTCGTCGAACAGTCGCTGGGTCATGGGTTCTCCTGTCGTGCGGTCGAGTGTCGTGGATCCGGAGGTGGGCGGGGGCGTGCTCAGTCGGGTCGCAGTGCGAGCTGCGTACGGAGATTCTCCAGGCCGCGGGTGGCCTGGCTCTTCACGGTTCCCTCCGCGATGCCGAGCAGGGCCGCGGTCTCGCCGATCGAGTAGCCGAGATAAAAGCGCAGCACGACGACCGCGCGTTGCCGGGGGTGCAGCGCCGCGAGGAAGGCCGCCAGCGCGTCGCGGTCGACGATCGTCTCGGCGGCCGGCACGGTCACCTCGGGCAGCACGGCGTGCGGCTGTTCCCGGCGCCACGGCCGGCGGCCCTCATCCAGCCAGGTCCTGGTGAGGATCCGTTGCGCGTAGGCGTCCCGGTTGTCGGCCTCGCTGACCTTGCGCCAGGAGTCGTAGACCTTCCCGACCGTGATGGAGACGATGTCGTCGGCGGCGTGCCAGTCACGGCAGAGCAGATAGGCCGTGCGCCGCCACCGATCCAGGCTGGCGCCCACGTAGTCGCGGAAATCGTCTTCGTCGGATCTCTTCACGCGGTCGAACTCCTCGCTCCTCGTAGACACCGCTACGACGGAGTCGGGCGCTCAAAGGTTGCATGCCCGGCCGATCGCGTGGGGACCGGCGCGAAACCGGGCGGGCGGCCTGGACCTGGCCGTGCCGGCCCGGGCCGGACTCCGGGCCGGCACGGTGTCCGGGTGGTGCGTGTGCGGTCGGGCTCAGGGGCTGGACGGGCCGACGTCGGCGGGCAGCAGCGGCCGGCGCTGGGTACCGCCGGCGGTGTACTCGTCGGCGCCGACGTCCTTGACTCCGGACCGGGCCACGCCGTCCATGTCGAGCGTGACCTGCGAGAACGAGCCGGTCGAGCCGTTGATCGCCGGGCTGGCGGCCGACAGCCGGTTCAGGCCGCCGGTGCCGGCCGTGAGCTGCGGGTTCACCGTCCGGTAGCCACCGGTCGGCATGCCCGCGCTGCCGCCGTGCACGATGTTGCCCTGCCAGGTCAGGTTGGTGCCCTGGGTGATCGAGGTGAGCGTGCCGGTGCCGACGACGATGTTGTTCGCGAACGTGATCCGGTCCGGCGGGTACCTCTTGTCGTTGCCGACCTTGATCACGCCGCTGTGGTTGGCTACCAGGGTGTTGAACGCGACCAGGCAGCGATCGGCCGCCTCGTGGTCCGTGGTGCTGCCGGTGTCGTCCTTGATCGCGCCGCTGCCGACCAGAATCGGCGGGCCGCTGTTGCCCTGGACCACGTTGTTCACGATCACGTGGTCGTTGCCGAAGAACCGGATCCCGGAGACGCCGCCGAGGATGTAGTTGCCCTCGACCCGGTTGCGCCAGCCGTGCCGGAGCGTGATCTCGCCACGGCTGTTGCGCAGCGTGTTGTACCGGATGGTGTTGTCCGAGGACTTGACCGAGATCGCCTCCGGGTCGCCGTTGGCCCGCTCGAACAGGTTGTTCTCGACGATCGAGAAGGCCTGCTGGTGCTGCTTGTGGCTGTAGCCGATCCGGACCGACTCGCCGCCGTTGGCGCCGCCGAAGGTGTGGTTGAGGAAGTGGTTGTGGTGCACCCAGGTGCGCTTGGCTATGCCACTGCCCGGGCCGGTGATCTGCACGTACACGCCCTCTGTCGACTTGTTCTGGAACGTGTTGTGGTCGACCTGCGCGTCGTCGGTGCTGACCGTGACGCGGTTGCCCGAGCCGCCGGTGAACGTGCTGCGGGTGACCCGGACCGCGAACGCGCTCGGCGGCAGGTCCAGGTTGGTCCCGTTGAAGTGCAGACCCTCGATCGTCACGTGGGACGAGCCGGTCAGGTCGAGCGTGCTGCCGGGCCGGAGCTCGGTCTTGCCGGGGTTCCGGGCGGCGATGGTGATCGGCGCGCCCGCGGTGCCGGCACGGCTGACCCGGATCGTGCCGCGGGCCAGCACACCGTCGCCGAGCACGATCCGGTCGCCGGGCCGGGCCTGGGCGAGCGCACTGCTCAGCTGGGCTGCCGACGCCGCCGCCACCGAGTGGATCGCGGGGCTCGCGTGGACTGCCGGCGCACCGGCCACGACCTGCCAGGCGAACACGCCGGTCAGGGTGAGTACGGCGACCGCGACGCGGCTGAGCGGCAGTCCGCAGGGGGAGGTTCGTGGCATGGGAATGCCCTTCTCTCAAGCCCCCCGGATGAGTCCGGCCAGGTCGCGCCGCAACTGGCGACGGCACTTCCCGGCTGGATAGCGGACTTAAATTAAGGAGAGAACTGGACGTCGTCAATCGTTCACGGTGGATTCACAGTGGTGCAATAACGGTGTCGATGGCCAGAACTTCCGGCTGGACGGGATTGGTGCCGGATCGCCCTAGATGTCCGCGCAGGTCAGCACTACGGTGTGGCTTCCGAGTTCCCATTCGCGAACGTGGGCGGCAGGGCCCGACCGGCTTCGGCACAACCGTCCGGCCGGGCGGCTCGCCCGGACGGAGGTTCCCCATGCGGCGCAAACGTGCACTCTGGACCGGGGCGGCGACGGTGGTCGCCATCATCCTGACGATCGGCGGCCCGCAGGCGCCGGCAGCGGTCGCCGACTTCGAGCAGCTGTACGTCTACCGGGTCTCCGCCGGCTCCGACGCGGCCGCCCAGCAGTTGTTCCGGGCCGGCTTCGACGTGCTGGAGAACCGCGCCGGCGCCGACCTGTTCGTGCTCGGCGACGCGGACACCGCCCGGACGCTCCGCGCGGCCGGCTTCCGCCCCTCGGTGCACGAGAAGTTACGACCGACGAGCTGGCGGGCACCCTCCACCCGGCTCGTTCCCGACGCCAAGGCGCCGACCCTCGCGCCCATCGACGAGACCTACTACGGCGGCTACCACACGGTGAACGCCCAGTTCGCGCACCTGACCAAGGTCGCCACCGACCACGCCGACCTCGCCACCGTGGTCGACTACGGCGACTCCTACCTCAAGACCCGCAACCCGGCGACCGGGTACGACCTCAAGGCGATCTGCCTGACCCGCAAGCAGGCCGGCGACTGCGCGCTGACCCCCACCGCGCCCAAGCCCCGGTTCCTGCTGATGACCCAGATCCACGCCAGGGAGATCGTCACCGGCGACGTCTCGTGGCGTTTCATCGACCACCTGGCGAACAACTACGCGACCAATGCCGAGGTGAAGGCGCTCCTCGACAGCACCGAGGTCTGGGTGGTGCCGGTCGTCAACCCGGACGGCGTCGACGTCGTGCAGCAGGGTGGCAACCGGCCGTACCTGCAGCGCAAGAACCTGAACGGCACCGGCTGCGCCAACCCGCCGACCGGTTCGAGTCAGAAGGGCGTCGACCTCAACCGCAACACCAACAACCACTGGCGTACGGCCGGCACGGACACCAACCCGTGCGGCCAGACCTACCCCGGCCGCAGTGCCGACAGCGAGCCGGAGACCAAGGCCATCGAGGGGTTGTTCCGGAACCTCTTCGCCGACCAGCGTGGCCCCGGCGACACCGACGCGGCACCGGTCACCGCCCGCGGCGCGATGATCAGCCTGCACTCCTACGCCGGCATGAACCTCTTCCCGTGGGGCTGGAACACCAAGGACAGCGCCAACGACGCGGCCCTGCGTGCGATCGCGGCGAAGATGAGCTCGTTCAACGGCTACCGGTACGGGCAGCCCGGCGAGATCCTCTACAACGCCTCCGGCACCAGCGACGACTGGTCCTACGGCGAACTCGGCATCGCGAGCTTCACCACCGAGCTGGCGAGCTGCGGCAGCTTCACTCCGTCGTACTCGTGCACCAGCGGCGAGTTCACCAGGAACCTCCCGGCGATCATGCACGTCGCCAAGATCGCCAAGGCCCCCTACCAACGCTGACGCCCGCCCACTCCAGCCCCTGCCAACCGGCGCTTTGGGCGACATTTTCTCGGTTATAGCCGAGAAAATGTCGCCCAAAGCCGGGAGGTTCAGGCGGGGCGGGTGGTGGCTCGGGTGACGGTCCAGGCCGCTCCGGAGGCCAGCGCCGCGAGCAGCCGTTCGAGCGGCCCACGGCCCAGCGCCAACCGCCAGGCGGTGGCGAAGACCAGCGCGCCGACCACGAAGAACTCCGGCTGGATGTCGGTCAGGAACGCCACCGCGGGATCTCCGGACTTGATCCAGGCGACGAGCAGGATGTGCGCGGTGTAGATAGTCAGTGCCATCGAGCCCACGGCGGCCAGCGGATACAGCGCCGGCCCGACCCGGTCCGCGACCAGCAGGCAGCCGGCCAGCACGATCAGTGCCACCCCGGTCGAGCCCACCACCTCGAAGCTGGTGCCGCTGTGCGGGGTGGCGATGAACAGCCAGTCCGGATCGTCGACCGGCACCGTGCCGTAGGACCGGCCGAGCAGTGCCACGACCCCGCGGTCGGACGGGGAGGGGGCGGCAGCGTCGGAGGCGCTCAGCCGAGCGAGCACCCCGAACTCGTGCAGGGCTACCGCGGAGACGCCGTAACCCACGGCAGCGAGGCTGGAGCCGACGGCCAGCAGGCCCACCCGGATCCGGTCCGAGCTCAGGTCGAGTCGGCCGACCGCCAGCCCGGCGACCAGGAACGCCAGGAACGTGGCCGCCGGGTACGCGCCGAACAGCAGGAAGTCCATCACGCCTTCCTGACTCCAGTCCTTCAACGGGTCACCGGCGTTGACCGAGTCGACCCACGAATACGGCAGCGGCCCGGATTCGAACGCCCAGCGGAGCAGGTAGGACAGCTGCGGCCCGGTGGCGGCCAGCACCACCGCGATCGCCGCGAGGGTCGGTGCGCGGAGCCGCAACAGCGGCAGCACGAGGAGGAAGAAGAACCCGTAGTAGTTCAGGATCACGGCCAGTCCGGAGTTCAACGTGGCCAGATAACTGCCGAGCAGCAGCAGGACCAGGGCGCGGGTGGCCACCTTGACCGCGGCGGACCGCCCGGCCGGCCCGCGCGCGGGCTCCTGCCGGCCGGAGATCAGGGCTAAGGAGAGCCCGGCCAGGAACGCGAACAGGATCGAGGAGCGGCCGTGGCTCACCTGGTCGATGCCGTCGGCGATGCCGCCGGAGAGGAACGGCACGCCGGTGTGGGCGATGATCATGCCGATGATGGCCAGGCTGCGCGCCACGTCGACGCCGGTGAGCCGGGCGCGCCGGCGGTCCCGCCCGCTGTCGTTCGGGGCGCGTTCGACCAGGTCACGGGGGGCCGATGCCCGCTCATACGTGCGGACGCGGCGAGGCTCCCAGTCGTCCGTCACCGCTCCAGCATGCCTCGGATCAGCGTGAACCGCCCGGGAGTGGATCCGCGTCCGCCCGGATCCAGGCCGGGGCGTCAGGTGAGGCGTTCCTCGGCGATCGCGTCGAGCGGTGGAGGATCGCCCTTCGTGATGCGGCCGGTGTTGTACCGCAGCGTCGCTTCCCGGCCGTCGAGGTCGAGCGTGGCCAGTGCGTTGTGGAAGAACGGTCCGCGCTGGATCTTCCAGCTGAACGCCGGCTTCGGCACCCCCGCCGCCCTCGCCAGCGCGCGACCGACCAGCCCGGCTCCGCCGAACGAGGCAGCGCCGTTGGCCAGCCGGACCGTGCGGGCGAGCGGATTGCGGATCGGCGAGCAGACCACCTGGTAGATCCGGGTGGCCGCGCGCTTGAGCCGGACCCGGGCCAGGTAGGAGTAGTGCACGTCGCCGGACATGAACACCACGCTGGCCGGTGCCTTGCCCCGTGAGCCGGCCGCGATCTCGCCGACGACCTGCGCGATCGCGTCGAACGAGGCCCGGAACGCGCCCCAGTGCTCCAGGTCGATCGCCTGCCGGATCTTCTCGCTGATCCGCGCGGCGCGCGGGCCCCAGGCGCCGTCGCAGAGCGCCTCGTTCCAGCTCTCCAACTGGTGCAGCCCGGCGGGCAGCAGCACCGGCAGCGAGCTGCCGATCAGCAGGTGGTCGACGTCGCCGGTGGCCAGCTTGTCGAACCACGCCCATTCGACCGGGTCGATCATCGCGCGGTTGCCGGGCGTCAGCACCCGGGCGCAGCGCGAGTCCAGCACGATCAGTCGGACCCGGCCGTAGTCGCGGGCGTAGCTCCACCGGTTCCGTTCCGGCTCGGCGTCGGCGGTCCAGGCGAACTCGTCGAGCAGCTCCCCGGCGTCACCGTCGGCGGCCTGCAGATCGAGCAGTAGCTGGTCGGTGGCCAGCTCGTCCGGCGGCAGGTTGCCGAGGTGCTGGTACACCCAGTACGCGCCTAATCCGGCCACCACCCGCCGCCGCCACCAGGGCAGGGCGCGCATCTCGGTCTGCCAGGCGGCCGAGGTGTTCCAGTCGTCGCGCAGGTCGTGGTCGTCGAAGATCATCGCGATCGGGACGGTGGAGAGCAGCCAGCGCAGCGCCGGTTCGATCCACGCCAGCCGGTACAGCTCGGCGTACTCGGTGAAGTCGGCGATCTCCTCGCCCGGCGGCTCGCTGGTGTCGCGGCGGTCCTTGATGTAGTCGCGCATCTCCGGCGGCGGCTCGTCGGCGTAGACCTGGTCGCCGAGGAAGAGCAGCACCGTCGGCCACTCCAGCTCGTCGATCTCGGTCATTCGGTGCGCGTACGACCGCAGGATGTCCACGCCGTGGGAGAGGGTGTGTCGGGCGTCGTGCGGCACGCTGGTGCGGCAGGAACCGAACACCACCCGCATCGGGCCGTCCGGGTCGACCGGGCGGATCCGGCTCGGCGGGAACTCACTGTCGGCCGGCGGCCAGACCGGGGCGCCGTCGACCGTGACGCGGTACGGGTAGCTGCCGCCCGGTCGCAGGCCGGCCAGCACGACGAGCGCGTAGTGGTGGCCGTGCACGGTGAACGTGGTGCTCGACACCGTCGGTCCGCCCTCGCAGCGCACCTCGACCGTGCCCGGCGCGTCGGTCTCCACCCACACGGTCGCCTGCGTCTCGTCCACGTACCGCAGCATCGGACCCAGGATCAGACCCGGCACCGCGCACCTCCGCTCTAGCCTCGCCCAGTTGGTTCAGCGGCTGCCGACGCTATCCCGTCACCATTCCCGCCGCCGGGCGCCCCCAGGGGTCAGGCCGGGCGGTGCCAGAGGGTGAGCCGCATCAGCCGGAGGTACCCCATCGCCTCGTACACCGGCTGCCCGTCGTCGCTGGCGATCAGGGTGGCCGGCTCGGTGCGGCTGGTCAGCGTCGCGGCCCAGGTCAGCGCGGCGCCGATGCCCCGGCCGCGGCACTCGGGGAGGGTGGCGACCCACTCGATGTCGACGATGCTGTGCCCGAGTCTGGCGCCCGAGGTGGCCACCGGCTTCCCGTCCACGTAGCCGACGAAGAGCCGGATCGGCCCGGCCAGCACCCGGGCGTCGGTGAGCGGGGTCCCGCTGGCGCCGGGCATCGGGTAGGCCGCGACGAGCGTGCGGACGAAGTCGTCCAGTGCGCGCTGGTCCGTCACCGGCACGATGTCCAGCCCGGTGGGCAGCGGCGGCGCCGTGCCGCCCGGCGGTCGGACCATGAACGGCGGGTGGCCCATGAGTTCGAGCCCGGCGCTGGTCAGGTCCGGGGTCGGCCAGGCCGAGAGGAACACGAAGTGGCGTTCCGGCGGGTAGAAGTCGATCAGCCGCCGCACCACGTCGCCGAGGTCGACGTAGGCCGGCGGTTGGAGCAGCACGGCGGCGTTGTCGAAAAGCACGGGGGAGGCCGGGTCGGCCGCCGCCAGATCCGGCCAGCGTTCGTGCCGGCCACCGGCCCAGGCGGCGAGGTAGGCGTTGCGGTCGGCGTTGGCCAGCACGAACTGGCGCAGCAACGAGTCGGCGGCATCGAGTTCCGGTTCCCAGCCGTGGGTCAGGTGCTCGTCGGGCATCGGCCACCTCCTCGGGTACCGGGCGCTAGCTCAGCGCATCCAGC
>CAVVAL010000050.1:0-23989 GCA_963746095.1 uncultured Actinomycetota bacterium | reverse complement strand
GAGTTGCCGTGACCGGCCGCCGGGTCGAGGACGCGTCGTCGGTGCGGAAGGCCACGGCGGCGGCGCTGCTCGGCCGGCCTGGAGCGCTCGCCCGGCTGGCCGCGTCGGTGCCGCTGCCGGAGACCCTTCCCGTGCTGGTCAGCGGGTACGCGGTGGCGCGGGCGGTGGACGCCGGGTTCCTCGCCGGGCGGCCGTTCGTCGGGTTCGGCTGGCTGGCGGTGATCGCGCTCAGCGTGGTGATCGGTGCGGCCGGCACCCGTCGGGCGTACGGCTGCCTCGCCGAACTCGTCGAGCCGTTCCGGGACGTGCTGGTGCGCCGGGTCGTCGCGGGCGCGGTGCGCCGGGCCACGGTCGCCGGCCCTCGCGTCGGCACCGACTCGGGTGCCGTGGCCCGGCTCACCCACCAGGTCGAGATCGTGCGGGACACGTTCGCCGGCCTCGTGATGACCGTGCGGGCGTTCGCGTTCTCCGTGGCGGCCGCTCTGCTCGGGCTCGCTTCGCTGGCGCCGACCGTGCTGTTCGTGGTGCTGCCCTCGCTGCTGCTCGGGCTGACCCTGTTCGCCCTGTCGCTGCCGGCCATGGCCGCTCGCCAGCGCGAGTACACCGGGCAGCGGCTCGCCGGTTCCGCGGCGCAGGCGTTCGGCGGGCTGCGGGACATCGCCGCGTGCGGTGCCGAGGATCGGGTCGCCCGGTCGGTTGGCCGGCACGTGGACGCGCAGGCCGCCGCCGAGCGGTCGCTCGCCCGGATGAGCGAGCCGCTCCCCACGGTGAGCGTGGCGGTCGGCGGCTGGCTGCCGGTGCCGCTGCTGCTCGGCGCGGGCCCCTGGCTGGTCGAGCAGGGGGTCACGCCCGGCGGGATCCTCGGCGCGCTGGCGTACGTGCTCACCGTGCTCCAGCCGGCGCTACACACCCTGGTCCGCGGCGTCGGCGGTGGCGGGCTGCGGTTCGTGATCACCCTGGACCGGCTGCTGCACGCCGACGACCCACCGGCGCCGGAGCGGGAACGGCCGCCATCCTCGCTGACCACGTACCTGCTCGACGGTGGGGCCGGCGAGAACCTGACCCTCCGCGACGTGACGTACCGGTACGGCCGGCACGCCGTCCCCGTGATCGACCGGCTCGACCTGACGATCCCGCTCGGCGATCACCTGGCCGTGGTCGGCCCGAGCGGTGTGGCAATCGACCTTGGCCGAGCTGATCGCCGGCCGGCTCCGGCCCGACACCGGCGAACTCCGCCTCGACGGCGTACCGCTGCGCGCGCTACCGGCCGCCGGGCTCCCCGGGCAGCGGGTGCTCATCCCGCAGGAGGCGTACGTGTTCACCGGCTCGCTCTGGGCGAACCTCACCTACCTGCGGCCCGACGCCACCCGCCGGCAGGTCGACGCGGCCGTGCATGCGCTCGGCGTGGCGCCCCTGATCGCCAGGCTCGGCGGGTACCGCTCGCCCGTCGGGCCCGGCTCGCTCTCCGCGGGGGAGCGCCAGCTCGTCGCGCTGACCAGGGCCTATCTCTCGCCGGCCTGGCTGGCGGTGCTGGACGAGGCCACCTGCCACCTCGATCCGGAGACCGAGGCGCGGGCGGAGACGGCGTTCGCGCGGCGGCCCGGTGCGCTGGTGGTGATCGCTCACCGGATCAGCTCGGCCACCCGCGCCCGCCGGGTGCTGGTGCTCGACGGCGCCACGGCGGTGGTCGGCAGCCACCTGGCGGTGCTGGCCCGGTCCCGCCTCTACCGCGAACTCGTCGGGCACTGGCACGACGGTGTGCCGTCGCCCGTCGAACCCGACCGCGTCGGACCACGGCCGGGTTCCGTTCCCTGCCAGACCTAGAGTCCCTGCCCTAGAGCCAGCCCGACCTCTCGGCGACCCGGACGGCCTCGAACCGGTTGCGCGCGCCGACCTTGCGCAGGATCGCCGACAGGTAGTTGCGCACCGTTCCGTTCGAGAGGCAGAGCGCGTCGGCGATCTCGGCCGAGGAGTCGCCGCCGGCCGCCAGTTGGAGCACGTCCAGCTCTCGACCGGTCAGCGGGTTGCGCGGGGCGGAGACCACCGCCACGGCCAGCGCCGGGTCGATGACGCGTTCGCCCCGGGCCACCCGCCGGATCGCCTGGGCGAGTTGGGCGTGGCAGGTGTCCTTGCCGAGCAGGCAGAGCGCGCCGGTGTCGAGCGCGCGGTGGACCGGGCCGGCCGAGTCGTGACCGGCCAGCATCAGCACTTTGCACTGCGGCAGCGCCGTGGTGAGTGCGGACGCGGTCTCCAGCGCGGTCGTGCCGCAGGGATCGAGGTCGATCACGGCGACGTCGGGCCGGAGTGCCTGCGCTGCCGACCCGACATCGCCGCGACACGCCAGCTCACCCACCACGGTCAGGTCGTCCTCCCTGGTCAGCACGGCGGCCAGCGCGGTACGGAGCAACGTCATTTCCGCCACAATCAGGATCTGGATCACAGTCGTTCTCCCCATCGGGGCAGTCAGCCCGGGCTGAAGGGGATCCGGTGGCGCAGGCCGGATCGGTGACCGCGCGCTGCGGGTCCGAGGGCGCACGAGGCGCGAGGGCCGGGCAGCGGCGTCGCCCGACGAGCCACCGGGCGGCGGCGCCGGCTCGTGGGCGTGGGCGGGTCTGGTCAGCCTGGGCGGCGGAGCGGCCCGAGTGCGCGCTGGGCGTGCGGGCGGTCGTCGAGGCTGCCGGCGGCGCGGCCGATCAGCCGGGGAGTCCAGGCCGCGTCGGGTGCGGCGGAGGCGAGTTGGTCACCGCCGGCGGGGCCACGGGGAGCCGGCTGGCAGACCGCGTCCGGCGCGAGCGGGTCGGTCGGCGCGGCCGGGGGCGTGCCGGGAACGGGTGCGCCGGCGGCGCTGACGTGCCGGGCCGGCGCCGCGGCCGAAGACCCCGACGTGCCACTGAGGAACGTCGGGCCGCTCGGTACCGGAGCGGGCGCGGCGACGGGCGGTGCCGGTCGCGGGGCGGCGCGCGGCGGCGGTGGGGCGTCGACCTGCGACGGAACCGGCTGGGCGGGCGTGGCCACGGGCGGGACGTCGGTCGGCAGCGGGACCGTGGGCAGCGGCACGGTCGGCGGTCGGGGATCCAGCCGGCCGGGCACCTCGGTGATCAGCTCGGGAAGTCCGGTCTCCTCGACCGCCTCGTCCGTCTTGTCGAGCACCGGCGACACGACGTCGAGCACCGGGGTGACCACGGACTTCGACGTCTCCGCGACGACCGCGCCGACCACCGGCACCGGAGCCGTCGCCGAGGCGACCGAGTCCGTGACGGCCCGAACGGTGCGGCCGGTGTGCAGTGTCCTGTCGGTCTTCGTGGCAAGGACGGTGGCGTGCTGCACTGCCGGCAAGACGGGCCGATGCGCGGCCGGCAAGACGGGGTGGGACGCGGCCGTCCGCTGGGCGTCGACGAGCTCGCTCCCGGCGGGCGGCGCCGCGAAGGCCGGCCGGTCGAGGAGGCTCAGTGCGGCGTACCCGCCGATCAGCGCGCCGGCGAAGAGCAGCGCCCAGACCAGCCACGATCGTCCGGTCACCGCGCTGTCCGGCGGTGTGTCGCGGCGGCGTTCCGACGCTGGCTGACTCACGGATGCGGTCCTCGGTATCGGCAGCTTGGATCCGGCAAGCACCGGACATGGGCCTTCGAGTTGAGCACGTAGCGTCGTGAACCTAACACCGCTGGTGCGCTTTCGCTCATCCAGACGGCGGCAACGAGCGATTTCCTCGCGTCATGGTGCTCAACCGTAGCTGCTCGGTGACAAACCGTGCACTAGGGCAGGAACGACGCTCACGCGTCGGGTGAGGTCGTGAAGCGGACGAAGCGCTCACCGACGCTCCGCAGGTGCGCCGTGAGCTCGGGCGGACTGACCACCTCGAACCTGGCGTCCAAGGCGCCCAACAACATCGCCGGCCAGTCGAAGCTCTCGACCCGCATCTCCAGCCGGCACGAGCCGTCGTCGATCGGGGTCACCTCCGCCCAGTGCCCGGTCACCTTCCGCACGGTCTCGGCGCTGGCGAAGACCGTCACGACGACCGTGAGCTGCGTGCTCATCGCGGTGATGCCGGCCTGGATGAACGCGGCCGCGTCCTCGGTCGGGAGTTCGCGCTGGCGGAACCGGGCACCGGTCGAGCGCGGCTCGGCCAGCCGATCGACCCGGAAGCTGCGCCAGTCGTGCCGCTCGAGGTCCCAGCCGACCAGGTACCAGCGGCGGCCAAGCGACACCAGCCGGTGCGGCTCCACCGTGCGCCGGCCCGTCTCGCCGTCGCGCTTGCGGTAGTCGAACTCCCAGCCGCTCGTCGTCCCGGCAGGCCTGCGCGAGGGTGGAGAGCGCCGCGGCATCCACGGTCGGACCCGACAGGATCGCCGGCACCGTGTATTCCTGCAACGCGTTGACGCGACGGCGCAGCTTCGGCGGCATCACCTGGACGATCTTGCTGAGCGCCCGGATGGAAGTCTCCTCGATCCCGGCCACCACCCCGCCGGCCGCCGTCCGCAGGCTCACCGCGATCGCGACGGCCTCGTCGTCGTCCAGCAGCAGCGGCGGTAGCGCGGCGCCGGCCTGGAGTTGGTAGCCACCGGCCACCCCGCGACTCGCGTCGACCGGGTAGCCCAACTCGCGCAGCCGGTCGACGTCCCGCCGCAAGGTGCGCGGGCTCACCTCCAGCCGGTCCGCCAGATCAGCGCCTGACCAGTACCGATGGGTCTGCAACAGGGACAGCAGGCGCAGCATCCGCGCACTCGAACTCGACATGACTCGAAACTAATTGAGATTGAGGTCAGAAGCTGGCCTAAATGGTTTCTAGCGTTGTGGGCATGGACGACACGATGATTCAGACCCAGGGTCTGACCAAGCACTTCACCGTCAACAAGACGACCGTCGAGGCCGTGCGTGGACTCGACCTGACGATCGAGCGCGGCGAGATGGTGGCCCTGCTCGGCCCCAACGGCGCCGGCAAGTCGACGACGCTGCGCATGCTCACGACCCTGATCGCGCCGACCTCCGGTACCGCGATGGTCGCCGGGCACGACGTGACCACGGGGCGGGCCGCGGTGCGCCGCCGGATCGGCTACATCGGCCAGGGCAACGGCGCCGGCCACAACCAGCGCGGGCGGGACGAACTCGTCACCCAGGGCCGGGCGTACGGCCTGGACCGCGCCGCCGCCCGGGCCCGCGCCGGCGAGCTGATCGACTCCCTGCACCTCGAAGAGGTGGCCGATCGCAAGGTCTCGATGCTCTCCGGTGGCCAGCGCCGCCGGTTGGACATCGCGATGGGCCTCATCCACGCCCCCGACCTGCTCTTCCTCGACGAGCCGTCCACCGGCCTCGACCCGCAGAACCGCGCCAACCTGCAGGAACACATCGTCGCGCTGCGCGAGCGGCACGCCACGACGATCGTGCTGACCACCCACTACCTGGACGAGGCCGACGCGCTCGCCGAGCGGATCGTGGTCGTCGACCACGGCCGGATCGTCGCCGACGACACTCCCGCGCGGCTCAAGGCGAACTTCGCCGGGGACCGGATCACGGTCGCGTTCGAGTCCGCAGCCGACGCGGCGCGGGCGAGGGCGCGAACCCGCCGGGGTGATCCGACGGCGGTGGTCGAGCAGCAGGACGCGACGCTCGTGATCCGGATCGCCGGCGGCCCCAGCGCGCTGCCCCGGCTGCTGCGCGAGTACGACGCCGACGGCACTCCCGTCCAGGCCGCCGAGCTCGCCCGGCCCACCCTCGACGACGTGTTCCTCAACCTCACCGGCCGGAGCCTTCGCGAAGGCGGCGCCGCCAGCTCGACCCCGACCGTGCAGGACACCCAGAAGCAGGAGATCCCGGCATGACCACGAACGTGCTCACCGACACGGCCATCGTCTTCAACCGTGAGCTGCGGCCGGTCATCCGCGACCCGTTCTCGGTGATCTTCGGGCTGATCCAGCCGCTGTTCTTCCTCGGGCTCTTCGCCCCGCTGCTCTCCAGCGTCTCGGGGCTGGGCACCGGCAGCTCGCTGCAGTGGTTCGTGCCGGGCGTGATCGTGATGCTCTGCCTGTTCGGCACGTCCACGACCGGCGCCAACCTGATCTCGGAGATGCAGACCGGCTCGCACGAACGGATGCTGGTCACCCCGCTGTCCCGGTCGTCGCTGCTGATCGGGCGTGCGCTGAAGGAGATCGTGCCGGTCGTGGTGCAGGCGCTGGTGATCATGCTGGCGACGGTGCCGTTCGGCTTCCGGCCGGACCTCGGGGGAGCGGCGGTCGGCCTGCTGATCCTCGCGGTGTTCTGCGTCGGCCTCGGCGCGCTGTCCTACTCCCTCGCGCTGGCCTGCAAGAACCAGGACTGGATGTTCTGGGTGGTCCAGCAGACGCTGCTCTTCCCGTTGCTGCTGCTCGCCGGCATGCTGCTGCCGATCGAGGGCGCGCCGGGCTGGCTGCGGGCGCTGTCCAAGGTCAACCCGCTCACCTACGTGGTGGACGCGGAGCGGGCGCTGTTCAACGGGGACTTCTCCACCGGCACGCTCGGCGGCGGCGTCGCGGCGGCCGTGATCGTGGCGGCGCTGGGCCTGCTGGTCGGCACCCGGGCGATGCGCGCCTCCGACTGACCGCAACCCCGCAACCCCGGCGGGCCCGCAACCCCGGCGGGCCCGCAACCCCGGCGGGCCCGCACCCCGCGCTTTGGGCGACATCTTCTCGGCTATAGCCGAGAAGATGTCGCCCAAAGGCGGCGAAGGGGGTCGACAGCTGTCCACATTGGAATAGTCGGCGGACCCGGCCGGGGCGCGAGGGGGTGCGGCGCCCGCCGCGGCGCTAAGGCGCGGCGGTCAGTGTGGGACGTAGTTGGGGAGGAGATCGCGGAGCAGGCTGGTGGCCGCTTCCTTGGCCGCGGAGATGATGGCGTCGTCGTCGGCGGCCAGCCCCTGGCCGGCCATGACCGCGATGTTGATGCTGAGCAGGGCCATCGTGATCCGCATCTGCTCGGACATGGTGACGTCCGGGCCGCCGATCAGGGCCACTATCCGCTGGATCCGCTGCATCGCGCCGCCCTTGTCGGGGGCGTGGTCACGCATCGCGTTGTGGTTCGCCACCGCGAACCGGATCATCCGCAGGCCGGAGGTGGTGTTCAGGTCGAACCAGCGCTGGAAGATCGCCGCCGGCAGCTCCGGCGTCCGAGGCTGGGCCTCGGCCCACTCGATCAGCGCGTCGAAGTCGGCCACCCGCTGCTCGAAGACGCCATGGATGATCGCCTCCTTGCTGTCGTAGTGGTAGTACAGCGCGGCCTTCGTGATGCCCAGCCGCTCGGCGATCTCGCGTAGGGACGTGGCGTCGTAGCCGTTCGTGGTGAACAGCTCGAGCGCCACCTCCTGGATCTCCGCCCGGGTGTCGCTCCCCTTGCGCCGCACGCCAGCCACTGTCCTCCGCCTCACCCTCTCCGCTGCCCGACGGCAGCCATCATAACCCCTTGCTTACTTGCCGGTCGGTAAGTAATCTCCTTACCGGTCGGTCAGTAAGCACGACGATACAGGGAGATTCAGCATGACGACAGAAACCGCGGATGTGGCGGGCGTAGTGCCCGGCGCGGCGGCGGAGGCCGAGCGGGAGCGGCCTGCGCTGAGCCACCGTCAGATCATGATCGCGATGAGCGGGCTGGTCATCGCGATCCTGCTGGCGATGCTCGACAACATGATCGTGGCGCCCGCGCTGCCGACGATCGTCGGTGACCTCGGTGGCCTGCAGCACCTCGCCTGGGTGACCACCGGCTACATCCTCGCCTCGACGGTCTCCACGCCGATCTGGGGCAAGCTCGGCGACCTGTTCGGCCGCAAGGGCGTCTTCATGGCCTCGATCGTCGTGTTCCTGATCGGCTCGGTGCTCTGCGGCATGTCCCAGAACATGGCCGAGCTGGTCGGGTTCCGGGCGATCCAGGGCCTTGGCGCCGGCGGCCTGATGGTCGGCGCGATGGCGATCGTGGGGGAGATGGTGCCGCCGCGTGACCGTGGCAAGTACCAGGGCGTGATGATGGCGGCGATGCCGTTCGCGATGATCGGTGGCCCGCTGATCGGCGGCTTCCTCACCGACCACCTGTCCTGGCGCTGGGCGTTCTACGTGAACCTGCCGCTCGGCGCGATCGCGCTCGCCGTGGTCTGGACGACCCTCAAGTTGCCGCGCGGTCGGGGCAAGGCGGTCATCGACTGGGCCGGCGCCGCGCTGCTCACCGTGTGGATCACCGCGCTGGTGCTCATCACGAGCTGGGGCGGCACCGAGTACGCCTGGGGCTCCTGGCAGATCGCCGGCCTCGGCGTGCTGACCGTGCTGGCGTTCGCGGCGTTCATCGTGGTCGAGCGCCGGGTCGCCGAGCCGATCATGCCGCTCGGGCCGTTCCGGAACGCGAACTTCGCGCTGGCCGGCGCGCTGAGCCTGGTCTCCGGCTTCGCGCTCTTCGGCGGCGTCACGTTCCTGCCGCAGTACCAACAGTTCGTGCAGGGTGCCTCGGCCACCAACAGCGGCCTGTTGCTGCTGCCGATGATGGGCTCGGTCATGATCGTCTCGCTGATCGGCGGCCAGCTGATCACCAGGACGGGCCGCTACCGGGCGTTGCCGATCGTCGGGTCGGCGCTGATGGCGTTGGGCCTGGGGCTGTTCGCCACGATGGACGTGGACACCTCGCGCACGATGACCGCGCTGTACATGGTGGTGCTGGGTGCCGGCATGGGCTGCCTGATGCAGACCACGCTGCTGATCGCGCAGAACAGTGTGCCGCTCCGGGATCTCGGGGCGTCGACCGGAGCGGCGACGTTCCTGCGGAACATGGGTGGCTCGCTCGGGGTCTCGCTGCTCGGCGCGCTCTACGCCAACCAGCTCACCGACTCGCTCGTGGCGAACAGCCCGGCCGGCGCCAGCGGTCTGGGGGCGGCCAACGAGCTCACCCCCGCCGCCCTGCGGGCCATGCCGGCGGCCGCTCAGCGGATCTTCCAGCAGGCCGTGACCGACGGCATCGGGTCGGTCTTCCTCTGGGCGACGGTGGTGGCCGCGGTGGGCTTCGTCCTCGCCTGGTTCATCCGGCACGTGCCGCTGCGCGGTAGCGAGCCGACCGGCGGTCCGGTCGAGGCCGTCGAGGAGATCATCGGTGGCGAGCCGGCGGCGGCGGCAGCCGCGCGCTGACCCGAACGATCTGTGCCCCGGTCGCCCTGCGGCCGGGGCACAGTCGGCTACGAGCGGCGCAGGGTCTCGCTCGGCGGCCGGCCGTACTTGCGGCGGTACGCCGTGCCGAACCGGCCGAGATGGGTGAAGCCCCACCGGTGGGCGACCTCGGCCACGGTGACCGCATCCCACGCGGCCTCCCGGAGCTCGTCGTGGGCACGGGCCAGCCGTACCTCGCGCAGGTACGCCATCGGGGTGGTGCCGAGATGGTGCTGGAACCGTTCCTGCAGCGTGCGCACGCTGATCTCGGCCAGCGCGGCCAGCTTCGCCGGGGTGTACGGCCGCTCGGGGTGGGCGTGGATCGCCTCGGTCACCAGCCGCACCGCGCGCGGAGCGGACCGCCGGTCCGGCTGATCCAACTGCTCCCGGTACGTATGGTCCGTGGCGAGCAGCAGCCCGCCGAGCACCGCGTCGACCAGCCGCTCGGCGACCATCGGCTGACCGAGCAGGCCGTCGGTGTGGGCACTCTCCTCGGCGAACAGGCGGATGAGGCCGGCCCAGGTACGGCCCGGGCCGCGCGTCACGTCCAGCACCGAGTCGAGGCGCAGCGGGGCCCGTAACGGTGTGCCGAGTAACTGCTCGAGGTGGGACTCCAGTGCGGTGCGTTCGATCTTGACCGCGATCACCCGGGCGTCCCCGTTCCAGCGTTCCAGCACGGTGTCGCCCACCGGTTGGAAGACCGCCGCGCGCGACTCGGTGGCGAGGCGCGGTTCGGAGGTGCCCTGACGCCAGGCGAGCTGGCCGGAGAGCACGAGGTCGACGTGGTACGCCCCGAGCTCGCCGAAGGTCATCCGGACGTCGGCGCCGCAGCTCAGGTTGCCGACCGTCAGCGGGCCGAGCGACAGGACCTCGAACTGGGCGTGCAGGGCGGTCGACGGCGGCAGCAGATGGATCTCGTTCGCGTAGAAGTGCGTCGCCAGTGCGGTGCGCGTCTCGTCGAGATCGGTGGTGTCGATGGAGATGGGAGACCGTGGGCAGCTGCCCGTGGTCATCGACACGCCCAGACCGGACGCGTCGTCCGAGTGGGGGAACAGGGGCGGATGGCTGGCGTACGGGTCACCAGCGGCATGGGAGTGAGTCTATCGAGCCGGCGGCGCCCGTAGCGGAATGTCGAGTAGATGAACACGTAGGGTCGATTCGTCGCGCGGATCGGATTCCCTACCGCGCCTACCGGATAGACGGTCCCGGCGCGGGTGAACTTCACTCGGAGGACATCGACCGCGTTTTCGCCGGAGTCGCGGCGCGCGCGGTCCAGGCCTTCGAGGTGGGGAGCATGGTGGAGGACGGAACCATGGGTGCGGATTCTGGTGATCTCGCGGCGCAGTGGGTGGCCCGGCTGGACGGGTCGGATCCGGCGGTGCGCTTCGTCAGGGTGGTCGGCCGGTTGGACCAGCGGGGCGCACCAGAGCTTCGCCGGCTGATCGACGACCAGTTGGCGGCGTCGCCGGAGCGGTTCCTGCTCGACCTCTCCGGACTGTCCGCTCTGGACAGTGGTGGAGCCCGAAGCCTGGTCGCGGCCACGGAGTACGCGGCGGAACTCAAGGTCGACCTGCGCGTGGTCGCCTCCAACGGCGTGGCCGGCGCGCTGCGCGCGGCCGCGGCGCCGCAGCTCCTCCCGCTGCACGGGAGCCTCGACGAGGCGCTGGAGCCGTTCGCCGACTAGCACAGCCTGGGGGCGGCGGCACCGAGGTGCCGCCGCCCCCAGGGGTCGGTCAGTCGAAGTTACGCGCGGCTGCGCGCCCGCATCGCGAACCGGTAGATCAGCAACAGGACTACCGAGCCGACGATGGCGGTCAGCCAGGACGACAGGTCCCAGAACTCGTCCATCGGGTGCGCGTTGAACAGCACGCCGGCGAGGAATCCGCCGAGCAGCGCGCCCACCACGCCGATGATCATGGTCACCAGGATGCCGCCCGGGTCGTCACCGGGCAGGGCGGCCTTGGCGATGGCTCCGCAGATCAGACCGAGGATGAGGAAGGCGATGATGCCCATGGTCGTTCTCCTGTTCTCTCCAGCGCCGCGGGTCCGGCGGATGCCGTGCCCGCCCGCTAGGCGGGCGTCGTAGCCAGCGGCGCTGGGCGCGCCGCGTGGCGAATCCAGAGTTCCCACTCCGGAACCACTCCAAACAGGAAGGTCCGACCAAGCCGTCCGGCGCTCCCTACGCGCTGGGGTGCTGCCGGCCGGGGCCCTTTTCGCACTTTGGGCGACATTTTTCTCGGCCATAGCCGAGAAGATGTCACCCAAAGCCGCTGGTGAGGGGCTCCGCCGGCCACCCGCCGAGGGTGGCGATGCCGCCCTGGGCGCCGACCAGTCGGGCCGGCACGTGTTGCTGCCGCAGCCAGTCCAGTGCGGTGCGGCCACGGACCAGGGCTGCGGTGCTCGCGGTGTTGGCGGTCAGGCAGCTGCCGGCGGCCACCGAGACGCTCCGCCACACCGGCGCGGCCGGCTGGCAGGTCCGCGGGTCGAGGATGTGGTGCAGGGTGCGGCCGCCGCGCCGCCAGCTCCGGCTGACCGTGCTGGACGTCGCGAGGGCCGAGCCGCCCGGCAGCGTGACCACGCAGGGCGCGTCGCCGGGCTGGTCCTGCACCCGGATCCGCCAGCCGCCCTCGGGTGCGGGGCCGGCCGTGGCGATGTCGCCGCCGAGGCTGACCAGGACGCCGGTGCCGCAGCGCTCCGCGACCAGCCGGGCGCACCGGTCGGCGGCATGCGCCTTCGCGGTGGCGCCGAGGTCGAGCATCATCCCGGCGGGCATCGTCACGTGCCGGTCCGCGAGTTGGACCTGTCGCCACCCGGGTGCCGGCTGCCGGATCGAGACCGAGCCGCCGCAGGTCGGCAGCCAGGAGAAGTCCCGGTCGTAGCCGAGCCGGAGCAGCGCGGAGCCGATGGTCGGGTCGACGTCGCCGTCGGTCCGCTCGGCGGCGTCGAGGGCGACCCCGATGAACTCGGCCAGCAGCGGGCTGACCCGGCGGGTCCGGCCGGCCGCGAGGTGCAGGTCACGGATCTCGGCGTCGGTACGGAACCGACCGCACGCCTTGTCGACGGCCTTGAGCTCGGCCTCGACCAGGCGGCGGGCGGCGCGCAGGGTGCCGGCGTCGGTGACGACCAGCCGGGCGGTGGTGCTCCAGATCGGCCACTGCGCGGTGTCGCGGCCGACGGGCAAGGTCTCCAGCAGCGACATGATCAGGACCCTCCGGAACTAGCTTGGGGCTCTTCCTCGGTGGGCGGCGCAGGGGTGGGGTCCTGGGGTTCGGTGTGATCGCTCATGCCCACCACGATCGGCGCCGTTCCTCGGCGCACCCTGGCAAGAACCTGTGCGTTGGCTGGGAACCGTCAAACCTTTGCGGTTCGATCGCGCCCTCCCAGGGCGCAATTGAACCGCAACCGCTCTAGGGCCGGCGGAACTCGGCTCGCCAGCGGTGCGTGCCCGGATCCCGGAGGTCCTCGATCCGCACCGGCGCCAACCCGTCCGCCGCGAACGACTCGATCTCCTCGCGCGTGAGCGGCCAGGGCGGGCCCTGTTCCGGCTCGTCGGTCGCGTCCCGTCCCGCCGCGATGACGAGCAACGTGCCGCCCACCGCGACCAGCCGTCCCACCTGGGCGATCGCCCGGCTGCGGAGCGAGATCGGCAGGGCTTGCACGGTGAGGCTCTCGACCACGAGATCGAACGCGTGCCGCCACTCGGCCGGCGGGTCGAGCAGGTCGGCGGCGAGGTACCGCACGGACGAGTCGGGAAACCGCCGCCGGGCGGCCTCCACCGCGGTCGGGGAGACGTCGAAGGCGACCGTGTCGTAGCCGAGTCCCGCGATGAACTCGGCGTCGTCGCCCAGACCGCTGCCCGCCACCATGGCCCGCCGCCCCGCGCCGGCGAGCTCCCGTTCCTGAGCCCACCGCACCAGGGATCGCTGCGGCGTGCCGCGATCCCACGGCACCACCGCGTCGCCCTGCTCCGCCTCGGCGTACAGCCGCTCGAACCAGCCGGTCGGATCGTCGGCGGCCAGCGCCTCGGCTGCCAGCTCCCGGGTGCGCTCGTCGGGGTCGGGGGCGGTCATGGGGCGATCCTCATGCGCGGTACCTCCGGCGGTCGGGCATGCCGCCCGTCCGATTCGGACCTGCGCGGCAACGGAACGCGTCCATTGTCGCAGCACCGTGCGGCGGCACCGGTCCCCGTGAGGTCGGCCCGTCCGGGCCCAGAACGCCGGCCGCTACGGAGCGGCGTTGCCGATGCTCACGACGGCTCGCTGGCCGGGGATCGGCGGCCCGAGCGGCTGATCCGGGTGCGCCGGCGGCGGGTCCGGGATGGCGGCGCTGAGCGGCGGCAGGTAGCTGGCCGACCGGACCGTGCCGTTCGCCACGTCGAGCACCCAGGTCGAGCCCTTGGGCCACTCGGCGAACGCCCCGATCGGGGCGTGCCGGTCGCGGAGCGCGTCGAACAGCTCGGCGATCAGCTCGCCGTGCGTGCACAGCACCACGTTCTCTCCGCTGTAGACCAGCGCGAGCAGGTCGGCGAGGTCGGCGTCGGGGCTGAGTCGAGTGTCGATCCGCAACGGAACACCGCGGACCTGAGCCAGCTCCGCCACGGTCTGTACACAGCGGAGGGCGGGGCTGGACCGGATGCTGGCGATCGGCAGGGCGCCGAGCCGGGTGAGCAGCCCGTGGGACTCCCGGCGGCCCGTGTCGGAGAGCGGTCGATGATGGTCCGGTCCACGCCATTTGTGCTTGTCGCCGGCGTGGCCGTGTCGGACGATGATGATCATGCCGGGCCTCCTCGCGGGCCGGAACCTGCTCCCACCGTAAGCGGCCGACCTGAGCGTGACGTGGCCGAGAGGTGAACCCTCGGCGCCAGCCCATCGGTCCTGTGGACAGTCCATCGTGGCGGGGTCCTGCCATGGTCGGCGCAGCTACGCCGGGACCGCGCCGCTACGGATTCCCCGCGGTGCACGTCGGCGGCGGAATGCGAAGGCGGATCCGGCGGCTGGACTGGCGTCAGTAACAGGAGTGGTTTCCGTTTCTAGGTGCGTCCGGATTGCAAGCGCTTGGTTGTTGTTTCATCGCCGCAAAGTGCCTGGTAGATAGGGTTGTACGGGGCTTGTATCGGACTGGCGGTCGGCTTGCGTCCGGCTGGCGCCGAGCTGACCGAAAACCGGGTGACACTTTTTTCAGACCCTGTATTGACTCGCTGGGTGGCGAGTTCTAGCGTGCTCCTTGGCCTCGTGACGGACATACCTATGCAGACCACCCAGCACCAGGACATGTCCACCAAAGAATCACGTGGCCGCTGTCCAGGGCCCGTCCCCGACAGGGCGCTTCGCGTCACCGAGACGTGCGTCCGCCGGCCGACCGGTCTCGGAAACGGAGGGTGACTCATGCGCCCAGCAACGTTAAGGGCCTGTCGGCAAGGCCGATAGCTCGGGGCATTCGCGCCCGGAGCCCACAGTGGTAGAGGTCAGGTCCGCGGTCAGGTAGCGGCGGTTCACGGATGCCCGCTGCCCGGCGCGTCGATCCGCGCTGCCCTGGACCAACCTCGCACGCTCGCCGCGCACCGACAGGTGCCACGGCCAGCGAACAGCGCTCGCTGAACCTGCCGCGACAGCGGTGCCCTCGGCGTGCGTAGGACATCGGTCGACGGTCGGCCGGTGTCCCGTCAGGTCGTGCTCCCGCGATCCGTGCTGTCCGGGACCTGGCCTGAGGCGAGTGTGTCCGGCCTCGCCTGTCTCCTGTCCGCACTCGGGGGACCAGTGCGTCCTCGCCTGCCCGCACGGGCCGGCGATCCGACGCCTGGCGATCTAGGCCCAGCAAGGAAAGTCCCTAGAGAGGGGTTCGCCATGCACCGCACATTACGTAGCCGGAGCCTCCGCGCCCGGAGCGTCCTGGCCATCACGGCCATGGTCGCCGCCGGGGTCGGGGTGCCGGTCTGGCCCGCCGCACCGGCCGTCGCCGCCCCCTGCACGGTGATCGCCGTGCGCACGTTGGACGGCAGCTGCAACAACCTCACCAACCCGACCTGGGGCCAGACGAACACGCCGTACCTGCGGGTGGCTCCCGCCCGCTACGCGCGACGGCGTCTCCACGCCGGTCAACGGCCCGAACGCCCGCTACCTCAGCAACCGCGTCTTCAACGACGTCGGCCAGAACCTGTTCTCGGAGAACCACGTCACCCAGTGGGGCTTCGTCTGGGGACAGTTCCTGGACCACACCTTCGGCCTGCGGCTGAGGAGGCCGGCGGCGAGAACGCGCCGATCGGCTTCAACCGCTCGGACCCGATCGAGGAGTTCACCAACGACCTGGGCCACATCCCGTTCCAGCGGACGCCGGCCGCGCCGGGCACCGGTACCGGCACGACCGCCCGCCAGCAGATCAACACGGTGAGCAGCTACATCGACGCCGCCGCGGTTTACGGCCCGACCGAGAGCCGGCTGGAGTGGCTGCGGGAGGGCCCGGTCGACGGCAACCTGGCCAACAACAACGCCCGGCTGCTGCTCGACCGGGCGGCTGCTGCCCCGGCGTGACGCCGCGGCAACGCCGCGACCGCACCGGTGATGGACGTCGACGGACGGCTCGCGCGGCAACCCGCGCCAAGGCCATGGTCGCCGGCGACGTCCGGGCGAACGAGAACATCGCACTGACCGCCACCCACACGCTCTTCGCGCGCGAGCACAACCGGATCGTCTACGCGCTGCCGAGCACGCTGTCGGAGGAGGAGAAGTTCCAAATCGCGCGACGCGTGGTCGGCGCCGAGCAGCAGTTCATCACCTACACACGAGTTCCTTCCCGCGATCGGCGTGACGCTGCTCGCCTACCGGGGCTACAACCCGAACGTCAACACCAGCTCTCGCAACGAGTTCGCCACCGTCGGGTACCGGGCGCACAGCATGATCCACGGCGAGTTCGAACCGAGCGACCCGGCCGGGACTAGTCCGCAGACGCTCGATGCCTTTGAGGCCCAGGGCGTCGAGCTGGCCATCGAGGGCGACGAGATCGAGTCTGGTCATCCCGTTGAACGTGGCCTTCTTCAACCCCGATCTGATGACCGAGCTCGGAGTCGGCCCGCTGCTGCAGGGATCGGGCTCGAGTCGCAGTACAAGCAACGACGACAGATCGACAACCAGCTGCGCAGTGTGCTCTTCCAGATCCCGGTGCCCGGCAACCCCGAGTGCCTCGACGGGCCGACCCTGCCGCAGTGTTTCCGTGGCGTGGTGGACCTCGGCGCGATCGACATCGAGCGCGGTCGCGATCACGGCATGCCCGCTACAACCAACTTCGCCCGGCTTACGGGCTGCCCGCGAAGACCTGGTTCACCGCGATCACCGGTGAGTCGACGGACCTTCCCGACCCACGACCGCGGTGTGGACCGGCAATCCGATCAACGACCCGGACATGGAGTTCAGCCAGCTGCTCGACTTCGGCGGCGACGGCTCGCGCTGGGTGTCCGGACGCCGACACCGACGCGGTACGGCGTCCGCCGCACCACCGTGGCGGCGCGGATGAAGGCGGTCTACGGCTCGCGTGAACAACGTCGACGCGTTCACCGGCATGGTGGCCGAGAGGCACCTCACCGGCACGGAATTGGGCGAGCTGCAACTGGCCGATCTGGAAGCAGCAGTTCGAGACCTGCGGGACGGCGACCGCTTCTTCTACGGCAACGACCCGGGGCTGGGGCACGCTCCGGACGCCTACGGGATGGACTTCCGGCGCACGCTCGGCCAGATCATCGCCGCGAACACCGGTGTGCAGACCCCAGTCGAACGTGTTCCTGGTCCAGCCGGACGCGGCGGCCGCGTGGGCGGTCGGGGTCCGGTACGCGATCGGTGACGAAGGTCCACGTACAACGGCCGCACCTACCGGTGCCGGCAGGCGCACGTGTCGCAGTCCGACTGGGCACCGGCGACCACCCTCGCCCTGTGGAACCTGCTCCGACTCTCCCGGGTCGCTTCGGTGGCACTCGCGCGGCCGCCGTCGCGCGGGTGTCGCCCGGACCGGAGTGAGCACTGGAGGGCGGACATGACACCGGTGGCGTTGGTGGCGCAATGGCAGGCCATGATCGATCGGTGCGTCGCTGACCAGGTCAGCGAGTTGGCCCGGCGCCGGCCCGATCTCGATCAGGACCAGCTCGCCGAGGTGACCGAGGCACTGCTCCGCATCGCCGGCCGGCTCTTCCCCGGTGCGACCCCGCAGGCGGAGCTGACCGCGGGCGCGGCGGCGGTCCTGCAGGAACTGCTGCTGGCGCCGGCCGGGCGTGCCGACCGAGGTCGGTGGCGATAGCGCGGAGAAGGCCGTCGAGCCCGACCAGACCGGTCGACACCGGTTCTACGGCCAGAGGGCGCTGGCCAGGTACTGCGCCATGGCGTCGGTCTGCCGCTGGGTCAGCGGCGGCTCGTCCTGAGCCGGTGGTAGTCCGGCGCCGAGGCGGTTCGAGGACTGACGGAGAGCACGCTGCCGTTGGGCCTGGGTGCCCGGGACGCGTGGGTGCCGGCCGGCACGGCACCGGCCTTCGGGGGAGCGTCGATGATGATCCGGACGGTGAGCTCGCCGGTTCGCCCGTCGGCCTGCACGCCGTGCCGGAACGTGTTGGCCCCGATGCCGCCGATCTCCTGGTAGGTGAATTCGGGGAGTGCTTCGGTGCCACCGATCCAGCGGGCGCCGGGAGCCTGCTGACGCATGCGGTGGCCACCGCCTGGGTCAGGCTGGCGGCGGACCGCTTGCCGGCGACGGGTGGTCGGGATGGCGCGGGTTGGGCGCGCACGGTCCCGGCCGGTGCGGACCCGTCGTCCGGTAGCCCGCCGTCGAGACCGCCCGGTACCCCACCGAACGCGACGGCGGCGGTGAGCGCGGTGAGGCCGACCGCGGCGCCGGGAGCGCCGCCGGGCGTGCGCGCGCCGGCGCCGCCGGACGATGCCGTCGACGTCCACGGTGGACGGTGGCGGTGCCCCGACGAGCTCGTCGAGCAGTTGCTGGGTCAGCAGCTCCTCCTGTCATGGGTCGCAGGTCGGGAACCGGGCTGCGGGCGGGGCGGGGCGGTGCTCAGTCGGGCCGCAGCGCCAGCTGCGTAACGCAGATTCTCCAGGCCGCGGGTGGCCTGGCTCTTCACGGTTCCCTCCGCGATGCCGAGCAGGGCCGCGGTCTCGCCGATCGAGTAGCCGAGATAGAAGCTCCTGGCAGACACCGCTACGACGGAGCCGGGCGCTCAAAGGTTGCAGCGCGGCCGATCGCGCGGGACCGGCGCTGTCCGCGCGGGCGGCCGGATGTAGATGATGGTGGTACGCCCTAGATGTCCGCGCTGGTCGGCAGTCACGGTGTGGCTTCCGAGTTCCCATTCGCGAACGTGGGCGGCAGGGCCCGACCGGCTTCGGCACAACCGTGCGGCCGGGCGGTTCGCCCGGACGGAGGTAACTGATGCGACGGCAACGTGCACTCTGGACCGCGGCGGCGACGGTGGTCGCGATCATCCTGACGATCGGCGGGACGCGGCTGCCCTCCGCGGACGCGGCCTCCACCGAGCTGTTCATATACCGGGTCACCGTCACGTCGGACGCGGCCGCACAGCGTCTGTTCGACGCCGGCTTCGACGTGCTGGAGAACCGGACCGGCAGCGACCTGTTCGTCCTCGGCGACGCCGCGACCGCCGCGCCCTTGCGCACGGCGGGCTTCCGGCCGGTGATCTCCGAGCGGCTCGCGCCGACCGGATGGCGCGCGCCCTCGACCCGGCTGGTGCCCGGTGCCGCGGCCCCGGCGGTCGCGCCCATCGACGAGACCTACAACGGCGGCTACCGCACGGTACGGGCGCACCACGCCCATCTGGACAAGGTCGCCGGCGACCGCCCCGACCTTGCCACGGTGGTCGACTACGGCGACTCCTGGCTCAAGACGCGCAATGCGGCCACCGGGTACGACCTGAAGGCGATCTGTCTGACCCGCAAGCAGGCCGGTGACTGCGCGCTGAACCCGACCGCGCCGAAACCCCGCTTCCTGTTCATGACCCAGATTCACGCCCGGGAGATCGTCACCGGCGACATCGCGTGGCGGTTCATCGACCATCTGGCCACCAACTACGGTCGCAACGCCGAGGTCACCGCGCTGTTGAACAGCACCGAGGTGTGGGTGGTGCCGATCGTCAACCCCGACGGCGTCGACCTCGTGCAGCAGGGCGGCAACCGGCCGCACCTGCAGCGCAAGAACCTCAACAACACCGGCGGTACGAGTTGCCCCAACCCGCCCCAGGGAGGCAGCCAGGTCGGAGTCGACCTCAACCGCAACACCAGCGTTCACTGGGGCTCCACGGGTGTCAGCCGCAACCCGTGCAACCAGACATATCTCGGCCGCAGCGCCGACAGTGAACCGGAAACCAGAGCGATCGAGAACCTGTTCCGGAGCCTGTTCGCCGACCAGCGCGGCCCGTCCGACACTGATCCGGCACCGCTGAGCACCCGCGGCGCCATGATCAGCATGCACTCGTTCGCCGGCATGAACCTGTTCCCGTGGGGCTGGACCAACACGCACTCGCCCAACGACGCCGCGCTGCGGCGCATCGCGTCCCGGATGAGCCAGCTCAACGGATACCGGACCGGGCAACCGGGCGAGATCCTCTACAACGCCTCCGGCACCAGCGACGACTGGTCCTACGGTGTGCTCGGCATCGCCAGCTTCACCATCGAGGCGGCCAGCTGCGGCAGCTTCACTCCGGCGTACCCATGCACCGGCACCGATTTCACGCGCAACCTGCCGGTGCTGATGCACGTGGCCACGATCGCCAACGCGCCATACCAGGGCTGACCCACCCTCAACCGGCGCCCGTCCACCTGGCGCCCACCCCCCAGCGCTTTGGGCGACATTTTCGGTGCTATAGCACCGAAAATGTCGCCCAAAGCCGCGTAGTTAGCGGGCGGTGGGCCTGGGCCGCCGCCCGTCAGTGTTTTGCCCGCGCTTTGGGCGGGGCAGCGAGAGTCCCATTGTCGGTCCACGAAGGATCCGCTGGCGCGGACACCACACGCCCCGCAGGAGGAAATCGCCCGGGTGGTCGGCCGAAAGGAGGAGGGGAGCGGCGACTCGTCGGTCGTTGGGTTGATGTCGGGTGGCGGGGGTGCGGCGAGAATCGGGGCATGACAACCCGCACTGTGGTGCCGCCGCGCGTCGGTCATCGGCTAGGTATTCGGTCGCTCGTCACGGCCGGACTGCTCGGCCTCGTACTCGGCGTGCTGTCGATGTACGCGCAGGGCTGGTTGCCGGGGCACTGGAACAGCCTGGCCAACTCGGGCGCGGTCTGGGCGTTCGGTGCGTTCGTCGCCGGTGCGGTCGTGTTCCGGCACGGGTGGCCCACCGCCGCGGTCGCCGGCGCGCTGGTGGAGCTCGGCCTGGTCGTCGGCTACTACACGTCCGTGGCGATCCGGTACGACCAGGGCGGGCCCGAGTACTTCGCCTACCTGTGGGCGGTCGTGGCCCTCCTCGCCGGTCCGATCTTCGGCGTGGCCGGGATGTGGTGGCGGGGTACCGCGCGGACCTGGCACGTCGCGGGGATCGCGTTGCTCGGTGCGCTGTTCGTGGGGGAGGGCGCGGTACGGCTGATCACGCTCGACGGGGATGGTCCCTTCGCGTGGCCGATGATCGCGGTAGGCCTGCTCACGCCGTTGGCCCTCGGTCGCGACGTGCGGAACAAGGTCTACGGCCTGCTCGGCACGCTGCCCGCCGTGGCGCTGGCGCTGCTCGGTTTCGCCGCCCTGAAACTGTTCACCTGACGCCGCGGCCGGCCGGCCGGATCAGCGTCGGCTCGGCACTGGGCGGGCGGCGGCACGGGTGACCGCCCAGGCCGCTCCCGAGGCGATCGCCGCGAGCAGCCGTTCGAGCGGTCCGCGGCCCAGCGCCAGCCGCCAGGCGGTGGCGAAGACCAGCGCGCCGACCACGAAGAACTCCGGCTGGATGTCGGCGAGGAGCGCCACCGCGGAGCTTCCCGACGCGATCCAGGCGACGATCAGGACGTGCGCGGTGTAGATCGTCAGCGCCATCGATCCCACGGCGGCCAGCGGATACAGCGCCGGCCCGACCCGGTCGGCGACGAGCAGGCAACCAGCCAGCACGATCAACGCCACCCCGGTCGAGCCCACGATCTCGAAGCTGGTGCCGCTGTGCGGGGTGGCGATGAACAGCCAGTCCGGATCGTCGGTCGGCACCGTGCCGTAGGACCGGCCGAGCCGCGCCACTACCCCGTGGTCGGACGGAGACGGCGACGCCGCGTCGGATTCGCTCAGCCGATCGAGCACGCCGAACTCGTGCAGGACGACCGCGGAGACGCCGTAGCCCAGCGCCGCGAGGCCGGAGCCGACGGCCAGCAGCCCCACCCGGACCCGGTCGGAGCTCAGATCGAGCCGGCCGACGGCCAACCCCGCGACCAGGAAGGCCAGGAATGTCGCCGCCGGGTAGGCGCCGAACAGCAGGAAGTCCAGCACACCCTCCTGGCTCCAGTCCTTGAGCGGGTCCGCGCCGTTGACCGTGTTGAGCCACGCGTACGGCAGCGGCCCGGACTCGAACGCCCAGCGGATCAGGTAGGACAGCTGCGGTCCGGCGGCCGCCAGCCCCACCGCGATCGCCGCGAGGGCCGGCGCGCGGAGCCGCAGCAGCGGCAGCACGAGCAGGAAGAAGAAGCCGTAGTAGTTCAGGATCACGGCCAACCCGGAGTCCAATGTGGCCAGATAGCTGCCGACCAGCAGCAAAACGATGGCTCGGGTCGCCACCTTGACCGCGGCGACCCGTCCGGCCGGCCCGCGCGCCGGCTGCCGCCGACCGGAGATCAGCGCCAGGGAGAGCCCGGCCAGGAACGCGAACAGGATCGAGGACCGGCCGTGGCTCAGCTCGTCGATGCCGTCGGCGACCCGGCCGGAGAGGAACGGCACGCCGGTGTGGGCGATGATCATGCCGAAGATGGCCAGGCTCCGCGCCACGTCGACCCCGGTCAGCCGGGACTGTCGGCCGGTGGGTAACTCGCCGATGCGGACTCGCCCACGGCGACAGCTTCGGGGGCAGGGGACGGGGAGTGGGGTCGGGTCGGAGTCGTTTCCTCGGCTATCGCGTCGAGCGGCGGGGGATCGCCCTTGGTGATGCGGCCGGTGTTGTAGCGCAGCGTCGCTTCCCGGCCGCTGAGCTCGACGGTGGCGAGGGCGTTGTCGAACTTCGGTCCGGTGCTGGTCGTCCAGTCGAGTTCCGGACCTGGGAGCCGCGCGGCGGCGGCGAGCCCACGGCCGACGAGGCGGGCGACGCCGACGACGCCACCACGTTCGCGTACCGCATGGACGGGCTGAGCGGGTTGCGGATCGGCGAACAGACCACCTGGTGCACCCGGCTCGTGGTCGCTCCCTCGCCGCGGTAGTGCGCCCGGGCGACGTAGGAGTAGTGCACGTCGCCGGACAGGAACATCACGGTGGCCGGGCCGCCCGTCGCCGCCGGCGGCGACGCGAGCAGCTCGGCCATGCGCGTCGAACGAGCGGCCGAACGCGCCCAGTGCTCCAGGTCGACGCGCCTGACGGATCTTCTCGCCGGCCGGGCCACCCGACGCGCCCCACGCGCCGGCGGCCGACCGCCTCGTTCCAGCCTCCACGTGGTGCAGGCCGCGCGGCAGCAGGCAGGGGCAGCGACGTGCCGATCAGCAGGTGGTCGACGTCGCGCGGCACCGCTCCTCAACCACGCCAGTCGGCGTCGGTCGAGCATCGCGCCGGTCGCCGCTCGAGCAGGCGGCCGCAGCGGTTGTCGAGCATGACGAGCCGGGTGCCGCCGAAGTCGCGCGAGTAGCTCCACCGGTTCCGGCCGGGTTCCTGCGTCGGCCGGCCGGCGAACTCGTCGAGCACGCTCCGCGTCGCCGTCCGACTCGGCTGCACGCCTGGTAGACGGGGTCCGCCGCGCAGCTCGGCCGGCGGAGATGTTGCCCAGGTGCTGATAGACCCAGTACGCGCCGAGCCCGCCGTGATGCGTGGCGCCACCACGGCTGCGCGGGCGATGTCCTGCGCGCCAGGTGCGGAGGTGTTCCAGTCGTCGCGGATGTCGTGGTCGTCGAAGATCATCAGCTGGGCACGGTGGAGAGCAGCCAGCGGATCTCGGGGTCGGTCCAGGCAGCCGGTACAGCTCGGTGTACTCCTCGAAGTCGACGACCTCCGTCGCCGGGCGGCGTCGCTGGCGTCGCGCCGGTCCTCGATGAACTCCTTCATCGCGGCGGACGTCTCGTCGGCGTACACCTGGTCGCCGAGCAGCAGCAGCAGGTCCGGCCACTCGTCGCGGCGCCTCCGCCATCCGGTGCGCGTACGCACGCAGCACGTCCACGCCGTAGCGTGCGGTTGTGCGGCGCGTCGTGCGGGCACGCTCGCGGCACGAGCCGAACGTCAGCCGGAGCGGCCGACCGGGCTCCAGCGTACGGATCCGGCTCGGGGGCAGGTCGGAGTCGGGCTCGGGCCAGACCCGCTGACCGTCCACCCTGACCTCGTACGTGGGTCCGATCCCGGGCTCAGCCCGTCAGCTCGACGAGCGCGTAGTGGTGCCCGTGCACGGTGAACGTCGCACCCGTCGAGGGGGGAGAGCCGTCGAGGTCCACCGCCACCTCACTCGGCGCGTCGGTCTCGACCCAGATCGTCGCCGACGTCTGGTCCACGTACCGCAGCAGGGGCCCCACGACGAGACCCGGCACCGCGCACCTCCGACCCGTCGACTCGCCCAATTGGTTCAGCGGCTGACGACGCTATCCCGTCACCATTCAGGCCGCCGGGCGCCCCCGGGTTGGCCGGCGGCGCCGGTCGACGCGCCCCAGGTTCCCAGCCGTGGGCAGGTGCACGCCCTAGTTCAGCGCCTCCATC
>CAVVAL010000049.1:0-21015 GCA_963746095.1 uncultured Actinomycetota bacterium | reverse complement strand
GTGCCGGAAGTCGCCGGCACGCAGCCGGAACACCTGGAGCCGCAGGTCGTAGTACTTGTCGGTCTCGCCCACCCACTCCATCCCGATCCGCCTGGCGGTGGCGATCGCCCGGGTGTTCGCGGGCCTGGCCACGGCCATCAGCTCGTCCCAGCCCTCGGCGAAGGCCCACCGGGCCAGTGCTCGCCCGGCCTCGGTGGCGTAGCCGTTGCCCCAGAAGTCCGGGTGCAGCTCCCAGCCGATCTCGAGGTCGACCCGGGCCGGCGGCAACGGCAGCAGGGTCGCACCGCCCACCACCCGATCCTCGCCGCGCACCTCGATCGCCCAGTGCCCGGCGGGAGGCAGCAGGCCGGCGTCCTCGGCCGACCAACGCTCCAGCACCTGCCGCATCGCCGCCGCGTCGGGCACGCTCCCGACCGTCGGACTGAGCCAGCGGGACACCTCCGCCGCGCCGTAGACGCCGAGCGCGGCTTCCGCGTCGTCGGGTCGCCAGGGCCGCAGCACCAGGCGTTCGGTCGTGACTTGCTCGGCCATCTCGCGCTCCGTCCGTCCGCTTGCTGTCTCCCTGAACGGATAAATCCCGCGAGCGGCCCAGTGTGTTCCTCAGCGCGGGCGACCCAACGCGCTTTGGGCGACATTTTCGGGGTTATGGCACCGAAGATGTCGCCCAGAGCGGCGAAGGTCGGCTGGGCCGCTCGGTCACGCCGCTGGCGTCGGATAGCTCACCGGGCTTCGATGACCGGCCTTGTCCACCGCGCGCACGCCGAAGAACACGTTGTCCTTCGAGAGGTCGAGTGGCGGTGTGACGCCGCCGACCCGGATCGCGATCGTCCAATCCGGCGCGGTCGTCTCGCGCCACACCACCTCGTAGCCGGCGGTCCGGCTCGGTGCCACGCTCCAGACCAGCTCGGTCTCGTTCGTGAGCGCGCTGGTCCGCGACCCGCACTCCGCGGGCGTCCCGGGTGCGTCGCCACGACCAGAGCGTCGCGAGATTCACCCTCGCGACGCCCGCGATGTACCCGAAGTCGCAGAACTGCGCAGGTCGCCGAACTGCTCCCGTCCACCACGCGCACGTCCTGGTGCTGGTGCGCGAAGTTCTCGTTCGGCTCGGTGAACCGCGCGGCCGGGTATCCCCGCTCCAGGAACGGGATGTGGTCGCCGCCGCGCAGGTAACGGTCGCGGCGGTAGATCACCCGCACGTTCATCCCGGTCGCGCCGTTGTCCGGACGCTGCTGACGAAACGCGCCAGCTGGCGTGGGGGAATCGTTCTCGCCGCCGGGGAAAGCCGGATCGCGGCCTGGGACGGCGTCTCCGGGTCGGCACGCCCTCGGCGAACAACCGCACCACATCGCCGCTGACGTCGCGGCCTCGCACCCACGATGTCGTTGGTGAACATGCCTGCACATCGGTCCGCCCCTTGGCTGGCCAGGTGCGCCGCGCCGAACAGGCCCTGCTCCTCGCCGGCCACGGCGGCGAATACGATGGTCGCGTCACCTCCGGGTCGCGAGCATCCGCGCGATCTCCATGACCGCGGCGACACCGGAGGCATCGTCGTCGGCCCCGGGAGCGTCGCTGGTGCATCATTCGACTCGGAGGCCCGCGAGTCGTAGTGCCCGGACATCACGTAGACGCGGTCTGGGTTCCCGAGCCTTTAGCATCGCCAGGACGTTCCTGATCGCGTCGGAACCGGGATGCGCGGCGGGTCGCGGGCTGCACGTACGACTGCAGCTCGACGGCCAACCGCCGGGTCGCTAGCGCAGCTCGCGTAGATCCAGTCACGCGCCGCGCCGATGCCGCGCACCGGGTCGGTCTGGCTGGACAGGGTGTGCCGGGTACCGAACGAGACGAGCTTGCGCACGGTCGCCTCGATGCGCCGTCGGTCGATCTCGCCGAGCAACTGCGCAACGTTCGGTCGGGTTGTTGTGGGGTGATGGGACGGCCGGACCGGACGGCCGACGAGCGGTCCGGCGTGCGCGATGCTCGGGGCGAGGCCGCTGGCGGCGACGGTGGCCGCGGACGCGGTGAGTGCCGAAGCGGTGAGGAACGTCCGCCGGCTGGGTCGGGGTGGCTGCGGTAAGTGTCCCATCGATCCGGTTTACCCCTACTCGGGGCAACTGTCCAGATGTCCGTGCGAACGGCCCCACCCCCCGCAACATGAATGCTCCTTTCAGCGTGGCGTGGCCCGCTGAAAGGAGCATTCATGTTGTTGGACGCCGCCGCCCGGGGCGGCGGTCAGGCCAGCGGGCGGCGGGCGGCGGGAAAACCCCGCCGCCCGCGCCCGCTTAGACGCCGGCCTCGACCGGTGCCCGTTCCTCGACCGGCTTCTCCTTGCGCACGTCGCCGTGCCCCGGCCACCAGGCCTTGTGCCCCAACAGCGCGGTCACCTCGGGACCAGGAACATCGACATCACGAACGCCGAGATCATGATGCCGACCGACACCGCGAAGCCCATCTCGATGAGCAGCGCGACGCCGGCGAGCATGCATCGACGCGAACGTGCCCGCCAGGATCAGCGCCGGCCGCGCCGACCGACGGGCCGCCGTGCTCGATCGCCAGGTCGGCGGCCGTACGCGGGTCGTTGCCCGAGCCGCGCCTCCTCCCGGAGGCGGGCGATCATCAGGATGTTGTAGTCGGTGCCGATCGCCACCACGAACAGGTACAGGATGATCGGCAGCGAGAACGTCAGCGCCGGCCCGGCCGCCGATGCCCTGGAACGGCGATACCGTGGCGCCGAGCGTCGCGAAGAAGCCGAGCACCACGGCGGCCATCAGGTACAGCGGCGCGACCAGGCTGCGCAGCATCAGCGCCAGGATCACCGCGATCAGCAGCGCCGGCGACCGGGAAGATGACCTTCAGGTCCCGGCTGTTCGCGTCCCTTGATGTCGGCGAAGATCGAGCTGAGTCCCGCCGACCACGCCGTCGTGCCCGGCGGCGCCGCCGCATGGGCCGACGTCCCGCACTCGCCCCCGGCGGCGTCGAGTGCCTTGTTCGTGTACGTGCCGTCGGCGAGCAGCAGGTCGATCTTGGCGGTCTTGCCGTCCTTGCTGAGCATGCGCGGCGCTGCCGTCCGGGCCGCCGGGCATGATCCCGCCGACGCCCTGGACCGTGCGCAGCTCGCTCGGCGAACGCGGTAGCGTCGCGTGGTCGAGCGCGGCTGACCGTTGTCGCTGCGGACGTAGACGCTGGTCGGGCTGAGCGCGCCGGCCGGGAAGCCGGACTGGAGGTCCTCATGCCCTGGGACGACTCGGTGCCGGCGGGCAGCTGGCTGAGCTGGTCGTAGTCGGTCTTGAAGCCCAGCGTGCCGAGCGCGAGCGCGACCATCAGCGCCGCCGCGAGGCGATCGCGACCACGCCGGGCCGGCGGGCGGTGAACCGGCCGACGCCCTGGAACGCCGTGCCCTTGGCAGCGCGCTGCCACGACTTCGACGGCCAGAACACCTTCGTGCCGAACAGCGAGACGACCGCGGGCACCAGTGTCACGGCGGCGAGCGCCATCACGACCGACGGCGATGGCCAGCGCCGGGCCCGAGGCTGCGGAACCCGCCGAACACGGCGAGCAGCAGCGCCATGAACGCGATCACGATCGCACCGGCCGCCGACGCGATGACCTCGCCGACCCGCTCCACCGCCGTGATCAAGGCCTCCTTCGGCTCGTCGCCCGGCGCGCAGCCGCTCGCGGAACCGGAACAGCAGGAACACGATGTAGTCCGTGCCGACGCCGAACAGGACCACGGTCAGGATGATCGTCAGCGACTGGTCGACCTGGAGATCGAACGCCTCGGCCACCGGCGCGATCAGCCCGGTCGAGACGACCGTGACGACGCCGAACGGGACGACCGGGAGCAGGGCCGCCCACGGGCTGCGGTAGATCGACAGCAGCAGCACGATGATCAGGACGATCGTGACGATGCCCACGATGACCAGCGCGTTGTCGAAGGCGTCCTGGTTGTCGGCTGAAGAACGCGGCGTCGCCGGTGACCGCGCGTTCGCAGGCTGGTGCCCGCCAGTTCGGGCTTGGCCGCGTCCGGACCTCGCGGACCGCCTCGGCGATCTTCGGTCGTCCGGCAGGTTCCTGGAGCCGACGCTGACCAGCTGGACCTTCTTGTTCGGCGAGACGGCCTGCGCCCCGGTGGCCACGTCGGTGACCCTCGGATGTCGGCGCCTTCACGGCCTCGCGACCTGCGCGACGGCGGCCTGATCGGCCGCGGTCAGCGGCTGCCCGTCGGCGCGCTTCACCACGATGTGGCGGTGGCGCCGGCGCTCTTGGCGAAGCCCGCTCTGCCGAGCTGCTGCGCCTGGATCGACTCGTACGTGTCGGCAGGAACTCGGCCTGGTCGGCATTGGTGACATCGGCCAACGTGGGCGCGAACGCCACGATGGCCACCGTCGCCAGCAGCCAGGCCGCGATCACCTTCCACGGATTCCCGACGACCAAGCGCCCCAAGCGTCTGAACATGACTTCTACCCCGCTTTCCCGTCCGTACCTACCGCACGGCAGGTAGGCGTCTACCTGCCGCACGGTAGGTAGAATCTCAGCGTACGCCTGGCATGACAACTCTTATCCGCGCAGGGGCCAGCCGGCACACCGTCGCCAGCTTGCGACGGGGCACCTGTGAGTCGGCTGAGAATGCCGGTGGAACGGGCGGCCGGTAACATCGCCCGGCGCACAACGAAGGGGGTGACGGTGGAGTCAACGGATACCAGGACACGCATCCGGCAGGTCGCGATCGAGCTGTTCAGCGGGCAGGGCTACGAGCAGACCAGCCTGCGCGAGATCGCCGACCGGGTCGGTCTGACCAAGGCGTCCCTGTACTACCACTACCCCTCCAAGCAGGCGCTTCTGCACGCCGTGGTGGAGCCGCTGATCACCGACTGGCGGCACTCGATCGAGGCGGCGGAGGCACTGCCGCACACGCCGGCCAACGTCCGCGCGGTGCTCAGCACGAGCCTGGACACGATGCTCCGGCACCGGTCCGCGTCCGCGCTGTTCGTCCGCGACACGGCCTCGATCCTCGCCGCGCTCGGCCCGGCCTGGAACGACCTGCTACAGCTGAGCATGCGGCTGCACGTGTGGCTGGCGGGGCCCAACCCCACCGCCACCGACCGGATCCGTGCGGTCGCCGCCGCCGAGACCCTCGGGGTCGCGCTCACCTCGAGCACGCTGTTGCCCGAGGTGAGCGAGGACGAGCTACGGCGAACGCTGCTGGACACCTCCGCGGGCGTGCTCGGCCTGCGCCGCCCGCGCGCCCCGGCCGCCGCGGCGCCGTCCGCCTAGCGCGGTCAGACCCAGAACGTGTCGTGCTTGAGGAAGAACTCCGCCCGCTCCTCCTCGGACTTGTCCCGCATCTCGATCAGGCCCTCGAAGTAGCCCTCCCGCGGCGCGCCGGGCGAGAAGTGGATCAGCATCGTGGCGGGCGCGCCGGAGTCGTTGCGGAACGCGTGCACCCCGCCCTCGGGCACGTGCACGAAGTCGCCCGGTTCGGTGTCGATCCAGCGCTCGCCGTCGAAGATCCGCACGCTGCCCAGCAGGACGTAGAACGACTCCGAGATGGACCGGTGGAAGTGCGGCTCGGGGCCGCCCGGCGTGGCGCTCATCTCCCAGCGGTAGAGGCCGAACTGGCCGTTCGTGGTGGCGCCGGTGGCCAGGTAGTGGGCGGCGCCCCCGCTCGAATAGGTGATGTCGGGCGCGTGACCGTCGGGGCGGTACGTCGCGTTGACCTCGCCCTTCTCGCCGAAGTAACGCGGTTCGGGGTAGCTCACAAGGGCTCCTTCCGGTGACGGGTACGACAGAACCCGACGTTACGACGCCCGCCCGACAAACGCCCAGCGACTATCGGTCAGGATGGAGCCATGCCCGTGATCAGCATCCACGACCGCGCCGCGCTTGCCCGCCGGCTTCGCCAGGACTCCGACCTGCACCTTTACGAGTTGGGCGACCTCGACGACTTCTTCTGGCCGCAGACCACCTGGTACGGCACCGAGGACGGAACCGCGGTCGTCCTGGTCTACGGCGGCAGCAACCCGCCGACCGTGCTGGCGCTGAGCCGGACCGACGGCGACGCCGAACTCCGAGCGTTGGTCACCGAGACGCTCCCGCTGCTTCCCCGGCACTTCTACGCGCACACCACCGGTGGCATCGAGGCCGTGTTCCAGGACGGCGGCTACCGGCCGGACGGCAGCTCCGGCGGCGACCACCTGAAGCTGGCTCTGACCAGCCCGGACGCCCTCCGGTCCGCGCCCGAGACGGCCAAGGTGGAGCAGCTCACGCCCGCCGACCTTCCCGACGTGGAGGCGTTCTACGCGGCCAGCTACCCGGGCAACTGGTTCGTGCCGAGGATGCTGGAGACCGGCCAGTACGTGGGGATCCGGCGCGACGGCGACCTGGTGGCGGTCGCGGGTGTGCACGTCTACTCGCCGGTCCAGCGGGTGGCCGCGCTCGGCAACGTCACCACCCACCCCGACCTGCGGGGAAGCGGGCTGGCCACCACGGCCGTGGCCGCGCTCTGCACCCAGTTGCTGTCCTCGGTGGACCACATCGGGCTCAACGTCAAGGCCGACAACGCGGCCGCGATCGGGCTCTACCGCCGGCTCGGCTTCAGCACGGTCGCCGAGTACGTCGAGTCGGGCTTCATCGCGCGAGCTTGACCGGCCCGGCCCGGCATGGCCAGCGCGGCGTGGCCAGCGCGGCGTGGCCAGCCCGGCGTGGCCAGCGCGTGCGACGGCGGGTCAGGCCACCCCATGCGCGGCGAGGAACGCCTCGACGTCGGCCTTCACGGTGCCGGTCAGCAGCTCAATTCCGTGTCCACTGCCCGCCACGATCGACAGCTTCCGGCCGGGTGACCGGGTGGCCGCGGCGTGCATTGCCCGCGCGTCGGCGGCGAAGTCGCCGTCGGACTTGGCGGCCAGGAAGAACGCCGGCACCGTGAGCGTCTTCGCGGCGGCGAGCGCGTCGGTGCCGAAGTAGTCGGCCGGCGCGGAGAGGCTCGCCACGCCGTCCACGGGCGGAGACGCCTGCGCCGCCGCGGTCAGCACCGCCGTGCCCCCCATCGAGGCGCCGACGAGGAACACCTGGCGAGCGCCGGCCCGACGGATCTCGTCGATCGCGGCCAGCACGTCGTCGTCGATGTTCGCGCCCATGGTCAGGGTCAGCGCGCGGTACCCCTTCTCGGCGAGCTCGTCCGCGTACGGCTTCCACTGACACAGATCGGCGTCGGACTGATGCGCCAGCACGACCCCGGCGCTGCCGTCACCCTCGGTGAAGGCCACCAGCCGCTCACCGGCGGCGTTCTTGAACTCGAGCAGCCCGGATCGCGCCTCGCCGACGCTGAGGCAGCTCGGAGCGACATCGGCCGCCGCGACAGGTTCGCGTTCCGCACCGCAGGCCACCGCACTGACCAGCACGAACGCCGCCGATAACGCGGCCAGCACCGCTCGGGGCACCCCGAACCGAGATCCCATCAGCCCCACCCTCCGCACTGGCGCCGGCCGTGCTCCACGCGGAGCGTACTGGTTCGGGGAGCGCGATCCAGGGCTGTCGCAGAACCCCGCGGGGGGCTATCCCCACCCCGCATGGGGGTAGTGGGACCAGTGTTCATTCGCGTCCGTTCGCACAGGCTTGTGGACATGGCCGAGAATCAGACCGCCCTCGTCGAACCGCCCACCGCCGCGCCCCCGGGCAGCGATTTCGCGCCGCTGCTGCGCCTGATCCGGGACCGGGGGTTACTGACCCGGCGCACCGATCACTACGCCGCCGCGATGGGGCTCAACCTGGCGCTGCTGGCCGCCGTCTGGGCCGCGCTCGCGCTGGTCGGCAACACGTGGTGGCAGCTGGTGATCGCTGTTCCGGCGGCCATCCTGACCGCCCGTACCGCCTTCTTCGGCCACGACGCCGGCCACCAGCAGGTCGCCGGTAGCCGCCGGGCGAACCGCGTGCTCGGGCTCATCCACGGCAACTTGCTCACCGGCATGAGCCACGGCTGGTGGACCGAGAAGCACAACAAGCACCACGCCAACCCCAACCACGTCGAGAAGGACCCGGACGTGGGCGTCGGCGCGCTGGTCTGGACGACCGACCAGGCCAGCGAGCGCCGCGGCTGGACGCGCTGGGTCAGCCGGCACCAGGCCGCCCTGTTCTTCCCGATGCTGCTGCTGGAGGGCATCAACCTCAAGTCTCCGGCATCCGTGACCTGCGCAATCGCTCCGCCCAGGACGCCGCGGTGGAGGCCTCGCTGCTGACCGTGCACTTCATCGGGTACGCCGCCGTGCTGCTCACCGTGCTCACCCCCGGCAAGGCACTGGTCTTCGCGCTCCTGCACCAGGCCCTGCTCGGGCTCCACCTCGGCTGTGCGTTCGCACCGAACCACAAGGGCATGCCGATGCCCGGGCCCGGCGAGCGCTGGGGCCACCTCCGCCGGCAGGTGCTCACCTCGCGGAACGTGCGCGGCGGCGTGGTCACCGACTGGATGCTCGGCGGCCTGAACTACCAGATCGAGCACCACCTGTTCCCGAGCATGCCGCGGCCGCACCTGCGGCTCGCCCAGCCGGTGGTCCGGGAGTACTGCGCCGGGATCGGGGTGCCGTACGCCGAGACCGGTCTGATCGAGTCGTACGCCCAGGCGCTGGGCCACCTGCACACCGTCGGCGCTCCACTGCGCTGACCGCCAGCCCCGAAACCCGCGCAGTCCGACGGCGCCGGCCCGCCGGCCGGAGCTGCGGTCCAAATGCGCCCTCAGGGGTCGCGTTTGGACCGCAGCTCTCGCGCGAGTTACTTGAGTGGTCAAGGATCGCACACGCAGTGCCGCACTCGCACGCAGCGCCACAGCGGCAGCTCGGCGACGGCGAGGAGTCAGTCGATCGGGGCGAGCAGGTACCGGGTCCACGGGCGGAAGCCGACCCGTTCGTACAGGCGGGCCGCGTCGGCGTTGGCCTCCACCACGCTGATCGCCCAGTAGCTGACGCCCCGGCGGCGGAACTCCTCCCGGGCCGCCTCCAGCAGGGCGGTGCCGACGCCGGTGCCCCGGGCGTCGTTCGCCACCGCGAGCGACTCGACGTCGCCGCGTTCCGGACCGAAGTCGAACGTCGGCCCCGACCTGATCAACACGCAGAACGCGTACCCGACCGGCTCGGCCACTCCGGCGCGCCAGGCGACCAGGAGCACACCGCTGCCGTCGCCGAGCCACCGGCGGTACTCCTCCCGGCGCATGGCCCAGGCGTCCGCTGAGCCCCGGACCGGCCATTCCTTGCCCACCAGGTCGCGGTGGTGCTCGACCATCCCCATCCACAGCGGCGCCAGGGACTCGATGTCGCCCTCGGTTCCAGCCCGTACCTCGAGATCCATGCGGACCACCGTAGGCGCCGCTCCCGGGCCGCGGCGGCCAGTTCACAGGACGGACCCGGTGCGGTTCAAATCCGCCCTCCCAGGGCGGAATCGAACCGCAGCTTGGGGCGGTGGCGGTTGCCGGGAGGGCGGTTCGGGTAACGAATCGGCCATGACGGTCTTCGGCTTTCACGCCTCACACGAGCAGGTCCACCCGTCCGCGCTGCTGGACGCGGTCGTCGCGGCCCAGGACGCCGGCTTCACGGCAGCGATGTGCTCGGACCACTTCTCGCCCTGGAGCGAACGGCAGGGGCAGTCGGCGTTCGCATGGTCCTGGTTGGGCTCGGCCCTGCACGCCACCGACCTGCCGTTCGGCGTGGTGAACGCGCCCGGCCAGCGGTACCACCCCGCGATCATCGCCCAGGCCGCGGCCACGCTCGCCGCGATGTACCCGGGCCGGTTCTGGGCCGCGCTCGGCACCGGGGAGGCCTCGAACGAGCACATCACCGGTGACGGCTGGCCACGCAAGGACGTTCGGAACGCCCGGCTCCGCGAGTGCGTCGACGTGATGCGCGGGCTGTTCGCGGGCGAGGAGGTGAGCCACGACGGCCTGGTCACCGTCGACCGGGCCAAGCTCTGGACCAGGCCGGAGCAGCCACCGCCGCTGTTGGGCGCCGCGGTCAGCGTGGAGACCGCCGGCTGGGTCGGCGAGTGGGCGGACGGCCTGGCCACGATCGCCCAACCCCACGACCACCTGCGCCGGATGATCGACGTGTACCGGGGCGCGGGTGGGCGCGGCCCGCTCGTGTTGCAGGTGCACGTGTCGTACGCCGCCGACGAGGAGACCGCGCTCACCCTGGCGCACGACCAGTGGCGGACCAACGTGTTCGCGCCGCCGGTCTGCTGGGACCTGGACACCGCGGCTCACTTCGACGAGGCGGCCAAGCACGTGACCCCCGAAGCCGTGCGCGAGTCGGTGCTCGTCTCGGCCGATCCGGCCCAGCACGTCGAGTGGCTGCAGGGCTTCGTGGACCTCGGTTTCGACGAGATCTACCTGCACCACGTGGGGCAGGAACAGCGCGAGTTCATCGACGCGTTCGGCGCCAAGGTGCTCCCCCAGCTCGACGTCACCCGGAAGGCCACCCGATGAGGATCACCGACACCAGCGACCTGTGGTGGAAGACCGCGGTGGTCTACTGCCTCGACGTCGAGACGTTCCTGGACTGGGACGGCGACGGCGTCGGCGACCTGCCCGGCCTGGCGCAGCGCATCGACTACCTGTCCGAGCTCGGCGTCACCTGCCTCTGGCTGATGCCGATCTACCCCACGCCGGATCGGGACGACGGCTACGACATCACCGACTTCTACGGTGTCGACTCCCGGCTCGGCACCCACGGCGACCTGGTCGAGGTGATCCGCACCGCCAAGGACCGCGGCATGCGAGTGATCGTGGACCTGGTGGTGAACCACACCTCGGACCGGCACCCCTGGTTCCGCTCGGCCAGGGCCAGCAAGAACTCCCCGTACCGGGACTTCTACGTCTGGCGGGACGAGCCGCCCAAGGAGAAGATCGAGACCGTCTTCCCCGACCAGGAGACCAGCGTCTGGCAGTACGACGAGAAGGCGGGCCAGTACTACCTGCACCGGTTCTACAAGTACCAGCCCGATCTGAACGTCACGAACCCGCGCGTCCGGGACGAGATCGCCAAGGTGATGGGCTTCTGGCTGGAGCTCGGCGTCTCCGGGTTCCGGGTCGACGCGGTGCCGTTCCTGCTGGAGACCCTGGGCGTCGACGGCGGCACCGACACGCTGCCCGACCCGCACGAGTACCTGCGCGCGCTCCGCTCGTTCGTCGGCCGACGACTCGGCGACAGCATTCTGCTCGGCGAGGTCAACCTGCCGTACAAGCAGCAGCTCGAGTTCTTCGGCGGGGCCAGTGCCAACGAGCTGACCATGCAGTTCGACTTCATCACGATGCAGAAGCTGTACCTCTCGCTGGCCCGCGAGGACGCCCGACCGGTGGCGAAGGCGTTGGAGTCCCGGCCGGAGATCCCGCACGACGCGCAGTGGGCCACGTTCGTCCGCAACCACGACGAGCTGACCCTGGACAAGCTGAGTGACAGCGAGCGGCAGGAGGTCTTCGCCGCCTTCGGCCCGGAGCCGGAGATGCAGATCTACGGCCGTGGTCTCACCCGTCGGCTCCCGCCGATGCTCGACGGCGATCCGCGCCGGATCCGGATGGTCTACAGCCTGCTGTTCTCGCTCCCCGGCACGCCCGTGCTGTTCTACGGCGAGGAGATCGGGATGGGCGAGAACCTGGCCGCGGAGGGGCGGCTCGCGGTCCGGACGCCGATGCAGTGGACCGCGGGGAAGAACGGCGGCTTCTCCACCGCGCCCGCGTCCCGGCTCTCCGGCCCCGTCGTCGAGGGCGGTTTCTCCCCCGAGCACGTCAACGTCGAGGCCCAGCGCCGGGACCCCGACTCGCTGCTGCACTTCGTCACCCGGCTCACCGACCGCTACCGGACCTGTCCCGAACTCGGTTGGGGCCGGTTCGAGGTGCTCGACCAGCCCGAAAGCGCCGTGCTCGCCCATCGCTGCACGTGGGACGACGCGAGCCTGGTCGCGCTGCACAATCTCAGCGCCGAACCCCGCACCGTGCCGCTCACGCTCGAGGGCTGCGACGAGACGACCCGGCTGGTCGACCAGCTCGACGACGGCATCACCGAACTGGACGCGAAGGGCTCGGTCGAGATCACGCTGGAGGGGTACGGCTACCGCTGGCTGCGGGTGATCCACCCGGGCGACCGCCGCCTCTCCTGACCCGACCGCCCCGCGACGCCGGCGCCGGCCCGCGCCGCCGCAACCTTGCCGCTTTGGGCGACATTTTCTCGGCTATGACCGAGAAAATGTCGCCCAAAGCGCTGGAGGCCGAGGCAGCTGCGTTTCCCGTCGAGCCTCGCCTCAGCGGAGTAACTCGTGCGGTTGGATTGTGCCCTCCCAGGGCACGATCCAACCGCAGCAGGGAGGGGGGTCAGCGGGTCTGCGGGACCCACTGCCGTGGAACCCCAGCGGCACCCGGCCCGGCAGGTGGACCCGGGCCACCGGCGCCCCGGTGAAGTCCTGGGCGGCGAGGATGACCAGGTCGGCGGCGCCCCGGTCGGGATTGTGCACGTACGCGAGCGTGTAGCCGTCGTCCTCGGCGCCGCCCTTCTCCCGCGCCGGCACGAAGACCGCCTCGCTGGCGGCGGCCCCCTTCGGGAACCGGTGCACCTGCGACGAGCCGCGTACCAGGTCGTGCTTGATCAGGGCGTTGCTGAAGGCGTGATCCGGCGGCACCCCGTCCTTCGTCTCGTACGCCTGGAACAGCTCGGCGGCCGCCGCGGAGTAGCCGTACCGGTGCCGCCGGGACACCCGTCCCTCGTTCACCCGGGGGAACTCCTGCGGCCGATCGTCCAGCAGCTGTGTGCGCACCCGGCCGTGCTTCAGATCGATCGTCCACCGGTTCAGCGACGGAGAGCCCGCCGCGGCCGGCCCGCCGAAGCCACGCCCGGCCGCGAGGAACGGCGCCGGCATGCTGACGAAGTCCACCACGACCGTGTCACCGTCGTCGTAGGCGTTGAGCGTGTGGGAGAAGTACGTCATCGGCACCTCGAACCAGCGGATCGCACCGCCGGCCCGGGGCAGCACGCCGACCCGGGCCGGGTGCCGGTCGTTCCAGATGTACGGCACCAGCGCGCCGGCCTCCGCCGCGGCGGCATCGAACGTGACCGGCACGTCCATGACGATCACGTGCTTCTCGGTCAGCGCGAAGTCGTGCATCATCGGACTGTCCGCGACCGGGATCTTGGTGGTGCTGGTGGCCTTGCCGTCCTTGTCCACGACCAGGTGCCGCACGTGGTCCCAGGTCGGGTTGTAGGTGATCGCGTGCAGTTCGTCGGCGAACGCGTCGTACTTGGTGTGCGCGGAGAAGGAGCCGTCCAGCGTGCCACCGAAGTCGTACGGACCGATCGTGTTCAGGTCACCGTCGAGCTCGTACGGCAGCGGCCCGCCCTCCTGCGCCGCGAGGATCCGACCATTGTGGCCGATCACGTGGGTGTTGCAGGGGAAGTCGTACGGCGACGGCGGCACCGGGCCCCGGTACGGCTCGCCGAGCTTCGCCGCCACCGACGACGACCGGATCCAGCGACTGCGGTACCACTCGGCCCGGCCGTCCCGGAGCCGCACACCGTGCACCATGCCCTCGCCGAGCATCCAGTGGTGCGCTCGCGGATCCTCCAGCCCCAGCACGTTCGGCCCGATCCGCAGGTACCGCCCGTTCAGCTCGCGCGGGATACGGCCGGTCACGCCCAGGTTGAAGGCCGTGACTTCCTTCTTCACCGGCGCGAAGGCGCCCTGGAGGAACGGGAACCGGCTCGGCTTCGTGAGCGTGGCCGCGGCGGCCCTGGCCGCACCACCACCGGCCGGGCCACCCAGCAGCGGCACACCGTTCGCGGCGGCGAACCCGCCGACCGCCGCGAGCGCCGCCCCGCGCAGTAGGTTCCGTCGAGTGTGTTCGGTCATGGCCGCTCTCCCCTGTGCTCGCTGTTCCTGACAGGAATGACTCTGCTGCCGGAGAACGGCCGAGACAGGGGCACTACGACCAGACCTGGGGTAGTCCTAGTACCACCCCCACATCTGCGCCCCCCTTCGCGCTTTGGGCGCATCCCCGCCCCCGCGCTTCGGGCGACATTTTCTCGGTTACAGCCGAGAAAATGTCGCCCGAAGCGGCGGAAGGGTCGGCGGGGGCGGCGGCGGTCAGCGGCGAAGTGCGGGGTTTGGGTCAGGCGAAGCGGGCGAGGGCGTCCAGCAGGACCGCGGCCAGGCCGGGCTCGCCGGCGCCGTGCGCGGCGTCGTCGACCAGGACCAGTTCGGCGTCCGGCCAGGCCCGAGCCAGTTCCCACGCGATGTCCGGCGGGCTGCTGACGTCGAGCCGGCCGTGCACCAGCACGCCGGGAATGCCCGCGAGCTTGCCCACGTCCCGCAGCAGGGCGCCGTCCGCCAGCCAGGCCGCGTGCCGCCAGTAGTGCGTGACCAGGCGGGCGAAGACCAGCCGGAACACCGGGTCCTGGTACCGCGGGTCGGGCTGGTGATCGGCCCGGATCGCGACGTGGCTGTCCTCCCAGTCGCACCAGTCCCGGGCGGCCCGGTACCGCACGGCCGGGTCGGGGTCGCGGAGCAGCCGGGCGTACGCGTCGACCAGGCTCCCGTCCCGATCGGCGGCGGGCACGCCGTCCCGGAACCGCGCCCACTGCTCGGGAAAGACCCGGCCCATGTCCCGGGTGATCCACTCGACCTCGCGCCGGGTGGTGGTGCAGATGCTGAACAGCACGATCTCACTGACCCGCTCGGGGTGGGTCTCGGCGTACGCCAGCCCGAGGGTCGAGCCCCAGGAGCCGCCGAACAACAGCCAGCGGTCGATGCCCAGGTGCTCGCGCAGCCGTTCGACGTCCGCGATCAGGTGCTGGGTGGTGTTGGCGGCGAGATCGACGTCCGGATCTGCCACCGACGGGGTGCTCCGACCGCAGCCGCGCTGGTCGAACAGCACGATCCGGTGCACCGCCGGGTCGAAGTACGTGCGCCAGCCGGGCGTGGCCCCCGAGCCCGGCCCACCGTGCAGCACGACCGCCGGCTTGCCCTCGGGGTTGCCGCAGGTCTCCCAGTAGACGAGATTGCCGTCGCCCACGTCGAGCAGGCCGTGTTCATCCGGATCGACGGGCGGATAGCGGCCGCTCATGCGGGTCCCTTCGCTGGTCGTCGCCGATATAACAGCGCTGTTATAGTTCTACCATGGAAAGCAGACCGGATCGGGAGAGCATCGGGACGCTGCTGCGGCACGTCCTGGAGCTGTTGGACGGCGACGTGGCGAAGGTCTACACCGAGCTCGGCCTGGCCGAGTACCGGCCGCGGTTCTCGCCGGTCGTCCGGGCCCTGCTGGCCGGCGGTCCGGCGTCGATCCGCGACCTGGCCGCGACGGTCGGGGTCACGCATTCGGCCGCGAGCCAGACCGTGACCCAGATGACCCGCTCCGGCCTGGTCACGCTGGAGGCCGGCGCCGACGCCCGGCAGCGGATCGTGCACCTCACGCCGAAGGCGCACGCCCTGCTGCCGACGATCGAGGCCGAGTGGTCCGCCACCGTGGCCGCGATGCGCGAACTGGACGCCGAACTGCCGATGCCGCTGCACGACCTGCTCGCCGAGCTCGTCACCGCCCTGCACCGCCGACCGTTCCGAGCGCGCATCGCCGACGCCGGCCTGCCCATGCCGTAGTCGCCGCGCTACTCAGGGCGGTCAATCCCGTCGCTGCCCTGGCAGGTCCGACGGTCGCGACCTAAGGTTCGCCGAGTGCGCGCGAAATGGATCGGCCTGTCGTTAGGGGTACTCGCGGTGGCCACGACCACCGCCGTGACCGTCGCTTTTCTGAGCGGCGGCGAGGGCGCCTGTGCCGCCACGCTGCGCGGTGCCCCCGTGGCCGGCGTCGGCTACACCGGCCAGGCCACGTTCTACGACTCCGCGGGCAAGGGCGGCAACTGCTCCTACCCCGCGTCGCCGGCCGACCAGCTCTACGTGGCGCTCTCCCCCGGCGAATACGCGGCGGCCGGCGCCTGCGGCGGCTACCTCGACGTGACCGGCCCGAAGGGTTCCGTCCGGGTCAAGGTCATGGATCAGTGCCCGGAGTGCAAGGCCGGCCACATCGACCTCAGCCAGCAGGCGTTCGCCCGAATCGGCACGCCCTCGGCCGGGATCATCAAGGTGAGCTACCGGCTGGTCCGGAATCCGCCTGTGCCCGGCGGCCTGACGTACCGGGTCAAGGAGGGCTCGTCCCAGTACTGGCTGGCGCTGCTGCCGGACAATCACGGCAACCCCGTGTCGCGGCTGGAGGTGCGCTCCTCCAGCGGCGCGTGGGTCGCGCTCCAGCACGCCGACTACAACTACTGGATCGCCGAGCGGGGCGCCGGTCCGGACCGTTCAGCGTCCGGCTCACCGATGTCACCGGGGCGCAGCGGGTGTCGTCCGGGATCGCGCTCCGCCCTGAGGTCACCCAACGCGTGGGCGGCACCGCGGCGGCCCCCAAGCAGGCAGCGGCGCCCCGACGCTCGTCGAGCCCCACTCCGTCCGCGTCCGCCGCCGCGCCACCCAGCCGGAGCGCCGCCCCCAGCGCCACCGTCCCGGCCACCCCGTCAGCCTCCGCCACCACGCTGATCAGCCCCGTCGCCGCGTCCTCCTGCCGCTGAGCCGTCCCGGACCAGGGCACCGCACGGCGCTCCGCGGTCGGAGGAAGGCCATCGCGCGTCCGGTCTGACCCGCCGCGCGCGCTCCGGTGTGACATGTCCCATCTGTACATCCCTGGGGCACTGCGGTATCCATTCAGAACGTGAGTTAATTTCACGTCTGCCGCTCCGCGGGGGCCGGCACGGATGCGCTGCACGGAATCAAGTTCTGGAGGAATGGGTTGAAGCGATCCTCGTGGCCACGGCTGCTGGCATGGACAGCGGCCGCCGCAGTGGCCACACCGCTGGTGTTCGCCGGCGGAATGCTGCTCGTGCCGGACGAGTCGGAACAGTCGACGAAGCAGGCCGCGTTACCGAGCCGTCCCACGGCGACGGCCACGACGGCCAGTGTGGGCCGGGTCGACGGGGCCGGCGGGGTACGGAAGGTGACCGGCAAGAAGGAGGTCCGGCTCGCGGCGTACGACCCCAGCACCGGCAAGGCCACGCTCACCACGGCCAAGGGCGGCAAACCCGCGGTGCGCAGAGGCGACGTGATCGCCAGCGACCGCACCGCCCAGCTTCCGCACGGCGCGCTGGTCAAGGTCACCGACCCGAAGCCGGACCGCGCCGGCGCCGTGACGGTCGCCCCGGCCACCCTGCCCGACCTGCTCGGCGATGCCCGTATCAACTCGGCGACCCCGGTCGATCCGGCCGGCATCACCGTGAAGCCGCTGATCAAGGGCGTCTCCGCCGCGGTCACGCCGGCCGCCAAACCGGCTGCGGTGTTGCCGTCCCCGGTGCCGTCCGCGCCCCGCGCCTCCGCCAGCCCCACCGCAACCGGCCAGCCGGGCACCACGGTTCCCCCGGCCAGCACCGTGCTCACGACGGCCGACAAGATCGCCCCGGCACCCCTGCCCACCGGCAGCGCGAACGGCCGGCACGCCGTCGGCGGTGAGCTGGCGCTGGACCTGGACATCCCGCTGGCGCAGCACGGATTCCGCGCCACCAAGCAGGGCGGTCCGACGCTGTCCGGCTGGGTGCACTTCCAGCCGCAGGTGATCTTCTGCTACCAGCGTGAGCACGCGCTGAGCCTGGCCCCGTCCGAGGCGTCCATCGGCATCGGCGGCGCGTACGACTACGGCTGGAAGGTGCACGCTTCGCTGGCCGGCGAGGTCGACTCCGGCCGCCTGCCGCTGCGGCTGCCGTTCGCCGAGGTGCACGTACACACCACGCTCTGGGTGGGCGGCTTCCCGATCGTGGTGGACGCTGACCTGACGTACTTCTATCAGGTCAGCGCGAGTGGCCAGATCAGCGTCGACACCGAGCAGAAGACCACCGGCGTGGTCTCGCTCGGCGCGCGATACACCAAGGCCACCGGCTGGGAGCGGCTGCCGATCGCGACCGCCACGACGACCGTCGGCAAGGAACTGCGGATCGCCGGCAAGGCCACCGCCAGGGCCACGATCGGCGCCCAGCTGAAGGTGGCGCTGTACGGGGCGGTCGGCGCGGGGCTCGAGTGGGCGCCGTACCTGCGCGCCGACGTGGACGCGGAGGCACTGCCGAAGCAACGGCTGGACTGGGCCCTGTACGCCGGCTTCGACCTGACCGGTTCGCTCTTCATCCAGCTCAAGATCTTCGGCATCACGATCATCGACAAGACCTTCCAGCTGCCACCGCTGAACGCGCAGTGGCAGGTGGCCGGCCGAACCGTCACCCCGCCGACCGCGAAACCGAAGGCGCCGACCCCGGCGCCGCCCGGCCGCAAGGCGGCCTAGGGTCTGTTTCGAAGTCCCTGGTCGAGCGAGACGTGTTCCAGGCGGCGGTCCGGCAAGGCGGAGGTCTGGCCGGATACGGGTCTTGTATCCGGGCGGGCCGACGACGCCGCCGGTCGTCGCCTGGGGCGCGGCGCAGCCGGCAGAGGGACTTCAAAACAGACCCTGCCTATCCTTACATCGCTTCGGGCGGCATCTTCCTGGTCCTCGCCGGGAAGGTGCCACCCGACGTGATTCAGCGCGTGTTGATCTCCCGGTTGCCGAGCACCCGGGTCGGCGCACCAGACGGGCGACCGCCAGCATCGCGCGGCCGAGTGTCTCGGTGGTGGTCACCGCGCGGGGGAAGATCCGGCGCAGCACGGGGTACAGCGGCACGACGAGCGGTAGAGCGTCCGGTACAGCGGGGTCTTCGACGTGATCCCGTGCAGCGGCTGGATGTAGCCGGGGCGGAAGAAGAACGTCCGCAGCGGCAGCTTCCCAGCGCGTTCTCGGTGGGCGCCCTTCACCCGCGCCCAGCGGACCCGGCCGCGTTCGGTGCTGTCGGTGCTCGCCCCGGACACGTAGGCGAAGCAGGTCTGTGTTCTTCCGGGTCAGCTTCCCCGCCACCGAAAGGGTGGAGCCGGTAGGTGATCCGTTCGTACTCCTCCGGCGCCACGCCCACCGACGGGATCCCGAGGCAGAAGAAGCACGTGTCGTACCCGGTGATATCGGGCTCGAAAGGGCGGACAGGTCCAGAGGGCCCCATGGACGACCTCGGTGAGCTTCCGGGTGGCTGATGCCGACCGGCGACCGGCCGACCGCGAGCACCGCCCTCGACCCCCGCTCGTCCAGCAGACACTCCCCCGGAGCACGCCCTGGCCGACCATCCCGGTCGCGCCGAACAGGATCACCTTCATCCACGCCATCCCTCCGAAGACCACAGTCAGCGTAGTGACCACGACCTGCTGCGGTTCGATTCCGCCCGTGGCGGGCGGAATCGAACCGCACCAAGGTTTGCGGCGGGACCGAAACCGTTGTTGGCTGGGCGCATGGTCCGAATCGCGTACGGCGACGCGGAGGCCGCCGCGTTCGCCGCCACCCGGCATCTGGACCGCGCCGGCCTGGCGCACTGGGAAGCGGCGATCCGAGCACACTTGCGGCCGACGCCGGGCCAGCGCGTGCTCGATCTCGGCTCCGGTACCGGGATGTGGGCGAGCGCGTTCACGGACTGGTACGGCGTCGAGGTGGTCGCGATCGAGCCGTCCGCCGCGATGCGGGCACGTTCGATCCACCCGGGCGTTCGCGCCGGTCAGGCCGACGCCCTGCCGCTCGAGGATGCCTCGATGGACGCCGCCTGGCTCTCCACGGTCATCCACCACTTCCCCGATCTGCCGGCCGCGGCCGCCGAGCTGCGGCGGGTCCTGCGGCCGGGCGCCCCGGTGCTGGTCAGAGCGGTGTTCGCCGGCCGGCACGACGGCATCACGCAGTTCCGCTACTTCACCGAGGCGATCCGGGTGGTGGACACCTTCCCTAGCGCGGCCGACGTGACCACGGCGTTCGGTGCCGCCGGGTTCGAGCTGACCGCACTGGAACGGGTACCCCAGGCGACCGGCGCCTCGCTGGCACAGATGGCGGCGAACATGACCCGTGCCGCGCACTCCCCCTTGCAGCTCATCACGGACGAGGAGTACGCCGCCGGCCTGGCCCGGATGCGGGCCGCCGCCCGCACCGAGACCGGCCCGGTCGTCGACTCACTCGACCTGCTGGTGCTCCGGTGACGCCGGCCATCGGCGCGGACGCGTGACGCCGATGCCACCGACCGGCGCGAACCACCCGATCTGCGTCACCTGCGGTGTGCAGTACCCCGCCGACCCGGCGATTGCCCGATCTGCGAGGACGACCGGCAGTACGTCGGCCACGACGGACAGCAGTGGACCACATGGCGGACCCGCGGGCGACGGGCAGCGCAACACGTTCCGCGAGGAGGCGCACGGCCTCTGGGGTATTGGCACCGGTCCCCGTTCGCGATCGGCCAGCGGGCCCTGATGGTGCCCGGCGAGGGTGGAAACCTGTTGTGGGACTGCGTCTCTCTCCTCGACGGCGAGACGGTCGCCCGTATCGAGGAGCTGGCGGACTGTCCGCGATCGCGATCTCCATCCGCACTACTACAGCGCGATGGTCGAGTGGAGCCAGGCGTTCGGCGACATCCCGATCTACATCCACGCCTCCGATCGCGAGTGGGTGCAGCGAGCGGCAACGTCGATTTCTGGGAGGGCGACCCTCGAGTCCTGCCCGGCCGGACCTGATCAATCGCGGATCCACTTCGCCGGCGGCACGATCGTGCATTGGGCGACGGGCCGACGGCCGGGGCGCGCTGTGCACCGGCGACATCTTCCAGGTGGTCGCGGACCGACGCTGGGTGAGCTTCATGTACAGCTACCCGAACCTCATCCCCGAGCACCCGGAACCGTCGCGCGCGGTCGAGCTGGTCGACCCTTCGACTACGAGCGGTCTACGGCGCGTTCTGGGGCAAGGTCGTCAGCGCCGACGGCAAGGCCGCGGTCGATCCGGTCGGCCGAGCGCTACCGCCGCCACATCGGACACTGAGCCTCTGGCCAGCAGGCGACGACGACCCGGCGCTCAATGCGTTTGGGCGACATCTTCGGGGCTAGAGCACCGAAGATGTCGCCCAAAGCCGCGCTTGG
>CAVVAL010000048.1:0-31117 GCA_963746095.1 uncultured Actinomycetota bacterium | reverse complement strand
CACCCGCGTTCTCGCCGGCGGCGGGCTGCGGCGACCGCACCTCGCGCCGTTGCTCGCGGCCGGGCTCGACGCGTTCCACACCGGCAGCGCGGTGCGACCCGGCGGGCGGTGGGACGTGCCGGTCGACGCGGCGCTGGTCCGCCAGTGGCGGGCCGACCTCTGATCGAGACGGTCACGCGGCGGGCCACCCGCCCCGACGCGGCCGTGGCCGAACCGCCGCGCTCGGGCGCGGACCGCGGTCGCGGCACACAGGACGACGACGAGACCGCCGACGATCGTGGTCCAGCTCGAGGTGCTCGCCCAGCAGCAGGCCCGCCCAGCATGATGGTCAGCACGGGCTGGACGAGCTGCACCTGGCTGACCTGCGCCATCGGCCCGATCGCCAGGCCGTGGTACCAGGCGAAGAAGCCGAGGAACATGCTGACCACGCCGAGGTAGGCGAACGCCGCCCACTGCGCCGAGGTCCCCTGCGGGGTCTGCCGGGCCGCGGAGACCACGGTCAGGGCCACCATCAGCGGTGCGCACAGGACGAGCGCCCAGGACACCGTCTGCCAGGCGCCCAGTTCGCGCGCGAGCAGCCCGCCCTCGGCGTACCCGACGGCCGCGGCCACCACCGCGCCGAAGAGCAGCAGGTCGGCCCAGTGCAGCCGGCCCAGGCCGCCGCACTGCGCGGAGGCGAAGGCCAGCGCGGCGACCGCGCCGACGCCGGCGGCGACCCAGAACGCGAGCGGTGGGTGTTCGTGCCCGCGCAGGACGGCCATCACCGCGGTGGCGGCCGGCAGCATGGCGATGACGACCGCGCCGTGGCTGGCCGGCGCGGTGGTGAGGGCGTACGAGGTCAGCAGCGGGAACCCGACCACGACGCCCGCCGCCGACCACGGCGAGGCGCGCCCACTGCCGCACCGCGGGGCAGGCGCTGCCGGGTGACGGCCAGCGCCGCCGCGGCCAGCGCCGCCGGCCACGACCGCGCGCGCCGAGCCGATGAACAGCGGCGAGAGCCCGCCCACCGCCACCCGGGTGAACGGAACGGTGAACGAGAATGCCGCTACTCCCAGCAGCCCCCACCACAGCCCCGAGGCGCGGGTGGGTGGTACCACTGGGCGCGAATCGCGGTAGCGCTACTCTGTGCCTCATGAATGACAGTAGCAGCGCGCGGATCGCGGACGGCCTCCGCGAGCTGGATCGCCACCGCGGCGCCGGGCGCCCGGCTGCCCTCCACCCGGGAGCTGGTCGCCCGGTACCAGGCCAGCCCGGTGACGGTGCAGAACGCGCTGCGCACGCTGACCGGCCAGGGCCTCATCGAGAGCCGGCCCGGCGTCGGCACGTTCGTCCGAGCGGTGCGGACCGCGCGGCCGGCCGACTACGGCTGGCAGACCGCGGCGCTGGGCTCGCCCCGGGCGCGCATCCAGCCGGTCTCCACCGCCGCTGCGCAGCGCGCCCAACGACGTCATCGCCCTGCACTCCGGCTACCCGGACCGCGAGCTCCTGCCCGGAGCGGCTGGTCCGGTCGGCGCTCACCCGCGCGGCGCGCACCGACGCGGCCCTGACCCGGCCCCCGGTCGCCGGGCCTGCCGGAGCTGCAGTCCTGGTTCGCCGCCGAACTCGGCGCCGTGACCCCGGTCGGCGTCACGCCGCCCACGCCCAGCGACGTCATCGTCCTCCCCGGCAGCCAGAGCGGGCTGAGCTCGATCTTCCGCGCGCTGGCCGGCAGCGGGCAGCCGCTGCTGATGGAGTCGCCGACGTACTGGGGGGCCATCCTGGCCGCACAGCAGGCCGGCGTCCGGGTCGTGCCGGTGCCCAGCGGCCCGGCCGGCCCGGATCCCGACGAGCTGGCCCGCGCCTTCGCGGCGGACCGGCGCGCGGCTGTTCTACGCGCAGCCGAACTACGCCAACCCCACCGGGGCGCAGTGGCCCCGGCCGCTGCGCGAGCAGGTGCTCGAAGTGGTCCGCGAGCACGGCGCGTTCCTGGTCGAGGACGACTGGGCGCACGACTTCGGCATCACCGGCACGCCGACGCCGGTGGCCGCCCACGACGACCGCGGCCACGTCGTCTACCTGCGCTCGCTCACCAAGAGCGTGTCCCCGGCCATCCGGGTCGCCGCGGTCATCGCCCGCGGGGCCGGCCCGGGACCGGATCCTGGCCGACCGCGGCGCCGAGTCGATGTACGTCAGCGGCCTGCTGCAGGCCGCGGCGCTCGACGTCGTCACCCACCGGCCTGGGACACGCACCTGCGCGGCCTGCGCCAGCAGCTCGGCATGCGGCGCGACCTGCTCGCCGACCGCCCTGCGGGAACACGCCCCGCGCGCCGGTCGTCGACCACGTGCCGGCCGGCGGGCTGAACCTGTGGGTACGCCTGCCCGACGGCAACGGACGTCCAGCAGCTCGCGCGCGACTGCGAGAGCGCCGGGCTGATCATCGCCCCCGGCACCGAATGGTTCCCGGCCGAACCCACCGGACCGTTCGTCCGGCTCAACTACGCGGGGCCGAACCCGGCCGCTTTCCCGGCTGGCGCGCGAATCCTCGATCAGGCGCTCGCACCCGTCCGCTAGGGTCGGACCGATGCCAATTCCCGTGCAATCTTCTGATCTCGGGCCGTTCGGCGCTCCATGGGCGATACTGGATAAAGTGTCGACGGGGTGGAGGTTCGGGCATTGGTAAAGAAGCCGCCTAGCGTCGCGGATCCGCGAGCGCTCGGACGGGTAATTCGAGATCCGGTCCATGACTACGTTGTGTTACCTCATGAATTCCATGATTTGGTCAATCATCGGCTGGTTCAGCGGATGCGAAGGGTCAGCCAGACCTCGCTGGCGTCGTCGGCCTATCCCTCGATGAGCGGAAATCGATACGAGCACGCGCTCGGTGCGATGCATCTGACCCGAGAAGCATGGTCGCGGGCCTGGCTCAACGCCGATTCCTCGGTTCGCGACAAATTCCAGGACGAGATTTACCGCGCACTGGTGCGGGACGCGGCCCGCAGTGACGAATGCACCAAGCGGTGGGTGGACGGCAGGAGTCATTTCGACGACGACTTCGAGCATCAGGTCGGCATCGCGGTCGGCGCCGTCGCGCTGCTGCACGGCGTGGGTCAGACCCCGTTCTCGCACGCGCTGGAGGACTTCTTCGAACGGCATCTCGGCGACGTGGTGCTGGAAGGCGACGGCGCCGCGATCGAGGACTGGGAGGGCTTCCGGTCCCGGATCGGCCAGTGCTACTTCCACGAGGTCGCCGGGCTCCGGCTGCTGGCGCAGATCCCGTCCACGCACCACGCGGACGTGCCGTGGGCGCTCGTTCAGGCGATCGCGCAGGACTTCGGCACCGGTACCTGGTCGGCCTGCCTGCACGGGTTGATCTCCGGCGACGTGGACACCGACCGGCTCGACTACCTGCTCCGGGACGCGGCCCGCTCGGGCAGCGAGTTCGGCGCGTTCGACCACGCCCGGCTGATCCACTCGCTGGAACTCCACCACCGCGACGACGACTGCGGCTGGCAGATCGGCTTCGGGCTGCGCGCCCGGTCGGCGATCGAGAGCTTCCTCACCCAGCGCCTGCAGTACAACCGATGGATCGCGTTCCACCCGAACGTGGTCGCGGTGAACGGTTTCCTGGAGGACGCGCTGGAGCAACTCGTCGAGCTGGCCCGCTCCGCCACGGTCGACGCGAGAACCCGCGAGCTGTTCCGCCGGCTGACGCCCAACCTCAACTACATCGCGCCGACCTCGGCCTCGACCCGGACGATCCTGAGTCGCCACGGCGCGACCAAGGCCGAACTCGCCAAGCTCAGCACCGAGGCGCAGCTCGACGATCTGTCCGTCGCGCTCCAGGCCGAGGTGGACGACAGCACGGTGGTCGAGTGGATGAAGGGCGCGGCCTCGGTGTCGCGGGCGCTCCTGCACGACGACAACCTCGCGGGCGGGGTCCGCCGGCAACTGGTCCGCTACCTCGCTCTGTACGAGGCCGTGCTGCACAACGCCGACAACTGGGTCCCCGCGTGGAAGACCGAGGAGGCCTACGAGGACGTCGCCACCCGCCTCGCCGGTCCGACGGTCAAGGCGCTGCGGTCGGTGATGAGCGGCATCGTCACCCGGTCCGGTGCGCAGACCCGCGGCGGCGACATGTCGCTCGCCACCTCGGCACAGAAACTCCAGCAGGTCATCACGGCATTCGACCGGGATCCCTTGATCGGCATCAATCGGCTGGCGCACCTACTGATGGACGGCGAGACGAAAGCCGCCAGCTACTCCGCTGCCCGTGCGCTGAGCAGCCGACTCACAGCGGTCACCGGCAGCACGATGGAAAGCGCGGAAGGGTTCTGGAAAGTCGCGTACGCGCAGATCCGGCCGTCCCGAGCCAACGACTTGGCGGTGCCGGTCTTCGACGGTAATCGCCCATTCAAGATCGCGGACTCCAGCCCGCTCGTGCAGTCGCTCGCGGCGGTCGAGCAGAAACGCGTGCAGTTGTTCGCCTACTACGTGACGCCGCACAACGACCATCTGCGCGGCGTCGATCTCGCGACGTTCGCCTCGGTGCTCAGAGATCAGTTCGTAGAGCGTTTCCCGTCTGTCGTCGAAAGCGTCCTCTCATCGAATATCCTCGCGGCGTGAGGCAGACGCGGAACGAGTATCGAAACGGATCGATCTACCATCTCGGCCCCGAACTGGCCGGCCTGTCGTTCACCGGCCCGCTGCTCGAACGGTTCGCCTCGGCCGACCGCGACGAGTGGACGTTCGTCGAGCTCTGGGACGACCTGCACCGCAACGCCGAAGTCGTGCACCAGCGGCACCGCTTCAGACTCGAGTCGCCCACGCAGCTCGTGGACGCCATCGATCAGCTCGACGAGCTCGGGATCGTCCGAGCCGGCCACCGGTCACGCACGGTCACCGTGCACCGGGATCGTCTGGACGGTCTGGTCAACAGCCACGGCCTGGTCGACGACCTGGAGCCGGACGTGAGCTCGAACCCCGGAGCGCGGTGAAGGACTATCTCGCGCTGCTGGTCGAACTGATCATCGGCATCGCCTGGCCGCTGTTGGCCGTGGTGGCGTTCCTGGTCCTGCGCAAGCACATCTACTCCGTGGCCGGCTCGCTGGCGCGCAAGATCGACGACTCGACCGCCGGGACCGTGAGCGTCGGCCCGGTGGGCCTGGTCTGGAGCCGCGCGATCGAGAAGGGCGCGCAGAGCATCGAGCGCTCCCCGGCGCCGGTCCAACCGGCCACCGAGAACCACCGCCGCGAGCTGGCCAACCTGACCTCCTCGGCGACCGCGCAACCCAGCGTGGCGATCATCGAGGGGTACGAGCAGGTCCGGACCCGGCTGCTCGAGCTGCTGCAGCCGCTCGTCCGTCTACACGAACGAGAACTCCGACATCAACGCCTACGAACTGGCGCGGCTGGCCGCCAGCAGCGGCCTCATCGACGACGCGGTCGCCGACACGGTCGGCTCGATCACGGTCCTGCGGAACCTCGCGACCACCGTGCCGGCCGGCCGGATCGACGCCGCGCAGGCCAGGGACTACGTCAACCTGGTCGAAGAGGTGCTGTACCGGATCCCCGCGTGAGCTAGCGGGCGCCTCGGCGTGCCGGGGTGCTGGCCCGCTTGACCGGCTTGGCGGGAGCCGGCGCCTGCTCGGCGTCCGCGCGTCGTTCCTGCAGCCGCTGCTGCTCGCGCCGGACCTCGGCCTGCGTCGCGCGCTCCTGCATGAGCCACGACGGCGGGTCGGCGATCAGCGCCGCGATCTGCGCGGTCGTGAGCGCCTCCGTGATGCCGCCGCGGGCCAGCCCGCTGTTCGAGATCCGCAGCCGCGCGGCGACGACGTTGCGGGGGTGCGGTCCCTCCTTGCGCAGGTCGGCGAGCCACTGCGGGGGGTTGCGCTGGAGCTCGTCCAGCTCCTCGCGCGACACCATTCCCTCCTGGAACTCCGGCGGCGTGGCCGGCAGGTACACGTCGAGCTTCACCGCAGCGGTAGCGGGCTTCATCAGCTGGGACTTCTTGGGCTTGCTCACGGGGTCAGGGTAGCGACCCGGCAACGAGCAGGCACACCGCCCGGGCCACGGTGCCCGCCGTCACCGGCCGGACAGTGGCGCTCGGTACCTGACCGGGCAGTGGCGCTCGGTACCCTGACCGGGTTCCGCGTCATCACGGCGCCGGCCCTCGCCGGTACGCGGCCGGTCGACGCTTCGGAGGTAGCGTGCCCATCCCCGAGGATCGCCGTCCCTCGACGTTCCGCCTGCTGATCGTGCCCGGCGTCATCGTGGACAAGTGGAGCCGCAGCTGGTCCGAGCGGTTGCCGCGGGTGGAGCTGCGGGTGGTGCCCGCCGAGGCGGCCCAGGCCGCCGCGCTCCTGCCCGCGGAGGCCGACGCCGGCCTCCTCCGGCTGCCGGTCGACCAGGACGCCTTCCACGCCATCCCGCTGTACACCGAGGTGACGGTCGTCGTGGTGCCGCGCGATCACCTGCTCGCCGCGGCCGACGAGGTGACCCTCGCGGAACTCGCCGGCGAGACGGTGCTGCGCGCCCAGGACGACGTGCTCGCCTGGACCGATCCGCCGGGCACGCCGGCCGACCACCGCCCCGCCACCACGGCCGCCGCTGTCGAACTCGTGGCCGCGGGCGTCGGCGTCCTCGTCGTGCCGATGTCCCTCGCCCGCGCCCACCACCGCCGCGACGTCGTCCACCGGGTGGTCACCGACGCCCCGACGTCCTCGGTCGGCCTCGTGTGGGCGCGCGACCAGTCCACCGAGCTGATCGAGGAGATGATCGGGATCGTCCGGGGCCGGACCGCGAACAGCACCCGCGGGCCGGCTCCGGCGGCGGCCGCCGAACCGGCGGCGCGGGGCCGAGCGAAGAAGCCCCCGCGCCCGCCGCCAAGCGGACCGGCGCCCGCCGCGGCGGACCGAGCCCGCGGCGGGGTAAGCGGTAGCGCATGCGGATCGAGCTGCTGAGCGCCGACCGCTCGGCCGCCGTCGAGACCGGGCTGGCCGCTGTTCTGGTGGACTGTGTGGCGGGCGGGGCGAGCATCGGCTTCCTCGATGGCCTGGGCGATGACGAGGCGCGCGCCTGGTGGCGCCGGGCGCTGGCCGAGCCGGACACCCTGACGTGGGCCGCCTGGAACGACGACGGGCGGATCGTCGGAGCCGTCCGGCTGGCCCTGGCGACCCAGCCGAACGCGCGGCACCGGGCCGAGGTCGCGAAGTTGGTGGTGCACCGCGACGCCCGCGGCCTCGGTTGCGCCAGCGCGTTGATGTCGGCGCTGGAAGAGGCCGCGGGCGCCCTCGGGCGACGCGTGCTCGTGCTGGACACGCAGACCGGCAGCCTCGCCGAAGGCCTGTACCAGCGTCGGGGATGGGAACGGGTCGGCACGATCGAGGACTTCGCCGCCACCCCCGACGGGCGGCTGGCATCGACCACGTTCATGACCAAGCGCCTCTGAGCCGCTCCTCGGTCAGTCGAAGCTGAACAGCGGCGGGAAGACGAGCACCACGATCCAGGCCCACGCGGCGTACACCGGCAGGTAGCCGGTCTGCCACCGCTCGAGCGTCGCGAACGGCGTGCGCCGGCGGAGGAACGTCAGCAGCAGCCACGCCGACCAGGCGAGGTTGGCCAGCAGGATCACGTTCTCGCCGAGCGCCGCGGCCTTGTTGGGCGTGGTGCCGTACTCGGCGATGCGCCCGGTGATCTCCAGCAGCACCAGCACGTCGATCGCCAACGCGCTGGCCACGAGCGCGAGCTGGAGCTTGTCGAACAGCCCGGGCGGAGCCAGCGGGTCGCGGGCCGAGATCGAGTAGAGCAGCAGCCCCAGCACGACGACCAGCAGCAGGTTGAACAGGATCAGCGCCTCGCGTTCGACGTCGATGCCGTTGCTGGTCCACACGACGGCCACGAGGAAGGCCAGCAGCGCGGCCGTGAACAGCGGAGTGAACAGCCGCGTGAGTACCGGGGCGATGTTCTCGACCACGCTCTGCTTGGCCTCGACCAGCCAGCCGGCCACGATGACCGCGGCCATGGCGCCGCAGGGCAGCAGCCACTGCGAGATGAACTCCTCCGGCACGATCCCGATGGCCTGGAACGTGCCGAACAGGAACGCGGTGAGCACCCCGCCGCCGAGGGCCATCAGCACGAAGTAGACGAACCACTCACCGGTGAAGCGGATGAAGTCCATCCGTCGACGGGAGGAGCGCCAGTCGTCGGCGACGTAGGCCAGGCCCACCACGAGCCACAGGGCGATCGGGAGGTGGACGCTGGTGACGACCAGCGACTGCGACGAGTCGTCCAGCGGGTAGGCGTTGGCCGCGATGGCGCCGAGCACGAACAGCGCCAGCCACGATCGCGATCAAGCGGGCGCGAGGCCTGCCGTCGCCAGGCCAGGAACCCCGCCAGCCAGGGCAGCGTGAACAACGTGAAGTTCGGGCACGTAGAACGCCGCGTCGTCGTCCAGGCTCAGCCCGAACAGCGCCGGCAGCTTGAACGACAGCGCCGCGCCGGCCGCGCAGATGACCATCGCCCACAGGTCCCGCCGCGATCGGGTGTCCGGCCACCGGGCCGCCGGCCGTCGCCGGTCAGCACCAGCTGCTTCCACAGCCGCTCCGAGTGCTCCCTGGCGAACTCGCGGGACAGCTCGTCGAGGCTGCCCATCCGTTTGACCGCGACCAGGAACGCCTCGTCCGCGCTCAGGCCCGCCGCGACGAGCTCGTCGACGGAACCGCGGAGGTGGTCTTCGAGCTCGTCGGCGTCGGCCGTCTGGAGTTCCCGGCGGGCCTGCACGTACTGCCGCCACTGCGCCAGCTGCGACTCCAGCTCTTCGTCGCCCTCGCGCGCCGTCATGCCAGGCCCCCCAACGGATTCGCGGTCAGCGGCCCGGGGACCAGCCGCGGCGCGAGCCAGAGCTCCTTGAGCGCCTTCACGACCGTGTCCCACTGGCGGCGCTGCTCGGCCAGCTCGGCCAGGCCCGTGTCGGTGATGCGGTAGTACTTGCGCCGCCGCTCGCCGGCGACCGACTGCCAGCTCGACTCCGCGTAACCGAGCCGCTCGAGCCGGTGCAGCAACGGGTAGAGCAGCCCCTCGGTCCAGTCCAGCTCGCCGCCGGACAGCTCGTTGATCCGCCTGAGGATGGCGTAGCCGTAGCTCTCGCCCTCGGCCAGGATGCCGAGCACCATCGGTGTCGCCGAGGCGGCCACCAGATCTTTCGCGACCTTCACAAACCCTCACCCCGCTCCCGTGCCCTAGAAGTACGATGCATAGTACTGCTAGGTATCAAGGCCAGCCAAGCACCGAGGCCGCATCCCGTCTTCCAGCGCCTCGTGCCCCTGCGCCGATCTCGCGGCCGGCTGCCAGTCGATCCACCGGCACAAGAACACCAGTCACGTCCGATTCCCCGAGTTCAGGAAAGACCACGCGGTTCCAAGCCATCGGCGCGGCCGGCCCGGTCCGGCCCGCCCGGTAATTCACCTCTATCGGTACCGTCGGAATAGGCAGCCGGCCTTCGCAATCGGCCCGGAATGGGTGGGGTTGACGCCCCGCATTGGCGATCGTCGGGTTCGTGCTCTACCCTGCCGGGCTCCGAATAGGCCCAGCCGGCGAGAACTTGACATGGCAAAGCAATCGGGTTCAGTATTTGCGATAACCCACCCGTTCAATTCAGGAGAAATTCGCATGGCGCAGAAGGTCGTAACCCACCTGGTCGACGATCTCGACGGCAAGCAGGCCGACGAGACCGTTTCGTTCGGGTTGGATGGCAGCCACTACGAGATCGACCTCTCCAGCCAGAACGCGGCGGCACTCCGTGACGCGTTGGCGTCCTTTGTCGGTTCCGCGCGCAAGGCGGGCCGGACGCCCGCCAAGACTGGTCGCGGACGGGTCGGCGGCACCGCCACGGCCGATCGGGAGCAGAACCAGGCCATTCGCGAGTGGGCCAAGGCCAAGGGTCTGAACGTCAGCGAGCGTGGCCGGATTCCGGCGGAAATCGTGGAGAAGTACCACGCGAACGCGTAGTACCACGCGGCGAAGCCGCACCGCACAGTTCGCCGGTTTGGGCGACATCTTCGGGCTCAGAGCCCCGAAGATGTCGCCCAAACCGCGTCTGGGGCCAGGTCAGCGCCGCAGGCGGCCGGACGGCCAACAAATCGGTTGCCGACCGGGGAACCCTCTGCTGGACTGCGGAGCGACGTCACTCATCGGCCGAGCATCAGGAGAAGGCAATGCGCGAAGCGTTCATGTCCGCCCAGGAAGGAATAGCCACCTCGCTTAGGGACATGACGCTGCATGAGTACGTTGAACTTGGGAATTTTGGCGCACGTCGACGCCGGTAAGACCAGCCTGACCGAGCGGCTGCTCTTCGCCGCCGGTGTCATCGACCAGATCGGTAGCGTCGATGACGGCAGTACCCAGACCGATTCCCTGGCGCTGGAACGCCAACGCGGAATCACCATCAAATCGGCGGTCGTGTCGTTCGTCGTCGGTGATGTCACGGTCAACCTGATCGACACGCCCGGCCACCCGGATTTCATCGCCGAGGTAGAGCGGGTACTGAGCGTACTCGACGGCGCTGTGCTGGTGATCTCCGCGGTCGAGGGAGTGCAGGCGCAGACCCGGGTGTTGATGCGCGCGCTCCAGCGACTGCGCATTCCCACGCTCATTTTCGTGAACAAGATCGATCGCCGTGGCGCGCAGTACGAGACCGTGCTGCGTGCGATTGGCGAGAAGCTGACCTCGGCGATCATCCCGATGGGATCGGTCGAGGCCTTGGGCGGCCGCGCGGCCCGCCAGACGCCATTCGACCCGATCGATGCGGAATTCAACACCAGGCTGGTGGATCTCCTCGCCGACCACGACGACGCGTTTCTGGCGGCGTACGTGCACGACGAGACGGCGGTCTCGCGTCGCCGGCTCCGGACCGAACTCGCCGCGCAGACCGGGCGGGCGCTCGTGCATCCGGTGTTCTTCGGATCGGCGATCACCGGCGCGGGTGTGGACTCGCTCCTCGACGGCATCACCGAGTTGCTGCCCGCGGCGGACGGGGACGTCGACGGCCCGGTCTCCGGCACGGTCTTCAAGGTCGAGCGGGGCCCGGCGGGGGAGAAGGTCGCGTACGTCCGGATGTTCTCCGGGACGGTCCGCACCCGCGATCGACTGCCGTTCCGGTGCGGGGAGGAGGGCAAGGTCACCGCGATCGACGTGTTCGACCGGGGCTCGGCGGTCCGCAGCCCTGCGGTGACCGCCGGTCAGATCGGCAAGCTGTGGGGGCTCGGCGACATCCAGATCGGCGACCCGATCGGCGTGCCGCGCACGACGCTGGCGGCCCGCCATCAGTTCTCCCCGCCCACGCTGGAGACGGTCGTCGTCCCGAGCCGCGCGTGCCGACAAGGGTGCGCTGCACGTGGCGCTCACCCAGCTCGCCGAGCAGGACCCGCTGATCAACCTCCGGCAGGACGAGTTCCGGCAGGAGATCTCCGTGTCGCTCTACGGAGAGGTGCAGAAGGAGGTCATCCAGGCGACGCTGGCGGACGAGTTCGGCGTGGACGTCATCGTTCCGCGAGACGACGACGATCTGCGTCGAGCGGCCGAGTCGGCACCGGCGCTGCCGTCGAGATCATCGGCACGGAGTCCAACCCGTTCCTCGCCACGATCGGACTGCGGATCGAGCCGGCCCCGATCGGCGCCGGCGTGCGGTTCCGGCTGGAGATCGAGCTCGGCTCGTTGCCGCTCGGCGTTCCTCAAGGCGATCGAGGAGACCGTGCACGGAGACGCTGCGACAGGGCCTCCACGGCTGGCAGGTCACCGACTGCACGGTCACGATGACCCAGTCCGGCTACTGGCCCCGGCAGAGCCACTCGCACGGCGTCTTCGACAAGAGCATGTCGAGCACGGCTGGCGACTTCCGCAACCTCACCCCGCTGGTGCTGATGGCGGCGCTGCGGCAGGCCGGCACCGCGGTGTACGAGCCGATGCACCGCTTCCGGCTCGACATCCCGGCCGACGCGTTCGGTTCGGTGCAGCCGGTCGCCGTGCGGCTGCGTGCCATCCCGCGGACCTCCGACCCTGCGCGGCACGTCGTACCTGCTGGAAGGCGACATCCCGGCCGCCCGGGTGCACGAGCTGGAGCAGCGGCTGCCCGGGCTCACCGGCGGCGAGGGCGTGCTGGAGAGCGAGTTCGACCACTACGAGCAGGTCCGCGGCGCCGTGCCGGACCGGTCCCGGACGGACCACAACCCGCTCAACCGGGAGGAGTACCTGCTGCACGTCGTCCGCCGCGTCTAGGGCCTGCCCTGTGGATCCCCGATCGGCTGCGTCGCGCCCCAGGCACCGACCAGCGGCGTTCTCGGCCGTCCACGTACAACACCGGTACGCGGACGGCCTGCGGCCTTGCCGGACCGGCACCTGGAACACGCCTCGCTCGACCCAGATCCACAGGACAAGCCCTCGTTACATCCCGTGCCGGCGGTCACCGAGCACCTGCTCGCACAGCTCCCGCTCCGCAGCGGCTCCGAACGGCTCGGGTTGTGAACGGTAGGCGTCGACGGCGCGGCGGGTGTCCTCGGTGACCAGGTCGGCGTTGATCATCGCGCCGGCGGTCAGGCCGGCGGCGGCCGAGCTGATCACCTGCGCCCGCATGTCCGCCACGTTGCCGGCGACCCAGACGCCGGGCACCGCGGTGGCGCCGTTCGGGTCGGCGGGGATGTGGCTGCCGATCACGTGGCCGTCCAGCTCCAGGTCGACCGGCTCAAGTCCCAGCGAGACGAGCACTGCCGCGCGGGCGGTGAAGCGGGGCTGGACCGCGACGGCCTGACGTGGGATGACCCGGCCGGATCGCAGTCGGACCCCGGTGAGCCGGTCGTCGGTGACCTCCACACCGGCGACCTCGCCATCGACGACGGCGATCCCGCGCGCCCGGAGCTGCTCCCATTGCTCCTCGGTCGGGTCGGGCGCGGTGTGCAGGAAGAGGGTCACGTCGTCGCTGAGCTGCCGGAACAGCAGCACCTGATGCATCGCCATCGGGCTGCTGGCCAGGACCCCGATCGCCTGGTCACGCACCTCCCAGCCGTGGCAGTAGGGGCAGTGCAGCACGTCGCGGCCCCAGCGCTCGGCCAGCCCGGCCACCGTCGGGCAACTCGTCGACCAGGCCGGTGGTCACCAGCAGCCGCCGCGCCAGGACCGTCCGCCCGTCAACGAGCGCGACCCGGAAGCCGCCCGCGGCCAGGCGCTCCGCCGAGCTCACGCGGCCGGTCACCACCTCGCCGCCGTAGCCGGTCACCTCGGCCCGGCCGGCGGCCAGCAGGTCCCCGGGCACCACGCCCTCCAGGCCCAGGTAGTTGTGCACGTGCCCGGCCGGGGCGTTGCGCGGGCTGCCGGAGTCGATCACCAGCACCGACGCGCCGCGACCGGACCAGGGCCAGCGCCCCGCTCAGCCCGGCCGCGCCGCCACCGACCACCACCACGTCATAGGTCTCGTTCATGGTTTGCTCCTCACGTTTCGTCACTGAGGTCACTGTGCGCGCGCCGTCCCGGTATTGACAAACAACGTTGCCGGTATGGCAAATTGGAGGCATGACCGACGACGAAGCGCCCGAGCTCGACGACGTCATGCTGGCCGTCGGCCCCCGGCTGAGGGCCCTGCGGCAACAGCGCGGAGCGACGCTGGCCCAGCTCTCCGGAACGACCGGGATCTCGGTCAGCACGCTGTCGCGGCTGGAGTCCGGCCAGCGTCGCCCCACCCTGGAGCTGCTCCTGCTGCTGGCCAGGGCCCATCAGGTGCCGCTGGACGAGCTCGTGGACGCGCCGGCCACCGGCGATCCCCGCGTCCATCCCCGCCCGTTCAGCCGGCACGGCCGGACGTTCGTGCCGCTGACCCGCCGGCCCGGTGGGCTGCAGGCCTACAAGATGGTCATCCCGCCGGGGTTGCCGGAGGGCGAGCCCGAGCTGAAGGTCCACGAGGGCTACGAGTGGTTCTACGTGCTGTCCGGCCGCATCCGCCTGCTGCTCGGCGAGCACGACGTGATCCTGACCGCGGGCGAGGTGGCCGAGTTCGACACCCATGTCCCGCACTGGTTCGGCAATCCCGGCTCCCAGCCGGCGGAGATCCTCAGCCTCTTCGGTCCGCAGGGCGAGCGCCTGCACGTCCGGGCCCGTCCCGCGGGCTAAACCACAAGGGCGCTTTGGGCGACATCTTCGGTGCTATGACACCGAAGATGGCGCCCAAAGCGCGGGGCCTGAGCGGGGCCTGAACGGGGTCACGGCGGCGGGGCGGGGCGGTCGTCGAGGGCAAAGCGCGCGGTGAGGTCGCCGAGCAGCACTCGGAGCAGCCCGGTGAGGTCGGCGCGCTCGTCGGGGGTGAGCCCGTCGAGCAGGGTCTCCTCGTGGTTCAGCAGGTCGTCGACGACCCGGTCGAGGAGTTCGTGGCCGGTGTCGGTGAGCTCGACCAGCACCGACCGCCCGTCGCCGCCCGGCTTGGCACGCCGGACCAGGCCGGCCTGCTCGGCCCTGGCCACCCGCTGGGACACGGCGCCGGCGCTCAGCAGGCTGAGCCGGGCCAGAGCGCCGGGTGCGAGGCGGTAGGGCGCGCCGGCGCGACGCAGGGTGCTGAGCAGGTCGAGGGTGGCCGCGTCGATGCCGAGCCGGCCGAGCGTGCGCCGCCGGTCGTCGTCCAGGATCTTCGCGATCCGCCAGATCCGGGTGATGACGCCGATCGAGTCCACCGGCATCGAGGGCCGCTCCCGTGCCCAGGCCTGCTGGATCCGGTCCACGCCGTCGGCCGGCTGATGATCGCTTGCCGCTGGTCGCCGCGGCGGGTTAGGGTCGGTCACGAGAGATACTTTAGGCCTAAAGGAACTTCCATGCGCACGGTCTTGATCACAGGTGGGGGCACCGGCATCGGGTTCGCCGCGGCCCGGGCGTTCGTGGCGGCGGGGGATCGGGTGATCATCGCCGGCCGGCGCGCGAAGGTGCTCGCCGACGCCGCCGGCCAGCTCGGCCCGGCCGTGACGCCGCTGGCCTTCGACGCCGCCGATCCGGCCGAGGTCGCCGCGGCGACGGCCCAGCTTCCCGATCGCCTCGATGTGCTGGTCAACAACGCCGGCGGCAACACCGACTTCGACCGTCCCGCCGCGCCGGACGGTGCGCTGGCGGCGCTCGCCGAGAACTGGCGCGCCAACTTCGACGCCAACGTGCTCTCGGCCGTCCTGGTCACCGCGGCCGTCACGCCCCGGCTCGCCGATGACGCCCGGGTGATCACCGTCGGTTCCATCGCGGCCCGCAACGGTGCCGGCTCGTACGGCGCCGCCAAGGCCGCGGTCGAGGCCTGGACCGCGCATCTGGCCACCGAACTCGGCCCACGGGGGATCACCGCCAACGTGGTCGCGCCGGGCCTGGTGGTCGAGACCGAGTTCTTCCGTGGCCAGCTGAACGACGCGGGGGTCCAGGTGCGCGTCGACGCCACCCGCAACAAGCGGCCGGGCACCCCCGATGACGTGGCCGCCACGATCGCGTTCCTCGCCTCACCGGTGGCCGGGCACCTGACCGGTCAGGTGATCCACGTCAACGGCGGCGCCTACCTGGGCCGCTGACCAGGGGCCTGTGGCAGAACCCCTGCGGCTTTGGGCGACATCTTCGGTGCTATGACACCGAAGATGTCGCCCAAAGCGCGAAGCGGGCGGCACGGGGGTAGCGGTTCAGAAGCCGGTGTCCTCGTCGGAGAGGACATTGGCGGCGGATCCGACGATCTGCGGATCGGCCTTGCCGACCAGTTCGCTGTCCTTGTCGGCGTAGTCGAACTGGTGCAGCACGTAGCGCATCGCCTCGATCCGGCCCGCTTCTTGTCGTTGCTCTTCACGACCGTCCACGGCGCGTGCGGCGTGTCGGTGTGCAGGAACATCGTCTCCTTCGCCTCGGTGTAGGCGTCCCACTTGTCGAGCGAGGCGAGGTCGGTCGGGGAGAGCTTCCACTGCCGGACCGGGTCGATGTCCCGAATGACGAACCGGGTGCGCTGCTCGGACTTGGAGACGGAGAACCACAGCTTGATCAGGTGCAGCCGGAGTCGATCAGCAGGTTCTCCAGCACCGGCGCGTCGTGCAGGAACTGCTGGTACTCCTGGTCGGTGCAGAAGCCCATCACCCGCTCGACGCACGCTCGGTTGTACCAGGACCGGTCGAACAGCACGATCTCACCGGCGGCCGGCAGGTGCGCGCACGTAGCGCTGGAAGTACCACTGCGTGCTCTCCCGCTCGGATGGCTTCTCCAGCGCCACCACCTGGGCGCCCCGGGGATTGAGGTGCTCGGTGAAGCGCTTGATGGTGCCGCCCTTGCCGGCCGCGTCCCGCCCCTCGAACAGGATCACCACTCGCTGGCCGGTGTTCTTCACCCAGTACTGGAGCTTCAGCAGCTCGATCTGGAGCCGGCGCTTGAGCCGGTCGTACTCGGCCCTGGTCATTCGCTCGTCGTACGGGTACTGCTCGCGCCAGCTCTCGACTGGGCTGCCGTCGAGCCGGAGCAGGATCGGCTCCTCGTCGTCGGAGTAGTCGACGCGGTAGTCCGAGAGCCGGTCCAGAAGCAGGCCCTGATCGTCGGCGGTCCGCAGGGCGCGTCGCTTGCGCGGGCCTCGGGTCGATCCAGGCTGACCGTTCTCCGTCATTGCTGATGCTCCTTGCGACGAGGGCGCCGCGGTGACACCGCCCTGCTGATAGCCCCGGGGACGTCGCTCGAAACGGCCGCTACGCCGGGTCAGGGTGAGTGTGCCGGCCAGCGACGGCGGCCCGCCGGGAGACGTCGAGCTTCGCGTAGACGCGAGCGAGGTGGACGTCGACGGTCTTCGGGCTGAGAAACAGCTTCTCGGCGATCTGCCGGTTGGTCAGGCCGTGACCGACCAGCTCGGCGACCTGACACTCGCGGGCGCTGAGCAGCGGGCAGCCGCCCGCGGCCGCCCCGCGGCTGGTCCGGCGCGGCCGGCGGGCGTTCATGCGTCGTTCCTCGCGGACGGTCTGGCGGAGGAAGACTCGGCGCCGCAGGCGTCGAAGAGCGCACGCGCGTGGGCGAACCGCTCGCGGGCCGGGTCGGTGCCGGCCCGATGGCGGCGTGCGCGGTGCCGGCGAGCAGGTGGGCCCGGCCGGCGTCGACCCGGGCGCCGGCCCGGTCAGCAGCTCGGCCGCGGTCTCGGCGTGGGCGGCGGCGCCGGCCGGGTCGGTGGGCAGCAGCGCGTGGGCGCGGGCGAGCCGGGCCAGGCCGGTGTGCCAGGGGAGCCCGGCGGTGTGGGCGTCCGCGCGATCGGCCCAGCGGAGGGCCTCATCGGGGTGGCCCAGGGCGGCCTCGGCGGCGGCGAGCGCCTCGTACCAGTGCAGGTCGGGCGGCCGGGTTCGGCCAGCTCCAGATCGGCTCCGCCGCCGCTCAGGAGCAGGCCGAGTGCGGTGGCCGGGTCACCGCGGTGGAGATGGACCTGCCCGAGCATTCCCCGGGCGGCGCCGGCATGGCCGCTCAGCGCGGTGTCGGCGCAGGCCACGGCCTCCTCGCCGAGCCGGAGCGCGTGATCGAGGTCGCCGCGGCAGATCGCGATCCAGCATTGGTGCTGGAGGGCGAGGCTGCGGGTCCAGTCGCTGCCGGTGAGGAGCGCGGCGTCGAGTTCGTCGTCGAAGCAGTCGGCGGCGGCCCGGAGGTCGCCGAGCACCGCGTGGGCCGAGCCGCGCAGGCCGTGCAGGTAGCTGATCACGTGGCCCTGGCCGGTGGCGCGGGCCACCGCCAGCGCCCGGATGATGTGGCGGCTCGGCGTCGTGGAACCGCTCGTGGTTCATCTCGGCCGCGCAGAGCCAGCCGATCGCCTCCAGGCCAGGCGCGAGGTCGCCGTCCGGCAGGGCGTCGATCAGCGCGGCGGCCTCGTCCAGCCGGGCGGCGGTGCGCTCGTCGACGGTGGCCGTGATGTGGTCGGCCATGGCGGTCATCGCCAGCGCGCCGGCCAGCTGGGCCCGGTCGGCGCACGCGCCGGGCGGTCTCCAGCGCCGCGCCGGACCAGTCCTGGCCGCGGTCGAGATCGCTGCGCATCAGCACGCCGGTCGCCAGGCCGAGCTTGAGCGCCAGCGCCGCGGGGCCGTGCTGGTCCGCGAGCGTGGCGAGCTCGGCGAGGAGCGCGGCGCGCGCCTCGACGTGCCGTCCGACCAGCCGCTCGATCGTCGCCGCGAACGCGACGACCTGCGCGCGCGGTTCGGCGAACGCGGCCGGCAGCAGCCCCAGCAGCTCGTGCAGGGCGTCCCGGCTCTCCCAGAGTCGACCGGTGACGCCGAGCGCCCTGGCCCGCATGCCGAGCAGATCCAGCCGGGCCATCGCGGACGCGGCGTCGTCGGGCAGCAGCCGCAGCGCGGCCTCCAGCCAGTGCGCCGCGGTGGCCGGGGTGCTGTGCATGGTCGCCGCGGCGGCCTCGCGCAGCACCCCGACGGCCTCGGTGTCGCCGCGCGTGGCCGACCGTTCGACGTGGTGAGCCCGGTCGACGGCGGGCGCGCCACGCTCGCAGTAACGCCGCGGCGGCCCGGGCGTGGGCGGCGATCCGCCAGCCCGCCGCGGCCCCCTCGTACGCGGCGTGGCGGACCAGCGGATGGCGGAACCGGACGCTGCCGCCGGCCTGGTCGGGCCGGACCAGGTCGCGCCCGGCCAGGCTCGTCGAGCGCGGCGAGCACCGTCGGCCAGGTCGAGGTCGGCGGTCCGGGCCGCCAGCTCGGCCGCCACCACGTCGCCCACGACCGCGGCCGCCTGGGCGACCAGCAGCTCGACGCCGGTGAGGCCGGCCAGCTCGCCGGCGAGCGCCGCCCGCACCGCCGCCGGGATCGTCCCGTCGGAGTCCTCGCCGGCCGCGGCGGCACCGCCGGTGTTCGTGCCGGCCGCGGCGAGCGCCTGGAGGTAGAACGGGTTGCCGTCGCTGGCCGCGTACAGTTCCTGCCGCCGATCGGCGCTGAGCGAGTCGGGGAGCAGCGCGCTCGCGTCCAGCGGGCTCAGGGCGGACAGCTCGACGAGTTCGGCCAGGCCGTCCTGGGCCGCGCGGGCCAGGGCGTGCCGCAGCCGGCCGGGTGTCTGCCGTGGACGGTGCGCCAACGCCAGCAGCACCGGACCGCGCGGCGGGTGCCGGAGCAGGTGGTCGAGCAGCTCGGCGGTGCCGTCGTCGGCCCAGTGCAGGTCGTCCAGGATCAGCACCAGCGGCTGGGCGGCGGCCAGCTCCTCCAGCAGCGCGCGCACGGCCCGGTGCAGCCGGTAGCGCTCCGCCTCGATGAGCTTCAGCGGATCGAGCTCGGCCGACGCGGCAGGGCCGGGAAGATCGCGCGCAGGATGCCGAGCGCGTCCGCGCCGAGCCGCTTCAGGACGTCCGGGCCGGTCGTGTCGAGGTGATCGTCGAGCGCGTCGACGACGATCCCGAACGGCACGTGCCGCTCGAACTCCGCCGCGCGGCCCCACAGCACCAGGTCGCCCGGCCCGTTCGGCGGTCGCCGCGAGCTCCGCAGCAGCCGGGTCTTGCCCATCCCCGGATCGCCGGAGACCGCCACCACCACCGCGCCGGAGTCGAGGTCCGCCAGCGCCGTGCGGAGCGTCGCCAGCTCGGCCTGCCGGCCGACCAGGGCGGGGAGGGGCGCCCGCGTCGAGACGACCTGGGCTTCCCTTGGACGGGCGCGGCCGGTGGCCGGCGACGTGTCCGGTGCCGGCCGGGCGGGAGCGGCCAGCGCCGGGTCGGCGGTCAGAATCTGCTGGTGCAGCAATTTCAGCGGCACGCCGGGGTCGACGCCGAGTTCCTCCGCCAACCGTTGCCGGATCTGCTCGTAGCGCCGCAGGGCTTCGGCCTGCCGGCCGCAGCGGTACAGCACCAGGAGGAGTTGGCCGGCCAGCCGCTCGTCCAGCGGGTGCGCGACGGCGGCGTCGGACAGGTCCGCCAACAGTTCGGCGTGCCGGCCCCGGTCGAGCACGAGGTCGTTGCGGTCCAGCACGGCCGCCAAGCGCCGCGCTTCGAGCCCACCCCGGACCGTGTTCAGCCACGGGGTGTCCAGCGTCGCGAACGGCTGCCCTCGCCACAGCGCGAGCGCCTCCTCGATCAGCACGGTGGCGTCCTCGGCGTCGGGCCCGGCGCCGCCCCGGCGCGCCCGGGTGATCAGGTCATCGAAGCGATGCAGGTCGACGGCCATCGGATCGACCGCGAGCAGGTAGCCACCGGGCTGCTTGGTGATCCGCACCTCTGCTGCCCCGGCCAGTACCTGCCGCAGCCGCGACAGGTAGCCGGAGACCGCGTTGCGCGCGCGCTGCGGGACCTGGTCCGACCAGACCCGGTCCACCAACTGGTCGACCGGCACCACCCGGTTGCTGTCGATCAACAGCGCGACCAGCACGCACCGTTGCCGGGTGTGGCCGAGATCCACGGCGTGCCCGTCGACGCGGACCTCGACATCGCCGAGCAGCCGAAACTCCACGGCCATCGAGACTCCCCCGTCGGAACCCGGTCGTGCGGCGAGACGCTGCAAACCCAGGCTGAACAGCCAATTTCACGAACGCCGAAACTTCGCCGAACGCAAGCCGTCCACAGTCTGCCGCAGCAAGTCCACTCGTCTTTCGGAATGGAGATGGTTGTGTTCAATCGACCAACACGACGGACCTCGACGCGGCTCGCGGCTGTCGCGGCGGCAGCCTTCGCGGTCGGCGCACTGGGCCTCAGCGGGCCGGCGCAGGCTGGCGCCACGGCGGCGGGCGGTCAGGTCAGCGCCGCCGTCGCGTATAGCCAGATCACTGCCCGGCACAGCGAAAAGTGCCTGGACGTGAAGAACGCCAGCGGGAGCAACAAGGCGGCCGTGGTGCAGTACACCTGCGGGGCGGGCAAGACGAACCAGCTCTGGCGGCTGAGCCACGTCAGCGACGGCTACTACCAGATCTCCGTGGCGCACAGCGGCAAGTGCATCGACATCTGGGACTCGAGCCAGGACAACACCGCGGACGCGGTGCAGTACACGTGCGACGCCCAGAAGTGGCACCAGCAGTTCAGGCTCCAGCCGACCAATAGCGGTTACGTCAACCTGATCACCCGGCACAGCGGCAAGTGCCTGGACGTCTCGGGCTCGAGCCAGGACAACGGCAAGCAGGTGCACCAGGACACCTGCAAGGGCATCACGTCGCAGGAGTGGCTGGTCGGCTGACCCGCCGACTCGTCCACGACACGCCCCCGCCAGTTGCCCGTCGGCGGGGGCGTGCGTGACCCCAGGTCACGCGTCGAGGATCGGGATCAGCTGCTCCTCCTCGTACGCCAGGTGCCTCTCCAACTTGTCCGTGAGCCGCTCAACCTCGGGGAGGACGAGCAGGGGATCGGCGCTGTCGGTGGAGACGGCGAGTTGCAGTTCGTCGAGCAGCACCGAGATCTGCTCGTGCTCCCGGTGGAGCCGCTCGATCGTCGGCGCGAGCTCGGGATACCGATGGGCCAGGCTCGCGAACATCCCGGCGTCCTCGCCGGTGTGGTGGAAGCGCAGCCCCTGGCACGCGGTCAGGCAGTTCACCCGGAGCTGCGCGCCCAGCCGCGGCCCCGACTGCGCGAACTCCTTGCGGATCAGCGCGAACTCGCGGCGGAACCCGTCATGGATCAGCCGGAGCGCCTCACCCCACGACGACGCGTTCGGCGGCCCGCCGCTGACCTGCTGGAGGGCCACCACCGGCAGCGTGCGCCCCGACTTGGTCTCGTAGTCCGCCCATCCCGGGTCGGCCTCGGCCGCACGGGCGAAGGCCTCGTCGCGTTCGGCGCCGATCAGGACTACGGCCTCCGCCTCGTAGGTGAAGACGCCGGCCTCGACCGTGACCTGCGGGTTGGCGACCAGGTTGTGGAACCAGGCCGGATCGCGCGGCGCACCGCCGGCCGAGGCGATGACCAGGACCCGCTCGGTGCCGTCGGGCAGGTAGCCGAGCGGGGTGGTGTGCGGGGTGCCGGACCGCGCTCCCACCGTGGTGAGCAGCAGTAGCCGGGCCCCCTCGAAGTAGCCGCCGACCTGGCCGCCGTTGGCGCGGAACTCCTCGATGACCTGCTGGTTGAAATCAATTGGCATTCTGTGGTTTCTCCCGGATTGACGAGCCCGCGCACTATTCGCGGGCATGACGAATAACCGCCTCGGGGGCGGCCTGAATCACCACGGATCGACGTGATGCGAAATTGGGCGACGACGTGCGGAATACCGGATCGGACCGGTGAGTCGACGAGTCGAATCAGCGGCTGGACCGGAGAACAAGTGGCTCGTGAGCTGGGCGGCGACCGACACCGCCGAACTGACGAAACATCGCGCGAGCTGCGCGGAAACCACGAAGGCGGCTCTCTCGGCCGCCCGGCGATCACGCCGTGGCCGGGTGCCTCAATCGCTTGTGGCTCAAGGCCGACCCGGCAGTCATGACGGCAACCTTAGCGGCCGGAAAGCGTCGAGGCAACGTCGCATTCGTGGCTAGCCCACACCCGGGGCTTTGGGTGACATTTTCGGTGCTATAACACCGAAAATGTCGCCCAAAGGGGGTGGGGTTACGTGAGGTCTTTTTGGTACGTGACGAAATCGCAGGGCGTCGCGAGCTGGGGCACCAGCGCGGGATACGTCTCCTCGGCGGTGCCGGACCGAATCGGCCGGTAGCCGAGCCGGGTGTACCAGTCGTCGAGGCGCCGCTTGCTCGGGTGCGACCCGTGCCGCGGCACCAGTAGCTCGAGCTGCATCACGGCGGCGCCGTCCGCCCGGCAGGTGTGCTCGGCGAAGCGCACGAGTTCGCGGCCGATCCCGATGCCGTGCTGTGCGGGGTCGGCGGCCAGCACCCCGAATTCGCCCGTGGCGGCGTCGAGTCGCTGAATCTTGACCGACCCGACGATCTCGCCGGCGAGCCTGGCCACCGCGATCTTCCCGGCGCCGACCAGTTCGGCCATCTCCCGGGTGTCGGTGCGGTCGGCGCCATCGAGCCACAGCCCGTTCTCGGCGATCGCGTAGACCTCGTTGACGAGCGCGGTGATCCGGGTGATCACGGCGGCGTCGGCGCGCGCGGTCGCGGGCAGCAGCTTGGACCTCGATCGGCTCGGGAGTAGGCATGCCTTCGACCGTACCGACGGCGGTCGACTCGGCTCTTCGTCGCGCCTGACCGGCGCCGGTATGTGCAAGTCAACACTTGCACAGCGTCTTCGGTCGTGCCACGGTGTTCCGAAGGCGAACCGAGACCAGGACTGGAGTGACGGCTGATGGTTGCCAACAGCGTTGCGCGCGAGGTGTACGTCGCGGCGCCGGTCGAGCGGGTCTGGGCGACGTTGACCCAGGTCGAGCACTTCGTGGTCTGGTACGCGTTCGGCGGTGCCGAGATCGACCTGCGCCCCGGCGGCCGGCTGCTGCTCAAGTGGGAGGAGCACGGCGAGTACCGCGGCGTGGTCGAGGCGGTCGAGCCGCCCACGCGCTTCGCCTACCGGTACGCCGTGGACCCGGACGTGGAGCCCGCGCCGGGCAACTCCAACCTGGTCGAGTTCACGCTTGTCCCGGAGGGCGACGGCACCCGGCTGCGTGTGGTCGAGAGCGGGTTCGACCGGCTGGTCGGCACGGAGGTCGAGCGGGCGCGGCGGATCGGCGAATCCGAGCAGGCGTGGGGCAGTGCGCTGCACACGCTCGCGGCCCGGGCGCCGGGCGTGGCCACCCGGACATGAGCCCGGGGGAGGTGCTCACCGCGCTCGCCGACCCCACCCGGCGCCGGTTGGTGGAGCTGCTGGCCGACCGCGGCGACGGCACGGCGACGTCGCTGGCGGTGGAGCTGCCCGTGACGCGGCAGGCGGTCGTGCAGCACCTCGCGGTGTTGCGCGAGGCGGGCGTGGTCGGCAGTCGGAAGGCGGGTCGCGAGGTGCGGTTCGGGTTGCGGCCCGAGGCACTGACGTCCACGGCCGTGTGGATGCAGCAGGTGGCCAGCCAGTGGGACACCCGGCTGGCCGCGATCAAGCGCCTGGCCGAGTCCACACCGGACTGACCTGGCCGAGACGGCTGAACGGGCCGGTGGGCGGCGGCTGAACGGGCTCGCAGGCGGCACCTTCCGGGGTTGCCCTGAAAGGTGCCGCCCACGCTAGCGACCCTGAAGGCCCCGGACGTTGTCGCCGAAGGTCCAGTTCTTCGAGCCGTCCCAGTTGATCGACCAGGTCATCAGGCCCTTGAGGCTCGACCGCCAGGCCTGCGACACCAGCGACGTCGACATGTAGCCGCCGCCCGCGCCCGGCTGTGCCGGCAACCCGGGCACCTGCTTGTCGTACGGCACCCGGATCGTGGTGCCCTGGATGACCAGTCCTTGGTTCAGACAGTCGGTCTGGACGGTGAAGCCCTGGACCGTGCCGGCCTGGTACGAGTCGCCGTGGCAGCCGTACATGCTGCCGTTGTAGTACTGCATGTTCAGCCACCAGAGCCGGCCGTTGTCCGCGTACTTCTTGATGATCGGCAGGTACGAGCCCCAGATCGAGCCGTACACGACGCTGCCGCCGGTCACGTAGGCCGTCTCCGGCGCCATCGTCAGGCCGAAGTTGGACGGCATCGCGGCGAGCACGCCGTCGATGATGCGGATCAGGTTGGCCTGCGACGTGGAGAGCGTGTTGATGTTCCCGCTGCCGGTCAGGCCGGTCTCGATGTCGATGTCGATGCCGTCGAAGTTGTACTTCTTCAGGATCGGCACGACCGTGGCGACGAATCGGTTGGCGACGGTGGCGGAGCTGAGGTCGATGCCGGCCGCCGCGCCGCCGATCGACATCAGGATCGTGGCGCCGGCCGCCTTGGCCGCGCACATCTCGGCCGGAGTGGAGACCTTCACCGTCGCGTCCATGCCGTCTTCCCACAGCACGGTGCCGTCCGAGCGGATCACCGGAAACGCCGCGTTGATCACGTTGTAGCCGTGCTGCCTGATCCGGGCGTCGTTGATCGGGACCCAGCCGAACGGCGGGTGCACGCCGTTCGAGGAGCCGTCCCAGTTCTCCCAGTAGCCCTGCAGGACCTTGCCGGCCGGCCGCGACTTCACCGCGCAGGTGGGGGTCGGCGTCGACGGGGGCGGGGGTGGGGGTGCCGCGGCGTCGACGGGGAGGGGGTGGGCGTGCCCGGGGTGGAGGGCGAGGGCGTGGGAGTCGGCGAGGGGGTGCCGCCCGCGCAGGCGCCGAGGTCCCGCCACAGCGTGGGCGTGGCGGCGGGGTTCCAGCCGGCGCCCGGCCAGGCCGTGTGCGCCACCATCGACTCGTACAGCCGGCCGTTGAAGGTGACCCGGGAGCCCACCACGTAGCTGTTGCCCTCGGCCCAGGCCGGGGACGTACAGACCACCATGACCACGGCGTCCGCGGACCCACCCACCGCCGCGCGCACGCTCGGGGCGACCACCAGCCCGGTCGCGAGGGTCATCGCCGCGCTGGCTAGCAGGGCAACCGCTCTACCTCGAAGCCTCATGACAACTCCATACGTCGGTGACCTGGGTCACGGCGGCCGTTGCCATAGTAGGGCACTTTGGCCTAGACCATTCCCATCGTTCGGCCCCGAATTATCGGCTGCTCTCTGGTCGGTCCGGAGTGCTCGGGGCCTGGGGCGATCCGTCCTTCGGGCGGTGCGCAGCGGTAACTATGCAGGTCAAGGCGCCTGCCGCAGGCGGCAGGCGACGGCCGACGCTGCCAGTCGGCGGGCCCGTCGATACTCCACCGGCGCTCCCGTCCGTATCTACTGCTGCGACCAAGATTGCGCTGGGTGGACTAGACCAAGCCGAACGGGCTCAGCTCTGCGAGAGCGGCGGTCCGGCGACGAGTGCCGCCGCCACCAGCAGGTCGGTCGGCTCGGCCGTGGGCGCCGAGAAACCTCAAGGGCATTTCCGGGCCGATGATCTACGGTCGGTGGATGAATCGACACGTGCCGTACACCGGTGACGAAAAGGAAAGCCTGTTCGTCAGCCTCGACCGGCACCGGGACGCGGTGCTCTGGAAGCTGGACGGTCTCGACGACGAGCAACTCCGCCGGCCGATGACCCCGTCGGGGACGAACCTGCTGGGCCTGGTGAAGCACCTGGCGGCGACCGAGTACGGCTGGTTCTGCGAGACGTTCGGCCGCGAGACCGAACCGCTCCCGTACGACGACGACGACGAGAACGCCGACCTGCGCGTGACGCCGGACGAGTCCACAGCGGACATCCTGGCCTTCTACGGCCGGGCCAGGGCCGCCGCCGACCAGGTGATCAAGGAGCTGGCGCTCGAGGACGTCGGCAAGTCCTGGCACGGCGAGACCGTGACGCTGCGTGGGTGCTGATCCACATGATCGAGGAGACCGCACGGCACGCCGGCCACCTCGACATCGTGCGCGAGCTCATCGACGGCTCGTCCGGAGCGCACCCCGAGAGCTGACCCGTCCTCGGCGCTTTGGGCGACATCTTCGGTGCCATAGCACGGAAGATGTCGCCCAAAGCCGGGAATGGGCGGCGATGGCGACCGGCGTCCTGACCGCGTTCACCGCTTAGGGCCACCGCTGTGACAGGCTGGTCGGGTGCTGTCCGACGCGGAGGTACCCGGTTTCTGGGGTGAGTTGGGCCTTCCCGGCCTCGCCGACATCCACGTGCACTTCTACCCAGAGCGGATGCTGCGCAAGGTGTGGGCAGTACTTCGACGACGCCGTCCCGCTACGGCGTGCCGTGGCCGATCACCTATCGCTGGCCGGACGCCGAACGGGTCGCGCGCCTGGCCGACCTCGGGGTCCGGGCCTACCCGGCGCTCAGCTACGCCCATCGGCCCGGCATGGCCGCGGACCTGACCGCCTGGGCGCTGGACTTCGCCGCCCGCACGCCGGGCTGCCTGCCGTCGGGCACCTTCTACCCCGAGCCGGGGGCCGCGGACCAGGTCGCCAAGGCGGTCGCGGCCGGCGTGCGGATCTTCAAGACCCACGTCCAGGTCGGCGACTTTGACCCGCGCGACGAGCTGCTCGAACCGGTCTGGGGTCTGCTGGCCGAGTCCGGCACGCCGGTCGTGGTGCACGCCGGCTCCGGTCCGCTGCCGGGCGCGCACACCGGCCCCGGACCGTTCGCCGAGGTGCTGGCCCGGCATCCGCGGCTCTGCGCGGTGGTCGCCCACCTCGGGATGCCGGAGTACGCCGAGTTCCTGGACCTGGCCGAGCGGTACGAGCGGGTGCACCTGGACACCACGATGGCCGGCACCGACTTCGCCGACCAGTTCGCGCCATTCCCCGCCGACCTCGGTCCGCGACTGCGCGACCTCGGGCTGGCGGGCAAGGTGCTGCTCGGCAGCGACTTCCCGAACATCCCGTACCCGTACGCCCACCAGTTGGAGGCGCTCGCTCGGCTGGACCTGGGCGACGCCTGGCTCCGCGACGTGTGCTGGGAGAACACCGCCCGGCTCCTCGACCTCTGATGCCGCGGTGACGGCCGCACTACGGTGGAGCCGGCTCAATCGCACAGCGCCACGGGGGTAGAAGATGAAGCTCGGCCTGCACTACTGGAACTTCTCCACACCGGCCGATCCCGCGCTGATCGCGCCGACGCTGGCGCAGACGGCCCGGATCGCGGAGCAGACGGGGATGTCCTCGTTCACGCCGATGGACCACTACTTCCAGATGGCGCACCGGCAGGGCGGCGCCGAGGACCCGATGCTGGAGGGCTACACAACGCTCGGCTACGTGGCCGCGCTGACCGAGCGGATGACGCTGGGCCTGCTGGTCACCGGCGTGATGTACCGGCACCCGGGGCTACTGGCGAAGATCGTGACCACCCTCGACGTGCTCTCCGGCGGCCGGGCCATGCTCGGCCTCGGCGCCTCCTGGTACGAGCGGGAGCAGCGCGGGCTCGGGGTGCCGGTGGTCCCGGTGGCCGAGCGGTTCGAGCGGCTGGAGGAGACCCTCCAGATCTGCCGGCAGATGTGGAGCGAGGACAACGGCCCGTACGAGGGTCGGCACTACCAGCTCGCCGAGACGCTCTGCGTGCCGCAACCGCTGGGCGGGCGGCGGCCGCCGATCATGATCGGTGGCGGCGGGGAGAAGAAGACGCTGCTACTGGTCGCCCGGTACGCGGACGCCTGCAACGTGTTCGCCAGGAGCATGGACGATGTCGCGCACAAGTTCGACGTGCTGCGGGGGCACTGCGACAGCGAGGACCGCGACTACGACACGATCGAGAAGACCGTGATGGTCAGCCGCCCGATCCTGGACGACGTCGACGCGTTCCTCGCCGATGCCGAGGCGTACGCAGAGCTGGGCGTGGACGAGATCCAGATCCTGCCGGTCGGGCATCCGGTGGAGTTCACCGAGCAGGTCGCCGAGCTGATCATGCCGAAGCTGGCCGACCTCGGATCGAACCGCTAGAACAGCGGCCGCTCAGTCGACGGTGGGCTGGGTGCGCCGGGCGTAGGCCCGGGCCGCCCGGGCCCGGTCGCCGCAGCGGACGGAGCACCAGGTGCGGCGGCCGGCCCGGAGCAGGTAGCGGGTGCAGGGAGGGGAGCCGCAGGCGGTAAGGCGTTCGGCGTCCGGGCCGGTCAACAGGTCGGCGGCGTCGGCGGCGAGGGTGCCGAGGGCGTGGTCGACGATCTGATCGGTGGGGTGGGCGGCCGTCCGGTGCAGGCCCAGGTCGGGATCCCAGCGCAGCAGCGAGGCCGTGGGGACCCGGGTGAGCGCGTCGTTGATCAGGGCCAGCGCGGTCGACGGTGCAGGGCTCCGGTCGACCCGGGCCACGAACAGCGCCCTGACCTGCTCGCGCAGCGACCGCAGGCGCCCCGCGCACACCTCGTGCAGCTCGGCGTCCGCAGGAGCGAGCCCACGCGTGACCAGCCACTGGGTGGCGAGACGCGGGGTTCCGAGCTGGTCGACGCGCTGCCCGCCGGGCCGGGTGACCGTGCTGTTGACGAAGTCGAGAGCAGGGTACTGCTCCGCTCCCGGCGCAGGCGGCAGCCCAGCGTCGTCAGCGATCTCCTTGAGGTTCATCACGGTATAGCTTGCCTTCATCCGTGACAAACGTCTACTCTCACGTTTGCTGACCTGTTCATCCGTGAGAGGAATCGACATGACCGTTGCTCGAACGAACGGCACCCGGGTTCCCGTCCGCGTCTTCGGGGGACCCACCGCCCTCATCGAGTACGGCGGGCTGCGCTTCCTGACCGACCCGACGTTCGACGGGCCCGGTGACTACGACCTGGGCCTGACCAAGACCGCCGCCGCCACGCCCGCCGACCTCGGCACCATCGACGTGGTCCTGTTGTCGCACGACGAGCACCCGGACAACCTCGACCATTCCGGCCGAGCGCTGCTCGCCGACGTTCCGCTCACCCTCACCACCCCCAGCGGCGCACACCGCCTCGGCGGCACGGCCCAGGGCTTGGCGGACTGGGGGGCGACCGAACTCGACCGTCCGGGTGGCGGCACGATCACGGTGACCGGCGTGCCCGCACTGCACGGCCCCGGCCCGCGCACGGAACTCGAACCGGTGGTCGGGCAGGTCGTCGGCTTCGTGCTGACCGGCGACGACCTGCCCACGGTCTACATCAGCGGCGACAACGCCCAGCTCGGCCTGGTGAAGGACATCGCCGAGCGGTTCGGCCCGGTGGACACCGCCGTGCTGTTCGCCGGCGCCGTGCGCACGCCGGTCCTGGACCACCAGCTGCTCACGCTCGACAGCCACCAGGCCGCCGAGGCCGCCCAACTCCTCGGCGCCCGCCAGATCGTCCCCGTCCACTACGACAGCTGGGCCCACTTCACCGAGGGCCGCAGCCATCTCGTCGACGCCTTCACCGCTGCTGGGCTGATCGACCGCGTCGACTTCCCCTGACCGTGGGTTGGGTTTGCCGACGACGGTCCGGTCAGCCGCGGGTCCAGGCGGCGACGTAGTCGACGACCATCGGGTGGCCAGGGACGGTGTTCGCGTTCGGTGTCGCCCTGCCCGCGGCCGGGTCCGGGAAGGCGCCGCCCATCGCCACGTTGAGCAGGATGAAGTAGCCGGCGTGACTGGTCATGTTGCTCCACGTGCCGGCGTCCAGCTGGCTCTCGTCGATGGTGTGGAACTGTTGGCCGTCCACGGCCCAGCGCAACTGGTTCGGCGTGACGCTGCGGTCCCACTCGAACGTGTACGTGTGGAACGCGGCCTGGCACGTCTCGCCCGGGCAGGGCCGGCTGCCACCGATGCCGTTGTTCTCATCGCACGGACCACCGGGCGAGACTCCACAGTGGAGCACACCGGACGCGGTGTTGAGGCCGTTGACGTTCTCCATGATGTCGAACTCGCCGATGCCGGGCCAGTTCTGGAAGTTGCCCCGGTACGGGCTGCCCAGCGTCCAGAACGCGGGCCAGTAGCCGTCGGCCTGGACGCCGGTGACGTTCGGCAGCTGGATCCGGCCCTCGATCCGCAGCGTGCCACCCGCTGGCGCCTTGAAGTCGGTGCGGTTGGTCTCGATCCGGGCCGAGGTCCAGTTGCCGGCGCCATCGCGGAGCGGGGTGATCCGGAGGTTGCCCGCGCCGTCGAGGCTCACGTTGTCCGGGCTGTTGGTGTAGCTCTGCACCTCGCCGGTGCCCCAGTTCGCCGGGCCGCCGGGGTAGTTGTGGCCGAGGTCGAACTGCCAGTTCGCGCTCGACGGTAACGTGCCGGCGGCACCGTCGAAGTCATCCGCGAACGTCTGGGTCCAGCCGGCCGGCGGTGGCGGCACCGCGGCGTCCGCACCCCGGTTGATCGTGGCCAGCGTGCCGGTCGTGGCCACCAGCGCGACGGCGACGCCGAGCGAGGCCCATCGGGTCCGGCGCCGGCTGAGCCACGGTGCGGAAGCGGGCGGGGGGAGTGCGGAAGTCGATGTCATGGGAGCTGTTCCTCTCGACGCTGGAGCGCAGCGGCGGCGGCACAGGGTGTGCCGGACCCGCTGAGTCGCGCGTCCGGCCGGGAGCGAGCATTCGATGGCTGGGCCGCGCGTATTTCGACAAGTGGCGATGAGAGCGCTCTCATGCACATAAGGGTATCTAGCGGGCAGGTAACGTGCTGTCAACGGTTTCGCCCTACTGTGTAACGCAGCGTCACTGGTGATGCGCGATCAGTGGTTCGACGTCGGCCGCCCGAACTCGGGGTCACCGCCGCGCAGGGGCAGCGCTACCAGTGCGGCGACCACCCGCAAACCGTTGCCCCGCCACGAGAATTCGGTCGCCGCGCACCGCTG
>CAVVAL010000047.1:0-365307 GCA_963746095.1 uncultured Actinomycetota bacterium | reverse complement strand
CCGTGCCGACGACCGCACCGGCCTGACCTCGGCCGACATCGAGCACGTGATCAGCGGGCCGATCCACGCGCAGATCCCCACCAGCCATGACGTGCCGCTCTCGGTCAACCGTGGGGTACCGATCGTCACCGAGTCGCCGCACCATCCGGTGAGCAGGTCCATTCAGGGCTTCGCGACCGAGTGGCTGGTGCCGCCGATGCCGACCGAACGGCCACGCCACTGGCGTGCCGCCCACCGCCGGCACGGCTCACGGGGCTGCCCAGCGTAGCGAGGTGACCCCGTGAGTATCGCGGACCAGCGGTTTCGGTCGCTCGACGCGGTGCGGCCGGTGGTGCTGCTGGAGGACCCGGCGCCGGAGACCGAGGGCGATCCGCTCGCGGCGCTGCTGGGCGACCCGACGGTCAGCGAGATCATGGTGAACGGACCACGGCGGATCTTCGTGCGGCGCGGCGGGCGCACCGAAGCCGCGGCGGTCCGGTTCGTCGACGCCGCGCACCTGCGCCGGGTCATCGACGATCTGCTCGCCCGCGCGGGCCGCCGGGTGGACGAGGCGAATCCGGTGGTCGACGCGCGGCTGCCCGACGGTACCCGGCTCAACGCCGTGGTCCCGCCGATCGCGGTGGACGGCGCGATGCTGACGATCCGCAAGAAGTGCGCGGCCACGTACGGCATCGACGAGCTGATCGCGAACGGGACGATGCGGCGGGCGATCGCGTACTTCCTGGCGGCCTGCGTGCGGGGCCGGCTGGACGTCGTGCTCAGCGGCGGCTCCGGAGTGGGCAAGACGACCACGCTCAACGTGCTGGCGCAGTTCTTCCCGACCGACGAGCGGATCGTCACCATCGAGGAGGTCGCCGAGCTGCGCCTGCCGCAGCAGCACGTGCTCCGGCTGGAGTCGCGGCCGGAGGCGGTAGCGGGTCCGGCCGAGTTGACCGTGCGGGATCTGGTTCGGATCGCGCACCGGATGCGCCCGGACCGGATCGTGGTCGGGGAGCTCCGGGACGGTGCCGCGCTGGACCTGCTGCAGGCCATGAGTACCGGCCACGACGGCACGCTGACCACGATCAACGCGGACTCACCGGCGGAGGCGATGCACCGGCTGGAGACGATGGCGTTGCTCGCCGGCCCGCGGTGTCCCGCCCTGGCGATCCGTGCGGAGCTGGCGTCGGCGGTCGACCTGGTCGTGCACCAGGCGCGGATGCGGGACGGCACCCACCGGGTGACCCAGGTGACCGAGGTGGTCGGGATGGCCGGGGACGACGTCCGGCTCCAGGATCTGTTCGTCTTCGACTACGGGGCCGGCGAGGACGAGCATGGCCGGCTCCGCGGCGGCCTGGTCTACACCGGGCTGCGACCGCACTTCCTGGACCGGCTGACCGCCGCCGGCATCGCGGTGCCGTACGGGCTCTTCGGCTTCCCGGTGGGAACGGCATGACCGGCGTTCGGCCTGGTCGGGCCGCCACGGGGTGGGCGCCGCGGGGGGCCAGGTCACTGACTCGGGCGGGGCGGATCGCCGCCGTGCTCGGCATGGTCGCCGTGCTGGGGTGGGCAGGGGAGGTCAGGCCGCCCGAGCACGCGGGCCTCGTCGTCAGCGGCGTGCGCGCCACGCCGGACCAGCTGGCGTTCTACCTCACCGGCACCGAGTTCGCCGCCGGCGCCGCCCTCACCGACGGCAAGCTGTCGGTCCGGGTGGACGGCGTACCGGTGGCCGCGACGGTGCGGGCCGGCGTGCTGCCGCCGATGCCGGTGCGAGCGGGCAACGTCGGTGAGCAGCCGAGCCGCGCGGTCATGGTGGTGCTGGACGCGCGCTGGCCGGCGGCCGGGGAGCCGTTGGCCGATACCCGAGCGGCGATCACCGCGTACGTCGGGGCGCTGCCGGGCGACGTGAACGTCGGGCTGGTCGTCGTGTCCGAGCTGGTCCGGGTGCTCGTCACGCCGACCACCGACCGGGGTGTACTGACGGCCGCGCTGGACGGCGTGACCGCCCAGGGTGACCTGCCGCTCGCCGAGGGCGTGCAGCGGGCGCTGGAGTACCTGCCGACGCCGATCGGGGGCGGGCAACGGCGCGTGCTGCTCGTCTCGGACGGCGGGCTGACCGGCCCGCCCGAGGACGGCGCGACCGGCGCACCAGCCATTGTGGACGCTGTGGTGCCCGGGTCCGTGCCGATCGACGTCGTGCACACCGGCGTGCCCGCGGTCGACGTCGCGCTCCGACCTAACGCGGAGGAACTGGCCGCAGCGGCCACGGCGCCGCCGGAGCTGAGCGGGCTGGCGCGGCGCTCGGGTGGCCAGCTCCGGACCGGATCGGCAGCGGACGTCAAGGCCGCCGCGGCGGCGTTCCCCGGTTCGCTCGTGGTGTCGGCGACGACGCCCGGCTGGTTCGCGGGCCGCAGCACGACGGTCACAGTCGAGGCCACGGTGGCCGGCCGGCGGCTGACCACGGCGGTGCCGGTGCGGTTCCCGGACCGGGCGGCCGTGGGGTCGGTCAATGCCGATTCGGGATTCGGACCAGCGTGGCTCTCGGGCCCGGTCGCGGCCGTCGTCGCGACCCTGGCCCTGCTGGCGCTGATCATCGTCTGGGTGCGCTGGGCGCTGGCCACCCGGGCGCGGCACCGCCGGGTGGGCTCGATCGCCCGGTACGGCACGGCGTCGAACTCTTCCACTGTGGACAAGCAGTTCGAGGCCGAGCCGATGCCGGTGCCGTGGCCGGTGCGGCTGGATCCGGCCGAGGTGCGGGCCTCGGAGACGGTCGGCATGGTCGCCACGGTGGCCGCGTTGGCGGCGGCCGGCCTGGTGACCGTGCGCGGGGTGTCGGCGCAACGGCAGGCACCGCCGGTGCCGGTGCCGGTTGGGCGGCCGGCGCGGCTCGCGCTGACGGGACCGAAGCCGCGACTCGCTCTCGCGGGCCCGCCGCGGATGCCGATGCAGCGGCCGGCCTCGGGGGAGCGGGTGCTGGCGCGGTTGGCGGACGACACGGTCCAGTTGCCGAGGGTGGACCTCGAACCGGTGGCCACTGCGCCGGCGGCCCGGACCGCCGTACCGATGCTGGCCGTGCTGCTGATCTTGCTCGGCCGTCTCTTCGGCGCCTAACTCGCGCTGTGGGCGACATCTCGGTGCCAGAGCACTGAAGATGTCGCCCACAGCACGTTGGCAGACCAAAGCGCCGCCCGGCTCAGCCGGGCGGCGCTTCCGTGCTCAACTCAGAAGGTGGACGCGAGTCGCAGGTCGGACTCGGTCAGCAGGCCACGCCGGGCGGCCGCCATGATCGCCTGCGAACGGTTGTTGACGTGCAGCTTCGTGTAGATCCGCGCCACGTACGTCTTGACGGTCGACTCGCTCACCAGCAGGGCTGTGGCCATCTGCGGCGCGCTCGCACCGTCTCGCATCAGCCGGAGCACCTCCAACTCGCGCGGGCTCAGCAGCGCCGCCCGGGACTGCCGGCGGGCCAGTGCCGCCGCCAGTCCCAGCGTGCTGAACGAACCGGTGGCCACGGCGGCGTGCCGGATGCCGGCCACCACCTCCGCCGCCGGTGCCGACCGTGGCACGAACGCCGACATGCCGGTGTTCAGCGCGCGGAACAGCAGGGCGTCGTCGGCGACCGCCAGCACCACCACCCCGAGGCCGGGCTGCTGCTCACGCAGATCCCGGGCCAGCGCCAACCCGTCCCCGTCGGGGAGAGTGGCGTCGACCGTCACGACCGTGGCGTTCAGGCCCGGAACCAGCACCCGCGCCTGCGCGGCGGTGCCGGCTTCGGCGACGAACTCGATGTCCGAACATTCCGCGACAGCGTGCGCGATCCCCAGTCGGACTAGTGCGATGCTGTCGATTGCGGCAAGGCGGATATGCATGACAGGCCCCCCAGGCGTCTACGGGCTGCGACACCGGCGCGGGCCCCGATCCTGGCAGTGTCGTCCCCAGTACCAGTGACGATAGAACTCCGGAGGGTGTTCGATACCGGAACAAGGTTGCAGGTGGGTAGCAGTTCGGTTGCAGAGCGCGACCACGCGCTGCGGAAAGTGACCGACGGTTAGCACCTCGGGTTGCGGTCCAAAAGCGCCCTCAGAGGGCGCAATTGGACCGCAGCAGACGGGACGGCGGGTGACCCTGGCGGCAATTCGGTTGCCCGTACGGTGGCGGACCGTCACCGTGAGCGCGTGGAAGAGCAGCGGCGGGTGCGCGCGATCCTCTCGGTCGAGGGTGCGGTGCTCGGGACGGTGCCGTCGTTCCCGGTGGACAGTCCGTTCTGGCCCGATGTCGAGCCGGTGGTCCGGCACCTGGAGGAAGTCCTCGGCGTGCCGACCGCGGTACTCCGGCTGGTGAGCGTCGTCGGCGGCGAGTCACCGCGCGGCGGCGAGGTCACCTACCTGGTCGAGGCGGCGACCACTCCCACCCAGGGCTATGCCCCGGACCCGGGCGACGGCGTGTTCGCACCCCAGCCGCTGCGGGCGCCCTGGGCCGAGCCGGGCGGGCCGGCCGCGTTGGTGCGCTGGGCCGGCGACGCGCTGGGCCGACAGGGGCGGCCGCCGACCGGGCCCGCCGTGCAGGTCAAGAGCTGGAACCTGTCCTGCGTGCACCGGATCCCGACCGCCGCCGGACCGGTGTGGAGCAAAGCGACGGGGGACTGGCAGGCGTCCGAGTCGGCCGCGATCGCGCTGGTCGGGCAGCACGACCCGACCCTGGTGCCAACGGTGCTGGCGGCCGAGGAACGGGGCCGGCTGCTGCTGGACCACGTGCCGGGCGAGGACTGCTGGGGCGCCGACGAGGCCACCGTGCGGGCCACGATGCCGCGCTGGGTGGCGGTGCAGGCGGCGTTGGTGAGCGACCCGGGCCTGGACCGGCTGCCGGACCTGCGGCTGGCGAACCTGCCTCAGTGGGTACGAGCGCTGCTGGCTCGCGACGACGTCCGGGCCGACCTCACGAGCACCGACCTGGACGCCGCCGAGGCGCTGGTCGAGGGCCTGCCGGCGCTGTTGGCCGCGGTCGACGCCGCCGGCCTGCCGGACACCCTCGTGCACGGCGACTTCCATCCCGGCAACTGGCGGTCGGACGGCGGCGACGCGGTGGTCATCGACTGGGCCGACAGCTACTACGGCCACCCGGCGCTGGACGTGCTTCGGCTGCGGGACTGGCTCCCCGGTCCGCGCTGGGAGGTCGGTGTGCGGGAATGGGCGGCGGCCTGGCGGGCGGCGGTCCCCGGCTCCGATCCGGCCGCGGCGGTGCCGTTGCTCGACCCGGTGGAGCGGCTCCAGTCCGCCTGCGTCTACCAGCGGTTCCTCGACAACATCGAGCCGGACGAGTGGCCGTACCACCGATCCGACCCGGTCGACATGCTCCGCCTCGCCGTCACCGCCTTCAACCAACTGCCGAGCTCCCAGCTTTGGGCGACATCTTCTCGCCTATAGCCGAGAAAATGTCGCCCAAAGCGTCAGGGGGTTTTGCGGGTGAGCACGGCCACGGATTCGGCGGGGACCAGGACGTCGACCCGGTGGTCGCCGGAGCGCTCGGCCACGACGCCGGCCCGCTTGATCACCCGAAGCAGCGAGGGCAGGTCGCTGGGGGTGCTTCGCGAACTCAACAACGTGCGGACGAGAACGCCTTTGTGGTGTTTGTTGAAGTGGCTCACGATCGAGCGCGTGCCGTCCGGGCGGACCGACAGCACCCGCACGGTGACGGCCCCCGGCAGCGGAGCGAAGCCGACGTAGGAGGACGACGTAGGTCCAGCACCAGCCCGTCCAGGCTGGTCAGGGCCGGGAGGAGGCTGGACCGCCAGAGCGCCGCGAGGGTGCCGAGGCCGGGCAGTGCGGAACCGGCCGAGAGCCGGTACGCCGGCACCGGATCGCCGCCGCGGACCACGCCGAACAGCGCGGACGCGACCAGGATCCGCTCATACGCCTTGCGCCGGGCGGTCGGGGTGAGCGACGGGTAGTCGAGCGCGTCGTAGAGCACGCCGGTGTAGCGGCGCAGCGCCGGCGTGCTGGGGCCGGTCCAGAGGGCGGCGTTCAGCGCGGCCTGGTCGTCCTGGTGCACGGACAGGCCCAGCGCGGCGCGGGCGGCTGGCAGGTCGGCGGCCAGGCTGGTCAGGGCGTCGACGAGCTGCTTGACGGACCCCGCCGAGCTCGTCGTGGAAGGCGAGTTCGTCGAGGCGCAGCGGCGGGCCCTTGCCACCGACCGACTTGGTCTCCGACGGCGGGAGCAGGATCGTGAACGACACGGCAATAGCGTGGCACAGGGTGCTCCGCGGCGTGATCCGCGGTCCAATGGCGGCATGGCGGAGATCGAGGACACCACGATGAGCGACGTCGACCGGACGGGCGAGCCGGATCACCCCGATCACAGCCACGCCGACGTCTCCGGTGGCTGGCTGCGAGCGGCCGTCTTCGGCGCGATGGACGGTCTGGTCACGAACATCGCGCTGATCGCGGGCGTCGGCGGCGGCGGCGTGGCGCGCGACGTGATCATCCTGACCGGGGTGGCGGGGCTGGTGGCCGGCGCGATCTCGATGGCGATCGGTGAGTACACCTCGGTCCAGACGCAGAACGAGCAGGTCGGCGCGGAGGTCGAGAAGGAGCGGCGCGAGCTGGCGCTGCACCCGCTGGCCGAGCGCGAGGAACTGGCCCAGATGCTGCACGACCGCGGCCTCTCCGCCGAGCTGGCCGAGCGGGTCGCCAGCGAGGTGTCGGTCGACCCCGAACTGGCCCTGCGCGTGCACACCCAGCAGGAGCTCGGCGTGGTCGTCGACGAGCTGCCGTCGCCGTGGGTCGCGGCCGGCTCGTCGTTCGTCTGCTTCGCGATCGGCGCGCTGGTGCCGCTGCTGTCCTACCTGCTCGGCAGCGAGGAACTATGGCTGGCGCTCGGGATCGGTGGCCTGGGACTGTTCGTGGCCGGTGCGCTGGTGAGCCGGTTCACGGCGCGCGCGTGGTGGGCGAACGGGCTTCGGCAGCTCCTGCTCGGCGCGTTCGCCGCCGGAGCCACCTACCTGATCGGCAGCCTGATCGGCGTCACCGTCAACTGACCCCCTCACTTCCGCGCTTTGGGCGACATTTTCGGTGCCATAGCACCGAAAATGTCGCCCAAAGCAGGAGCGGGGTAGCTCTAGCGGAACAGGTCGCTGACCTCGCCGTCCACGGGGCGACCCCGCTTGGCCAGCTCCACGGCCTGCTTCACCAGCCGGGCTCGGACCTCGGCCATGTCGGCGCCGGCCAGCTCGGTGCGGGTCGTCGCGTCGGCGCTGTTCCGGTAGTACGTGCGGGTGAGCAGGCCCTCGGTCATGGCGACCGCGGTCCGGGCCTCGCCGAGCAGGAGCAGCGCGCCGTCCGTGTCGTACCACTCGGTGCTCTTCACCGCGAGGGAGTGCAGCGACGAGGCCCGGCACCACGACTCGCGGGCCAGCGCCGTGAACTCCCGGCCGCTGGCCTCGGCGAGCCGCGCCAGGTGGGTGTCGCGCAGCCGGTCGTGCCAGCCGGACTCGTCGTAGAGGATCTTGGTGTGCAGGTACTGGTCGGCGGCGAGCGGCCAGCGGGTGGAGAGCGTGCGGGCGTGCGAGAGGTACTCGTCGGCGCCGATCACGTTCAGGTCGGTGACCAGGCCCTCGATCCGCCGCGAGGTCGGGGTCGGACCCTGGCCGGGCCGGTAGGTGACCACGACGATGTCCACGTCGGTGCCGCCCCGGTCGTCCCCGTACGCCAGCGCGCCGTGCGCACCGACCGCCATGATCTCGGCCGGCCAGCGGCGGCACACCTGGTCGGCGATCTCCTCGGCGATCCGCAGCCCCACGTCGAGCATCGCGCCTCCGGTGTTGCCGTCGGCCCCTGGGCGAGATGTCGCCACACCTGTCTCCACGTCGCTTGCCACCTCGCACATCCTGCCGTGTCGGCGCGGACCCGCGCGGCAAAACGGCGGACCGCCCCGGACGGATCCGCGCAGCACGGCGCACGGAGTCGGCGGACGGCTCCGGGCAGCACCGCGCAGGAAAGGGCGGACCGCCCCGGACAGCTCCGGGCAGTACTGCGCGGTTAGGCTCCTCTCTTTCGCCGGTTGCGCGGTTCTTCGCCGTCGCGCGGCGGTCCGGTTCGGTAGATGGAGGAAGTCCCGTGGTTCTGAGGATGTCGACGCTGTTCCTGCGCACCCTGCGGGACAACCCGGCCGACGCCGACGTGCCGAGCCACGCGCTGCTGATGCGGGCCGGGATGGTCCGCCGCACCGCCGCGGGCATCTACACCTGGCTGCCGCTGGGCTACCGCGTGCTGCGCAACGTCGAGCGCGTGGTCCGCGAGGAGATGGACCGGATGGGCGCCCAGGAGGTGCACTTCCCGGCGCTGCTGCCGCGTGAGCCGTACGAGACGACGGGCCGCTGGACCGAGTACGGCGACGGCGTGTTCCGGGTCAAGGACCGGCGCGGCGGCGACTACATGCTCGGCCCGACCCACGAGGAGTTCTTCACGCTGCTGGTCAAGAGCGAGTACTCCTCGTACAAGGACCTGCCGGTCTCGCTCTACCAGATCCAGAACAAGTACCGGGACGAGTCACGGCCGCGCGCCGGCGTGCTGCGCGGGCGTGAGTTCGTGATGAAGGACTCCTACTCGTTCGACGTCGATGACGCCGGCCTGCAGACCTCCTACGACCAGCACCGGGACGCCTACATCCGCACGTTCGACCGGCTCGGCCTGGACTACCGGATCGTCTCGGCCGTCTCGGGCGCGATGGGCGGCTCGGCGTCGGAGGAGTTCCTGGCACTCAGCCCGGTCGGCGAGGACACGTTCGTCGCCTGCACGTCCTGCCAGTACGCGGCCAACATCGAGGCGCTGCGGATCGCCGCCGCCGGTGACCGAACCGGTCGAGCACCCGCCGCTGGAGGAGCTGGACACCCCGAACACGCCGACCATCGAGACCCTCGCGGCGCTGCTCGATGTGCCGGCCTCGGCACGCTGAAGAACCTGCTGGTCAAGGTCGTTCAGCCGGACGGGAAGACCGAGCTGGTGGCGATCGGCGTGCCCGGTGACCGTGAGGTCGACCTGCGCCGGCTCGCCGCCGCGATGGAGCCGGCCACCGTGGAGATGGTGGAGGCCGCTGACTTCGCCGACCGCCCCGACCTGGTGCGCGGCTACGTCGGTCCGCAGGGCCTGGCCGGCAAGGCGTTCACCTACTACGCCGACCCGCGAGTGGCCACCGGCACCGCCTGGGTCACCGGCGCGAACCAGACCGACAAGCACGCGAAGAACGTGGTCGCCGGCCGGGACTTCGAGGTGGACGAGTACCTGGACGTGGCCGAGGTGCGCGACGGTGACCCCTGCCCGCGTTGCGGCGGCGGGCTGGTGAACGACCGCGCGATCGAGATCGGCCACATCTTCCAGCTCGGCCGCAAGTACGCCGACGCGTTCGGCCTCGATGTGCTCGGCCAGAACGGCAAGCCGGTGCGCGTCACCATGGGCTCCTACGGGATCGGCGTCTCCCGCGCGGTCGCCGCCATCGCCGAGCAGCATCACGACGACAAGGGCCTGCTCTGGCCACGGGAGATCGCGCCGGCCGACGTGCACGTGGTCGCCGCCGGCAAGGGTGACCAGATCGCGGCGTCGCTGAAGCTCGGCGACGAGTTGGAGGCCGCCGGCCTGCGGGTGCTCGTGGACGACCGGGCCGGCGTCTCGCCCGGGGTCAAGTTCACCGACTCCGAACTCCTCGGCATCCCGACGATCGTCGTGGTCGGACGCGGCCTGGCGGACGGCATCATCGAGGTCAAGGACCGGGCCACCGGCGAGCGGATCGAGATCCAGCTGACCGACGCGGTCGCGCACCTCACCGCGCTCGCCACCGCCTGACGCGATACGACGTACAGGATCTACAGGAGGCGTTGAGCCGGGTCGGTTCGGCTCATGGGCTTTCTGGCGGAGGGCGGTGCGGGGAGAACTCGCGCCGTTTCGAGGTCGGTCGTCGTGATTAGCGGGCCATCGCAGATTTGCTCAAGCAGGTGGGCCTGCGTTGGTTCAAGGGCGACACATCGCTCTAAAACAGCTAGTAGATCCAACAGGCCGTCCGTGGTGTGGATGGTCCAGCGGTCGGCATTGATGTCGTCCAACTCGGAGGAGCGTCGCCCGCGCGGATTTCGCTGCCGATATCCGAACCACTTGCGGACGATCTTCATGCCGGAGACCTCGTACTCCCACACCGCGGGGCTAACAGGATGAACCTGCCCGGCGCCGACATGCAGTATTTGGGTGTCCGGATCGTGATGGATTTCGTCCGGCATGTCCTCGCGACTCCCGGGAATCGGGACGATGACCGCGGGCCTGTTGGCGCGAGGTGGTCCAGCAGGCCGGTTCTTGGCGGGGTCGATGAACCTTTCGCCGTAGGTGTGCAGCCAAATCACCTCCTCGCCAAGGCGGACGGCCTTGGTCCACAGCTCCGGATCGGCAGTGATCGGTACTCGCACGCCTGGTTGCTTAAGTTCCTGAGCGAATTTCGCGGTGTATCCGGAATGGCTCAGCACCCCGGCGAGGTAGGCAACTACATCTTTGGCTGGTATTGGGAGTCCGAGCCGGTTCGTCAGAAACGAAAGGAGGTATGGGGCGAGGTTCGGATGCGCTCCGTCGGAGTCGCGATGCAGCGGCAGCACGCGCCCGCCATGATGACCAATGAAGTGATCCGTGTCGGGTACGAGGCTGCAGAAAACAAGGCCCGGCCCGGCTGTTAACGATTGCCCGTGCTGTGTCGAGATGAATATCTGGTTGATGCCCTCGGCATGCCAGAGCTTGGGGCGAACTCGATCAATAACGCGCTGATCAAATATGAGGAATTGTCTGTCGAAGCTACGAAATGCGATTTCTTTTATCTTGAACGGTTCTTCTGTGTCGTTAGCTAGCGAGCGCGCAGGTACAGGGGTGTCGAGCCCTAGAGACATCACTCGGTCGACTTTTCGGTCGTCGGTTTCCTTAAGTAGTTGGGGCTTTTCTTCCGAACTCGCCGCGGTGAGGCGTCCCCAGCGCTGGTGCAGCACAGCGATCGAGGGCGCATGAACCCATGTTCTGTTGGGCTTGACTCCTGCTGAAGTCCAAGGCATGAGCTCACCGAGCGACGGGCAATTGGACCAGTGCGCCCGCTGAATCGGTAGGAACGGTGCGCCCCATGAACTGGGGCAGTCTCTCCATTGAAGGGTCGTCAGATCGACTGTGACGAGCCTCGCCAGCTTTTCTGTATGACTTCCATCTACGGCCAGGTAGCGCACGCGCGCTGGCTCGGACGGCCGAGGTGCGCCAGTGCGGACGAAGATTCCGATGCAAATTGGCTGCTGGACTTTTGGGAATATGCGTGTGGAGACCGAGGGTTGATGACCCTCGGGTGAGAGATCGATAATCCAGCCCTCATCCGCGTTGCGCCGCAGGTACTCACGCATACCCGCGAACCCAGGGCCGGTTGTGTACGCGGATGTAGTGATGAAGGCGACGATTCCGGCGGCGTGATCCCGGTTGGCCTCGAACACCTTCCACGTGGCCCAGCGCCAGAAATAGACCGAGAGGTTATGCAGCTTGTATTCGTGCCGGCCCGTGCCGGTGCCACGAAAGTCATCCAGGAGCGAGCGTCGGCCACGGCCATGAGCGAGGATCCATCCGCCGAGGCTCTTCGCCTGCTCGAGGTATGGCGGATTGCCCAGCACAACCATGACCGGGACGTCGGTCTTGATGAGGTTCGCCTGCTCGCGTGACTGGGCTAGGGGGCGATAGACAGCACCGGTGTGAAGGACCTCTTGATGCGGGTCGTCGAGGGTGTCCGTGACGTAGAAGCGGACGTCGTCATCGCCGGCTTCGGTCGAGTGGAGAGCGAGCGTTTGGTGGAGCTTGAGTTCCGCGACCGCGTAAGGACCGATCTGTCGCTCGAAGCCGATCAATCGCGCGAGCAGGGCGCGCAGACTTGCTGGCACGTCGCCGCGCTCAGCTTCGACGACCTCCCGCACTCGCTCGACCACACTGAGCAGAAAAGTTCCGGTCCCCATCGCGGGATCGACGACGGTTACGTCGTGTTCGGCGATGCCGCGTGGTCGCCCTAGGCGAGTCCGCAGAATGTCATCAACGAAGTTGACCATGAACGCGGTCACTGGCTGGGGCGTGTAGTAGGAGCCGCTCTGCTGCCGCAGCCTAGGGTCGTAACTCTCCAGGAAAGTCTCGTATAGCCAGTGGAATGTCTCAGGCTGTGCCGGAAGCTTGCTCCAGTCGACTGCACCGATGACTCGGCGCATGGTTTGGAGCACGACACTGCGTTCCTCGATGCTGCGCTGCCGATCCGGTCGTGCTGTGAGCACAGACAGCGCTCGGCCGACCAGGAGATGCCGCTTGGCGAGTCTCTCGCCGATATCCGGTATCTCCAATCCCTCGAAGATCACTCCTTCCCAGCGGGCCAAGAGGAGACCGAAAGTCACGGTTTGGGCGTATGAATCGGCGAACTCGGCGACGCTCAACTGGGGGAAAAGCCACTGCTGCCAGTCGGCGAGATGGCGCGTGAAGAGTTGATCGGCGCGTCCGGAGTTCTCGTGTGCGATGGTGTCGCTGATCTCGTCGCGAAGAAGCCGGCAGAGGCCGGCCACGCTCTGAATGAGCTGCGCGAGGTTCCGAGGAGGCTCTGGCTCCCAGAGAAGGAACAGCTGAATAACTCGTGCCAGATCGTCATCGGCCGGACGTAACTTCTCGCCTGCGCGCGCAAGGTCTCCAGCTAGCTCTGCAACGCCGCCGACAGGCTCTCCCCATCGATACAACGCGTACTTCGCGCCGTCTGAGTACAGGACGTTCGGCAGCGTCCGGAGTTTCTGCCACTGTTCACGGTCGTGCTTGTCACCCCATCGCCCGTCGCGGGGCACTCCTTTGCCCGGCGCTTTGAGTTCGACAACGCCGACGCGCGCACCACCGACATCGACGGCGTAGTCCGGTCTGGCTGCTAGCGGGGCGAGACGTGTCTCGCCATGAGTGACGACGGTTAGTCCCAGGGCCTGGCCTGCGCTGGTGAGCAGACGCTCAAACGGACCGCGGATATTGTCTTCCGACGAACCAACCGCGGACCGGAGCCTGGGCGCCACGGTCGCACCGAAGTCGCTGACCGCGGCCTCGACGGCGCTCCGATAGGCAGCTGTCGATCCGCGAGGATGAGGCGAACCGGAAGATCTGGCCGATGCTCGGGTGGCCATCCGGACCCCCTGTCGCCGAGACGGCCGCAGCATTCACGCAATCGTCACGATCAGTTATGTGTCACTGACAAAGAGTTGCATATTGAGGATGAGCGATGCTTTGGCGTGCGGCAACACGTTCTGAGAAATACAGAAGGTAGTTTGGTGCATCCATGTTGTTATCGGGGTTGGTGAGGCAAGTGCTGTGCCTGTTGTCGCGGCGGTTCTGATTCACGCGACAAGCGGCATCGTCCAGATCACGGACCAGCGCTGCGCTGAGCAGTCCGAGATTCAGCCGGAACCCTGATAGCACTCCTTCCGCTGGCCGCGCCCCTGCGCTTTGGGCGACATCTTCTCGGCTATAGCCGGGAAAATGTCGCCCAAAGCGGGAGATTGGGGCTAACCTGCGCGGCACCCGAGAAGTAGGTGGCCGATGCGCAGGTTCGTCACGTCGTCGTTCGTCGCGGTGCTCTTGTCAGCCCTGCTGACCCCGGCCGCCTGGCCTCTGCGGCAGAACCTCCCGGCGCCGCGTCCTGGCGTGGGCCGCTCAGCACCGTCGGCCGGTACGTCATCGACGCGGACGGCAACCGGTTCAAGCTTCGCTCCGGCAACTGGCACGGCGCGAGCGGCACCTGGAACGGCTCGGGCGACAGCGCCGACCCGGCCACGCACCACGCGGGGGAGAAGGCCGACCAGACCCCGCTCGGCCTCGACCGCGCCCCGCTGCGCGCGATCCTCGACGGCTTCCACGAACTCGGCGTCAACAGCATCCGGCTGCCGTTCTCCAATGCGATGCTGCACGACCAGCGCCCGGTGCCCGACGCCGGCCTGGCCGCCAACCCGCAACTGCGCGGCAAGACCCCGCTGGAGGTGTACGACGCGGTGGTCGCGGCGCTCACCGCCGACGGGTTCGCGGTGATCCTGAACAACCACACGAACGTCTCCCGCTGGTGCTGCGGCATCGACGGCAACGAGCGTTGGAACACCAGTCAGAGCGCGGCGGCGTGGGAGGCGGACTGGCTGGCGATGGCCCGCCGCTACCGCGACAACCCACGCGTCGTCGGCGCCGACCTCTACAACGAGGTGCGACGAAACATCCTCGACGACCCGAACTGGGGCCTCGGCGACGACCGCGACTGGCACGCCGCGACCCAGCGCGCCGGCGACCGGATCCTGCGCGAGGCCAACCCCGACCTACTGATCGTGATCGAGGGCATCAACTGGTTCGGCCTGCCGATCGACGGCTTCCCGCACGGCCGCCCGACCCTGGAGCCGGCCCGCACCCTGTCGCACACGCTCGTGCGCTCGAACAAGCTGGTCTACGCGGCCCACTTCTACGGCTACACCGGTCCCGCGCCACACCGGCGCGACCGGCATCGGCGAGACCACCGACGCCCGCTACCAGGACCTGAGCCGGGACGAGCTGTTCCGGGTGCTCGACCAGCAGGCGCTCTTCGTCACCGAGGCCGGCCAGCACTTCACCGCGCCGGTCTGGATCAGCGAGTTCGGGGTCGGCGGTCGGGGTGAGACCAACGCGAAGGCCAAGGCGTGGTTCGAGAACTTCGTCGACTACCTGGTCAGCCGGGACGCCGACTTCGCGTACTGGCCACTGGTCGGCTTCCACGAGAACAAGGCCGGCAACGGCTGGGCGTTGCTGCACTGGGACTCGGCCGGCCGGCGGATCGGCGTCGACGACGGCGACGACTGGCGCGCGGGCGCCTGGCACCGGCTGATCGGGGCCAGCGGCAAGACCGGCCAGGTCGCGCCCGTGGCCCGCAGTACGACCAGCTCACGCTCGACCACGCCGACCTCGACCAGTCGTCCCGGCCCGGCACCGACTGGGACAGCGGCGCGCGCAAGGCGTCCTGCCCCGACGGCCAGCGCCTGGTCGGGCTGAGCCACACCGGCTCGCGCGGGCTCTGCACCGACCGGGGTGGCCTGCCGGGAGCCGAACGCGGCTACGAGGTGGTCTGGGACGAGCGGCACGTGGCGCGGACTGGGCCAGCGGCTACACCAAGTTCCAGTGCCCCGCCGGCGCGCTGCTGATCGGCTACAGCGTGCGCGGCGCGAACCTGTCCACCGCGCTCTGCGGCGCCTCCGCACGGCCGCTGCCGGCGGGCGGTCGCACCGTCTGGTTCGATCGCGGCGACAACCGGCCCTCCGGTGCTCCCGGCGGTGACTTCGCCAGCGGCAACTACAAAGGCCAGTGTGCGGACGATGAGTACGCCGCCGGCATCGCCTGGACCAACCGGTTCGGCAACCCGTTCAAACGCCCCGCCGCCCTGCTCTGCCGGCCGCTCGCTATCTAGGCCAACGAACCAGCGCTTTGGGCGACATTTTCGGTGCTATAGCACCGAAAATGTCGCCCAAACCCGGGGGTTCTCTGCTGTGGGCAGAGCGCGCCGCCGGGGTCGCCTCGGTTCGGCACGATCGGGGCATGACCGATACCTGTGCTCTCTGTGACCCACCCGCCGCGGACGCCGAGTTCGGCCGGACCTTGGTGTGGGAGGACGACCTCTGGCGGCTCTCGACGAGCGTGCGTGGCCACAACACCGTCGCCGGTTTCTCGTTCCTGGAGCCGAAGCGCCACATCCCGCACATCACCGATCTGGACGGCGAGGAGGCCCGGACGTTCGGCACCGCGATCGGCCGGTGCACGGCGGCGTTGAAGGAGGCCACCGGCGCCGAGCTGGTCTTCGTCTACGTGTTCGGCGGCGGCATCCCGCACCTGCACGTTCACCTCGCGCCGCACGTCAAGCCGGCGACTCGCTGAACACGGACGCTGATCAAGGGCGAGTTCGAGTCCCGGCCGTTGCCGTCCGGCGCCACCGAGCTGATCAGCAAGGACTACCCGCCGCTGCCCGAAGCCGAGCTGCAGGCCGTCGCCGACCGCGCCGCCGCCCTGCTCGCCGGGAGATGACCCGCCCGCCCTAACCGACCCGCACGTCGTCGATCGCCCAGTACCAGTTGTTGGCCGCGTCGAAGTACCGGAACTTCACCCGGAGCGACGTCACACCGGCCGGCACGGTCAACGGGATGGTCTCGGCCCGCGCCACGGCGTCGGCGGTGTAGCTCTTCACGACTAGGTCCGGGCCGCCGCCGAACGACACCAGTACCTGCGCCTGCTGGCCACCCTCCTGGCGATAGTGCGTGGTGTACCGCAGCGTCGCCGACGCGCCGGAGACCGGGTAAGCCGCCGAGGTGAGCGTCGAGTCGTAGAAGCCCGCGCCGTGGGTCTTGTCGTCCCACTCGTCCGAGTCGGCGACCGCGAAGACGCCCCGGGAGCGCACGTTCAGTTCGCGCCACTGGTCGCGCTGCGCCGAGGTCCAGAATGGATCGTTGGTGAAGGACCAACCGCGCCACTCGGTCACGCCGCCGGTCGGCATCGCGGTCGTGTCCACGGCCCAGCCGCTCGGCGGGGCGTGGGTGAAGCCCTTGGTCGAGGCGGGGATGCCGGTCTCATCGACGCGTGGGCCGAGCGTCACCTGCTCGAACGGGTCGGTGCTGCGGCGCTGGATCGGCACGCCGTCCAGGCCCGCCACGGGACGCCGAGCTGACCGAACACGGTGGCCGCGACGTCGACCAGTCGGGTGTCGGTGGGGCGCGCGCCGGCGGCGATGCCGGGCCCGGTGGCCAGCACGAACGTCTGCCGCTCGGCGAGCGAGGAGCCGCCGTGGCCACCGCCGTCGGTGTGGCCGTGATCGGTCGTGACGAGCACCGTCCAGCGCTCGTCGGGGTAGGTCGGCCGCTGCCGGATCGTGGTCAACAGCTGGCCGAGATAGCCGTCCTGGCGGCCGATCGCGTCCAGGTAGGCCTGGCTGGCGGCGCCGGACCGATGGCCGGCCTCGTCGGTCTCTCCGAAGTAGACGAACGCGGCGTCGGGATCCGTGTCGCGGAGTCGACGGACCGCCTCGTCACGGACCAGCACGTCCTGCGCGCGGTAGCCGAGCCGGTCGCCGTCGAAGCGCACCCGGGCGTCCACCGAGGTCGAGAAGGTGCCCTGGTCGATCAGTGCGGCCCAGTCGGCGATCGCCAGGGTCGAGTACGCCGGATCGATTCGCTCCAGCCGGGTCAGGAAGTCCGGGTAGGTGCCGTAGTTCTTGCCGGCGAAGGTGTTGTCCTTCACGCCGTGCCGGTCCGGCCAGCTGCCCGTCGCGATCGTCGACCAGCCTGGTCCGCTGAGCGTCTGGGCCATCGGCGAGGTGTAGAGCAGGCTGGTAGCGAGCGTGCCCTCGGTGATCATCCGGTCCAGCGTCGGGGCGACCGCGACCGGGATCCGGTCGGGACGCAGGCCGTCCATCCCCACCACCAGCACCTTGTCGACGCCGGGTCCGGCCTTGGCCGCCGCGGCGGTCCAGGTGCGCGGCAGCCCGGCTGGTGCCGAGGCGAGCAGCACCGCCGCCGCGGCGACGGCCAGGACTCGGGTGAGGACGTCGGTGCGCACAGGGCCTCCGGGAACGAACGTGGGCGGGACCCGCTGATCCTGGCGGGTGTACCCGTACCGGTGGGGCGGTTTTTCCTGATCTGCGGTGGGCCGGCCGATGAACGTCCCGCCGACCGGCGTGCGACCAGGGCGGATTCATCGCCACATGCGCATCAGCTCTTCACTTTCCGTTCACCGCCAACAGCAGGTGCCGTTCCATCGCACCCCTAACGTCCCGCCAGGCGAGCAGATTCGCCGGTACCCGGGACGAGGAGCGACACATGGGGCACGACCACGCCCAGCACGAGCACGGCCAGCACGGACACAGCCACAGCCACGGCGGGCACGGCCACCACCACGAGGACGGGCCGGAGGTGCAGACCCCGGTCTGGGCCGACGCGGAGATCCCCGACATCGAGCTCAACCCGCACGCGCTGAGCCGCCGCTCGTTGCTGCGCAGCGCCGGCCTGCTGGGTGCCGGCGCCGCGGCGCTGGGGGCCTTCGGGCCGGCCTTACCCGCCGCCGCCAGCCCGTATGACGCCGACGCCGCCGAGTCCGCGCGCCGGCACGGTGACCAGAAGCCGCTCGTCTTCCTCGCCGGCGACCACCACATCCACACCCAGTTCAGCAGCGACGGCATGTACCGGGTCGTCGACCACGCCAATCACGCGTCGCAGTACGGCCTGGACTGGGCCGTCATCACCGACCACGGTGGCGCCACGCACGCCAAGATCGGCGTCGACAAGGTCAACCCGCACATCGTGGCCGCCCGCAAGGCCGACCCGCGGCTGCTGCTCTTCCAGGGCGTCGAGTGGAACATCCCGGCGGCCGAGCACGGCACGGTCTTCGTCGCGCCGGGGCCGAACGAGGTGTCGGTGCTCAAGCAGTTCGAGACCGGTTACGACGGCGCCGTGAATAGCGCGACCGACGGCACGCCGGGCGGTCCGAACACCGCGAAGAACGAGGCCCTCGCCGTGGCTGGCCTGAAGTTCCTGGCCGAGCAGAAGCGGGTCGGCGCGGTCGCCGACGCGATCATGTTCGCCAACCACCCGGCCCGCAAGGGGATCGACTCGCCGCACGAGCTCCGCGCCTGGCGGGACGCCGCCCAGGGCATCGCGATGGGCATGGAGGGTGCGCCCGGGCACCAGGCCGGCGGAATCCCCGTCGCCGGCCACGCCGGCACCGGCCGAGGCCTCTACGACAGCAGCCCGTCCGCGCAGTCCTTCCCCGCCTACCCGCTCGCCTCGTACCTCACCTACGGCGGCTTCGACTGGATGACCTCGACCGTCGGCGGCCTCTGGGACTCGCTGCTCGCCGAGGGCCGGCCGTGGTGGATCACCGCGAACTCCGACTCGCACTCGATCTACCAGGACGCACTGGTCCGGGGCGAGCTGCCGGCCGGGCAGACCTTCGACAGCCTCGGCCAGTATCCGAACCCGGTCGACTCCGGCGTGCCGATCGGTACGCAGAACGACTTCTGGCCCGGCTACTACAGCCGCACCCATGTCGGCGCCGCCCGCTTCGGCTACCTCGACGTGATGGCGGGCCTGCGGGCCGGACGGATCTGGGTAGACCACGGCGCGCTCCTGGACAGCCTCGACGTGCGGCTCACCGAGGACGACGAGGACGAGCGCGGTGCCACCCTCGGCGGCTTCCTGCGAGTACGCCGGGGTGCGCGGCTGACGCTCACCGTCACGCTCCGCCCGGCCAGCCGGCCGAACTACAACGGTGACGTGCCGAAGCTCGACCGGGTCGACGTGATCCAGGGCCGGGTCACCGGCGTCCAGCGCGACAAGGACGCGATGACCGCGCCGGAGACCAAGGTGGTCCGCTCGTTCGACACCGCGAAGAAGCGCGACGTGGTGCGGCTCAGCTACCGGGTCAAGGTCGGCTCCGAGCCGTTCTACCTGCGCCTGCGCGGCACCGACGGCAACCGCAGCCAGCCCGGCCTGCGCGGCGCGAAGGTCGACCCGCACGGCCCGGCCGCCGATGTCCGCGGCAACGCCGACCCGTGGCAGTGACCTGTGGTTCTACACCAACCCGATCTTCGTGGACGTCCGCCGGTGAGCGTCGTGCTGGGCGTCTCCGCACTGCACGCGCGGTGCGGAGACGCCGAGCACCTGCTCGCTGAGTTGCTGGCCGGCGTGGACGCGCGCGAGCTGGTCGGGTGCACGCACCTGGTGGACGCGCCGTGGCGGCACGAGGCGCTGTCCGTGCGTGGCGACGGTCGGTCTGGCGGACGTGTTCGCGGCGGCCGCCTGCCGGGACGGGGTGGCCGCGGTGCTCCTGGACGGGGCAGCGGTCACCGCGGTGGCCGGCCCCGACGACCGGCGAGCCGGCGCCGAGCAGGCCGCGACCGAGCACCGGGACAGGGTCGGCCGGCCGGGCCGTGCACTATCCAGGGCAGGAGACGCTGGTCGGCGACGTGCCGGTGACCGAGGTGGTCGCCGGCACCGCGATCGACGCGGTGACCAGCACCCACGGCGCGTACGCGGCGGGCGCGATGCTGCGGACCGGCGGGTTCGTCCGGCCCCGGTACGAGGACGGCGCGCTGGTGCTGCACGTCGGGCACGAGGACCCCACCCTGCTCATGCCGTGGGAGATCGCCGAGCCCATCCCGTGCTGCGGGTGGACCACGTCAAGGCCCCCACGACACTTCCGGCCCGCTACCCCCGCTGCCGTCCCCGCCACCCTTTGGGCGACATCTTCCGGGCTATAGCACCGAAGATGTCGCCCAAAGCACGGGGTTGGGGCGGGCTGGCCCGACCCCGCGCGCGGGGCGGTTGCGCTAGCGGCGTTCGACCCGCTGGACCGGCTCGCCGGGGCGCCAGGTCTGGATGAGCAGGAACTCGCCGCCCGGATCGACCGACGTGTGCACCACGTCGGTCAGCGTCAGCCGGAACAGGTGGAATTCCGGTGAGGGCGGACTGGTCGCCTCGAAGTACGCGGCCAGCTCCTCCGCGTCGGTCACCTCGACCGCCACGCCGGAGATCTTGGCGTCGCCGCCGCTCATCGACTCGTCACCGGGATTGGAGTGCAACGCGTACCGCCCGTCGCGCTGCAGGTCGCGGGCCTTGACCGCCTGCCACATCGAGCCGAGGGTCAGATCCGGATCCCCGAACTGCACCTCGGTGCCGCTGACCCGGGGCGAACCGTCCCGCCGCAGCGTGGCCAGGACATGGTGCTTGGTCGCCGTGAACCGGGCCTGGACCACGGCGGCCAACTCTGGTTGTTCCAACGCGAACTGCTGCCAGGAAGCCATGGACGGAGTGTGACAGCGGGGTCCGACAGTCGCAGCCCGGTCAGCGGACGGCGACCCGCTCGGCGGAGAAGTAGCCCGCCTCGTCCCAGGCGACCCTGGCTCCGGCGTCGACGTAGGCATCGACCTCGCCGGATCGGTTGACGGCCTGCCCGGACAGTTCGACCACCCAGTTCAACAAGCGGTCATCGTCACTCGTCGTGTCCTTCATCGCGACGTCCTCGCGGTCAGCTCGGGAAGTTCGGTCACTGAGAGATACGTACCGCGAGGTGACTGGGATCACTGCCGGCGAAGATTCGGGTCAGTCCGCGGCCGGGAACTCGGCGCGCAGCGCGGCGCCGTCGGCGTCCAGCTCGGGCGCGGCTGGACGGACCAGCGGGTCGTCGTAGCCCGAGATCTTCACCACCTGGCCGGGTAGCCGCAGGTCACCGGCTGTGATCACCATCCGGCGGTCCTGGGCCTGCTCGGAGCCCAGCGCCTCCGGCACGTTGTTCACCGGTGCGCTCGGCACGCCGGCCCGCTCCAACACGTCGGCCCAGTGCGCCACCGTGTCGGCGCCGAGCGCCGTCTCCAGATCGACCACCAGCTCGGGCAGATGCCTCATCCGGGCCGCGTTGTCCCGATACCGGGCGTCGGCGGCGAGTTCCGGCACGCCGATCACCGTGCAGAGCCGGACGAACAGCTCGTCGTTGCCGGCGCAGACCACGAGCTGGCCGTCCTTGGCCGCGAACGCGCCGAACGGGGCGATCGAGCGGTGCATCGACCCGACCCGTCCCGGCACGGTCCCGGCCGCGAGCGACTCCAGCGCCGCGCCTTCCAGCAGGCTCAGCGTGGCGTCGAACATGGCGATGTCGACGTGGCTGCCCCGGCCGGTCTGGTCCCGGGCGCGCAGCGCCGCCAGGATCGCGCCGAACCCGTACAGGCCGGCGGCCAGATCGGCGATCGAGGTGCCCGGCCGCACCGGGTCACCGTCGGGGTGGCCGGTGATCGACATCAGCCCGCTCATCGCCTGGATCACCGCGTCGTAGGCAGGCCTGGCCCGCCACGGTCCGGTCTGGCCGTACCCCGAGATCGAGGCGTAGACCAGCCGCGGGTTCAGCTCCGAGAGCTGGTCGTAGCCCAGCCCGAGCCGCTCCATCACGCCGGGCCGGAAATTCTCCAGGACCACGTCGGCCTTGATCGCGATGGCGAGCGCCTGGGCGTGCTCCTGCTTCAGGTCCACGGCGATCGACTCCTTGCCGCGGTTGACCCTGGCGAAGTAGTACGACCGGCCGTCGTCGGCGAACGGTCCGTAGCCGCGGGTGTCATCGCCCAGGTCGGGGCGCTCCACCTTGATCACCCGTGCGCCCAGATCGGCCAGCAGCATGCCGCAGAACGGGCCGGCGAGCACCCGAGAGAAGTCCGCGACCAGCAGGCCGGCGAGCGGCCCGGCACCCGAAGTCGTCATGAGCACGGACACTACCGACCGGTTCCGGAAATCCGATTGGCATGTTCTGCCGACCTGGCATCCTCGAAAAGATGAGTGACGACAATCGGCCGGCACCGATCGAGGCCGTGCTGTTCGACTGGGGCGGCACGCTCACCCCCTGGCACACCGTCGACGTGCGGGCCTGCTGGCTGGCGGTCGCCACGTTGCTCGCGCCCGACCGGGCGGAGGAGGTGGCGGCCGCGCTGCTCGCCGCCGAGGACGCGGTCTGGGTCCGCTCCCGGGACGAGCACCGCAGCGCCACGCTCGCGGAGGTCTGCGCGCTCGCGGACGTGACGATGACCGAGGCCGCGCTGGCCGCCTTCCAGGAGCACTGGGAGCCGCACTCACTGATCGACCCGGAGGCGCCCGCGGTCCTGGCCGGCCTACGTGAACGTGGCATCCGGGTCGGGGTGCTGTCGAACACGATCTGGACCAGGGCACATCACGAGCAGATCTTCGCCCGTGACGGTGTGCTGGACCTGTTCGACGGCGCGGTCTACTCCAGCGAGATCCCGTGGACCAAGCCGCACCCCGAGGCGTTCCTGGCCGCGATGACCGCCACCGGCGTCACCGACCCGGCTCGCTGCGTCTTCGTCGGCGACCGGCTCTTCGACGACGTCTACGGGGCGCAGAACGTCGGCATGCGCGCCGTCCACGTCCCGCACAGCGCGATCCCCGCCAACCAGATCGGCCACACCGTCGGCCAGCCCGACGCCACCGTGCAGCGCCTGTCCGAATTGCTCGCCGTCATCGACGCCTGGCGTGCCGATTCGTCGGTGGACATTCGTGGCTACGTGCGCCCGTTGTAGGCATGGAAACCCCGCAAGTCCGGTTCGCGCCGTCGGTAGCGGGCCCTACGTGCCGGCGCCGTCGGCAGCCCGCGTGCGGCCGGCTAGAGGGGGGTCTCGGTGATCCGGGCCTTCGCGCCGTTCAGCCAGTACGCGGTGATCTTGGAGGTGTGGTCGGGCGAGCTGAACGTCACGACCGCGGTCGTCGGCGACTCGGAGTTGAACGCGGCGGTGAAGCCGGACTTCGCCTCGGTGCCGAGCACCTTCACCTCGTCCTTGGCGAACCGCAGCCGCGCCGAACCGCCCTTGACCGCGACCGTCCGCAACAGTGCCGTGCCGCCCTTGCCGTCCGGCTCGGCGGTCCAGCCGTCGTCGGTGGAGGGCCTCGCCTCACCGGTCGGGAACGGCGAGTTCGTACCGGTGTTCGTGGTCGAGGAGGGGGTGGCCGACGGAGTACCGGAGCGCGCGTCCGGGGTCGGGGTGGCCGATGACGACTGAGGGAGTCCCTTCCGCGCCTCGGCCGCCGACATGGGGCTGACCCGGTCCGGAACCGCCGCGAATCGGACTGACTGGACTCCCAACCAGGAGACCAGAACCGCGAGGCTGGTGGCCACGAGCCAGGCGCCCACGGACCCCAAAGTTCGGTGCATGCGGGACATCCTCTCACCGCATCCGGAGATCCATTCACCGCTACCGCCGTGCGGGGGCTACCGTTCGGTGCATGCCCAAGGTGCTTCTAGTCGAAGACGACGCCGTAGTGCGAGGCGCGTTGGTCCGGTCGCTGACGAAGGCTGACCACGTGGTGCGTGCGGTGGGTACCGCCCTCGACGCGTTGCGAGAGGTCACCGCCGACCGGCCTGACCTGGTCATTCTTGACCTCGGTCTGCCTGATCTGGATGGTGCGGACGCGTTGCGCATGCTGCGCGGGCTGTGCGAGGTACCGGTGATCGTGGCCACCGCGAGGGACGACGAGGCCGAGATCGTCAAGCTCCTCAACGCCGGAGCCGACGACTATCTGACCAAGCCGTTCTCCGGTGAGCACCTCGCGGCCCGGATGTCGGCCGTGCTCCGGCGGGCCCGTCCGGGCGGCGCACGGCAGTCCGCGATCGAGGTCGGTCCGCTCCGGGTCGACCTGGCGCGCCGCGAGGCGACCCTCGAGGGCGAGCTGCTGGAGCTGTCCCGCCGCGAGTTCGACCTGCTGGCCTACCTCGCCGCCCGCCCGCACCGCGTGGTCAGCCGCAAGGAGCTCGTGGAGGCGGTCTGGCGGCAGCCACACATCGGTGGCGACCAGACCATCGACGTGCACCTGTCCTGGCTTCGTCGCAAGCTCGGCGAGAGCGCCGCTCAGCCGAGGTTCCTGCACACCGTCCGTGGGGTGGGTGTCAAGCTAGTAGTCCCGCGATGAGAACCGGGATGCGTTGACACCAGTTCCACTTCGAAACGAGTTCCCCACGATGAATCGGCTGCCGCGATGAGGTGGGCGCTGGTCCGGGTCGCCCTGGCGACCACGACGATGGTCGCGCTCGCGTTCCTCGTTCCGTTGGCGCTGATCGTGCACCAGATCGCGGAGGAACGCGCGATCACCGACGCGGAACGCCAGGCGTCCGCGATGGTCACCGTGCTGGCGATCACCAGCGACCGCAAGGTGCTCCAGGAGGGCCTGGAGAGCAGCCCGGCGGGGCGGGACGGCCGGCTCGCCCTCTACCTGCCCTCCGGCGATCCCCTCGGCAGCACGCACGCCCGCGCCGAGGACGTCACGCTCGCCCTGGACAACAACCGCAGCTTCACCGCCGAGGCGGCCGGCGGCCAGGTGTTCCTGCAACCCGCCAGGTTGCGCGAGGGCGCCGATGTGGTGATCGAGGTGTACCTGCCGGAAGAGGACCTGACCCGCGGCGTGACGCCGGCCTGGGTGGCCCTCTCGGTGGTCGCCCTGACCCTGGTGCTGGGCTCGGTCTTCGTGGCGGACCGGCTGGGCGCGAAGGTCGTCGGCTCGGCGCGTGGCCTGGCCAGGGCGGCGCGGGCGTTCGGCAGCGGTGACCTGAAGGTCCGGGTTGATCCCGGGGGTCCGCCCGAACTCGCCGAGGCGGGCGCCTCGTTCAACGCGATGGCCGCCCGGGTGGTGCAGTTCTTGGATGCGGAGCGTGAGCTTGCCGCCGACCTGTCGCACCGGCTCCGCACCCCCCTCACGGCCCTGCGGCTCGACGTCGAAGGCCTCGGCGACGGCACCGACGCGGAGCGGATCCGGCTCGCGGTCGGCACCCTCGAACGAGAGATCGACACGATCATCAAGACCGCCCGCCGTCCGCTGTCCGAGCGCGGGCCGGAGCGGTGCGACGTGGCCGAGGTACTGAACGAGCGGCTCAGCTTCTGGTCGGCGCTCGCCGAGGACCAGGACCGCCAGTGGGACCTGTCCGGCGCGGAACGGCCGGCGCCGGTGCCGGTGGCCAGGGCGGAGCTCGTGGCGGTGGTCGACGCCTTGCTGGGCAACGTGTTCCGGCACACCCCGCACGGCACGGCGTTCGCGGTCGCGATGCGGTCCGACCGGCGCGGCGTGACGCTGGTCGTGGAGGACGCGGGACCGGGCGTGGCCAACCCTCGGGCGGCGGTTCGCCGGGGCGCCAGCGGCGGTGGATCGACCGGCCTCGGGCTGGACATCGCCCGCCGGATCGCGGAGTCCACGGGCGGCTCGATCCACTTCGACCGAGGCCGGCTCGGCGGTGCGCGGATCAAGCTCTGGCTGGCCGTTCCGAACGCCGGCGTCGCCCACCATTAAGCCCTGTTCTCAACGGCCTTAAGACCGTCTGAAAGGCCTACCGCACGCGGGTTTCGTGACTTAGCGTCAGCGTCACTGCTTGACGTACCGCCCGATGGATCCCGCATCGAGCCCGCTGACTCGCGGTGGGGTGTGGTCTCGACGATCACGTCCTGCGCCCCACCGCGTAGCTGATGCGGACAGCGGTACGGCTGAGCACGACGACGTCTCCCGGCAACGGGAGTCGAACCGAGACTGGAACGGCCGCCGCGGGCTACACCCCCTGGCTCACGACGGCTTCTCCATCGCGGTGCCGGCCCGACATCCCTCCCGGTGGGACCGGGCCGGCACCGCCTTCCCTCCCCTGAACGCCCGCCGCTTCCCGTCGGCCTACTCGCCTGCCGAGCACGGCTTGGCCAGGCCGGACCGGCCATCGCGCGGCCGGGTTCGCGCCGCCCCGGGTTCGGCCGGCCGGGGTTCGCGCCGCGCCGCCGGTTTCGCAAAACGGACTTGCGGGACAAACGTGGCTACGGGCGCCCGTTGTAGGCACGGAAGTCCCGCAAGTCCGGTTCGGTCGGCGGCCGGCGCGCCGCCGCATCGCCGGCCTTCGCCGGTTGCGGTCCAAATGCGCCCTGTCAGGGCGCATTTGGACCGCACGGCCGAGCGGGCGGCGAAGCCGCCGCCGGCCCGTCGATCTGGACGCCGCCTTCGGCGGCGAACCTCTCCTGCCCGCCTTCGGCGGCCCAGCCACCTCAGCCGAAACGGACTTTCGGGGAAAACGGGGCTACGGACGCCCGTCGTATGCCCAGAAACCCCGAAAGTCCGTTTCGGCGCGGGCAGTTCGCCGGCCGCGGCCGGCGCTGACCGCCCGCGCCAACGCCCTCGGGGCTCCCGCCAGCGCATGATCACGCCCTCGCGGCTCCCGCGAGGGCGTGCCGTCGCCCGCCGGGCGAGAGCTGCGGTCCAAATGCGCCCTGGGAGGGCGCATTTGGACCGCAACCCACGGCCAAGCGAGGCGGGTCAGATGCCGGGGAAGGGGACCGTCACCGGGGCGTTCGGGGCGAGGATCTGGCGCCACCGGGCGGCTCGCACCGCGCAGTCGGTGAGCGCGGCGACCGCCAGCCCGCGATCGGCGGCGGGAAGGTCGGGGACGGCGGCCCGCCAGACGGCGGCGGTGCGCTCCTCCAGTTGGAGCGCGAGCTTGACGGCGGTGGCCCGGCTGGTCACCGGGAACGGCAGCGTGTACGACCGCTCCGCCGGTACCGGTTCGGCGTTGGCGGCCACCAGCCGGGTGCCGACGGCGTCCCGCCGCTCTCGGTGGGCGGCCTCGGCGCGCGCCGCGACCGCCTGGGACGCGTTGCTCAGGTAGGGGCCGAGCGCGCCGTAGCCGAAGACGGCGGCGTGTTCGGCGGCCAGCGCGGTCTGCAGCCGGGTCGTCGGGTCGCTCATCCGACCACCACCAGGTGCGAGGACTCGCAGGCGGCCAGGCTGGCCAGCAGTGCCGACCGTTCGCCCTCGGCGGTCAGGCAGGCCTTGCCGGCGCGCTCGGCCTGGGCGCGTTCGCCCTTCGCGAGGGCCGCGATCGCGGCCGCCGAGGTGGCGCCCACCGCCTCGGCGGCCACGCTGGCCGGCATCTGCGCGGCGCGGCGCGGATCCAGCCGGGCTCGCATCGCCTGGACGTGCGCGGCGTGGTCGGCGCGGACCGCCTTGAGCTTGCCGGCCACCGCCGGGAACTTGGCGATCGTGGCGTCGTAGCTGGCCAGCAGCGTCAGCTCGGCGGCCAGCACGGGCTCCAGCGGGTCGGGTTGGGCGGCCGGTACGGGGGAATCGTCGGCCCCCACCACCACGCCACAGCCGGTCAGCGCGGACACGGCGAGGAGCCCGCCCGCTCCGCCAGCGGCACCGGCGAGCAGACGCCGACGATTGAGGAGCGGCTTCACGGGGACAGTTTGTCAGTCGGTCGCCAGTGTGGTGGTGCGGGACCACCCCACGCGGACCGTTACGCTGTGCACACCCGACAACTTCAGAGCGACGACGAGGGAGGTGCCCGATGGCTGCGGGTGCACCGACAGGCCAACGCGCCCGGATCACCGCCCTGGTCGAACCGGTCGTGGCCGAAGCTGGCTACGACCTCGAAGAACTGGTCGTGGTCGCGGCTGGCCGGCGCAGTCTGGTCAAGGTCGTGGTGGACGGCGACGGCGGGATCACCCTGGACGACATCGCCGAGGTGTCCCGCGCGGTCTCCGCCGTGCTGGACGAGGCGGACGCCGAGGGCGGCATCGTCGGGCGCCAGCCGTACACGCTCGAGGTCACCACCCGCGGGGTGGACCGGCCGCTGACGCTGCCGCGGCACTGGTCCCGGAACGTGAGCCGGCTGGTGAAGGTCCAGGTCGGCGATGCCTCGCTGACCGGCCGGATCACCGCGGCCACCGACGACCACGTGGTCCTCGACGTCGACGGCAAGCCCCGCGAGATCGGGTACGACCAGCTCGGCGCCGGCCAGGTGCAGGTGGAGTTCAGCCGGCCCGGCGCAGCCGCGCCGGCACGGAGACGAAGACGACATGAATACGGAGGGGGAGGACGCATGAACATCGACATCGCCGCGCTACGTGCGGTGGAGCGGGAGCGGGAGATCTCCTTCGAGACGATCATCGAAGCGATCGAGACCGCCCTGCTCACCGCGTACCGGCACACCGAGGGCGCGCAGCACCACGCCCGGGTCGAGATCGACCGCAAGAGCGGCACCGCCAAGGTGTGGGCGAGCGAGCGGGACGAGACCGGCGCCACGCTGCGTGAGTACGACGACACTCCGCACGACTTCGGCCGGATCGCGACGATGACCGCCAAGCAGGTCATCCTGCAGCGGCTGCGCGACGCCCAGGACGAGAACAACTTCGGCGAGTTCGCGGGCAAGGAGGGCGAGGTCGTCGCCGGCATCATCCAGGCGCACGAGGGTCGCTCCGAGAAGGGCATCGTCTCGATCAGCCTCGGCAAGGTGGAGGCGAACCTGCCGGCCGGCGAGCAGGTGCCCGGTGAGGTGTACGAGCACGGCGCGCGGATCAAGGCGCTGGTCGTGGGCGTGTCCAAGGGAATGCGCGGGCCGCAGATCACGTTGTCCAGGTCGCACCCCAACCTGGTCCGGCGGCTCTTCGCGCTGGAGGTCCCCGAGATCGCGGACGGCACGGTCGAGATCGGCGCGGTCGCCCGGGAGGCCGGGCACCGCTCCAAGATCGCGGTCTGGTCGAAGGTGGCCGGCGTGAACGCGAAGGGCGCCTGCATCGGCCCGCTGGGCAGCCGGGTGCGCGCGGTCATGAGCGAGCTGCACGGCGAGAAGATCGACATCGTCGACTTCGCCGAGGACCCGGCCCGCTTCGTGGCCAGCGCGCTGTCGCCGGCGAACGTGATCAAGGTCGAGATCGTCGACCTGTCGAACCGCTCGGCACGGGTGACCGTGCCGGACTACCAGCTCTCGCTGGCGATCGGCAAGGAAGGGCAGAACGCCCGACTGGCCGCGCGTCTGACGGGCTGGCGCATCGATATTCGCAGCGACGCGGCGGTTCCGGAGGCGACCGGGGAGCCGGGCGCGTCCTCAGTCGGAGCGGCGGGGTAAGCTTTCAGGTGGTTCGCCACACGAATTCTGATTCTCGTCGCGCCGTCGTCAGGACGTGCGTCGGTTGTCGGGTGCGTGCGGCAGCCGACGAGTTGCTGCGGGTCGTCCTCGACGGCCCCCGGGAAGAGCACGATGACATCCCTGTCGTCGTACCCGACCCGGCGCGCAGACTGCCGGGACGAGGTGCATCACTTCACCCCGACCCGGCCTGCTTCGCGCTCGCGGAACGCCGCCGCGCCTTCGGGCGTGCGCTACGAGTGACCGGTGTCGTCGACATCGGTGCGGTCCGCGATTACGTCGCAGAGCTCGGCACTACCGGTTGTGCGGGTACCCGCCCGCACTCGGAAGAGAAGTAGGTCGATTCGGTATGAGCAAGCGATGAAGTCTCAACAATGACCAGGCTTCAGTTGTAAGCAGGAGGTCGAGCGGGTCGCCGCCCGGCCTCGGATGAGGAGTCCAGTGGCAGGCAAGGCCCGCGTACACGAGCTCGCTAAAGAGCTTGGTGTAGAGAGCAAGACAGTACTGGCCAGGCTCAAGGAGCTTGGCGAATTCGTGAAGTCCGCGTCGTCGACGGTGGAAGCACCCGTCGCGCGACGCCTCCGGGAGTCGTTCCCGTCCCAGTCCTCGGGCGAGTCGGCCGATTCGGCCGCCGCCCCCAAGAAGCCGGCCGGGGTGCCTGGTCCGCCGAAGCCGGTGACCGCGCGTCCGGGTCCGGCCATGCCTGGCCCGAAGCCTGGTCCGAAGCCGCCGGTCAGCACCGGCGTCGGCACCATGGCCAGCTCGCACAACGTCGAGGTGGCCGCGGCCGAGGCCAAGGCCGCTGAGCTCAAGGCGGCACAGGAGGCGGCCAAGACGGCCGCCGCCGAGCGTGCCGCTCACCCGCCGGTGGCCCCCGCGGCCTCGGCGGCTCCCACCGCGCCGACGCGTCCGGCCGGTCCCCGGCCCGGTCCGCGGCCCGGTAACAACCCGTTCGGCGTGAACCCGGCCGCGGCCCCGCCGCGCCCTGGCCCGCGTCCCGCCGCCGGTCCCAACACCGGTGGTGCGCCGGCTCCGGGCGGTACCCGTCCGGCCGGTCCCACGCCCGGCGGCATGCCGCCGCGCCCGCCTGCCGGCGGTGCCGGTGGCGGCGGTCGTCCCGGTGGTCCTCGGCCCAACCCGGGCAACATGCCCCCGCGGCCTAACCCCGGCATGATGCCGGCTCGTCCGGCTGGTCCGGGCGGCGGCGGTCGTCCCGGTGGTCCCGGTGCGGGTCGTCCGGCCGGTCCTGGTGGCGGCGGTCGTCCGGGTGGTCCCGGTGGCGCTGGTGCCGGTCGTCCGGCTGGTCCTGGTGGCGGCGGCGGTGCCGGTCGTCCCGGTAGCGGCGGCGGTCCCGGTGGCGGCGGCGGTGGTTACCGCGGCGGTCCCGGTGGCGGCGGCGGTGGCGCTCCCGGCGCTGGTGGTGGCGGTTACCGCGGTGGTCCCGGTGGGGCTCCCGGCGGTGGCGGTCGTCCCGGTGGCGGCGGTCGTGGCCGTGGCGGTACCGCGGGTGCCTTCGGGCGTCCCGGCGGTCGTGGCCCGGTCCGTGGCCGGAAGTCCAAGAAGCAGCGGCGTCAGGAGTTCGACAACCTGTCGGCCCCGACGATGGGTTCGGGTGCTCCGCGCGGCAACGGTGAGGTCATCCGCCTCGCCCGTGGCGCGTCGCTCTCGGACTTCGCCGACAAGATCAACGCGAACCCCGGTTCGCTGGTCCAGGAGGCCTTCGGTCTCGGCGAGATGGTGACCGCCACCCAGTCCTGCAGCGACGAGACGCTGCAGCTGATGGGCGAGCACCTGGGCTTCGACGTCCAGATCGTCAGCCCGGAGGACGAGGACCGCGAACTGCTCGCGCGCTTCGACCTCGAGTTCGACGGCGACTTCAGCGACGAGGAGTTCGTCACTCGTCCGCCGGTGGTCACCGTCATGGGCCACGTCGACCACGGTAAGACCAAGCTCCTCGACGCGATCCGTTCCACCGACGTGGTGGCGGACGAGGCCGGCGGCATCACCCAGGCCATCGGCGCGTACCAGGTGACCGCCACGGTCGCCGGTGACGAGCGGAAGATCACCTTCATCGACACCCCGGGTCACGAGGCGTTCACCGCCATGCGTGCACGGGGTGCCCAGGCCACCGACATCGCGATCCTCGTGGTGGCGGCGGACGACGGTGTGAAGCCGCAGACCATCGAGGCGCTCAACCACGCCCAGGCGGCCGGTGTGCCGATCGTGGTCGCGGTGAACAAGATCGACAAGGACGGGGCCAACCCGGCCAAGGTCCGCCAGCAGCTCACCGAGTACGGACTGGTCGCCGAGGAGTACGGCGGCGACACCATGTTCGTCGACATCTCGGCCAAGTCCCGGATCAACATCGAGGGCCTGCTCGAGGCCGTCATCCTCACCGCAGACGCCTCGCTGGAGCTCACCGCTCCGGTCGGCGTGCGGGCCGAGGGTGTCACGATCGAGGGTCACCTCGACCGTGGTCGTGGTCCGGTGGCGACCGTCCTGGTCCAGCGCGGCACGCTCCGCGTCGGTGACTCGGTGGTGGCCGGCGACGCCTACGGCCGGGTCCGCGCCATGCTCGACGAGCACGGTGACCAGGTCAAGGAGGCCGGTCCTTCGCAGCCGGTCCAGGTGCTCGGTTTCACCTCGGTGCCCGGCGCCGGTGACAACTTCCTCTGCGTGAACGAGGACCGCGTCGCCCGCCAGATCGCCGAGCAGCGCCAGGCGCGGGAGCGTAACGCCGCCCTCGCCAACCGCCGTGGCCGTGCCACGCTGGAGACGCTGCTCGACCGCCTCAAGGAAGGCGAGCGCAGTTCGCTCACCCTCATCCTCAAGGGCGACGGTTCCGGTTCGGTCGAGGCGTTGGAAGACGCCTTGCTCAAGCTGGAGGTGCCGGAGGAGATCGAGCTCAAGATCATCGACCGCGGTGTCGGTGCCATCACCGAGACCAACGTCATGCTGGCGTCGGCCTCCGACGCGGTCATCATCGGCTTCAACGTCCGCCCGCAGGGCAAGGCGAGCGAGCTGGCGGACCGCGAGGGCGTCGACATCCGGTACTACTCGGTGATCTACGCGGCCATCGACGACATCGAGGCCGCACTCAAGGGCATGCTCAAGCCCGAGTACGAGGAGGCCCAGCTCGGCACCGCCGAGATCCGGGAGGTGTACCGGTCGAGCAAGTTCGGCAACATCGCCGGCACGCTGGTCCGGTCGGGCACCATCCGCCGGAACTCCAAGGCTCGTCTCATCCGGGACGGCGCCGTGGTGGCGGACAACCTCTCGATCGAGTCGCTCAAGCGGTTCAAGGACGACGCGACCGAGGTCCGCGAGGGCTACGAGTGCGGTATCGGCCTGGGGTCGTTCAACGACATCAAGGTCGACGACGTCATCGAGACGTTCGAGATGCGGGAGAAGCCGCGCGCCTGACGTAACCCGGGGGCGGGCAGCCACTTCGGTGCCCGCCCCCGGTCCGTCGGACCAGCGGCATAGATGCCCATGTTCACCGGAACACTGCAGTTGGATGTCCTGCTGCCGGGCGACAGTCGTTCGCTCAAGGCCAAGCGGGGATACATCCGTCCCGTCGTGGCCGCGTTGCAGCGGCTCGACGTCGCCGCCGCCGAGGTGGGCTCCCAGGAGTTGCACGGCCGGGCGGAATTCGGCGTGGCCGCGGTGGCGCGGGACGTCGACCACATCAACGAGGTGCTCGACGCGTGCGAGCGGCTGGTCGCCGGCCGCCCGGAGCTCGAGCTGCTCTCGGTACGGCGCCGGCTGCACGGCGCCGACGACTGAGCCGAATCACCCCAGGGCGGCCGGAACCCGCCGCCCACCCCGCTCGCGAACCGCGTGGCCCCGAGCGAGCAACGAGACCCACGCACCTCATGAAGGAGCACGACATGGCCGACGCCGCCAGGGCACGCAAGCTCGCGGTCCGGATCCGCGAGATCGTCGCGACCACGCTGAAGACCCAGGTGAAGGACCCCCGCCTGGGCATGGTCACGGTCACCGACACCAAGATCACCGGCGACCTGCAGGACGCCACCGTCTTCTACACCGTGTTCGGTGACGAGACGGACCGGGCGGCCACCGCGGAGGCGCTGGAGAGCGCCAAGGGCGTGCTGCGCAGCGCGGTCGGCCGGCAGACCGGGGTGAAGTTCACCCCCACGCTGACGTTCGAGGCCGACGTCGTGCCCGAGACCGCGCGCGAGATCGACGACCTGCTGGCCAAGGCCCGCGAGGCCGACGCCGAGCTCCAGCGGCTCGCCGCCGGCAAGGAGTACGCCGGTGAGCCCGACCCGTACCGCGTCAAGGAAGACGACGAGGACGAGTCGGACGACGAGCCCGCCAGCAAGCCCGTCGAGGCGGACGGCCGGGCATGACCTCGTTGCGGTTCGATTCCGCCCTGGGAGGGCGGATTTGAACCGCAACCGCTCGGCAGGCGCGGGGGTCGGGGTGCGGGTTGTCGCGCTGCCGCTCCCGTCCTCGCCTTTGGGTGACATTTTCGGTGCTATAACACCGAAAATGTCGCCCAAAGGCGCTGGGATCGGCGTTGGGGTTGGCGCGGGGATGAGGCCGTGAGCGGGCCGTCGTCGGCTCGCCGTGTCACCGGGCTCGCCCTGCCGGCGCTGGTCGTCCTCGCGGCCGAGCCCCTCTATCTCCTTGTCGACACCGCGGTCGTCGGCCACCTCGGCCGGGTGCCGCTCGCCGGGCTGGCCGCCGGCGGCACGCTGATGGCGTCCGCCGCGTGGCTCGGCAACGTGCTGGCCTACGGCACCACCGGCCGGGCCGCCCGCCGGTTCGGCGCCGGCCAACGTGCGGGCGCGGTGGCCGAGGGCGTCCAGGCCTCCTGGCTCGGCCTCGGCGTCGGGCTGATCATGGTGGCGCTGTCCCAGCTGCTCGCCGGTCCGCTCATGTCCGTGCTGATCGGCGGGCCGGACGCCACCGAAGTACGGGCCGCCGGCGAGCTGTGGTTCCGGATCGCCAGCCTCGGCGCGCCCGCGATCCTGCTGTCGCTGGCCGGAAACGGCTGGATGCGCGGCGTGCAGGACACCCGCCGGCCGGTCCGGTATGTGCTCGGCGGCAACCTGGTCTCGATGGCGCTCTGCCCGGCACTGGTCTACGGCGCCGGCATGGGGCTGGCCGGTTCCGCCGTGGCGAACGTGACCGCGCAGGTGATCGCCGCCGGCTTCTTCGTCCGCGCGCTCCGCGCCGAGGGGGTGTCGCTGCGGCCACGACCAGCGCTGATCCGGGCCCAGCTCGTGCTCGGCCGCGACCTGGTCCTGCGCACGGCGGCCATCCAGGCCTCGTTCCTGTCGGCCGCCGCGGTCGCGTCCCGGCTCGGCGCCGGCCCGCTCGCCGCGCACCAGATCGCGCTGCAACTGTTCATGTTCCTCGCGCTGGTGCTGGACTCGGTCGCGATCGCCGCGCAGTCGCTGGTGGGGGAGAGCCTCGGTGCCGGGCGGCGGAGCGAGGCCAGGGCGGTCGGGTGGCGGGTGGCCGGGTACGGCGGGGTGGCCGGCGCGGTCTTCGCCGGCCTGCTGCTGCTCGTCAGCGACGTGCTGCCGAGGCTGTTCACCGGCGACTCGGCCGTGCTGGAGATGACCGCACAGATCTGGCCCTGGTTCGCGCTGACCCAGATCCCCGCCGGCGTGGTGTTCGCCCTGGACGGCGTCCTGATCGGCGCCGGCGACACGCGGTTCCTGCGCGACGTCACGCTCGCCTCCACGATCGGCGGTTTCCTGCCGCTGGTCTGGCTCTCCCAGTTCCTCGGCTGGGGACTGCCCGGGGTGTGGGCGGGGCTGCTGGCGTTCGTGCTGATCAGACTGGTGGGAATGGTGCTCCGGGTGGCCGGCGAACGATGGACCGAGGCCGGCGAGGCAGACCTGCGCCAACTGGCGCGCGAGAACGAAGGGCAGGACACATGAACGAGCGCAGCGAGGGCCACGCCGACGAGCCAGGCCAGCTGCGGCCACGAGCGGCGAGCAGCCGGCGCGCGCGGGCAAGGACGCCGACCAGCCGGCCGGGGCGGGCAAGCAAGAGCCGGCCAACGGGGCGGGGGCCGGCGCGGCGGGCAGCGGCGATCCGATCGGCCGCCGGCGGCCAGCGGGCTGCTGGTGGTGGACAAGCCGGCCGGCCTGACCTCGCACGACGTGGTCGCGCGCGGACGGCGGCTGGCCGGCACCCGCAAGGTCGGCCACGCCGGCACGCTGGACCCGATGGCGACCGGCGTGCTGGTGCTGGGGGTGGAGCGGGCCACCAAGCTGCTCGGCCACCTCGCGCTCACCACCAAGGAGTACGCCGCCACGATCCGGCTCGGCCAGTCCACGATCACCGACGACGCGGAGGGCGAGGTCACCGGCGGTGCCCCGGCCGACGCCGTGACCGAGGAGGCCGTGCGGGCCGGCATCGCGCCGCTGACCGGCGAGATCCTCCAGGTGCCGTCGTCGGTGTCGGCGATCAAGGTCGACGGCCAGCGGTCCTACGCCCGGGTCCGGGCCGGCGAGGAGGTCGAGCTCGCGGCCCGTCCGGTCACGGTGTCCCGGTTCGAGCTGCTCGCGGTCCGCCGGGCGGACGGCGTGCTCGACCTGGACGTGCTGGTCGAGTGCTCGTCCGGCACCTACATCCGCGCGCTGGCCCGCGATCTCGGTGCCGCCCTCGGCGTCGGCGGCCACCTCACCGCACTGCGCCGCACCCGGGTCGGACCGTTCGGGCTCGCCGAGGCGCACACCCTGCCGGAGCTGGAGGAGCTGGTCGGAGCGGGGCGAGCCGCTGGTGATCCCGCTGTCGGCGGCCGTGGCGAGTTCGTTCCCGCGCCGGGACGTCGAGGCCGAGCAGGCCCGGATCCTCGGCCACGGTGGCCGGCTCGTCGCGGCCGGGATCGCCGGCACCTACGGCGTGTTCGGCCCGGACGGCGAGGTGATCGCGCTGGTCGCGGAGCGGGCCGGTGCCGCACGGCCCGAGGTGGTGCTCAACCCGACCCCGTAACGCCCGCCGGCCCGGTTCCCAACTCGGCGCCGGGACGCCGGCAGGTCCAGTGCTCGACCCGGCGCGGGAGTGGCCCGATCGGTTGAACAGCCCGCCTCCGATAAGGGGAAGTGGCCTCCTCCGAGCGACCGACCTTGTTACCGTTCTGGCGTGACCAGTCGTCGGTCCAGGATGGAGTAGGCGTGCGTTTGCTGGGCTTGCCAGCTGGTTACCGCCACCCCGGCTGGGGTCTCGGTGCGCCGCCCGCCGCCCACCCGGTGACCAGGGCCGATGAGCTGGAAGCCAGGGTCGCGGCCGCGCCCGACCAGTCCGCTCGCAGCACCGCGCTGATCCACCTCGTGCTCTGGTGCGCCGACGCGGACCCGGCCAGGGCGCTCGTGGTCGGCCCCGAGGCGGTCCGCCAGGCCGAACTGTCCGGCAACGCCGTGCTGCTGAACCGCGCCCGCTACGCCGACACCGTGGCCCGGCTGTTCGGCATGAAGGATCTGGTCGAGCCCTACCACGAGCTGCTCGGGTTGGGCCGCCGGTTCGAGACGTTCGGCCTGCCGGCGGACGCCGCCTGGTGCGAGCACATGGCCGGCGTGGCGCTGGAGTACCTCGGCGACCCGGGCGGCGCGACGATCCGGGTGGAGCGTGCGCTCGCGGTGTTCCGCCGGCTCGCCAACCTGGCCGGCGAGGCCCGCTGCCTGAACACGCTCGGCTTCGGCGAGACCATGCTCGGCCGGTACGCGGACGCGTTGGCCCGGTACCGGCGCGCGGCCGACCTGGCGAAGGTCGCCGGCTGCCCGGGCACCCACGCGCTGGCCCGGATGAACGGCGCCGAGGCCGCCAGCGACCTCGGCCAGGCCGCCCTCGCCGAGGGGAAGCCGGGCGTCGCCAAGGCGCTGTTCGAACAGGCCGACGCGGAGTACGGCGCGCTCGAGGAGTTGCTGGAGCGGCTCGGCCACCGCTACCTCCAGCCGCTGGTCCCGGCGTACCGGGCCTCGACCCTGCGGCATCTCGGCCGGCACGAGGAGGCGCTGGCGGCCTGCGACCGGGCGCTGCGGTTCGGCGCCGTGTCGGAGTCGCCGGAGGCCCAGGCCAGTGCCCGGTGTTATGCGGGTGAGGTGCACCTCGCGCTCGGTGCGCCCGAGCGGGCCCGCGGGCTGCTGGCCGCCGCGCTGGTCTCGTACGAGCAGTGGGGCCTGCACCTGGAGACGGTGCGGGTGCTGCGCGGGCTGGTCGCGGCCCACGAGGCGCTGGGCGACATCCCGGCGGCGTACGCGATGCAGAAGCGGCTGCTCGCCGCCGAGCTCATGCTCCGGGACGGCAACGCCCAGCGGGAGAACGAGGTCGCCGCGGCGCGGATCGAGGCGGCCCGCCAACCCGAGCACCGGACCGTCGACCGGCTGCGCTCCGCGGAGCTGCTCAAGCAGAACAACCGCCTCGAGGCGGAGAACCGGGCGTTGGAACGGCTCGCCCACACCGACGCGCTCACCGGGCTGGCGAACCGCCGGCATTTCGACGCGCAGCTCTCCCGGCTGGCGGTCCGGGCCGAGCTGGGGCGGCGCTCGCTGGCGCTGGTGGTCGTCGACATCGATCACTTCAAGAAGGTCAACGACCGGTTCAACCACGTCACCGGCGACACGCTGCTCGGCCGGGTGGCCGCGGTGGTGGGCCGGCACTGCGAGGCCGGCGAGCTGGCGGCGCGGGTCGGCGGCGAGGAGTTCGCGCTGATCCTGCCCGGTGCGACCGGACCGGCCGCGGTGGCGGTGGCCGAGCGGCTGCGGATCGCGGTCGAGACGATGGTGCTGGACGACATCGCGGTCGGGCTCCGGGTGACGGTCAGCGCGGGCGTCGCCGTGGTCGGTCCGGGCGAGTCGGCCGGAGCAGCTCCGGGCGGCCGCCGACGCGGCGCTCTACGCGGCCAAGGAGAGCGGCCGGAACCGCGTGTGCAGCGCGCCCAGGGCGATCACCACCAGGGGATAGACCCTGCGTAAGCTGGTCGCTACTCCCCGATAGCGGCTCGGACACGCCTTTGCTACCGTCGTGCGCCTACGAGCGTCCGCCGGTAGGGACGATCGGACGAGCTGAGTCGGAAGTCCGAGGAACGGTGCCAGTGTCGGCGTGCTGTGAGACCCGCGGGGCAAGCGTCAATCCCGCGCGTCCACGCAGCTCCGCGACCCCTCGCGACCATCGCGGGACGTGCCGCGCCGACGGAACCCCGGGCGGCCCGATGAACTGGACCGAGGTCCTCCAGGGCCGGGTCAGGGACGCGGCCGAGGGCGAGCCGAGGCTCACGGCGCTGCTCGACCTGGCCGCCTGGCTGGCCGATGCCGACCCGCGCGCCGCGCGGGCCTGCGTGGAGGACGCCCTCACCGCCGCCGAGCGGCACGGCGACGCCACCCTGATCGCCAGGGCGCGCTGCGTCTACGGCCACAGCCTGCTGTTCGCGGTCAGCCCGCGGACCGGTCGGGAGGCGCTGCTGGAGGCGAAGCAGCAATACCTGGCGGTGGGCCAGGTCACCGGCGCGGCCTGGTGCGACGTGTTCGCCGGCATCGCGCTGGAGTACCTCGGCGATCCCGGTGGCGCCGTGGTCGACACCGAACGTGCGCTGGCCGTGTTCCGCTCGGTGGGCGACCAGGCCGGCGAGGCGCGCGCGCTCAACAGCCTCGGCATCGGGCAGGGCATCATCGGCCGGTACGACGAGTCGCTGGCGCTGCTGGAGCGCAGCGGCGAGCTGGCGGTGACCGTTCGGGACCGGGTCACCATGGGTCTGGCCTGGCTCAACGCCGCCGAGATGCGCGGGCGGCTCGGCCTGCAGGCGGCCGAGGAGGGCCGGGAGACCGCGGCCAAGGACTACTTCGCGGCGGCGATCGCCGAGCTGCAGGCCGTGCAGCGGCACGCCGTGCGCACGGGCTTCGTCGGGCTGGAGCCGTGCGCGCTGGCCTACCAGGTGGTGCCGCTGATCCGGCTCGGCCGGGTCGACGAGGCCGTCGAGCTGGGCGAGCAGGCGATCGTGCGGGCCGGCGCGCTGGAGCTCGACGACGCCGCGGCGCAGTCCCTGCACTACGCCGGCCAGGCCCGGCTCGCCCGGGGCGACCTGCCCGAGGCCGCCGCGCACCTGGAACGCGCGCTGGCGCTGTACGAGCAGTGGGAGCTCACCCACGAGACCGTGCCGGTGCTGGAGCTGCTGGTCGAGACCCACGAGCAGCTCGGCGACCTGGCCTCGGCGTTCGCGCTGCACAAGCGGCTGCTGGTCGCCACGCTGCGGCTACGGGACGACGTGGTGGAGCGCAAGGACCAGGTCGCCGCCGCCCGGTACGAGGCCGAGCGGGAACTCAAGGCGTCCGAACGCGGCCGACGCGAACTCCAGCAGCTGGCCAGGGCCAACCGGCGCCTCGCCGACGAGCGCAGGGCGATGGAACGGCTCGCACACACCGACGCCCTCACCGGCCTGGCCAACCGCCGGCACTTCGACGCCCAGCTCAACCGGGTGCTCGTGCACGCCGAGCTGACCGGCGAGGAGGTGAGCCTGGTGCTGATCGACATCGACCACTTCAAGTGGGTCAACGACCGGCACAGCCACCTGGTGGGCGACGCCGTGCTGCGCGCCCTCGCCTCGGAGATCACCCGGCACTGCCGGGTCAGTGACCTGGCCGCCCGGATCGGTGGCGAGGAGTTCGTCGTGCTGCTGCCCAACACGGCGCGCACCGAGGCGCTCGCGGTGGCCGAGCGGCTCCGGGCCTCGGTGGAGGCGCTCGACCTCACCCAGTTCGCGAACGGCGTGCAGATCACCGTCAGCGCCGGGGTTGCCGGCACCAACCGCGCGATGACCCCGGACGCCCTGCTCGCGGCCGCCGACGAGGCCCTGTACGCGGCCAAGCGCGGCGGCCGGAACCAGGTCCGCGGCGCCAGCTCCTGACCCCCTGACCTGCTGCGGTTGGATCGCGCCCTCCCAGGGCGCGATCCAACCGCAACCCCAACGGCGGCTGCGCCGCCGTCGGGGCTGCGGTCCATTTGCGCCCTGGGAGGGCGCGAATGGACCGCAGCAGGTCGTGCCGCCGCAGGGTGGCCAGCGGGCTCGCCTAGGCTGGGGCGGCAGGGACGGATCGAGCCAGGGGAGACGGCGTGCGGCGGTGGCGCGGGGTGGAGAACACCCCCGGCGGGTGGGGTCGCTCGGTGGTGACGATCGGCGTGTTCGACGGCGTGCACCGCGGTCACCAGCAGATCATCAGCCACGTGGTGGAGCGGGCCAGGGACGCCGGCCTCAACTCCGTGGTCGTCACGTTCGACCCGCATCCCGCGGAGGTGGTCCGCCCGGGTAGCCACCCGGCGATGCTGACCACGCCCCGGCGCAAGGCCGAGCTGATCGAGGGGCTCGGCGCCGACGCGCTCTGCGTGCTGCCGTTCACGCCCGCGTTCAGCCGGCTCTCGGCGGAGGAGTTCGTGCACGACGTCCTGGTCGAGCACCTGCACGCCGCGGCGGTCGTGGTCGGCAAGAACTTCCGGTTCGGGCACAAGGCGGCCGGCGACACCGCGCTGCTCACCGCGCTCGGCCAGCGGTTCGGCTTCACCGTCGAGGACAGCCCGCTGCTCTCCGACGGAGACACCACGTTCTCCTCCACCTACGTGCGGGCCTGCGTGGACGCCGGCGACGTGGCCAGCGCGGCCAGGGCGCTCGGCCGCGAGCACCGGGTCGAGGGCGTGGTCGTCCGGGGTGACCAGCGCGGCCGCGAGCTCGGCTTCCCGACCGCCAACCTGGAGACCCACCCGTACGCGGCCGTACCCGCCGACGGCATCTACGCCGGCTGGCTGGTGCGCGGCAAGGAACGGCTGCCGGCCGCGGTGAGCATCGGCACCAACCCCACGTTCTCCGGCCGGGAGCGCCGGGTCGAGGCGTACGTGCTGGACTTCGACGGCGACCTCTACGGCGAGCACGTCGGGCTGGAGTTCGTCGCCCGGCTGCGCCCGACGCTCTCGTTCGACTCGGTGGACGCGCTGGTCACCCAGATCGCCGTCGACGTCGACCAGACCCGCCTCCTGCTGCTCAGCTGACCCGGCCGGCGCACCCCCCGGCCTGCGGTTCAATTCCGCCCTTGACGGGCGGATTCGAACCGCACGGAGCTCTGGTGGCGGGCGCGTCGATTCGAGGTAACATGCCGCTGCTGGTAGCCTGGTCATCACGCCGGGTGTTCCGGCGGTGTGCAGTTTGCCCGCGTGACCTAGACCGCGGGCCACACCACAGTTATCAAGGAGAGTTCGTGGCGCTCACTACTGAGCAGAAGACGACGATCATGACCGCCCACAAGACGGTCGAGAACGACACGGGCTCGCCCGAGGTCCAGGTGGCGATGCTGTCCAAGCGGATCAGCGACCTCACCGAGCACCTCAAGAAGCACAAGCACGACCACCACAGCCGCCGCGGCCTGCTGCTGCTCGTTGGCCGTCGTCGCCGGCTTCTGAAGTACCTGGCGAAGACCGACATCAGCCGTTACCGCGCGCTGATCGAGAAGCTCGGCCTGCGCCGCTAGCTTGCACGACGGGGGAGTGACCACCAGGTCGCTCCCCCGACTCGTACGGCGCGATCGCGCCGCACGGGTGACACGAAGCGCCGGACGACCAACGGCACCCCGCGTCAGCGGGCAGAGGCGCCGGTCCTCGGTAGTGCCGCACTATGCTCATCGGTCCCCCTTCGGGGCACCGGAGCCCCCGGCTTACGGGTTGCTCTGGGAAGCTCGGGGTTGTTCCGGGGTTGAGGATAGCAGCGGTTCGATCGAAGACCGGCAGCGGAACCGCTCCGCAGAGGGCAGTTGTCGTCCAGCCTGAACACAGGAGGACGTCCGAATGTCGGACCAGCCCGTTTACGAGTCCGTAGCCGTTATCGACAACGGTGCACACCCCAGCCGCGAGATCCGGTTCTCCACCGGCCGTCTCGCTCGTCAGGCCGCCGGCTCGGCCACCGCCCAACTGGGCGACACCTTCGTGCTCTCGGCCACCACGGCCGGCAAGCACCCGAAGGAGCACTTCGACTTCTTCCCGCTCACGGTGGACGTGGAAGAGCGCATGTACGCGGCCGGCCGGATCCCCGGCTCGTTCTTCCGCCGCGAGGGTCGTCCCAGCGAGGACGCCATCCTCACCTGTCGCCTGATCGACCGGCCGCTGCGCCCCAGCTTCGTCAAGGGCCTGCGCAACGAGGTCCAGGTCGTCGTGACGATCATGGCGCTCGACCCGGACAGCCTGTACGACGTGATCGCGATCAACGCCGCGTCGCTCTCCACCCAGCTCTCGGGCCTGCCGTTCTCCGGCCCGATCGGCGCCACCCGGGTGGCGTTCGTGAACGGTGACTGGATCGCGTTCCCGACCCACACCGAGCTCGCCACCGCCACCTTCGACATGGTCGTGGCCGGCCGGGCCCTGCCCGACGGTGACGTCGCGATCATGATGGTCGAGGCGGAGGCCACCCCCGGCACGATCGAGCTGATCGCCGGCGGTTCCCCGATGCCGACCGAGGACGTCGTCGCGGCTGGCCTCGAGGCCGCCAAGCCGGCCATCCTCGCGCTGGTCAAGGCGCAGCAGGAGCTGGCCGACCAGGCCGCCAAGCCGACCGTCGAGTTCCCGGTCTTCCTGGACTACCAGGCCGACGTGTACGACGCCGTGGCCGACGCGGTCACCGCGCCGCTCGACGCCGCGCTGCGGATCGCCGGCAAGCAGGAGCGCGAGACCGAGCTCGACCGCGTGAAGGCGCTCGCGTTCGAGCAGGTCGCGGCCAAGTTCGAGGGCCGCGAGAAGGAGCTGGGCGGCGCGCTCAAGGCGCTCACCAAGAAGCTCATCCGCGAGCGCGTGCTGCGCGACAAGGTGCGCATCGACGGCCGTGGCCTCACCGACATCCGCACCCTGGGTGCCGAGGTCGACGTGCTGCCCCGCGTGCACGGTTCGGCGCTGTTCGAGCGCGGCGAGACCCAGATCCTGGGCGTCACCACGCTGAACATGCTCCGGATGGAGCAGCAGCTCGACACGCTCTCCCCGGAGACGCGTCGCCGCTACATGCACAACTACAACTTCCCGCCGTACTCGACCGGTGAGACCGGCCGGGTCGGCTCGCCGAAGCGTCGCGAGATCGGTCACGGCGCGCTGGCCGAGCGGGCGCTGCTGCCGGTGCTGCCGAGCCGCGAGGAGTTCCCCTACGCGATCCGTCAGGTCTCCGAGGCGCTCAGCTCGAACGGCTCCACCTCGATGGGCTCGGTCTGCGCCAGCACGATGTCGCTGCTCAACGCCGGTGTGCCGCTCAAGGCGCCGGTCGCGGGCATCGCGATGGGCCTGATCTCCGACGAGGTCGACGGCCGGACCGAGTACGTCACGCTCACCGACATCCTCGGTGCCGAGGACGCGTACGGCGACATGGACTTCAAGGTCGCCGGCACCAAGGAGTTCGTGACCGCGCTCCAGCTCGACACCAAGCTCGACGGCATCCCGTCCGAGGTGCTGGCCGGCGCGCTCAGCCAGGCCAAGGCCGCCCGCCTCGCGATCCTCGAGGTGATGAACGAGGCGATCGACGCGCCGGACGAGATGAGCCCGTTCGCGCCGCGCGTGACCACGGTGACCATCCCGGTCGACAAGATCGGCGCGGTGATCGGGCCCAAGGGCCAGATGATCAACTCGATCCAGGACGAGACCGGCGCGGACATCACGATCGAGGACGACGGCACGATCTACGTCGGCGCCTCGGACGGCCCGTCGGCCCAGGCCGCGGTCGACCGGATCAACGCGATCGCCAACCCCACCCTGCCGAAGATCGGCGAGCGCTTCCTCGGCACCGTGGTGAAGACCGCGGCGTTCGGCGCCTTCGTCTCGCTGGTGCCCGGCAAGGACGGCCTGGTGCACATCTCCAAGCTGGGCAACGGCAAGCGCATCGCCAAGGTCGAGGACGTGGTCAAGGTCGGCGACAAGCTCCAGGTCGAGATCACCGACATCGACGCCCGCGGCAAGATCAGCCTCGTCCCGGTCAAGGAGGGCGAGGAGTCCGCGCCCGCCGAGACCACGGACGCCCCCGTTGGCGACACCAGCGGCGGAGACGCCTGATCTTGACGGGTTCCCACACCCGCACGATCTCGGAGGGACAGTACGGCGGCACGGTCCGCCGTACCGTCCTGCCCGGGGGCCTGCGCGTGATCACCGAGGCGCTGCCGGCCGTGCGCAGCGTCTCGTTCGGCATCTGGGTCGGCATCGGATCACGCGACGAGACCCCCACGCTCGCCGGCTCGTCCCACTTCCTGGAGCACCTGCTCTTCAAGGGCACCGGGCAGCGGGACGCGCTGGAGATCTCCTCGGCGATCGAGGCGGTCGGCGGCGAGACCAACGCGTTCACCGCCAAGGAATACACCTGCTACTACGCGCGGATCCTCGACGAGGACCTGCCGATGGCGACCGACGTGGTCTGCGACATGCTCACCTCGTCGCTGATCACGCCCGAGGACGTCGAGGTCGAGCGCGGCGTGATCCTCGAAGAGATCGCCATGCACGACGACGACCCGGGTGACGTGGTCCACGACCTGTTCACCGGCGCGATCTTCGGCGCGCACCCGCTCGGCCGGCCGGTCATCGGCTCGGTCGAGACGATCACGAGCATGACCCGGGAGCAGATCGACGGCTTCTACCGGGACCGGTACACCCCCGAGAACCTGGTGGTCTCCGCCGCCGGCAACCTCGAGCACGAGCGCGTGGTCGAGATGGTCCGGGCGGCGTTCGACACCGCGGGCCAGCTCGGCGGCGCCGGCGAACCGGCCGCGCCCCGCCAGGGCGGCCCGGTGCCGCTGCTCGGCGCGACGACCGTGGTCCGCCCCAAGGAGACCGAGCAGGCCCACGTGCTGCTCGGCGGCCGCGGCGTGCACCGGCACGACGAGCGGCGGTTCGCCCTCGGCGTGCTGAACCAGGCCCTCGGCGGCGGCATGAGCAGCCGGCTGTTCCAGGAGATCCGGGAGAAGCGCGGGCTGGCCTACTCGGTCTACTCCTACTCCACCCAGTACGCGGACGCCGGCGTGTTCGGCGTCTACGCCGGCTGCGCCCCGAGCCGGGTCTCCGAGGTGCTCGGCCTGGTCCGCGAGGAACTGGCCTCGGTCGCCGAGAAGGGCATCAGCGACGACGAGGTGGTCCGGGGCAAGGGGCATGCTCAAGGGCTCCACGGTGCTGGGGCTGGAGGACACCGGCTCGCGGATGAGCCGGATCGGCAAGAGCGAACTGCTCTACGGCGACGTGCTGGACATCGACGAACTCCTTGCGAAGATCGACGCGGTGACCTTGGACGATGTCCGTTCGGTGGCCACCGAACTGCTGGCTCAACCGATGTCGCTCGGGGTCATCGGCCCTTTCGACGATCATGACTTCTCAGAGGTGATGGCTCCATGACGCAGCCGACGACGGACACCACGAACGCTCCGGAGACGGACGAGGTGGAGCCGATCCGGGTGGGCGTGCTCGGCGCGCGCGGCCGGATGGGTTCCGAGGTCTGCCGCGCGATCGACGCGGCGCCCGACACCGACCTGGTCGCCATGGTCGACGAGGGCGACTGGCTCTTCAACGTCTCCGACGCCGCGGCCCAGGTGGTGGTGGACTTCACCACGCCCGACGTGGTGCTGGACAACATCCGCTGGTGCATCGACCAGGGCATCTCCACGGTCGTCGGCACGTCCGGCTTCGACCAGGACCGGATCGAGACCGTGCGCGGCTGGCTGGAGCAGCGGTCGGACGTCGGGGTCATCATCGTCCCCAACTTCGCGCTCGGCGCCGTGCTGATGATGCAGTTCGCCGAGAAGGCCGCACGGTACTTCGAGTCGGTCGAGATCATCGAGCTGCACCACCCGGGCAAGGTCGACGCCCCCAGCGGCACCTCGCTGCGGACCGCCCAGCTGATCGCCGCGGCGCGCGCGGAGGCCGGCCTCGGGCCGGTCCCGGACGCGACCACCGACCAGCTCGACGGCGCCCGCGGCGCCTCGGTCGAGGGCATCCCGGTGCACGCGGTGCGGGTCCGGGCCTGGTCGCGCACCAGGAGGTGCTGTTCGGCACCGCCGGGCGAGACGCTGACCATCCGGCACGACTCGTTCGACCGCTCCTCGTTCATGCCCGGCGTGCTGCTCGCCGTCCGGAACGCGCTGCGCCGGCCCGGCCTGACCGTCGGCCTCGAATCGCTGCTGGACGACTAGGTGGCGTGGCGCACTCGCGCCGTCGTTGGCATCCTGGCCGCTGTGCTGGTGCTGTACTTCGTGCTCACCGCGCAGCGCGCCTGGGCGCTGCTGACCTCGGGTGACGTCGTCCTGACGCTGCTCGGGCTCGGCGTGCTGATCCTGCCGATCGTCGGCGCGTGGCTGCTGGTGGCCGAGCTGCGGTTCGGGCTGGCCACCCAGCGGCTGGGGGAGCGGCTCGCGGCCGAGGGCGGGCTGCCCGTGGACGACCTGCCGCGCCGGCCGTCCGGGCGGGTGGAGCGGGCCGCCGCCGACGCCGCGTTCGCGACCCGGCAGGCCGAAGCGGAGGCCGCACCGGACGACTGGCGTACCTGGTTCCGGCTCGGCATCGCCTACGACGACGCGGGCGACCGTCGCCGCGCCCGCGAGGCCATGCGCAAAGCCATCGCCCTCGCCGACTGACCACTCAACCCCGCGCTTTGGGCGACATTTTCTGTGCTATAGCAGAGAAAATGTCGCCCAAAGCGGTAAGGTGGGGAGCGGGCGGCTAGGCGACGAGGTCTTCGTAGTCGGGGTGGCGCTGGATCCAGCCGCGGATGAACGCGCAGCGCGGCACCACCGCGAGCCCACGCTCGCGCACGTTGTCGAGCGCGTTCCTGGCCAGCGCGCCGCCCACGCCCTGACCCTCGAAGGCGTCGTCGACCTGGGTGTGGATGAAGACGATCCTGCCCTCGTCGAGCGTGTACTCGGCGTAACCAGCCAGTTTGTCGTCGATCCGAGCCTCGAACCGGCGCCGCTCTGGCACGTCGTTGACGATCACGTCCACCGGGCTACCTCCGTGGGTCAGCTGATCCTCTCGACCCTACCCACGCGCGGTGGCCCGACAGCCGGACGCCGTGGTTGGGTTGTGGCAGTCCTCCTCTTCACCGCATATCGCCGTAAAGGAGACTCACCCACCATGTCCCGTCGTTTACGCCTGCCGCTGGCTCGTCGTGGCCGCCCTCGCCCTGCTCGCCACCGCCGGCACGGCACCCGTCAGCGCCGCACCCGCCCGGCACGGTTCCTTCCCCACCACGATCGCGCTGCCGAACGGTTTCCAGCCCGAGGGGATCGCGATCGGCCCGGGTCCGGTGGCCTACTTCGGCTCGCTCGCCACCGGCTCGATCTACCGCGCCGACCTGCGCACCGGCAAGGGCGCGGTGATCAGCACCGGCCCGGGCACCCCGTCGGTCGGGCTGAAGTCCGATCGACGCGGCCGGCTCTTCGTCGCCGGCGGCCCCGCAGGCAACGCCCGCGTGGTCGACACCCGCACCGGCGCGGTGCTCGCCAGCTACCAGTTCGCCACCGGTGACACGTTCGTCAACGACGTCGTGCTGGCCCACGGCGCGGCCTGGTTCACCGATTCGCGTCAGCCGGTGCTGTACAAGGTGCCGCTCGGGCGGCACGGCTCGCTGCCGACGCAGGCCCAGGTGATCCGGGTGCCGTTCACCGGTGACCTGGTCTACGGCGCCGGCTTCAACGTCAACGGCATCAGCGCCAGCCCGGACGGTCGGGGCCTGATCGTCGTGCAGTCGAACACCGCGTCGCTGTTCCGGGTCGACCCAGTCCGGCGTCACCCGCAAGGTGGACCTCGGTGCGGAGTCGGTGCCGAACGGGGACGGCCTGCTGCTGCTCGGGCGGCACCTGTACGTGGTCCAGAACCAGCTCAACACGGTCGCCAAGATCGCGCTGAACAGGGCAGGGACCGCAGGCACGGTGCTGACCCGGGTGACCGATCCGCGGTTCGCCGTGCCGACCACGGTGGCGGCCTTCGGCAACCGGCTGTACCTGCCGAACGCCCGGTTCGGTACCCCGCCGACGCCGACCACCCCCTATGACGCGGTGGCGATCCCGCGGCCGTGAGCAGGCCGGAGGTGATCACTGAAAGAGATGTGATAACTACTAACTGTTGACGGTGGCCGCTCACTCGGCCAAGATGGTAATGACATTCAAGTGCGAGCGTCCACAGTCGACACGGCGCTCGGTGCTCCGCCGTCATTCCTGGAGGTCACATGTCGCTCACCGTCCCGCCCGCTCTCCTCGACCAGGCCGAGCGTGGTGAGATCGCCGATGAGGACTTCGTGCGCTGCATCCGCGACTCGCTGCCGTACGCGTACCAGATGGTGGAGGGGCTGTCCGGCCGGCTGGAGTCCGGCGACGTCGATGCCGGCCTCGTGTTCGCGGACAACCGGGTAGAGCCGCCGGACGAGCAGGCCCGTGGCCAGCTCCTCCGGGCGATGGCCAGTGACTCGATCCGGGCCGCGCTGGAACGGCACTTCGGCGTCCGGCTGGCGTTCCAGAACTGCCACCGGGTCGCGGTGTTCCCGACCGACGCCGCGGCGGACGAGCAACACGCCCGGTTCACCTCGGTCCGGGCGCAGCTGCTCAACCAGTCACCGGAAATGGTGAACTGCTAGCGCTCTTGTCTAGGGGAAGACGAACGGCCGGGCCCCTCGCGGGCCTGGCCGTTCGCCGTGTCCGCGGCCGGTCGCGCAGGCCGTCCGGGGTCAACCGAGGCAGAATGGGGCGGACGAGTATCCGTGGTGACGAGGAGACCAGATGGCCCTGATCTGTCCGAAGTGCCAAGGCGAGTGGCGGCAGTACGAGCGCAACGGCGTCACCGTCGACCAGTGCACCGACTGTCGTGGCATCTTCCTGGACCGTGGCGAGCTGGACCGGCTGGTGGACGCGGAGAACAACTGGCACGGGTCCGGCCCGGCCGACCCCGACCAGCCGGCGGGTGTGCCCAACCAGGCTGACGTGCTGCCGCAGTACGGTCAGCCGCCCGGCCAGCAGGCACCGCCGCCCTACAAGCCCGCCCCGGGTCAGCAGCGCCGCCGCCGGCCCCGTACAGCGCCGCCGCCGGCCTACCCGAGCCAGCCGCCGCCGCAGCCCGGATACGGCTACCCGCAGCACGGCCAGCCGTACCACAAGAAGCGGAAGAAGTCGTTCCTGGACGAGCTCTTCGACTGACCGCGCTGCCTGCTGGGCCGTCGCCGCCGCGCCGCCACACCGCGCTTTGGGCGACATTTTCTCGGCTATGACCGAGAAAATGTCGCCCAAAGGCGTGAGGCAGGCCTAGGCCGCCCCCTCGGGGGGAGCAGCGAGGCGTGCAGTCGGATCTCGTGCACCGTGGTGCCGTCCATGTCCAGGGCCCGCCCGGTGCCGTCGGGCTCCCAGCCGGCCGACTGGTAGAACGCCACGGACGCCTGGTCGGCCTCCAGGGCCCAGGTCAGCCCGACCGTGTGGCCGGCCTCGCGGGCCAGATCGACCGCGGCGGCGAGCAGCCGGCTGCCGTGCCCGCGGCGGCCCCAGCGCGGCTCGACGAGCAGGGTGCCGATCGCGACGGTGGTCGCCGGATCGAGTTCGGCGTCGCCGGCCAGATCGTCCTCGTCGGCCGGTCCGAACGCCGCGAAACCGACGGTCCACTGCTGCTCCTGGGCGACCAGCACCCGGTGCTGCCGGCTCGGCGGTGCGGTGATCGCGGCGCGCCAGCGGGCCACCGCGAACTCGTCGGCCACCCCCTCGACCACCCGGGTGGGCACCACCGCGGCGTACGCGGTGCGCCAGATGGCGAGCTGGATCCGCGCGATCTCCTCCGCGTCGTCGGGGCGGGCGGGTCGCACGTGCACGTCAGCCATGGGATCAGCCTAGGTGGGCGGTGGCCGTGACCCGGCGGCGGGCGGCCGTTGCGGTTCCGGCGGCAGCGACGGCGCGGATCGTGGCGCGGGCGCCGCGTTTCGAAGCGCGGACAGGGGCTAGAACAGCGCTACGGGGTGGGTAGGTGCCGGGCCGGCCGGCGGTACTCCTATCGTTGTCCTGCTGTTCCCGTGCCGGCCGACGGCGGTCCGTTCCGGAGTCGTCTGACTTGCGCAGGGTCGGCATAGTGGCAGTGAGGCACGATAGCGTTTAGGTGACTAGCGAGTTTTGTGGAGGTTCTGGAGCCCGATGGTGTCCCACCCCGCGATTCCTGCGGTCGCCTGGGTTCGCTACCTCCGCACCGCTGGCCTCGCCGTGATCCTCGCCGCCGTGGCCTACGCCGTCTGGTACGGCCTGGAGCACCACGCTCAGCGGCACGGCTTCTTCGACCTGCGCATCTATCGCAGCGCCGTGGCTGGTGGCTCGACGGCCGGCCGCTGTACGAGTACGTCCAGCCGCACACCGGCGGGCTCGGGTTCACCTACCCGCCGTTCGCCGGCGCGCTGATGATCCCGCTGGCGATGATGCCGTTCGAGACCGGTACGGCGCTGGCCTCGGTCTGCACGGCGGCCGCGATCACCCTCACCACGTGGTGGCTGGTCGCGCCGGTGGCGGAGCGGAACGGCTGGCCGCGCTGGTTCGCGGTGGGCGTGGCGGTGCCGCTCGTCTGCGCGCTCGAGCCGATCCGCGAGACGATGGGCTTCGGCCAGGTCAACATGCTCCTGGTCGGGCTGATCCTGTTCGACGTCTGGGCGTTGCGCCGGGGCTACCGGTTCGCCGGCATCGGCATCGGCCTGGCCGCGGCGATCAAGCTCACGCCGGCCTTCTTCGTGGCCTACCTGCTGGTCACCGGGCGGCGCAGGCCGGCGCTGACCGCCATGGCCACGGCCGTGGTGGTCACCCTGGTCACCGCGCTGGCCGCGCCGTCCACCTCGTGGCAGTTCTGGACCGGCGCGCTCTGGCAGACCTCGCGGGTCGGCCGGTACGACTACGTCGGTAACCAGTCCTGGATGGGCCTGCTGGCCAGGCTCAGCGACCCGGCGCCGCCGAATCAGCTGATCTGGCTGGCCGGCGTGCTGCTGGTCGGCACGTTCGGGCTGTGGCGCGCTCGCCGGGCCTGGCTCGCCGGCGACGAGCTGGCCGGCTTCACCCTGGCCGGGCTCACCGCCGTGCTGCTCTGCCCGATCTCCTGGACCCACCACCTGTACTGGATCGTGCCGGCGTTCGTGCTGCTGGTCGCCGCGGCGGCGGAGCAGCGAAATCTGACGTACCTGGCCGTCGCGCTGGCCGGCTGGGCCGCGTTCGCCGGCTCGGCGATCTGGCCGTACAACCATCGCCAGCACGAGCACTACTCGGACGGGTTCGTCGGCGTGGTCGGCGAGAACCTGTACGTGGTGATCTGCCTGCTGCTGATCGTGGTGCTGCCGTTCCGGGCCCGCGTGGCCGCGGAGCGGTCGGGCCGAGCGCCACGCCGAGGATGCCGGCTCGGGACCGGTCGCGGCGGAACTCGGAAGCGTCCAGGCCGCCGCGAGCGCCGAGGCCGATCGCGGCGTCGAGACCCCGAGCCCGGTTGCCGCTGCCGGCAACGCCGTCGTCGCCGCAGGCAGCTCGCACAGCGAGGTTGACCGCGGCGTCGAAACCCCGCGGCCCGTCGCCGCCGGTGAGCGCGCGGAGCCGGACCGGGCGCGGGCTTTCCTCGGCCAGCCGGCCCAGGGCGGCGTCCACTAGGGCGTGTCAGCGCAGGGCGGAGCCCGCGGTCGGCCGGAGCACGAGCGTCTCGGGTTCGCCGTCGAGTACGTCCCGGAGGTCCACCCGCTCCCGCCAGGCCCGCTTGCGCGCCGACTCCTCGTCGGCGAACCGCGAGAACCAGACGAAGATCCGTTCCCCCTCGCGCACCGGCAGCGCCGGGAACGTGTTCTCCGCGACCAGCGTCTCGCAACAGGCGAGGGGTGCCTCGGCCAGCTCCGGCAGGATCGATGCCGCGAAGTACGCCGCGAAATCGGGCGTGGCGACCGGGCAGATCGTCGCCGTGTACACGCCGTCCGACGCGCTGGCGGTCGGCGCGAACCCGGACTCCGGGAGCGCCGGACGTAGCAGCAGAACGTTGTCGGAGTCGATCATGGTCGCGTTCGCGGCCGGACCGTGTTCCCGCCAGACCGGCCCGCCGTAGAACGCGGCGAGCGAGGCGGCCCGCGCCGGCATGTCCGCGAAACCACGGAGCCAGACGAACCGGTCGGGGTCGTCGGCATCGAGGAACTGACCGAGCACCCGCATCCCGCACGCCTCCTGGCCGGTGACGAATTCGCGGTCGAACAGCTCGACCAGTTCGTCCCGGCGGCCGGGCTTGAGCGTGTACTGGCGCAGTTCGAACACGGAGAGATTCATGCATGCAGGCTAGGCAGGCATCACTGACATCTCCTGTCAGTAATGCCTGCGGTGATCCTGAGCCGCGCGGGTCAGGCGCGGGTGTAGCGGAGTTCGGGGGCGTCCAGGCCGCCCGGGTGTAGGCGGCGGTGGCGCCGTCGGGGGCGAAGCCGGCCGCGGAGTAGAAGCGCCGAGCCCGGTCGTTGCCGGTGAGCGTCCAGAGCCGGACCGGACTCAGGCCCCGCTCGGCCAGCCGATCCAGTGCGGCGTCCACCAGCAGCCGGCCCGCGCCCTCGCCCCAGTGCGCCGGCTCGACGTAGATCGCGTAGAGCTCGCCCTCGGTGGTGCCCGGAGCGGGCGCGGCCTGCGCCTCCCGGTACGGGCCGCAGGAGACGAAGCCGACCACGAGCTCGTCGCGCTCGGCGACGAACGTGTCGACCACGCCGACCAACTCGGCGAACGTCGCCCGCCGCCGGGCGAGATCGGCCTCGATGCTCAGCCCGGCCAGGTACTCCTCGGGCAGCAGGCCCGCGTAGCCGGCGCGCCAGCTGCGCACCCGGATCCCCGCGATGGCCGGCAGATCGGCGGCGACGGCCAGCCGGACCCGTAACCCGTCCGCCGCGCTGCCGGGGTCGGCCGGCATCAGCGCAGCGCCCCGGCCAGGACCGTGACCGCCCGCCGGAGCTGTGCGGGCCCGGTGGCGCCGTAGGTGAGCCGCAGGTACGGCGCGGGCGGTTCGCCGGCGTGGTAGCCGCGGCCAGGGCTGACCAGCAGGCCACGGGTGGCGCAGCGCTGGGCGACCGCCACGTCGTCGGTGCCGTCGGGGAGCCGGGCCCACAGGTGCAGGCCGCCATCGGGCACCCGGGTGATGGTCACCTCGGGCAGTTCGGTGCGGAGCGCGTCCACGAGCGCGTCCCTGCGCAGGATCAGTTCGCGCCGCAGCCGCGTGACGTGCCGGGGCCAGGACGGCGACCGGAGCAGCTCGACCGCGGTCTCCTGCAGCGGTACCGGCACGAAGAAGTCGTCCACCGCCCGCAGCGCGCAGAGCCGGGCGGCGGCCGGGCCGCGGGCCACCAGGGCACCGATTCGCAGGCTGGGCGCGGCCACCTTGGTGAGTGAGGTCAGGTGCACCACGTGGCCGTCCGCGTCCTCCCGGACCATCGGCGGCGGCGCGCCGGGACCGAGCGTGAGGTGCCGCGCGCAGTCGTCCTCGATCACGAACGCGTTCGCCGCCCGGACGACGGCCAGCACCGCCGCCCGCCGCTCGGCCGGCATCACGGTGCCGGTGGGGTTGGCGTAGGTGGGTTGGCAGTAGACGATCCGTGCGCCGGTCCGGTCGAGCGCCTCGGCGAGCAGATCGGGGCGCAGGCCGTCCTCGTCGACGGGCACCGGCACGGGCCGCAGCCCCGCGGCGCGCGCCAGCATGAGGACGCCCGGGTAGGTGGGCGACTCGACGATCACCGGTGCGCCGGCCGGTGCCAGACCGCGCAGCGCCGCCGAGAGGCCGGCCTGACCACCGGGCACGACCAGCACGTCCGCCGCGTCGACGCCGATGATCGTGGCGAGCGCGCGGCGCAGTGCCCCGATGCCGGCCGTGGGGGAGCGGTCCCAGGCGCCCGGCCGGCGGGCGGCCCGGGTGAGCGCGGCGCCCAGGGCCCGGGTGGGCTGCAGGTCCTCGGCCAGGTAGCCCAGGGAGAGCGGGAGCAGGTCGGGTTCGGACGGCGCGAGCACCGAGGAGAGCCCGTAATCGTCGACGACTCGCTCGGCCAGCGCCGCGCACTGCCAGCTCAGGTCGGCGGCGGCGGTCAGCACGGGCTGGCGGTGCGGCGCGACGAACGTGCCCCGGCCCGGCTCGGTCACGACCAGGCCCTCGCTGACCAGGCTGGCGAGCGCCCGCGACACCGTGAGCGAGCTGACCCGGTGGGTGGCGACCAGCTCGCGGGCCGAGGGAAGCGGCGCTCCCGGGGTGCCGGCGCGGGCCAGCGTCCGGAGGCTATTGGCCAGCCGCTCGGTACTGTTACTGTCAGACATGAGAGCCAAGAGTAACGGTACTGCCCCGTCGGGAGTCACGGTTCCGCTCGTGACCTGGGGCGCGCTCGGCATCGTCTATGTCGTGTGGGGCTCCACGTACCTCGGCATCAAGATCTCGATCGAGACGCTTCCGCCCCTGGTCAGCACGGGGGTGCGGTTCACCAGCGCGGCGGTGATCCTGGTCCTGGCGATCGCCGCGATCCGCCCGCGCACGCTCCGGGTGACCCGTGCCGAGCTCGGTACAGCCGTGCTGTCCGGACTGTTTCTGCTGGTCGGCGGTAACGGCATGGTCGTGCTGGCCGAGGATCGAATCTCCTCCGGACTCGCCGCGTTGCTGGTCTCCACCACGCCGCTCTGGGTCGTGGTGCTGCGCACGGTTCTCGGCGATCGGCCCGCCGTGGCCACGATGATCGGCGTCGGGATCGGCTTCGGCGGCGTCGCGATCCTGCTCGCGCCGACCGGCTCGGACGGCTTCGACGGCGATCTCTGGCACAGCCTGCTGGTGGTCGCCGCCGCGCTGTCCTGGGCGACCGGCTCGCTGCTGTCGATCCGCCGGCCGATGCCGGCCAACCCGTTCGTCGGCAGCGTGATCCAGATGTTCGCGGGCGGGCTGGTGCTCGGCACGATCGGCGTCGCCCGCGGCGAGCTGACCGGCTTCGCCCTCGACCAGGTCTCGCTGCGATCGTGGCTGGCGCTGCTCTACCTGGTGCTGGCCGGCTCGGTGGTGGCGTTCAGCGCGTACGTCTGGGTGCTCGGCAAGCTGCCGGTGAGCACGGTGACCACCTATGCGTACGTGAACCCGGTCTTCGCGGTCATCCTCGGCGCGCTGCTGCTCTCCGAACCGATCCGGCCGGCGATGCTGATCGGCGGCGCGGTGATCGTGGCCGCGGTGGCCGTCGTGGTGACCGCCGACGGGCGGCAGCGGCGCCGCGACCGGATCGCCGAGGCCGAGGAGCAGCGGATCCTGACTTGCGCGTGACTGTCGGACCCGTCGGTTAGCGTCTTTTCCGTTGTGGCGCCCTGGCATTGTCGGGGTGGCCGCCGGCGGAGCGGAGGAGCGGGTATGGCGGTGGTGGCTGAGGTCGCGCCCCGGGCGGCGGTGTCGTTGCGGGAGGCGCGCCGGATCGCGCTGGCCGCGCAGGGCTTCACCGATCGGCGCCCAGCGGGCGTGCCGGACATTCGCGCGCTGCGCCGCGTGGTCGGCCGGATCGGCCTGCTCCAGATCGACTCGGTCAACGTGCTGGTCCGCTCGCACTACCTGCCGCTGTTCAGCCGGCTCGGCGGCTATCCGCGCACGCTGCTCGAACGTGCCGCCTACGGCCGCCCGCCCGAGCTCTTCGAGTACTGGGCGCACGAGGCGTCCCTGCTGCCGGTGGCGGTCCAGCCGCTGCTGCGCTGGCGGATGGCGCGGGCCCAGGAGGAGGCGTGGGGCAACATGCGCCGGCTCAACGAGGAGCGGCCTGGGTTCGTGGCGGAGGTGCTCGCGGCCGTCGCCGAACGTGGGCCCGTCGGGGCTGGCGAGCTGGAAGAGGAGCGGCCGCGCCGGGCCGGGCCGTGGTGGGACTGGCACGACGCCAAGGCCGCGCTGGAATGGCTGTTCTACACCGGCCAGGTCAGCACCGCCGGGCGCCGAAACTTCGAGCGGCTCTACGACCTGACCGAACGGGTACTGCCGGCCGAGGTGCTCGCCGTGCCGACGCCCGAGCCGGCCGACGCGCACCGCGAGCTGATTCGCCTGGCCGCCGGCTCGCTCGGCGTCGCGACCGAGAAGGACCTGCGCGACTACCACCGGCTCAGCCCCGGCCAGGCCAAGCCGGCGATCGCCGCGCTGGTCGAGGAGGGTGCGCTGCTGCCGGTCATGGTCGAGGGCTGGCGCCAGCAGGCCTACCTCGATCCGGCCGCGAAGGTGCCGCGTCGGGTGGGGGCGGCGGCGCTGCTCTCGCCGTTCGACTCGCTCATCTGGGAACGCTCGCGCACCGAGCGGCTCTGGGGCTTCCGGTTCCGGCTGGAGATCTACACGCCGGCGCCCAAGCGGGTGCATGGCTACTACGTGCTGCCGTTCCTGCTCGGCGACGATCTGGTGGCCAGGGTCGATCTCAAGTCCGACCGCAAGGCCGGCGTGCTCCGGGTTCAGGCGGCGCATCTGGAGGAGGGCAAGCCGGCCGGTGAGGTGGCGGTCGCGCTCGCCCAGCAGTTGGCCGAGATGGCGGAGTGGCTCGGGCTCGACGGGGTGGCGCCGCCGATGGGCGGGGAGTTCGCCGCGCCGCTGACCGCCGCGTTGGTGGCCGTCGGCGCCGTCCCGCGCTGACCCTTCGCCGGGCGGCCGCGGGTGCGCTGAGTCTCGCTGCCGGGGCGGCGGTGCCCGTGTACCGTGACGGGCAGGTCAGCGGGAGCGGCCGGAGACGAGCCGGCGACGAATCAGGGCGAGGGGCAATGCACCAGCACGACGCGGATTGCGCGCACGGTCCGGCCGCCGGCACACCGACGATCCCGGCGCAGCCGCCCGGTCCCGACCCGCAGTTCGCCGGTCCGGTGCCCCAGCAGGGCGAGCCGATGGCGCAGCCCGGATACCAGCCCGGCGGTCCCCCGCAGCAGTGGCCGCCGACGTACTACGAGCCGGCGCCGGACACCCGCGCGTACCGGATCCTCAAGGCGATGTGGACCAAGCCGGCCTGGCTGGCGCCGCTGGCGGTCCTCGCGTGCATCGGTGCGGCGTTCGGCTACGTACTCGCCAACGACCCGACCGACCAGAGCCGCGACCCGCTCGGCCCGTGCGCGTTCAAGCTGGTCACCGGCCTGGACTGCCCGGGCTGCGGCGGCACCCGGATGGTCTGGTACCTGCTGCACGGCAACCTCGGCGAGGCGGCCCGGCACCACCTGGTGGCGCTCATCGCGGTGCCGGTGCTGGCGTACGCGTACGTCGCCTGGGCCGCGAAGCGGATCTTCAAGGTGACCATCCCGACCCGGCGCATCCCCGGCATCGTGATCGGCGGCTACTTCGCGGTCTGGCTGGCCTTCTCGGTCCTGCGCAATCTCCCGTGGGCACCGTTCAACTTCTTCTTCGTGAGCTAAGAGCTTTTCCGCGTTACCCCCGGCCGGCCGGCGTCGACCGGCTGGCCGGCGCGATCTCCGCAGCCCCCCGCCTGAACACCGCCCGCTGTGGGCCCTCGCGCCCCCGCGTTACCGCCTGAACACCGCCCGCTGGGCCCTCACGCGCCGCGCGCACGCCGCGCTCTTGCGCCACCCTCCGGCGAACCGGACTTTCGGGGAAAACGGGGCTACGCGCGCCCGTCGTATGCCCAGAAACCCCGAAAGTCCGGATCGGTCGGAGCGGGCGGTGCACGTCGTTCGGGGGTTGCGGTTCAAATCCGCCCTGGGAGGGCGGATTTGAACCGCAACCCGTCGGCGGCGAAGCCGCCGCGGGTGCCTTTGGCGGCGAAGCCGCCGCGCGTGCCTTTGGCGGCGGAGCCGCCGACGGGCTTTTGGGCGGCGAGCCGCCCATCCCCGAAACGGACTTGCGGGACTAACGTGGCTACGCGCGCCCGTTGTAGGCACGGAAATCCCGCAAGTCCGTTTCGCGGGGGCGCGCTGGGCGGGGCGCTGGGCGGGGGCGCGCTGGGCGGGCACCCGCCGGTCCAGCGGGCGCCCGCCCAGCGCTGGTCGTCAGGGCTTGGGGCGGGACCGGCGCGCGGCGGCGCGGATCGCGATCTCGCGGGCGGGGCGGGTGCCGTTCCGGTAGACCCGGTCGCGCGGCTCGCGGGCGCGGTACCGGACGTACTGCTCGGGGTCGGGAATCATGGCTGGCTCCTTCGTGCTCGTAGGGAATTCAGAAGGTCAGATCGGCGTCAGGCGGGCGGTGCCACCGGCGTCGGGGGTGCTGGCGGCGCGGGCGGCTCGGCCGGCGCGGGAGGTGCCGGGGGCATCGGCGCGGGCCTGGCGCCGGTCCGGGTGATGCGGACGTCGCCGCTCATGGTCCGGGCCGTGACCTGCAGGTCCCAGCCACTGGCCGGCGCCTGGTCGCCCACCGCGAGGTCGGTCGAGGTGTTGCCGCTCATGCTGGAGACGTCGAGCCAGACACCGACCCCGGTGGCCACCCCGACGGAGACGTCCCCGGACGCGGAGTTGACCTCCACCGCGCCCCGCCGGGTCTCGGCGATCGCGATGTCGCCGGACGCGGTCCGCACTCGCACCGAGCCGCCGGCGGTGCCGACCGCCACGTCTCCGCTGGCGCTGTGCAGGTCGATGTCGCCCTCCGCGCCCCGCAACGCGAGGTCGCCGGACGAACTCCGCAGCGAGACCGTGCCGCCGGCGTGGCCCATCGCGATGTCGCCGCTCGCGCTCTGCACCTTGACGTCACCGGTGACGTCATCGAACTGCACGTCGCCCGAGGCGGTGTTGGTGTCCACCCGGCCGAGCAGCCCGTGGCAGCGCAGATCGGCGCTGGCCAGCCTCGCCGTGACCGTCGAGCCCTCCGGCACGACCACGGAGATCGACAGTTTCGGGTATCGGCGCAGCATGCTCAGCGCGCGATGCGGTACGTCGATCACCAGTTCGTCGCCCCGCAACTCGATCTTCGGTCTCCTCGACCACGGCGTTGTCGCCGCTCTTGGCGACGATCCGGACGAACGTGGTCTGGGTGGGCTCGGCGTGCACGTCCAGGTCACCCGACTGCTGGCTGACCCGGAGGTTGATCGGGCCGGGCGTGCTGAACTCTTCGGTCCTCAACTCGGACATCGGTATTTCCTCTCGGGGTGACGGTCAGTCAGTTCTGGGCGAAGCCGGTGATCCGGCGGCCGCGGCGGCCGCCGGGCGGCGGCGGAGGCGGCGGGAGCTGCGGGTGCAGCCCGGCCGCGGTGGCCCGCACCAGCCAGGTGTTCACCGAGATCCCCTCGGCCGCTGCGGCCTGCTCGACCTGCGCCTTCAGGTGCTCGGGGAGCCGGAGCGTGATCCGGGCCGGGTCGCCCTCGGGTTCGGTGATCGGTGCGGGCGCCGGCTCGGTGCGGGGCGGCGCCGCGGGCTCGGGGTGGGCCGCCTCGGTGATCACCAGGTCGGCGTCCCGCCCGCGCATCCGCACGTCCACCTCGACGTCGTCGAGCGCGGCGGTGATCTCGGCGGCGGCCTGGGAGAGCACGTCGAGCAGGGTGAGCCGGGCGGCCGGCTCCAGCGCGCCGGCGAGGAGTTCGCCGGTGCGGGCCACGTCCGGCCCGGCGGCGGCCACGCTCGCCGCGAGGTCCCGGCGGAGTCCGTCGAGGAAGGGTGAAAGATCCATGACGTCACTATGACGTCATCTGCGACGCCAGTCAAGTGTCGTTGCGACGGCATCATGCCGCGAGGTGGCGTCGGCCGGGCTCGGTAGGCTGGCCGGGCAGCCGCTCAACCCCAGCCGGAGGAGTACGAGGTGCCCGACAGCGTGCCGATGAAGGTCCAGGTCATCGCGTGGACGCAGTTCGATCCGCCGGCCGACGTCGGCTGGGAGACCGACGCCGACGGCGGCCAGGCGCTGGCCGAGTTCGCCGGCCGGGCCTGCTACGAGTCGTGGCACAAGCCGAACCCCAGCACGGCCACCAACGCGGGCTACCTCCGGCACATCCTGGAGGTCGGCCACCTCTCGGTCCTCGAGCACGGCAGCGTGACGTTCTACCTGACCGGGGTGTCCCGCTCGCTCACCCACGAGCTGATCCGGCACCGGCACTTCTCCTACAGCCAGCTCTCCCAGCGGTACGTGCCGGGCAGCGACGCCGCGATGGTCGAGCCCGACGTCATCGCCGACGATCCGGAGCTGCACGCGAAGTTCGTCGATGCCACGGCCGCCTCGCTCCAGGCGTACACGGAGCTGCTCGAGGGTCTGGAGAAGAAGTTCGCCGACGTGCCGAACGCGACGCTCCGCCGCAAGCAGGCCCGGCAGGCCGCCCGCGCGGTGCTGCCCAACGCCACCGAGACGCGGATCGTGGTGACCGGCAACTACCGGGCCTGGCGGCACTTCGTGGCGATGCGGGCGAGCGAGCACGCCGACGTGGAGATCCGCCAGCTCGCCGTGGCCTGCCTGCGCGAGCTGCAGCGGGTGGCCGGCAACGTGTTCGCCGACTTCACGATCGCCGCCCTGCCGGACGGCACCGAGGTCGCGTCCAGCCCGCTCGTGGCCGAGGGCTGAGCGGTCCGCCGCGGGCGTTGACAGGCTCGCCGGATGTGCCGTCCAGCACACGTTGAGCGTGGCCCAAAAGTTTTTTCGACGGACCTGTAACACCGCCAGGGCCTGTCGCGATTGACCGGATGAGCCTCGTGACGTTCCGGACCCCCGACCGGTGCGTCACGGGGTTTCTCTCTGCCCCGGCTGCCCGCCGTCCGGCCCCGTGGCTCAACCGCAGGTGCCCGGAGCGGTAGCGTGACCCCCATGACCGACGATCCACGACGGCCCTTCGGCCGCGTCCTCACCGCGATGGTCACCCCGTTCAACGACCGACGGCGCCCTCGACGTGGACGGCGTGCAGCGCCTGGCCGCCCACCTCGTCGACGAGGGCGGCAACGACGGCTTGATCGTCAACGGCACCACCGGGGAGTCGCCGACGCTCGCCGACGCGGAGAAGGAGCTCGTGCTCCGCGCGGTCGTCGAGGCGGTCGGCGACCGGGCCACCGTCGTGGCCGGCGCCGGCAACAACGACACCCGGCACACCATCGAGCTCGTCCGCGCCGCCGAGAAGGCCGGCGCCCACGGGCTGCTGGTCGTCACGCCGTACTACAACAAGCCTCCGCAGGCCGGCCTGCTGAAGCACTTCACCGCCGCCGCGGACGCCACCGAACTGCCGCTGATGCTCTACGACATCCCCGGCCGCACCGGCACCGCGATCGAGACCGAGACGCTGCGTCCGCCTGGCCGAGCACCCGCGCATCCTCGCGGTCAAGGACGCCAAGGGCGACCTGGGCGCCAGCTCGCAGGTGCTCGCCCGCACCGACCTGGCCTACTACTCCGGCGACGACATGGTCAACCTGCCGCTGCTCTCGATCGGTGCGGTCGGCTTCGTCAGCGTCGTCGGTCACCTGGTCGGCGTCCGGCTCCGCGAGATGCTCGACGCGTTCGAGTCCGGCGAGGTCGAGCTCGCCACCCAAATCCACCAAAGCCTGCTGCCGGTCTACACCGGCATCTTCCGTACCCAGGGAGCCATCCTGACGAAAGCGGCGCTGCAACTGCTCGGTCTGCCCGCCGGGCCGGTGCGCCTGCCGCTGGTGGACGCCACCGCCGAGCAGCTCACGGTCCTCCGCGAGGATCTCGCCGCCGGCGGGGTGGTCATTCCGTGACCGACTCGACCGTTCAGCCCAAGAAGCCCAAGCTCGGCCCGCCGCCGGAGCTTCCCCCGCACGGCCTGCGGATCATCCCGCTCGGCGGCCTCGGCGAGATCGGCCGGAACATGACGGTCTTCGAGCACGACGGCCGGCTGCTCATCGTCGACTGCGGGGTGCTGTTCCCGGAGAACGACCAGCCCGGCGTCGACCTGATCCTGCCGGACTTCAGCGCGATCGCGGACCGGCTCGACGACGTCGAGGCCGTCGTGCTCACCCACGGGCACGAGGACCACATCGGCGGCGTGCCGTACCTGCTCCGGCTGAAGGCGGACATCCCGCTGGTCGGCTCGCGGTTCACCCTGGCGCTGGTCGAGGCGAAGCTGCGCGAGCACCGCATCAAGCCGTACACGCTGGAGGTCAAGGAGGGGCAGACCGAGCAGCTCGGCCCGTTCAGCACCGAGTTCTTCGCGGTCAACCACTCCATCCCGGACGCGCTCGCGGTGGCGATCCGCACCGAGGCCGGCCTGGTGCTGCACACCGGCGACTTCAAGATGGACCAGCTGCCGCTCGACGGCCGGCTCACCGACCTGGGCGGCTTCGCCCGGCTCGGCGCCGAGGGCGTCGACCTGCTGCTGTCCGACTCCACCAACGCCGAGGTGCCCGGCTTCGTCACGCCCGAGCGGGACATCGGCCCGGTGCTCGACGGGGTGTTCCGCAACGCCAGCAAGCGGGTCATCGTGGCCTGCTTCGCCTCGCACGTGCACCGGGTCCAGCAGGTGCTCGACGTGTCCGTACGCGCACAAGCGGCGGGTCGCGTTCGTCGGCCGCTCGATGGTCCGCAACATGGGCGTGGCCCGCGACCTGGGGCTGCTCAAGATCCCGGAGGGGCTGATCGTCCCGCTGGACGAGGCGGCCACGCTGCCGCCCGAGAAGGTCGTGCTCATGAGCACGGGCTCGCAGGGCGAGCCGATGTGCGCGCTCGGCCGGATGGCCAACCGCGACCACCGGCACATCGTGATCGAGTCGGGCGACACGATCGTGCTCGCCTCCAGCCTGGTGCCGGGCAACGAGACCGCGGTCTACCGGGTGATCAACGGGCTGGCCCGCTGGGGCGCCACGGTCATCCACAAGGACGTCGCGAAGGTCCACGTCTCCGGTCACGCCCCGGCAGGCGAGCTGCTGTACCTGCTCAACGCGGCGAAGCCGAGCAACCTGATGCCCGTGCACGGCGAGTGGCGACACCTGCGCGCGCACGCCCGGCTCGGCGAGCTGACCGGCGTGCGCACCCGACCGGATCGTGCTGGCCGAGGACGGTGACGTGGTCGACCTCGTCGACGGCCGCGCGACGGTGACCGGCCATGTCGACTGCCGGCTACGTCTACGTGGACGGCCTCGCGGTCGGCGACGTGGGGGAGGCCTCGCTCACCGAGCGGCGCATCCTCGGCGACGAGGGCTTCATCGCGATCACGGTCGTGGTCGACGAGGTCACCGGCAAGGTCGTCGGCGGGCCGTTCGTCACCGGCAAGGGCTTCTCCGACGCACCCGCGCTGGACGCCGTGCTGCCGGTGATCGAGGCGGCGCTGAACAAGGCCGCCGCCGACGGCGTGAGCGACCCGCACCAGCTCCAGCAGGTCGTCCGCCGGACGGTCGGCAAGTGGGTCAACGACACCTACCGCCGCCGTCCGATGATCGTCCCGACGGTCCTCGAGGTCTAAGCACCACCCGCACCACCCGCGCTTTGGGTGACATCTTCACGGTTATAGCCGTGAAGATGTCACCCAAAGCCGTAGTGGGGTTCGGCGCTTGCGCAACGGGCAGACCGAAGTCAGAATTGTGCTGCCGAGGGCATTAGCCCTCTGGAAGTGAGCCCGGGTATACCGCCGGACGACGGGAGCCCGGGCTTTGCGCTGTCTTGGGACGCATCATGTTCTGAGGTCACCCAGGTCGACGACGGCCTCGACGAGCGGTGTGACTCGGCGCTTCCAGTCGCCACCCGCGCCGTAGCTCCACGCCACGGCGTCCGGCAGCCACAGCAACGGCTCCTCGTGCGGCGCCCGGTGTCGGTACTCGAACGGAGTGTCGGTGCCTGTCTGGCGCAGAGCCTGCGCGATCGTCCGGCGATCGACTGCGTCCAGGCTTCGCTCCCTGCCCTCCAGAACGAGGGTGGTGCACTCGACCTTGACCGCTTGGGCTGTGAGTTCGGCGAGGGCACGCTTGCCGGACCTTTTCCGGCTTGCCCCGACCGGTGTAGACCCAGGTGCGGAGGTCGTCCGCGACCAGCCGCGACAGGATCTCTCGGCGGCGCGAGTCGGACTCGGCTTGGAAATGGATGCGGCGTGAACCGGGTAACCGGAGAGCGAGTAGCAGGGACCGGGTCGCGGCGAGCCGTTCGATGGGCACCACGCCCGTGACCAGGAAATATGCCCGACGCAGTGATTCGTCGACGAAGAGATGCTCGCTCAACGACCAACTCCGTCAAGGCCAGTAGTCATAGCTTTAATCCAGTGCGCGACATTCGATGATTCATACCATCAACTTGCGCGTCATTGCTGACGGGTGTGGCTAGTGTGCCTGGCGTTCGCTTTGGGCGACATCTTCTCGGCTATGGCCGGGAAGATGTCGCCCAAAGCGGTAGTGGGTGCGGGCGGCCGTGGCGCTACTCCGGCGCGTTTCCGTGGCTGATGTGACCTGACGCGATACCGTCTAACCCATGGCTGGTCGTGGTGCGTCCCCGCGTGGGCGCACGTCCGCGACCCGCCGCGCTCCGGCGCGCACCCCGGCGAAGAAGGCTCCGGCCCGCCGCCCGGCCGCGCGCAAGCCCCCGCCGCCCGGCTTCGGCACGGTGATCGGCCGGGCCATCACCGGCTTCTGGATGCTGATCGCGCGCGGCGTCGGCTGGTTGGCCCGCGCGGTCGGCCGGCACGCCGCCAGCGCGCGCGAACTCGATCCGGCGCATCGCCGGGACGGTCTCGCCCTCGCGGTACTCGGCTTCGCGGTGATCGCCGCCGTGGCGGTCTGGTTTAACGGCGCCGGCGTGGTCGGTGACCTGGTCTACCAGGGGCTCCGCGTCTCGATCGGGTCGATGACGCTGGCCGTGCCGCTGATCGCGGCGGTCGGCGCGGTCCGAATGATGCGGGTCGTGCCCGAGGACGAGCATCGCGGGCGGATGCTGGTCGGCTGGACCACGCTCGTCGTCGGTTTACTCGGCCTGCTGCACCTCGTTCGCGGCCGTCCCGCCACCTCGGAGAACTGGTCGTTCGCCGGCGGCGCCGTGGGGCGCTACACCGCCGGCCCGCTCGCCAGCGTCGTGACGCCCTGGGTCGCCTTCCCGTTGCTCCTGCTGGTGGCGCTCTTCGGGGTGCTCGTCGTCACGGCGACCCCGATCAACACGATCCCGGCCAAGCTCGGCCAGCTGCGGGACGTCGCGCTGGGCCGGCACCACGCGCCCGCCGCTGCACCCCGACGACGAGGACGACTTCGACGACGAGGAGCCGCTGCCGCGCCGCCGCCCGTCCCGCCGGCGCCAGGCCGCGCTCGCCGAGCTGAGCGAGGAGGAGTCGCCCGACGACCCGCCGGCCGGGCTGCGCCGCACCGAACCGGTCGCCGTGCCGGTCGTCCCCCGCAAGGCGCCCGACCACACCCCGGCGCCGACCCGGGCCGAGCAGCTCGCGCTCAGCGCCACCGAGGGTGACTACCGGCTGCCGCCGCCGACCATGCTCTCGGCCGGCCCGCCCGCGAAGACCCGGAGCAAGGCCAACGACACCGTCATCGCCTCGCTGACCGGCGTCTTCGACCAGTTCGACGTGGACGCCGCGGTCACCGGCTTCACCCGCGGTCCGACCGTCACCCGGTACGAGATCGAGCTCGGCCCCGCCGTGAAGGTGGAGCGGATCACCCAGCTGTCGCGCAACATCGCGTACGCCGTGAAGAGCCCGGACGTCCGGATCATCAGCCCGATCCCCGGCAAGAGCGCGGTCGGCGTCGAGATCCCGAACACCGACCGGGAGAACGTCTGCGCTCGGCGACGTGCTGCGCAGCCACGCCGCCACCAGCGACCAGCACCCGATGCTGGTCGGCCTCGGCAAGGACATCGAGGGCGGCTTCGTCGTCGCGAACCTGGCGAAGATGCCGCACATCCTCATCGCGGGCGCGACCGGCGCCGGCAAGTCGAGCTGCATCAACACGCTGCTCGTCGTCATCCTGTCCCGGGCCACCCCGGACGAGGTGCGGATGGTGCTGATCGACCCCAAGCGGGTGGAGCTCACCACCTACGAGGGCATCCCGCACCTGGTCACGCCGATCATCACCAACCCGAAGAAGGCCGCCGACGCGCTGCAGTGGGTCGTCCGCGAGATGGACATGCGGTACGAGGACCTCGCGGCGAGCGGCGTCCGCCACATCGACGACTTCAACCGCAAGGTGCGCAAGGGCGAGCTCAAGGCCCCGCCCGGCAGCGAGCGGGTCTACCGGCCGTACCCGTACCTGCTGGTCATCGTGGACGAGCTCGCCGACCTGATGATGGTGGCGCCTCGGGACGTCGAGGACTCGGTCGTCCGGATCACCCAGCTCGCCCGCGCGGCCGGCATCCACCTGGTGCTCGCGACCCAGCGGCCGTCCGTCGACGTGGTGACCGGCCTGATCAAGGCGAACGTGCCGTCCCGGCTGGCGTTCTCCACCTCCAGCCTGGCCGACTCGCGGGTCATCCTCGACCAGCCCGGCGCGGAGAAGCTGATCGGCCGAGGCGACGGGCTGTTCCTGCCGATGGGCGCGAGCAAGCCGATCCGCCTGCAGGGCGCCTGGGTCACCGAGACCGAGATCGCCGCCGTGGTGAAGTTCTGCAAGGACCAGCGCGCAGCCGGAGTTCCGGCCGGACGTGGTCGCGCCGGCAGCGGCCGCCAAGAAGGACGTGGACGAGGACATCGGCGACGACCTCGACCTGCTCTGCCAGGCGGTCGAGCTGGTGGTCACCACCCAGTTCGGCTCCACGTCGATGCTCCAGCGCAAGCTGCGGGTCGGCTTCGCGAAGGCCGGCCGGCTGATGGACCTGATGGAGACACGCGGCGTGGTCGGCCCGTCCGAGGGGTCCAAGGCGCGTGACGTGCTGATCAAGCCGGACGAGCTGGACGGCGTGATCATGAGCATGCGCGGCGGCGGAGTAGCAGTCTGGTCCCGGTGCCGGCGGGCGACGCTGGCGAGGACCCGCGAAACGGACTTGCGGGATATTCGTGGCTACGCGCGCCCGTTGTAGGCACGGAAACCCCGCATGTCCGTTTGCTGACGCCCGCGCGGCGATCTGCGGTTGGATCGTGCCCCTAGAGGGCGCGATCCAACCGCAACCCCGCGCGCGGCGCATCGCGTGCGGAGTCGGGGCGCGTCGGCAGGTAGTCTCAGCGCATGTCAGATTCCTCTGCTGGCGGCCGTCGGGTCGCCCTCGTCACGCTGGGCTGCGCCCGTAACGAGGTCGACTCCGAGGAGTTGGCCGGGCGGCTCGCCGCCGACGGATGGGAGCTGGCGGAGGCCGCCGAAGACGCCGACATCGTGATGGTCAACACCTGCGGTTTCATCGAGCAGGCCAAGAAGGACTCGATCGACACGCTGCTGGAGGCGTCCGACACCGGCGCCAAGGTAGTCGCGGTCGGTTGCCTGGCCGAGCGGTACGGCAGCGAGCTGGCCAAGAGCCTCCCCGAGGCGGACGCCGTGCTCGGCTTCGACGACTACGGCGCGATCGGCGACCGGCTGCGCGGCCTGATCGCGGGGGAGACCCACGTCGCGCACGCCCCGCGGGACCGCCGCAAGCTGCTGCCGATCAGCCCGGTCGACCGTCAGGACAGCGGCATCGCCCTGCCCGGCCACGGCCACGCGGCCGACGGTAAAACCCAGGCCAGAGCAGCGGTTCAAATGCGCCCGTGAGGGCGCGATTGAACCGCAGGGGTTGGGCGGGCCCAAGGTGCTGCGGCGCCGGCTCGAGGGCGGCCCGGTCGCTCCGCTCAAGCTCGCCAGCGGCTGTGACCGGCGCTGCTCGTTCTGCGCGATCCCGTCCTTCCGTGGCTCGTTCGTCTCCCGCCGCCCCACCGAGCTGCTGGACGAGGCCCGCTGGCTGGCCGAGCAGGGCGTTCGCGAGCTGGTGCTGGTCAGCGAGAACTCCAGCTCGTACGGCAAGGACCTCGGCGACCCGTCGCTGCTGGAGACGCTGCTGCCCGAGCTGGCCGCCGTTCCTGGCATCGAGCGGGTCCGGGTCTCCTACCTGCAGCCGGCCGAGACCAAGCCGACGCTGGTGAACGTGGTCGCCGGCACGCCGGGCGTGGCCGCCTACTTCGACCTGTCCTTCCAGCACTCCAGCGAGCCCGTGCTGCGCAAGATGCGCCGGTTCGGCTCGACCGAGCGGTTCGTCGCGCTGCTGGACTCGGCCCGCGCTATCGCGCCCGAGGCCGGCGCTCGCTCCAACTTCATCGTCGGCTTCCCTGGCGAGACCGAGGCGGACGTGGTCGAGCTGGAGCGGTTCCTCACGCTCGCTCGCCTGGACGCGATCGGCATCTTCGCCTACTCCGACGAGGACGGCACCGAGGCCGCCGACTTCGACGACAAGGTGGACCCCGACGAGGTGCAGCGCCGGTACGAGCGGGTCAGCCAGCTCGCCGAGGAGCTCACCGCCCAGCGCGCCGAGGAGCGGATCGGCACCACCGTGAGCGTGTTGATCGACTCCATCGACGGCGACGAGGCGATCGGTCGCGCCGAGCACCAGGCACCCGAGGTGGACGGCGAGACCACGGTCTACGGCGAGGGCCTGCGCGTGGGCGACCTCGTGCTGGCCACGGTCATCGCGAGCGAGGGCGTCGACCTGGTGGCCGACCTCGTGGAGGTGCTTCCGTCCGCTCTGGCCAGCAGAGTCACCTCCGGCGCCGGCTCGTGATCGAAGACGCCGCGGCCGACGGTTCGCTGGAACGGCCCGCCCCGCCGCTGGTGAACATCGCCAACGCGCTCACCGTGGCGCGGATCGTGCTGGTGCCGGTGATGGTGGCGATGCTGATCGCGTCCGACGGCGGGCACACCCGGTGGCGGATCGCCGCCTGCGTGGCGTTCTGCGTGGCGTCCGTGACCGATCTGTACGACGGCAAGTTGGCCCGCTCGCGCAATCTGGTGACGAAGTTCGGCCAGGTCGCCGACCCGATCGCGGACAAGGCCCTGACCGGCGCCGCCCTGCTCGGCCTGTCCTGGCTGGGCCTGCTGCCGTGGTGGGTCACGCTGCTGATGCTGGCCCGCGAGATCGGCGTGACGCTGCTGCGGTTCTGGGTGATCCGGCACGGCGTGATCCCCGCCAGCCGCGGCGGCAAGCTCAAGACGCTGCTGCAGAGCCTGGCGATCGCCTGGTACCTGCTGCCGTTGCCGGGCCTGCTCGGCGCGCTGGGCCCGTGGATCATGGGTGCCGCCGTGATCGTGACGATGGTCACCGGTGCCGACTACGTGATGCGCGCCCTCACCCTCCGCCGCACCAGCCCCCGCGCGCTCGCGCGACGGGCGGCCCGGAACGAGTCGTGAGCGCCGCCGAACGGGTGCACCGGCTGCTGGGTGACCGGGGCGAGACGCTGGCCGTGGCCGAGTCGCTCACCGGCGGGCTGCTCGCCGCCACGCTCGTGGACGTGCCCGGCGCGAGCGGCACGTTCCGGGGCGGCCTGATCGTCTACGCCACCGACCTCAAGGCCAGCCTCGCCGGCGTCTCACCCACGCTGCTGGACCAACGCGGCCCGGTCGACGGCGAGGTGGCCACCCAGCTCGCCGAAGGTGCCGCGCGGACGTGCGGCGCGGACTGGGGCCTGGCCACCACCGGGGTCGCCGGCCCCGAACCGCAGGGCGGTCACGAGCCCGGCACGGTCTGGGTCGGCGTGGCGGGTCCGGGCGGCTCGTCGGCCACCCTGCTGGCGCTGACCGGTTCCAGGGCCGACATCCGCAACGCCACCGTGAAGCACGCGTTGGCCCTGTTCGCGAGGGCTGTGGAGGCCTTGGCGGCGACGCCGACCGGTGCGGAATCAGCGGACGGTTGAGGCTGTTGAGACACCGGTAGGCCGTGCCGGCGGGGTTACGCCAACGGCGGAAAGAAAGTGTCGCGGGCACCGTGCCGTGCTCCGCTCGCTCGGGCGGGGTACCGTGGCCTGCAACCCAGCGATCATCGGAGAGGGGTGTGTTCATGGTCCTCCTACGTAGGGTCATCGGCGACACGCTGCGTGCGCAGCGGCTCGAGCAACGCCGCACTCTCCGCGAGGTCTCCACCGCGGCGAAGGTCAGCCTCGGATACCTGTCGGAGGTCGAGCGGGGCCAGAAAGAGGCCTCGTCGGAGCTGCTGTCCTCGATCTGCGACGCCCTGGGTGTCCAGCTCTCGGAGATGCTCCGCGATGTGAGTGACACTCTGGCCGGTGCCGAGTCGGCGGTTGGCGTTCTCGAGCCGGTCGGCGATCTGTCCGAGCCGCGCGCCCGCGTGAGCGCGCACGACGTGGTGGCCGCGGCCTGACCCCGTCGGGTCCGGTGTCACCAGCCGTTCCGCAGCCTTCCGGCGCGGTCGGGTCGCTCGGCGCGTCGAGCCGCTCCACCGGGACCCGGGTTCGCGCCGGCAACGCCATGGCCCGCACCAGAGCGGCCGTGCTGCGCGCCGCGGTTCAGGTGGTCGCCGAACGTGGCATCCGGCGGGCCTCGATGTCCGACCTCGCCGCCGCGGCCGGGATCGCCAAGGGCACCCTCTACAACCATTTCCGCACGAAGGACGAGGTCTGGTCGGCGCTCGTCCGGGCCGAACTCGACGCGTTGATCGACGAGTGTCGCGGCCTCCCGCTCGAGCTGGCGCTCGGCCACGCGGCCCGCCGGATCGGCGCCCACCCCGCCGTCCGCCGCCTCGCCGTAGACGAGCCCGCTGTCCTCGCCGCCCTGGTCACCGCAGCCCTGGTCGGCGCCGACCGGCGCCGGACCCTGGCCGACGCCGTGCTGATCGCGCGGGCCGCGATCGCCGAGGCCCTGGTCGCCGCCGGCCACGACCCCGTGGGCACCGATCTCGTCCTGCGTTGGCTCGTCAGCCACCTGCTCGCCCCCGACACCGGCGCCGCGACGGCCAGCGTCGGCCTGCTCACCGGCGCTCTCTCCACCGCGGCCGTTCCCGGCTAGGGCGTGTCCTGCATCGGCAGCTGGCTCGCCGCTCAGGAACCAGCTCAGATCGCGGCCTGATCACGAGTTGACGCAGGTGGCACCGGGCTCGATTCGGCCTGTCACACTGGCCTCACCGGCAGGCTGACGGCCGGACACAGGGGCAGGGGGAACGGTGGCTTTTGGAGAGCCTCAGCGGCGGCGTAACCCAGCCCCGCTGATCATCGCGGTGGTGGTCGGGCTGGTCGCGATCATCGGCACCTATTTCGTGCTCCGGCCAGACGATGACTCCGGCGACAAGCCGGGCAGCTCCTCGGGTGACCGTAAGGACTGCGTGCCGCTCGTGGTCAGCGCGTCGTCGGAGAAGGCCGCGCTGCTCGGCGAGCTCGCCGAACGGTACGAGGAGTCCGGCCGCACGTTCGGCGGCAAGTGCGCCGACCTCCAGGTCAGCAGCAAGGCCTCCGGTGGCTCGACCGAGGCCCTGGGCCGTGGCTGGGACGAACGCCGCGACGGCGGCCCGGCACCGGACGTGTGGACCCCGGCGTCCTCGTCCTGGATCCGGCTTCTGCAGCAGCAGCTCGCCCAGACCGACCGGCCCGGCCTGGTGCCCGACGGCGACATCCCGTCGATCGCGCAGACGCCGCTGGTGATCGCGATGCCGCGGCCGATGGCGCAGGCGCTCGGCTGGCCGAAGAAGGCGCTGGGCTGGGGCGACGTGCTGGGCCTGACCACGAACCCGAAGGGCTGGGGCGCGTTCGGCCACCCCGAGTGGGGCACGTTCAAGCTCGGCAAGACCAACCCCAAGTTCTCCACCTCCGGCCTGAACGCCACGGTCGGCGCCTACTTCGCCGCGACGAACCGGTCCAGCGACCTGTCCGCCAAGGACCTGGCCGACCCGAAGGTCGTCGACTACGTCAAGAAGGTCGAGTCCGGCGCCGTGCACTACGGCGACACCACGCTCACCTTCCTGTCGAACCTGGCCGCCGCCGACGCCAAGGGCCGCGGCCTGACGTACATCAGCGCGGTCACGGTCGAGGAGAAGTCGGTCTACGACTACAACCAGGGCAACCCGACCGGTGACCCGAAGCTGTTCGGCAAGGGCAAGAAGCCGTCCACGCCGCTGGTGGCGATCTACCCGAAGGAGGGCACCCTCCTGTCGGACAACCCGTTCGTCACCCTCACCACGGCCAGCGACGAGCGCCGTGCCGCCGCCGAGGACTTCCGCAAGTACCTGCAGGAGCCGGCGCAGCAGAAGCGGTTCCAGGACCTGGCGTTCCGCAGCTTCGAGGGCAAGACCGACGGCGTGATCAACGAGCAGCAACGGCCTGCTGCCGGACCAGAAGTTCACCGTCATCGACCCGCCCAGCCCGCCGGTGCTGCGGCAGGCGCTCGCGTCCTGGGACACGCTGCGCAAGCGGGCCCGCGTGCTGCTGGTGCTCGACGTCTCCGGCTCGATGCAGGAACCCGTCGGCGGCAGCACCCGGATGGAGCTGGCGAAGAAGGCCGCCCAGCAGGCCATCGGCCAGTTCGCGCCGGACGACGAGGTCGGACTCTGGACGTTCAGCACGGGCAAGTCGCTGAACGACGTGCCGTACACCAAGCAGGTGCCGATCGGGCCGGTGCGCACCAACAGCGCGCAGCTCAAGCAGGTGATCGGCGGCCTCGCGCCGGAGGGCGGCACCGCGCTGTACCGGACCACCCGGGACGCGCAGGAGGAGATGCTGGCCCAGTTCGACCCGGCCCGGATCAACGCGATCGTGCTGCTCACCGACGGCAAGAACGAGTTCCCGCCGGACAACGACGTGAACAGCCTGGTGGCCGACCTGAGCGCCAGCGAGGAACAGAGCGTGCGGGTCTTCCCGATCGCCTACGGCGAGAAGGCCGACCTCGGGGTGCTGAAGCGGATCGCGGCGGCGTCCCAGGCGCTGGCGTACGAGGCCGTCGACGAGGCGAGCATCGACAAGGTGCTCACCGCCGTCATCTCCAACTTCTAGTGCTGGGCAGGGCGGGCGGCCTGATCGTGGGTCGCGCGTGTCGCGGAGCGGGCACACTGTGAGGGTGGGGATCAAGGAGCAACTCACCGACCCGTGGGGCTACGTCGCGGGCGGTCTCACCGGTGGCCTCGCGGCCGCGGTGGCCGCCGCGCTGACCCCCGGGGCGGTGATCGCGATCCCGGTCGGGATCGGCGTGGCCGCGGTGGTCTACGGGGTGAAGGTGGGGCTCGGCGCGCTGACCGACCGCGACCACCGCCCCGAGCCCGAGCGCGGGCTGCCCATGCCCGCCCGCGGCACCCCGGCCGACATCTGGCTGCGGCGCGCCGAGGCGGCCGTCCGCACCCTGCACGAGCAGACCGAGTCACCGCGCGACGCGGCCACCCGGGCCCAGATCGGCAACGTCGACGACCAGGCCGCCGAGACCCTGGTGGACCTGCGCCGGCTGGCCTCGCAGGTGGCGGCCGTCGAGGCCGCGGCGTCCCGGATCGACAGCGCCCGGCTGCACGCCGAGGAGTCCGGCTTCGCGGGAGCCGCCCGCTCCGCCGCCGACCCCGATCTGCGGGCGGCCCACGAGCGGGCGCTGCGATCGGTCCAGGAACAGCTCCAGGTGCACGGACGGCTGCTGGTGGCCAGGGACACGCTGCTCGCCCGGATGCAGGGCACCGCGATCGGGCTGGAGGGGCTGATCGCCCGCCTCGCCGAGGTGCTGGCGCTCGCCGCGACCGCCGGTGGCGTGGACACCACCACCCAGCGGATCGCGGATCTCACCGGCGAACTGGACGGCATGCAGGTCGGCCTGCGGGAGACCGAGGCGCTCTCACAGCGCGTTCTGGGCGGTGCGGTCACGTCAGGGAGCTGACCAGTCGTGCCAACGCGTGCGTGGCCTGAGACGATAGAACAGAACGCCGTCGTGGACGGCGGGTAGAACAGGGGAGAGGACCGAGATGGCGAACCCGTTCGTCAAGGCGTGGAAGTACCTGATGGCGGCATTCGGTGCGCAGATAGACGAGCACGCCGACCCGAAGGTACAGATCCAGCAGGCGATCGAGGAGGCGCAGCGCCAGCACCAGGCGCTGACGCAGCAGGCCGCCGCCGTGATCGGCAACCAGCGCCAGCTGGAGATGAAGCTCTCCCGGCAGATGTCCGAGGTGGAGAAGTTGCAGGCGTCCGCCCGCCAGGCCCTGGTCCTCGCGGACAAGGCGCGCGCCGGCGGCGACGAGACCAAGGCCGCTCAGTACGAGCAGACCGCGCAGCAGTTCGCCAGCCAGCTGGTCGCCGGTGAGCAGTCGATGGAGGACCTCAAGACCCTCCACGACCAGGCGCTTTCCGCCGCGCAGAAGGCCAAGCAGGCGGTCGAGACGAACGCGATGATCCTCCAGCAGAAGCTCGCCGAGCGCACGAAGCTGCTCAGCCAGCTGGAGCAGGCGAAGATGCAGGAGCAGGTCGCCAACTCGCTGCAGTCGATGTCGCAGCTGTCGGCGCCGGGCACCGTGCCGTCGCTGGACGAGGTGCGGGACAAGATCGAGCGGCGTTACTCCAACGCGCTGGGCCGGGCCGAGCTGGCCGAGAACTCGGTCGAGGGCCGGATGCTCGAGGTCCAGAAGTCGACCCTGGACATGGCCGGTCAGTCCCGGCTGGACCAGATCCGGGCCAGCATGTCCGGCGACAAGCTCGCCGCCGCGCCCGAGCCCACCGCGCAGCCGACCGCCCCGGCGCAGCAGCCGGCCGCGACCAACCCGACCGCCACGAACCCGGCCGCTCCGGCCGCGAACAAGGACGCCGACGCCGCCCAGGGCTGAATCAGGGCGGCGCGGTTTGTCGCAGCGCACGACGGTCGGCCGGTAGCGCGGCCGATCGGTACGGCTTTCGACCGGCACGACGGTCGACCGGATCGCGGTCGACTGGTACGGCTTTCGACCGGCACGACGGTCGACCGGATCGCGGTCGACCGACACGGCACGAGGAGGCTCATGCTGTTCGGACCGCGAGACCCGCGCGCCCGGTACTTCCGTCGACTCCGGCGGACCCGGCTGGGTGCGCAGTTCTGCACGGTCTGGGCAGGCATCTTCGGCGGTTCGGCGGCGGTCGCCGTGCCGTACGCGGGGCTGGGCTGGCCCGACATCGGCTGGGCCGGGCTGGCCGGTGGCTCGATCTCGGTCGCGGTGCTGGCCTGGCGTGAGCACCTGCTGGTACGACGTGAACCGGTGCCGGCGGCGCTGCCACCGCGACCGCCCCTGCAGCGCCTCGCCGGCCAACTCGGGCCCCGGCTCGGGCCGGAGTTCACGGCGTTCATCGAGCGGCCGAAACGGGTCCCGGTGCGCCGCTCGTCGGCTGCGGCCCCGGTGGTCGCCCGGTTGAACTACGCCACCAAGACCATGCCGCACCTGCTCGACAAGCTGGGTCCGCACGCCGGTGACACCGCGCGGGAGGCCGCCGCCGCGCACGCCGCGCTCCGCCAGTTGGCGGCCCGGGTGGCCGTGGTCGAACAGACCCTGCCGGTGGCGCCGGTGGAGTCCCGGGAAGCGCTGCTGGGCGTGCGGGCTGGGCTGGTCGGTCAGCTCGATCACGGCGTGCGGGCCTACGAACGGCTGACCGGCGCCGCCGCCGAGTGCGTGGCCGCGCTGGCCCGGGGCGGCGACACGCTCGCCGTCCAGCGCCTCACCGAGGCCAGCGACGCCCTGCACGGCCTCGCGGCAGGCCTGACCGAGGTCAAAGACCAGAACACCGCCCACGGCCTCTCTGGCTGACCCCAACCCCCGCGCTTTGGGCTACATCTTCACGGCCATAGGCGTGAAGATGTCGCCCAAAGCGGTATTTGCGGCGCGGCGCGCCCTCGCGGCTCCCGCGAGTGCGCGGTAACCCCCTCGTGGGTCCCGTGAGTGTGCGCCGACCCCGTCGCCGCTCCGTCCGCGCCCGCCGATCAGCGAGGGGCGGGGTGGAGCTGAGGGGTGCCGGGTTGGCAGGTGGGGCACCAGTAGGTGACGCGTTCGCCCAGGTCGGCGCGGGAGATGCGGGTGCCGCAGCGGCGGCAGGGCTCGGCTCGGAGGCGGCCGTAGACGTAGCTGGTCTCGCCGCGTCGTAGGGATCCGGTCGTGCTCTGGGTCCAGCGGCCACGGTTGGCGGTCAGCAGTCGTTGCGCCAGCACGACCAGTGCCCGCAGATCGGCCACCTCGCGCACCGGTGTCCAGGGCGAGATGCCCCGCAGGAACAGCACCTCGCACTTGTACAGATTGCCTATCCCGGCCAGGTTCCGCTGGTCCAGCAGCGCCTCGGCGATCGTCGCGTCGGGGTGGGCGGCGAGCCGGCGGACCGCCTCGTCGGGGTCCCAGTCGGGGCCGAGCAGGTCCGGCCCCAGGTGGCCGACCAGCGACTCCTCCTCGGCGGTCGGCACCAGGGCCAGCTCGTGCAGGTGGTACCCGACGGCCACGTTCCCCGCAGTGCGCAGCACGACCCGGATCAGGTGCGCCGGCCTGGCCGCCCACCGATCACCCGGCGCGTACGCCCGCCAGGCGCCATCCATCCGCAGATGCGAGTGGAGGGTGAGCCGGCGATCGGTCTCGGGCTCGCTGACCCGCAGCAGCAGGTGCTTGCCGCGGCTGGCCGACTCCCGCACCGTCCAGCCGCTCAGGTCGGCGGTGGCGAGCTGCGGCACCCGGAAGTCCGACGCGGTGAGCACGGCGCCCGCCAGCGCACGTTCCAGCACACGCGCGGTGTTCCAGACGGTGTCGCCTTCGGGCATGCGCCCATCCTTCCGCACCGGCAGCGGCCCGGCTCGTCGAGCGGCCGTGTGGTGAACGCCACTGAATCGGGCATTTGAGCGTGCCTGCAGTGCTCACTCAGCGTGCGGTGCTCCCGTGGAGAAGGCTCTGACCAGGGCGGGTGGCGGTTGGCGGGGTCGGCCAGGCAGGCTTGAGTCCGAGGCGGGGGCCGAACCCGTCCGGCGTGGCGTAGCCGGGCTCGATAGGGAACGATGGCGGCGACCGAGAGGGGGAAGTGCACACCAATGCCCGCAGAGCCAGGGTTCAGATCCCGTCAGGCGATCGAGGCGCGGAGCGGCCGCGGCCGTCGGCGCGCCCCCAGCAGCCTGACCGGGAAGAACCTCTTCCTCACCGGTCTCGTCGTGCTGCTGCTGGTGTCCGCCGGCATGCTCGCGCTCCGATCGCTCGCCGTCTCGATCAAGAACGGCGGTGACGAGCTCGGCGACACGAAGTCCGTCGCCGCGCCGAAGCCGACCAAGGACGTCGACCCGTTCGTCGGCACGCCCGCCGCGGCGTATCCCGTGGGCGCGGCGGGGATCGTCCTGCCGCCCGGGAAGCAGGTCGGCTCGTGGACGCCGGCCCAGGTGACGGACGTGCTGAACCGGACCAAGCAGACGCTGGTCGCCGCGCGGCTCGAACCGCTGATGCTGGAACAGGGCGACTCCACCGCGTACCTCAAGACCATCTCCGAGAGCACCCGCGGCACCGTCACGACCAGCCTCGAGTCCGGCGAGGACGCGCTCGGCTACGTGACCAGGCTGGCAACGGACTACAAGCTCGCCGGCGACGTGCGGGTCAAGGGCAGCATGACCGTGACGCTCGGGCCGAAGAAGGAGCTCGTGGTCGGCGCCGACTACGTGTGGATCTACCCGCTCGACGGGCCGGTCGGCGAGGGAGCTCCCACCGGGCCGGGCTCCAAGCTCGTGGTCGTGCACACCATCGAGTCCTACCAGTGGTTCGCGGCCAAGTCGGTGGCGCCCAAGGACACCGGGCTCCGCCCTGGCGCCGGCAAGCTGTACACCGTGAACATGGACTGTGACCTGGCCAAGAGCGGCAAGCTCGGCCTGCAGCGCGCCGCCCCCGGCAACCCCCAGAACGTGCCGGAGGACAAGGCCTACGACCCGGCCACCCGCCCCGAGGAACTCCCGCAGACCTGCTAGCCCACAACCTTCGCTTTGGGCGACATTTTCTCGGCTATAACCGAGAAAATGTCGCCCAAAGCCGCAGGTCGGGCGCGCGGCCCGGTCGCCCAAAGTCGCGGGTCGGGCGGGTCGCCCAAGCCGCAGGTCGGGGCGGGCGGCCCCGTCGCCAACGTCGCAGGCTGGAGCCGGCCGGCCTGGTCGCCCAGAGCGTTCAGAGCACGAGTTCGAGGATGAGCTCGTCGCGGATCGGGATGCCGTACTCGCCGATGTCGGGGATGGCTGGCTTGAGGCGGCGGGCGTGCTCGATGCTGTCCGGCGTGACGCCCACGATCCGCAGCCCGCGGCGCTGGTAGAACCGCAGCGCGTCGAGGTTGTCGTTGGTGGTCACCAGCCAGACCCGGCGGCACTCGCGCCGGCGCGCCTCGTCGATGGCGGCGGCGATCAGGGCGGACCCGACGCCGCGGCGCCGGTCGATCGCGTCGATCGTGACGACCTCCAGCGCGTCGGCGGCCACGTCGTAGGTCAGCACCCCGACCAGTTCGCCGGCGTGCTCGGCCACCAGCGTGGGCAGCACGGTCAGGTCGTACTCCGCGCCGTGGGCGATGACCAGCGTCGATCCCCACGAGTTGACCAGTGCGGGCGTGATCCGGTCGGCGTCGTCGGCTACGGAGGCTCGCACATTGATGTTCACGGCCGTGACGGTAGCAATCGCTCTCCCGTGGGCCGACGGTATTCCGGTCGCCGCGCTCGGTAATCACTGTCGGGTGTCGGACCCCACCGTCAGGTCCTCAACCGCAACCCCCGTGGAGTCGGGCGGAACCCGGCCGCCTCCAGTGCCTCGCCCAGCGCCGAGGTGGCGATCGGCGACCCGTCGGCGCGCTCCACCGCGAGCGTGCCGAGCCAGCCGGCGGTGACCGCGCGGGCCAGGCCGTCGGCGGCGGCCCGGAGCGTGCCGGGGGAGGTCGGCCAGGAGAGCAGGGTCCGCCCGCCGCGCTCGACGTAGAGCACCAGCGTGCCCTCGGCGAGCACGACCAGCGCGCCGGCCTTGCGTCCCGGCTGGTGACCGCGGGTGCCGGTCTCGGTCTGCGCCCGCTCGGGCCATGGCAGCGTGGCGCCGTACGGGTTCGCCGGGTCGGCCGCCGCGAGCACCAGCACCCCGGAGTCCCGCCGCTTCCGCTCGCCGCCGGGCGGTCCGGCCGGACCTGGGAAGGGCGCGGTGGGGAAGCCGAGCGGCGGTTCGGAGCTCTGCTCGGGCTCGTCCAGCTCGGTCGGCTCGTTGGCGATCGCCCGGAGCCGATCGACCGCGCCGGGCGCCGCGAACTGGGCGCCGCCGAGGCCCTCCACGAAGTAGCCGCGGCGCACCCGCCCGGCCTCCTCGTACGCCGACAGCACGGGATACACGCCGGCGAACCCGCCCGGGGTGCCCTCGCCGAGCACCGCGCCACGGGTCAGCACGCCGTACCGCTCCAGCAGGGTCGCGGCCGTGGCGTGGGCGCGCAGGGTCGGATCGGGTTCCCGCTCGGGCAGCCGGGACCAGCGCCCGGCGACCGTCGGCGGACCGCTCCGGCTCGGCAGCGCGGCCCGGCCGGCCCGCAGGCCGGGGCGTCCGGGGCGGCGGTACCGGGTGGTCGGCGTGCGGCGGGTGGGATGCCGGCTGCGGCCGGCGCCGAGCACGGTACGCAGCGGAGCCAGGGTGTCGTTGGTCAGCTCGCCGGCCCAGACCAGATCCCAGACGGCGGCGACCAGATCCTCGTCGGCCAGCCCGGAACCAGCCAGCCCGGAGCCAGCTGGCGCTGAGCCTTCCGCGCCGGTTGCGGCGACCCGCTCGTAGAGCTGCCGGAAGAACAGCGCCTGCCCGCCGTCGAGCGCGGCCAGTACGGCGTCGTGCAGTGGCGTCCGGGCCGTCTCGGTGTCGACCAGCGGTAGCAGCAGCGGCGCCGTGTCCGAGAACGCCAGGCTGACCCACCCGTCGCCACCGGCCAGCGCGCCGCCACCAGCCCAGACCACCTCGCCGCTGGCGCACACCTCGTCCAGCAGCGCGGGGGAGTAGTCGGCCACCCGGGCGGGCAGCACCAGCTGCTCCAGCGCCGAGGCCGGCACGGTCACCCCCTGGAGCTGCTCGATCGTGCGGAGCAGCGCGTCCACGCCGCGATCCCGGCCGCCGCCGGCCGCCGAGACGTGCTGCCAGCGGGGCAGGAAGCGGGCGTACGCGGCCGGCGGCACCGGCTCGACCTCCTTGCGCAGCGCGGCCAGCGACCGCCGGCGCAGGGTCCGCAGCACCTCGGCGTCGCACCACTCGGCACCGCTGCCGCCCGGCCGGAACTCGCCGGCGACCACGCGTCCGGTGGCGCCGAGTCGCTGCAGGGTGCCGCTGACCACCGCCACCCCAAGCCCGAACCGGGCGGCGCAGTCGGCCGCCTGGAACGGGCCGTGCGTCCGGGCGTACCGGGAGACCAGGTCGCCGAGGGGATCCCGGACCGGGTCGGTGAACGCCTCCGGCACGCCGACCGGCAGCGCGGTGCCGAGCGCGTCCCGCACCCGGCCGGCGTCCTCGATCGCGATCCAGCGCTCCTCGCCGGCGATCCGGACCCGCAGCGCCCGCCGGGCCGCCTCCAGGTCGGCCAGCCACTGCGGGGTGGCGCCGCGCTCCAGCGCCTCGGCGGTGGTCAGCGTGCCGAGGATCCGGAGCAGGTCGGCGGTGGTGTCGAGGTCCTTGGCGCGGCGCGGATCGACCAGCCGTTGCAGCTCCCGCTCGGTCTCGGCCAGCACGTCCGGGTCGAGCAGCTCGCGCAGTTCGGCCCGGCCGAGCAGCTCGGCGAGGAGCGTGGAGTCGAGTGCGAGGGCCTGGGCCCGGCGTTCGGCCAGCGGCGCGTCGCCCTCGTACAGGAACGAACCGACGTAGCTGAACAGCAACGAGCGGGCGAACGGCGACGGCGCCGGGGTCTCCACCTCGACCAGCCGGACGCTGCGGGCCTCCAGGTCGCGCATCAGCCCGGCGAGGCCCGGCACGTCGAAGACGTCCTGGAGGCACTCCCGCATGGTCTCCAGCACGATCGGGAACGAGCCGTACTCGCTCGCCACGCCGAGCAGCTGGGCCGAACGCTGCCGCTGCTGCCAGAGCGGGGTGCGCTTGCCCGGATTGCGGCGAGGCAGCAGCAGTGCGCGGGCGGCGCACTCCCGGAACCGAGACGCGAACAGGGCCGAGCCGCCGACCTCGGCGGTGACCATCGGCTCCACCTCGTCGGCGCCGAACGCGGCCAGCTCGGCGCTGGGCGTGGCGGCCTCGCCGGTGAGGTCAGGGATGCGCAGCACGATCCCGTCGTCGGTGTGCATGACCTGGACGTCGACGCCGTGCCGCTCGCGCATCCGGGCCGCGATCGCGAGCGCCCAGGGCCCGTTCACCGGGGCGCCGAACAGCGAGTGGATGGCCACCCGCCAGTCGCCCAGCTCGTCCCGGAAGCGTTCGACCAGGATCGTGCGGTCGTCGGGCAGGTGGGTGGTGGCCTGGCGCTGCTCGTCCAGGTAGTCGAGCAGGTTCCGGCCGGCGCGTTCGTCCAGGCCCGCGGCGGACGTCCTGGCCAGCGCGTCCTCGCGGCTGAGCCGGGTCAGCTCGCGGACGAAACCGCCGAGCGCCCGGCCGAGCTCGACCGGGCGGCCCTGCGCGTCGCCCTTCCAGAACGGCATCCGGGCCGGCTGACCGGGGGCGGGGGAGACGAGTACCCGGTCGTGGGTGATCTCCTCGATCCGCCAGCTGGACGAACCGAGCAGGAACACGTCGCCGACCCGGGACTCGTAGACCATCTCCTCGTCCAGCTCGCCGACCCGGGTGGCCTTCTCGCCGACCAGGAAGACGCCGAACAGGCCGCGGTCGGGGATGGTGCCGCCGGAGGTGACCGCCAGCCGGTGCGCGCCGGGGCGGGCGGTCAGCTCGTCGGTGACCCGGTCCCAGACGATCCGGGGGCGCAGCTCGGCGAAGTCGTCCGACGGATACCGGCCCGAGAGCATGTCGAGCACGGCCTCCAGCGCGGAGTCCGGCAGCTCGGCGTAGTTCGCGGCGCGGCGGATCAGCTCGGCCAGCGCCGGCACGGTCCACGACTCCATCGAGACCATCGCGACGACCTGCTGGGCGAGCACGTCGAGCGGGTTACGCGGGTACCGCATCGACTCGATCGCGCCGTCCCGCATCCGCTCCACCACGACCGCGCACTGGAGCAGGTCACCGCGGTGCTTGGGGAAGACCACGCCGCGGGAGATCGCGCCGACGTGGTGCCCGGCCCGGCCGACCCGCTGCAGGCCGGCGGCGACCGACGGCGGCGCCTCGACCTGGACCACCAGATCGACCGCGCCCATGTCGATGCCGAGTTCCAGGCTGCTGGTCGCCACCACGGCGGGCAGCCGGCCGGCCTTGAGGTCCTCCTCGATGTCTTTCCGCTGCTCGCGGGAGACCGAGCCGTGATGCGCCCTGGCCACGATGGTCGGCGCGCCGGCGGCCTCCCCGGACTGGGCCATGATCTCGGCCGGCGGCCGCAGCGGTGCGTCCGACGAATCCTCGTCCGTGCCGGCGGCCAGCTCGTTCAGCCGGGCGCAGAGCCGCTCGGCGAGCCGGCGCGAGTTGGCGAAGACGATCGTGCTGCGATGCGCCTCGACCAGCTCCAGCACCCTGGCCTCGACCGCCGGCCAGATGGAATGCCGCCGGGTCGGCCCGGACAGCTCGTCGTCCGGCCCCTCCTCGACCGGGGCGCCGAGCTGGGACATGTCCTCGACCGGCACCTCCACGGTCAGCTCGACGGTCTTGGTGGACGGCGGTTGCACCACGGTGACCGGACGCGCACCGCCGAGGAACCGGGCCACCTCCTCGACGGGCCGGACCGTGGCCGACAGCCCGATCCGCTGCGCCGGCCGCTCCAGCAGCGCGTCGAGGCGCTCCAGGCAGAGCGCGAGGTGCGCGCCGCGCTTGGTGCCGGCGACGGCGTGCACCTCGTCCACGATCACCGTCTCGACGCCCCGGAGCGACTCGCGCGCCTGGCTCGTGATCAGCAGGAAGAGCGACTCGGGGGTGGTGATGAGGATGTCGGGCGGGGTGCGGTTGAAGGCGCGCCGGTCGGCGGCGGGGGTGTCGCCGGTGCGCATCCCCACCTCGATCTCGGGCACGGGAAGGCCGAGCCGATGGGCGGTCTGGCGGATGCCGGCGAGCGGGGCGCGCAGGTTCCGCTCGACGTCGACGGCGAGGGCCTTGAGCGGGCTGACGTAGAGCACCCGGCAGCGGCGCAGGCGCGTGGGCGGCACCGGCTCGCTCGCCAGCCGATCGAGCGACCAGAGGAACGCGGCCAGGGTCTTGCCCGATCCGGTGGGCGCGACGACGAGCGCGTCCTGGCCCGCGCTGATCGCCGACCACGCGCCGAGCTGGGCCGGCGTGGCCGCCGGAAAGGCAGCCGCGAACCAGCCCTGGGTCGGCGCGGAGAAGCCCTCCAACGGGGCGGGGGCAGCGGTCTGTTTCGGCACGTCCCCATCTTCGCTCGCCGGTACGACAACTGCCGATCGGACGAAGAAGGCGAATCGGATTCGCGCAGGTCACTAGGCGTGTCGAGGACAGTACAAAATAGACCTTAAGGTCTATAGCTACCGGAAATTCGCAGGGCTACGTTTGACCCCAGAGGCCCCACGGGCGACATCGGTCACATTCGCCCCAGAACGACTCTCGCGTAGGAGAAGTGGTGATCGCGGTGTTGTTACACGAGCCAGGACAGCTCTCGAACGCGGCACCAGCACGGCACCCCGTGAACGTTCAGCGGGTCCGGTAGCGGTGCGGGGCGGTAAGGCGCAAGCGCCTTGATCGCCCGACCAGGACAGCACGCCCCGCAGACTCACTGCTCATCGGAAGGCACACCATGATCGTGTCGATCTCCAGAACGTTCCGCACCGGACTCATCGCCCTCGGCCTCGTGCTCGGCGCGGCCGGCACCGCCCGCGCGGAGGCACCGGACGCGGATGCACTCACGGCCGCCACACCCGATCCCGACGTGCTGATGGCCGAGTTGCCGGACACCGGCAGCCTCCCGGACGTCGGAAGTCTCCCGCTGCCGGGCGGCCTACCGACCCCGCCGCTTCCGCCCTTGCCCTCGCTCCCGCCGCTCCCGGGCGGCCTGCCGCCGTTGCCGACCGACACCCTTCCGCTCCCGACCGGTGGCCTGCCGCCGCTCCCGACCGGCGCGCTTCCCGGCGGCGGCCTGCTCGACGGCCTCCTCGGCAGCCTCACCGGCCTGCTGGACAGCCTGCTCGGCAGCCTGACCGGGCTGATCTCCGGTCTCCTCGGCGGCCTTCCTACGTAGTAGGCGGCCCGCTGAGGTACCTCGCTCGCTGCGTTGTCGGAGCCCCCGGATATGCACCAATATCCGGGGGCTCCTCCGCCTTGCGATCGAGGCACCTCAGCGGGCTCCGGGTTAGATCAAGGGCTTTCAGGCTTTATGGGGTACGTCGGGCGGGGTCGGGGCTTGCGCGGTGCGGGGCTGGCGTGATGGCGGTCAGCCTCGCGAGCTGGCGTCCGGGGCCAAGCCGGCCGCCGCCCGGGGGTGCGGTTCAATTCCGCCCTCCCAGGGCGGAATTGAACCGCAGCGGGTCAGGCGCTGCCGGGCTCGCGTTCGTTGCCGGGGGTTGCGGTCCATTTGCGACCCTGGCGGGCGCAAGTGAACCGCACCCCAGTGACGGCTGCCCGCCCCGGCGCTTCGCGCCGAAACCCGCCCGGCGCTTCGCGCCGAAACCCGCCCGGCGCTTCGCGCCGAAACCCGCCCGGCGCTTCGCGCCGAAACCCGCCCGGCGCTTCGCGCCGAAACCCGCCCGGCGCTTCGCGCCGAAACCCGCCCGGCGCTTCGCGCCCGGGGCTGCGGTTGGATCGCGCCCTCTGAGGGCGCGATCCAACCGCAGCAGGTGTGCCACCCGAGCCGAAACCGGCGCCGCCGGCCCGTGCCGAACCGGATTTTCGGGGTTTCTGGGCATACGACGGGCGGCGGTTTCAGGCGGTTGTTGCAACGAGGTATTGGTTGAGGGTTTCTGCTGGGTTGCGCCAGTTGAGGGTTTCACGGGGGCGGCCGTTGAGTTCGCGGGCGACGTGGTCGAGTTGGTCTTGGGTCCAGGTGCGGAAGTCGGTGCTGGTGCGGGGGAAGTATTGGCGGAGTAGGCCGTTGGTGTTCTCGTTGCTGCCGCGTTGCCAGGGTGAGTGGGGGTCGCAGAAGTAGACGCGGCAGTCGGTGGCGAGAGTGAACTGGGCATGGGCGGCCATTTCCGAGCCCTGGTCCCAGGTCAGCGTTTGACGTAGCTCAGCGGGCAGACGCCGCATCAGCGCGGTCAGGACGTCGGTGACTTCCTCGCTGACCCGCGAGTTCGGTAGCGCACCGAGCATGACGTAGCGGGTGGCGCGTTCGACCAGGGTGATGATCGCGCTGGAGCCGCGGGCGCCGATGATCAGGTCGCCTTCCCAGTGCCCGGGCACGGCCCGGTCGGTGGCTTCGGCGGGGCGGGTGGAGATGTGGAAGTCCCGGACCCAGGACCGGTTGCCGCGCACGGCCGCGGCGCCCCGTGATTGTGGGCGTCGAGCCGCCCGCCCGGACCGCAACGCGACTTGGCGGGCCAGTTCGGTGCGCATCGCACCGCGGGCCTGGAAGTAGATGGCCTGATAGATCGTCTCGGGAGACACCTGCAACTCCGGCTGGTCGGGATGCTCGGCGCGTAGTCGCCGGGAGATCTGCCGCGGGGACCACCGTAGCGCCAGCATCGGGGCCACCCGGTCGGTCCACAACGACGGGAACGGCGCGCCTTTGGCCGGGCGTAGCTTGCCTGGGCGCGGCCGCCGGGCCCGCTGCCCGGCGCGACGCTGGGCCCACCGATGCTCATAACGCCGCCCGTACACACCAGCCCGGGTCGGGAACCGACCCAACCCCGACCGGCGCGGATGCGCCGTTCCCAGACCGTCGCGCGGCGGCCGGCCCATCCCGATCCCGTTCCGGGTCACCTCCCGCCACACCGACGAACGATGACGACCGATCGCCACACCGATCTGGCCACACGTCAGACCCTGACCGAACAACACCTCGATCTGAGCCCGCTCGACCTCGGACAATCTCCTACCCGGCATGAACAGCCATCCTTCACGGTCAGCCGTCGCAACAACCGCTAGACACCGCCGGCACACGTAGCCCCGTTTTCCCCGAAAGTCCGGTTCGCCGATGGGCGCCGGCGGGCGCCGGGCGCCGGGCGCCGGCCGGTGGTGGCGAGCGGCCTCCGGAAGTCCGACAAGTTACGCAGTTGGTACGAGAAGGCGTTTAAATCGTAAACACGACTAATCTCCACCCTAAGGTGGATACCTCCGGCCCCTACTACTGGTTACCGTTACCTCACGTTGAGCCACCGAAGTGATCTAGGTCACAGCGGCAGAGCAGCGCGACAGAGGCCATCGGACTCGAAGGGCTAACTATGAAGAAGCTGACACAGCGCACCGTGGTGGTCGGACTACTCTCCGCCGGCCTGTTGCTGGCAGGGGGCGGGACGGCCTTCGCCGACAAGCCGGCCAAGCACCCGCACGGACACGGCCACGGCGGCGACCTCACCTCGATCGGCAACGCCGGGATCCTGAACGGCAACCAGATCTACATGCCGATCCAGATTCCGATCAACGTGTGCGGCAACGCGATCGGGATTCTCGGGAACGCCCAGGCGTCCTGCGAGGGTGGCGCCTACGCGGTGATCTGGTAACTCAGCGACAGGCTGCTCGCCCCACTCGGGGGATGGGGCGTGCAGCGGTCGGGCGCCGGGATGACCGGGAGGGTCGGCGCCTGACATGAAGCCACCGATGGCAGTGTGGCCATCGGTGGGAGCGGGCAAGACGCCGCCGGAGCGATGGGGACGCGAGGCGGTAAGGGCCGGGTCGAAGTGTGGGGGCACTGGCACGACCCGGCCACGAGGAGCTGTTCCGGGGGGAACAGAGCGGGAGTGCGGCAGCTCGTCAGACCGCGAGATGTCGTGGGCGGCAGTGAGCGCGAGGTTCGGCGTGTGGGGCGCCCGGACCGGAGCCACGGCCCCCTCCCCAGACGGCGGTGTCACCGGTAGGCCACTGGTGACACCGCCGTCGCATGTCCGGCGGCCCGTCCGCTCTGGGCGACGCGATCGGGCCGCCGGCCCCCGAGGTCAGGAGCGGCCGAGGCGGTGGCGCAGGCGGGCGGCGGCGGCCGGCCAGTCCGGCGCGGTCATCCCGAAGACCACGGTGTCCCGGAGCGAACCGTCCGGCCGGATCCGGTCGTGCCGCAACACCCCCTCGCGCACCGCACCGAGCCGGGCGATCGCCGCCTGGGACCGCTCGTTGCGCAGGTCGGTGTGCCAGGTGACCCGGTTGGCGCCGAGCGTGTCGAACGCCCGCTCGAGCAGCAGCAGCTTCGCCTCCGTGTTGATCCCGGTCCGCCACCATGGGCTGCCCAGCCAGGTGTGACCGATCGCGACCTGGCGCTTCCGGCCGGGGAACACGTCGTAGTAGGAGGTCATGCCGGCCACCTCGCCGGTGGACTGATCGATCTGTGCCCAGGTCACGCGCTCGCCGCGTGAGCCGGCGTGCAGCATCTCGCTGACGATCTCGACCATGTCCTCGCGGCGCCGCGGCTGAGTGGCCGACAGCCAGGCCCAGACCCGCGGGTCGGCGCCGGCGGCGAGCAGGCCGTCGACGTGCTCGGGGCCGAGCGGCTCCAGTCGGACATGTTCCCCGGTCAGCGGCTCGGCGACCAGCCACGGTGAGCCGGCCGGCGGTGCGCCGCGGCGGTAGCGGGCGAGGTAGGGCGGGGTCGGCTCGGCCGGGACCTCCGGCGCCGGCTCGGGAGTACCGGCCACGGTGTGCAGCGGCAGGATGCCGGACCAGTGCGGCAGCGTCTCGTCCTCCGGGTCGTCGCTGGCCTGGCCGGTGCGGATCTTGGCCGAGACGGCATCGAGCCGGAGCGCCAGCACGGTGGTCGCGGCGAGTTCCTTGGCTGTCGGCGGGCGGCTGTCGGCGGCGCGGCCGGCGGCCACGTGGTCGACCAGCGCGTCGAGCGCGGCACGCTTCTGCTCCGGGTCGGTGACGACGTGGGCGTTGCCGTGCGCGACCACCGAGCGGTAGTTCATCGAGTGATGGAACGCCGAGCGGGCCAGGACCAGGGCGTCGACGCAGCGTGACCGTGACGCAGACCGGGAGTCCTTCGGGGGTCCTGGCGGCGCGCAAGGGCTGGCTACCGGTCGATCCGTGCAGGTAGAGGGTGTCGCCGACGCGGGCGTGCGTGGTCGGGAGCACCTGCGGCGCGCCGTCCACGGTGAATCCGAGGTGGCAGATCAGCGCCTCGTCGAGAATGGCGTGGACGGCCTCGGCGTCGTACCGGGCCCGTTCGCGCATCCGGGTCGGTGTGGTCCGGGCGGTCTGCGGGTAGGTCGTCGCCGGCGTCATGATTGCGTGCTCCCTTTTGTTCTGGTACAAAATAGGGTTTGTGCAACCACAATATCTGATCACCGGAAGTACCGCGAGCACGATCGCGGCCAGCGTCGAGGCCGGCGTCCGCGACGGCGGGCTCAAACCCGGCGCGCCGCTACCGCCCGTGCGCAAGCTCGCCGACGAACTGGACGTGGCGGCGAACACCGTGGCGGCCGCGTACCGGGCGCTGCGCCAGCGCGGCGTCATCGAGACCGACGGCCGGCGCGGCACCCGGATCCGCCCGCGTCCGCCGGCGCAGCCCCGCGGCGGCGCGCCGCTGCCGGTGCCGTCCGGCGCTCGTGACCTGTCCGACGGCGGCCCCGACGATCGGCTGCTGCCCGCGTTCGGCCCCGCGCTGGGCCGGCTCACCCCCGAACCGGTCGGGTATGGCGACGCCGGCCCGTATCCGCCGCTGGTCGCGCTCGGCGCCGCCCGGCTCGCCGCCGACGGGGTGCCGACCGACTTCGTCACCGTGACCAGCGGCGCGCTGGACGGCATCGAGCGCTGCCTGCTCGCGCACACGTCGCCTGGGGACCGGGTCGCGGTGGAGGATCCGGGCTGGAACAACGTGCTGGACCTGCTGGCCGCCCTCGGCCTGGACGCCGTGCCGGTCGGCGTGGACGACGACGGTCCGCTCCCGGCCGACCTGCGCAAGGCGCTGCGGCACGGCGCCAAGGCCGTGATCGTCACCAGCCGTGCGCACAATCCCACCGGCGCCGCGGTCTCCGCCGCGCGGGCCACCGAACTCCGGACCGTGCTGGCGGACTACCCCGAGACCGTCGTGATCGAGGACGACCACGCCGCCGAGCTGGCCGGGGTGCCGCTGCACACGCTGGCCGGCGCGACCGCGCGCTGGGCCGTGGTCCGCTCGGCGAGCAAGCCGTACGGTCCGGACCTGCGGGTGGCCCTGCTGGCCGGCGACGAGACCACGGTCAGTCGGGTGCGGGGTCGGCTCCGGCTCGGCGCCGGCTGGGTGAGCCACGTGCTGCAGCGGCTGGTCGTGGAGCTGTGGACGGATCCGCAGGTGGACGACCAGGTCGAGCAGGCTGCTGCGGCGTACACGGCGCGCCGGGCCGGGTTGATCGAGGCGCTCGCCGCCCGAGGCATCGTGGCGCGTGGCCGGACGGGTTTGAACGTCTGGGTGCCGGTGGCGGACGAGACGACCGCGTTCGCCGCGCTCCGGGACGCCGGCTGGGTGGTCGCGCCGGGCGCCCGGTACCGGCTGCTGAGCGAGCCGGCGCTGCGGATCACGATCAGCCGGCTCGACCCCCGTGAGCTGGACGCGGTGGCCGAGGCCGTCGTCGCCGCCCTCCGCCCTCCGGTCGCCCGCCGGGGCGTCTGACCGCGGTCCCGGCGCACGTCAAACTCCGTGCGGTTCAATTCCGCCCGCCACGGGCGGAATTGAACCGCACCGATCGGCCTGGAAATTCCATCCCCGTGAGCCCGTGGCGCTGACAGACTCCGGGGCATGGACCAGCACCTCTACGACGCCGAGCACGAGGCGTTCCGTGACCTGTGCCGCACGTTCATCGAGCGGCATGCCGTCCCGCACCATGCCGAGTGGGAGAAGGCCGGCATCGTGGACCGGTCGATCTGGACCGCCGGCGGCGCGGCGGGGCTGCTCGGCACGGACGTGGCCGAGAAGTATGGCGGCGGTGGCCAGGCCGACTTCCGGTTCAACGCGGTGCTGGACGAGGAACTGGTCCGGGCCGGTACCACCGGGCTCGGCTTCGGCCTGCACAACGACGTCGTCGGGCCGTACCTGACCGCGCTCGGCACCGACGAGCAGAAGGGCCGCTGGCTGCCCGGATTCTGTTCCGGCGAGCTGATCACCGCGATCGCGATGAGCGAACCGGCGGCCGGCAGCGACCTGGCCGGCATCCGCACCGCCGCCCGGCGCGACGGCGACTCCTACGTGCTGAACGGCTCGAAGACGTTCATCACCAACGGGATCCTGGCCGACCTGGTGATCGTGGTCGCGAAGACCGATCCCGACAAGGGCGCGCACGGCATCTCGCTGCTGGTGGTCGAGCGGGGCATGGCCGGCTTCGAGCGGGGCCGCAACCTGGAGAAGGTCGGGCTCAAGGCCCAGGACACGGCCGAGCTCTTCTTCGACGACGTGCGGGTGCCGGCCGAGAACCTGCTCGGCACCGAGAACCACGGCTTCTACCACCTGATGCAGATGCTGCCCCAGGAACGGCTGTCGATCGCGGTGGTCGCCGTGGCCGCGTGCGAGACGATGCTGGCGCTGACCACGGAGTACGTGAAGGGCCGCGAGGCGTTCGGCCGGCCGGTCTCGGCGTTCCAGAACACCCGGTTCGCGCTCGCCGAGATGGCCACCGAGACCACGATCGCCCGGACGTTCGTCAACCACTGCGTCCGCGAGCACAACGCCGGCCGGTTCACCGTGCCGGATGCCGCGATGGCCAAGTGGTGGACCACTGAGCTGCAGAACAAGATCGCCGACCGCTGTGTGCAGCTGCACGGCGGGTACGGCTACATGATGGAGTATCCGATCGCGAAGGCCTGGCTGGACTCCCGCGTGCAGAGCATCTACGGCGGCACCACGGAGATCATGAAGGAGATCGTGGGGCGCTCTCTTGGCCTCTGACCCGCTCTCGCCCTCGTCCTCGCCCGACCCGCTGTCGGGCGGCCAGCCAGTCTTGAACGCCGCGGCGGCGCAGGCCGGCGGCCTTTCCGACGCCGCGGAGGCGGCGGCCGCGCGGGCCGCCGCGGTGCCGGCCGGCGCGGTGGTCTCGGCGCAGCGGCGCGCGCTGACCCTGCTCGTCGGCACCCAGGTGCTCGTCGGGGTCGGCGTCGCGATCGGGATCGCGGTCGGCACACTGCTGGCGGCGGCGCTCGCCGGCACGGACGCGTTGGCCGGCCTGGCCGCGACTTCGGCGGTGGTCGGCACGGCGCTGATCGCGGTGCCGGTGTCGCGGGTGATGGACCGGTACGGGCGGCGGCCCGGGCTGGTGCTCGCGTACTGCGCGGCCGCCGTCGGCGCCGGCGTGATCGTGCTGGCCGGCGTCCTCGGCAAGGCGGGCGTGGCCGGCGCGTTCCCGATCGCGCTGGTCGGCATGGTGCTGTTCGGCGGCGCGTCGGCCGGGAACCTGCAGGGCCGGTACGCCGTGACCGACCTCCCCGCGGAGGACCGCCGGGGGACCGCGCTGGCCACCGTGGTCTGGGCGACCACCGTCGGCGCCGTGCTCGGACCGAACCTGGCCGGCCCGGCCGGCGACCTCGCCGAGCGGCACGGACTCTCCCCGCTCGCCGGCCCGTTCCTGCTCTCGATGGTGGTCTTCGCGGTCGCCGCGGCGCTCATCGCCGCGTTGCTGCGGCCGGACCCGTTGCTGCTGGCCAGGGCGGCGCGCGGGGACGACCTCACGGTGCGCCGGCCGCGGACCTCGGTGCGGGCGGCGCTGCGGACCGTCCGGGCGGAGCCGTCGGCGCTGCTCGGCCTCGGCGCGCTGGCCGTCGGGCACGCCGTGATGGTCGGCGTGATGACGATGACCCCGGTCCACATGGAGCACGGCGGGTCCACCCTGCGGGTGATCGGCCTCGTGATCAGCGTCCACATCGCGGGCATGTACGCGCTGTCGCCGCTGGTCGGGCTGGCATCCGACCGATGGGGCCGGCGACCGGTGATCCTCGCCGGCTGCCTGCTGCTGTTCGCCGCGTGCGTGATCGCCGGTACGGCCGCCGACCACAGCTCCGCGCAGCTCGGCGTCGGCCTGACCGTGCTCGGTCTCGGCTGGTCGTGCACGCTCGTGGCCGGTTCGACGCTGCTCACCGAGTCGGTTCCGGTGGACGCGCGACCGGCCGTGCAGGGCGCCTCGGACTTCGTGATGAACCTGAGCGGCGCGGCCGCGAGCGTGGTGGCCGGCATCGTGGTCGCGCTGATCGGTTTCGGCTGGTTGGCACTGATCGCCGCGCTCGCGGTCCTGCCGCTCGCCGCCGCGGCGCTCCGGCCTCGCGCCTGACCGCCGCGTTCGTGCCGCTTTGGGCGACATTTTCGGTGTTATAGCACCGAAAATGTCGCCCAAAGCGCGACGGCGGTTCGCCGGCTGTGGATCAGTCGCCTTGCCGACCCGGGCCGACCAGCTAACCTGCGGGGGTGAGGCTGACCGAGTTCTGGCGTCGGATGGACGCGCGCTTCGGCGCGACGTACTCCCGGTCGATCGCCGCTGACCAGGTACTGACGACTCTCGGTGGGCGGACGGTGGACCAGGCGATGGCCGCCGGGGTCGATGCCAAGTCCGTGTGGCGGGCGGTCTGCGAGACGTTCGACGTGCCCGCGCGGCTGCGGTGACCCGAGTGCTTGTGCGTGGTGGCTCGTGATCGGTGGTTTACGCCGCTGGTGGCGTGGGCTCGCGATGCTCCTGCTGCTCGGCGCGCTCTCCAGCTGCATGACGATCGACGGCGACCTGCGGGTCGACACCGACGAGACGGTCAGCGGGACGTTCATCGTCGCCGCCATGCGGGCCGCGCTGGTGGACTCCAAGACCAGCGAGCAGAAGTTCCTGAGCCAGATGGACCGGTGGAACGCGAACTTACAGATCCCCGCCAGCAGGCAGGCCCGGGTGGAGCGCTACGTCACCGATGAGCTGGTCGGGAAGCGGTACGTCTACGACAAGGTCCCGCTCCGCGACTTCAACGCCGAGGGCAGCTGGCGGATCAAGCACGACGGCCGACTGGTTCGTCGTCGACGGCGAGGTCGACTTCTCCGGCCTGGCCGACCAGGAGGGCATCGACCCGGCGGCGATCTCGAAGGGCTGGAACGTGGTCGTGCGGATCACGTTCCCTGGCGAGGTGCAGTTCGCCAACGGGGAGATCGACGGCCAGACGGTCACCTGGCGGCCCGTGTACGGCAACAAGATGAGCCTGACCGCCGGCGCCGAGGATCGGGCGCCCAGCGGGTTCAGCACGCCTGAACTGCGGAAATTCACTGGTCCAGCGATCTGGCTGGTGGTCGCCGGCGCGATCGGTGAGGTGCTGGTGCTCACGGTGACGGCGCTGCTGGTGCGGCGACGACGGCGTCGGCGGCGGACGATGCCCGTGCGAGGCCGGCGGGCGCTGGTCCGCGGCGGGCCGGCCCGGCCGGAGCAGGTGCTGGTCGGCACGATCATCGAGCGCTCCCAGTACGAGCGAGCACAGCACGACCGCGCTCGGCACGAGCGGTCCCAGGGGGAGCTGGCGCGGGTGCCGTACCGGCCGCGGGAGCTGGAACCGGCGCAGGGCGACCGACCCCGCACCCCCCGCCCGCGCGGTGCACACCGCCAGTCCCGATAAGAGCCTCAAGCCTTTCGATCACGTCGGGCGGGCCGGCGGCTTGCGCAGCGCGGGGCCGGCAACATCAGGTCAGCCTCCCGGGCCGGCGGATGGCGGCCCGGCGCCACATCTCCTCCAGGCGGGCCGGCGGCTTGCGCAGCGCGGGGCCGGCAACATTCGAGGCCGGCCTCCCGGGCCGGCGCCACGCCCCTGACCAGCCGAGCGGCCGTTCCACCGCACGTCCAGCCGGCGCGAAATCCGGGCCTCGGCGGGGGCCGAAAAACGTCGGTGTGTCGCCATGGTCGTTCGAACATGTGTTCGGCTAAAGTGTTATCCACACGGCGCGCGGTTGTCCACAGATGGTGGCGCGGATCGATTTCTGTCGGTCCACCCCCCTAACGTTTCACCGCGACGGACATCAACGACGACCATCAAGGCGGCAGGCATGGCAGCTCCCGACCGCGGCAAGGCCCTCGAGGTCGCGCTCGCCCAGATCGACAAGCAGTTCGGCAAGGGTTCGGTGATGCGCCTCGGTGATGAGGGCCGGGTGCCGATCTCCGTGATCCCGACCGGGTCGATCGCGCTCGACGTCGCCCTGGGCATCGGCGGCCTGCCGCGCGGCCGTGTCGTCGAGATCTACGGCCCGGAATCCTCCGGTAAGACGACCGTCGCGCTGCACGCGGTGGCCAGCGCGCAGGCCGCCGGCGGCATCGCGGCGTTCATCGACGCGGAGCACGCGCTCGACCCCGACTACGCCAAGGTGCTCGGCGTCGACACCGACGCGCTGCTGGTCTCCCAGCCCGACACCGGTGAGCAGGCGCTCGAGATCGCGGACATGCTGATCCGCTCCGGCGCGCTCGACATCATCGTCATCGACTCGGTGGCCGCGCTCGTGCCCCGCGCCGAGATCGAGGGCGAGATGGGTGACAACCACGTCGGCCTCCAGGCCCGGCTCATGAGCCAGGCGCTGCGGAAGATGACCGGTGGCCTGAACACCTCCAACACCACCGCGATCTTCATCAACCAGCTCCGCGAGAAGATCGGCGTCATGTTCGGCTCTCCGGAGACCACCACCGGTGGTAAGGCGCTGAAGTTCTACGCCTCGGTCCGCCTGGACGTGCGCCGCATCGAGACCCTCAAGGACGGCACCGACGCGGTCGGCAACCGCACCAGGGTCAAGGTCGTGAAGAACAAGGTCGCGCCGCCGTTCAAGCAGGCGGAGTTCGACATCATCTACGGCCAGGGCATCAGCCGCGAGGGCTCGCTCATCGACGTGGGTGTCGAGCAGGGCATCATCCGCAAGTCGGGTGCCTGGTACACGTACGAGGGCGACCAGCTGGGTCAGGGCAAGGAGAACGTCCGCAAGTTCCTGATCGACAACCCCGACCTGGCCAACGAGGTCGAGAAGAAGATCAAGGAGAAGATGGGCATCGGCGCGGTCATCGACGCCGACCCGCCGAAGGCCGACGCCAAGGCCGCCGACGCCAAGGCGCCCAAGGCCGCGCCGGTCGCCGTCGACTTCTAACCGCGTGCGCACTTCCTCGACGCGGCGAGACCACGGGACCGGTCAGCCTTGACCGGGTTCCGCCGCTCCCGCCGCCGAGTCGCGTCGCCTGGCGACGCGTCCGAGCCGACTCCGGGTCAGCAGCCCCCCCATCCCCCTGCTGACCCGGAGTCGGCGGCCCGGGCGATCTGCCTGCGCCTGCTCGCCCTCCAGCCGCGTACCCGGGCGGAGCTCGCCGCCGCGATGGCCAGCCGAGACGTGCCGGCCGAGGCGGCCGAGGCCGTGCTCGACCGGTTCGGCGAGGTGGGGCTCATCGACGACACGGCCTTCGCCGACGCCTGGGTCGAGACCCGGCACCGGGGCCGCGGTCTCGGCCGCCGCGCGCTCGCCCAGGAACTGCGCCGCAAGGGCGTGGAGGACGAGGTGGCCCAGGAGGCGCTCGACCAGCTCGACAGCGAGACCGAGGAGGCCACCGCCCGCGCGCTGGTGGCACGCCGGCTCGCCGCCTCGCGCGGGATGCCGACCCAGACCCGGATCCGGCGGCTCGGCGGCATGCTCGCCCGCAAGGGCTACCCGCAGGGCCTCGCGATCAAGATCGTCCGAGAGGCGCTCGCCGAGGAGGGCGCCGTCACCGGCCCCGAACTCGACACCCTCGACGCCGCCCTCGAAGAAGACGACTGACCCCAACCCTTCCGCTTTGGGCGACATGTTCGGCGCTATAGCACCGAACATGTCGCCCCCGAGAACGGCAGCCGCGCGCTCGCCCGCCGCGAACCGCCGCCCCCGCGCCAGGCTCCGTCGCGGCGGCCCCCTCTTTGCGCTTTGGGCGACATCTTCTCGGCTATAACCGAGAAGATGTCGCCCAAAGCGTGAGGTCGGCCGGCCGGGCGTGATTCGGGGCTGCCGGCGACGACTCCTGAGCGCCGCGCCGGGCCAATACAGAGCGTTTCCTTGACCGTGCTCTGAGCCGCACCTAGCCTCACCGGTACTGAGGAGTACGCCCGCATCAGCGGGACTGAATGCAGCACCACATAGATCACCACCGATAGACACCACAATTCGGGCACTGAAGCTCGCTGTAGTTGTACCGACAGGCCGTCGTTCCGCCCTGCGCGGTCCGCACCCCACTGGTGCTGACCGTTCCGGCGGTGTCGGCTCTGTGTGAACGCTGTCGCGCACTCCTCGTGTGCAGTACCGCCACGTGCTTGCACGGGCGACGAGCCGAGGAGGTGCGTGCGCGTGAATCCGATCGAACTGGTCGCCGTCGCGGTAGTTGTGCTGGTCGTGGCATCCCTGGTCGCTGGGGGAGCGGTCTGGCTGGTGACGCGCAGGCTCTCCGCTGGCCTGCGTGCCCCCGAGGCCGCGCCGGCCGTCGAGCCGCCGGCGGAGGACCCGGTCGCGGTGGCCGAACGCCAGCGCCACGAATCGAACATCGCCTCGCTCCGGGTCGCCGCCGAGGAGGCCTCCGCCGCCGTCGATCAGGCCCGCACCGAGGCCGCCACCGCCCGAGCCGAGGCCGCCGTCGCCAAGGCCGAGGCCCAGCGCGTGCTCGCCTCCGCGCGCACCGAGGCCGAGGAGATCACCGAGCGTGCCCGCCGCAAGGCCGAACACGACGCCGCCGACGCGGTCACCGCCGCCCGGCGCCTCGGCGAGAAGGAGGCCCGCCAGCTCGGTGACGAGGTCCGGGTGCAGAAGGCCGAACTGGAACGACGCGAGCAGCGGCTCGGCGACCGTGAAGAGCGGCTCGACGCCGAACAGCACCGCCTGGAGACCCGGGACCGCGAGCTGGCCGAGGCCGAGGAAACCCTCGCCAACAAGGAGGCCGACCTGGTCGCCGCCGCGGACGAGCAGCTCACCGAGCTCGAACGAATCGCGGGCCTGTCCGCCGACGCCGCCAAGGCCGAGCTGGTCAAGCTGATCGAGACCCAGGCCAAGCGCGAGGCCGCGATTCTCATCCGGGACATCGAGGCCGATGCCCGCCTGAACGGCGAGACCCGCGCCCGGTCGATCGTGGTCGACGCGATCCAGCGCGTGGCCAGCGAGCAGACCGCCGAGAGCGTGGTCAGCGTGCTGCACCTGCCGAGCGACGAGATGAAGGGCCGGATCATCGGCCGCGAGGGCCGCAACATCCGCGCCTACGAGTCGGTCACCGGCGTCAACCTGATCATCGACGACACCCCCGAGGCCGTCCTGCTCTCCTGCTTCGACCCGGTGCGCCGCGAGATCGGCCGGCTCACGCTGGAGAAGCTGGTGCTCGACGGCCGGATCCACCCGCACCGGATCGAGGAGGTCTACGAGCAGAGCAAGGTGCAGGTCGAGCAGCTCTGCCTGCGGGCCGGTGAGGACGCGCTCGTGCAGGTGGGCATCACCGACATGCACCCCGAGCTGATCCAGCTCCTGGGCCGGCTCCGGTACCGCACCTCCTACGGCCAGAACGTGCTCAAGCACCTGGTCGAGACCGCGCACATCGCCGGCGTGATGGCCTCCGAGCTGCGGATGAACCCCACCCTGATCAAGCGCTGCGCGTTCCTGCACGACATCGGCAAGGCGCTCACCCACGAGGTCGAGGGCAGCCACGCGATCATCGGCGCCGACCTGGCCCGCCGGCACGGCGAGCACGAGGAGGTCGTGCACGCGATCGAGGCGCACCACAACGAGGTCCAGCCGCAGACCATCGAGGCGGTGCTGACCCAGGCGTCCGACTCCTGCTCCGGCGGCCGCCCCGGCGCGCGCCGCGAGAGCCTGGAGACCTACGTCAAGCGGCTGGAGCGGATCGAGGAGATCGCCGGCAACAAGCCGGGCGTGGAGAAGGTGTTCGCCATGCAGGCCGGCCGCGAGGTCCGGGTCATGGTGGCGCCCGAGCACATCGACGACCTCGGCGCGCAGGTGCTCGCCCGCGACGTCGCCAAGCAGATCGAGGACGAGCTGACCTACCCCGGCCAGATCCGGGTCACGGTCGTCCGCGAGTCCCGCGTCACCGAGGTCGCCCGCTAGCCCTCAACCCCGCGCTTTGGGCGACATTTTCTCGGCTATGACCGAGAAATGTCGCCCAAAGCCGGTCAAGGGGGTCGCCCAAAGCCGGTGGCGGTCGGTAGGGCGCCGCGTTAGCTGGTGGGTCGGGGGCGGAGGCGGAGGCCCTGCATGCCGCCGTCCACGGCGAGTGAGGTGCCGGTGGTGGCGGAGGCGTACGGGCTGGCCAGGTACGCCACCGCGTGCGCGATCTCCTCGACGGTGACCAGTCGCCCGCTCGGTTGCCGGGCGGCCAGCGCCGCACGTTCGGCGGCCGGATCGGGCGCGGCGTCGAGCAGTCGGGCCACCCAGGGCGTGTCGGCGGTGCCGGGGTTGACGCAGTTCACCCGGATGCCCTCGCCGATGTGGTCGGCCGCCATGGCCAGGGTCAGCGAGAGCACGGCGCCCTTGGTCGCGGAGTACAGCGCCCGTTGCGGCAGGCCGGCGGTGGCCACGATCGAGCACGTATTGACGATCGCGGCGTGCTCGGACTCCCGCAGGTGCGGCAGCGCGGCCCTGGCCATCCGCACCATGCCGACCACGTTGACGTCCCAGACCCGCAGCCACTCCTCGTCGTCGTTGTCGGCCACCGTGCCGGCCGCGCCGATCCCCGCGTTGTTGATCAGCACGTCGATCCCGCCGAGCTGCTCGGCGGCCTGGGCCACGGCGGCCCGCACCGAGCCGTCGTCGGCCACGTCGCAGCGGATCGCCACGGCGGGCTTGGTCACGCCGTCCGGGTTCAGGTCCAGCGCCGCCACGGCCGCCCCGCGCCGGATCAGCTCCGCCGCGATCGCGGCCCCGATCCCCGAGGCGCCCCCGGTCACGACGGCCCGCAGCCCGTCGAACTCGCCGCGGTCAGCGTGCCCGGCTGGGTGCAGAGTCATGACTGGTCCTTCCACTCTGGCCCGTCCGGGTACCGGTACCGGGCGATGGACTCGGCGTACATCTCGGCGCTGCCCCCGGGCTGGTTCGGCGCCTGGTACCGCCCGTCGCGGATCACGACCGGGTCGGCGAAGTGTTCGTGCAGGTGGTCGACGTACTCGATGACCCGATCGTCCATCCGCCCGGAGACCGCGGCGTAGTCGAGGAACGACAGGTGCTGCACGGTCTCGCAGAGCCCTACCCCGCCGGCGTGCGGGCAGACCGGCCGGCCGAACTTGGCGGCCAGCAGCAGGATCGCGAGGTTCTCGTTCACCCCGCCGACCCGGCTGGCGTCGATCTGCACGACGTCGATCGCGTCGGCCTGGAGCAGCTGCTTGAACATCACCCGGTTGTGCACGTGCTCGCCGGTGGCGACCCGGATCGGCGCGATGGCGGCCCGGATCGCGGCGTGGCCGAGCACGTCGTCGGGGCTGGTCGGCTCCTCGATCCACCACGGGTCGTACGGGGCCAGCTCGCGCATCCAGCTGATCGCCTGGTCGACGTCCCAGCGCTGGTTGGCGTCGACGGCGATCCGGATGTCCGGGCCGACCGCCTCGCGGGCCGTGCGGAACCGGCGGACGTCGTCCGCGAGATCGGCGCCGACCTTGAGCTTGATCTGCGTGAACCCTTCGGCCACGGCGGCACGCGCCAGCCCGGTCAGCTTCTCGTCGGAGTAGCCGAGCCAGCCCGGGGAGGTCGTGTAGGCGGGATAGCCGTGCGCCATCAGCTCGGCGATCCGGTCGGCCTTGCCCACCTCGGCGGCGCGCAGGATCTCCAGCGCCTCGGCCGGGGTCAGCGCGTCGCTGAGGTACCGGAAGTCCACCATCGCGACGAGCTGCTCGGGGCTCAGCTCGGCGAGCAGGCGCCAGAGCGGCAGCCCGGCACGTTTGGCGGCGAGGTCCCAGGCGGCGTTCATCACCGCCCCGATCGCCATGTGCATGACGCCCTTCTCCGGCCCCAGCCAGCGCAGCTGAGAGTCGTTGACCAGCCGGATCGAGAGCGCGGTCGGGTCGGCGCAGAGCGTGTCGAGGTCCAGCCCGACCACGTACGGCTCCAGCAGCCGCAGGGCCGCGACCTGCACGTCGTTGCCGCGACCGATCGTGAACGCGAAGCCGTGGCCCTCCAGCCCCGGCACGTCGGTGTGCAGCACGCCGTAGGCAGCCGAATAGTCGGGATCCGGGTTCATCGCGTCCGACCCGTCGAGTTCCCGGGAGGTCGGGAAACGGACGTCGTAGGTCGCCAATGAGGTGATGGTCGACATGTACCTCAGCCCTGAGTCGTCGGGTCGGTGGACGGTCGTTCACCGGTGCTCGCCCGCTCCGCACCAGTCGGCGGCGGTCTCGTCGCCCGCCGAAGCGGTGGTGCCAGGTGAGGCGGCGTTGGTTCTGGCGGCGGCCTCGTCGCCCGGCGCGGCAGCGGTCTTGTCGCCGAAGATCTGCCCGTGCCGGACCCGCGAGCGGACCAGGTGCTCGCGCATCGCCTCGGCGGCCGCCTCGGGCTGGCCGGCGGCGATCGCGGCGGCCACCTTCTGGTGCTCGGGGAAGGTGCTGCCGGCCTTGGCGCTCGGGTAGTGCAGCCGGTTCAGGTGCAGGTGGGGGTGGAGGCGGGTGAGCGAGTCCCGCAGCATCGTGTTGCCCGAGGCGGCGGCGACCGCGTCGTGGAACTTCGCGTCCTGCGCCGAGAACGCCTTGTACTCCTCGTAGGTCATCGCCGGCCCGGACGTCGGCACGACCCGATGCGCCTCCGTCTTCACCAGCTCGACCCGCTCCGCGGAGGCACGTTCGGCGGCCAGCGCGGCGGCCGCCGGCTCGAGCAACAGCCGCAGCTCGAACAGCTCCTCGAACTCCTCGGGCGTCAGCAGCGCTGACGTGGTGTAGCCCTGCAGCGGTCGCTTGGTGACCAGGCCGTCGGACTCCAGCCGGGCCAGCGCCTCGCGTACCGGCGTGGGGGAGACGTCCAGGCTGCGGGCGAGCACGTCGATCGTCACCTTGGCTCCGGGCGCGATGACGTGGTCCATGATCAGCGCCTTCACGCTCTCGTACACGTCGTCGGTGAGCGTGAGCCGCCGCGGCCGTGGCCGTCCGGCGAAGGGATCGTCGGCGGGATTCGCCGAGGTCGCCATGGTGCCTCCCACTCCTTGTCAGCGCCGCCGGTGGCGATGGCGCTGACGTTGCGAACGGATTACGTCCTCTTGACGGCACGTCGTCGGACGCAGTACACAAGCTACATCGCAGATCCTATAGGATCTAGGGTGCCGCCAACAGGCCGCGCCACCAGTACGGAGGTGGAGGACGGATGTTCCAGCGAGGTAGTCAGCGCTCTGTCACCAGGGCGGCGATCACGGCATTGGCCGTGTTCGCGCTGGTCGGCGCCGCAGCATGTAGCAGGAAGAGTGACGACGAGGGCACCGATGAAGCGGTCGCCAAGACGTCTGAAGTGAAGATCGCGTTGGTGCCCGGAGGCGCCCACCCGTACTTCCAGCCGTGGAAGACCGGCGGCGACAAGGCCAAGGCCGACTTCAAGCTCGGCGACATGACCTACAACGAGACCGCCGGCTGGGAGCAGACCAAGCAGAACAACGTGCTCACCTCGCTCGCGGCGCAGGGCTACAACGCGTTCGGTGTGTTCGGCGTGGCTCCGGAGAACATCAACTCGACCTTCGACGACCTGCACCGCAAGGGCTTCAAGGTCGCCTCGCTGGCGTCCTGCCCGGCCGGCGACGTGAACAAGGCTGACTTCTGCCTCTCCACCGACGTCGAGCTGGCCGCGTACAAGGCAGCCAAGGCCGCGATCGAGGCGATGGGGAACAAGGGCAACCTGGTCCACCTCACCGGCAACAAGGTCGACTCCAACACCCAGCGCCGGATCAAGGGCGTGGAGAAGGCCGTCGCCGAGGCCGGTGGCGGGGTCAAGCTGCTCCAGGTCGTCACCGACATCGACAAGGACCTGCAGACCGCGCAGAAGGCCGTCGCCGACCTGCTGGCCGCCAAGGGCAAGGACATCGGCGGCATCGTGAACACGGCGTACAACCCGGCGGTGGCCTCCTCCGAGGGCGTCAAGCGCGCCAAGCTGCCGATCAAGGTCATCGCGATCGACGACGACGCCACGGTCATCGCCGGCATCAAGGACGGCTCGGTCGCCGGCACGGTGCTGCAGAATCCGCTCGGCCAGTCCTACGTGGGCTCCTACGCGCTGAGCAAGCTCGCCACCGGCTGCTCGATGAAGGAGCCGGGCGTGATCATCGACTCGGGCTCGTTCGTCGTCACCAAGGCCAACATCGACGGCTACGAGGCGGAGCGGCAGGCGAAGTCCGACGAGCTGAAGAAGGACTTCGACGGCAAGTACCTCGACTGCAAGTAAGGGGAACCGTGTCGACCATCACCAACGCGCACGCCTACCTCGTCGACATCGAGGTGGAGACGGTCCGGACCGACGCGGTCCAGGCGTTCGTCAAGCAGGAGACCATCTTCGTCGAGGTGGCCACGGCGGACGGCCGCACCGGTACCGGGTACGCGTTCACCATCGGGACCGGCGGTAGCTCGGTGCTCGCGCTCCTGCGCGACCATCTGCTGCCCCGGCTGCCCGGTCAGGACGCGGCGCGGGTGGAGGCCGTCTGGCACGACCTGTTCAGCTCGACCAGGTCCACCGCCGTGGGGGCGCTCACGTCGCTCGCCCTCGCGGCGGTGGACACGGCACTGTGGGATCTGCGCTGCCTGGCCGCCGACCTGCCACTGTGGATCGTGGCGGGCGGCGCCAAGCCCAGGGTGCCGCTGTACGACACCGAGGGCGGCTGGCTGCACCTGCCGACCGACGAGCTGATCGCCGGGGCGAAGGCGGCCCAGTCCGCCGGCTGGCTCGGCGTGAAGCTCAAGGTCGGCAAGCCGGACGCCCGTGAGGACGCCGAGCGGGTCGGCGCCGTCCGGAACGCCGTCGGCGACGGGCTGGAGATCATGGTCGACGCGAACCAGTCCCTCACCGCCGCCGAGGCGCGCCGCCGGGCGGCCCTGCTGGAGCCGTTCGACGTGGCGTGGTTCGAGGAGCCGCTCCCGTCCGACGACGTCAGCGGGCACGCCGAGGTGGCCCGCTCGACCACCCTGCCGATCGCGGTGGGGGAGTCGCTCTACTCGATCGGCCAGTTCGCCGAGTACCTGCGCCGCGGCGCGGCCGGCATCGTCCAGCCGGACGCGGCCCGCATCGGCGGCATCACGCCCTGGCTCAAGGTGGCCCACCTCGCCGAGGCGATGAACGTGGCGGTCTGCCCGCACTTCCTGATGGAGCTGCACGTCAGCCTCGCCGCCGCCGTGCCCAACGGCCGCTACGTGGAGCGCATCCCGCAGCTGCGCGCGATCACCCGGGGCGAGGTCGAGATCGTCGACGGCCACGCGGTCGCGCCGTCCCGACCCGGCCTCGGCATCGACTGGGACCGGGACGCGATCGACGACCGGAGGGTCGCATGAACATCCGGGGATCCACGAGCGCGAAGGCCACGGAAGCAGCGCCGGCCGAGGTCGACGCCACTGGCTCGGACACCGGTAGCGCCGAAACAGCCGCCAAGCCGACCCGCGGCCTGCCGTTCTGGGCGAACCCGCGGCTCGGCCTGATCGTCGTGACGTCGGCGCTGGTGGTGATCTTCGGCTCGCTGGAGCCGGCGTTCTTCAACGAGCGGCTCACGATCGTGCCGCTGCTGGGCGACATCAGCGTCTTCCTCGTGGTCGGGCTCGCACAGCTGTGCGTGCTGTCGCTCGGCCACATGAACCTCGCGGTCGGACGGATGGCCGCGCTGTCGGCGTTCGTGATGGGCCTCGCGTACACCGAGCTGGGCGTGGGGCTCTACGCCGGGATGGTGATCGGGCTGTTCGCCGGCGCGGCGATCGGCGGGCTCGCGGGCCTGATCATCGCGCGTACCGGGGTCAACTCGTTCGTCGTCACGTTGGCGCTGGACTTCGCGCTGCTCGGCCTGGTCACGCTGCTCTACAACAAGGCCACCGGCGGCGTCTCGTTCGCCGTGCACCCCGCCGGCATGGACCAACTGCGCAACGACACGTTCGGCGACTACTGCGCCGGCGACATCTGCGGCCCGAGCGCGGTGCCCGCTGATCGCGCCGTTCGCGATCATCGCGGTCGTCGTGGTCGGGTACGTGTTCCGCTACACCCGGCTCGGCCGCGAGCTGCTGATGACCGGTTCCAGCGAGAGCGCCGCCAAGTACTCCGGCATCCCGACCGGCCGCCGGATCATCGGCGCGCACGCGATGTCCGGCACGCTCGCCGCGCTGGCCGGCTTCCTGCTGGCGGTCAACAACGGCGCGTTCTCGGCCAGCATCGGCGAGGGCTTCCTGCTGCCGTCGTTCCTCGCGCCGGTGCTCGGCGGCACGCTGCTGGCCGGCGGTGCCGTCTCGGTGTTCGGCACGGTGCTGGGCGCCGCCCTCACCCAGATCATCTACAAGGGCCTGAACCTGCTCGGCTTCGTGCTGGACGAGCTGAAGATCTACGTCGGCGTCGTGCTCATCGTGGCGCTGTCGCTGGACCGGCTGCGGGTCGTGCTCGCCGAACGCCGAGGGGTGAGACGACCATGACCGCGGTCTGTCCTACGGCGTCCTGGCGGCACGCCACGACGACGGGGCGCCGCCGTCGCAGCGCGGCGAGACCGTGACCCGGTTCTACCGCACCAGCGAGTTCAGCCTCGCCGTGATCAGCGTGGTCGGCTTCGCCGTGCTGGCCGTCGCCACCGACTACAACCTGCTCAGCGGCGGCACGCTGGGCGCGTTCTTCCGCTTCCTCGCGGTGCCGATCGTGATCGGGCTGGCGCAGATGGTGGTGCTCGGCGTCGGGCAGATGAACCTGTCCGTCGGCGCGCTCACCGGGTACTGCGCCATGACGGCCGGTTCGCTGATGGTGCAGCACGACGTGCCGGCGGTGATCGCGGTGCTGGCGGCGCTCGCGCTGGGCGCGTTCGTCGGCGCGGTCAACGGCGTGCTGGTGGTCGTGACCAGGATCAACGGCTTCATCGTCACGCTCGCCACGATGACGATCCTGGAGGGGCTGCGGTACGGCGTGAACGGCTCCGGCACCCTGCAGGGCTACTCGCCGGGGCTGCAACGGCTCGGCAGCGAGTCGGTGCTCGGCGTGCCGGTGATCTTCCTCGCGGCGCTCGCCGTGGCCGGCCTGGTCGCCTACTACTTCGCCCGCACGGTCTCCGGCCGCAACCTGCTCGCGAGCGGCGGCAACCCGTTCGCCGCGCGCCTGTCGGGCATCTCCAACGACCGGTCGGTGGTGGTCGCGCACACGCTGTCCGGCCTGCTGGTCGGCGTGGCCGCGGTGCTGGTGGTGGCCGGCTCCGGCTCGGTCAACACGAGCATCGGCGACGATCTGCTGCTGCCGAGCTTCGCGGCGCCGATCATCGGCGGGGTGGCGCTCACCGGGGGAGCGGTGAGCGTGGTCGGCACCATGCTGGCCGCGTTCATCATCCGGATGGTCGACGTCACGCAGGCGCAGTTCGACATCGACCGGCGCTGGGTCGACCTGGTGGTCGGCGTGGTGGTGCTCGGTGCGGTCCTGATCGGACGGATCCGCGAGGTGGTCAGCACGCGGCTGAGGGGTGGCACGTCATGAAGGAGCTTCTCGTCGCGGAGAACCTGGTCAAGACGTTCCCCGGGCGTCCGCGCGCTGGACGACGTGACGCTGCGGATGCGGGCCGGTTCGGTGCACGCGCTGCTCGGGGAGAACGGCGCCGGCAAGAGCACGCTGATCAAGATCCTCACCGGCGTGCAGAAGCCGGACAGCGGCCGGCTGCTGCTGGAGGGCGAGGAGATCACGATCGCGTCCCCGCACGCGGCCGGCGCGGCCGGCATCGGCGTCGTGCACCAGGAGCGGAACGTGATCCCGGCGTTCTCCGTGGGGGAGAACATCGTGCTCCAGGCCATGCCGTCCCGGGCCGGCATCGTCGACCGCAAGCGGATCCGGTCCGAGGCGCGGCGCTGCCTGGAACTGCTCGACCTCGACCTGGACCCCGATCGGCGGGTCTCCACGCTCTCGGTGGCGCAGACCCAGCTGGTGGAGATCGCCAAGGCGCTCTACCTCGACACCAAGGTGCTGCTGCTGGACGAGCCGACGGCCTCCATCACCGGCGACGAGGCCGAGCGGCTGTTCGGGGTGGTCCGCCGGCTGGTCGCCGACGGGCGCGGCGTGCTCTTCGTCAGCCACAAGCTGGAGGAGGTCTTCGCGCTCTGCGACACGGTCACGGTGCTCCGGGACGGTGCCTCGGTGCTCGAAGCCGCCCCGCTCGCCGAGCACGACCGCGGCCAGGTCGTGGACCTGATGGTCGGCCGCGCGCAGGCCACGCTCGAACTGCCGGCCCGGACGGTGGACCAGACCGCCACGCCCGCGCTGGAACTGGAGAACGTGGCCACCGCCAGCGGCCACCAGGACATCTCGCTCGCCGTGCGGCCGGGGGAGATCCTCGGGCTCTACGGGCTGGTCGGCGCCGGCCGGACCGAGCTGGCCAGGGCGCTGCTCGGCCTGGACCGGATCACCGCCGGCGCGGTGCGGGTCAAGGGCCAGCCGGTCCGGATCCGCTCGGTGCGCGAGGCGCTCACCAAGTACCGGATCGGCTACGTCACCGAGAACCGCAAGGACGAGGGCGTCTTCGGCGACCAGCCCGTCACCCGGAACATCGGCGTGACGATCTGGAGCCGGCTCGCGCGCTTCGGCTTCGTGCCGGACAAGCAGGAACGCGCGGTGGTGAGCGAGTACGTCGACCGGCTCGGCATCCGGCTCTCCGGTCCGGGTCAGCTCGCCGGCCAGCTCTCCGGCGGCAACCAGCAGAAGGTGTCGCTGGCGAAGTGGCTGGCCGCGCGCTGCGAGATCCTGGTGATCGACGAGCCGACCGTCGGCATCGACGTGCGCACCAAGGCCGCGTTCCACCACCTGATCGCCGAGCTCGCCGTCGACGGCATGGCGATCCTGGTGATCACCTCCGACCTGCCCGAGCTGGTGACACTGGCCGACCGGGTGGTGGTGCTGCGAGACTTCGCGGTCCGGGGCGAGCTGGCCAACGACCACGACTACGACCGGATGAGCCAGGCCGTGATTCGGCTCATCCACGGCGAGCCCGTACCGGCGTGACGACCCGCTGCGGTCCATTCGCGCCCTCAGGAGGTCGCGAATGGACCGCAGCCCGCACACGAGTGAGAGGTGGGCGGCCTTGAGGCCGGAGGAACAGCGGGAGATCCGGGACACCGGGATCACGGTGAGCGCGCTCGGGGTCGGCACCGCCGGCATCGGCGGCCTGTACACCGCGGTCACCGAGGAGGAGGCGCACGCGACGATCCGGCACGCCCTCGCCAGCGGCCTGACCTACTTCGACACCGCGCCGCACTACGCCCAGGGGCTGGCCGAGCAGCGGGTCGGCCGCGCGCTGGCCGGCGTGGACCGGGACTCCTACGTGCTCTCCACCAAGGCCGGCCGGGTGCTGGTCGAGGGCGCGCCGCCGGCGGACACCATCTTCGCGGCCGGCACCGGGCTGGTGCCACGGTTCGACTTCAGCGCCGACGGGGTCCGCCGGTCGCTGGCCGAGAGCCTGGAGCGGCTCGGGCTGGACCGGGTCGACATGGTCTACCTGCACGACCCGGACGAGCACGTGACGCAGGCGCTCGACGAGGCGTACCCGGCGCTGGAGAAGCTGCGCGGCGAGGGCGTGATCCGGGCGATCGGCGTGGGGATGAACCAGTCCGCGGTGCCCACCCGGTTCGTCACCGAGACCGACATCGACGTGGTGCTGCTCGCCGGCCGGTACACCCTGCTGGACCAGTCCGGCCTGGCCGATCTGCTGCCGGCGGCGGCCGAGCGCGGCCGGGCGGTGGTGATCGGCGGCGTCTTCAACTCGGGCCTGCTGGCGGACCTACGGCCGGGTGCGCACTTCGACTATTCCCCCGCGCCGGCCGACGTGCTGGCCAGGGCCGAGCGGCTGCGCGCGGTGTGCGAGCGGCACGAGGTGCCGCTCAGCACGGCCGCCCTGCAGTTCCCGTACCGGCATCCGGCGGTCGTTTCGGTGTTGAGCGGTGCCCGGAGCGTGGCCGAGACCGAGGCGAACCTCGCCGCGCTGACTGCCCCCGTGCCCGAGGCGCTCTGGACCGACCTCGCCGAGGAAGGACTCATCCCCGCATGAACCCCGCTGGACGTGTCGACGCGCATCAGCACTTCTGGGACCTCGACGTCCGCGACCAGTCCTGGATCAGCGGCGACGCGTTGGCGCCGCTGCGGCGGAACTTCGGGCTGTCCGACCTGGCGCCCCAGGCCGCCGCCGCCGGTGTGACCGCCACGGTGCTGGTCCAGGCGATCACGGTGGTCGAGGAGACGCGGGAGTTCCTCGCCCTGGCCGCGGCGCACGATCTGGTGGCCGGTGTGGTCGGCTGGGTCGACCTCACGGCGCCCGACGTGGCCGACCAGCTCGCGGCTCTACGCGATGGCGCCGGCGGGAACCTGCTGGTCGGGATCCGGCACCAGGTGCAGTCCGAGCCGGACCCGGAGTGGCTGCTCCGGAGCGACGTGCTGAGCGGCCTGGCCGCGGTGGCCGAGGCCGGGCTGGTCTACGACCTGCTCACCGTGCCGCACCAGCTCCCGGCCGCCGTGTCCTGCGCGGAGCGGCTGCCCGAGCTGTCGTTCATCGTCGACCACGCCTCCAAGCCGGCCGTCGCGTCCGGCGCGCTCGAGCCGTGGGAGGGCGGCATCCGTGCGCTGGCCACTCTGCCGAACGTGTCCTGCAAGCTGTCCGGCCTGGTCACCGAGGCCGACTGGAGCGAGTGGACGGTCGAGGACCTGCGCCCGTACGCCGAGGTGGTGCTGGACGCGTTCGGCCCAGAGCGGGTCGCGTTCGGCTCGGACTGGCCGGTCTGCACGCTGGCCGGCAGCTACGCCGAGGTGGCCGCCGCCGCCGAGGAGCTCACCGCGGCGCTCACCCCGGACGAACGGGACGCGGTGTTCGGCGGCACCGCTCGCCGGGTGTACGGACTGACGTGAGCGCCCCCGCGCCCGGCATTCCGCCGCAGCCGCCCGGCCGCCCGGCCGCACCACCAGACCCGCCGCTCGGCTGTTCCGGCCGGTTGCTCCGGGTCGACCTGAACACCGGCGCCAGCACCGAGCAACGGCTCAGCCCCGAGGAGCAGCGCGCATATCCCGGCGGCGGTCTGCTCGGCGCGCGGCTGCTGCTGGACGAGACGCCGGCCGGGCTGGACCCGTTCGACCCAGCCGTGCCGCTGTGCTTCCTCTCCAGCGTGGTCGCGGGCGTGCGGGCGGTGGGGCTGGCGCGGTTCAGCGTGGTCACCAAGTCGCCGCTGTCGGGTGGGCCGGCGGAGTCCCGGGTGGAGGGTCCGTTCGGGGTGGCGCTGAAGGAGTCCGGGTACGACGGGATCGTCGCTCACCGGCGCCGCGTCGTCACCGGTGTACCTGCTGGTCGCGGACGGGCAAGCGACCCTGCACGACGCGTCGGGCCTGTGGGGACGCGGCGTCTTCGAGACCACCGACGCGCTCCAGGCCCGGCACGGTCGGGACGCGCACGTGGCGGCGATCGGTCCGGCCGGCGAGGCGCTGGTCCGGTTCGCCAGCATCGTCACCGACCGGGATTTCGCGGCCTACCGCGGGGGAGCGGGCGCGGTGATGGGCGCGAAGGGGCTCAAGGCCGTGGTCCTGGTCGGCGGCGCGCCGCCCCCGGTGGCCGATCGGGCGGCCGTCGACGCGCTCACCGCCCGGTACGCGGCGGCCATCCCGGCGAACCGCCTCACCCGGATCCAGCACGATCCGCCCGGCTTCGGCGGCCTCTCGCCGCTGCCCGGGTACTTCGCGGCCGAGAACTTCGAAGAATCCACACTGGACGGTTACGACGGGCTGGCCGGCGATCCGTTGGCGGCCCGGCTGGTGCGGTCGTCCGGCGGCTGCCCGGGTTGCCCGAACGACTGCATCAAGACGTTCTCGACGCGGAACGGCACGGTGAGCGCCGCCGGCCTGCACCAGGAGGCGCTCTGGTCGCTCGGCCCCGGCCTGGGCATCCGAGCGCTCGATCCGTTGCTGGCACTGAACGCCCGCTGCCACGACTGGGGGCTGGACCCGGTCTCGCTCGGCGGCGTGCTGGCCTGGTGGTGCGAGCTGGGCGCGCACGGGCTGCGCGGCGCCGGGCCGGCGTTCGGCGACGTGCCCGGCCTGACCGCGCTGGCGGCGGACGTGGCCCACCGGCGCGGAGACGGTGACCTGCTCGCCGAGGGGGTGCGCCGGGCGGCGGCGACACTCGGCCCGGCCACCGAGCGGTACGCGATGCACGTGAAGGGCGTCGAGCTCCCGTTGCCGGATCCGCGCGGCTCCCAGGGCCAGGCGCTGGCGTACGCGGTGAGCCCGCTCGGCCCCCGGTACGACATCGTGGAGCACGACATCGACTTCGATCCGGAGTGGGGCGACGCGTCCTACGTCGAGCGGGCCGGCCTACCCGCCGGTGGCCTGCCGATGACCGGCCTGGACGTCGCCAAGGTCGAGCTGGTGCACCGGCTGCTGGAGCTGTACAGCGGCTTCGACGCGCTCGACGTCTGTATCTTCGCCGGCCCGCCGACCCGGATCCTGACCGAGGCGGACGTGGCCGGCCTGGTCAGCGCCGTGACCGGCTGGGACGTGACCGTGGCCGACCTGCTCGCCTGGGGCCGGGAGCGGTGGACGCTGCTGCACGAGTACGCGCTGCGCGAGGGCCACACCGCCGCCGACGACACGCTGCCCGACCGGTTCTTCACCGAGCCGATCACCGACGGCCGCCTCACCGGCGCGATCCTCGACCGAGACGCCAGTTCGACGCCGCCCGCGAGTACTACTACCGCCTCGCCGGCTGGGCCTGAACACACAGCTGCGGTTGGATCGCGCCCTGGGAGGGCACGATCCAACCGCAGCGGGTCTCAGACGGCGGTCGTCCTGCGCCGCCCTCGCCGGTGGTGCCCGGAGCGATCCGGCTGGGCACCATCGACGTCCTGCAGCTTCGTGCCGGGCGGGGTCTTGCGACCGCGCGCGATCCGCTTCTGGACGTACACCGCGAGCCGGCTCAGGGCGTAGTTGACGGCGATGTAGATCGACGCGCGATCACGACGTACACCTGGATCGGGTTGCCGAGCACCTGGATGATCTGGCCGCCGACCCGCAGGGCCTCCTCGTAGCTGATGATGAAGCCCAGCGAGGTGTCCTTGAGCACGACCACGACCTGGCTGATCAGCGCCGGCAGCATGATCCGGAACGCCTGCGGCAGCAGGATCATGAGGATCGGTCTGCATGCCGGAGAAGCCGATCGCGTCGGCCGCCTCCTGCTGCCCCGGCGGCAGGTTCGCCATGCCGGAGCGCAGGATCTCGCCGATCACCACCATGTTGTAGAGCGCCAGGCCGATGACCAGGTACGTCCGGGTGGACAGGTCGACGCCGGACTCGGGCAGGATCCGGGCCACGAAGAAGATCGTGAGCAGCACCGGCAGGCCGCGGAAGAACTCGACGAAGATCTTCGCTGAGCAGGTTCAGCACCCAGGCGATCCCGAGCAGCGTCCTGCCGCCCGGGTGTCTGCGAGCCGCGAGGCCCGCGGGCCAGGTCGGCTGAGCCGGATCCGCAGCACGGCGAGCCCGGTGCCGAGCACCAGCGACGCCACGATCGCCAGCGCGGCCGCGATCAGGGTGTTCTGGAAGCCCTCGCCGATCCGCTGCCAGACCAGGTTGAAGTTCTCGTTGCTCGGGTCGACCAGCGGAGCCCACTTCGCGCTCGGCGAACTGGCCCTTCTCGTCCAGCGGCGTGTACACGAGGTATAGATGCCGGCCAGCGCGAGCACGCCGAAGACGACGCTGCCGATCAGGGTGATCCGCCGGGCGCGGGGGCCCGGGTTGTCGTAGAGGACGCTCGCCTCGCGGGACCTCATCGGGACACCGCCTGACGCCGCTCGATCCGATCGAGGATCAGGCCCGAGCGGGACGGTCAGGATGCAGGTAGCCGGCCGCGATGCCGATGAAGACGGGAATCGCGGCGTAGCCCTGGGCGGAGGTGAGCTGGTCGCCGGTCTGGAACAGGTCGCCGACCACGCCGAACGCGCCGGCCAGTGCCGAGTTCTTGATCATCGCGATGATCACGCTGCCGAGCGGCACGACCGTGGCCTTCCCGGCCTGGGGCAGCACGATCAGCCGCAGGTTCTGCAGGAACGTCAGGCCGAGCGACCGGCCGGCCTCGGACTGGCCGGGCTGGACGGCGTTGATGCCGGCGCGCAGCGCCTCGCAGACGAACGCGGCGGTGTAGATGGTCAGCGCGAGGATCGCGAACCGGAAGTACGGCAGGTCGGTGCCGAGCCGGGTGAACAGCTTGTCGAGCAGCGGGATCTTGAGGAAGTCCGCGTTGGAACCGAGCACCGGCAGGCCGAACGCCGATGAAGAAGAACACGATGGTCAGCGGCGTGTTCCGGAAGACCGTGACGTAGGCGGTGCCGAACCAGCGCAGCGGCGGGATCGGAGAGATCCGGCCGCGGCCAGCACGGTGCCGAGCAGCAGCGCGCCGATCGCGGCGAGCAGGCAGATCTGGAAGGTGACGAAGAATCCGCTCGGCGAAAACGTCGGCGTTCTCGGTGAGTACGTCCATCCACGCGTCCCTTCTGATCGTGTGGGCGAAGACATCGGGCACCGCTACACGGTCCGGCGTCGCTGCGGATGGCGGCGGAGCAGACCGGCCGGCGCGCGAGGCGCCGGCCGGTCGTCGTCAGTCGATCAGGAACGGTCGATCGTCGGGAGGGTCGGGGTCTCGGCGCGAGACCTTGCCGGCGGTGTCCTTCCACGCCTTCTCGTACGCGCCGTCCTTGGCCAGCGCCCTCCAGCGTGTCGTTGATGAACTTCTTGAACGCCGCGTCGTCCTTCTTCACGCCGATGCCGTAGGGCTCCTCGGTGAAGGGCTCGCCGACCAGCTTGAAGGCTTCCTTGTCCTTGTCGATCAGGCCGAGCAGGATCACGTTGTCCGTGGTCACCGCGTCGACCTGGCCGTTCTTCAGGGCGTCGGCGCACTTGGAGTACACGTCGAAGAGCACCAGCTGGCTGGCCGGGGTCCTTGAGGTAGGTCTTGATCTTCTCGGCCGGCGTCGAGCCGGTGACCGAGCAGACCTTCTTGGTGCCGTCCTTGAACGAGTCCGGACCGGTGATCGAGGTGTCGTCCTTCTTCACCATGATGTCCTGGCCGGCCGTGTAGTACGGCCCGGCGAAGCTGATCCGCAGCTTGCGCTTGTCGTTGATCGTGTAGGTGGCGACCACGAAGTCGACCTTGCCCTGCTCGATGACCTCTTCGCGGACCTTCGAGGGGGTCTCGACCCACTCGATCTTGTCGGCGGGCACGCCCAGCTTGGCGGCGATGATCTTGGCGATCTCGACGTCGAAGCCGGCCGGCTTGCCGTCGAGGCCCTTGAGACCGAAGAGCGGCTGGTCGAACTTGGTGCCGACCGCGACCTTCTGCGCCTTGTTGAGCTTCTCCATGGTCGTGCCGGCGTCGAACTTGACGTCCTTCTCGACCTTCGGCGCCGCACTGTCCGAGCCGTCGTCACCACACGCGGTGGCGCCGAACGCCAGCGCCGCGATGGCCGCCATGGCCATCATCTTCCGCATCTTCATTGCCAACTCCTGTGTTCTCGTTTGTGTTGCCGATTCACGTGGTCCTGATAGACGCTCCGCCCCGGCGGACCGGTGCCCAGGGCGACGTGGCGCGCGGCGGCTCTCGCCGCTGGCTTAGTGGGTCAGGATCTTGGAGAGGAAGTCCTTCGCCCGGTCGGACTTCGGGCTTGTCGAAGAACGTGTCCGGGTCGGCTTCCTCGACGATCGCGCCGTCGGCCATGAAGACCACCCGGTTCGCGGCCCGGCGGGCGAAGCCCATCTCGTGAGTGACCACGACCATCGTCATCCCGTCCCTGGCCAGGGAGGTCATCACGTCCAGCACCTCCTGGACCATCTCCGGGTCGAGCGCGCTGGTCGGCTCGTCGAAGAGCATCACCTTCGGCTGCATCGCGAGCGCCCGGGCGATCGCGGCCCGCTGCTGCTGGCCGCCGGAGAGCTGGGCGGGCAGCTTGTCGGCCTGGTTGGCGATGCCGACCCGCTCGAGCAGCTCCATCGCGCGCTTGCGGACCGCGTCCGACTTCTGCTTGCGCACCTTGAGCGGCCCGAGCATGACGTTCTGCAGGATCGTCTTGTGCGCGAACAGGTTGAACGACTGGAACACCATGCCGACGTCGGCGCGCAGCTGGGCCAGGCCCTTGCCCTCCTCGGGCAGCTTGACGCCGTCGATCCGGATCTCGCCGCCCTGGATCGGCTCCAGCCGGTTGATCGCCCGGCAGAGCGTCGACTTGCCGGAGCCCGACGGGCCCGATCACGACGATCACCTCGCCCTTGGCGATCTGAAGGTTGATGTCGCGCAGTACGTGCAGGTCACCGAAGTACTTGTTGACGCCGTCGAGCACCACCAGCGGGGCGCCCGTCGCCGATCCGCCGCTCTGCGCGGACGTCCCCGCCGCGGCCGTGCCGTCCGTGGTCTCCTGCTCTGACATCCCGCTCCCCGCGCAATAGACGCTTTCGGCTCTCGGCCGTACATTAGCGGCGCCTTAAGCGCGGGGGCTCACAGTGAGGTCACGGACCAGTAACGACGTGTGGCGCCGTAGGCTGTACACCGTTATGACGACCCTCACACCGGCAGAAGCCGCCACCCCGACCCGCGCCGACGACGCCGCGCGGACCTACGAGGTGCGCACCTACGGCTGCCAGATGAACGTGCACGACTCCGAGCGCCTCTCCGGCCTGCTGGAGGACGCCGGCTACGTGCGGCGCCGGCGCCGACGGCACCGCCGACGTGGTGGTCTTCAACACCTGCGCGGTCCGGGAGAACGCCGACAACAAGCTGTACGGCAACCTCGGCCATCTCGCGCCGGCCAAGAAGGCGAACCCCGGCATGCAGATCGCGGTCGGCGGCTGCCTGGCGCAGAAGGACCGCGGCGAGATCACCCGCCGGGCGCCCTGGGTCGACGTCGTGTTCGGCACCCACAACATCGGCTCGCTGCCGGTGCTGCTGGAGCGGGCCCGGCACAACGCCGAGGCGCAGGTGGAGATCCTGGAGTCGCTCGAGGTCTTCCCCTCCACGCTGCCGACCCGGCGCGAGTCGACCTACGCCGGCTGGGTCTCGATCTCGGTCGGCTGCGACAACACCTGCACGTTCTGCATCGTGCCGGCGCTGCGCGGCAAGGAGAAGGACCGCCGGGCCGGCGACATCCTGGCCGAGGTGCGGGCGCTGGTCGCCGAGGGCGTGCTGGAGGTGACGCTGCTCGGGCAGAACGTCAACTCCTACGGCCGCGAGTTCGGCGAGCGGGACGGCTTCGGCAAGCTGCTGCGGGCCTGCGGCGAGATCGACGGGCTGGAGCGGGTGCGGTTCACCTGCCCGCACCCGCGCGACTTCACCGACGACGTGATCGCCGCGATGGCCGAGACCCCGAACGTCTGCCACCAGCTGCACATGCCGCTGCAGTCCGGCTCGGACACCGTGCTCAAGGCGATGCGCCGCTCCTACCGGCGGGAGAAGTACCTCGGCATCATCGAGCGGGTCCGCGCCGCGATGCCGGACGCCGCGATCAGCACCGACATCATCGTCGGCTTCCCCGGCGAGACCGAGGCCGACTTCGCGCAGACCCTCGACGTGGTGCGGGAGGCCCGGTTCTCCAACGCCTTCACGTTCCAGTACTCCAAGCGCCCCGGCACGCCGGCCGCCGACATGCCGGATCAGCTGCCCAAGGAGGTCGTCCAGGAGCGGTACGAGCGGCTGGTCGCGCTCCAGGAGGAGGTCTCCTGGGCGGAGAACAAGAAGCTGGTCGGCACCGCCGTGGAGCTGCTGGTCGCCGAGGGCGAGGGCCGCAAGGACGCGGCCACCCACCGGATGACCGGGCGGGCCCGCGACGGCCGGCTGGTGCACTTCGCGGTGCCGGCCGAGGCCGGGATCCGGCCCGGCGACGTCGTCGAGACCACCGTCACCTACGCGGCGCCGCACCACCTCGTCGCCGACGCCCCGCTGCACGGCCACCGCCGGACCCGGGCCGGCGACAACTGGGCCGCCGGCCGGGTCGCCAAGACGCCCGGCGTGCTGCTCGGGCTGCCCACGGTCGGCGCGCCGGCTCCGGTCCCGGCGCCGGCCGGCCCCGCCTGCGGCGTCGGCTGAGCCCGCGATGCGGCTGATGCTCGTCGAGGACGACGACCGGGTGGCGGCCGCGCTGGTCGACGGCCTGCGCAGGCAGAGCATCGACGTGGTCCGGGCCAGCACCGCCGGCCAGGCGCATGGAGAAGATCGGCGACGGCGCCTCCTACGACGTGGTGCTGCTCGACCTGGTGCTGCCGGACGGGGACGGCATGCAGGTGTGCCGGCAGATCCGCGCGCTGTCGGACGTGCCGATCATCATGGTCACCGCCCGCACCGACATGCGGACCCGGGTGCACGGCCTGCACCTGGGCGCCGACGACTACGTGACCAAGCCGTACGACCTGCGCGAACTGCTCGCCCGGATCCACGCGGTGGTGCGCCGCACCGGCCCGAACCGCGGCGGCTCCGAGGAGGCCGGCAGCGGCCCGGCCGGGGTGAGCGCGCACGGCGTCCAGCTCGACCTGGCCCGCCGGGAGGTGACCGTCGCCGGGAAGCCCGTGACGCTCACCCGCAAGGAGTTCAACCTGATCGCGATGCTGGCCCGCCAGCCCGGCGTGGTGTTCAGCCGGGCGCACATCATCAGCGAGGTGTGGGACTCCGCCTGGACCGGGCACCAGCGCACCCTCGAGGTGCACGTGGCGTCGGTGCGGGCCAAGCTCGGCGTGCCGGAGATCATCGAGACCGTGCGCGGCGTCGGCTACCGCTTCCCGGCGAGCTGAGCCGTGCGGGCCCGCCTGTTCGTGCTGCTCCTCACGCTGCTCGCCTGCGTGATCGCCGCCCTGCAGGTACCGCTCGCGTTCAGCTACGCCGTCTCCGAGCAGCAGACCGTCTTCATCGACCGGCTCAACGACACCGACCGATTCGCCTCGATCGCCCAGGACGGCATCCAGCAGCCGGAGGACCTCGCGGCGCTCAAGCAGGAGGCCGAACGGTACGACGAGGTCTACGGCATCCCGGTCGCCGTGCTCAACAGCGAGGGCCAGCCGGTCGTGCAGTCCCGCGAGGGGCTGGCGCGGATGCTGGCCAACCCGGAGGTCAAGAGCCGGATCCAGGACGCCAGCTCGGGCCGGCGCGCCGAGGAGCCGCTGGTCCAGTGGCCGTGGGACTCCGAACCGCTGGTCGTGGCCGAACCGTTCGGCACCGGCGGCGAGGTGGCCGGCGTGGTCGTCACGATGTCGCCCACCGATCGGTTCCGCGGCCAGGTCTGGCGGGCCTGGACCGTGCTGGCGCTCGGTGGGCTGCTCGCGCTGGTGGTCTTCGCCGCGGTCGCGGCCGTGCTGTCCCGCTGGATCCTGCGACCGGTGGAGAGCCTGGACGCGGCCGCGCACGCGCTCGCCGAGGGCGGCATCGACACCCGGGTGCCCGAGTCGGCCGGCCCGCCCGAGCTGCGCCGGCTGGCCCGCTCGTTCAACGAGATGGCCCGGACCGTCCACTCGTCGCTGGAGCAGCAGCGGGCGTTCGTGGCCGAGGCCTCGCACCAGATGCGCAACCCGCTCACCGCCCTGCTGCTGCGCCTCGGCAACCTGGGCGAGGAGCTGCCGCCCGAGGCGGACCGGGAGTACAAGGAGGTCCGGCGCGAGGGCGAGCGGCTGCAGCGGGTGCTGGAGGAACTGCTCGCGCTGGCCAGGGCCGAGAAGCACCTGGGCGCCGTGCAGGCGCAGGACGTCGGCCCGCTGGTGGACGACCGGCTCGGCGCGTGGCGGCCCTCGGCGGACGCCCGTGACCTGATCCTGATCCGGGAGGGCGAGGCCGCCGCGACCGCGGTGGTGGACGCCGAATCGATCAGCCGGGTGCTGGACGAGGTGCTCGACAACGCCATCAAGTACGCCTCGCCCGGTGGTCAGGTGTCCGCGTCGGTGACGGCCACCGAGGACGCGGTCCGGATCTCCGTGGCCGACGACGGGGAGGGGCTGCCCGCCGACGAGCTGTCCCACGTCACCGACCGGTTCTGGCGCAGCCCCCGGCACAGCAACGTGCTCGGCTCCGGCCTCGGCATGGCGATCGTCGCGACCCTGGTCGCCACGTTCGGCGCCCGGCTGGAAGTGGCCGCCGCCGAGCCGCACGGCCTGGTCGTCACCCTCGTGCTGCCCCGCCCCGAGCCCGTCGCGTTACCCGCCCGCCCCTGAGCCCCACGGCCCGCCCGCCCCACTGCCAATCCGGCGCTTTGGGCGACATCTTCGGTGCTATAGCACCGAAAATGTCGCCCAAAGCGCGGAGTTCGAAGCATCAGGACTTGGCGTCGCGGTAGTAGCGCTCGGCGCCGGGATGCAGGGCGATCGGCATGGTGGAGATCGCGGACCGCGAGTCCAGCAGCTTGCCGCTCGGCACCTTCTCGCCGATCTCGCCGCGATGCCGGAACAGCACCCTGGTCAGCTCGTAGGCGAGCCGATTGTCGACGTTCCCGGCCACGACCAGGTAGTTCGGCAGCCCGATCGTGACGGTCGGCGGCACCCCGGGATAGGCGGACGCCGCCACCACGGCCCGCCGGTAGAACGTGCCGTACTTGGCCCGCAGGGGATTCACCTGGGCGCTGAGGTCCACCAGCCGGATCTTGGCCTCATCCTTGCGGACCAGGTCACGGATCGCGGGGGAGGGCAGCCCGCCGGACCAGAAGAACGCGTCGATCCGGCCGTCCTTCAGCGCGTTCACGGAGGCGGTGAGGCCGAGCAGGCTGCGCTGCACGTCACCCCGCGCGGGGTCGAGGCCGGCCGCGACGAGCACCCGGGTGGCGGTGAGGTTGGTGGAGGACTGGTCCGCGCCGGTGGAGACCCGCAGACCCCGCAGGTCGGCGGCGGACCGGACCGGGGATTCGGCCCGGACGACCAGGTGGATGTACTCGTCGTAGACCCGGGCGATGGCCCGGAACGTGCCGGTCGAGGGCGGCGTGGCCGCCGGGGTCGCGGCGTCGTACGCGGTGTCGGCGGTGGCGAAGCCGAGCTGGGCCCGGCCGTCCCGGATCCGCTCCAGGTTGTCGCCCGAGCCCTTGGTGTTGTCGACGTTCACCGTGAGCTTCGGCAGGTCGGCGCGGAGCGCCTTGGCGTACGCGCTGGCGTAGTCGGAGTAGACGCCGCCGACGTTGCCGCTCGCGATCGTGATGCCGCCCTGCGGGATACCGCAGCGGATCGCCGTTGGCGTCCGTGCAGCCGGGCAGGCCAGTGACCAGCACGACCGCGACCGCCGCGGCCAGCAGCCGGGTGATCGAGCCCGTACCGCGACCCCGCCGGCGGAGGATGACACCATCAGTGGGCACCGTCCGATGGTGTCACGTCCGCCGTGGGCCGAGCCGGCCACCAGCGGACTTCGTCGCCGGTGGCCGCCGCGGCCGGGTGATCACCCTCGTATCCGGGAGGTACCGAACGATGACCGATCCGTACGGCCGGTCCGACGTCCTGGCCGGAGGCCCCGGCGAGCCGCCCGCCCCCGGCCCGCGCCCCGGCTGGACAGCGGCCCGGCCCCGGCCGACGAGAGCGAGGTCGACCGTCTGGACCTGGACGGCGACGAGCTCGCACCAGGAACGGGCCCGGCCACGCCACACCCGATGCGAGCCCTGCTGAGCGGCCTGTTCAGCGCGGAGTCGCTCGCGATCACCGGACTGATCCTGGCCATCCTGCCGAGCCTGGCGTTCACCGTGCTGGTGTACCTGGCTGCCGCGATGGCCCAGCCCGACAACCCGCTGCCGGACGGGAGCACGTCCCGGCAGGAGTGTACGCGACCGCGCTCACCAGCCTGAGCGTCGGTACCGCGGTGCTCGGGATGGTGGCCGGGTTCTTCGCGCTGCGCCGCGGGGCGTCGGCCAGCCGTGCGGTCAACGGGATGGCCGGCGCGGCGGTGCTGATCGGGCTTATCACCGCCGTCGCGCACCTCGCCGTCGAGATCATGGGCGGCGCCGGCACCTACTACTGCCCACCAACCACCCCACCAGCCGGCCCACGCGCCCCTGTCCCCGGCCGACCCGCGCTTTGGGCGACATTTTCGGTTATAGCACCGAGAGATGTCGCCCAAAGTCGTTGAGCGTGGGGGACGGACCGGGGTCAGGATCCCGCCCCCGTGGCGGGATCCCGACCGTGGCCATCCGCGTGATGTGCCGATCCGAACCCCGGCGCCGTTGCCGGTCCGCGTTGATCGCGGGTATCAGACGCTAGAGCCGCGGGCACCATGTGCGCCGCCGGCTTGAGCGAGAGTTGAGGTTTCCGCCACGGCGTTTCCGGCCAAAAGCGCCGATACTGAGCGCGCCGAGTTGAGGTCGCGCGCCGCCGTTGCCGGGGCAGCCCGTCGCGTCAGCGTTCGACTACACACCGTCGGTGAGTGATTCGGACCGTTTTCCGACCCGTTGGCTCCGCCGCGATGCGTTTGCGCTGGCAACCAACGCACGCGAGGCTGCGGCCCATTTGCGACCCTGGAGGGCGCATGGACCGCAAGGGTGTGGGCCTGGCTTCAGGGTCTATGCCCTACTGCGCCGGCCCCTGAAGCCAGGCCCTAGCGGGGCGGTAGGGGCTGGGCGAGCAGGGCCGCGAGGAGCACGGCACCGGGGGACCAGCGAGTCGAGCCGGATCCGGTCGTCCGGAGCCGTGCCGCTCTGCACCCGGCGCCCGACGCCGCCGAACCCGTCCAGGGTCGGAGCGCCCAGCGCCGCGGCGTGGTTGGTGTCGCCCGCGCTCTCGCCGCCGGCGCCCGGCTCGTCCGACGGGGCGCCGACGACGGCCATGCCGTACTGGTGCCCCACCATGCCGACCCAGTCCAGCAGCGGGTTCCGCGCCGGCGGCGTCCAGGCGGGCACCACCGAGAGCGCCTCGCCCTGCACCGCCAGCCCCGGCCGGAGCGCCGTCAGGGCGCCGACCGCGTCGAGGAACGCCTCCTCGCTCGCCGCGTCCGGCAGCCGCACGCCGAGCTCCGCGCCGGCCACCTCGGCCACCTCGTACGCCTCGGTACCGCCGCCGATCCGGCCCACGTTGACCACCGCGCGCAGCCGAGCCGCGACCGCCCGCACCGCCGCGAGCTGGTCCAGTAGTTCGTCGATCGCCGAGCCGCCGGGCTCGCCGGTGGCGGCCACCCGCACCAGCACCCGGGCGCTGCCGGCCCGCCCGGTGGTGAGCACGCCGTCCGGCCGGGGCGCGCCGAGCCCGAACACCGCGCCGGCCCGCGCCGTCTCGGCGACCAGGTACGGCCGCGCGGTCGGGCTGCCCATGCAGCGTGTCGGCGCTGACCAGGAGCCGGACCTGCTGCGCCGGCGCCAGCCCGACCAGGTTCAGGATCCGGATCGCCATCTCGGCGACGACCAGCCCGCTCTTGCCGTCCAGCACGCCGGGCCCGCTGATCGTGGTGCCGTCGTCCACGCACGGCAGGCCGGCGAGCTGCCCCGCCGGCCAGACCGTGTCGTGGTGACCGAGCAACAGCGCCGGGGCCAGCGTCGGATCCGCGCCCGGCCAGCACGACAACACGTGGTCGCCGTGCGGGCCGGCCAGCGAGAGCGTCTCGGCACCGGTCTCGGCGTGGCCCGCGAGCAGGGCCTCACCGAACGCGTCCAGCGCCGCCGCGTCGCCGTTGGGCGACTCGTGCTCCACGTGGTGCCGCAGCCGGGCGCGCGCCCAGGGCAGCAGCTCCACGGCCGCCTTGTGCAGCGGCGCGACGGAACGCGGATCGGTACCGGGCTGAGTCAGCGTGGTCTCGGACACCGCCGGCTCAGCCGGTGCGTTCGGCGAACTGCAGGAACTGACGCTTGGTCTCCAACGCCTTCTCGGCATCGGCGACCCGGCGGGCGTCCCCGGCGGCGCGCGCCTTCTCCAGCTTGCGCTCCGCCTCGGCGACCTGACCGCGCATCTGCTCCAGCAGCGGGTTCGACTCCACCGAGCCGCGCCGCCAGTCGGCGTCGACCGCGTCCTTGATCAGCTCCTCGACCTCGCGCAGGCGCCGGTCCAGCGGACCCATCGCCTCGCGCGGCACCCGGCCGATCGCCTCCCAGCGGCGGTGGATGTCGCGCAGCGCCGCCTGGGCGGCCTTCACGTCGGCCTCGATGTCGAGCGACTCGGCCTCGACCAGCAGGGCTTCCTTCTGCTCGAGGTTGCCCCGGTACTCGGCGTCCCGCTCGGAGAAGACCTCCGACCGGCGGGCGAAGAAGTGGTCCTGGGCGGCCCGGAATCGCTTCCAGAGCTGCTCCTCGGAGTCCTTCGGAGCCCGCCCGGCGGCCTTCCAGTCGGCCATGAGCTGCTTGAGCTGGTTCGCGGTGTCGGTCCAGTCGGACGACTCCGCGAGGGCCTCGGCCTGCCCGACCAGCTCCTCCTTGTACGTCTGCGCCTGCTTGCGCTGCGCGTCCAGGCCGGCGAAGTGGCTGCCCCGACGGCGGCTGAACGCGTCCCGCGCGGCGGCGTACCGCTTCCACAGCTCGCCGTCGGTCTTGCGGTCGACGCCCTTGATCGTCTTCCACTCGTCGAGGATCTCCCGCATCCGGTCGCCGGCGACCTTCCACTGGGTGCTCTCGGCGGCGATCAGCTCGGCCTCGGTGACCAGCTCGCGCTTGCGCTCCGCGGCCTGCTCCCGAGCCTGCGCCCGCGCTGCCTTCTGCTCCTCGGCCTTCGCCGCCACCACCGTGCCGAGCTTCTCCAGGCGCGCGGCGACCGCGTCGAGGTCGCCGACCGCGTGGATCTCGGGCAGCGACTGCTGGAGTCGCTGCACGGAGGCCTGGGTGTGCTGTGGGTCGGCCGCGCCGCTCGCCAGCCGGGTCTCAAGCAGCTCGACCTCGGTGACCAGGTCGTCGTAGCGGCGGGCGAAGTGCGCGAGGCCCTCCTCCGGTGAGCCCGCTTGCCATGACCCGACGGCACGCTCTCCCGCCGCGGTACGCACGTAAACCGTGCCGTCCGCGTCGACCCGCCCAAAGGCGGTGTTGTCGCCGCCGTTCGTGTTCATGACCATCCTCGTTCCGTTCCCGATAGGGGTGCTCAGGGCATTGTCACAGGTTCGACCTAGGTGATTGGTGGTGATGCAGCCGAACCGTGACCATTCCCGCGTAGACCGAGCGTCCACCGCCGCCGATTTCCGCCGACACGTACTCTCCGTACGTGCTTGTCGCCGCCGCCGTCTGCCCCCACCCGCCCCTGCTGGTCCCGGAAGTCGCGGCGGGCGCCGCGGCCGAGATCGAGGAGCTGCGGCAGGCGTGCCGAACAGCGGTAGGACATCTCTACGACGCTAGCGCTGATCAGCTCGTCGTGGTGGGCAACGGCCCGATTCCCGGTACCGCCGACCCGACCGCGACCGGTTCGCTGGCCGGATACGGGGTGCCGGTGCGGGTCGCGCTGGGCTCGCGGCCGGGGGACGGACCATCCAATTTGCCACTCTCGGTGACGATAGGGACATGGCTGCTCCGCGAGGCCGGCCACACCGGCCAGGTGCACGCCCGCGTGGTCACCGACAACGCGACGCCGACCGAGTGCGCCGAACTGGGCGCGCGGATCGCGGCCTTCCCGGGGCGCACCGCCCTGCTGGTGATGGGCGACGGCTCGGCCCGGCGGGAGGCGCGCTCACCCGGGTACGTCGACGACCGCGCGGTGCCGTTCGACGAGTCGGTCGCCGACGCGCTCGCCAAGGCTGACCGGGCCGCGCTCGCCGCGCTCGATCCGGCGCTGGCGACCGAGCTGTGGGTCGCCGGGCGCGCGCCGTGGCAGGTCCTCGCCGGCGCCGCGGCGGGCCAGGAGTGGCGGTCGGACCTGCTGTACGCCGACGCGCCGTACGGCGTGGGGTACTTCGTGGCGAGCTGGGACCCGGCGTGACCGGCCCTGTCGAGGCCGGGACGGCCGGTCCGGTCGTGGCGGTCGTGGGGCCGACGGCCGCGGGCAAGTCGGCGCTCGGCATCGCGCTCGCGCACGCGCTGGGCGGCGAGGTGGTGAACACCGACTCGATGCAGCTCTACCGCGGCATGGACGTCGGCACCGCCAAGCTCACCGCGGCCGAGCGGGAGGGCGTGCCGCACCACCTGCTGGACGTCTGGGACGTGACCGAGGCGGCCAGCGTCGCGGAGTACCAGCGGCTGGCCCGCGCCGCGGTCGACTCGGTGCGGGCGGCCGGGCGGGTGCCGGTGCTGGTCGGCGGCTCGGGCCTGTATGTCCGCGCGGTGCTGGACCGGCTGGAGTTCCCGGGCACCGATCCCGTGCTGCGCGCCCGGTTGGACGCCGAACTGGCCACCGCAGGGCCGGCGCCGCTGCACGCCCGGCTCGGCACGCTCGACCCCGAGGCCGCCGCCGCGATCCTGCCCAGCAACGGGCGGCGGATCGTCCGCGCGCTGGAGGTGATCGAGCTGACCGGTCGGCCGTTCACCGCGACCCTGCCCGGCCCCGAGCCGTACTACGAGGCCGTCCAGCTCGGCGTGGACCTGGAACCGGCGGCACTGGACGCCCGGGTGGACGCCCGGGTCGGCGCGATGTGGGCGGCCGGGTTGGTCGAGGAGGTCCGCGAGCTGGAGAAGCTCGGTCTGCGGGATGGGCCCGACCGCGTCCAGGGCGCTCGGTTACGCCCAGGTGTTGCGGATGTTCGACGGTGCGCTCGACGACGCCCAGGCGCGCGCGCAGACCCAGCAGGCCACCCGCCGCTTCGTCCGCCGGCAACGCTCCTGGTTCCGCCGCGACGACCGGGTGCACTGGCTGGACGCCGCCCGCCCCGACCTCCTCGACGCCGCCCTCGCCCTGCTGCCACCTGGCTGACCCGCGGTCGCGGGGCCGCGCCGCGCGCGGGGTGCGGTGGGATCGTGCCTGGGAGGGCACGATCCGACCGCACTGGTTTGGCCTGGCGCGCTGCCCCGGTTTGCGGAAGATTGAGGCCGGACGCAGAACCTCGGGAGGGCATATGCGCACGGTAGGTAGGTCGCGTTTCGTCCGGTTAATCGGGATTGTCGTGGCGGGCGGTCTGGCCGTCACCGCTGCTGGGGCGGCGGCGCCGCCCGGCGCCGCCTCGGCCGGCGCGCCGACCCCGCCGGCCAAGTCGCCGCTCGCGATCGGCTCCGGCGGCGCCGTGTCCAGCGTCGATCCGGACGCCACCCGGATCGGCCTGGACGTGCTGCGCCGCGGCGGCAACGCGGTGGACGCCGCGGTGGCCACGGCCGCCGCGCTGGGCGTCACCGAGCCCTACTCGGCCGGCGTCGGCGGCGGCGGCTTCTTCGCCTACTACGACGCCGCGACCAAGCGCGTGCTCACGATCGACGGCCGGGAGACCGCGCCGGCCGCGTTCGGTGAGAAGGTCTTCGTGGAGAACGGCGTCGCGATCCCGTTCGCCGAGGCGGTCACCAGCGGGCTGTCCGTCGGCGTGCCGGGCACCCCGATGACCTGGCAGGCGGCGCTGGACCGGTGGGGCACCCGCTCGCTGCGACAGTCGCTCGCGCCGGCGGCCGAACTGGCCCGCAAGGGCTTCGTCGTCGACCCCACGTTCCGGCAGCAGACCGCCGACAACGAGGCGCGGTTCCGGGACTTCCCGGCGACCAGCCGGCTGTTCCTGCCCGGCGGCCAGCTTCCCGTGGTGGGCACGGCGTTCCGCAACCCGGACCTGGCCCGCACCTACGACGAGCTCGGCCGGCGCGGCGTGGACGCCCTCTACACCGGACCGATCGGCCGCGACCTGGTGCGCACCGCGCAGGCACCGCCGGTCGACCCGAAGGCGACCCGCAAGGTCCGCCCCGGGCTGGTCACCACCGCTGACCTGCGCGCCTACTACGCGCCGTTCCGGGCCCCGACCAAGGTCTCCTACCGCGGGCTGGACGTGTACGGCATGGCGCCGCCGTCCTCCGGTGGCTCCACGGTCGGCGAGGCGCTGAACATCCTGGAGCGATCCGACCTCGCCGGGGCGAGCCAGACCCAGTACCTGCACCGGTTCCTGGAGTCGACCAAGCTCAGCTTCGCCGACCGGAACCGCTACGTCGGCGATCCGGACTTCGTCGACGTGCCGCTCCAGCAGCTGCTCTCCGACGGGTTCGCCGGCGAGCGGGCCTGCCTGATCAACCCGGCCCGCGCCCTGCCCGCGCCGCAGCCGCCCGGCTCGCCCGACGGCAGCTACGGCCCGTGCCCGGCCGCCGCGCCCGGCATCGCCGACGACGGCCACGAGGGGCTCTCCACCACCCACCTCACGGCCGCCGACCGGTGGGGCAACGTGGTCGCGTACACGCTCACGATCGAGTCGACCGGCGGTTCGGCGATCACCGTGCCGGGCCGCGGGTTCCTGCTCAACAACGAGCTGACCGACTTCAACTTCACGCCCGTGACGGCCGGCGTACCGGACCCGAACCTGCCGGGCCCCGGCAAGCGGCCGCGGAGCAGCATGTCGCCGACGATCGTGCTGAAGAACGGCAAGCCGATGCTCGCACTGGGCTCCCCGGGCGGCGCCACGATCATCACGACCGTGCTGCAGACGCTGCTCGGCCGGCTGGAGCGCGGGCTGCGGCTGGACGCGGCCATCGCGGCGCCTCGGGCTTCCCAGCGCAACGGCGTCAACACCGACGCCGAGCCGGCCCTCATCGCCAGCCCGGCCGGCGCCGAACTGGCAGCGCTGGGGCACCGGTTCGCCTCGGTGGCGGAGATCGGCGCGGCCACCGCGATCGAACTGTTGGCGAACGGCCGGTTCCTGGCCGCGGCGGAGACCGTGCGGCGTGGCGGTGGCGCGGCCGGCGTGGCTGCGGCCGGGCTGATCGCCGGCGCTGGGCCTCTGAGCTGGGGCCGCGCCCGGCCTGTGGACAGCGCGGAAGGGGCGGTCGGTGGTCGCCGTAGGATCAACGGTGTGACCATCGACCGCCCGCTCCGCTTCGCCAAGGGCCACGGCACCGAGAATGATTTCGTCGTGCTGCCGGATCCCGAGGGCGAGCTTGCCCTCGACGCGGCCCTGGTGAGCGCCCTGTGCGATCGGCGGGCCGGCCTCGGCGCCGACGGCGTGCTGCGGGTGGTCCGGGTCGCCGCCGATCCCGAGGCCGTGCGGCTGGTCGCGGCGCTGCCGGCCGGCGCCGCGCCGGAGTGGTTCATGGACTACCGGAACGCGGACGGCTCGATCGTCGAGATGTGCGGTAACGGGGTGCGGGTGTTCGGCCGGTATCTCGTCCGAGCCGGCCTGGCCGAGCCCGGCGTGCTGCCGATCGCGACCAGGGCCGGCGTGAAGACCGTGACCGTGCCGGCCGAGGGTGACGTGGTCGTGGACATGGGCGCGCCGGTGTTCACCGGGGAGTCGGTGGCCACGCTGGCGGGCCGGCCGTATCCGGGTGTCGGGGTGTCGATGGGCAATCCGCATCTGGTCTGCACGACCGCCAGCCCGCTCGCCGGCTTCGATCTGACCGTCGCCCCCGGGGTGGACGTGGCCACGTTCCCGACCGGAGTGAACGTCGAGCTGGTCAACGGCGTGCCCGGCCCGCCGCCGGACGGCGCCGACCTGCACGTGACGATGCGCGTCCACGAGCGCGGCGTCGGCGAGACCCGGTCCTGCGGCACCGGTGCCAGCGCGGTGGGCGCGGTGGCACTGCGTGCGGCAGGCCGGGAGACCGGCACGGTGGCGGTGGACGTGCCCGGCGGACGGGTGCTGGTCACGGTGACCGGCGAGACGAGCCTGCTGGCCGGGCCCGCGGTCATCGTCGCCGAGGGCACGCTCGACCCCGCCTGGCTGGCCGCCGCCTCGCCCGGGGCCAGGGTGCCGAGCTCGGTGGGGGCGCCCGCGTGACGCTCGCGGTGACCGACCTCGAGCAGCTCAGCGCCGAGGCCGCCCGGGTGCTGTCCGAGGCCGAGGCGGAGTTCCGGGCCGGGCTCGGTGCCGGTCAGGCGGTCGCCAAGGGCCCCAACGACTACGCGACGGCCGTCGACCTGGCGTTGGAGCGGCGGATCTCGGCCGCGCTCACCGACCGCACCGGCCTGCCGGTGCACGGCGAGGAGTTCGGCGGCGAGGAGCTGGCCGCCGGCGCGGTCTGGGTGCTCGACCCGGTGGACGGCACCGCGAACTTCTCCCAGCGGATCCCGCTGACCGCGATCAACCTGGCCCTGCTGGTGGACGGCGTGCCGCAGATCGGCCTGACCTGGCTCCCGCTCCTGGACGAGCGGTACGCGGCGGTGGCCGGCAGCCCGGTGCGGCGCAACGGCGTGCCGCTCGAACCGCTGGAGCCGGCGCCGCTCGGCCGCACGGTGGTGGCGTTCGGGCACGTCGGCTTCGGCAACGGCCCGTACCCGGCGGCGTACCGGCTGGCGCTGCTGCGCGAGGTGTCCCGGACCGCGCTGCGGGTCCGGATGATCGGCGCCTCGGCGCTGGAATTCGCATGGGTCGCCAGCGGGCTGTTCAGCGCGGCGATCAGCTTCGGCAACAAGGCGTGGGACACCGCGCCGGGCGCCTGCCTGGTGCGGGCCGCCGGGGGAGTGGTCACGGATCTGGCCGGCGCACCCCACGGGCTCGACAGCCCGTCGATGCTCGCCGCCCGCCCCGGCGCCGCCGCCGAACTGCAGGCGCTCGTCGACGCCCTCGGCGACCCCGCCGTCGTTCACCGACCGCTGACCCCACCAACCCCGCCAACCCCTGCCACCCCGGCGCTTTGGGCGACATTTTCGGTGCTATAGCACCGAAAATGTCGCCCAAAGCGCAGAGGACGCGCGCCCCGCGCGCGAGGCGCCGGGGACGCTCGGCTCGGCCGGCCCGGGGCGCTGGGGACGCTCGGCTCGACCGGCCCGGGGCGCCGGGGACGTTCGCCCCGCCCGGGCGCTGTCGACGCTCGCCCGTTCGAGCGCGTACTTGGTTCGGCCCGCCCGGGGCGCGGCCGACACTCGCCGGTTCGGGCGACATTTTCGCGCCTATAGCCGCGAAAATGTCGCCCGAACCGGGAAGAAGTCGGTGGGGTATGTCCGATAAAGACTTTTCGAACCAGTGATTCGGGGCGCCATATCGCTTTCGGCGGTCCGTAGGCGACCCCGGGTGACCGGTAGGCTCGCGCTCGCAATATGTGACCGCACCGAAACAGCGCATGACGCCTATCTGTTTCCGCCCACCCGCCAGGAGTATTTCTTGCCGTCGACCACCCGGCCTGCTACTCCGCGTGGTCAGCGCGTGGCAATGGGGCGTACAGCGGATCGGCCTGGTCCGAACGGTGCGATTCGTGATTCACGTTACTCCGTTCGTTCGGCGTTTCGCGATCCCCTGATTCGTGTCGCCATTTCACCAAACAATTCACCGGTACTTGGCCGGATATTCGCGTTGCCGCACTCGTCCCGTTCCTTCCCGGGCTGTTCTGCTCGGTCGGTTGATGCGCTCGTCGGCGTTCGGAACTCGGGGGAGTCCGCGCGGCCGACCGCGTCGGGGGTGTGGGGACAGGCGGGCGGCGAGCCGTGCTGACGGCGCGGACGCCGCCCGCCGGCCCGAGGGGGGAAGGTCCGATGAAGACGATGCTCGGCGCGACGGCGCCGGTGGTGGGCGCGATCGGTGGCGCCGGCACGCCGCCCGCACCCAGGCGCGGTGCCGAAGAGGCGCCGACGGCGGCGCCGCCGCAGGATCCGGCGCCCGCTCCCGCGCGCGTGGGCGTGGTCACCGTTCTGGTGGTCGACGAGAACGCGGTGCAGCGGTTCGGGGTCACGGCGATGCTCACCTCCGCCGCCCGGATCGAGGTGGTCGGCGAGGCGCGGAGCGTGGCGGAGGTTGCCGCGCGGGGCTGGGGCTGCCCTCCTGACGTGCTCCTTCTCGGTCTGCACGGCACGTTGCCCGACCTGTCGACGTTGCTGCCGCGGCCCAACGTGCTCGTGCTCAGCGCGGTCGCCGACCCGGACACCGTGGTGCGGGCCGTCGCGGCGGGCGCGCGCGGCTACCTGGTGCACGGGCATTTCGAGCAGGAACAACTGGTCGACGCGGTGATCGGTACCGCCGCCGGGCACGCGTACCTGTCGCCCCCGGCCGCCGCCGCACTGGTCGACCTGGTGCACGCCCAGGCCGAGCCGCCCGCCGGCCCGGCCGCCAGCGGGCTCACTCCGCGCGAGTGCGAGGTCATGGAGCTCATCGCCGCCGGGCTGACCAACCACGAGATCGCCGACCGGCTCGTGATCTCCCGTAAGACGGCGAAGAATCACGTTCACCACGTATACAAACGGCTCAATGTCGATAGCCGAGTGGCGGCCGTTACAGCGTGGCGCGCTATTTCTGCATAATTCTCGGAAGTGGCCGAACGGTTGAGTTAGCCACGGTGACCGGTGTTCATCAATGCCGACCATTGCGGTATATCGCCTGCTCGGCACGGTCCCGGGACCGGTCCCGGGTCAAAGATGGGTCCACGATTCAATGCGCTGGGGTCATCATTCGAGAAGTCCCTATATAAAGTGGCGCCATTGCCACCGGCTCGCGATCAGGAGTTCTCGTGCGGCGTTCCCGAGTATTAGCTTCAGTTCTTTCTCTAGTTTGTGTCACGGCGGTGGTGGGTTTCACCCCGCTTGCCGCGCACGCGGCCGGGCCACGCGTCGACCTTCGGGTCCTCGTGGTCAGCGACGGCCAGCCCGCCACCGCGGCGGTCGCTCAGCAGCTCGCCTCCGAAGGCGTCCCGTTCACCACGGTCGACCTGACTCAGACCAACCGGCCGGTCATCAACGCGGCGTTCCTCTCCGACACCGTCAGCGGCGTGCCGCGGGCGAAGTTCCAGGCCGTCGTGCTGCCGAACGAGAACCCGTTCGGCAACCCGGCCGAGCTGACCGCACTCAACACCTTCGAGACCCAGTTCGGCATCCGTCAGCTCGACGCGTACGTCTACTCCAACCCGGCGGTCGGGCTCAACTACCCGAACTACCTGGGCGGCCTCGACGGCACGGCGGCCACGGTCTCGGCCAGCGGCCTCGCGGGTGCCTGGAAGTACCTCAAGGGCCCGGTGACGTTCGAGGACAACGCTGCCGACGTGGTCGAGTCCTACGGCTTCCCCGCCACCCCGCTGCCCAACGACCCGGTCGCCGGCAGCACGTTCGACCCGGTGCTGACCAGCGACAAGGGCACCCTGGCCGGCGTCTACACCAAGGGTGGGCGCAGCGAGCTGGTGCTGAACTTCAGCTACAACTCCAACCAGCAGCAGTTCCGGCTGCTCGCGCACGGCATCGTCACCTGGCTGACCAAGGGCATCCACCTCGGCTACCAGCGCAACTACTTCGCCGTGCACGTGGACGACGTGTTCCTGCCGGACAGCCGGTGGAGCATCGAGGGCAACTGCACGCCCGGCGAGAACTGCGCCACGCCCGACATCACCACGCCGGAGATCCGGATGGTGCCGGCCGACGTGACCCGTGCCGTGCAGTGGCAGCAGCAGCAGGGCTTCACGCTGGACATCCTGTACAACGGCGGCGGCAGCGTGCAGGAGGTCGCCGAGAAGGGTTCCGACCCGCTGGCCACCTCGTTCGTGGCGAACAAGGCCAAGTTCCGCTGGGCCAACCACACCTACGAGCACCCGTACATGGGCTGCGTGCAGGACTACTCGGTCATGCCGTGGCGCTGCACCACCAACACGACCGGCGTGGTGCAGTACATGACCAAGGCCGAGATCGTCGCGCAGATCAACCAGAACAAGACCTGGGCGAACCAGAAGGGCCTGCCGATCGAGGCCGGCGAGCTGGTCACCGGCGAGCACTCCGGCATGCGGATCCTTCCGCAGCAGCCGGCGGACAACCCGAACCTGGCTCCGGCGCTCACCCAGACCGGCGTCACCTCGCTCGGCAGCGACAACTCCCGTGACCCGCTGCAGCGCAAGATCGGCTCGGCGCTGACCGTGCCGCGGCACCCGATCAACGTGTTCTTCAACGTCGCGAAGGTGGCCGAAGAGGTCGACGAGTACAACTGGATCTACACCAGCCGGGCCAACGGCGGCAGCGGCATCTGCGAGGACAACCCGGCGACCACGACCTGCGTCGCGCCGCTCGACCTGCGAGACCGGCTACACCGAGAAGATCATCCCGCAGGAGACCCGGATCGCTCTCTCGCACGTGCTGAACAACGACCCGCGGCCGCACTACGTGCACCAGTCCAACCTGGCCGAGGACCGGATCCTGTACCCGATGCTCGACAGCATCCTGAACGGCTACCGGGCGACTGTTCGCCGCGAACACCCCGGTGGTCAACCAGCGGATGTCCGCGATCGGCGCCCAGCTGGCTCGCGAGGCGAAGTGGAAGACCGCGGTCAACGCCGGCACGGTCACCGCGTACACCCAGGACGGCAAGGTCGTCGTGAAGTCGCCCGAACGGCCTGGAGGTGCCGATCACGGTTCCCGAGGGCACCCGCAAGAGCGCCCTGCTGCTGCCGCCGCTCTACGGCCAGCAGTACGGCGGTGAGCGGTCCGGCTACGACAAGACCGCGCTGCTCAGCCCGACCATCACCCTCGTGTTGCCCGCCGGCGCCACGAACTGACGGACGAGGACAAGGGGGACGGGGGACGACGGACGTGGAGATCACGCTCGTGACCGAGGGCACGTATCCGCACGCGTACGGGGGCGTCAGCGTGTGGTGCGACCAGCTCGTGCGGGGCATGCCGGAACGCCGGTTCGCCGTCAGGGCGATCACCGGCACCGGGCAGGAACCGCTCGCGTGGGAGCTGCCCGAGCACGTCACCGTCGCCACCGTCCCCCTCTGGGGTGCCCCGACGCGCGGTTCCGGCCTCACCGGCCGGGTCGCGCGGCGGTTCGCCCGGCTCTACCGCGAGCTGCTGGAGAACCTCCTGACCGACCCCGACGACCCGGTCGCCGCGGATCTGTTCGGGGAGATCCTGCGGGAGCTGCACGACCTGTCCCGCTCCCACCCGCTCGGGCCGGCGTTACGCGGCGAGGACGCGGTGCGCTGGCTGCTCGCGGCGTGGGCCGTGGAGTCCGACCGGTTCACCGAGGTCGGCGTGGTGCCGACCGTGCACGACGCGCTGACCGCGGTCGACCTGCTGGAGCACGCGCTGCGCCCGCTGTTCGGCCCGGTCGCGCACACCGACGTGACCCACGCGGTCACCAACGGCCTGGCGGTGCTGGTCGGGCTGGCCGCCAAGTGGACCCACGGCACCCCGCTGGTCCTCACCGAGCACGGCGTCTACCTGCGCGAGCGGTACCTGGAGTACCGCGCCTCGCCCTACAGCTGGCCGGTGAAGGCGCTGATGCTCAGCTTCCTGCGCCGGCTCTGCGGCGCCGGGTACCGCGCGGCCGACCTGGTCACCCCGGGCAACCGCTACAACCAGCGCTGGGAACTGCGCGGCGGCGCCGATCCGACGCGGCTGCAGACCGTCTACAACGGCGTCGACCCCGCGCACTTCCCGCCGGCCGGTGCCGAGCCCGACGTGCCGACGCTCAGCTGGGCCGGCCGGGTCGACCCGATCAAGGACCTGGAGACGCTGATCAAGGCGTTCGCGCTGGTCCGGGCGGAGATACCGGAGGCGAGGCTGCGCATGTTCGGCGGCACGCCGCGCGGCAACGAGGGGTACCGGGAGAAGTGCGAGGCGCTCGCCGCGAGCCTCGGCCTGGACGGCTCGGCCGTGTTCGAGGGCCGGGTCGACGACATTCGGGACGCCTACACCGCCGGCCACGTGGTGGTGCTGTCCAGCATCTCCGAGGGGTTCCCGTACACGCTGATCGAGGCGATGACGGCCGGCCGGTCCACGGTCTCCACCGACGTGGGCGGGGTGACCGAGGCGGTCGCCGACACCGGGCTGGTCGTGCCGCCCCGAGATCCGGCCGCCATGGCTGCCGCCTGCCTGGAACTGCTCCGCGACGACGCCCGGCGCCTGCGCCTCGGTACCGGCGCGCGGGAGCGGGCGCTGGAGTTCTTCACGGTCGAGCAGGCCATCGAGACGTTCCGATCCATCTACGACGACCTCGCCGCGCCGCGGCCGGCGGAACTGGTGAGCGCATGAGCGAGCGGAGCGAGCGAATCGGCAAGCACAGCTGCCCCGCTCGTGGGGCTGCCTCGCGGAGCGAGGTGGGCACATGAGTACCGACTCGATGCAGACGGTGGAGCTCCGGTTGGAGGAGCTCGAGCTGGCCGCCCTCGCGGAGGTGCAGGACAGCGCCAAGCGGGACGGCGCGGTGGCCCGGCCGGGCGCGCTCCGGCGGGCCGAGACCCGCGTTCCGATCGCCCGGATCACGGGCACGGTCCCCGATCCGCGGGCCCGGCCGGATCAGCCGGCGATCGAGGCGGCGCCGAGCCGGCTCGCGATCGAGTCCGGCTCCGGACCACCGTGCCGTCGGCCGCGCGCCGGTCGCCGTCGAAGCGCCCTTAGCCGACGCCAGCCCGCCAGCGACCGACCCCGCCGCCCCGGCGATCGACACCGCCCCGACGGCGACACCGGCCACCGACCAGGCAGCGAACGGCAAGGAGAAGTCCGCCCTCGTGACGGCAGCACTCACGAAGCCCCACCCCGCCGAGCCCGAGACCGCGCCAGTGGAAACGGCGGTCGCCACGGTGACCCCCGACCCCATCGCGCCGCTCGCCAAACGGACCGAGGCCCTGTGCGCCGGCGCCGTCGACACGTTCGAGGTCGCCGCTGGCCTGGAGGCCGAGGGGATCAACGACGCCGCGGCCGTGGCGCTGTACGGCCAGCCGGACGTGTTCGCGCTGGCCGAGGAGCTCTACCGGCGGTCGCCGCGGCGGGCGGAGAACGCGAAGCCGGCCAACAACCCGTGGCGCAGCAACGCCGTGCACCACCTGCTCCGCGGGGTCCTGTTCGGACTGCCGGGGCTCTGCTACGTGGCCGCGTCCCGGAGTCTGGCGGCGCCCGGCGCGGTGGCGGCGATCGTGCTCTCGCTGCTGCTGTCCTGGGGCGCCAGTGAGGCGCTCTCCTACCTGGGCTACGTCCGGCTCGGCCAGGGCGACAAAGCCGGTGCCGCCCGGGTGCTGCGCCGGGGCCTCGGGGTCGCGCTCGCGGCGGTGTTGCCGGCCACGCTGCTCGCCGGCTGGGCGTTCGGCGCCGGCCCGGTCGGGGCCGCGTTCGCGGTCGGCCAGGCCAGCTACCTGCTCGCGGCCACCGTCGTGCTGGTCAGCGGCGCCGAACGATGGCTGCTGGCCGCGCTGGTGCCGAGCGTCGCGGGCAGCGGTTTCTACCTGCTCAGCGGCGCCCAGGCGAGCCGTGCCGCCGGTGGTCTGGGCGGCCGGCGCGACCACGGCCCTGGCCACCCTCGGCGTCGCACTCGTGCTCACCAGGCGGTCCGGCCCGGCGAGCACCCGCAAGGTGTCCCGGCGTGACCTGATCGCCGCCGCACCGCACGCCGCGTTCGGGATGCTGGCCGGCGGGCTGCTCACCTTCACCACGGTCGTGGCGCTGATCGGGCCGGCCGGCGGGCGTGGCCCCGGACTGGCCGGCGCGGTCGTCACGCTGCCGCTCTCGCTCAGCATGGGCGTCGCCGAACTGCTCCTCTTCCGGTACCGGCGGCACACGTTCGCGCTGCTGCTGAGCTCGACCCGCCTGGTTCGATTCGCGCAGCCGGGCCCGCTGGGCGCTGGCCGGCGTGGTCGTCGCCTACCTGGTGGTGCTGGCGCTCATCGCCGACGTGCTCGCCTGGGTCGGCCACGCGACCGGCGGCTTCGCGGTCACGCCACGGCTGTTCTGGACCGCGGTCGCGCTCGGCGGCGCCCTCTTCGTCGCCCTCGGGCTCCGCTCCTGCGGGGTCACCAGGGTGGTGCTCGCCAGTTGCGCCGCGACGCTCCTCGGCGAGGCCGCGTTCTGGTGGGGGAGCGACTGGCGCGGCCAACCGGTCGACGTGGTCAGCGTCCAACTCGTGGCCTGCGCGGCGCTCTTCGCCGTCCTGCTGACCTACGCCGTGGTGGTGCTCGGCAGGGCCACCCGGCATCGCTGACCAGCCCGAACACAGTCACGTAACTCGTCATCACAACCTGAAGGAGAACGGCATGAACACGTTGGTAGCGGTCACCGGCGCCGACGGCTTCATCGGCTCGCACCTGGTCGAGCACCTGGTCGAACGAGGGCATCGGGTGCGCGCGCTGGCGCAGTACAACTCGTTCGGCACCTGGGGCTGGCTCGACAGCCTGGAGCCGGACGTGCTCGACCAGGTCGAGGTCGTGCTCGGCGACGTCCGTGACCCGGCGTGCGTGATGGAGCTGATCCGCGGCACCGAGGCGGTGTACCACCTGGCCGCGCTCATCGCGATCCCGTACTCCTACCAGGCGCCGCGGTCCTATGTGGAGACCAACGCGCTCGGCACGCTGCACGTGCTGGAGGCGGTCCGCACGCTCGGCACGCCCCGGCTCGTGCACACCTCCACCAGCGAGACCTACGGCACCGCGCGCACCGTGCCGATCACCGAGGAGCACCCGCTCCAGACCCAGTCGCCGTACGCCGCGTCCAAGCTGGCCGCCGACAAGCTGGTGGAGAGCTACCACGCCAGCTTCGGGGTGCCGGCGGTGACGCTGCGGCCGTTCAACACGTTCGGGCCGCGGCAGTCCGCCCGGGCGGTGATCCCGACCGTGGTCAGCCAGCTCGCGGCCGGTGCCGAGCGGATCCAGCTCGGTGCGCTCGACCCGACCCGCGACTTCACGTTCGTCCGGGACACCGCGTCGGCGTTCGCCACCCTGGGCACGGCGCCGGCCGAGGCGGTCGTCGGCGAGCTGTTCAACGCCGGTACCGGCGCCGAGATCTCGGTCGGCCAGCTCGCCGAGGAGATCGCCCGGCTGATGGGCCGCCCGGTCCAGATCACCGAGGACCCGGCCCGGATCCGGCCGGAGAAGTCCGAGGTGATGCGGCTCGTGTGCGACAGCTCCAAGCTCCAGCGCAGCACCGACTGGCGTCCGCAGCACGACCTGGAGGCCGGCCTGAAGCTCACCATCGACTGGTTCTGCGACCCCGCGAACCTGGCCCGCTACCGCCCCGGCGTCTACGCCGTCTGAGCTCCGTCCCCACGTCCGTCCGCGCTTCAGCGAGACAAAAGAGGTACGACATGCACGCGGTAATCCTGGCCGGCGGCAAGGGTGTGCGGCTTCGCCCGTACACGACCAGCCTGCCCAAGCCCCTGGTCCCGATCGGCGACCAGTACTCGATCCTCGAGATCATCATGCGGCAGCTCTCCCAGCAGGGCTTCCGCACCGCGACCCTGGCGATCGGCCACCTCGGCCAGCTCATCCGCGCCTACGTCGGCGACGGCGAGCAGTGGGGGATGAAGGTCGACTACGCGATCGAGGAGTCCCCGCTCGGCACGATCGGTCCGCTGCTGATGATCAAGGACCGGCTGCCCGAGAACTTCCTGGTGATGAACGGCGACGTGCTCACCGACCTGGACCTCGGCGACGTGCTCAAGGTGCACAGCGCGGCCGGTGCCCCGCTCACCGTGGCGACCTACCAGCGCGAGGTGAAGATCGACTTCGGCGTGCTCACCGCGCGCGCCGGCAACATCGTCGAGTTCACCGAGAAGCCGACCATCGACTACCGGGTCAGCATGGGCGTCTACGGCGTCGCCCGGCGCGCGCTCGACGTCTACACCCCGGGCCTCCCGCTCGGCTTCGACGAGCTGGTGCTGGACCTCCTCGCCACCAGCGAGCCGCCCAAGGAGTACCAGTTCGACGGCCACTGGCTCGACATCGGCCGCCCGGACGACTACGACCGCGCCAACGCCGAGTTCGACGTGCTGCGGCCGATGTTGCTGAAGGGGGCCTGAGCGTGCCGGTCGGAACGGCGACCCGCTGCCTGTTGCTGGGGGCGGCCGGCTTCATCGGCGACCGGGTGCGGGCCACGTTGGCCCAGACCGCCGGGCGTCGAACTGCTCGTCTCCGCGCGGCCGGCGGTCGGGGGCGCCGGGCCGCGCGGAGCGGCCGGAGCGGGTGACGGCCGGTCGGGCGTTCCCGCCGAGTGGGCGGTCGACCTGGCGGCCGACGGTCCGGAGGCGGTGGCCCGGGTGATCCGGGCCGCCGCCCCGGACGTGGTGATCAACTGCGCCGGCGTCACGTCCGGCGACCCGGCGGCGATGGTGGCCGGCAACGTGGTCGCGGTCGCCAACCTGGTCGGCGCGGTTCGGGAGGCCGCGCCGGCCGCCCGGCTCGTCCACCTGGGCTCCGCCGCCGAGTACGGCCGGGTCACGCCGGGCGAACCGGTCACCGAATCGACCCGGCCCGACCCACTCGGCGGCTACGGCATCACCAAGCTGGCCGGCACCGCGCTGGTCCAGTCGGCCGGCCTGGACGCGGTGGTGCTGCGGATCTTCAACCTGATCGGTCCCGGCTCGCCGCCGAGCGGGCTGCCCGGCCGGCTGGTCGCCGAGTTCCGGCGCGCCGCGGAGACGGGCGAGGCGGTCCGGGTCGGTTCGCTCGACGCCCACCGCGACTTCGTCGACATCCGGGACGTCGCCGGCGCGGTGGTCGCCGCGGCGCTCGCCCCGGGCCGGCTGCCGGCGGTGCTCAACGTGGGCAGCGGGGTGCCGACGCCGCTGCGGGAGCTCGCCGACACGCTCCGCGCGATCTCCGGCGTGGACACGCCCGTGCACGAGGTGACCGCCGGCTCGGCCCGCTCGGCGGACGTGCCGTGGCAGTGCGCGAACCCGGCCGCGATCGGTGCGGCGCTCGGCTGGTCGGCCGGCATCGGCGTCGAGGAGTCCCTGCGCGACCTGTGGCACGGCTCCGCTTGCCTGGTCTGAACGCGGGTGCGTGGTGCTGAGGGTGCCGGGCAGCGGGGCGTCGGCGGCTGACGGTCGGGGTGCCGGCGTACTTCCACCCCGCCGTCGCCGCCGCCGACTGGGCCACCCTGGCCGCCGGCCACGACGGGCTGCGCGCGGTGATCCTCAACGTCGCCGGCGGCCCGGGCACCGAGCGCGAGGGTGAGCTGGCCACCGCGGCCGAGCGGGTCCGGGCGGCCGGCGTGCCGGTGCTCGGCTACGTCGACACCGGGTACGGCAAGCGGCCGCTCGATCTGGTCGGCGGCGACCTGCGCCGGTACCGCGAGTGGTACGGCGTCGACGGGTTCTTCGTCGACCAGGTCGCGTCCGGCCCCCGCGAACTGGACTACTACGCCGCGCTCGCCGGGCTGGCCCGTGCCCTGGCGCCGGGCGAACTCGTGCTGAACCACGGGGTCTACCCGGACAGCCGGTACGCCGAGCTGGCCGACGTGCTGGTCACGTTCGAGGGCCCGTGGTCGGTGTACGCCGAGACGTACGCCCCGGGCTGGGCGCTCAGCCGGCCGGCGCAGCATGTTCTGGCACCTCGTCTACGCCGCGCCGGGGGCCGTGTTCGACGCCGTGCTGGACCGGGCCGAGCGGTGCAACGCCGAAACCGTGTACGTCACCGACCGGTCCGGGGCCAACCCGTGGGACGGTCTTCCCGGATACTTCGGACGTCAACTCGCGCTGGCGGGGGAGAGGCAGGGCCGGTGAGCCGGAGGCGGCATGGGCTGATCGCCGCGGCGGCGGTGCTGACGGTGGCGCTGCTCGTGGCCGGCTGGCTGGTGTGGCGCCCGTCCGCCGACTCCTCCGCCGACGAGCCCTCGGCCCGCCCGTCGCCGACCGTCCGCCCTCGACGGCCACTCCCACGACCGCGCCGACCAGCCCGCGGCCGTCCGCTTCGGTGCACGCCATCGCGGCCGGGCGTGACCCCCGCGCCGCGCCCGACCCCCGGCCAGCGCTGGCGCCCCACGCCGGGCCAGCCCTGGCAGTGGCAGCTCACCACGCCCGTCGACCAGAGCGTGGACGTGCCGGTCTACGACATCGACGGCTTCGAGAACAGCGCCGAGGTGGTGCGCTCGCTGCACGCCAAGGGGCGGCGCGTGATCTGTTACGTCGAGGTCGGCGCCGCCGAGGACTTCCGGCCCGACTACAAGCGGTTCCCCAAGGACGTGCTCGGCAAGCCGAACGGCTGGGAGGGCGAGCTCTCGGTGGACATCCGCCGGCTGGACGTGCTCGGCCCGATCATCGCCGCAGCGCTTCGACATGTGCCGGCAGAAGGGGTTCGACGCGGTCGAGCCGGACCTGATGGAGAACTACGCCATCGACTCCGGCTTCCCCGTCACCGCCGCCGACCAGCTGAAATTCAACCGGTTCGTCTCCCGGCTGGCGCACGAGCGAGGCCTCGCCGTGGCGCTGAAGAACGACTCCGGCCAGGTCGCGGAGCTGGTCGGCGACTTCGACTTCGCGGTCGTGGAGGAGTGCGCCGAGTTCGACGAGTGCGGCCTGTACGAGCCGTTCATCAAGGCGGGCAAGGCCGTCCTGCACGTCGAGTACAAGCTGGCGAAGTCCGAGTTCTGCCGAGACACCAAGGCCCGCGGCTTCAGCTCGATGCGCAAGGACCTCGACCTGACCGCCGCCCGCCAACCCTGCTGACCCCGCGGTCGATTCCGCGCTGTGGTTGCGGAATCCAAATCGCGCCCTGCCCGGAGGCGCGGGCGATTCGGACCGCAAGCGCCGACCGCGGAGCGGGCGGTTCGCGCCGCGCATGGCGCGACCGAACCGGACTTCGCTCGGAGGCGCTTTCTGGGCCTGACACACCGGCGGTGCGTAGCCCCGTTTTCCCCGAAAGTCCGGTTCGCCCGGGGGCGCGGACCGCGACCGGTGCCCGCCATCCCGCGTCGGAACGGTTCGGTTCCGTGCCTTCCGGGCGCGCGTAGTCCGAGTCCGCAGTCCGGTCGGCGCGCGGACGGCGCGGTGGCTCGCCGTTGGGGGTTGCGGTTGGATCGCGCCCTCGTAGGGCGTGATCCAACCGCAGGGCCGCCGCGGAGCGGCGGCGCGGGAGGCTGACCGTGACTGCGCCGGCCGGGCTGGCGTAAGCCGCCAACCCGCCGGACGTGATCTGACGGCTTGAGCTTTTAGCTTTGCGGGACGTCGGAGTCCTTGTGCGCGGCGGCACCGGATTTGCGGGCCGCCTTGGTCACCGCCGCCGCGACGGCCGGCGCCACGGCCGGGTCGAACACGCTCGGGATGATGACGCTGGCGTTCACCTTGTCGGCGCCGACCACGTCCGCGATCGCCTTGGACGCGGCGAGGGCCATGTCCTGGGTGAACTCGCGCGCCTGGGCGTCGAGCATGCCGCGGAAGACGCCGGGGAACGCGAGCACGTTGTTGATCTGGTTCGGCTCGTCGGACCGGCCGGTCGCCACGATCGCCGCGTACTTGCGGGCCTCCCGCGGGTCGACCTCCGGGTCGGGGTTGGCCAGCGCGAACACGATCGACTTGTCGGCCATCGTGGCGATGTCGTCGCCGTCGAGCATGTTCGGCGCGCTCACGCCGATGAACACGTCGCTGCCGCGCACGGCGCCCGCGCACGTCACCGGAGTACCGGTCCTTGTTGGTGTTCTCGGCCAGCCACCGCATCGCCGGGTTGAGGTCGGGCAGGTCGGGGTGCAGCGCGCCCATCCGGTCGCAGGCGATGATGTCGCCGACGCCCTGGGCCAGCAGCAGCTTGATGATCGCGGTCCCGGCGGCGCCCGCCCCGGAGACCACCACCCGCACCTTCGGCAGCTCCTTGCCGACCACCCGCAGCGCGTTGGTGAGCGCGGCCGAGCACGCACCATCGCGGTGCCGTGCTGGTCGTCGTGGAAGACCGGGATGTCCAGCGCCTCGCGCAGCCGCTCCTCGATCTCGAAGCAGCGCGGCGCGGCGATGTCCTCCAGGTTGATGCCGCCGTAGACCGGCGCGATGGCCTTCACGATCGACACGATCTCGTCGGTGTCCTGGGTGTCCAGGCAGACCGGCCACGCGTCCACCCCGGCGAACCGCTTGAACAGCGCGGCCTTGCCCTCCATCACCGGCAGCGCGGCGGCCGGGCCGAGGTTGCCCAGCCCGAGCACGGCCGACCCGTCGGTGACCACGGCGACCGTGTTCCGCTTGATCGTGAGGCGGCGGGCGTCGTCGGGGTTCTCCGCGATCGCCAGGCAGACCCGGGCCACGCCGGGGGTGTAGGCCCGGGACAGCTCGTCCCGGGTACGCAGCGAGACCTTCGAGTTGACCTCGATCTTGCCGCCGAGGTGCAGCAGGAACGTGCGGTCGCTGACCTTGCGGACCTCGACCCCGTCCAGCGCGCGCACCACGTCGGTGACCCGGTCGGCGTGGTTGCCGTCGGCGGTGTCGCAGGTCAGGTCGACGATGACGCTGTCGTTGTCGGAGTCGACGACGTCCAGCGCGGTGACGATCGCGCCCGGCCTCGCCGACCGCCGTGGTGAGCCGGCCGATCGCCGATGCGTCGGCGGGAACGGACAACCGCAGGGTGATCGAGAATCCCGCACTGGGCATCCGGGTGGTCACGCTGGCTCCTCGGGTCGGGTGGGTGCCGTGCGAAGCCGGCGAGTCATCCTGTCAGGTCAGCGCCGGCGGATGCTGACCGTGCGGGCGGAATCTAAGGTCCCGCTAACGTGTTGAACCAAGCAATGACGAAGACTCGCCGCGCACACGCGGTAACTCACGTGCACCCTGTCGCCCAGCGTGACACCATCGACACCACGATGACGAAGCCTTACTCGCACTCCGACGCCGCAGTGACCACCGCCGCCGCGATCGAGCTCGACGATCTCGCGCTGGACCGGTCGCCCTGGATCCGCGCTACGGCGACGCCGCCAACGACTTCGACGGCGACCAGTTCGACCGGATCGACCGCCAGGCGCTGCGCCGGGTCGCCGGCCTGTCCACCGAGCTCGCCGACGTCACCGAGGTCGAATACCGCCAGCTCCGGCTCGAGCGGGTCGTCCTGGTCGGCGTCTGGACCGAGGGCACCGCCGTCGACGCCGAGAACTCGATGGCCGAGCTGGCCGCGCTCGCCGAGACCGCCGGCTCCGAGGTGCTCGAGGGCCTCATGCAGCGCCGCGGACCGGCCCGACCCGTCCACCTACATCGGCTCGCGGCAAGGTCAAGGAGCTGCGCGACGTCGTGATCTCCACCGGCGCGGACACCGTGATCTGCGACGGCGAGCTGTCCCCGGCGCAGCTCGCAACCGCTGGAGAAGGTCGTCAAGGTCAAGGTCATCGACCGGACCGCGCTGATCCTGGACATCTTCGCCCAGCACGCCAAGCTCCAAGGAGGGCAAGGCGCAGGTCGAGCTCGCCCAGATGCAGTACCTGCTGCCGCGGCTGCGGGGCTGGGGTGAGTCGATGTCCCGGCAGGCCGGTGGCCGGGCCGGGGGCGGCGCGGCGGCGGCGTCGGTACGCGTGGCCCCGGTGAGACCAAGATCGAGACCGACCGGCGCCGGATCCGCGACGCGGATGGCCAAGCTCCGCCGCGAGATCAAGGAGATGAAGAAGACCCGCGAGACCAAGCGCCAGGAGCGGGTTCGGCACGAGATCCCGAGCGTGGCCATCGCCGGCTACACCAACGCCGGCAAGTCGAGCCTGCTCAACCGGCTCACCGGCGCGGGCGTGCTGGTCGAGGACGCGCTGTTCGCCACCCTCGACCCGACCACCCGCCGGGCCAAGAGCACGGACGACCGCGACTACACGCTCTCCGACACGGTCGGTTTCGTCCGCCACCTGCCGCACCAGCTCGTCGAGGCGTTCCGCTCGACGCTGGAGGAGGTCGGCCAGTCCGACCTGATCGTGCACGTGGTCGACGGCGCCCACCCCGACCCGATTGCGCAGGTCAACGCGGTGCACGAGGTGCTGGCCGAGATCGACGCCGACGGCCGTGCCCGAGCTGCTCGTGGTGAACAAGGTCGACGCCGCGGACGAGGAGACGCTGATGCGGCTGCGGCAGGCGCTGCCCGGCGCGCTGTTCGTCTCCGCCCGCACCGGCGAGGGCATCGAGGAGCTGCGTGCCGAGATCGAGCGGCTGATCCCGCGGCCGTCCGTCGAGCTGCGGGTCTGCCTGCCGTACGACCAGGGCGGGCTGGTCTCCCGGGTGCACGACCAGGGCGAGATCCTCGGCGAGGAGCACACCCCGGAGGGCACGGCCCTGCACGCCCGGGTCAGCTCCGCGCTGGCAGCGGAACTAGAACCGTACGCCCACCACTAGTAGGCGCATGTAAGACTGTCTCCCGTGCGACGGGTAATGGCGTTCTCAGGAGCAGTGTTCTGCGTTGGTGCCGTCATGCTCGCGCCGAGCGTGGCGGCTGCGGCCGCACCGACCGTGGTCTGCACGGTGCAGGACGAGCGGCTCCCGAAGATCAGCGGTGTGGCGGCGGTCAACGGCGGCTACGTCGTCGTCGACAAGGAAGAGAACGGCACGGCGCTGCGGCTCTACAAGCTCGACGCCGCGTGCAAGCCGACCAGGATCTTCAACGATCACGGCGCTCGACCCGTTCTCGCCGCAGGACCTCGCGATCACCCCGGACGGCGCGATGTGGGTCGCCGACGTCGGTGACGACCAGCTCGAACGGGCCACCGCCGCCGTGCACAAGGTGCCGGCCGGCGGCACCAAGGCGATCAAGTTCCGGCTCCAGTACCCCGACGGCAAGCACAACTCCGCCGCGCTGATCATGCAGGCCAACGGCGTCCCGGTGATCATCACCAAGGAAGCCGGCACGGTCGCCAAGCTCTACACGACGGCCGCCCCGCTCACGGACGCCGGCACGGTCCCGCTGATCGCCGCCGGCACGCTCGCCGTGCCCGCGTCGACGACCTCGGGCGGCCCGGTCGGCCCCGGCGGCCGCACCGTCGTCACCGGCGCCACGCTCTCGCCCGACGGCAAGAAGGTGCTGGTCCGCACCTACACCGACGCGTACGAGTACGACGTCAACGCCGACGTGCCAGCCGCGCTCAAGGGCAAGCCGCGGCACACGCCGCTCCCCGACGAGGCAGGCCGGCGAGGCGATCACCTACACCAGCGACGGCCTGAACTACGTCACCCTCTCCGCCCGGGCACCGAGCCAGCTGCTGGAGTGGACCCCGGCCGCCCCGCCGGCGCCCGTCCACCGGGCTCGAAGGCCGGCGGCAAGAAGGCCGACTCGGGCGGCGGCTTCAGCTTCAGCGACCTGAGCCTCCAGCAGCTCGGCGGCGTCGTCCTCGGCGTCGGCGCGCTCGGCCTGATCCTGCTGGTCGTCGGCATCGTCGGCATCGTCCGGTTCCGCAAGCAGGGTGCCGACGACGAGGAGCCGGAAGTCGAGCGCAGGCCCGGCGGCCCCCGGCCCGGCGGCGCACCGGCCACCGCGGCCGGAGCTGGCGACGGACCCGGCGAGACCGTGCTGTTCCCGCGCACCGCGCCGTCCGTCTACGGCAGCGGTGCCGCGTCGGCCGCCCGAGCCCGAACCGGCGGTGCCGGCGCCGGCGTCGGTGCCGGTGGCAAGCCGTCCGGCACCGTCTACGGCGGTGGCGGTGGCGGCGGCGCTCGGGCGACCGAGCCGGCGGCCGCCGCGGCGCCACCGTGTACGGCGGCGCCCAGCGAACCCCCTGCCGACGTCGCCACCGCCCGCCCCGGACCGCAGGCCGGCCGAACCCGTGCCGAGCGCACGCGGCGGCACGGTCTACGGCGGGGTGGCGGTGCGGCACGACGTACGGCTCGGGCGCCGCGAGTAGCCGTGAGCCCGTCGCTCCGGCCGATCCGCGGGCCGGCCAGGCCCGTCCGGTCCGGGCGTCCGCACAGCCCCCGCCGCCGGTAGGCCGGCCGGTCGGCGGTCCGCCGCCCGCCCGGGCCGCAGCGCCGCCGCCCGCACGTGCCGCGGTGCCTCCGCCGGCACCGGAACCGCAGCGTCCCCCCGCCCGCCCGTCGTCGCAGGGCCGGCCAGCCGGCGGCACGGTCTACGGCGGCGGTGCTGCCTCCGCGGCTCCGCCTCCGCCGCCACCGCCCGATCGGGGCGCCGAGCGACCGCCGCCCCGGCGCGAGCAGCCGGAGGAGACGGCCAAGTGGGATGCGCCGCCGCGCGAGCCGCGTGACTGGCGTTCCCGCAAGCCCCGCGACTGAGCCAGCCCTTCGATTTGGGCGACATCTTCGGTGCCATAGCACCGAAGATGTCGCCCAAATCGCGTTGGCGGTCGCGGGGCACGGGCACGGGCCCGGTCGCGTCGCTGGACGGGGCGCTGGGCTGCGGTGCCGGGCCTGGGCCGCGGTGTAGGCCCGGCCGGGCCGCATCGGTGTGTCGGCCACCCTCTTTGCCGCTTTGGGCGACATCTTCTCGGCTATAGCCGAGAAAATGTCGCCCAAAGCGCGGTGTTTGCGAGGACTGGCGTTGGCGGGGAGCGGGTCAGAGCCGGCGGAGCACCGTGACGACCCGGCCCAGCACGGTCGCCTCGTCGCCGGGGATGGGCGTGTAGGCCGGGTTGTGCGGCACCAGCCAGACGTGACCGTCGCGGCGGCGGAACGTCTTCACCGTGGCCTCGCCGTCGATCATGGCGGCCACGATGTCCCCGTTCTCGGCCACCGGCTGCTGGCGCACCACGACCCAGTCGCCGTCACAGATCGCGGCTTCCACCATCGAGTCACCGACGACCTTGAGCAGGAACAGGTTTCCCTCGCCGACGATCTCGCGCGGCAGCGGGAAGACGTCCTCGATGGCCTCCTCGGCCAGGATCGGACCACCGGCCGCGATCCGGCCCACCAGCGGCACGTACGCGGGCACCGGCCGGTTGGCGGTCTCCTCGGCGTTGGCCTCGGCGAGCGCGTCCATGTCGGCGGGGGAGCGCACGTCGACCGCGCGCGGCCGGTTCGGATCCCGCCGCAGCAGGCCCTTCTTCTGCAGGCTGGCGAGCTGGTACGACACGCTGGAGGGGGAGGTGAGCCCGACCGCCTCACCGATCTCCCGGACGCTCGGCGGATAGCCACGCCGCTCGACCGAATCGCGGATCACCTCGAGGATCCGGCGTTGCCGCGGCGTCAGCCCGGGCAGGTCGGGGTTCGGGTCGGGGAACTGAACCGCGCTTCCCACGCCGGTACCAGCCGGAGCCGCGCCGTCCGCCGCCGTTGCCTCTGCTCGCGTGCGTGCGCGCTTCACCACGTCGCCTCCTCCTCGCCCCGATGCGGTCGCGCCGTCGGTCCGGTGTGGACGACGCGCCGGTGTTGACGCTAGCGGTCCGGAGCGCCTGGTTCAAACACGTGTTCGAAGAACGCGCCGAGGATGCTCGATTTCGTCGTCCCCACCTGGTAAGAATCGTACAGGCGTTCGATCGAACACGTGTTCGACTTGCGTGATCAGCGGGTCACAGGAGGTGTTCATGGGCATCGTCGGGGTGGATGACACGGCTGTGTTGGTACAGCGGCGCGCCGCGCGGGGCGAAACCCGTCGGCCGGTGCGGCGGATCCGTGCGGAGGCGGGCTCGCCGCGCCGAGCTGAGCGGGCGCTGTACGTGGTGCCGGATCTTGCCGAACCGCCGCCGGGCCGCCCGGCGCGGAGCCGGGGGTACGGGTGCGGCCGGCGCGGCCCGCGGGCCAGCATCAGCCGGTCTCGCGGGCGGAGTTGGTACCGGTGTCGCCCGCGCCGGCCAGCCGGGCGGAGCTGGTCCGGGTGGAACGCGTGCTGGCCCAGGGGCTGGCCGGATCGGCGCGGAGCGGCCAGGCGGTCTCCGCTCGGGCGAGGACGGCGCGTCCGGTGCCGGTACGGCGGTCGAGGCGGGACGAGCGGTATGTGCCGGTCCGCCTGACCCGGCGGGGGAAGATCCTGGCCCAGTCGGTGCTGATCCTGGTGGCCGTGTTCACCGTGCTGGGGATCGCGGCCAGCACCCGGGCCTCGGTGGATGGGCCGGCGAGCGGTCCGCGGCCGGCGGTCGTGGTCGAGTCCGGCGACACGCTGTGGAACATCGCGGAGCGGTACGCGCCGAGCCTCGAGCCGCGGGACGCGATGGCCGAGATTCGTCGTCTCAACGATTTGGATTCCAGCGTGGTCGAGGTCGGCCAGCAGCTGGTGCTCCCGCGCGGCTGACCCGCTGAGACGGCCTCGGTGCCCGCGCGCGAGCGTGCGGAGGGGGAAGCACCGTGGCCGCGAGGGCTGGCAGCCGGGTGGTGCGCCCGGGGGTGCACACGGACGCTGCGGGCGATTACAGGCTCGGGCGAGGCGACGGCAGGGACACGGCTGACGGGCGCGCGCGCCGCGCTGACCGTCGTCGCGGCGGACTCGGACCGGTGACTGGCACGGGTGCTGACGGCCGCGTGGCTGCGTGAGGGGCGTGGGGTGGTCGACGGCCGCGTGGCCGCGCGGGGAGCGTGGGGAGCTGGCCCGGGGGGCGTGGCCGGGCTGGCCCTGACGGTTGTGTCGTTGTTTTGGCTCGAAGCACTTCGGTCGCGACACGCCGGGCTCGCCCGAAGATTTCGGTGGCCGGGTGGTGGCCCGATCGAGGCCGAACTGGGGCGTCGAGGGCGCTATCCGGCACGCCTGTTCGACGCGCGGTCGGGGCCTGACAGCGGTCTGTCACGGGTGCCGGACAGGGCCGCGCGACGGCGCGCCGAGGCCACCTGGAGAAACACGAAACGCGCCGACGGTGCTTGCGATTTCTTGGGTGGCGGCATAGGTTCAACCCCTAGATGTAGTAGTTACATACCTGTAAGTCGTCCACAGGTTGGGGTAGTTGCCCACAGGGCGATGCACAGGTTTGTGCACAGCAAGGCGTCTGCGGTCGCCATGAAAGAGGGGAGGGGAGCGCCATGCGGTGTCCACACTGCCGGCACCCCGACTCGCGGGTGGTCGACTCGCGTGAGGCCGAAGAGGGCCAGATGATCCGGCGGCGGCGCGCCTGCCAGGAGTGCGGCCGGCGGTTCACCACCGTCGAGGAGGCCGTGCTCGCGGTGGTCAAGCGGAGCGGCGTGAGCGAGCCGTTCAGTCGGCCCAAGGTGATCGCCGGCGTACGCCGCGCGTGCCAGGGACGTCCGGTCGGCGACGACGCGCTCGCCGTTGCTCGCCCAGCGGGTGGAGGAGTCCATTCGGGCCACCGGCGCGGCGGAGGTGCCGTCCCACGACGTGGGGCTGGCGATCCTCGGCCCGCTGCGCGAGCTCGACGAGGTCGCCTACATGCGCTTCGCCAGCGTCTACCGCTCGTTCACGTCGCTCGCGGACTTCGAGTCCGAGATCGCGGCGTTGCGGGCGGCCCAGCACTCGACCGAAGCCACCGGGCACGCCAGCGCACCGGAGCCGACCGGCGGCGACCTCTCGCCGCCAGGCCCCGACCTGGTCGACGCCACCCAGGCCTGAGAACCAGCGCGACGCGCCAGGGGCACAGCCAGGTCCGATGCGGATCGGCCGCGGCGCGTCCAGCACGACATTCGAACGACGTGAGAGCACACGGATGTCCACATCCGGGTCAAACGATGCGAAAAACGGAAGGCAGGGGGACGTCATGACCGAAGCAGTCGGCACCTCACGCGGTGCGGGCGGCGGCGCGCGTGGCCGGGAGGCCAAGGGCGCGGGGGGCGCAGGTAAGGCCGGTCGAGGCCTCACCATCGGTCGGGTCTACACCACCGAAGGTGTGCACCCCTACGACGCGGTGAACTGGGAACGTCGGGACGTCGTGATGACGAACTGGCGGGACGGCTCGATCAACTTCGAGCAGCGCGGCGTCGAGTACCCGGACTTCTGGTCGGTGAACGCGGCGAACATCGTCACGACCAAGTACTTCCGGGGCGCGGTCGGCACCCCGCAGCGCGAGCACAGCCTCCGCCAGCTGATCGACCGCGTGGCGCTCACCTACGTCAAGGCGGGCCGCGAGAACGGCTACTTCGCCACGCCGGCGGACGCGGAGATCTTCGAGCACGAGCTGACCCACATGCTCCTGCACCAGGTGTTCAGCTTCAACTCGCCGGTCTGGTTCAACGTCGGCACGACGGCTCCGCAGCAGGTCAGCGCGTGCTTCATCCTGTCGGTCGACGACTCGATGGACTCGATCCTGAACTGGTACAAGGAGGAGGGGTTCATCTTCAAGGGCGGCTCCGGCGCCGGCCTGAACCTGTCCCGGATCCGCTCGTCCAAGGAGCTGCTCTCCTCCGGCGGCACCGCCTCCGGCCCGGTCAGCTTCATGCGCGGCGCGGACGCCTCCGCGGGCACCATCAAGTCCGGCGGCGCCACCCGGCGTGCGGCGAAGATGGTCGTGCTCGACGTCGATCACCCCGACATCGAGGACTTCATCGACCTCAAGGCGCGCGAAGAGGACAAGATTCGCGTCCTGCGTGACGCCGGGTTCGACATGGACCTCGGCGGCAAGGACATCACCAGCGTCCAGTACCAGAACGCCAACAACTCGGTCCGGGTCTCGGACGAGTTCATGAAGGCGGTCGAGGAGGGCACCGAGTTCGGTCTGCGGGCCCGGCTCGACGGCCAGGTCATCGACACCGTCGACGCGCGTGGCCTGTTCCGCAAGATGGCCACGGCCGCCTGGGAGTGCGCCGACCCGGGCATCCAGTACGACGACACGATCAACGACTGGCACACCAACCCCGAGACGGGCCGGATCACCGCGTCCAACCCCTGCTCGGAGTACATGAGCCTGGACAACTCGTCGTGCAACCTCGCGTCGCTCAACCTGATGAAGTTCCTCAAGGCCGACGGCACGTTCGACACCGCGACGTTCGTCAAGGCGACCGAGCTGGTCATCACCGCGATGGACATCTCGATCTGCTTCGCGGACTTCCCGACCCAGGCGATCGGCGACACCACCCGCGCGTACCGGCAGCTCGGCATCGGCTACGCCAACCTCGGCGCGCTGCTGATGGCGACCGCCCACGCGTACGACTCCGACGGTGGCCGCGCGCTCGCCGCGTCGATCACCTCGCTGATGAACGGCGTCGCGTACCGGCGGTCGGCGGAGCTCGCCGGCATCGTCGGCCCGTACGACGGCTACGCCCGCAACGCCGACGCGCACAAGCGGGTCATGCGCAAGCACGCGGCGGCGAACGACGCGGTCCGCACGCTCGGCACCGACGACCACGCGATCCTGCGTGAGGCGACCAAGCAGTGGCAGGAGTGCCTCAAGGTCGGCGAGAAGAACGGCTGGCGGAACGCGCAGGCCAGCGTGCTCGCGCCCACCGGCACCATCGGCCTGATGATGGACTGCGACACCACCGGCATCGAGCCCGACCTGGCGCTGGTCAAGTTCAAGAAGCTGGTCGGCGGCGGCTCGATGCAGATCGTCAACCAGACGGTGCCGCGCGCGCTGCGTTCCCTGGGGTACCAGGAGGAGCAGGTCGAGGCGATCGTCGAGTTCATCGCCGAGCACGGTCACGTCGTCGACGCGCCGGGTCTCAAGCCCGAGCACTACGACGTGTTCGACTGCGCGATGGGCGAGCGGTCCATCAAGGCCATGGGCCACGTCCGGATGATGGCCGCGGTGCAGCCGTTCATCTCCGGTGCGATCTCCAAGACCGTCAACCTGCCCGAGACGGCGACGATCGAGGACATCGAGAACGTCTACGCCGAGGGCTGGAAGCTGGGCCTCAAGGCGCTCGCGGTCTACCGCGACAACTGCAAGGTCGGCCAGCCGCTGTCGGTGTCGGGCAACAAGACCGAAGCGGCCAGGGTCGAGGCGGCCAAGGGTGGCGGCGGCGAGACCGAGACCGGTGGTCGAGTACCGGCCGATCCGTAAGCGGCTGCCGAAGTCGCGGCCCAGCACGACCACGTCGTTCTCCGTGGCCGGCGCCGAGGGCTACATGACGGCGTCGTCCTACCCGGACGACGGCCTCGGCGAGGTCTTCCTCAAGATGAGCAAGCAGGGCTCCACGCTTGCCGGCATCATGGACGCCTTCTCGGTCGCGATCTCGATCGGCCTGCAGTACGGGGTGCCGCTGGAGACGTACGTCTCGAAGTTCACCAACATGCGCTTCGAGCCGGCGGGCATGACCGACGACCCGGACATCCGGATCGCCAGCTCCATGCTCGACTACATCTTCCGCCGGCTCGCCCTGGACTTCCTGCCGTACGAGGACCGGGCCGAGATGGGCATCTTCACCGCGAAGGAGCGGGCCGGCCAGCTCGACGCGGAGGAGGCCGCCGGTTCGGCCACCAACGAGGAGCAGGCCGCTCTCGAGCAGCTGCGCAACTCGGCGCCGACCGGCCGCCCCCACCAAGGCAGAAGCCGGCCAAGGACGCGCGCCGCGCCAGGCGCACTCCTCGACCGAGCTGCTGGAACTGGTGCAGGGCACGTCCGCCGACGCGCCGCTCTGCTTCACCTGCGGCACGAAGATGCGGCCGGCCGGTAGCTGCTACGTCTGCGAAGGCTGCGGCAGCACCAGCGGCTGCAGCTAGCCGTTCGCTCAAGGCGGGGAGTCGACTTCGGTCGGCTCCCCGCCTTGCTTTGCCTCCGCTTGTCAAGGGGCAGGCAGCGCAAAGCCGAGAGGCAGGATGCGCCTAGCCGAACGGCTGTCGTCGGTATCGAACGGACACACAGGGCCATCGGTCGGCCACGCTGGCCGCATTCACTCTCGGTCGGAACTCCGCGGTGCTTTCCTGTCAGCGTCCTAGGAGGCCGGGCAAGAGCGGCGGCTCAGTGTGAGATGCGGAAGTCGCGCAAGCGGCAAGACCCGGGGAGGGCGGACGGGTGGAGACACCAACTGTTCTTGAGTACGAGCGTCCGGAGGGTGTTCTCGCGCAGGACTTCAAGTTTCGCCCTCGGTGGTGGCAGCGGCCGGCCGTCCCAACGCCTTGGGCCGCCTTCCTGGACGGCTTACCGGCGGACGGAGGCGGGAAGGAGTTCACCGCCGCATCAGTCGTCGTGATCTCCTGACCGGTCCAGCCGATCGGTGCCCGGACGAGGCGGCAACTCTCCTGGCGTGTTACGTCTGGGGGACTGGCGACGGCGGATGGCTGGTCCCCCGGCGTGCCAGGGTGTTCCGGGACACTCCGCAAGATGTACTGGGCACTCGGTTGGCCGCCGCTCGCACCACTCTGCGAGACGCATGGGCCCGTCGCCGCCTACAGCGCACTTCACGACGGTGGGCCGCACCGCGCCAAGTACCTGGGTGCGTCCTTCTTCACGAAGTACCTGTACGCAGCGGACGCTCCAGGAGACGGCTCGCCCGGACGGGCGCTCATCCTTGATCGGTTCGTGGCCATGGCCCTCAGGTACGACCACGGCTGGGACATTCGCGAAACCGGTTCCTGGTCGGCCGACACGTATCGACGTTGGCTCGACCATGCTCATGAGGAAGCCGATCGAGCGACGCAACGCACCGGCGTACCGGTCCGTGCAGACGCCGTCGAGTTCGCCTACTTCGAGCGGGGGCGAAGCATCTACAGCGAACGTCGCACCACACGCGCTACCGCCCGTGGGCGAAATCTGATCTTTCGGTCCCGTGCTGCGGATCGGTGTGGTGCTGGGTGGGAGACTGGGCGCGATGACCGATGACCACCACAGTCAGGCTCTGGCGTCCCTGACCGGCCTCGCGTTGGGGGACGCGCTGGGTTCCCAGTTCTTCGTTCCCGCGAATCGCCAAGCCCTCGACGAGCGGCGCTTACCGCCTGCGCCGTGGCAGTGGACCGACGACGCCGAGATGGCCTACTCCGTCTACCTCGTCCTCGCGCGTCATGGCGAGATCGACCAGGACGCGTTGGCCACCAGTTTCGCCGAGCACCATGACTTCGACCGGGGATACGGACCGGCCGTGAATCGCATGCTTCGGCTGGTGCGCGAGGGCGGTTCCTGGCGGCAGCTCGCCGGGAGCTCTTCGACGGCCAGGGCTCGTGGGGGAACGGCGCCGCGATGCGGGTCGCGCCGTTGGGCGCCTGGTACCCGGGCGACCTGGCCGAGGCGGCCCGGCAGGCCGCGCTCTCGGCGAGCGTGACCCACACCCATCCGGAGGCCGTCGCTGGCGCCATCGCCGTCGCCGTCGCGGCATCGCTGGCCGCCATGCTCGACGCCCCGTTGTCGCCGAGCGCCTTCCTCGACGCCGTCCTGCCGTACGTGCCCGCCGGGCTGGTGCGGGACGGGATCGATACCGCGATCCGCTTGGCCCAGGGCCCCGAGTCCGTGGCGAGCCGGACCAGCCCGGCGAGCGCCGCCGAAGCGGCACGGGCGGTCGCGGCCGTGCTCGGCAACGGGCGCCAGGTGAGCGCGCCGGACACGGTGCCGTTCACGCTCTGGGCGGCCGCGCACCACCTCGACTCGTACGAGCAGGCGTTCTGGGCCACGGCCAGCGCGGGCGGTGACGTCGACACGACGTGCGCGATCGTGGGCGGCATCGTCGGGGCGCGGGTCGGCGTCGACGGCATCCCGGAATCGTGGCGGCAGGCGTGCGAACCGCCGCCGGTCTGGGTGCGCGAGGTGCTGCCGTGACCGGCCCGGCCGCCGCGCGGATCGACACCGAGCGGCTGATCCTGGAGCCGCTCGCGGTCGAGCATGCCGATGAGATGGCCGATGTCCTCGACGATCCACAGCTGCACACGTTCATCGGCGGCGCCCCGCTGTCCCGCGCGGAGCTGCGCGCCCGGTACGCGCGGCTGGTCGCCGGGCCGCCGGCGGATCGAGGCGAGGGCTGGCTGAACTGGGTGGTCCGGCAACGCGATGACGGGAAGCTGGTGGGCACCGTCCAAGCGACCGTCGTCCGCCGCGGCGACGACCTCGAGGCAGCGCTCGCCTGGGTGATCGGGACCCGTTGGCAGGGACGGGGCTTCGCGGGCGAGGCAGCCCGGGCGCTGGTGGACTGGTTCGACGGCTACGAGATCCCTGTCGTGGCCTACATCCATCCAGACCATGTGGCCTCGGCGGCGGTGGCCAGCGCGGCCGGGTTCGTGGCGGGCACCGAGGTCGTCGAGGGCGAGATCGTGTGGCGTCGCCCGCCCGCGCCTCATGGGAAGAGCGGCCGGACGACCTCGTCGTCGACCGGATAGCGCGGCGGCGACCCGAAGTCGGGATCGTCGAGGTACGGCGCACCGTGGCGGAGCGCGCAGCAGCACTCCCGCCGTGCCGGCTCGGCGCTGCGGAGTAGATCGGCCAGGATCTCACCGAGCGGCGGCAGCGGTATGTGGAGCAGGTCGGGGGCCTCCATCAGCGCGCCGAGTACCGCCGACGTCGACGGTGACCGCCACTGCTGGAACAGCAGCATTTCCCGGTGATAGGCGAACGCATCACGCACGGCGGCGACCCGGTCGGCCACCTCGACCGGGTCCACCTCCACCGGCGTGACGTCGAGCGAGCCGGCGCGCCACCACACCGCGAGCAGCGCGCCCGCCGGCACCACGGGCAGCCAGCCCGCCGGCCCGAGCAGCACGGGCGAGCGATTCCGGTGACCGTCGGCGAGCGCCACGGTGCCGCCGCCGTCGAGCGGCAATCCCCGGCCCAGCAACGGCAAGAGGGGAAACAGGTCGTTGCGGGGCCAGAGATCACGCCGCCCGCCGGTGCCGGAGCGGACCCGATGGGTGAGGACCGTGCCGTCGAGGAGCCCTGCGATGCACGTCCATCGGCCGTCGGGCAGCGAGATCGCGGTCTCGGACTGGCCGAGCGCGGCGCGGACGGCGACGGCTGGATTCCGGGCCCGGGTGATACCGGCCGTCACGGCGGCCACAGCCAGCTCGTCCACGGTGGAGGGACCGCGGTGCTGGAGGGCGCCGTCGAGAAAGACTCGTAGTGAGGGCATGGGACGAGGATGCGGAATCGGGTGAGAGGCGCGTGGAGACGATCCACAGGCGGTGTTTCGTCCACAGATCACGCCTGGAGTCTTGACAGCGCAGCGACTTTCGTTCGAATGGGAGCACTTGCCTTTGGTGGGTAGGGTCGGCCCCGCTGGCGAGCTGGAGGAGGGCGAGATGACCGCGTACACCGGTGACGGCGTGCGCTTCCGGGACGTGTTCGCGCCCGAGGTGCCCGCCCGCGCGCGGGAGCTGCTCCTGGCAGAGGACGACGACCAGAGCCTCAGCCTCATCTACTGGGCCGCGGGCACCGGCGCCGTGCTCGTCCTGCTCGGCATCGGGCTGCTGCGCCGCGCCGAGGACGGCAGTGCGGTAATGGCGGCGGGTTGGGTGTTCCTGGCCGCGGTGCCGGTGGTGTTCGCCGCGATCGCGACCGTGGCCGCCGGCGCCCGCCGCCGGGACCGCCGCCTTCGCGCGCGCTACCGCGGCAGCCACCTCGACGCCCGCGCCCTCGCCGATGCGGCTGGCCGCTTTCCCGATGTGGGCCGCCGGCTTGCCCGGTTGCAGGCGGTACTGGCCGAGGTGAGCGCGAGCCGCGCCCACCGGGACGGTTGGTTGCCGGGCGTCGGCGCGGACACCCTGGCGTCGATCGAGTGGGAGACCACCCGCCGGCTGATCGGGACCGTGCCGCTCCGGCAGGCCGTGCGCGAGGCGGCGGGTCGAGGCCGGCTCGCTGATCAGGCCGCCGCCAGGGCCGCCGAACTCGCGACCGCGGACGCCGCGATCGACGCCGAACTCGACCAGCTCGCCGAGACCGCCGCCTCCGCGGCCCGGATCGACGAGCTGCTCGCCGACCTGCGGCTGGCCGAGAAGCTGACGGAGGGCACTACCGAGGCGGAGCAGCGGCTGCGACGCGCGTTGCCGGCCGCCACCGTCTCGGATGCCCAGCACGTCGCGGCGGGTGCCGGTGCGGTCGAGGACCTGCTCCGCTCCCAGCTCGGCGCATTCGCGCCGCCCGCCGTACCCGAGCCGTCCCGCCAACCCGAGTAACCCGGAACCCCCTGGCGGCTCCCGCGAGTGTGCGGACCCACCCCCGCGGGCCCCCCGAGGGGGTGGCCAGCTACCCCACAGCGGCGCGCCCGGCGCCGCCACCGCCCGGCGCCGCCACCGCCACCGCCCGTCACCGCCCGCCCCCGCGCACAGGCCGCCGGCCGTGCGCCGGCCGCCGGCCCAATCGAGGGCTCAGAGCACGCCGCGCGCCACCCGTTCCAACGCACCTTTGATCTCGGCGTTACCGACACCGCGCTCGCGCTGCAGCATGAACACTTCGGGCGCCAGTGGGGCGAGCAGGGTGTCGACCAGCGCCTCCGGATCGGGCACGCCGCCGGCCACGAGCAGGGCTCGGACGTGCGCCCGCCAGAACCCGTACGCACCCGTGGCGAACCGGGACCGGCCGGTCTCGGCGCCGAGCACGAGGTGCACGTGCTGTTCGAGCAACTCGACCATGGCGCCGTAGAACGCGGAGAGCCGATCGGCGGGGGAGGCGCCCGGCCCAAGCGGCGGCGCACCGCGCAGCAGCTTCTCCTGGAGCGCGCGTTCGTGCTGGTCAAGAAGGGCCACGGCGATGGCGGCGCGGTCCGGGTAGCGGCGGTAGAGCGTGCCCCGGCCGACGCCGGCTGCGCGGGCGATGTCCTCCATCGTGACGTGCTGCGGCGCCGCGTTCGGCGAAGAGCGTGGCCGCCGCGTCCAGGACCCGAGCCCGGTTGCGCGCGGCATCCGCCCGCTCACGCGGTGCCTCGGCGCCCCCCGCGAATCGACTTTTCCGCCCGATCTTGCCTCATCGTAGGCAATAAATGGACGCGCCGTCCGGTTGTGCCCAGCGTAGAAGTGGACACGATGTCCACTTAGTCAGACGGAAGGACCGCCACCATGGCCCACCTGCTCCACCTCGACTCCAGTGCCCGCCGCAGTTCGTTCTCGCGCGAGGTCGGTGCCCGTTTCGCGGCGACCTGGCGGGCCGCCGACCCGGCCGGCGAGTACACCTACCGCGACCTCACGGTCGAGCCGGTGCCGCCGATCGGGGAGGCCTGGACCGACATCTGCGATCACCTGCTCGAACATGGCATCACCGCGATCGACCGGTACCCCGAGGCCGTCACCACGCCCGCACGTCGGCAGGCCTGGGCCGTGGTCGAGCCGCTGCTGGCCGAACTGGTCCGCGCGGACGTCATCCTGATCGGCGCCCCGATGTACAACTTCTCGATCCCGGCGGCGCTCAAGGCCTGGATCGACCAGGTCACGTTCCCGAAGATGTCGCTCGCCGGCCGGTCCTTCGTCGTCGCGTCCGCGCGCGGCGGCACGTATCAGCCGGGCACGCCGCGGGCACCGTACGACCACCAGGAGCGGTACCTGCGGGACTTCTTCGCCGGCCACTACGCGGTGCGACGACGTGACGTTCGTCGGCGCGGAGCTCACGAACGCCCTGGTCGACCCGGCCCTCGCCGCGAGGCTCGACGCGCACCACGAGTCCCACGCGGCAGCCCTCGCCGAAGCCGACGCCCTCGCCACCACCATGGCGGCGGCCAACCGGGCCGCGATCACAACGGCCAACCAGGCCACGACCACGGCGGCCGGCCGATGAACTGGGCGATGCTCGTCCTCGCCGGCCTGGTGGAGGTCGCCTGGACCCAGAGCATCAAGCCCACCGCGAACTTCACCAAGCTGCCGCAGACCGCGTTGTGCCTGGTCCTCGGGGTCGCCGCGGTCTACCTACTCTCCCGGGCGTTGGAGACGTTGCCGCTGGGCACCGCGTACGCGGTCTTCACCGGCATCGGCGCGGTGGGCGCCATCGGGCTCGGCATCGCGGTCAACGACGACCCGGTCAGCGCGCTGCGACTGGTCGCCCTCGGCCTGATCGTCGGCGGCATCGTGCTGGCCCGGATCGCGGCCGCGTGACGCCGGCATCCGGGCTCGCGCCCGGGCCGGCAGCCGGCAACCCGGCACTCGCCCGGTCGACAGCCAGCAACCGCGCTGGCGGCCGCCTGACGCCGGCGACCGCAGCTGCGTCCGGTTGTGGACCGGTGCGCACAGATCACCGCTATTCGGGAAGTTGTAGACATTTGCCAGGGGCTGGTTCTAAGGTTGGGCCCGCCCGGAGGCTCCATGCTGAGGGTGCGACGCTCGTGCGGGAACGTCGGCGAAGGCCATCCTGAGGAGGGAACCATGGCTGACAGCCAGCTCACCACCCCCACGAAGCCTGCACCGCGTCCGACCTGGGTCCGCCCGGACTTCGAACAGTTCGAGACCGCGCCCGAGGTCACCGACTACGCCATGCGGCTGCCGTAATCCACTGCTCCGTCATCGTGGCACCGCGCCGCGCCGGCTCACCCGGCACGGCGCGGTGGCCGCGTGCCCGTCCCGCCGGCCCTAGGGCGTGTCTTCACAGTCCATGCCCTACTGCGCCGGCCCCAGACACACCGACCGCGTTGTCGGCATGGCCGGATACAACACCGGTATCCGGCCACACCTCCGCCTTGCCGAACGCCGCCTGGCAACCGGCTCGCGACGGGCGAGACCGTGAAGACACGCCAGCGGGACACAGCAGGACACAGCGGCACGCACAGCCCAAGAGGAGCCGCATGTTCACACAGGAGCACAGCCCGGCGCGGATCGCCGAGCCGCCGCGGGAGCGCCGGGGAGACCGAGCCGCGGGAGACTGGCGATTTCGTGGCCGAGCTACGCGGCCTCTCCGGCCGGTACTGGGACCGGCACCCGTTCCACTCCCGGCTGCACGCCGGCGAGCTGAGCCCGCGTGAGCTGCGGATCTGGGCCGCGAACCGGTGGTACTACCAGCAGTGCCTGCCGCAGAAGGACGGGGCGATCCTGGCCAGCTGCCCGATTCCCGCGGTCCGCCGAGTCTGGATCGACCGGATCCTGTACCACGACGGGCGCGTCGAGGGCGAGGGCGGCATGGCGAAGTGGCTGCACCTCGCCGAGGCGGTCGGGCTCACCAGGGACGAGGTCGTGGACCAGCGGCACATCGTGCCGGGCGTGCGGTTCGCGGTGGACGCCTACGTGAACTTCGCCAGAACCCGGCCGTGGACCGAGTCGGTCGCGTCCGGCCTGACCGAGATGTTCTCGCCCGACCTGATGAAGCGCCGGCTGGGCGCGATGCTGCGAGAAGTACCCGTGGATCAGCCCGGACGGGCTCGCGTACTTCGAGTCCCGGATCGGCGTGACCACGGCCGACGGCATCAAGGCGCTCGACCTGGTCATCGAGTACTGCACGACGCGCGAGCAGCAGGACGCGGCGATCGAGGCGCTCAAGTTCAAGTGCGACGTGCTCTGGAGCATGCTCGACGCGATCGAGTTGGCCTGCCAGCACGGCCCGGCCGAGACTCCGTCGGCGGCGGGCTGAGCATGCCGGTCATCACGGCCGGCTCCCGCCCGCGGCTTCGGCGTGGCATCCGGCTCGTCTTCGACGCCTCGCGCGGTACCCGGGTGGTGCTCTATCCCGAAGGGGTGCTGGTGCCGAACCAGACCGCCGCCGAGATCCTGTCCCGCTGCGACGGCGCGACCACGGTCGCCAGCATCGCCGCGTCGCTCGCCGCCGAGTTCGACGGGGTGCGGATGGACGACGTGCTCTCCCTGCTCGACCGCGTTAGCCGAACGCCGGTTCATCGAGGTCGTCCCGGCCGAACCGCCAGCGCCGGGCGAGCCGGCAGAACCAAAGGGACGCCGATGAGTGACGCCAGCGTCAACCAGCCGCTCGGCCTGCTCGCCGAGCTGACCTACCGCTGCCCGCTGCACTGCGCGTACTGCTCCAACCCCGTGAACCTGGACGCCTACCGCGACGAGCTGACCACCGCGCAGTGGAAGGACGTGTTCACCCAGGCCCGTGAGCTGGGCGTCCTGCAGCTGCACCTCTCCGGCGGTGAGCCGCTGGCCCGCCCCGACCTGCGGGAACTCGTGGCGCACGCGCACGGGCTCGGTCTCTATCTCAACCTCGTCACCGCGGCACTGTCGCTCACCGAGGAGACCGCCACCGCGCTCGCCGACGCCGGCCTCGACCATGTGCAGATCAGCGTGCAGGACGCCGATCCGGTGAACGCCAACGCGATCGCCGGGGTGCGTGGCCACGATCGCAAGCTCGCCGCCGCGGCCGTGGTGAAGAAGCTCGGTCTGCCGCTCACCGCGAACGTGGTGCTGCACCGCGGCAACCTGGACCGCATCGCGGAGATCATCGACCTCGCCGAGGCGATGGACGCCGACCGGCTCGAACTCGCGAACACGCAGTACTACGGCTGGGGGCTGGTGAACCGGACCGCCCTGATGCCGACCAAGGCGCAGCTCGACCACGCGCAGGCCGTGGCGGCCGCCGCCCGCCGTCGGCTCGGCCGAGACCGATGACGATCGTCTACATCGTGGCCGACTACTACGGCGACCGGCCGAAGCCGTGCATGAACGGCTGGGCCAGCCGGCAGCTGACCGTGACCCCGATCGGCGACCGTGCTGCCCTGCCCGGTCGCGGCCGTGATCCCGGACCTCGATCCGGAGAACGTGCTGACCCGGCCGCTGCGCGAGATCTGGTACGACTCCGCGTCCTTCAACCGCTTCCGCGGCACCGCCTGGATGCCGGAGCCGTGCCAGAGCTGCCCGGAGAAGGAGGTCGACTTCGGTGGCTGCCGATGCCAGGCCTTCCAGCTCACGGGGGACGCGGCGGCCACCGATCCGGTCTGCGGCCTCTCGCCCGACCGGGCCCTGATCGACACCGCCCTGGCCGCCGCCAACCACGCCGCGGTCACCGAGAGCGGGCCGGCCCCGGTCCCCGTCCAGATCACGCCCCGCCGCATGGGCCGGGCAAGCAGTCGAGCCGCAGCCGGCCGCGCCCCGATCCAAGCAGCCGAATGAAGGTACGGATCCTCGGCACCGCGGCGGGCGGCGGTGCGCCGCAATGGAACTGTGCGTGCGACGCCTGCCGCGCCACCCGAGCCGGCACGAGCCCCGCGCCGCACCCAGGACTGCCTCGCGATCAGCGCCAGCGGTGAGGAGTGGTACCTGGTCAACGCCTCGCCGGACATCCGGGCGCAGCTCCTCGCGACCCCTGAGCTGGCGCCCGGGCCGGGCCGGCGGGACACCCCGTTGCGCGGCGCGCTGCTGGCCACGGCGGAGCTCGATCACGTGCTGGGCCTGGTGATGCTGCGGGAGGGGAGCGGGCTCGCGGTCTGGGCGCCGGCCGCCGTGCTGGCCGCGCTGGCCAGTGGATTCCCGATCAAGGGCGTGCTCGATCCGTACGGAAGCTGGGCCTGGAACGAGGTGACGCCGGGCGAGCCGTGTCCCTCGACGGCGGCCGACTCCGGGTGACCGCGATCCCGATCGGCGCCAAGCGACCGCGCTACGCGGCGGGCATCGACGAGCCGGGGCCGTGGGTCGTCGCGTACCGGATCGAGGACACCGCCACCGGCGGCGCGCTGGTCTACGCGCCCTGCCTCGCCACCTGGCCGGACGGGTTCGACGACGTGGTCGCCGCGGCCGACTGCGTGCTGCTGGACGGCACGTTCTACAGCCCCGACGAGATGACCGACGCGACCGGACGCCCGCCCGCGTTGACTGGCCAGTCCCTGATGGGCCACCTGCCGATCGCCGGGCCGGACGGCAGCCTCGCCGCGCTCGCCCGCCACCCGCGGATCCGCCGGCTGTACACCCACCTCAACAACACCAACCCGGTGCAGCACGACGGTTCGCCGGAGCGCGCCGAGCTGACCGCGGCGGGCGTCGAGGTGCCGGCCGACGGTACTCTCCTGGAGCTGTGACGCCACCGTTGGACCAGCTTGGTCCGATGTGGACAAATGGGTGATGTTTGAGCGAGATCCCCTAACGGGAAAGGATCTCGTATTGTCGGCGGCCGTGAACAAGCGGTGAATCGGTGCCTCCGGCACACGATGCCGACGTGACCAGGGAGGCATTGTTGATCAGGCCAGGGCAACGCGGAACGTCCATTGTGGGGGTTCTGGTCGCGGGAATCATCGCCAGCACGGCGCTGACCGGCTGCGATGCGAGCGGACTGCCCATCAGCGAGCCGACGCCGGGCGTCAGCGGCTCCAGCGCGCCGCCGGTCGCCGGCGGTGGCGCGTCCACCCCGCAGGCGGTGGCGCAGGCCAGGGCAGACCTCGCGACGATGCCGGTGCGGACGATCGTCGGCCGTGATCCGTCGTACGACCGGGAGAAGTTCGGCGACCCGTGGAGCGACGCGGGCGTGGGCATCGCCCTCGCCCGGAACGGCTGCGACACCCGCAACGACATCCTCAAGCGGGACGCCAAGCCGAAGACGGTGAAGTTCAAGGCCGGTACGCGCGACTGCAAGATCACGGCGGGCGTCTGGGTCTCGCCGTACACCGGCGCGACGATCACCGTGCCGCGCAGCCTCGACATCGATCACCTCGTGCCGCTGGGCCGGGCCTGGTCGTCCGGCGCGAAGTCGTGGCCGGCGCAGAAGCGGCTCAACTTCGCGAACGACCCGGACAACCTGCAGGCCTCGGACGCCTCCTCGAACCGGTCCAAGAGCGATCTCGGCCCGAGCGCGTGGCGGCCCCCGACGCCCTACCAGTGCGAATACGCCATCGATTACCTGCGGCCGGTGAAGAAGTACCAGCTTCCCGCTCAGCAAGGGCGACGTGACGGCGCTGACGGCGATGCTGAACACCTGCAAGAAGTAGCCCGGCACCGTCGTTCGGCTCGGCTCGGCACCGCTGCCCGGTCCGCCCCGGTCCGCCCGCGAGAACCTCAGCGCGGCGGGCCGGCGGCGATCCGGGCCCGCACGGTGTCCAGGTCGCCGCGCCACCAGCCGAGCGACTCGAGCCACCAGGTCAGCCGGCCTCGGCGTACGGGGCGACCTTCTCTGCGCCGCCGCCCGGCTCGGTGGAGCCTTCGAGCACGACGTCGAAACTGGCTCGGCCGCCGGGTCGCGGTGTTCGCGGACGTACGCCAGTACCTCGGCGAACGTCGCCGGCGGCATGGTCTCGCCCAACCCGTAGTCGGCATGGGTGGGCATCACGCCGTCCCAACGGGCCGCTCGCCGGAACGGTCGCTTGGCCGGCCAACGCCCGCCGCACCAGATCGGTGGCCTCGGGCGCTGCGTCGGGGTCAGCGGCATCCGCACGTCGTGGCCGGTCACGCCCGTCGTCTCGCCCGACCAGAGCGCGGCGATCGTGGCCAACCCCTCGTCGAGCCGGTCGGCGCGTACCCGGGGGTCGCCGTCGTCGCCGAAGCTCGTCCACTCGTCCGGGTTCGAGCCGAGGCCCGCGCCGAACACCAGCCGACCGCCGGACAGCCGGTCGATCGTCGCCAGCTCCGCCGCCAGCTGGGCCGGCCGGCGCCGCGCCACGGCGGTGACGAGGGTGCCGAACCGGATCCGGCTCGGTGCGCACGGCGATGGCGGCGCTGACCGCGGTCGGGTTCGCCACCGGCCAGCTCGGGTCGTGGTAGATCAGGTGATCCCAGATGAAGAAGCCGTCCCAGCCGGCCTCCTCGGCGCTCACCGCGAGTTCGACCAGCAGCGCCGGATCGCCGAAGACCCCGACGTTCGGCACGTCCACCGCGTACCGCATGCGGGGTCATCCCTCGATCGCCAGGACCAGCGGCAACACGGCGCCGGCGCCGGCCCGGCGGAGCAGCCGGGCGGTCACCGTGAGCGTCCAGCGGGTGTCGGCGCGGTCGTCGACCAGCAGGATCACCGGGTCGGTGAGCTCGGCCAGGCGCGCCGCCACCTCGTCGGGAAGAGCGAAGGCGTCGTGGACGGACGCCAGCCGCTGGGCGCTGTTGGCCCGCCCCGCGGTGAGCGGTCGCCTGGCCTGCAGCGCGCCGAGGTAGGGCAGCCGGCCGATCCGGGCGATGCCGGTGGCCAGCGAGGCGACCAGTTCCGGCCGCGAGCGGGAGGCGATCGAGATGACCGCGTCCGGCCGTCGCTCCCAGCCCCAGCTCTTCAGCAGCTGCACGACGCCGGCCAGGATCTCCTCCGAGACCGGACCGTCGCCGGGCCGCCTGGCCGGTCCCTCGGCCCACGGGTCCTCGTCCGGATCGGGCTCGTCGTCGTAGGGGCCCTGAGCGGGTGGGGGAGCGAACAGCGGGCGCAGTTTGGTGCCCCAGCCGATGTCCGAGAGCCGGGCCAGCGCGCGGCCCGGCGAGGCCTGCTCGCCCACCGGGATCTTGCCCGTGAGCGGCACGCCGAGCGCCGCCATCGCGGTCGGCCAGAGCGCGCGCGGGTCGACCACCACGCCGGGCCGGTCCAGCCGCTGGCGCGCGGCGGCCACCGTGTCGGCGCTCACCGAGGCGGAGTACTGGGCGCCCGCGCAGTTGTCGCACCGGCCGCAGGGCGCGGCGTCCGGGTCGTCGAGCTGGCGCCGGAGGAACTCCATCCGGCAGCCGGTGGCGGCGATGTACGCGCGCATGGCGTCCTGCTCGGCGTTGCGCACGGCCGTGACCTTGGCGTATCGCTCGCCGTCGTACCGCCACGGCTCGCCGGTCGCGGTCCAGCCGCCCTTGACCCGGCGGACCGCGCCGTCCACGTCCAGCACCTTGAGCATCATCTCCAGGCGGTTGCGCCGCAGGTCGACCCGGGTCTCCAGCGCCGCCGTCGAGAGTGGACGCTCGGCGGCCGAGAGCGCCGCGATCACGGCCCTGACCTGCTCCTCGCCGGGGAACGCCAGCGAGGCGAAGTACCGCCAGATGTCCTCGTCCTCGCGGCCGGGGAGCAGCACCACGTCGGCCCGCTCCACGCCACGTCCGGCACGGCCGATCTGCTGGTAGTAGGCGACCGGCGACTGCGGCGCGCCGAGGTGGATCACGAAACCGAGGTCGGGCTTGTCGAAACCCATGCCCAGGGCGGACGTGGCGACCAGGGCCTTGACCTTGTTGGCCAGCAACGCCTCCTCGGCCTCCAGGCGCTCGGCCGTGTCGGTCTGGCCGGAGTAGGCGGCCACCTCGTAGCCGGCCTCGCGCAGGTAGTCGGCGACCTCGTTGGCCGCGGCAACGGTCAGCGTGTAGATGATGCCGGAGCCGGTCATCTCGGCCAGCCGCTCGGCGAGCCAGGCCAGCCGCTCGGCGTGGGTGGGCAGCCGGGTCACGGCGAGGCGCAGGCTCTCCCGGTCGAGCGAGCCGCGCAGCACCAGCGGCAGGGCGTGCGGGTCGCCGCCGGGCTCGGACGCCATGCCCAGCTGACCGGCCACGTCGTCGACGACCCTGGCGTTGGCCGTGGCCGTCGTGGCCAGCACCGGGACGCCGGCCGGGAGTTCCCCGATGAGCTGGCGCAGCCGCCGGTAGTCCGGCCGGAAGTCGTGGCCCCAGTCGGAGATGCAGTGCGCCTCGTCCACCACGAGCAGGCCGCTGGTGGCCGCGAGCCGGGGCAGCACGGTGTCCCGGAAGTCCGGGTTGTTCAGCCGCTCCGGGCTGACCAGCAGCACGTCGACCTCACCGCGTTCGACCGCGTCCTGCACGCCGGTCCACTGCTCCAGGTTGGTGGAGTTGATCGTGGCGGCGTGGATGCCGGCGCGCTCGGCGGCGGCGATCTGGTTGCGCATCAGCGCGAGCAGCGGCGAGACGATCACGGTCGGGCCGGCGCCGCCGTCTCGCAGCAGCGCGGTGGCCACGAAGTAGACCGCCGACTTGCCCCAGCCGGTGCGCTGCACGACCAGCACCCGGGACCGGTCCGAGACCAGCGCGGAGATCGCCCGCCACTGGTCGTCGCGAAGTTTGGCGTGCGGCCCGGCGAGCTGGCGCAGGACCTCCTCGGCCCGCTCCCGAAGTTCCGGCTCGGGCGTCACGATGAGTGCGCCACGGTGGCCTGCCGGTCGTCACGGACGTAGACCAGCATGTCGCCGACCTGCAGGAGGTCGGTCTCCGGTTCGCCGAGCTGCATCACCCGGCCGCGCCGGACGATCGCGATCACCACGTCGTCCAACTTGCGCGGCGACTTGCCGATCTCCTCGCGGGTCGCCGACCGAACCGCCAGCGCCATTCCGGCACCGGGAGTGAGCAGGTCCTCGACCACGTCGATGATCGGCGGCGAGGTGGTCGACATGCCGAGCAGCCGCCCGGCCGTCGCCGAGGAGACGATCACCTGGTGGGCGCCGCTCTGCTTGAGCAGCGGGGCGTTCTCGGCCTCCCGCACGGCGGTGACGATCCGCACCTTGCCCTTGGTGAGCTGGCGCGCGGTGAGCGTGATGAGGACCGACGCCTCGTCGCTGTGCGCGGCCACGATCACGGCCTTGGCACGCTGCACGAACGCGGCGGTGAGGATCTCCGCGCGGGTCGCCGTGCCCTCGACCACCGCCAGCCCGGCCGCGATGGCCTGCCGGGCGGCGCCCGGATCACGTTCCACGACGAGGATGTGTTCCTTGTCGATCCCGCTCTCCAACAGGGCGCTGACCGCGCTGCGCCCCTTCGTGCCGTACCCACAGATGACGACGTGGTCCTTCACGCGCTGCCTCCACCGCGTCAGGCGGATGTTGTTGCGGTACTGCTCGGTGAGAACCTCGAGCGTGGTACCGACCAAGATGATGAGGAACATCACGCGGGCCGGCGTGATGATCACCACGTTCACGAACCGGGCGCTGGGCGAGACCGGCGTGATGTCGCCGTATCCCGTGGTGGAGAGCGTGACGACCGCGTAGTAGAAGCAGTCGAGCAGGGTCAGGCCGTCCTCGTTCACGTCCCGGTAGCCCCGCCGGTCGAGGTAGATGACCAGCACGATGAAGAGCACCAGCGCCAGCGCCACCCCCATCCGCAGGCCGAGCGCGCGCAGCGGACCGGCGTACCTGCGCGGCAGGTGCACGGTGGCTCTGGTGAGCACGGTCTCCTCGTCGGTCACGGGTCACACCGTAGCGAGGTGCCGCACCGGGGGTGGACAGCGACGCGGTCCGCAGCGCCGAACCGGCGGCCGGCGACAACCGTCGAAGAGCCGGCGCCGACCAGTAACAAGGCCGCTCCATCCGAGGACGGAACGGCCTTGTGACGCCGACCCGCCGGGTCGCCTCTCGGCGGAAGGTCGCTCGCGGCGACTTAGTTGGGACCGGGGGCCTGGATCGAGCCGGCGCTGTGCACAACGTTACCTGCCCGGTCGCGATTCCGGGCCGCAAGGCCGGTTGCGCCCAAAGTTCGGCGAAATCAGATATCGCTGCCTACCCTGGAGACCGACCGCGCACGGAGGACAGCGCGGCGTGACCACGCCAGGCGAGGTCATCGACGATCACAGCACCGCCCGGTCGCGGGCGGCGGGCGAAGCGAGGTGTTCCGTGACCGACCGCACGCGTATGCCCCGCCCGGTGCTCGCCGCCGACGTAGAGCGGCTGGCGGTGGGCGCCGCCCAGGGCGAACCGCACGCCCGGATGGAACTCGCGCACGCCACCGCGGCCGCCGTGGTCGAGGCCGGCCGGGCCGGCGGCGACGGCGACGCCGACGAGCCCGCCGAGCGGATGGTCCGGCTCGCCGAGACCGTCGGCCTCGACACGCTCGCCGAGCTGTGGCGGGACGCCTCACCGGACACCCTGCCCGGCGCGCTCTGGACGCTCTACCTGCTCCGCACCTGGTGCCTGGAGAACGGGGAGGAGGTCGCCCGGCTGTACCGCGCCGGTCGTGGCCTCGCGCCCGTCGACGAGGTGGTCGCGGGGGTGCACGACGACGCCGACCTGGACGCGGTCGGAGTACTCGCCGACTCGGTGCTGACCGGCGTCTACGGCGGTGACCTGGCGGTCGCGCTCGAGCGCGGCGCGGCGTTCTTCCGGGTCGTCGCGGCGGGCCGTGACCAGCTCGCGTCCGACGACGCGGACGGCGCCGAGGAGGCGCGGCGAGCCGGCCGGAACCGGGCCTGCGCCGACTCCCTCGCCCGCGCGGCGCGCAGCTGGCGGGCCGGCACGCTGCACTGACGGGCTGCTCTAGCACGGATCGGCCGGGGCGCGCGGCGTTCGTCCCCAGGGACACCGTCGTCCACAGATCGATTTCGCCCCGATGTGTCCGGGCCGGCTCGGCGCCACGATCGAGGCATGTCGCAGCCCTTCGCCGAATCCCCAGACACCACTCGCGTCCGCCTCGGCGGCCCCGAGGAGATCGTCGCCGCCATCCCGCATCTGCTCGGGTTCCATCCACGCGAGAGCGTGGTGGTGCTCGGTCTGAAAGGCCGGCGCAGCCGCATCTGCCTCTCCATGCGGGTCGACCTCCCCGCGCCGGAACACGAACACGAGCTGGCCGGCCTGCTCGCCGCCCACCTGCGCCAGGCCCGCGCCACGGCGGCGATCGCCCTGGTCGTCACCGACGAGCTCGCCGACGCCGACGCCGACGCCGACGCCGGCGACCGGCCGGTGCCGGAGCCGGAGCCGGCGCCGGGGCTGCGGCTGGGGCAGGCGGCGCCGGCCGGTGGCTGGCGGCGCCGCTTCGGTCAGCGCGGCGGGGTTGCCGCGCCGTGCGCTCGCCGGCGCGCTCCAAGCGGAGTTCGAGCGGCAGCGGATCGGGCTGCGAGACCTGATCTGCGTGTACCGCGAGCGGTGGTGGTCGTACGTGTGCGCCGAGGCGGAGTGTTGCCCCAGCGAGGGCCGGCCGATCCGGCCGGAGGCGGCGGCGGTGCTGGCCGCCGCGTCGGTGGCCGAGGGCCGGGTGGTGCACGCCGACCGGGACGAGCTGGTCCGGATGCTGGCGCCGACGATCGAGCGGTGAGGAGGCCGCCGCCCTGCGCCGCCGGTTCGACGCGCTGCGCAAGCGCCGGCAGCAGGCGTTGGCCACGGCGGAGGGACAGCGGGCCGCGATCGCCGAGCTGGAGGCCGTGGTGCGGTCCTGGGTCGAGCGGCCGGGCGGGCTCGGCGTGAGCGCAGGCGGTCCGGTTCGGGGTCTCGCTCACCCGGCTCGAGGTCCGGGACGAGCTGCCTGCGCTGGCTGGACGGTCCGCTCGCCGACGCCGCCGAGGCGCTGTGGCTCGCCCTGGTCCGGGCCGCGGTGCCGCCGTACACGGCCGGGCCGGCGACCCTGCTCGCGCTCCACGCGTACGCCCGCGGCGACGGCACGTTCGCCCGGATCTGTGCCGAGCGGGCTCTCGCCGACGATCCCGCCTACCCGATGGCCGCGCTGGTCGGCGAGGCGCTGGACCGAGGGCTGCCACCAGCGGCGATCCGCGAACTGGCCGCCTGCCTGGAACCGACCGAGGGGGATAGGTGATGATGGGCGGCCAACGAACCCGAGTACCTGTCGCGTACGAGAGGGGATCGGCTCGATGAGCAGCCGCCCAGTGGCAGTTCCCGCACCTGCTCGCGCCGCGCGGCCCGCGTCCCTCGCGCCGCGCCTGTGGTCGCGCTCCACGACCGCGGCCGGCCCTGCGCCCGCCGCCGGTCTCCGCCCCGTGGGCCGCCGCCCGAGGCCGCTGGCCGCCGCGCTGGTCGCGGTGGCGGCGTTGGCGCTGCTGGTGGGCTGCGGTGGGGAGGAGAAGGGCGCCAAGGCGGCCAAGAAGTCCCTCACCAAGCCCGACGCGGAGGCCACGTTCGCGGTCACCGGCGTGGCCAGCCCTTCGCCGACCCCGGCTCGCAGCGTCGCCCCCGCCGCCTCGGCCGGCGGTCTCTGCCGGCAGTTCACCTTCGACCGGGTGGCCAGCCTGGTCGGCGTGCGGTTCGAGGTGGCCGCCGCCAGCGGCAAGGCCGGTTCCGAGCAGGTCTGCGTGCTGCAACAGGTCGGCGTCGCCGCGCCCGACCTGACCTTCTCGAAGCTCCCGCTGGAGGAGGAGAAGGACGCTGAGCCGCCCGCGGAGGGGGAGGAGGCGCCGCTCTCGCCGGTGGAGGCGTTCCGGTCCGACTACCAGCCGCAGAGCGCGAAGAACCTCGGCGCGCTCGGGCGAGCCGCGTACAGCCGGGTGGTCGCGGCCGCCGGGGGCGCCGGGCCGTTGCTGGAGGTCGGCTGGCTCGGCACGGCCAACGTCTTCATCCTGAGCCACACCACCGCGCCGGGGACCACGCCAGCGGTCGCGGCGAAGCAACTCGCGACCGTGGTGGCCCTGGCCAAGGAGCTTGCCCGCTAGGTCTCGCCGGTGGCTCGACGGCACGGCGCACGTCGGCCGCACTGCTTGTCGCGTGCCGCGCCAGCGGGTGTGACCGGGGCGGGCGGCGCGCCGGCGCCCCGCGTGATGGCGCCATCGGGGGACGCCGACGGGCAAGAGGTGACATAGTTCCCCCAACGCCTGTGCCCGGGTCGAGGGGGATTATGAACATCTTCCGTACCAAGTCGATCGAACAGTCCATCGCGGAGACCGATGAGCCCGAGCACCGGCTCCGGCGGGATCTCGGCACGCTCGACCTCATCGTCTTCGGCGTGGCGGTCATCGTCGGTGCCGGCATCTTCATCACCACCGGCCGCGCCGCCGCCATCAAGGCCGGTCCGGCGATCACGATCTCGTTCATCCTCGCCGCCATCTGCTGTGGCCTGGCCGCGCTCTGCTACGCCGAATTCGCCTCCACCGTGCCGGTGGCCGGGTCCGCGTACACCTACTCGTACGCGTCCCTGGGCGAGCTGATCGCCTGGATCATCGGCTGGGACCTGGTGCTCGAGCTCGCGCTCGGCTCGGCGGTCGTGGCCAAGGGCTGGTCGGGATACCTGCTGTCCACCCTCGACACGTTCGGCATGTCGGCGCCGTCCTGGTTCGGCGGCGACACCGCGTCGCTTCGACTTCGGGGCGTTCATCCTGGTCGCGGTGCTCACCGGTCTGCTCGCGTTCGGCACCAAGCTCTCCAGCCGGGTCTCCCTGGTGATCACGTCGATCAAGGTCACCGTGGTGCTGCTGGTCATCGCGGTCGGCGCGTTCTACATCAAGGCCGCGAACTACACCCCGTTCGTGCCGCCGTCCCGTCCCGCCGAGGCGGCCGGCGGGGGAGCGGAGCGCACGCTGCTGCAGCTCCTCACCGGTGACGCCGGCTCGATGTACGGCTACTTCGGGGTCTTCGCCGGCGCGTCGCTGGTGTTCTTCGCGTTCATCGGGTTCGACATCGTGGCGACCACGGCGGAGGAGGTCCGAAACCCGCAGCGCGACATGCCGCGCGGCATCTTCGGCTCGCTCCTCATCTGCACGATCCTCTACTGCGGCGTCGCGCTGGTCATCACGGGCATGACGAAGTACTCCCAGATCGACCCGACCTCCAGCGCACCGCTCGCCGACGCGTTCGTCCGCGAGGGGCTGGACTGGGCCGCGAAGGTGATCTCGGTCGGTGGCCTCGCCGGCCTCACCACCGTGGTCATGGTGCTGCTGCTCGGGCAGACCCGGGTGCTCTTCGCGATGAGCCGCGACCACCTGCTGCCGGTCGCGCTGGCCAAGGTGAACGACCGCACCCGCACCCCCGTCCGGCTCACGCTGATCGCCGGCGCGGTGATCGGGCTGGTCGCGGCGCTGGTCCCGATCGGCGAGCTCGAAGAGATGGTCAACATCGGCACGCTCTTCGCGTTCATCGTCGTCTCGGTGGGCGTGGTCGTGCTGCGCCGCACCCGGCCCGACCTGCCGCGGGCGTTCCGGACCCCGGCCGCCCCCGTGGTCGCGAGCCTCTCGGTCGCGTTCTGCCTCTGGCTGATGCTCAACCTCACCCTGCTCACCTGGGCGCGGTTCCTGATCTGGATGGTGATCGGGCTGGTGCTCTACTTCACCTACGGAGTACGCAAGAGCCGGCTCGCTCCGGGCAACCTCAAGCCAGACCGCGTGCCAAAGCCATGAGCCGGTCCAGCACGTGCTCCTCGCCGACCCGCAGCCCGTCGTGTTCGTACTCGTTGGTCAGCCACACCCGCAGCCGCGGTAGCAACGCCGCCGTGGCCTCGGCGAACTCCCGCTCGACGTACATGTCGTCGGCGTAGACCGAGGCCGCGCACGGAACCTCGCAGTGCCGCAGCGCCGCCGGGTCGTAGAGCTGCGGCCAGTCGGCGCGCTCGGCGAGCAGGTGGGCGGCGTCCCGCAGCGGCGCCAGCGCGGGGTCGACGTCGAACATCCAGGGGTAGATCATCTCGCCGGTGAACATCAGCCGGAACGCGTCCGGTGAGAACTCGGGGTACTCGGCGCGGACCCGTTCGGCCGCCCACCGGGTCGCCGCGCCCTGCGCGTAGATGGCCTCGTGGACCAGCGCGTACAGCGGCGCGGTGGCGAAGCTGACCACCCCGAGCACGCCGGCCAGGAACGCGTCCGAGAGCTCCGCACCGGCCGGCAGCCGGCCCACTCCGCCGCCCCCGTCGAGGAACGCCTGCTCGAGCAGATAGTGCACCCGTTCGAAGCCGGTGCCGGTGCCGAACTCGCCGCCGAGCTGCTGGAACCGCGTCACGGTCAGCGGGCTCCCGTCCGGCAGCCGCACGTCGTGGTGTGCGAGATGGTCCGCGATCCGCCGCGCGACGGCCCCGTCACCGGGATATCGCGCGTAGTACGCGGCGTTCTTGGCCCGCACCCGGCGGTAGGTCGCCCGGTACACGTCGTCCGCGGTGCCGTCGACCGGCGGCAGTCCGCCGGTGAAGAACGCCTCTCGAACCCCCTCGGGCGCCACCGACAGGTAGTGCAGCAGGCAGAAACCGCCAAAGCTCTGACCGAGCACGCTCCACGGCGCGCCACCGGTGAGGCGGCGCCGGATCAGCTCGGCGTCGGCGACGATCGCGTCGGCCCGAAAGTGCGACAGGTACTCGGCCTGGGCCGCCGGCCCGGCGAGGCGGGCCAGGGTCTGCCGGTTGGCCGGCGAGGAGAGTCCGGTGCCGCGCTGGTCCAGGAGCAGCACCCGGTGGTCGCGGACCGCTCGAGCGAGCCAGCCCGAGCGACCCTGCGGGCGTGGCGCCGGCGAACCCGGTCCGCCCTGGAGGAACAGCAGCCACGGTTGGTCGGCGTCCACGTGCTCCGCCCCGACCACCTCGCGGCCGAAGACGGTGATCTGCTCCCCGTCCGGCCGCTCGTGGTTCAGCGGCACGGCGAACCGGTGGTCGGTGAGGACCAGACCGGGGATCCGGTGCACGTCGTCGGGCATCAGCCACCCTTTCGTCGCCGAACGAGCTCTGCCGCCGACGTTAGGCGCACCGCCGTCCCAGCGCAGCCCACGCCCTCGATCAGCGCACGCCCACCGCCCGTCGCCCGACCGCCCGCCGCCACCCGCGCCGGCCCTTCCGGCGTCTGCCTGCGCCCGCGCCGCCAGCCGCCGACGTACCACCCGCCGTTCACCCGAAGTCCGGCTTTCGGTGGTTTCTGGGCATACAACCGGCACGCGCAGCCCCGTTTGCCCCGCAATCCGGTCGGCGACGACGGGCAACCGCCACCCGGGTCGCAAGCCCGGCGCGGCCGCACACGAAACGGACTTGCGGGACAATCGTGGCTACGGACGCCCGGCGTAGGCACGGAATACCCCGCAAGTCCGTTTTGTCCCGCCGCCGGGCGCCGGGCGCCGGCCACCGGGCGCCGGACGCCGGGCGGCAGGCTGCGGGCGGTGCCGCGCCCGCGCGCGCCGGGCGGCCCGCCAGTGGCGCCGCGGCGCCCCGCCTCAGCGGGCGGAGACGAAGACCAGTCCGGCCATCGCGTGCGGGGATCTTGACCGAGATCTCGCCGTGGGTCAGGGTCGCGTCGCCGCCGGCCCAGCTCACGGTGACCGCGGCGCCGGGCGCCACGCCGGCCTCGTGCAGCTCGTGGATGAGTCCGGTCTCCTTCTGGAGCTGCTCACTGATCCGGCGCACGACCACGGGCCCGGCGCCGGCCGCGTCGGTCAGCGACACCACGGGCTCGCTGGCCTCGGGCTCGTTGCCACTGCCGAACTTGTCCAGACCGGGGATCCGGTTGCCGTACGGGGAGGCGTTCGGGCGGCCGAGCAACTCCCAGACCTTCTGCTCGACCTCCTCGCTCATCACGTGCTCCCACCGGCACGCCTCGGCGTGGGCCGCCTCGTACTCCAGGCCGATCACGTTGACGAGCAGCAGTTCGGCCAGCCGGTGCTTGCGCATCACGCCGACCGCGCGGTCCCGGCCGGCTCCGGTCAGCTCCAGGTGCCGGTCGCCCTCGACGGTGACCAGCCCGTCGCGCTCCATCCGGGCGACGGTCTGGCTGACGGTGGGCCCGCTCTGGTGCAGCCGCTCGGCGATCCGGGCGCGCAGCGGAACCACGCCCTCCTCCTCGAGCTCCAGGATCGTGCGCAGGTACATCTCGGTGGTGTCGATCAGATCGCTCATGGCAGCATCTCGCTCTGCTCGGTGCGGCGGTCGCGGACGCTACTCTGCCGACTAATTCGCTCGCTTGACTTGCTCACGTGCCCATCTCGCTTCGCTCGGTGGCCGCGTTCGCGGGGCTTCGGTGCTTTTGGTTGGCATCGTCCTGCTCGCTCACGCGTCGCGCCTCCCGGCCGCAATGTTACCCGCTGTGGCCGTTCCTGGAATCATTCCAACCTAGCCTGGCACACCCGTCTGACAGCCTGGCTGCGGAAACTCCCTCGGGCGGCACGGAAATCGATCCGCCGGCCAGCTCGATGACTCAACGTCGCGTGACTATTGCCCAAAGTGATCCCGGCTATGAAGAAGCCGTGTCGATGGGCACACGTTCCTTTCTGGGCGCGCCGGGGGTGGCAGAGGTAGGGCACGATAGTTGTCAGTCCGCTTTTTCCTCCTTGTGGAGCCCCCCGTGACCGCCTTGCCGTCCTTCTCCCCCTCGCGTCGCCGTCTCGGCCGTTCTGGCTGGCTGGTGCCCGTCCTCGTCGCGGTTCTCGCTGTCACCGGCTGCTCCGGCGGCGATGGTGATGACAGCAAGGGAAACGGCAAGGACGGCGCGAGCTCCGGTGAGAAGAAGGAAGACAAGCCGCCGGCCGCGAAGTTCACCCTCACCCCCGCCGTCGGTACGGCCGACGTGGCGCCGGCCAGCACCGATCGTGCTCGCGGTCGATCGCGGCAAGCTGACGACGGTCGGGGTCAAGTCCGAGAAGGGCGACGTCGTGCAGGGCGCCGTCTCGGCGGACGGCAAGTCCTGGACCAGCAAGGGAAAGCTCGGCTTCGGCGCGAAGTACACCGTCGAGGCGGCCACGGACGAGAACCCGGCCCCGCAGGCCGTCGGCAGCTTCAACACCGCGGCGGTCCCTGGCGGCGCCAGCTCGATCCGGGTCAACAGCGTGAACGGCGACGGCAAGACCTACGGCGTCGGCATGCCGGTGATCCTCAAGCTGAACAACGCGGTACGCACGCCCGCGCAGCGCGCCGCGTTCGAGAAGTCGATCACGGTCCGCTCGACCCCGGTGACCAGCGGCGCGTGGGGCTGGGTGAACAGCCGCGAGGTGCACTTCCGCCCCAAGATCTACTGGGCGGCGGGCAGCAAGATCCACGTCACGGTCGACTCCGCCGGCCGGGCGCTCGGCGGCGGCCTGTGGTCCCGCACCGACCTGACGCTGGACTTCAAGATCGGCGTCAAGCGCGAGATCAAGGCGAACTCGGCGAACAAGAAGATGCAGGTCATCGAGAACGGCAAGCTCATCCGCACGATCCCGATCAGCCTCGGCCGCCCCAAGTACCCGTCCAGCAGCGGCACGATGCTGATCATCGACAAGCGGCCCGAGGCGATGTTCGACTCGTCCACCTACGGGCTCGCGGTCGACTCGCCGGACGGCTACCGCACCAAGGTCAAGGTGCCGATGCGGATCACCTGGGGCGGCGAGTTCCTGCACCAGGCCGAGTGGTCCGTGGCCGACCAGGGCGTGCGGAACGTCTCGCACGGCTGCCTCAACATCGCGCCGGCCCCGGCCAACTGGCTCTACGCCCGCGCGCAGGTCGGCGACCCGGTGATCGTGTCGAACACCGAGGTGAAGGTCAAGCCCGGCGACGGCTGGACCGACTGGAGCGTCACCTTCGACGGCTGGCTCAAGCAGTCCGCCGCCGGCGAGGTCTCCACCGGCGACGCCGTGGCCACCCGCCCGTCACCCCACCCCCGCCGCCTGACCTCCCTCAGCGCCCGCAACACTTTGGGCGACATCTTCACGGCCATGACCGCGAAGATGTCGCCCAAAGGCGTGCTGGCGAGGCGTCAGAGGTTGATGCCGGTCACCTCCACCGTCGGCGAGCCGGTGCCGAGGTCACTCTTGCGGTACGTGCCGGTCAGGGTCGTCGATTCGCCGGGCCAGAGCGTGACGTAGTTGTCGGTCCAGGCGACCGGCGTGACCCGCTTGCCGCCGGCGCCGCGCAGGGTCGCGTCGACGAAGAACGCCGGGACCTTCCCGGTGCCGGTGTTCCGCAGCGTGACCTTGGTCGTCACCGTGTCGCCCTCCTGGCTGGTCACGACCGCGCTCGACACGGTCGTCTTCGCCAGGCCGGTGAGCGAGGTCAGATCGCCGTAGCTGCTCACCGGGGTGTGGTACCAGCTCGAACCGCCCCAGTTCAGCACGTCGGCCTTGGTGGAGAGCCAGTACACGTTCCGGTCGGTCTCCACCCCGGCGGAGCTCGTGGTCAGCTTCACCAGGTAGCTGGTGGACAGGCCGCTGAGCTGCGGGATCGTCAGCGGACGCGAGGTGCCGAGCGCGGGCACCGAGACCCCGTTGACGGTCTGGGTGAACTTCTGCGTGCCGTCGAGGTTGAACACCGACGCGGTGACCGTGAGGTTGCTGCGCGCGGTCGGGCCGTTGTTCACCACGACCACCGAGCGGTCGTCGTAGGAGTACTGCACGTGCGTCGGGCGGTTGGCCTTCTTGGCGCCGAAGTAGCCGGCGTCGGTGGCCAGCGTGTGGTCGTACAGGTGCCAGGTGAGCGACGGCCAGGCGTTGTTCAGCATCCAGTAGACGACGCCGGTGGTGCGGCTGGCGTCGGTGGCGTCCTGGCGCTCGCCGTACGCCTCGAACTGCGCCCTGGTCGACTCGTAGTTGACGAGCTGGGCCTTGCGGACGTAATCCTCCAGGCTGGTCGGCTTGCCGTACCGGCTGGCCAGCCCCTTGTTGTAGAGGCTGAGCTGCTCGAACTGAGAGCCCGGGCGGGCGGCGTGGAAGTGCTTGGCGTCCGGCTGCCGCCAGAGCGTGTCCAGCTCGGCCGGGGTCATCATCGCGCGCAGGCGTGTCCAGATCGGGCACGCTCGGGCCGGCGCTGAGCTCCGAGCCGAAGCCGAAGGCGGCGCCGAGCCGGTTGTCGTACCAGTAGTTCGGCGGCACCCAGTCGTACGGCCCGTCCATCTTCATGCCGGACGAGCCGAGCTGCGGCGAGGAGCGCACCGAGGCCGAGGAGATGATCGGGTTCGGCCACTCGGCGGCGGTCAGCGCGTCCAGGTAGCCCTTCTCGATCTTGGCGTCCGGGGCGAAGTCGCTGCCGATCAGGAACGCGGCCACGCTGGGGTGGTTGCGGATCCGCTCGGCCACCGCGCTCATCGACTCGGCCGCGATCCGGAAGTCGTCACCGGCCCAGCCCTGGCCGGACTCCGCACCCGCGTAGCCCTCCCACTTGTTGCAGCACTCCCAGCCCGGGAGCAGCAGGATGCCGTACCTGTCGGCCAGGTCGTAGAACTCGTCGTGCTCGAGCTTGCCCTCGGGCCGGATCATGTTCAGGCCCATGTCGCGGGTGAGCCGGAACTGGTCCTCCAGCCGCTTGGCGTCGAAGCGCAGGAACATGTCGGACGCCCAACCGCCACCGCGCAGCAGCAACGGCTTGCCGTTCACCGTGAACTGGCGGTAACCGTGGGAGTCCAATTTGGACGTGATCTCGCGGATACCGAAGGCTGGTCGCGGCGGTGTCCGAGCTGGCTGCTGCCGACGCTGGCCGCCAGCCGCAGGTCGTACAACGGTTGCTGGCCGAGGCCGACCGGCCACCACAGGTTGGCCTGGGCGAACCGCAGCGCCGGGGTGTCCGCCGCGCTGAACGTGACGGTCTGCCGCTGTCCGGCCGCGAGCGTGACGTTCTTGCCGAACGTGACGGTGCCGATCGTGCCGTTGACGGTGGCGGTGACGGGGGTCGTGCCGCGGTTCTGGGCGTCCACCTTGACGGTCAGGTCGGCCGACGTGCGCGAGGCCGCCAGTTTGGTCTGCACCCGCGGGCGGTCGAGGGAGACGGCGCCGCTGCGGTGCAGGGTGACGTCCTGCCAGATGCCCATGTTGTTGTCGGGCGGGTAGGGGTTCCAGTCGATCCAGCCGATCGCGAAGTCCTTGTTGACGTCGGCGGGGGAGACCTTGATGGCCAGCCCGTTGGCGCCCTCGCCGCAGCAGCCGGCTGACGTCCAGGTCGATCGCGTTGTGCGAGCCGTTGACCTGGGACGTGGTCGCGATCCGGGTGCCGTTGAGCCAGACCTCGGCCTTCGACGTGACGCCGGCGACGCGGAGCGAGCTGTGCGGCGTGCTACCGGAGACCGTGATCGTCTCCCGGTACCACCAGGGCACGGTGAACTGGTTCTTGTCGACCGTGTTGAGGTTCGTCGAGCGGAACAGGTCGTTGCTGTACTTGCCGTTCTCGATCAGGCCGGCCATGACCGTGGACCGGCGGGAGACCCGGTACCACCCGCTGGTGGAGTAGGTCGGTTGGGAGATGGTGGCCCCGTTCGCGGTGGCCACCCTGGACGACTGGATGTGCCAGCCGGCGATGGGCGTGGTGCCGGCGACGGCCTTGGTCGCGGCGGGGACGGTGGCGAACGTGCGCTCACCCGCGGTGGCGGTGGGCGGCGGCGCGCAGCCGGTTAATCCGATGGCCAGGAGGGTCGCGAGCGTCGCTGCGCCCGCTCTCGTGCGTCGGTACATGGCGTCGGCCTCCGTTATTAGTAAGGCACGTAAACTATTGGGAATCGCGCCCGCACGATAGAGGTGGGCCTGTCCAGATTCGCCCCGCTTCGTGAGATCGATCCTGGGCTCGCGGCCGGCCGGTGTGGGCGGGGCACCAGACCGTGTGCCTCCCGAGCCGGCGCCGATCGGTCGGTCCCCTGCGGCGCGGCCGGCTGCCGACCAGGCCCCACCGCTTGGCGCACGGCGGTGTCAGACCTTGGCGCTCCGCCGCCGCGTGGCGGCCGACATGATGGGATAGGGAGATGGTCGATCTGGATGAGGTCACCGCCGCGACCGAGGCGGCGCCCGTGACCGTGGTGTGGGACGAGGCATTGCTCGGCTACGACCTCGGCGAACACCCGCTCGATCCGGTCCGGGTCGAGCTGACGATCGCCCTGGCGCGGGCGCTCGGCGTGCTGGATCGGGGCAACGTGACGGTGTTGCCGCCGGGTACGGCCGACGACGCGTTGCTACGCCTGGTCCACGACGAGGAGTACATCGCGGCGGTCCGGCTGGCTCCGTCCGATCCGTACTTCCACGGCCACGGCCTGAACACCCCCGACAACCCGGTTTTCCCCCGGATGCACGAGAACTCCGCGCTGGTCACCGGGGGCAGCGTGCGCGCGGCCGAGGCGGTCTGGCGCGGCGACGCGCTGCACGCCGTGAACATCGCCGGCGGCCTGCACCACGCGATGCGCGACCGCGCCGCCGGCTTCTGCGTCTACAACGACCCGGCCGTGGCGATCGCCCGATTGCTGGAGCTGGGCGCCGAACGGATCGCCTACGTCGACGTCGACGTGCACCACGGCGACGGCGTGCAGGCGGCGTTCTGGGACGACCCGCGCGTGCTCACGATCAGCCTGCACGAGTCGCCGCTCTCGCTCTTCCCCGGCACCGGTTTCCCCAGCGAGGTCGGCGGGGCTGGTGCGGAGGGCACTGCGGTGAACATCGCGCTCCCGGCCGGCACCGGCGACGCCGGCTGGCACCGGGCCTTCCACGCGGTGGTGCCCGGCGTGCTCCGCGCGTTCGATCCGGAGTTGCTGGTCACCCAGTGCGGCTGCGACGGTCACGCCAAGGATCCGCTGGCCGACCTGGCCCTGAGCGTCGACGGCCAGCGGGCCACGTACCTGGCGCTCCGCGAGCTCGCCCACGAGCTGTGCGGAGGGCGCTGGGTCGCCTTCGGCGGTGGTGGATACGGGATGGTCGAGGTCGTGCCCCGGGCCTGGACCCACCTGCTCGCCATCCTCACCGGCGCCCCGCTCTCCGCGCAGACGGCGACGCCGAACGCGTGGCGAGCGCTCGCCGCCGAGCGCCGGCCCGGCACCCGCGTGCCCACCTTCATGGGCGACGGCACGCCGCCGACCTGGCAACCCTGGCAGCCCACCGGCGAACCCGATCCGCTCGACCGAGCGATCGCCGCCACCCGCCGTGCGGTCTACCCGCTGCACGGCCTCGACCCCGACGACCCCCGGGACTGACGGTGACCAAGAAGCCGGCCGCCCAGCCGACACAGGCTGCGGACGATGACCACGACGCCGCGCCCAGCGAAACCGTGTCCGCCGACACGGCCGAGGCGCCGACCAGGCCCGACGCGCCCGCGGCTGAGGCGGGCGGGGCGACCAGGTGACGATCCGCCCACCGAGATCGGCGCCGACGCCGACGCCGACGAGCGCCGAGCGAGGCCGGCGACGGCGAACGAGCCGACCCGCCGGTGACGGCCGAGTCCGAGGCCGCGCGGCCAGCGAGCCGATCGAGCCCACTCAGGCCAGCGGGCCGATCGACCCTGCTCAAGCCGGCGACCCGGTCGAGGTCGGCGAGCCCGCCGAGCCGATCGAGGCCACCGCGACCGCGGCCGAACCGATCCGCCGCACCGAGGACAGCGCGCCGGTCGAGTCCGCCGCGCCCGCTCCGCCGGCCCACCCCGCGCCGGCCACCGCCCGCAGCCGGCTCAGCCCGAGCCGGCAGCGGCCCACCCCGAGCCGGCCCAGCCTCCGGCGCCCGAGCCCGAGCTGGTCGCGGTCCAGCCGGCCGAGCCGGTCGCGGCGCCCGAGGCTGCTGCCCGCCTATCCGGCGCACCGTGCGGCCGACGTGGTGATCGGCGACGGTTCGACTGTCCACATCAGACCAATCCGGCCGTCCGACGCGGACGCGATCGTCGCGCTGCACTCCCGGTTCTCCGACCGGACCCGGTACCTGCGCTACTTCTCCGCCTACCCGCGGATCCCGAACCGGGACCTGCAGCGGTTCGTCAACGTCGACCACCTCGACCGGGAGGCGTTCGTCGCGGTGCTCGGGGGCGACCTGATCGCGGTCGGCCGGTACGAGCGGCTCGACCCGGACTCGGCCGAGGTGGCGTTCGTGGTCGAGGACGCCCACCAGGGCCGAGGCCTCGGATCGGTGCTGCTCGAGCACCTCGCGGCGGCGGCGCGGGACGCCGGGATCCGCCGGTTCGTGGCCGAGGTGCTGCCGGAGAACGGCACGATGATGCGGATCTTCACCGACGCCGGATACGTGGTGGACCGGCACTACGACGACGGCGTGGTGGATCTGCGCTTCGACACCGCGGAGACGGCCCGTTCGCTGGAGGTGCTGCGCGGCCGCGAGCAGCGCACCGAGGCGCGCTCGATCGCCCGGCTGCTCGCGCCGGCGTCGGTGGCCGTGATCGGCGTCGGACGCCAGCCGGAGAGCCTCGGCCGCGCGGTCCTGACCCACCTGCGCGCGGGCGGCTACACCGGCGAGATCTTCCCGGTGAACCCGGCGATGTCCGAAGTGGACGGATTGCTCTGCTACCCGTCGCTGCGGGACGTGCCGGGCACCGTCGATCTGGCCGTGATCGCGGTGCCGGCGGCCGAGGTGCCGACGGTGGTCGCGGACTGCGCGGAGAAGGGCGTGCGCGGGCTGGTCGTGATCTCCAGCGGTTTCGCCGAGACCGGCGCCGCGGGGGCCAAGGCCGAGCGTGAGCTGGTCGAGTTCGCCCGGCTGAACGGGCGCCAGGGTGGTCGGGCCGAACTGCCTCGGCGTGCTGAACACCGCGCCCGAGGTGCGGCTCAACGCCACGCTCGCCGCGCAGCTCCCGGGCCGCGGGCGGGTGGGGTTCTTCAGCCAGTCCGGCGCGCTGGGCATCGCGCTGCTGGAGCAGGTGGACCGGCGCGGCATCGGCCTGTCCACGTTCGTCTCGGCCGGCAACCGGGCCGACGTGTCCGGCAACGACCTGCTGCAGTACTGGCAGGACGACCCGGCGACCGACGTCGTGCTGCTCTACCTGGAGACGTTCGGCAACCCGCGCAAGTTCGCCAGGGTGGCCCGGCGGCTGGCCCGCCGCAAGCCGGTGGTGGTGCTGAAGAGCCGGACCAGGCCGCCCGGGCCTCTCCGGTGTCGGGCGCCGGCGCCGAGCGATCGTGGCCTGCAGGCGCTCTTCGAGTCCTCCGGCGTGATCCGGGTGGGCAACCTCGACCAGCTCTTCGACGTGGCCCAGCTGCTCGCGTACCAGCCGCTGCCGGCCGGCCGCCGGGTCGCGATCGTGGGCAACTCCTCGGCGCTGGGCGTGCTGGCCGCCGACGCGTGCGCCGCTGAGGGCCTGGAGGTCGTCGAGGGCTGGCCCGTGGACCTGGGCTCGGCCGCGAGCCCGGAGGCGCTGGCTCAGGCGCTGCGGGCGGCCGCGCTCGATCCCCGGGTGGACGCCGTGCTGGTCGTGTTCATCCCGGTGATCGCCACCCCGGACACCGCGTACGCGGACGTGCTGGTCGAGACCGCGGCCAGCGTCCACCTGCCGGTGCTCTCCACGTTCCTGGGCGCCTCCGGCGTCCCCGAACGGCTGCGCGCAGGGCGGGCCGGACGGCGTCGGCGGGTCGCGGCTCGGTGCCGTCCTACCCCTCACCGGAGGACGCCGCGTACGCGCTCGGCCGGGTCGCGGCGTACGCCGAGTGGCGGCGCACCCCCGGCGGCCAGCTGCCGGTGCTCCCGGACGTGGACGAGAAGGCCGCGCGCGCGATCCTGAACCGCACGCTGGCCGTGGAGATGGCGTACGTGGCCAACGGGGTGACCGCGGTCGAGCCCGTGACCCTGGAACAGCAGGACGCGGCGGCGCTGCTCGCGGCGTACGGCATCCGGGTCTGGCCGGGCCGGCACTGCCGGAGCGCGGACGAGGCGGTCGCGGCCGCCGACACGTTCGGCTACCCGGTCGCGGTGAAGGCCGCCGACGAGGCCCTGCGACACCGGGTCGATCTGGGTGGGGTCCGGCTGGACGTCCGCTCGGCGGAGGAGGTGCGCGCCGCGGTCGAGGCGATCGCCGCCCGGCCGGGGTTCAGCGGTGCCGGCGTGCTGGTGCAGCCGATGGCGCCGCCCGGGGTGGCGTGCGTGGTCGAGGTGGCGCAGGATTCCGGCGTTCGGTCCGGTGGTCGGATTCGGGCTCGGCGGGGTCGCGACCGACCTGCTCGGGGACCGGGCGTGGCGGTCCGTGCCGCTGACCGACGCGGACGCCCACGCGCTGGTCCGGGCCCCGCTGGCCGCGCCGATGCTGTTCGGGCACCGGGGCGCGACGCCGGTGGACGCCGGCGCGCTGGAGGACCTGTTGCTCCGGGTCGGGCTGCTCGCCGACGAGATCCCCGAACTGCGCGAGCTGGAGCTGCACCCGGTGATGGTCGGCGACGTCGGCCTGACCGTGCTGCACGCGACGGTCCGCGTCGCGCCGCCGACCCCCCGCCACGACGCCGGCCCGCGCCGCCTGCGGTGACAAACGACGCTGCGGTTGGATCGTGCCCCCGTGGAGCACGATCCAACCGCAGCAGGTCAGCGGGTCAGGAGACGTACTCGCGGAGCCGCTCGGTGCGGTCGGGCTCGCGGAGCTTGGTCATCGTGCCCTTCTCGATCTGCCGGATCCGCTCGCGGGAGAGGCCGAACTCGCGGCCGATCTCGTCCAGCGTGCGCTGCCGGCCGTCGTCCAGGCCGAAGCGGAGCCGGATGACCTCGCGCTCGCGCTCGGACAGCGTGTCCAGGACCGAGCACACCTCGGCCTTGAGTAGCGCGTAGGAGACGTTGTCCGTGCTGGCGAACGTGTCGCCGTCGGCGATGAAGTCACCGAGCTGGCTCTCGCCGTCCTCGCCCACGGTCTGGTCGAGGCTGACCGGCTCGCGGTCGTAGCTGAGCAGCTCGATCACCTTGAACGGCTCGATCTCCAGCTCGGCGGCGATCTCGATGGTCGAGGGCTCGCGGCCCAGCAGCACCGAGAGGTCGCGCCGGACCCGGACCAGCCGGTTGATCTGCTCGACCAGGTGGACGGGGAGCCGGATCGTGCGGGACTGGTCGGCCATCGAGCGGGTGATCGCCTGGCGGATCCACCAGGTGGCGTACGTGGAGAACTTGAAGCCCTTGGCGTAGTCGAACTTCTCGACCGCGCGGATCAGGCCCAGGTTGCCCTCCTGGATCAGGTCCAGCAGCGACATGCCGCGGCCGGTGTAGCGCTTGGCGATGCTCACGACCAGCCGCAGGTTGGCCTCGAGCAGGTGGTTCTTGGCGATCATGCCGTCGTGGGCGATGGTCGCGAGGTCGGCCTTGAGCAGCGGCGTGAGGATCATGTTGCTGGTGCCGCCGTTGAGGGCCTCGGTGGCGAACAGCCCGGCCTCGATGCGCTTGGCGAGGTCGACCTCCTCGGCCGCGGTGAGGAGCTTGGTGCGGCCGATACCGTTCAGGTAGGCCCGCACCAGATCCGCGGAGATTCCGCGGTGCGGATCCACCGGCTCGTCCATGTAGTCGATGACATCCGTAGCAACCGTCTCGTCCTGCATGAGCGGAACAGACACCCGGCTCGCCTCCTCGTGCGAAGGAATGGCCCCCCGCGGGCCGTTTCTGTGAGCAAGACCTCCCAATCGGGCCGTGAAACGTCCGTGAGGTAGTTGTGAGATCGGTGTGAAGTTTCGCGTTTTCGGTTGCCCACAAAGGGGTTCCGGGCGTCCGCTACACCCTCATTCGGGCAGGTCCGGACCCATTTGTGCGAGCCGGCTGTGAGCGTCACCGGACTTCACACGCGAGCTCACATCGAGGCGCTTCGGCCTCTCACTTTCGAGGGCCGCCTGCGGTTGCACACCGAGGACCGCACAGTACGTCCGGTGCGCAAGTTGCCGGACGGGATCTCCGGTCCCTGGGGCCGACTGTTCTACGTCGCGTAGACTCGTTGCGAGGTGCGGAGAGCGCGCCGGACACGCATCAGTGACACGGAGGCGGTGCCAGTTGGCTCGGCTGGGTGAGCTCGAACGCGCCGTGATGGAGGTGCTGTGGTCGGCCGCCGCGCCGCGGACCGCACGCCAGGTCGCCGACGCGCTGCCGCACCGGGAGCTGGCCAAGACCACGGTGCTCACGGTGCTGTCCCGGTTGGAGACCAAGGGCCGGGTCGCGCGCTGCCGCGACGAGTGGGCGCACACCTACGAGCCCACCGCCACCCGCGAGGACTACATCGCCGAGCTGATGCACGAGGCGCTCGGGGACGCCCCCGACCGCGCCGCGGCGCTGGTCCGGTTCGCCGGTCAGGTCACGCCGGACGAGGCGGCGGCGCTGCAGAGCGCCCTCGGTGAGGCGCTGAGCCGCCCGCGCCGGGCCGTCGTCGACACGCCGCCGGCGGCCTCCGTGACGGGCACCACCCCGACGGGCTGACGCCGTGGTCGTCACCGTCGTCCTGCTGACCGCCCTGGCCGTCCTGCTGCTGGGGCCGGCCCCGTGGGCGCTCGACCGGGCCGCGCTGGGTGAGCCGCGAACCCCGGGCCGCGCTGGTGCTCTGGCAGGCGCTCGGGCTGGCCGCCGGCCTCGCCACGGTCGGCGCGGTGCTCGCGCTCGGCGTCGCGCCGCTCGGCGGTGACCTGCCCGGGGCGCTCCTGGTGTGGGCGCGCGGGCTCGCGAACGGTGATCCCAGCGCCGGGCTCGGACTCTTCCACGCGATGCTGGTCGGTGCCGGGCTGGCGTTGCTCGGCTGGCTGTTCGCGGTCACCGGCCTGTCCACCTGGCGTACCTGGCGGTCCCGCACCCGGCACCGCGAGCTCGTCGACCTGGTCAGCACCCCGTGGCCCGGCGGCTCGGCGCGGGTGATCGACCACCCGGCCGCGGCCGCCTACTGCCTGCCCGGCCACGGTTCCCGGGTGGTCGTCACCACCGGCGCGCTCGGCCTGCTGGACGACGACGAGCTCGACGCCGTGCTCGCCCACGAGAACGCGCACCTGGCCGAGCGGCACGACCTGGTGATCCTCCCGTTCACCGCCTGGGCGTCCGCGCTGCCGTGGCTGCGTGGCCCCCGGCTGGCCCGGACCGCGGTCGAGGGGCTGGTCGAGATGGTCGCCGACGACCGGGCGTGCGTCGGCCGGGAACGGCACGTGCTGGCCGCCGCGCTGGCCCGGGTCGGCTCCGGCGGCGTCGCCGGCCGGCTCGGTCGGACTCCACCGAGCACGCCCTGCTGGCCCGGGTCCGGCGCCTGCTCGACCCGCCGCGCCGCTCCGGCCGAGCCCGAGCCGCCGCGTACCTGGGTGCGCTCGCGCTGCTGGCCCTGCCGACCGTGGCGCTGCTGGTCCCGGCGGCGATCTAGCCGCTCTTGCCCTCGGCCGTGGCGCGTGGTTCGGCGTCCTTGGCGGGGTCGCGGGGCGGCAACAGGATCTCGTCCTCGGCCGGCAGACCCGCCTGCAGCTCACGGCCACGCTCGGTCTCGGCGTTGATCTCCGCGCCGAGCAGGATCACCGAGTTGGCGAGGTACAGCCAGACCAGGAAGACGATCACCGCACCGAGGCTGCCGTAGGTCTTGTTGTACGAGGCGAAGCTGGCGAGGTAGAGCCCGAACCCGGCCGACGCCAGGATCAGCGCCAGCAGCGCGACCGTGCCGCCGACGGTGAACCAGCGGAAACGCGGCTGCTTCACGTTCGGCGCGAACCAGTACAGCAACGAGATCAGCAGGCTGGTGATGGCGAGCAGGGCCGGCCATTTCGCGATCTCCCACACCGGTGACCAGCGACTCGCCGAGGCCCATCGCGTTGCCGATCGCGCTCGCCACCGGCCCGCTGACCACCAGGCCGAGCGCGATGAGCGTCACCAGCACCAGCGCGACCAGCGTCATCAGGACCTGGAGAGGCTTGAGCTTGTAGAACGGGCGGCCCTCCTTCACGCCGTAGATCGTGTTGGAGGCCCGGGTGAACGCGCCGATGTAGCCCGAGGCGGACCAGAGCGCGCCCAGCAGACCGAAGATCAGGACCAGACCGGACGCGTCCCGCGAGTTGACGACCTCGCGGATCGGCTTCTCCAGCGCGTCGACCGCACCGCCGGCGCCGAGATCGTCGACGATCCCCAGCAGCGTGTCGACGGTCTGCTGGCCGTCCGAGACCACGCCGGCCAGCGCGACCAGCACGATCACCGACGGGAAGAGCGCGAGCACGCCGTAGTAGGTGAGCGCGCCGGCCAAGTCGGCGCAGTTGTTCTCCTGGAAGGCCTTCACGCTGCGCTTGAGGACGCCCCACCAGGTCGACTTGGTCAGCTTGGTCGGGCTGGCCGGCTTGATCGGATGGTCCGGCGCGAAGTACGGCGGTGGCGGTTCGGTGTTCGGTGGCTGGCGCTGTGGCGGCCCGGCTGCTGGGCGTCCGTGGCTGGTTCGGTGTCGCGCGGACGTCCTCGTCCTGTTTGCTCATCGGGCGCACCTTTCGTCCGGTCCTTACCGTGGACTGCCCAGTTCGGGGTCGGTGCATGCGCGGTGAGCAGGCATTTTTCGGGGTGGTGGGGCTCGGGCGGCCGGCTATTGGCCGGGCAGGTTGCGAGGCGGGAACGGGCGGCCGGGCGCGGCATGAGACCAGACGGCGCGGAGATCTCTATCGAGCTGATCATGTTCATCGTCTTCGAGACCCGTATGCGGTGAGCCGTCCCCACAAGTTCGGGGGAGAGTGCACCCGATCGATCGCTACGGCGAACTCGGCCGGGAACCATGCCATCTTGCCTCGTTGAATGTCCTCTGGCCAGGCTCTTCCAGACCGTCGCTCCTCCAGATAGAGGCAATACGCGAGAATCGCGTCGCGAAGCCGTTCGCTGATCGAGAGCGGGCGTGACCTTCAGTCGCTCAGAGCCTCGCGGCCGCCCTGTCAAGGGGATACGGCCGCCCCGGCGCCGTCCGCGACCAGACGAGTCGGAGATATTCGTCGAGGGTTCGTGTCGTCGTCGTCCACCGGGACGTCGGCGAGTTCTTCCCATGATGCGGTGTGAACTCGCCGGCTGAGGATGGCATCGCCGAACTCGCTCGGGAAACCATGCGCGGATCCGCTTCGCACGGCCTTGCCCAAGTCGTCCATACCCGGTGTCGTCCATGGCATGCAGTAGCACGCCTGATCATCTTCTGAGTCGTTCGCTCATCGGCCGAGCGGATACGGCCGGTCCGGGGGCGGCGCTCGACCAGACGAGTCGAAGGTATTCGTCGAGAGTTTCATCATCGTCCACCGAGACGTCGACGAGACTCTCCCAGATTGGCGGTGTGAATGCTCCGGCTCGGATGGCCTCGGCGAACTCGTCGGGGAACCATGCTGCAGGCGCCGCTTCGCACGACCTTGCCCAGGTCTCTGATGCCCACAGTCGTCCATCGCCGAGCAATACGCCTGGATCGTTTTCCGAAGTCGCTCGTTCAGGATTTCCATTGCGGCCTCCGTGTATTGGACATCTGATCATTTTGGATAAGTCGTTTACTGGATGCCAGGGCGTCGTCAGTGATGCTCGCTTGTAGACGATCTTCAAAGACTGTGTCCCGTCCGAAAACTCGTGGGCGTGACGCCGGTGGGGTTTTGCCTTGGGAACCGATTCGCTCCAGCCCTTCAAATACTTGTTGAGGTCAGGGCCATATACGCTCGAGGCAGGGACGACTACGACAAAGCGCATGCCATCGATCTGTTCGGCTTCGGCGCGTTCGCGCACTCCCGCGTCGCTGGCCCACACTTGTGCCTCCGCGAAGATCAGGTCGGCGCGGGTACGGAAGCTCGTGGCATCCCGGCCGTACTTGTGCGTGCTGCCCTTCTTCTCCCAATCGGCGGTACGTGCCGGTGATCGGGTCCCAGCCGAACATGGCCCGCTGCATCAGCTTGCTGTCCGGCACTTCGGCATGTCTCAGCGCCGCGTGACCGCACTGATCGAGCCAGAACGACCGTTCCTGCACCAACCCCGGCGGCAAACAATCCGGGCTCGTGTAACCAGCCTCGACGAACGCGGTCACCAGGTCGCGGGACGGGTCGGCGATCGGCACCCGGGACGGCGGTACGCCATCGCCGTCGTGGTCGCCCTCGCCGTCGCAGTCGGTGGTTGTCGTGGTTGCCGCCGCCCGCGCCCCGCCGTTCCGTGCCGGCCACGGCAGGCTTGGTCAGGTCGTCGACGGTGAACTCGGTGAGCGGGCTGCCGTCGGCCGCGCGGCGTGGCGCGATGCCCGCGATGTCCGTGCCACGGCGCCCCGTTCGGGATCCACCACGGCACGAACGGCGGTAACGGCGGCTTCCCCGCATCGGTCGGCGCCGGCGCGGCCACCGCTGGCAGCTCACCGCCAGCCTGCGCTCCGGACGGCGGTTCCTTCCCCCGCTTCGGCGCGTCCGAAGGCGCCGGGGGAGGCAGCGGCCCGTGGCCACGTTCGCCAGCGGCCTCGGCAGCAGGGATCGGTGCCGGCCGGGGAGGGGGAGCAGCCCGGTCGACCGGCCCCGGGCCGCCACCGCCGCTCAGCACCCGACCCGCGAAATGGTCGGCCGCGACCTTGGCCCGCCCGAGTTCGGCCGCGAGCGCGTCGCACTGCCGGCTCGCTTGCTGCAGCAGCGACGCGGCCTGGGTGTGCCCCATCGACCGCCCCTGCTCGGGGTCCGCCGCGATCTCGGCGGCGAAGTCGCGCACCAGCCCGGCGTGACGCACCAGCCGGGGCCGCAGTTTCTCCGCCTCGGCCGCGACAGCGCGCAGCTCGGCGACGAGTTTCTCCAGTTCAGACGGCATGCGGTAGGCCCGTCAGCCCGGCGTGCCCAGCCGGCGGACCACCTGGGCGGCCTGGCTCAGCGTGCGCGCCGCCTGCTGGCTGCGCCCACCGGCGGCGCCGAGGTGCTCGGTCATCGCCCGGTCCTCCCGGCCGGTCGCGCCGCCGATCAGGGCGTCCACGGCCGACGACACCGCCAGTAAACGGGCCTGCAACCGGGCCAGGTCCGCCGCCATGGCGTCGGTCGCGCGCGCCATCTCGTGCGCTCGTGCCTGCCACACGTCAACACCCCCGATCGTTGGTACTGAAACTCATTGTGTCCGATTCGCCACGCACTGTCTCGCGGTGCGCCGCTCTCTCACACCTCGAGCAGCACGGTCCGCGGACCGACGTTCACCGACTCCACCAGCATGTGCGCGCGGAACTTCCCGGTCTCCACGTGCGCGCCGCGCCGCCGCAGTGCCTCGACGAACGCGGTCACCAGCGGCTCGGCGATCTCGGCCGGCGCCGCCGCGGCCCAGGTCGGCCGCCGCCCCTTGCGCGCGTCGCCGTAGAGGGTGAACTGGCTGATCGCGAGCACCGGCGCGCCGGCGTCGGACGCGGACCGCTCGTCGTCCAGGATGCGCAGCTCGTGCACCTTGCGGGCCAGCGTCTCGGCCTCGGCCGCCGTGTCGCTGTGGGTCACGCCGACCAGCACCAGCAGCCCGTCCCCGATCGCGCCGATCACCTCGCCGTCCACGGTCACCGACGCCCGGGACACCGTCTGCACCACCGCCCGCATCTCAGGCCCCCGGCAGCAGCATGCCGCGCTCCACCAGGTGCTCCACCAGCGGCAACGCGGCGGCGGCGAGGGCGGCGGGCTCGGCCTCGTACGCCGCGGCCAGCAGCGCGAGCTGGTCGCCGAGCTTGACGCTGCCGTCGCACCCGCCGACCAGCGCGACCGTCAGCGGATCCACCTCCTGCGCCCAGCGCATGCCGCCGTCGAGCGCCAGGATCTGGGTGTCGACCTCCCAGCCCTCCGGCCCCGGCGCCGCGCTCTGCTGGAGCCGGAGCGCGTCCGCCGCGACCAGCCTGGCGTTCAGCAGGTCCGTGCCGCGGAGCCAGTCCTGCCGGTCGAACCACGCCCGCACGTGCGGCCCGATCGGCTGGTCCAGCGCCTGCCGGGCCTCCTCGACGTGCACGGTGGGCTCGGCGGCGCCCCCGGCGTGCACCGTGATCAGGCCGAACCCGACCGCCTCGATCCGCTGCTCGGCGAACCACCGCAGCCAGGTCGACGCGCGCTCGGCAGCGCCCGGTCCGGACAGCTCGCCGGCGTCGCGGAGCCACATCGTCACGTACTCGGTCGGGTCCAGCACCTCACGCTGGATCGCCCAGCCGTCGAACCCGGTGCCGGCGAGCCAGCCCGCGACCCGCTCGTCCCACGGCTCGCCCTCGACGTGCACCCAGTTCGCCAGCAGCTGCAGCCAGCCGCCGTCGGCGAGCAGCGTCGGCGCGGCGGCCACGAGTTCGGCGCTGATCGCGTCGCCGGGGCGGCCGGAGTCCCGGTAGGAATGCGTGGCCCGGCCAGGTCCCGACCACGAACGGCGGGTTGGAGACCACCAGGTCGAACCGCCGACCGGCCACCGGCTCGACCAGGTCGCCGGCGAGCAGTTCCCAGCTCAGCCCGTTCAGGGCGGCCGTGGTCGCGGCGAGGCGCAGCGCACGGGCGTTCACGTCGGTGGCGGTCACGGTGCCGGCGTGCCGGGACAGGTGCAGGGCCTGCACGCCGCAGCCGGTGCCGAGATCCAGCGCGGACGCGACCGTCGGCCGGACCGTGGCCTGCGCCAGCGTGATCGAGGCGCCGCCGATGCCGAGCACGTGGTCGGCCCGCAGCGGCCCGGAGCGCACGTCGTTGCCGAGATCGGAGAGCACCCACCAGCTGCCGGTGTCGTCGGCGTACGGGCGCAGATCGAGCCCGGCGCGGACCCGGTCCCCGGAGCGGACCAGCAGCCCGGCGGCGTACGCCTCGTCCGGTGCCAGCGGCGCGAGCGCGGCCCGAGCGGCCGGCTCGGTGGCGTCACCGCCCGCCACGAACAGCCGGATCAGGGTGGAGAGCGGATCGTCGCCGGCCGTCGCGTACCGCACGGTGTGCAGGTCGCCGCGGGCGAGCGCCGCGCTGGCGGCCGGTCCGAGCAGGCTGTCCACGCCCTGCGGGGTGTAGTCGGCGGTGCTGAGTGCGGTGCGCAGCCGCAGGATGCCGGCGTCGTCGAGAAGCGGTGTGGTCACGTCGCACATCCTGCCGAACCCACCGGCCCGGCTCGGCCCCCGCCCTGTCGTCAGCCCTCGTGCACGGCCGCTGGCCTGCACCGCAGCCGCTGTAGGCTTCGTCGCCTGACGCTCAGCCGAACGGACGGGACGGAGACCGGAACATGACACTGCGGTTGGTTCAGGAGCCGGAGGCCGACGCGTTCTTGAGCCGCGATTCGTTGGCGTTGCTCATCGGCATGCTGCTCGACCAGCAATTCCCGATGGAGCGCGCGTTCGGTTCGCCCTACCTCCTGGCGCGGCGGCTCGGCGTGGACCCGCGAGTCCGGCGCGCTGGACGCGGGCGCGATCGCCGACGCCGACCCGGACGAGTTCGCGAAGCTGTTCGCCGGCCCGCCCGCGTTGCACCGCTTCCCCGGCGCGATGGCCGGCCGGGTGCAGGCGCTGTGCCGGCAGATCGCCGACAAGTACCACGGCGACGCCGCCGCGCTGTGGCGAGAAGCGGCGACCGGGCGCGATCTGCTCACCCGGATGCGGGCGTTGCCCGGCTTCGGTGAGCAGAAGGCCCGGATCTTCGTGGCGCTGCTCGGCAAGCAGCTCGCGGTGCGGCCCGAGGGCTGGCGCGAGGCCGCCGGCGCCTACGCGGACGAGGGCTCGACCCGCTCGATCGCGGACGTGGTCGGCCCGGAGACCCTGCTGCAGGTACGGGAGTTCAAGCGGGCCGCCAAGGCCGCCGCGAAGGGCGACTGACCGGCCTGTGCCGAGTGTCCGGCAGGTCACGGTAGGTTGAGCCGGTGGCTCCCATGACCTGTGCACGCGTCGACGCCGTGGCCGAGGCCGCGCCGAAGGACGGGGAGTGACGGTCGACCCGTCGCTCTGGCCGCTGGCCGGTTTGCGACTGCGCACCGAGCACATGGAACTCCGGCCGCCGTCCGATGACGACCTGCCGGAACTCGCCAACCTCTACCCGCACGACGTGCCGTTCGACCCGACGCTGCCGGTCGAGGCGCAGGGCGAGCGCGCGCGGTCCCAGCAGGCGGTGCTGCGGCACGTCTGGCGCTCGCGAGCCGAGCTGGAGTCCGTCTCCTGGCGGCTCTGCTTCGCCGCGTACGCCGACGGGAAGCTGGTCGGCCAGCAGGATCTCAAGGCCGTCGACTTCCCGACCCGACGGATCGTCGAGAGTTCGTCCTGGATCGGAGCCGACTTCCGCGGTCGCGGACTGGCCAAGGCGATGCGGGCGATGGTCCTGCACCTGGCGTTCGAGGGTTTCGACGCCCGGGCCGCCGAGTCGGAGTCGGCCGAGGGGAACGACGCCGCGCTCGGCGTCACCCGCTCGCTCGGCTACACCCCCTGCGGCGACACCTACGAGGTCCACGAGGGAACGGTCGAGCACATGATCTGGTCCCGGCTGACCCGGGAGCGCTGGGCGTTGCAGCGCCAGGGATACGGGGTCGGCGTGGTCACGGTCGAGGGCCTGGAGCCCTGCCGCGACCTCCTCGGCCTGGGCGCCGGACCGAAGTAGCCGCACGGGCCGGTCGATCAGCCCGCCGGATCGAAGCAGCCGTCGCGGCCGGTCGAGCCGCCGGCCGGACCGTTGCCGCCCGGGCCGGTCGAACCGCGCGCCGGACCGGTCAAGCCGTCGACCGCGTGCCGTCGGTCCAAAGTGGGCGGTTTACGCATAGAGTCGTCTTCCGCCGACCTGTTGGAGGAACCTCGTGGGCCTCATCGCGTTCTGCCTGCTCGGACTGATCGCCGGTGCGATCGCCAAGTCGATCCTGCCCGGCAAGCAGCCCGGCGGCATCATCGTGACGATGCTGGTGGGCGTGGTCGGCGCGCTCGTGGCCGGCTGGATCGCGGGCCTGCTGTTCGACTCCGACCCGCTGGACGAGTTCTTCGACTGCTCGACCTGGGTCACCGCCATCCTCGGCGCCACCGCCCTGCTCGCGATCTGGGGCTGGATCTCCAAGCGCCGGTAGAGCGGTACCGCCGCGCTCCCGCTGGATGCGGCCCACCGGACATGGTGGGAGGATGGACGCATCTCGAGGAGGCAGCGTGAGCAGGTTCCGAGGCGGACGCGGGTCGCCGGTGGTGATCACCGAGGCGGAAGCGAGTCCCCAGGCCCAACTTCGCAGCCGGCAGATCAAGTACGCGGTGATGATGGGGCTGCGGGTGGTGTGCCTGATCGCGGCCGCCGTCATCGTGAGCCTGAAGGTGCCGCACGCGCTGGTCTGGGTCGGGTTCTGCATCGTCGGCATGGTCGCGTTGCCGTGGATGGCCGTGCTGATCGCCAACGATCGGCCGCCGAAGAAGGCCAGCAAGTTCACCACCCGGCTGCACCGCGAGCACCCCGAGCCGACCCGCCCTGCCGCCGACGAGCCCGGACCGGATCGTCGACCAGTAGCGCAGACCTGCATGCCGGCCCCAGACGACGACCGCTGTCGGCATGGCCGGATACAACACCGGTATCCGGCCACACCTCCGCCTTGCCGGACGCCGCCTGGCATCCGGCTCGCGACGGGCGAGACCTTGAAGACACGCCTTAGGGCCGGCCTGCCCGGCGGCGCGCGCACCGAGCGCCGCACCAGCACGCAACGCCGCCTCCGGCTCCGCGCCGTCCAGCCACGCCGCGAGCAGCCCGGCCGCGAACGCGTCACCCGCACCGGTGCTGTCCACGAGTTCGGTCACCGTGGCCGGCACCGCCACCCGGATTCCCGCCGAACACCACACGGCTCCGCCGGCGCCCCGCTTCACGACCACCGTGCGGGCCGTGGCCAGCAGCTTCTCGGCCGCGGCCGCCGGGTCGTCCAGGCCGGTGAGCACGGCGGCTTCCTCGGCGTTCGCCAGCAGCAGGTCGACGCCCTCGATCCAGGTCAGGAACGCGGCCGGCCCGGCGGCCACGCAGCGGCGCCGCGGACGCGGCGTCCACCGAGACGGTCAGGCCGGCGGCGCGCGCCCTGGCCAGCGCGTGCAGCCCGGCCGGGCGAGTCGCGGCGTCCAGCAACGGATAGCCGGACAGGTGTAGATGCGTCGCGTCAGGCCGCTCGGCCGGTCCGGCGCCGGGCGGAGCCCGGTCGGCTCCCCGGTCACCGCGGCGAAGCCGGCGTCGACGTCGGCGGGGGAGAGGGCGAGGCTCGCGCCGCGCTCGGTCAGCATGGTGCGCTCACCATCGGGCGCCACCAGCACCACGATCGCCCCGGTCGGCATCGACTTGTCGACCGCCACCGCGGTCTTCACGCCGAGCGCCGCCAGCTCCGCGCACCGCTCCCGACCGGCCGCGTCGTCGCCGACCCGAGCCACCAACGTGACCGGCACACCCGCCGCGGCCAGCCAGGACGCCGTGTTGGCCGCGCCGCCGCCACCGGTGATCAGCACGGCGGCCGCGGTGTCCGAGCCGTGCGCGAGCACGCCGGCCGGCCGAACCACCACGTCCGTGACCAGGTCGCCGACGACCAGGATCCGCGGTGGCGCAGCCGACGACCCGGCCCGCGTCGCCCCGCTCACACCGAGAGCGTCGGGCTGTACTCGCTGGCGGCGACCGCGATCCGGCCGGCCAGCTCGGCGTTGCGCAGGATGATCCGGATGTTCACGGCCAGGCTCTGCCCGTCGGTGGCGTGGTGGAAGTGCGCCAGCAGGTACGGCGTGACGTCCTTGCCGGTGACGCCGTCGCGCTCCAGCCCGGCCAGGCCGGCGGTGAGGACCTGCTGGTGCAGGGCGGGGTCGAGCTGCTCGTCCACCGGCAGCGGGTTCGCCACGATCACCGCGCCGGCGCCGACGCCCAGGTCACGGGCGGCGTTCAGCACGGCGGCGGCCTGCTCGGGGGAGTCCACCCGCCAGTCCAGCGGGTAGCCGGAGTCGGCCAGGTAGAAGCCCGGGAACCGGTCGGTGCCGTAGCCGAGCACGGTCACCGAGAGGGTCTCCAGCCGTTCCAGCGTGGCCGGCACGTCCAGGATCGACTTCACGCCGGCGCAGACCACCGCGACCGGGGTGCGGGCCAGCGCGGCCAGGTCCGCGGACTCGTCGTAGGTCTGCTGGGCGTCCCGGTGCACCCCGCCGAGGCCGCCGGTGGCGAACACCCGGATGCCGACCCGCGCGGCGACCGCGGCGGTGCTGGCCACGGTGGTGGCGCCGTCGGCCCCGGTGGCCACCGCGACCGGCAGGTCCCGCACGCTGACCTTGAGCACGCCGTCGGTGAGCGCGAGCCGTTCCAGGCCGGCGTCGTCCAGGCCGACCGTGACCTGCCCGGCGAGCACGCCGATCGTGGCCGGCACCGCACCGGCGGAGCGCACCGCGGCCTCGATCTCCCGGCCGACGCGCAGGTTGTCCGGACGCGGCAGCCCGTGCGAGAGAATGGTGCTTTCCAGCGCCACCACGGGGCGGCCCACCCGGATGGCCTCGGCCACCTCGGTGCCGAGAACGATGCGGTGGCCGGTATCGGTGCGGGGTTCGACGTTCACCCCGTCACGCTATCTCCCGCCGCAGGTCGGGGACGTGCGGGCGGTTGTGATCGTGTCCGGCGTCTCAGCCTGGCACACTGGGGACGACACGAGGAGGGCGTGAAACGTGAGCAGCGAGATCCTGGAGCGGCCGGAAACCCGCGAGGCTGAGACCAGCAACGGTCCGGAGATGTTCCACTACGTGGACAAGGACAAGATGGTCGAGAGCGCCGTGCTCGGCAACTTCGTCGAGGCCATCTGTGGCGCGAAGTTCCCCGTCACGAAGGTCCCGAAGCCCGGCTCGCCGGTCTGCCCGGCCTGCAAGGACATCTACGACTCCGACGAACTCATGTCGAAGATGTACTGAGCGCACCACCCAGAACCCCGAGAACCCCGCGCTTTGGGCGACATTTTGACGGTTATAGCCGTGAAAATGTCGCCCAAAGCTGTCAGTTTTGCGGCTCGTCGCCGTTCGCGCGGATGACGGCCCTGGCCCGGATCCGCATGATCGCCTCGATCGGGCGGGTCTTGGACCCGCGCGGCCAGCGTCGCTCCAGCGTGGCGTTGAGCTCGGCGCCGAGCAGGACGGCCATCGCGATCACGTAGAAGTAGAAGAGCGCCAGGATCGGCGCCGCCAGCGTGCTGAACACGAGCAGCCGGGCGGCCACCGCCGCGATGTAGAGCTGCAGCAGGTACGACAGCAGCATGAACAGCACCAGCGCGAGCGCGGCCCCGGGCACCGCACGCCGCCAGCGCAGCCGCAGCGGGGTGGCCAGGTGGTAGAACGCCGACAGCGCCACGAACACGATCACCGCCATGATCGGCCAGTACGTGACGTGGACGGCGATCGAGGCCGCCTGGTGCCAGCCCTCCGGCAGCGCGCGGACCAGCGCGTTCGGCCCCAGCACCAGCAGCGGCACGGCGACCGTCCCGACGCCGAGCGCGAGCAGGTAGAGCCAGAGCGCGAGGAACCGGCTGCGCACCGCGCCGCGCAGGTCACGCTGGCCGTAGGCGATCGTGATCGTGTTGACGAACGTCGAGGTGGCGGACGAGCCGGCCCACAGCGCGAACACGAAGCTGATCGCGGCGACTCCACCGCGGCCGTGGCTCAGCACCTCCGACAGCATCGGCTCGACCACCTGGTTGACCATCGCGGGCTGGAGCACCTCGGCGGCGAGCCGCAGCAGGTGCTCCTGGATCCGGGTCATCAGGTCCGGGCTGATCCGGTCCCCGGCGTAGCCGAGCATGCCGAGCGCGCCCAGTAGCAGCGGCGGCAACGACAGGAGCTGCCAGAACGCGGCCTCGGCGCTCAGTCCGAGGATCCGGTCGTTCCACGCCTTGGCGAGCGTGGCGACGGCGATCTCGCGGGCCACCTGAAGGCCGCGCAGGCCGGCGCGGAGCCGCTCGGCGAACGGCGTGGCGACGGCCGGCAGTGTCGATCGGGGGCAGTTCGCTCTGCGGGTACGGCGGCTGCACGGAGGCGGCGTCGGCCGGCTCCGCGCCGGCTTCGGTGGGCAGAGTGAACATGAGCTTGGCCACGATACGTCGTGGGCACCCCCGTTGTCGTGCCCAAATGCCTATTCTCGCCCCGTGTCTACCGAGGCGTTGCTCACCGTGTTGGACCTGGTCGGAATCTTCGTGTTCGCGCTCTCCGGGGCGTCGGCCGCGGTCGCGAAGAAGCTCGACGTGTTCGGCGTCGTCGTGCTGGGACTGGTCGCGGCGACCGGCGGGGGAGCGATGCGGGACGTGCTGCTCGGCGCCACGCCGCCGCTGGTGCTGTCGGACTGGCGGTACCTCGTGGTGCCGGCGGTGGCCGCGGTGCTGACGTTCTACTTCCACCCGCAGCTGGCCAAGGTGCGCCGGATCGTGCTGCTCTCCGACGCCGCCGGCCTCGGCCTGTTCGTGGTGGCCGGGACGACGAAGGCGCTGGACGCGGGGGTGGCGCCGCTCGGGGCGTGCGTGGTCGGGATGCTCACCGGGATCGGCGGCGGCCTGCTGCGGGACGTGCTGCTGGGGGAGATCCCGGTGGTGCTGCGGCGGGAGATCTACGCCGTGGCGGCGATGGTCGGGGCGATCGTCGTGGTCGTCGGCGACCGGACCGGCGTGGACAGCGTGGTCAGCGCGGTGGTGGCGGCGGTACTGGTCTGCGGGCTCCGGCTGGTCTCGCTGGTGCGCAAGTGGTCGGCGCCGACACCGCGGGGTGTCGGGCCGGAGGGTCGTGGCGCTCCACGCTAGAGTGGGGATCTGCCCTCGCCGGCTCGCCCCCACTCGGGGCGGCGCTCAGCGGGGGCGTCGTTCTGTGAGGACTGCGAGGAAGGGAGTACATGACCTCCGCGCCCGTCTCGGCACCCGAATCCGCCGTCGACACCTCCCCGTCCTCCTCCCCGCCGCTGCGGGATTGGCAGCGCAAGGCCCTGGTGGAGTACCTCCGCCGGGCGCCGCAGGACTTCCTCGCCGTGGCCACGCCCGGCGCCGGCAAGACGACGTTCGCGCTCCGGGTCGCCCTGGAACTGCTCCGGGACGGCACCGTCGAGTCGATCACCGTGGTCGCCCCGACCGACCACCTCAAGACGCAGTGGGCCCAGGCCGCCGCCCGGGTGGGCATCGAACTCGACCCGACCTTCAGCAACAGCCAGGGCGCCACCTCGCGCGACTTCCACGGCATCGTCGTCACCTACGCCCAGATCGGCATGCACCCGACGCTGCACCGGCGACGCACCACGGCCCGCCGCACGCTCGTGATCCTGGACGAGATCCACCACGCCGGCGACGCCCGGACCTGGGGCGACGGCGTCAAGGAGGCGTTCGAGCCCGCGACCCGGCGGCTCGCGCTGACCGGCACCCCGTTCCGCAGCGACGCGAACCCGATCCCGTTCGTCAACTACGAGCGCGACCGCAGCGGCCTGACCCGTTCCCGCGCCGACTCGACCTATGGCTACGCCGACGCGCTGCGCGACCGGGTGGTCCGCCCGGTGCTGTTCCTGGCGTACTCGGGCCAGATGAGCTGGCGGACCAGCGCGGGCGAGGAACTCTCCGCCCGTCTCGGCGAGCCGCTCACCGCCGAGCAGACCGCGCACGCCTGGCGGACCGCGCTGGACCCGACCGGCGACTGGATGCCGCAGGTGCTGCGCGCCGCCGACGGCCGGCTGAGCAAGATCCGCGCGGCCGGCATGCCCGACGCCGGCGGCCTGGTCATCGCGACCGATCACGCCACGGCCAAGGCGTACGCGAAGCTGCTGCACGAGATCACCGGGATCCCGCCGGTCGTGGTGCTCTCCGACGACAAGACCGCGAGCGCCAAGATCGGCGCGTTCGCCGAGTCGGACGCCCGCTGGATGGTCGCCGTGCGGATGGTGAGCGAGGGCGTCGACATCCCGCGGCTCGCCGTCGGGGTCTACGCCACCAGCGTCAACACGCCGCTGTTCTTCGCCCAGGCGGTCGGCCGGTTCGTCCGGGCCCGGCAGCCGGGGGAGATGGCGAGCATCTTCGTGCCGAGCGTGCCGGTGCTGCTGCAGCACGCCAGCGAGATGGAGCTCGAGCGCGACCACGTGCTGGAGAAGCCGGCGCGCGAGGAACTCCTCGAGGACGCGCTGCTCGCTGCCGCCAACAAGGAGCTCGACGAGGACACCGACGAGGACCGCAAGTTCCAGGCCCTCGGCGCCTCGGCCCACCTCGACCAGGTCATCTACGACGGCGCCTCGTTCGGCACCGGCGCCACCCCCGGCACGCCCGAGGAGGAGGAATACCTCGGGCTGCCCGGACTGCTCGCGCCCGACCAGGTCGCCGCGCTGCTGTCCAAGCGTCAGGCCGATCAGGTCGCCGCTCAGCGCCGGAACAAGGCCAGCGAGCCCGAGCCGCCGCCGCTGCCGGCCAAACAGATGTCGGCGTTCCAGCGCCGGTCGGACCTGCGTCGGCAGCTCAACACCCTGGTCGCCGCGCAGCACCACCGCACCGGCCGGCCGCATGGTCAGATCCACGCCGAGCTGCGCAAGCTCTGTGGTGGCCCGCCGAGCGCTCAGGCGAGCATCGAGCAGTTGGAGGAACGGATCGTCTCGATCCGCTCCTGGTGACCCGCTGAGCGGCCGCACGTGCGCGCGCGCCGGCCGCGCCGGCACTCCCCGGGCGAACCGGACTTGCGGGCTTTCCGTGCCTTCAACGGGCGCGCGTAGCCACGTTAGTCCCGCAAGTCCGTTTTGCCCCCCGGGGTGTGGGTGGAGGTGACGGGCGCGCCCGCCGACGCCCGGGCCGCAGGCCTCGGGCTGCGGTTGGATCGCGCACTGCGAGTGCGCGATCCAACCGCACCCCGTGCGGCGGCGCGCCTGGCCGACCCCGCCAGCGAATCGGACTTTCGGGGAAAACGGGGCTACGCATGCCCGTCGTATGCCCAGAAACCCCGAAAGTCCGGTTTGGGATCCGCGGCAGCGTGGCAGCGGGGTTGGCGCTCGGGGACAGCGGCTGATGGCCCCGGCATCAGCCGGGGCCATCACTGGTAGGTCGGTTGGTTATCGAATGCGGGTTAGTCGGCTTCTTCGGTTCGCGCGATGTTCACAGCCACTTTCTGAAGGTTGGCTGCGTACTTGTTCGCGTGATGTCCGCAGAAGACGAGGTCGCCGCCCCCAGGCAGGACGGCTCGGACCTTCGCTGCCGCGCTGCACCGATCGCAACGCTCGCCCGCGGGCGGCATCGCTGTCTCGGGCGGCGGGGTGAGGGTGGGGTTCATCGGCCTCCTCCTCTGCTGTCACCGGATGGTGCTGTTCTTCGTGATGCCCTGTACGTCGTGCTCACACATCGTCCAACACATCCGGTGCTGGCATCGTTCCCGAGGCCGTCAACGCGATACATGTCACACCATGGGGCAAGCAGTCCGTCAGGGCCATCGGTAGACAACCTACTGTCTGGTTACAAGACTGCCACGTTTCCCGGCGGCTGGTGGGCACACCGTCCGAATCGGGGAAGTCGGACCGTCCGGGGGACGTCCGGGTCATCCATTCGCTTTTCGGGCAACTGCCCCTTTTCGCGCCGACCGTCCGATGCCGAGGCAAAGCGCCCCCGCACCGCGTGACACGGCGCCTACCAGCGGTGATGGTCGAAATTTCTGCGGCCAGGGCTCTTGCCAGCTATTCGAACACATGTTCTAACGTGGGCGCATGATCAAGCTGCGCAAGGTTCATCGGCGGGGAGCCCAACACGCCGTCTGGACCGAGGTCCACCCGCAGCGTTGCCCCGGCTGCCGTGAGCCGTACCGGGGCGGGCACGTCGCGGTGGGCTGGCTCTCGTGCGGCTGCGTCACGGACGGCACCGGCGGGCACCGGACCCTGTTCTGCCGGGACTGCGGATTCGAGCTCTTCCTCCCGCCGCACCTGGGCGCGCACGGCCCGCCGGCCCCCTGACAGCACTTTGCGCGGCGACATCTCCGCGGCCAGAGCCGTGAACATGTCGCCCAAAGCGGCAAGCGTTTAGTCCAGGTAGTCCCGCAGCACCTGCGAGCGGGACGGGTGCCGCAGCTTGCTCATCGTCTTGGACTCGATCTGCCGGATCCGCTCCCGGGTCACCCCGTAGACCTGGCCGATCTCGTCCAGCGTGCGGGGCTGACCGTCGGCCAGGCCGAACCGCAGCCGCACCACGCCCGCCTCGCGCTCGGACAGCGTCTGCAGCACCGAGGAGAGCTGGTCCTGCAGCAGCGTGAAGGAGACCGCGTCCACCGCGACCACGGCCTCGGAGTCCTCGATGAAGTCACCGAGCTGGCTGTCGCCCTCGTCGCCGATGGTCTGGTCGAGCGAGATCGGCTCCCGGGCGTACTGCTGGATCTCCAGCACCTTCTCCGGGGTGATGTCCATCTCCTTGGCGAGCTCCTCGGGCGTGGGTTCGCGACCCAGGTCCTGGAGCAGCTCGCGCTGGATCCGGCCGAGCTTGTTGATGACCTCGACCATGTGGACCGGGATGCGGATGGTCCGCGCCTGGTCGGCCATGGCCCGGGTGATCGCCTGCCGGATCCACCAGGTGGCGTACGTGGAGAACTTGTAGCCCTTGGTGTAGTCGAACTTCTCGACCGCGCGGATCAGGCCCAGGTTGCCCTCCTGGATCAGGTCCAGGAACGCCATGCCTCGCCCGGTGTACCGCTTGGCCAGCGAGACCACGAGCCGCAGGTTCGCCTCGAGCAGGTGGTTCTTGGCGCGCTCGCCGTCGCGGACGATCCAGTTCAGGTCGCGCCGCATCTGCGGGGTGAGCTTCTGGCCGGCGTCCTCGATCTGGCGGAGCCGCTCGGAGGCGTAGAGACCGGCCTCGATGCGCTTGGCCAGGTCCACCTCCTCCTCGGCGTTGAGGAGCGCGACCTTGCCGATCTGCTTGAGGTAGGCGCGGACCGAGTCGGCCGAGGCGGTGAGCTCGGCGTCACGCCGGGCCTGCTTGAGCGCCTCCGACTCCTCGTCCTCGTCGTCCCAGGAGAAGTCCTCCTCCTCCGCGGCCGCGCCACCCTCGGTGAGGACGACCGGCTCGTCGACGGCGAGCCCTTCCTTGCCGGGACCGGTGGCCGGGGCCGCGTCGCCCTTGGCCGCCTTCTTCGCCGGCGCCTTCTTGGCCGCGGCGGCCTTCTTGGCGGGAGCCGCCTTCTTGGCCGCCGCGTCCGGGGCCGCCGCCTTGGCCGGCGCCGCCTTGCGGGGCTGGGCGGGAGCGCCCGGCTCCGCGCCGTCGGCGTCGACCCGCTTGGCCGGAGCGGCCTTCGCGGTGGTGGCCTTGGAGGCCGGGGTGGTCGACGAGCGCGCGGCCGCCACCCGGGTCCGGCGCGGACGGGTGTCAGCCGAACCGTCCACGATCACGGTCACCCCGGAGGCGCTGAGCCCCTGCAGGATCTTCTTGCCCTGGGCGGTGTTGACGCCGGCTTCGCCGAGCACCCGCGCCACCTGAGCGGAGGTGATGGAGCCGGTCGGCTGGGCGTGCTCCGCGAGCGACTCCACGAGCGATCGTACGACGTCGGGTCGTGCGGGAATGCGGTCAGCGGTTGTCACGAACGACCTTCCACGAGTCGGCGCGTGCGGGACGCGCCGGACCGACCGGGGGAGCCGGCCGGGTGAGCTGATCGGGGGGATCCCCCCGCGTCGTGGCTGCGAACCGGGGGGATGGCAAGGAATTGTAACTCCGAGCCGGTGGAGACTTTTGCTGCGTGGGCAAAGATCCCTTTCGGGGCGCTTCGATCACGGGCGTGTGCAGCTCTACCGTACGTCGCCCGAGCCACCTACGGCAGCCTCGCCTCCCCGGCGCGTCGCCCCTACCGCCGCGCACGTCAGCCCGTGTGCTGGACTGGCCGCATGAGCTCAGACCGCACCCGCACCGACCCGCAGGAGCTGCTCGCGCTGGCCGTGGACCTGGTCCGCCGGGCCGGCGAACTCGTCCGGAAGGGGCGAGCGGACGGTCTCGGGCAGATCGACCGCAAGTCGACGCCGACCGATCTGGTCACCGCGATGGACCGGGCCAGCGAGCAGCTCGTCGTGGCCGGCCTGCTGGCGGCCCGCCCCGACGACGCGGTGCTCGGCGAGGAGGGCGGCACGCCGGACCGGCACCAGCGGCGTGCGGTGGCTGCTCGATCCGATCGACGGGACGGTCAACTACGTCTACGGGCTTCCGCAGTACGCGGTGTCGCTCGCCGCCGAAGTGGACGGTGCGGTGGTCGCCGGCGTGGTGCACAACCCGGAGTCGGGCGAGGAGTGGACCGCCACCCTGCGGCGGCGGCGCCTGGCGGGCCGGGCGCCGGCTGAGCGGGCCGCAGACGACCAGCGTGGCCCAGTCGTTGGTCGGTACCGGATTCGGCTACGACGCCCGTCAGCGGGCCGCACAGGCGCGCGTGGTGGCCGCTCTGCTCCCGGAGGTGCGGGACATTCGCCGGTTCGGCTCGGCCGCGCTGGACCTGTGCTTCGTCGCCGAGGGACGGCTGGACGCGTACTACGAGAGCGGGCTCAACCCGTGGGACTCCGCGGCCGGCGGACTGGTCGCCGAGGAGGCCGGCGTGCTCGTCACCGGGCTGCGCGGCGCGCCGGCCGGACCGGCGCTGACGCTCGCGGCACCGCCGGCCCTGCACGGCCCGCTGCACGACCGCCTGGTCGCCCTCGCCGCCGACACGGTGCTGCCGGCGGACTGACCCCGGACGCGCTTTGGGCGACATCTTCGCGGTCATGGCCGGGAAAATGTCGCCCGAAGAGGCAGACGTGGGGGCGGCTAACAGCCGTCCTCGCTCTCGTACTCGACCTTGCCGAGCCGCTCCAGCTCGCCCTTGACGTCGCCGGGCGGAGTGATCTGGACCCGGGTGTACTCCTCGCCGAGGATGAGGTCCACGGTGGCGTCCTTGCGGTCGTCCGGCACCCCCTCGGAGCCCCGGACGTGCGCGCGCACCAGGTAGGCCGCGCCGACCCCGGCCGGGCCGTACCGCACCTCGCCGGTCGCCTCGACGGCGTCGGCCTTGTTGCCGATGGTGATGTTGGTGAACCCGGCCGCTGGTCAGCGCGACCTTGGCGTTCGTGGGCCAGGCCGGTCTGGTCGGTGGCGTTGTAGATCCGCAGCTTGACCGACTTGGCCGGCGGGATCGCGGTGGCCGCCTTGACGTGATCGGGGCAGTCCGACTGGGCCGCTCGTGGTGACCTGGTCGTCCTGGACGATCGCCCAGACGACCGTGGTGAGGGCGATCACGACCAGCACGCCGATGACGATCAGCGCCCGCACTCGCGCAAGACTCATCGAAGGCTCCCGGTGACGAACATAGACAGAGGGTAACGCCCCTCCGCTACCCATTCCATCAACGTGAGCCGTGTCCCGAAGGCACGGTCGATCGGTGTTTCGGCGAGCCCGGAGCGTTGAGACGAGCGTACGCGGACGAGGCAACCCGCACGGCCCGTCCGGGGCGCGCTCAGTCCAGCGTGCCGGCCCGCAGGGTCTCGTGCCCGAGCGTCACCAGCGGACCGAGCGCGTCGCCCACGCCGGCGAAGCCGCCGCCGACCATGGCGCCCGCCTTGGCCCTGGCCGCCACCCCGGCCACCACGACCGCCAGCTTGAAGCAGCCGAACGCCACGTACCAGGGCAGCGTGGACAGGTCCCGGCCGGACTGGGCGGCGTACCGCTCGGCCGACGTCGGCCCTGGTGCCGAAGCCGGGCAGGCGGGTGGTCGCCGAGACCAGCACCGCGGACCGCCGGGTCGGACCGTCGTCGGCCTGGGCCCAGTAGACGAGCATCAGGCCGAGGTCGGCGAGCGGGTCACCGAGGGTGGACATCTCCCAGTCCAGCACCGCCGCGATCCGGCCGGGCCGGGCCGGGTCCAGCACGGTGTTGTCGAGCCGGAAGTCGCCGTGCACGATCGGCCCGCTCACCCCGGCCGGCACCGCGGCGGCCAGCAGCCGCGCGAGCTCGTCCAGCTCCGGCAGCGGCTCGCTCGGGGTGGCCTCCCACTGCCGGACCCACCGGGACACCTGCCGGGCCACGTACCCCTCGGGCCGGCCGAAGCCGCTGAGCCCGACCGCGGCCGGCTCGACCGCGTGCAGGGCCGACGAGCGTGTCGACCAGCGCGTGGGTGATCTCCCGGCGCTGCTCGGGGGCGTCGGCGTACCCGGCCGGTAGGCCGTCCCGGGCGATCGGCCCCTCGACGTACTCCATCAGCAGGAACGGCGCGCCGAGGACGGACTCGTCGGTGCACAGGTGCAGCGCGGCCGGGCACGGGCACGCCGGTGCCGGCGAGCGCCGCGATCACCCGGTGCTCCCGGACCACGTCGTGCGCGGTCGGCAGGATCGGCCCGAGCGGCGGGCGGCGGAGCACGAGCTGTCCCGCGCCGCTCGTCACCAGGTAGGTCAGGTTGGACTTGCCGCCGCTGATCAGGCCCACCTCGGCATCGGCCCAGGCGGGGTCGCCGAGCACGGTGGAGAGGTAGGGCCCGACCACGCTCGGGTCGGCTCCAGTCGAAAGGCTCGTCACGGCCGAGACGCTACCGGGCGGTCACGAGTCGCGGGCTTGCGGTTCGATTCCGCCCGGGAGGGCGGAATCGAACCGCAGCAGCGGCGGAGCCGCCGCCTTTCCTGCGGAGCCTGTCTTTGTCCGGCACGGCGGCCCACCGGTGGCGCGGCGGCCGGTCGGATGCTAGAGCCCGCGGTTGGGTCGGTTGCGGTTGCTCTTGGTGATCTGCTTCCACTTGGCCCGCTGCTCGGCGCGCAGCCGGGCGTCGTACCGGGACGCGAGCCAGGCCTGCTCGCGTCTGCAGCTTCTCGTAGCTCTCCAGCCGGCGCGGGGAGAGCGTGCCCTCGGCGACCGCCGCCTGGATCGCGCAGCCGGGCTCGGTGCGGTGCTGGCAGTCGCCGAACCGGCACTGCTCGGCCAGCGCGACGATCTCCGCGAAGGCCGCCTCCAGCCCCTCCTCGGCCTCCCAGAGCTGGACGCCGCGCAGCCCGGGGGTGTCGATCACGACGGCGCCCCAGGGCAGCGGCACCAGCTCCCGGGTGACCGAGGTGTGCCGGCCCTTGCCGTCGTCGCGGATCGCCCCGGTGGCCAGCACCTCGACCCCGGCCAGGGCGTTGACCAGGCTCGACTTGCCGACGCCGGACGGTCCGATGAACGCGCCGGTGGCGCCGGCGGGCAGCAGCGCGCGGAGCTGGTCGAGCCCCGCGTTCGCCGGATGACCGGGCTCGGTGCTCACCGCGACCACCTCGGCGCCGGGGCTGGCGGCGGCCGTCTCGGCCACGTCCCCGTCCGGATCCCCGGACAGGTCGGCCTTGCTCAGCACCACCACCGGCTGGGCGCCGCTGGCCCAGGCCAGCGCCGTGAGCCGCTCGATCCGGCCGAGGTTCGGCGGTGCGGACAGCGCGTGCAGCACCGCCACCACGTCCAGGTTGGCGGCCAGGACCTGGCCGCGGGCGTCGTTGCGGCCGGCGCCGCGGGTGAACGCGGTGCGCCGGGGGAGCGCCGCGACCACCCGGTCGTCCGGGCCGAGCAGGACCCAGTCACCGGTGGTCGGAGCCGGCGTGATCTGCTCGCCCAGTGCGGCGTGCAGCAGGGCCTCGCCGGTGTGGACGAGGCAGTGCCCGCGGTCGGCACGGATCACCCTGGCCGGGCGGGCCGGGGCATCCTGGCCGGGGGTGGCATCGGTCGACTGGCCGGGGTCGTACGCCGTGGCCTGGCTGGACCAGTACGGTGACCAGCCGAGAGCCTCGAGGCCGAGGCCAGCGGGAAGAAGTACGGGGAGTTCGGGGTTGGGTAGGGCGGACGGGGGAACAGACATCACGGGCTCCGATGGAGGGGGCGCCGTAGCCGCCGCGACGCGGGTTATTCGCGCCAGCGCGGCGGGCTCGGCAGAAACGGGCGGGACGGGGTACCGTGCGCGCTCACCGAGAGCGCGCCGATCGTCTTGACGGCGTTCATCGGTGTCACCTCCATCACATCGGGAACAAGACGCGCCGCTGGCGCGTATTAGGTGCGCTGGAAACGGTAAGGTTCCGCGCTCGCCGGGTCGATTCAGTTTTTTCGCCACCGGCGGGGGAGATCAGAACCGTCCAGCACGCCCGGGCGGATACGAACACGGGAGATGAACACCAATATGGCCACCGACTACGACGCCCCGCGCCGTACCGACGACTCCGATCTGGGTGAGGACAGCCTGGAGGAGTTGAAGGCCCGGCGGACCGAGGCCCAGTCCGGCAGCGTCGACGTGGACGAGGCGGAGGTCGCGGAAGGTTTCGAACTTCCCGGCGCCGACCTGTCAGGCGAAGAGCTGACGGTCCGGGTCCTACCGATGCAGGTCGACGAGTTCCGATGCTCGCGCTGCTTCCTCGTGCACCACCGCAGTCAGCTCGCTGGTGAGCGCAATGGCCAGCCTGTCTGTCGGGAATGCGCTGCCTGACGCATGCTGGAGGGGAGGCGGACGACCGACTCGTCTCCCCACCCGCCCGCACGCGAGGGAGCTGGCATGACGCATCCGGACTCGTCGAACCCGCCGCGGACACCGTCCTCTGCGCAGCCGTCCGAGCCGGTCGGCGCACAGGGCGGTGCGAGCGGCGATCAGAACGCCGAGCCGCTGCCTGACACCGTCGCGCGCCTCACCGGGTCCGATCTGGACCCCGGCGAGCGCCGGCGGTTGCTGGGCAGGCTGGCGTCGTCCGCCTCCGGCGGTACCCGTCGCGGTATCCGCCGGTTCATCGCCACGCCCCGCGCGGCGACCCGGTGGACGCTGGACACCCTCATCGAGATCGCGCCGCACCTGCCGGTCCGTGACCTCGACACGCTCCGCCGGCATCACGACGGCCGCTCCGGGGACGCGCTCGCCGAGGTGCTCATTCGCAACTCCTCGCGGGTCACCGCCGGAATCGGTGCCGCCGGTGGCGGGATCGCCGCGGTCGAGTGGGCCGCGCCGCCCACGCTGCTCTCGGCGCCGGTGCTGATCGCGGCCGAGACCGTCGCGGTGGTCGCCGTCGAGGTGAAGCTCATCGCCGAACTGCACGAGGCCTACGGCATGCCGATCCAGGGCTCGGTGACCGAGAAGGGCACCCAGCTGCTCGGCGCCTGGGCCCAGCGCCGCGGCGTCAGCCTGCTCAACCCGGCCCGCGGCCTGAGCGCCGTGCTGAGCGTCGGCATGCGCAAGGAGCTGCGGGAACGCCTGCTCAAGCGGATGGGCCGCAACCTCACCACGCTCGGCCCGCTGTTCACCGGCGCGGCCGTCGCCGCCGAGCTGAACCGGCGTGCCACCAAGAGCCTCGGCGAGCAGGTCCGCGACGACCTGCGCAAGACCGCCCGCCGCGCACCTTCCTCCCGGCCGCTAGCCCCCTTCTTCCACGCTTTGGGCGACATTTTCTCGGCTATGACCGCGAAGATGTCGCCCAAAGCGCTGAGTGGGGCGGCGCCTACGGCGCTTCGGCCGGCTGGTCCTCGACGGCTTCTTCTTCGACGGCGGGGAGCGGCAGGGCGAGCGCGGCGATCAAGGCCGCGGGCTTGCGTGAGCTCACGATCCAGTACGGCGTGGGGTCGGCCGGGTCGTCCAGCACGATCCGCACCGCGCCGCGCACCCACGGCCGGTGCACCACGAACGCGAACGGGTGCAGCTCCGGCCCGAGCGCGCGCTGCTTCTCGGCGGCGCCGAGCGGCTCGGCGGCGACCAGGAACTCCAGCGGGACGTGCGCGTCGTCGACCCAGAGCTCGCCGCCGTCGATTCGGACCCGTAGCCGGCTCAGCCACCAGAGCAGCCCGGTCGTCGCCGGGAGCAGCACCGCGTACGGCACCCAGGACCGCAGTCCGTCGTAGCCGAGGTGGATCTCCGCGGCCATCAGGGCCGCCGCGGCCAGCGCGCAGGGCCAGATCCACCAGGCGACGATCAGCCGTTCGGCGTAGCGGGTCTCGGTTTCGGGCACCGGATCAGCCTACGGTCCGGCGTGCGGATGTCGCGGCGGGGGCGGGACAGGGCAGGATGGTCCCGATCGTCACGACGCCAGCCCGCACCGCGAACGGAGCAGCATGACCGACCTGCACGAGGCGCCCACCACGGCTGAGGCCAGGGGCACCGTCGAGGTGCTGTTGCGGCAGCTCGACCCCGGGCTGCCAGCGCCGTCCTACGCGCACCCCGAAGACGCCGGCGCCGACCTGGTCGCGGCCGAGGACATCACGCTGGAGCCGGGTCAGCGCGGGCTGGTCGGCACCGGCGTGGCGATCGCGCTGCCGGCCGGGTACGCCGGGTTCGTCCACCCCCGCTCGGGGCTGGCGGCGAGGCTCGGGGTGTCGATAGTGAACGCGCCCGGTACGGTCGATGCCGGCTACCGCGGGGAGATCAAGGTCAACCTGATCAACCTCGACCGCAGCGAGACCGTACGGCTGCGCCGGGGTGACCGGATCGCCCAGCTGATCGTGCAACGGGTCGAGCGGGCGGTCTTCCACGCGGTGCCGGAGTTGCCGGACTCCGTCCGAGGCACGGGCGGGCACGGCTCCACGGGTGGGCATGACGGGCTGCGGCCCAAAGGAGAGGAATGAGCGTGTTCCGACGTCGTCGTAGTGCGGAGCAGGGGGAGCCTTCGGGCGCCGCCGACACCGCGATCGAATCCGAACCGGCCGAGCCGATCTCGGTGCACGGTCCGTGGGACGTCACCCAGGCACCGGACGACGATGTGGCCCGGCTCGACCTGGGTGCGCTCCAGGTGCCGACCCTGCCGGACGTCGAGGTGCGGGTCGAGGCCGACCCGAACGGCGAGGTCTCGGCCGTGCTGCTCGTGCACGGTGAGAGCGGGGTCCAGCTGGGCGCGTTCGCGGCGCCCCGGACCGAGGGCATCTGGGGCGAGGTCCGGGCCGAGATCGGCGAGGGCATCGTCGCCGACGGTGGCACGATCCTCGAGGACGAGGGCGAGTTCGGCACCGAGCTGCGCGCCCAGGTGCCGACCCCGGACGGGCCGCAGACCGTGCGGTTCGTCGGCGTGAACGGTCCGCGCTGGTTCCTGCGCGCGGTCTTCACCGGCGCCGCGGCCACCGACCCCGAGGCCGAGAACGTGCTCACCGAGTCGCTGCGGAACGTGGTCGTGGTGCGCGGCGGCGACCCGCTGCCGGTGCGCGACCCGCTGCCGCTGCGGCTGCCGCGCGAGATCGTCGAGCAGCAGGAGGAGCCGCAGCCCAAGGGCGTCGAGCCGCCCCGCCGCGGCCCCGAGATCACCGAGATCGGCTGAGACGAGACCAGCGAGACCGCCGCTTTGGGCGACATCTTCGGTGCTATGACACCGAAGATGTCGCCCAAAGCCGTTGCGGGGGTCAGCGGGCGAACGTGAACCAGTTGACGTTGACGAAGGACGCCGGCTGCCCGCTGGTGAAGGTGATGTAGACGTTGTGCGTCCCGGTCACCGGGTGCATGTTCGTCGGGATCGAGCGCCAGCTCTGCCAGCCGCCGGTGTTGCCGACCGCGAAGGTGCCGACCGGTGCGCTGGTCGGGCTGTCGAGCCGGACCTCGACCAGGCCGCTGACGCCGCCGCCGACGCCGCTGGCGACCCGGGCCACGAACTGCCGGGCGGCGGTCGATCCGAAGTTGACGCCCTGGTAGAGCGCCCAGTCGCCGTTGCCGATCGCGGCGATGTTCTGGCCGCCGCCGGAGTCGGTGGTGGACTCGACCGAGAGGCCGGACTGCTGGTTGAACGACTCGGCCTGGATCGTCGAGTAGGCGTCCCTGCTGCCGCCGGGCGGCGGGGTGGTCGGTGGCGGGGTGGTCGGCGGGTTGCCGCCGCCCCGCGTCCAGACCGCCACGTAGTCGACGACCATCGGCCGGTCCGGCACGGTGTTGGCGTTCGGGGTGGCGCGGCCCGCGACCGGGTCGGGGAACGCGCCGCCCATGGCCACGTTGAGCAGGATGAAGTAGCCGGCGTGGCTGGTCATGTTGTTCCAGGTGCCGGCGTCGAGCTGGCTCTGGCTGACGCTGTGGAACTGCTGACCGTCGACGTACCAGCGGAGCTGGTTCGGGCTGATCGACCGGTCCCACTCGAACCGGTAGGTGTGGAACGCGGACTGGCAGCTCGCGCCGGGGCAGGTCCGGCTGGCGCCGATGCCGTTGCTCTCGTTGCACGGCCCGCCGGGCGCGACGCCGCAGTGGAGCACGCCCCACACCGTGTTGAGGCCGTTGACGTTCTCCATGATGTCGAACTCGCCGATGCCGGGCCAGTTCTGGTAGTTGCCGCGGTAGGGGGCGCCGAGGGCCCAGAACGCGGGCCAGTAGCCGTCGGCCTGGACGCCGGTCACGTTCGGCATCTGGATCCGGCCCTCGATCCGCAGCACGCCGCCCGCCGGTGCCTTGAAGTCGGTGCGGCGGGTCTCGATCCGGGCCGAGGTCCAGGCGGTGCCCGCACGGCGCGGGGTGATCCGCAGGTTGCCGGTGCCGTCGAGGCTGACGTTGGTGGGGCTCGTGGTGTAGTTCTGCACCTCGCCGGTGCCCCAGTTCGCTGGTCCGCCGGGGTAGTTGTGGCCCGTGTCGAACTGCCAGTTCGCGCTGGAAGGTAACGAACCGGACGTGCCGTTGAAGTCGTCGGCGAACGTCTGGGTCCAGCCGGCCGGCGGCGGGGGCACCGCGGCCTCGGCGCTGAACGTGACCTGAACGGTGGCGGCGACCGCCGCGGTCGCCGCGGTGACGGCGACCAGGGCGCGGCCCAGGCGGATCCGGCGTCGGGCGGGTGGTCGTACTTCGTGGGCCGTGGATGTCATCGAGCGGACCTCTCTGCCAAGGATCGAAGGGCAGTGGACGTCACGGCATGGCGCATCGCTGAGAGCGCTCTACGAGCAGGTCTCAGTGTGCGCCGGCCATGGCGGGGACCATCGAGAAAGCGCTCTCACAACCGGTAGACGTTTTTTACTCGGCTCGGCCCGAGTTGTCAACAGTGTGGCAATGATCCGGAAACGTGCCGATCACTCGGCTCCGTGGGCCGCTCGGAGCCAGCCGAGCACCGCGGCCCGGCCGAGCGCCGCCCGGTCGGCCCCGACCGCCGCGTGCCGGGTCTCCACGAGCCCGGCCGTGGGCAGCGTCGCGGCCCACTCGCGGGCGACGCCGACGGGATGGAGCGGGTCGTCGACGAGAGCAGCCACACCGCACGGCAGCCCGATCGCTCGCCAGCTCGCCGCGTGACGGCCCGGGGGAGCCGGCGGTGGCACGGAGCGTGCCGGCGAGCTCGGTCGCGGTGTACCGCGGCCAGGCGGCGGCCAGCTCGTCCACCACCCAGCCGGCGTCCGGCCAGTCGTCCGCACCGGCCCGGATCCGCCGCAACGTCGCGGACACGCCGGCACGTTCGACCTCGCCCGCGGCGGCACCGGACGCGGCGGCGATCGCCTCCGGCGGACCGGTCCAGGCCGGCATCGCCAGCAGCAACCCGTCCGGCCGGTGACCGCCGGTGCGCGCGGCGGCCCAGCGCACCGCCAGATGGGCACCGATGGAGACGCCCCCGACCAGCACCGGCCGGTACCGCGCGACGGCCTCGTCCAGCCCGGCGAGCCGTTCGGCCACCGTGCCCGCGCGGGGAGGATCGTCGCTGATCAGGCCGATCCCGAACGCCGCGAGCGGGGCGCCGAACGCGCGCCGGACGAAGTCGCCGGTGGACGCGGTACCCGGCAGCAGCACCGCCAGCGGCCCGTCCGGGGATCCCGTGAGCAGTTGCACAGCGTGATCCTTTCGCGCCGGTCGGCCAGGGGTCGCGGACCCGCGCGGTGTCCGATGTGAGCCGTGTCACGACCGGGGGCGGTGCTGAGTGAGCGTTCTGTACTTCCCGTCGTACTCTGGGAGGGTAGCCCGGCTACAGCGCGACGACAGTGAGGCAGACATGGCCAGGACCGAGAGCGATCCCAGGCCCGAGGAGTCCGGAGTACGACGGCTCTTGCGTCGCCTGGTCGCCACGGACAGTGAACTCGATGCCGAGGATCTCCAGCAGGCGAGCGCCCGGAACGGCGCCATGCCGGTGGTCGAATGCCCCCGTGGCAAGCAGGTCACGGTGTCCGGCCGGCTCACCGCGGTGGTCTACACCCCGCGCACCAACCTGCCCACGCTGGAGGCCGAGCTCTTCGACGGCAGCGGCACGGTGACGCTGGTCTGGCTGGGCCGGCGGCGGATCCCGGGCATCGAGCCGGGGCGGAGCCTGCGCGCCGAGGGTCGCGTCGCGGTACGGGACGACCGTAAGGTGATCTACAACCCCCGATACACCTTGGAGCCGAGCGAATCGTGAGCGTGGACCGAACCGACCGCTCCCCGGCCGACAGTCCGGCCCCCCTACATCCCCGACGACACGGCGGTGCCCGAGCTCCCGTCGGCGCGGACTCGGTGGAGGCCGAGGCGGCGGCCGGCGAGAAGCCCGAGCCGACGATCGCCGAGGCCGTCCGCGAGCAGCTCGGCGGGGTGCGCGGCCTGGTCGAGAGCGCGATCCCGGTCACGGTGTTCATCATCGCGAACATGCTCGACTCGATGTGGAAGTCGTTCGGCTTCGACAGCGCGCTCCGGCCCGCGATCTGGTCGGCGGTCGGCGCCGCGCTCCTCATCGCCGCGATCCGGCTGGCCCGCAAGGACTCGATCCGGCACGCGGTGAACGGCCTGTTCGGCGTCGGCATCGCGGCGTTCTTCGCGATGCGCAGCGGCAACGCCGAGGACTTCTACCTGCCCGGCATCATCTTCAGCTACGCCGAGGGCGCGGTCTTCGCCATCTCGGCGCTGATCCGGCGCCCGGTCGTGGGCTACGCGTGGGCGCTGCTCACCGGCGCGCACCCCGACTGGCGCGAGCACAACCGCCTGGTCCGCGCGTACTCGCTGATCACCCTGGTGTGGACGGCCGCGTTCTGGACCAACAGCACGATCCAGCTCTCGCTCTACTACGCCGAGAACGCGGACGCGCTGGGCGTGGCCCGGCTCGCCGGCCGGATCTTCTACGTCGCGGCGTTCGCCTTCACGATCTGGTACGGCCGCCGCGCGGTCAGCGCCGAGACCGCCGCCAACGAAGCCTGACCCACTGCCTTCACGCCTTTGGGCGACATTTTCTCGGCTATAACCGAGAAAATGTCGCCCAAAGCGCGTTGGGGGTGGGCGCGCGGAGGCGGCCCGGGTTAGAGGTTCGGGCCCGGAGATCACGTCCTGGATCTCGTCCTCGACCTCGGCGGTGCAGAGGAACATCAGCTCGTCGCCGGACTCCAGCGGGTCGTCCGGCGACGGGCACCGAGCACCCGGCCGCCGCGCAGGATCGCCACCAGCGCGGTGTCCCGGGGGAGCGGCACGTCCCGCACCGGCCGGCCCACGTACGGCGCGTCCGGCGCGAGGGTGATCTCCACCAGGTTCGCCTGGCCCTGCCGGAACGTCATCAGCCGGACCAGGTCGCCGACGCTCACGGCCTCCTCGACCAGCGCCGCCATCAGCCGCGGCTTGCTGACCGAGACGTCCACGCCCCACTGCTCGGTGAAGAGCCACTCGTTCTCGGCGCGGTTCACCCGGGCCACCACCCTGGGCACCACGAACTCGGTCTTGGCCAGCAGCGACATGACCAGGTTGGCCTTGTCGTCGCCGGTCGCGGCCACCACCACGTCGCAGCCGGCCAGGCCGGCCTCCTCCAGGGAGGAGACCTCGCAGGCGTCGGCGAGGATCCACTCGGCGTCCGGCACCAGGTGGGTCCGCATCATCTTCGGCTCGCGTTCGATCAACATCACCTGGTGACCGTTCTCGATGAGCTCGGCGGCGATGGAACGGCCGACGTTGCCGGCTCCGGCGATCGCGACCCGCATCGTCAGTGACTCCCCTCGGGCACGGTGCACGCGATCTTGGTGACCTGTTCGATCATGTCGTCGGTGACCAGCATGAAGATCTGGTCGCCGTCCTGGACCACGGTGGACTCGGTGGGCAGCATGCCGACCCCGAACCGGTGGATGTAGGCGATCCGGGCGCCGGTCGCCTCCTCCAGGGTGCGCAGCCGGTGGGCCACCCAGCCGGGATGCACGGCGATCTCGATCAGCGCCACGGTGCTGGTGGGGTCGCGCCAGATCTCCACGTTGCCGTCGGGGCAGAGCGCCCGCAGCATCCGGTCGGCGGTCCAGCGCACGGTCGCCACGGTCGGGATGCCGAGCCGCTCGTACACCTCGGCGCGCTTCTGGTCGTAGATCCGGGCCACCACCCGGTGCACGCCGTAGGTCTCGCGGGCGAGCCGGGCGGAGATGATGTTGGAGTTGTCGCCGCTGCTGACGGCGGCGAACGCGTCGGCGCGTTCGATCCCGGCCTCGACCAGGACCCGCTGCTCGAAGCCCACCCCGGTGACGGTGATGCCCCGGAAGTCCGGACCGAGCCGGCGGAACGCCTCCGGGTTCTGGTCGACGACCGCGACCGAGTGGCCGCGGTCCTCGAGGCTGTGGGCGAGGGTCGAGCCGACCCGCCCGCAGCCCATGATGACGATGTGCACCTTCTGGTCCCTCCAGCGCGTGCGTGCCGCACGAGTGAATGACTTCGGACGCTACACGCCGGGCGCGTGCCGCCGCTGGTGGCCGGCCGACGCGTGGGTTCAACCCGCCGACGGGCTGGATCGTCCCTGGTGACCGGACCGGCAGACCCCCGGCGCTACGCTTTGCGCCGTGCCGTCACCGACGTCTGTCTTCAAGCGGCTGCTGGTCGGCCGGCCCTTCCGCAGCGACAAGCTGAGCGAGACGCTGCTCTCCAAGCGGATCGCGCTGCCGGTCTTCGCCTCGGACGCGCTCAGCTCGGTGGCGTACGCGCCGGACGAGATCCTGCTGACCCTCAGCATCGCCGGGGTGTCGGCGTACGCGTACTCGCCGTGGATCGGCCTGGCGGTCGTGATCGTGATGCTCACGGTCGTCGCCTCGTACCGGCAGAACGTGCACGCCTACCCGAGCGGCGGCGGCGACTACGAGGTCGCGACCAAGAACCTCGGCCCCCAGTTCGGGCTCGGCGTCGCCAGCGCCCTGCTGGTCGACTACGTCCTCACCGTGGCCGTGTCGGTCTCGGCCGGCGTGGCGAACATCGCCTCGGCGTTCCCGTACGTCGCCGAGCACAAGGTGCCGGTGGCGCTCGCGCTGGTCGTGCTGCTCACCGCGATGAACCTGCGGGGCGTGCGGGAATCCGGCTCGGCGTTCGCGGTGCCCACCTACGGGTTCATGATCGCGATCATCGGGATGGTGCTGTTCGGCCTGTTCCGGATCTTCGTCCTCGGCGACGACGTGCGCGCCGAGAGCGCCGACTTCGAACTCAAGCCCGAGTACTCCTTCACCGGCCTGGCCTTCGGGTTCCTGCTGCTCAGAGCGTTCTCCTCGGGCTGCGCGGCGCTCACCGGCGTCGAGGCGATCAGCAACGGCGTGCCCGCGTTCCGCAAGCCGAAGAGCGCGAACGCCGCCCGCACGCTGCTGCTGATGGGCACGATCTCGGTGACCATGCTGATCGGCATCATCTGGCTGGCCAGGCTCACCGGCGTCAAGCTCGCCGAGGACCCGGCCCACCAGCTGATCGGCGCCCCGGAGGGCTACCAGCAGAAGACCGTGGTCGGCCAGCTCGGCGCGACGGTGTTCGAGCACTTCTCGCCGGGGTTCTACCTGGTCGCCACGGTCACCGCGCTGATCCTCGTGCTCGCCGCGAACACCGCGTTCAACGGCTTCCCGGTGCTCGGCTCGATCCTGGCCCAGGACCGGTACCTGCCCCGCCAGCTGCACACCCGCGGCGACCGGCTGGCGTTCAGCAACGGCATCCTCTTCCTCGCGGTCTTCGCCTGCGTGCTGATCGTCGGCTTCCAGGCCGAGGTCACCAAGCTGATCCAGCTGTACATCGTGGGCGTGTTCGTCTCGTTCACGCTCAGCCAGACCGGCATGGTGCGGCACTGGAACCGGCTGCTGCGCACCACCCGCGACCCGGCGGTCCGCCGGCGGATGCGCCGCTCGCAGGCGATCAACGCGTTCGGGCTGTTCATGACCGGCACCGTGCTGGTCATCGTGCTGGTCACGAAGTTCACCCACGGCGCCTGGATCGCGATCGTCGCGATGGCCGTGATCTACGTGCTGATGCGCGGCATCCGGCGGCACTACGACCGGATCGCGGCCGAGCTGGAGCCGCCGGAGGACCGGGGCATGCTGCCGGCCCGCAACCACGCCATGGTGCTCGTCTCCAAGGTGCACATGCCGACCCTGCGCGCGCTCTCCTACGCCAGGGCCACCCGGCCGGACACCCTCACCGCGGTCACGGTCAACGTGGACGAGCAGGACACGCGTAATCTGCAGCGCGAGTGGGAGCGCCGGGAGCTGCCCGTGCCGCTCACGGTCGTCGACTCGCCGTACCGCGAGATCACCAAGCCGATCCTCGACTACGTCAAGGACATCCGGCGCAAGAGCCCACGGGACGTGGTCACGGTCTTCATCCCCGAGTACGTCGTCGGACGCTGGTGGGAACACCTGCTGCACAACCAGAGCGCGCTGCGGCTCAAGGGCCGGCTGCTGTTCGAGCCCGGCATCATGGTCACGAGCGTGCCCTGGCAGCTGGAGTCGAGCGAGCGCCGCGAACAGCGCCGGGACGAGTTCAGCCCCGGCGACATCCGGCGCGGCGTGGTCCGCGGCCCCAAGCGTGAGCCAGCCGGCCCGCGCCGAGCCAGCCGGGCGGCCCGCAGGCCGACGGCGCCGGCGACGACGAACTGGTGCCCCGCCCGTGAACGCCCCCACGGACGTCAACCGGGAACAGCCGGACGCGCAGGGCACCGGCCCGCTGCTCGGCGCCGAGCTGGAGCTCGAGGTCGGGCCGGTCGCGCACGGCGGACACTGCGTGGCCCGGCACGACGGCCGGGTGATCTTCGTCCGGCACGCGCTGCCGGGGGAGCGGGTCACCGCGCTCGTGACCGAGGACCGCGGCGGCGCGTTCTGCCGGGCCGACGCCGTCGCCGTGCTGGAACCGTCGCCCGGACCGGGTGGCGCCACCGTGCCCGTACGCCGGCCCCGGCCGGTGCGGCGGCTGCGACTGGCAGCACGCCGTCCCGGCGGCCCAGCGCCGGCTCAAGGCCGCGGTGGTCCGCGAGCAGCTGGAACGTCTCGGCGGGCTGTCCGAGCCGGAGCTGGACGCGCTCGGCCTGACCGCCGGCTGGGCGGTCGAGGAGCTGCCCGGCGGTGCGCTGGGCTGGCGTAGCCGGGTGCAGTTCGCGGTGGACGAGAACGGTGCCGCCGGCCTGCGCCCGCACCGCTCGCACCAGGTGATCCCGATCGAGGAGTGCCTGATCGCGCACCCGGCGGTGACCGCGACCGGCGTGACCGCGCTGCCGTGGCCCGGCGTGGCGTCCGTCGAGGTGGTCGCCTCGTCGCTCGGTGACCAGGCCGTGGTGCTGACCCCGCGCGAGGAGGCCGGCAAGGTCACCCCGCCGGACCTGCCCGACGAGATCGCGCTGCTGGACGCCGGCGGCCGCGGTGCCGCCAAGCCGGTGCACGGCCACGCCCGGGTCCGGGAACGCGCCGCCGGCCGCGACTGGCAGGTGCAGGCCGACGGCTTCTGGCAGGTGCACCCCGCCGCGCCGGAGACGCTGGTCGGCGCGGTCCTGGAGGCGCTGGCGCCGCGCGAGGGGGAGTCCGCGCTGGACCTCTACTCGGGCGTCGGGCTGTTCGCCGGCGCGCTGGCCCCGCTGGTCGGGGAGCGCGGCCGGGTGACCGCGATCGAGTCCGACTGGGCCGCCGTGGCCGGCGCCCGACGGAACCTGCGGGACCTGCGCCAGGTGCGGGTCGAGCAGGGCCGGGTCGAGGTGGTGCTGCGCCGGCTCGCGCTGCGCCGGGTCAACCTGGTGGTGCTGGATCCGACCAGGTCCGGGGCGGGTTCCCGGGTGGTCAAGGACGTGGCGGCGCTGCTGCCCAGGGCGATCGCGTACGTGGCCTGCGACCCGGCCGCGCTGGCCCGGGACGTGCGCACCTTCGGTGAACTCGGCTACCGGCTGACCTCGCTGCGCGCCTTCGACGCCTTCCCGAACACCCACCACGTGGAATGCGTCGCGATCCTTACACCAACGTCGTAGCCGGGGCGGGGCCGAATCCGCCCCGGACGGCCCCGATCGCGGTGGCCGTTCCGGTCTAGAGACCGACGACAAACTGGCCTATCGTCCGTCGAAGCGCCGTTCGCGGACGCGCCGGCCGGGCACCACTGCCCGGGCACCGGCGTGGCCAGGCTGGGGAGCCGACCGGCACGAGGTTGTCCTGCGCGAAGGAGACGACTGGTGGCCGCACTGTTCCGACCGGCGCCGCCGGGCAGGGCCCGGACCTGGCGCGACCTGGACTTACGCTGGCTTGCGGTCTGCCTGGTCGGCGCGCTCGTCTCGGCGGTGGCGGCCTGGTCGGTAGTGGCCGGTCGGGTGCCGCTGGACGCGGTGCCGCCGGACACCGTGCTCGCCGTAGCGTGCGCGATCCTGGTGGCCGAATGGTTCCTCGCGGCCGTCATGGTCGCCATCTATCCCGACTCGAGCGGCGGACCGCGAGCCACCGCCGCCGCCCGCGCCGAAGCCCGAGGCGGAGTTGCCCGCGTCGGCGCCGAGCGCGCTGCCGGTGCTAGCGGTGAAGGCCGAGCCGGTGCTGGCGCCGAGGGCACTGCCGGTGCTGGTGGTGAAGCCCGAGCCGGAGCCGCCCGCGCCGAGGGCGCTGTCGGCGCCGGAGCCCGGCCGGACCGAGCTCCAGGACCGCATCGAGCACCTGACCGCCGCGCTCACCCTGACCGCGGCCGCCGAGAACCTCGAGCAGGTCGGCGCCATCGCCCAGCAGGCACTCGCCGAGGACATCCAGTACACCCGGACCAGCTGACCGCGCCGGGCGCCGGCCGCCCGCAGAGACCGGGCACCGGCCGCTCGCCCGGGGCCCACCGGCCGAAGTGGAGGCTCAGTGCGGGCGGAGCAGCCGATCCCCCTCGCGCAGCACCAATGCGACCGCACCGAGCATCTCGGCCCGGTCGCCGAGGACACCCTGGACCACGCTGACCGCGTCCACAGCGGACGGCACCGCCGAGCGGCTGAGCGCGTGCCGCAGCGGGCCGAGCAGCACCTCGCCGGCGCGGCCGAGTTCGCCGCCGACCACCACCATGTCGGGGTTGAGCAGGTTGACCATGCCGCCGAGCGCCACGCCGAGATGGCTGCCGGCGTCCGCCACCAGCCGCCGGCACGGCGCGTCCCCGGCGACCGCGAGCCGGACCAGATCGTGCAGCGTCTGCACCTCGGGATGGGTCCGCCGCAGCACGTCCACCAGCGCGGTACCGCCGGCGACCAGTTCCAGGCAGCCGCGGTTGCCGCAGCGGCAGACGTCGCCCTGGGCGTCGAGGGTGAGGTGGCCGATCTCGCCGGCCGTGCCCGACACGCCGCGGAAGAGGCGGCCGTCGATCACGATGCCACCCCCTATTCCGGTGGCCAGCTTGAGGTAGACGAGCGAGCGGCTGCTCCGCCCCGCGCCCCACAGATGCTCGCTCAGCGCCCCTAGGTTTGCGTCGTTTTCGACACAAACGGGGACGTTCAGGCGGTTACTCAGTTCATCCGCGGGAGTCAGGCCGGACCAGGCCGGCAGGATGTTCGACGCGCCGATCAGCCCGCTGCTGCTCACCACCGGCGCCGGCAGGCCGAGGCCGACGCCGACCACCTCGTCGATCGTGTGGTCTGCCGCGCCGAGCACCTCGTGCACCAGGGCGGCGGCGTGGTCGAGCATCACCGAGGCGGTGTGCTCCTCGTGCGGCGCGAGCCGCAGGCCGCGCTCCGCGAGCACGGTGTGCGCGAGGTCGGCGACGGCGACGTTGAGGTGGCGCCGACCGATGTCGACCCCGACCGCGACGCCCGCGGCGGAGGAGAGCTGGACGACGCTCGCCGGGCGCCCGCCGGTCGGGCCGGCCGGTGTCGTGCCGCCCGGTTCGACGACGAGCTGCGCGTCGGTGAGGTCGCCGAGGGTGGCGGAGATGGTGGCCCGGGACAGGCCGGTCGCGGCGGCCAGATCGGCACGGGTGGACGGACCGAGAACCCGGAGCGCCTCCGTGAGGCGTCGCTGATTGCCCACTAGATTCGTCAGGCGCGGGACGGTCGTCATGACGAAATCCTAGAGTTCCGTCCTATTCTGTCAAGACTTCACATAACCAGGGGTCACATCTGGGGTGCTGAGGGTGCCGGGCCGGGGAGTCGCGCACCGATTTCGCAGAGGTAGCCGGGAGATTGCAGTAACCCCCAAATCGTTACGTCGCGTTCTTGACAGAACCTTCCCGATTGGCGGAGGGTGCCAACATCGGCGCTTCCGCCGACACTGTCCACATCGCCGTAAGGCTTTTTTTGGAGGTTCGGTGTCCACACTTCGTCGCAGCGTCGCCGTAGCGGCCGCGGTAGCGCTTGCGCTCGGGGCGGCCGCATGTGAGAGCTCTGACAACGGCTCCAGCGGTGACAGCGGAGGCAAGAAGAAGATTGCCCTCCTGCTCCCGGAATCCCAGACCACCCGTTACGAGGCCTTCGACCGTCCTCTCTTCGAGAAGAAGGTCGAGGCGCTGTGCGCTGACTGCGAGGTCACCTACAGCAACGCTTCGCAGGACGAGGCGAAGCAGCAGCAGCAGGTTGACGCCGCCATCGCGAACGGTGCGAACGTCATCGTGCTCGACCCGGTGAACGGCGAGACCGCCGGCACCCTGGTCGCCAAGGCCAAGGCCAAGAAGATCCCGGTGATCTCCTACGACCGGCTCATCGTCAAGTCGGACGTCGACTACTACATCTCCTTCGACAACGTGAAGGTCGGCGAGCTGCAGGCGCAGTCCCTGGTCGACAAGCTGAAGAAGGACGGCAAGACGAGCGGCAAGATCGTCATGATCAACGGCGGTCCGACCGACAACAACGCCAAGCTGTTCAACCAGGGCGCGCACAAGGTCCTCGACGGCTCCGGCTTCGAGATCGTGCCCAAGCCGGACTACTTCACCCCGGAGTGGAAGCCGGAGAACGCGCAGACGTTCATGAACGGCCAGATCACCACCCTCGGCAAGCAGGGCTTCGTCGGCGTCTACGCGGCCAACGACGGCACCGGTGGCGGCGCCATCGCCGCCATGCGCACCGCGGGCATCACCCCGCTGCCGCCGGTCACCGGTCAGGACTCCGAGCTGGCCGCGATCCAGCGGATCATCGCCGGTGAGCAGTACATGACCGTCTACAAGCCGTACCCGCAGGAGGCCGAGAAGGCCGCCGAGATGGCGGTCGCGCTGGCCAAGGGCGAGTCGGTCTCCGGTGCTGACGCCAAGGTGAACAACCAGCAGAAGGACGTCGCCTCCATCCTGATCGACACCATCGCGGTGACGAAGGAGAACGTCAAGGACACCGTCATCAAGGACGGCCTGTGGAAGGTCGAGGACATCTGCACCGCCGCGTACAAGGCGGCGTGCACAGCGGCTGGGATCAGCTAGTACTTCCTAGTCTCTTAACCGGCCCGGGCGGGTGCATACTGCCCGGGCCGGTGTAGGGCCTGGCTCCGCCTCGCCGGACGCCGCCTGAACACGTCTCGCTCGACCAGGGACTCGGAACCAGACCCTGTCGTCGCGGAAAGGATCGTTCATGTCGACCACTCCACAGACCGCGGTCGCCGAGGCAGGGACCGCTGAACCGGTCCTCTCGCTGCGCGGTGTCAACAAACGCTTCGGGGCCGTCAAGGCTCTGACCGATGTGAACTTCGACGTCGCCCCGGGCGAGGTCGTGGCGCTCGTCGGCGACAACGGTGCCGGCAAGTCCACCCTGGTGAAGGTGATGGCGGGGGTCGACCCGGCCGACGACGGCACCATCACGTTCGACGGTCACCCGGTCTCGATCGGCTCCCCGTCGGTAGCCCAGCACCTCGGCATCGCCACGGTCTTCCAGGACCTCGCGCTCTGCGACAACCTGGACGTGGTCGGCAACCTCTTCCTCGGCAGCGAGGTCACTCTCGGTGGCGTCGTGCTCGACGAGGCCGAGATGGAGCGCCGCAGCTGGGAGCTGCTCAACCAGCTCGCCGCCAAGATCCCGAGCGTCCGGATCCCGGTCGCCTCGCTCTCCGGTGGCCAGCGGCAGACCGTGGCGATCTCCCGGTCGCTGCTCGGCAACCCCAAGGTCGTGATGCTCGACGAGCCGACCGCGGCCCTCGGCGTCGCCCAGACCGCACAGGTGCTGAACCTGGTCGAGCGGCTCCGTGATCGCGGCCTCGCCGTGGTCCTGATCAGCCACAACATGGCGGACGTGCTCGCCGTGGCCGACCGGGTCATCGTGCTGAGGCTCGGCCACAACGCCGGCGAGTTCCGGGTCGGCGAGGTCAGCTACGAGGAGATCATCGCGGCGATCACCGGCGCCAGCGACAACGCCGTGACGCAGCGCGCCGCGGCTCAGCACACCAAGGCCGCCGCTCACCGCGACGCCCAGCACAGCGAGAAGGAGGTACAGCAGTGAGTGCGCCCAGCAAGCCGGAGATCGAGGCCATCGAGCCCGAGCCGCCGGCGATCAGCGCCGACCTGCTCGACCCTCGGCTGATCCAGGCCCGGGGTCCGCGCGGCTACCTCGACGCCGGTCTGGCCAAGGTTCGCGGCGGTGACCTCGGCTCGCTGCCGGTCATCATCGGCCTGATCGCGATCGTGATCGTGTTCAGCTCGCTCAACCCGCGCTTCACCGACGCGTTCAACCTGGTCAACCTCGCGTCCCAGGTGGCGGCCGTCGGCATCATCTCGATGGGCATCGTGCTGGTGCTGCTGCTCGGCGAGATCGACCTGTCGGTCGGCTCGGTGAGCGGTGTGGCCGCCGCGGTCCTCGCGGTCATGAACGTGGTCAACGGCTACTCGCCGTGGCTCTCGGTGCTGATCGCGGTGCTCGGCGGTTCGGCCATCGGCCTGTTGCACGGCCTGATCTTCACCAAGATCGGCGTGCCCTCGTTCGTGGTCACCCTGGCCGGCCTGCTGGCCTGGCTCGGCGTGCAGCTCTGGGTGCTCGGCGAGCGCGGCACGATCAACCTGCCGCCGGACGGTGTGCTGGTCGACATCGGGCAGTTCAAGTACTTCAACGGCCTGCCCGCGTACGTCATCGGCGTCGTCCTCGTCGTGATCTACCTGGTCTCGCAGCTGCTCAAGTCGCGCCGGCGCGCGGCGGCCGGCCTGTCGGTGCAGCCGCTCTGGCTGACGATCGGCGTCACCGTGGCGCTGCTCGTGCTGTCGATGGCGATCGCGGCCAAGCTCAGCATCGACCGCGGCGTGCCGTGGATCTTCGTGCTGTTCCTCGGCATCGTGCTGGTGATGGACTGGGTGCTGCGGCGCACCCGCTACGGCCGGTCGATCTTCGCCATCGGTGGCAACATCGAGGCGGCCCGCCGGGCCGGCATCAAGGTCGACGCGGTCCGGATCTCGGTGTTCGTGCTCGCCTCCACGTTCGCGGCGCTCGGCGGCGTGATCGCGGCCACCTACGGCGGCTCGGCGAGCCAGCAGTCCGGTGCCGGCGACACGCTGATCAACGCCATCGCGGCGGCGGTCATCGGCGGCACCAGCCTCTTCGGCGGGCGGAGCCGGATGTACGCGGCCCTGCTCGGCGCGCTGGTCATCGGCGCGATCGCGAACGGGCTGGCGCTGCTCAGCCTGGACACGCACTTCCGCTACATCATCACCGGCTCGGTCCTGCTGCTCGCCGTCGTCATCGACGCGGTGTCCCAGCGCGGCCGGAGCAAGTCCGGTAGGTAGTACCGCCGTACGTCGAGGGCCGGCCGGGAGCTTTCCGGCCGGCCCTCGGTCTGTCCGCGGCCGATGTTCGGTCGGTGTTCGACCGGCGTTCGGTAGTCGCCCTACCACGCGGCGTGAGCAGCATGAAGGCTGGTGCTGGACATGCGGGCGAGCGCCCCATCGGTAGACTCGGAGGGCACCACGCGCCGGGGGGCGTGACCGACCGAGGACGACGGCAGTGAGGGGCCCGTACCTGTGACCGACCAGGGAAGTCATCTACCCGCGTCGCTGCTTTCCAGTATCCAGTCGCCAGAACAGCTCAGGGCCCTGCCGCCCGAGGCGCTCGCCACCCTGGCCGCGGAGATCCGGGACTTCCTCGTCGAGAAGGTCTCCCGCACCGGTGGCCACCTCGGCCCAAGCCTGGGTGTGGTCGAGCTGACCCTCGCCATCCACCGGGTCTTCGACTCGCCGCGGGACCGGATCCTCTTCGACACCGGGCACCAGGCGTACGCGCACAAGATCGTCACCGGTCGGCAGGCCGGCTTCGACCAGCTCCGCCAGCGCGGCGGCCTCTCCGGGTACCCGAGCCAGGAGGAGTCCGAGCACGACCTGGTCGAGAACTCGCACGCCTCCACCGCGCTGTCCTACGCCGACGGTCTGGCCAAGGCTTTCGCGGTCCGCGGCGAGGACCGGCACGTGGTGGCCGTGGTCGGCGACGGCGCGCTCACCGGCGGCATGTGCTGGGAGGCGATGAACAACATCGCGTCCGGCAAGGACCGCCCCGTCGTCATCGTGGTGAACGACAACGGCCGCTCCTACTCGCCGACCATCGGCGGCCTGGCGGACCACCTCGCCTCGCTCCGGCTCAACCCCGGCTACGAGCGCGTGCTCGACACGGTCAAGGAGGTGCTCGGCCACACCCCGCTGGTCGGCGCCCCGCTGTACGACGCGCTGCACGGCATCAAGCGCGGCCTCAAGGACGCGATCGCGCCGCAGGGGCTGTTCGAGGACCTCGGCCTCAAGTACGTCGGCCCGGTCGACGGGCACGACTCCGACGCGCTCGAGGTCGCGCTGCGGCGGGCCAAGGCGTTCGGCGGCCCGGTCATCGTGCACGCGGTCACCCGCAAGGGCTTCGGGTACGCGCCGGCCGAGGACGACGAGGCCGACTGCCTGCACAGCCCCGGCGCGTTCGACCCGCTGACCGGCAAGGCGCACGCCAAGCCCGGCCTCAAGTGGACCAGCGTCTTCGCGGACGAGCTGGTCAGCATCTGCGACGAGCGGGCCGACGTGGTCGGCATCACCGCCGCGATGGCCGGCCCGACCGGCATCGAGAAGCTGGCCCGCAAGTACCCCGCAGCGCACCTACGACGTGGGCATCGCCGAGCAGCACGCGGTCACCTCGGCCGCCGGGCTGGCCATGGGCGGCCTGCACCCGGTGGTGGCCGTCTACGCGACGTTCCTGAACCGCGCGTTCGACCAGACCCTGCTCGACGTGGCGCTGCACAAGCTGCCCGTCACGTTCGTGCTCGACCGGGCCGGGATCACCGGCCCCGACGGCCCGAGCCACTACGGCGTCTGGGACTACTCGATCCTCGGCGTCGTGCCGGGCATGCGGGTCGCGGCTCCGCGTGACTCGGCGACGCTCCGGGAGGAGCTGCGCGAGGCCGTGGCGTGGGAACACGGGCCGACCGCGGTCCGCTTCCCGACCGGCGTCGGTCCCGGAGGAGATCCCGGCGCTGGAGCGGATCGGCGAGGCGGACGTGCTGCGCCGGGCCGAGACGCAGGACGTGCTGCTGATCGGGATCGGCTCGTTCGTGCCGACCGCGCTGGCGGTGGCCGAGCGCGCGGCCGAGCAGGGCATCGGCGTGACCGTGGTCGACCCGCGCTGGGTCCGGCCGGTCGACCCGGCGCTGGTCGAGCTCGCCCGCGGGTACCGGCTGGTCGTGACGCTGGAGGACGGCGTGCGGGCCGGCGGCGTCGGTACCGCGATCGCGCAGGCGCTGCGGGACGCGGACGTGGACGTGCCGCTGCGGGACCTCGGCGTGCCGGTCGAGTGGCACCCGCACGGCTCGCGGGCGCGAGATCCTCGCCGACATCGGCCTGACCGCGCAGGACGTGGCCCGCAACGTCATCGAGTGGGTCTCCCGCCTCGACGACGACCCGGCGACCACGGTCGAGCAGAGCACCCACAAGGGCCAGCCCGCCGGTTCCTGACCCTCACCCCAACGCTGGTTTGGGCGACATCTTCGGTGCCATAGCACCGAAGATGTCGCCCAAACCGCGTAGTTGGCGGCCCGCCGGCTGGCGGGCGGGCCGCTCCGCTCGGCCGACCCTCTCGCGCCTTTGGGTGACATTTTCTCGGCTATAGCCGAGAAAATGTCACCCAAAGCGCAGAGATCTGAGCCCGGCTCGCTGAGTGTCGAGTGTGGTTTGCCGAAAGCCGCAACTCACCGCGTGACCCGCCGGTAACCCTGTCGCAGCCCCCTACGCTCCCGAACGGCATGGTCCGGGCGGTCGGCGTCCGGGCCGACGCGAGCTACGGGGTTGATCTCATGATGTGGGTACGACATCTCAGGAACATGGCGCTGGCAGGGCTGCTGGTCGCCTCGGTCACCGTGACCGTCCCGACCGGCGCGGCCGCCGCACCGGAGCCGGCCGGCCAGCGGCTGGTCACCGAGGAGATCCCGGCCGGCACCAAGCTCGGCGGCCCATCGCCGTTACCCGCCTCGGTCGCCGCGGCGGAGGTCGCCGCCAATCGCGTGGTCTGCGAGGGCGACGGGGTGGCCGGCAAGCGGATCGAGTTGCTCTACATGCGCGAGCAGAGCTGGGTCGACCGGTACGACCGGTACCTGCCGTCGTTCCGGGCCTGGGCAGCCGCGATGGACGACGCCTACAACGACAGCGCCGCGCAGACCGGCGGTAGCCGGCACCTGCGGTTCGTCACCACGGCCGGCACCGGCTGCCAGGTCGTGGTCCGTCGTCTGAACGTCCCGGACGGCACCTTCGCCGCCGGCTGGCAGTCGATGAAGGACGCCGCCGCCAATCAGGGCTACAGCCGCACCGACCGCAAGTACCTGTTCCTCACCGAGAACACCCAGACCTGCGGCGGCGCCCAGGGCGACAACGACGACCGCCCAGGCCCGGAGAACCGCTTCAACAGCGGCCCGCACTACGCCGAGATCGCCGCTCCGTGCTGGGGTAGCAACGCCTTCGGCCACGAACTGGCACACATCCTCGGCGCAGTGCTAGCCGGCGCCCCGCACGGCTCGTCCGGCGGGCACTGCACCCAGGAATGGGACCTGATGTGCTACGGCGACGTGATCTCCACGTACCCGTGCGACGAGAAGGACGCCGACCGGCTGCTCGACTGCAACCACGACGACTACTTCTCCACCAATCCGCCGGCCGGCAGTTGGCTGGCCACCCACTGGAACGTGGCCAACAGCGACTTCCTGGTCAAGGGCAACGTGCCGGACAACGACGATGGGCACCTGCGCGGCGGGAAGACGTTCGTGCTGACCAACGTGGCCACCGGCAACGCGATGGAGGTGGCGAACGCGGCCACCGGGCAGCTGGCCGAGGTGAGCAGCCGGCCGCGCACCGACGCCGCCAGCCAGAAGTGGGTGCTCAACTACGAGACCGGCTGGCAGCTCGCGAACGCGACACAGCCAGCTCTGCGCCGACAGCGCGTTCAGCGGCACCGCGCCAGGCACGCCGGTCGTCCAGGACACCTGCAACGGGCAGAACGGCATGCGCTGGGCGTTCCAGCCGCTCGGCAACAACCGGTACGCCGTCTTCAACTACCTCAGCGGCCTGGCGCTCAGCGACGGCGGACCACACCCCGCCCCGCTGCGCCAGCAGCCGTACACCGCCGCGGCGAGCCAGCAGTGGGTCGCCAACCTGATCGCCGACCCCGGCCCGGTGAACAACGGCGTCTACGCGCTGACCAACGTCCGCAGCGTGGAGAACGCCGCCGTGCAGGGCGCCTCGACGGCCAACGGCGCGGACGTCACCCATGTCGCTCCGCAGGGCGCCACCAGCGAGCAGTGGCGGTTGCAGTCCCGCCCCGGCGGCTACTGGTGGATCGTCAACGTCAACAGCGGTAAGTGCCTGCGGCTGGAGACCGCCGACGCCAACCCCGGCACCCGGCTGGAGCAGTGGACCTGCGACACCAGCAACCGTCAGCAGTGGACCCTGCGCCGGCACGCCGACACCCGGTACGGCCTGGTCAGCCGGCAGAGCGGGCTGGCGGTCGCCCTCACCGGCGGTGCTCAGTCCGCGTTGGAGCAGCAGCCTTACCGCGGCGGCGAGAACGCCGAGCGAGTCTGGGCGCTGCGGCCCGTGAACTGACCCGCTGAGGTGGCTTTGGGCGACATTTTCGGTGCTATGGCACCGAAAATGTCGCCCAAAGCGCGGGGCGCGGCGGGACGCGCGTGGGGAACCCGCTTGCCGGGCCGGCCGCTGGCCGCCTACAGTTCCGCCCGGCGGGAGTAGCCAGCGGCGGCTCGGCATCGCCGGTGTCCGTTCCGCGTATCGGTGCTCCCAATCAACACAAGGTGCAGCGCCTCTGGCGTTCAGGTTCAAATCCTGTCAGGCACGTCCCCGCCGCCGGCCCGCGAGGGCACCGGCGCCCGGCTCTGCGGGCTCGGCGGGTACCGCGTGGTACCCGCCGGACGCCCCCGCCGTGCGTCGGCGGTGGCGGGGACGCGTCCGTCAGGACACAAGGGAGAGAGCGCATGGCCACGGTCACGGTGATGGAGTACCAGCGGGTCGTCAGGTTCGTCGACGGCCGCCTCGCCGGCGTGCTCGAGCCCGGCCGGCACCGCTACCGCCGCGCTCGCACCACGCTGTCCATCCTGGACGTGCGGCCGCAGCAGCTCACCGTGCCCGGCCAGGACCTGCTCACCGCCGACGGCCTGACCGTGAAGGTGAGCCTGCTGGTCGGCTGGCGGATCGCCGACGCGGCGCGCTACCTGACCGGCGCCGCCCGGCCGCTGGACGTGCTCTACGCCGCCGCCCAGATCGCCGCCCGTGACGCGCTGGCCGCCGTCACGCTGGAGGCCGCGCTGGCGGACCGCCCCGCGCTGTCGGCCGGCCTGACCGAGCTGGTCGCCGCCGCGGCGGCCGAGGTCGGCATCGAGGTCACCACGGTCGCGGTCAAGGACCTGATGCTCGGCGCCGAGTTGCGCCGCGCCTACGCCGAGACCGCGCTGGCCCGGGAGCGCGGCCGGGCGGACCTGGAGCGGGCCAGGTCCGAGGCCGCCGCGCTGCGCGCGCTGGCCAACACCGCCCGGCTGCTGGAGGAGCACCCGGCGCTGCTGCACCTGCGCACCCTGCAGGCCGCCGCCGAGCCGGGCACCACGGTCGTGCTCACCCCACCGCAGCCGCGCTGACCGGGTTGGCCAAGACGCTGCTTTGGGCGACATCTTCTCGGCTATGACCGAGAAGATGTCGCCCACAGCGCGGGGGTTGGGGCTGACCCGCGCGCGGGGTGGGCTGCGCTGACCGGCTAGCCGTCACGCCGGGTACCGTCGCCCTCACGGTGACTTCACGCCCGGTTTGCGAGGCTGAGACGTTCCGTGCGGTCGGTGCCGGTCAAGTGCAGAGGGAGACGAACAGTGCGGGTGCTCGTGGTCGAGGACGAGCGGACCATCGCCGATGCGGTGGCGCGCGGGCTACGCCGGGAGGGCATGGCGGTCGACGTCGCCTACGACGGCACCCAGGGGCACGAGATGGCCCTGATCACCCGGTACGACGTGGTCGTGCTGGACCGCGACCTCCCCGGCGTGCACGGCGACACGATCTGCGCCGACCTGGTCGCCTCCGGCGCGCTCACCCGGGTGCTGATGCTCACCGCCAGCGGCACCGTGGCCGACCGGGTGGACGGCCTGAGCATCGGCGCCGACGACTACCTGCCCAAGCCGTTCGCGTTCGACGAGCTGGTCGCCCGGGTCCGCGCGCTGGGCCGCCGGGCCACCCCGCCGGCGCCGCCGGTGCTCGCGGCCGGCAACGTCGTGCTCGACCCGGCCCGCCGGGTGGTCAGCCGGGCCGGCGCAGATCGTGGACCTGACCCGCAAGGAGTTCGGTGTCCTGCAGGTACTGCTCTCGGCCCGCGGCGCCGTAGTCTCCAGCGAGGAGCTGTTGGAACGGGTCTGGGACGCCAACGCGGACCCGTTCACCACCACGGTGCGGGTGACGATGATGACGCTGCGTAAGAAGCTCGGGGATCCGCCGCTGATCGAGACGGTGGTCGGCGCCGGCTACCGGGTCCGAGGATGACCGTCTACGGGACGCCGCCCCAGCACGCGCGCCGGCCCGGCTGCGTCCGACCCTGCGGCTGCGCCTGACGATGCTCAACGGGCTGCTCCTCGCCGGCGCCGGCCTGCTCCTGCTGCTGCTCTCCTGGCTGCTCGCCGGCGGGTCGCTCACCTCGGGCGACGAGCTGGCGAAGGGCTCGCCGGTGGTGGTCGTGAAGAGCGACGGGTCGACCCAGCGGGTGGACGGCCGGGAGTGGCAGCAGGGGCTGGCCGCCGACACGACCAAGAACATGCTCGGCAAGGGCCTGCTCGCCCTGCTGGTGATCAGCGTCGCCGGCGTGGCCGGGGGATACCTGGTCACCGGCCGTGCGCTCCGCCCGCTACACCAGGTGACGGCCACCGCCCGCCGGCTCTCCACCGAGACGCTCGACCACCGGCTCGGCCACACCGGCCCGGACGACGAGGTCAAGGAGCTCGCCGACACGTTCGACGAGATGCTCGACCGGCTCGGCGCCGCGTTCGGCAGCCAGAAGCGGTTCGTCGCCAACGCCAGTCACGAGCTCCGAACGCCGCTCGCCGTGATGCGGACCGAGATCGACGTGACGCTGGCCGACCCGGACGCCTCCCGCGAGGAGCTGCGCCGGATGGGCGTCGTGGTCCGGGACGCCTCCACGCGGGCCAACGAGCTGATCGAGGCGCTGCTGCTGCTCGCCCGCACCGAGGCCCAGGCCGGCCGCCGGCTCAACAAGCAGGTGCCGGTCGATCTCGCCACCGGCGTACCGGTGACGCTCGGCGCGGTCTCCGCCGAGGTCGAGCGCCTCGGGCTCACGGTCAGCACCGAGTTCTCGCCCGCGATGGTGATCGGCGACCCCAGCCTGCTGGAGCGGCTCGCCGGGAACCTGGTGGAGAACGCGGTCCGGTACAACGTGCACCACGGCCGGCTCTCGGTGCGCACCGGCAGCGACGGCAAGCACGCCCAGCTGATGGTCGCCAACACCGGCCCCGAGCTCGATCCGGCCGAGGTGCCGGGCCTGTTCGAACCGTTCCGCCGCGGCGGCGTGGAGCGCACCGGCACCCGGGGCGCCGGGCTCGGCCTGTCGATCGTGCGGGCCGTGGTGGACGCGCACGGCGGCGCGGTCCGAGCCAAGGCGATCCCCGGCGGCGGCCTCGAGGTCACGGTTTCGCTACCGGCCGCCGGCACCACCCCGCTGCCCGCCGACGCACCGACCCAGTCCCTGCTGCACTCGCGGCCCCGGTGACCCGCACTGCCGTCACCGCTCTATGCCTATTTGGGCGACATCTTCCCGGTCATAGCCGCGAAAATGTCGCCCATGAACCAGGCGTTGAAGCAGCACTACGGGACGGTTGGGTGTCGGTCGGGTCGATCGTCCTTGCTACCCTCGCCGCCGAAGCTCACAGGTCCCAGGGGCACAAGGCGTATCCTGTGATTGGGCACCCCACAGCCCACCGCAGGAGGCCGGTCGCCAACCGGCGTCCGCGAGTGGCGCGGTAGATCCGTGTCACGCCCCACCAGGAGAGGAAGCACGTTCCGCGATGGTCATCGCTCTGTCGGTCACGCTCATCATCTCGAGCCTCTTGCTCGTCGTACTGATCCTTCTGCACCGGGGCAAGGGTGGTGGCCTGTCGAGCATGTTCGGCGGTGGCGTCAGCTCCAACCTGTCGGGCTCCTCCATCGCGGAGAAGAACCTCGACCGGTTCACGATCCTCATCGGGGTCGTGTGGTTCGCCTGCATCATCGGTCTGGGCCTGCTGCTCAAGGCGCAAGCTGCCTGACAGGTTCGGCCCGCGTCCTAGAAGACTTACCCCCCTCAGTTAGTCATTGAAGGACAGGAGCGCACAGCCGTGGCTGGTGGTAACGCCATTCGTGGTACCCGTGTCGGAGCTGGTCCGATGGGAGAGGCCGAGCGAGGCGAGTCAGCCCCGCGTCGGCACATCCCGTTCTACTGTGCCAACGGACACATCACCCGACCCTCATTCGCCGTCGAGGCCGTCGTGCCGGACCACTGGGACTGTCCCCGGTGTGGCCTGCCGGCCGGCCAGAACTCCGAGGCTCCGCCCGCGGCGCCCCGGAACGAGCCGTACAAGACCCACCTCGCCTACGTCCGGGAACGGCGTAGCGATGCCGACGGTGAGGCGATCCTCGAAGAGGCGCTGAGCCGGCTGCGGGAACGTCGCGGCGTCTGAACGACGCGAGCGTCCGGTCCGCCGGGCACCCGAGCGACGAAAGCGGCACCCACCCCTCGGGGCGGGTGCCGCTTCGCTGTGCTGAGCCTTCTCGGGCGGGTCGCCCCGCCCGCTGACGCTTTGGGCGACATCTTCGGTGCTATAGCACCGAAGATGTCGCCCAAAGCTGGAAGGGGGTGTTACTTGCCGAGGCTGACCAGGGTCTGCGGGACCTCGGCGGCGGCCGCTCGATCCAGCAGCCAGAGCGTCCGCGCGACGCCGTGCACGCCCGCCGCGGGCACCTCGCTCGGCGCGGCCCCGGTCAGGGCCGCACCGATCGCGGTCGCCTTGGCCGAGCCGGCCGCCGCGAGCCACACCTCGTCCGCGCTGTCGATGGCGCGGAACGTCAGCGAGATCCGGACCGGCGGCGGCTTCGGGCAGTCGCGCACCGCCGTCACCAGCCGCTCGGTCTCGTAGCACCGCTGGCGACTCCGGGAAGATCGAGGCCACGTGGCCCTCCTCCCCGATGCCGAGCAGCACCACGTCGAGCTGGGGGAGTGCCCCGCCGGGCTGCGCCGCCGCCGCCAGCTCGGCGGCGTACGCGCTCGGCCGCCGCCTCCGGATCGTCGCCGTCCGGACCGTCGGAGGCGGGCATCGGGTGGACCCGGGCCGGATCGACCGGCACGTGATCCAGCAGCGCCTCCCGGGCCTGCGTCTCGTTCCGCTCCGGATGCCCGGCTCGGCAGGAACCGCTCGTCGCCCCACCAGAGGTCCAGACGCGACCAGTCGATGGCGTCGCGGCGGGGTCTCGCGCAGCTTGCGCAGCAGCTCGATCCCGACCCGGCCGCCGGTGAGCACGATCCCCGCGACCGCCTCGGGAGCCTGCGCCGCCACGATCTTGGCCGACAGCCGCGCCGCGGCCGCGGTGGCGACCTCGTCCGCGTCCCGGTGGACGACCACCTCGGTGCTGGTCATCCCTGGCCGTTCCCGCCATTGCTCAGCGCCGGTTCGAGCCACTCGTGCGCGCGGACCGCGGGCCGGTCTCCAGCCCGCTGACCCCGGCCGCCGCACCCAGCGCGCGGGCGTACGGCTGGTCCGGGTCGAGCCGGCGCAGCTCCTCGGCGAGCAGTGTCGCCGATCTCGCGCCGGTGCAGCGGGAGCCGGCGGTCCTCGGCGCCGCTGCGATGCAGGACCGCCGAGTGCCCGTCCGGACGGCTGATCGACAGCTCGCTGTCGTCCTCCATCTTCAGGTACACCTCGGTGATCCCGGGGCCGCTGGACTCGACGACCTCGGGCTCGACGCCCAGCCGCTCCTTGAGCCAGCCGGCGATCAGCCACGCGCTCGGGTTGCCCTTCTCGCCGGCGACCCGCGCGTGGACGGCCCGGCTGTGCACGCTGTCGAACGCGCCGGCGAGCACGGCCCGCCACGGGGTCGCCCTGGCCCAGGCCAGGTCGGTGTCGCCCGGGGCGTAGTCGGCGGCCCTGGCGCGCAGCCCGTCGATCGGGTCGGCGGCCTGCGAGGCGTCGGTGACCCGGCGGTCGGCGAAGACGCCCAGCGGATCGTGGGCGATCTTGTCCGGCGGCTCCCCGTGCCACCAGGTCACGACCGGCACGTCCGGCGCGAGCAGCGGCAGCACGACCGACTCGGCGTGCAGCGCCAGCCGGCCGTACATCCGCATCACCACGGCCTCGCCGGGCCCGAGCCGCCCGCCGACCGAGATCTCGGCGTCCAGCCGGGGCTGGGCCGACTCGATCTGCCGGCGCACCACGATCAGCACCCGGCACGGGTGCGCCGAGGCGGCCCGCACCGCGGCGACCTCGGCCTCGGCGACCTTCTTCTCGTCGACCACCACGACCAGCGTCAGCGCCAGGCCGGAGATCATGCCGCCGGCCGTGCGCCGCGCCTCGCCGAGCGCCTTGACCACCTCGGTGCCGGTGGTGTCCCAGAGCGTCGTCACTGTGCCAGCCTTTCGTTCACGACTGCGGGGCTCGCAAGCTCGCTCTGCAACTCGCTCCTCGCGTTCACGGTGCCAGCCCTTCGCTCGGAATCATGGCCGCCGCCAGTGCCGGCCCTCGCGGGCGAGCATCTCGTCGGCTTCCTTCGGACCCCACTCGCCGGCCCGGTAGCTGTGCGGCTTGCGCCCGGCCCAGAACTCCTCCAGCGGGTCGATGACGCGCCAGCTCGCCTCGACCTCCTCGCATGCGGGGAAGAGCGTCGAGTCGCCGAGCAGCACGTCCAGCACCAGCCGCTCGTACGCCTCGGGGGAGGCCTCGGTGAACGCCTCGCCGTAGAGGAAGTCCATCGCGACGTCCCGGACCTCCATCGAGCTGCCGGGCACCTTGGAGCCGAACTTCAGCGTCATGCCCTCGTCCGGCTGGACCCGGATGACCAGCTGGTTGTGGCCCAGCTCCTCGGTGTCGGTCTGCGGCGAACGGCAGGTGCGGTGCCTTCTTGAAGACGACCGCGATCTCGGTCACCCGGCGGGGGAGCCGCTTGCCGGTGCGCAGGTAGAACGGCACGCCGGCCCAGCGCCGGGTCTCCACGCCGAGCCGGACCGCCGTGTACGTCTCGGTGGTCGAGTCCGCCGGGACGCCCTCCTCCTCGAGGTAGCCGGGCACCCGCTGGCCGGCGAGCCAGCCCTGCTCGTACTGCCCGCGGACCGCGAACTGCTCCAGGTCGCTCGGCAGGCTGATCGCGCGCGAGCACCTTGAGCTTCTCGGTGCGGATCGCGTCGGCGGAGAAGCTCGACCGGCTCCTCCATCGCGGTGAGCGCGAGCAGCTGCAGCAGGTGGTTCTGCAGCACGTCCCGGGCCGCGCCGGTCTCGTCGTAGAACCCGGCCCGGGTGCCGATCCCGACGTCCTCGGCCATGGTGATCTGCACCGAGTCGACGTAGTGGGAGTTCCAGATCGGCTCGAACAGCGTGTTGGCGAAGCGCAGCGCGAGCAGGTTCTGGACCGTCTCCTTGCCGAGGTAGTGGTCGATCCGGAACACGTCCTGCGCCGTGAACACCTCGTCGACCAGCCGGTTCAGCTCCCGGCTGCTCTCCAGGTCGTGGCCGAACGGCTTCTCCACCACGACCCGGCGCCAGCCGCCCGCGGTGCGCGTTGTCGGCCATCCCGGTGCGCTCCATCTGCTTGCAGCACCATCGGGAACTGCGACGGCGGGATGGACAGGTAGAACGCGGCGTTGCCGCGGGATGCCGTGGCTGTCGCCGCAGCTCGTCCAGGGTCTGGGCGAGCGAGTCGAAGGCGGCGTCGTCGTCGAACGAGCCCTGACGAACTTCATGTTGCCGGCGAGCCGCTGCCAGACGTCCTCCCGCCACGGCGTCCGGGCGTGCTCCTGCGCGGCCTTCTTGGCGACCTGCTCGAAGTCGCCGTCGCCCCAGTCGCGGCGGGCGAAGCCGAGCACGACGAAGCCGGGCGGCAGCAGGCCGCGGTTGGCCAGGTCGTAGACGGCCGGGATCAGCTTCTTGCGGGCCAGGTCGCCGGTGACGCCGAAGATGACCAGCGCGCACGGCTCGGGGACCCGCGGCAGCCGCCGGTCCGCCGGATCCCGGAGCGGGTTGGTGCTCATCTGCGGCCCGCTCACTGGAACGCCGCCACGAGCTGGGCGATGCCGGCGGCGCGGTCGGTCAGGTGCAGCCGCAGCACCGGCCGGCCCCGACCGGCCAGCGCCTGCACGTCGCCGGCGGCCTGGGCGGCCTGCAGCACGCCGAACGTGTACGGCCGGCCCGGGATCGGCAGGTCCGTCCGTCACGGCACCGGTGATCTGCAGGAACGACGCCGATCGGCGGACCGCCCTTGTGGTACTGCCCGGTGGAGTGCAGGAACCGCGGCCCCCAGCCGAACGTGACCGGGCGGGCGGTCCGCTCGGCCAGCAGCGGCGCGCAGCTCGGCCGTGCCGGCGTCGCCGAACCGGTCGAGGTAGGCCATGCACCGCGAGGTAGCCGTGCGGGTCGATCGAGTCGAGCAGCGCCGTGAGCGCGTCGGCCACGTCGGCGACCCGCCGAGCAGCGCGGTGTCGCCGTAGACCTCGACCGCGCCCGTCGACGAACGCCGGCGTGGTCGGCTCGGCGGCCCGGACTCCAGGATCCGCGCGGTGTTCTCCTTGCGCCTCGGCCACGTTCGGCTGGTCGAAGGGGTTGATGCCGAGCAGCCGGCCGGCGACCGCGATGGCGTACTCCCAGGCGAGGAACTGCGCCGCCGAGCGGGCCGTTGACCGCAGGTCGGGCCGGGCCGGTGCCGGACTGGCGTCGGCCCGACGGCGGCCGAGCGAGCACCGACGGTGGCGGCAGCACGTCGGCGCCGTCGACCCCGGGCGCGGCCGGGTTCTCGACCACGACCGGCAGCATGCCCTTGCCCTCCTTGCCGGTGGACTCGGCGATCAGCTGCTCGGCCCAGTCGCCGAGCCCGACGATGCCGGAGCCGTCGTCGGCCAGCACGAGCTTGTCCCGGCCGGCACGGCCGCGGCGCCGAGCGCGGCGCCCAGCGCGAGCGCCGGGTTGCCGTCTCGTCGGCCAGCGTGGCGCGCACGGCGGCGGCCTGGTCGAGCAGCTCGGCCGACGTCGGCGCCGGCCAGCGCCGGCGGGCACCAGCCCGAACGCGGTCAGCGCGCTGTAGCGGCCGCCGACGTTCGAGTCGGCCAGGAACACCGCGCGGACGCCCATCTCGGCGGCCGTCTTCTCCAGCGGCGAGCCCGGGTCGGTGACGACCACGAACCGCCGGCCGGCGTCGCCTCGGACAGCCCGCTGTCGACGAAGGCCTGGTGGTACGCCCGCCGGTGGCTGTCGGTCTCCACGGTGCCGCCGGACTTGCTGGAGACGACCACGACGGTGCGCTCCAGCCGGTCGCGCGAGCGCCGCGCGCACCTGATCGGGGTCGGTGGTGTCGAGCACGGTCAGCGGCACGCCGGCGGTCCGCGCGATCACCTCGGGGGCGAGCGAGGAGCCGCCCATGCCGGCGAGGACGACGTGGTCGAGGCCCTCGGCGACCAGCTCGGCGCGGAGCGCGGCGAGCTCGGGCGAGCAGCTCACGGGAGGTCTGCGGCCAGGTCGAGCCAGCCGAGCCGGATCGCTCGCCTCGGCCTCGGCCGCCGGGCCCCACAGGGTGGCGTCCTTGGCGACCAGCCGCGCCGGCACGTCGTCGCGCGACGCAGCTGCGCGATCGCCTCCGCCGCGCCGGGCACGTTCTCGGCGCCACCGACGGCGGAGCCGCCGCCGGTGACGGTCTGCGGCTCGGTCATCGGCTCACGCCAGCGGTCGTCGAGCTGGTCGCTGCACGGACTCGAGCAGCTCGTTCCAGGACGTCCTCGAACTTCTCCACGCCCTCGCGCTCCAGCAGGTCCGACGACGTCGTCGTAGTCGACGCCGAGCGCGGCCAGGTCGTCCAGCACTGCCTGCGCCTGCCGCGTAGCTGCCGGTGACGGTGTCGCCGCGGACCTCGCCGTGGTCGGCGACCGCGTCCAGGGTCGCCTCCGGCATCGTGTTGACCGTGCCGGGCGCGACCAGCTCCTCGACGTACATGGTGTCCTTGTACGCGGGGTCCTTCACGCCGGTCGAGGCCCACAGCGGGCGCTGCGGCCGGGCGCCGGCGTCGGCCAGCGCCTGCCAGCGGTCGGACGCGAAGACCTGCTCGTAGTGCTGGTAGGCGAGCTGGGCGTTGGCGACGCCGGCCTTGCCCGCGCAGCGCCTTGGCCTCGTCGCTGCCCAGCTTGTCCAGCCGCTTGTCGATCTCGGTGTCCACCCGGGACACGAAGAACGAGGCGACCGAGGCGAGCTGGGACAGGTCGTGGCCGTTCGCCTTGGCCTGCTCCAGGCCGGCCAGGAAGGCCTCCATCACGGCGTCGTAGCGCTCCAGGCAGAAGATCAGCGTGACGTTGACGCTGATGCCCGCGGCCAGGGTCGCCGTGATCGCCGGCAGGCCCTGGCCAGGGTGGCCGGGATCTTGATGAACAGGTTCGGCCGGTCGACCAGCCACCACAGGGCCTTGGCCTCGGCGATGGTCCGGTCGCGACGTCGTGCGCGAGCCGCGGGTCGACCTCGATCGAGACCCGGCCGTCCACGCCGCCCGAGGCGTCGTAGGCCGGCTGCAGCACGTCGCAGGCCCAGCGGACGTCGTAGGTGGTGATCGCGCGGACCGCCTCCTCCAGGTCCACGCTTGCGCAGGGCCAGGTCGCGGACCTGCTCGGCGTAGGCGTCGCCCTGCTCCAGCGCCTTGGCGAAGATCGACGGGTTCGTGGTCACGCCGACCACGTTCTTCTCGCCGCATCAGCTGTTCCAGGTTGCCGGAGGCGAGCCGCTCGCGGGACAGGTCGTCCAGCCAGATCGCCACCCCCGCCGCGGTCAGCTCGGCGAGCCTGCGTTGCCGCTCATGAGTTCCCCTCGCTGCGCCGGGGTGCCGTCGTCGGCACCCTCAACGCGCTGTCGATGATCACGTGTTCTTTCTGCTCGGAGCGCCAGTTCGGTGGTGCTTCAGCGGGTGCCCGCGCGTCCAGGCTGCGCTTGGCGGCCGCGACCACGCCGTCGGCGGTGAGCCCGAACTGCTCGTACAGCACCTCAAACGGCGCCGAGGCGCCGAAGTGCTCCAGGCTGACGCTCTCGCCCGCGTCGCCGACCAGATCGCGCCAGCTCTGCGCGATGCCGGCCTCGACCGAGACCCGCGCGCGGACCGCGGGCGGCAGCACCTGCGTCGCGATAGGCCCGGCTCCTGGGCGTCGAACCACTCCAGGCACGGCAACGAGACCACTCGGGTGGGCACGCCCTCGGCCTCCAGGCGTCTCCCTGGCGGCCAGCGCGAGCTGCACCTCCGAGCCGGTGCCGATCAGGATGACCTGCGGCGTGCCGCCGCTGGCCTCGGCCAGCACGTAGCCGCCGCGGGCCGCGCCCTGGGCCAGCGTCGGGGTCGAGCGTCGGCACGTTCTGCCGGGTCAGCGCCAGCGCGGCCGGGCGGTCGGTGTGCTCCAGCACGGTCCGCCAGGCGACCGCGGTCTCGTTGGCGTCGGCCGGGCCGGACCACGTCCAGGCCCGGGATCGCCCGCAGCGCGGCCAGGTGCTCGACCGGCTGGTGGGTCGGGCCGTCCTCGCCGAGGCCGATCGAGTCGTGCGTCCAGACGTAGGTGACCGGCAGCTTCATCAGCGCGGCGAGCCGCACGGCCGGGCGCATGTAGTCGGAGAAGACCAGGAAGGTGCCGCCGTAGGGGCGGGTGCCGCCGTGCAGCGCGATGCCGTTGAGGATCGAGCCCATCGCGTGCTCACGGATGCCGAAGTGCAGGGTCCGCCCGTACGGCCCGCCCGGGAACTCCTTGGTCTGGTGCACGGCGGGGACGAACGACGGCTCGCCCTTCATCGTGGTGTTGTTGCTGCCGGCCAGGTCGGCCGAGCCGCCCCACAGCTCGGGCAGCACCGGGGCCAGCGCGTTGAGCACCTCGCCGGAGGCCACCCGGGTGGCCACGCCCTTGCCGCCCGGCTCGAACCGGGGCAGCACGTCGGCCCAGCCGGCGGGCAGCGTGCGGGTGGACGAGCCGGTCGAACAGCGTCTTGCGCTCGGGCTGCGCGGCGGCCCAGGCGGCGAACTGCTCGTCCCACTCGGCGTGCAGGGCCTTGCCGCGGTCGCCGACCTCCCGGGCGTGCGCGAGCACGTCGTCGTCGACGTCGAAGTGCTTGGCCGGGTCGAAGCCGAGCACCTCCTTGGTGGCCGCCACCTCGTCGGCGCCGAGCGCCGAGCCGTGGACCTTGCCGGTGTTCTGCTTGGTCGGGCGCCGGCCAGCCGATGATCGGTGCGGACCGCGATGAAGCTGGGCCGGGCCGTCTCGGCCCTGGCCGCGGCGAACGCGGCGTAGCAGGCGCCTCGGTGTCCTCGCCGCTCTCCACCCGCTGCACGTGCCAGCCGTACGCCTCGTACCGCTTGCACACGTCCTCGCTGAACGCGATGTTCGTGTCGTCCTCGATGGAGATGTGATTGTCGTCCCACAGCACGCACAGGTTGCCGAGCTGCTGGTGGCCGGCGAGCGAGGACGCCTCGCCGCTGATGCCCTCCTGCAGGTCGCCGTCGCAGGCGAAGCACCAGATGTCGTGGTCGAACGGGCTCGCGCCGGCGGCGGTGTCCGGGTCGAACAGGCCGCGCTCGCGGCGGGCCGCGATGGCCATGCCGACCGCGTTGCCGACGCCCTGGCCGAGCGGGCCGGTGGTGGTCTCCACGCCGGCCGTGTGGCCGTGCTCGGGGTGGCCGGGGGTGAGCGAGCCCCACTGCCGCAGCGACTTGAGGTCCTCGAGGGTCAGCCCGTAGCCGGAGAGGTACAGCTGGACGTACAGGGTGAGGCTGGAGTGTCCGCAGGACAGCACGAACCGGTCCCGCCCGGCCCAGGTGGGGTCGGCCGGGTCGTGCCGCAGCACGCGTTGGAACAGGAGGTAGGCGGCGGGAGCCAGGCTCATCGCGGTGCCGGGGTGGCCGTTGCCGGCGTTCTCGACGGCATCCATGGCGAGGACCCGGGCCGTGTCCACGGCCTTCCGGTCCGCCTCGGACCATGCGAAGGTCGACTCGGACTGCTCAATACTCGTCACAAGCGGTGTCTTTCTGGGCGGACGGGACTACGGACCGCGCCCGGCGACGCCGCCGGCGGACGCTCGGCACCGACACTACCTACCTCTTCGGTAACGATGCAGCGGCGCGCTGCCCAACTTGTGGACGACGGGCTCGCGCGCAGGCCGCAGGTGGCGCGGCGGGTCGCGGACACCCGTGACAAACCGTCGACGCCCTGTCGACTACGATCGCCGGGCGAGGTGCTTTGAAGCGCCTCGCCCCGGGTACGCCGAGCCACGGCTGCTGCTCCGGGCAGCACTGAGCCCCAGTCAGTCCGGTCGAGAGGTGGACGCACGTGATGTCGGCGTGTCCTCGCCCGCTGGTCCGGTGGATGGCCCGATGACCTCGCTCATCGACGCGCCGCCCGTCACCGGCCACGGCACCCGCCCGCGTGGACCGCTTGCCGCCGTGCAGGCCTACGTCGCGCTCACCAAGCCACGGATCATCGAGCTGCTCCTGGTCAGCACCGTGCCGACGATGTTCCTGGCCGCCGGTGGCCTGCCCCCGCTCTGGTTGGTCGTGGCCACGCTCGTCGGCGGCACGCTCGCCGCGGGCAGCGCCAACGCGCTCAACTGCTACATCGACCGCGACATCGACGAGGTGATGCAGCCGCACCTCGCAGCGCCCGCTGGCCAAGCACACGGTCGCGCCGCGCAACGCGCTGATCTTCGGGATCACGCTCGGGGTGCTGGCGGTCGGCTTCCTCTGGGCCACCACGAACGCCCTCGCGGCCCTGCTGGCGCTCGCCGCGATCCTGTTCTACGTGCTGGTCTACACGCTGCTGCTCAAGCGGCGGACCTCGCAGAACATCGTCTGGGGCGGCGCCGCGGGCTGCATGCCGGTGCTGATCGGCTGGGCCGCGGTGACCAACAGCGCTGAGCTGGGCCGCCGTGGTGCTGTTCGCGATCATCTTCTTCTGGACCCCGCCGCACTACTGGCCGCTCGCCATGAAGTTCAAGGACGACTACGCCAAGGCCGGCGTGCCGATGCTGCCGGTGGTCGCCACCCAGCACACCGTCGCCCGCCAGATCGTGGCCTACTCCTGGGCGATGGTGGCCAGCTCGCTGCTGCTCTGGCCGCTGGCGACCGGCTGGATCTACGGCGCCGGCGCGGTCGTGCTCGGCGCGGTCTTCCTGGTCGGCGCGCACCGGCTGGAGCGCGGGGTCGCGCACGGCCGGCCGGTCAAGCCGATGACGCTGTTCCACCTGTCCATCCAGTACCTCACGATCCTGTTCGTGCTGGTCGCCGTCGACGCGTTGGTGTTCTGATGACCGAACCCGCCACTGAAACCGCCCCGCCGGCCGCCGCCGTCAAGGCGCTGAAGGCGTTCGTGGCCAAGCACGGCGCGAGCACCGCCGTGGTCTCCTACCTGGGCCAGCGCGGCGCCCGGATCGTCCTGGTCGGGGCCGACGGCACCTGGGGTGACCAGGTCGTGCCTGATGTCGCCGCCGGCACCGCCGCCTGCGCGGCCGCCGGGATCACGGTCACCGAGAAGTGGTCCAGGGAGCTCACCGAGTCGGTCCGCACGTCCGGCGTCGAGTGGGGCCGGATGGGCCGTGGACGCCCGGTGCGCGACGCCTGATGCGCTGGACCGCTGAGGACCTGCCCGACCTCACCGGTAGCACCGCGCTGGTGACCGGCGCGAACAACGGCCTCGGCCTGTTCACCGCGCTGGAACTGGCTCGGCACGGCGCCGAGGTGATCCTCGCCGGCCGGAACCTCGACCGGGGCACTGCCGCGCTCGCCCGGATCCGCTCCGAGGTGCCCGCCGCGAACCTGCACTGGCAGCCGCTCGATCTCGCCGAGTTGGCCTCGGTGCGGGCCGCCGCCGACGCGGTCACCGCGCGTGCCGGCGGGCTGGACCTGCTGGTGAACAACGCGGGCGTGATGATGCTCCCGCGCCAGGTCACCGTGGACGGCTTCGAGAGCCAGTTCGCGATCAACTACCTCGGCCACTTCGCGCTGACCGGTCTGCTGCTGCCCGCGCTGCTGAGCCGGCCGGCGCCGCGGGTGGTGAGCGTCGCCAGCAACGTGCACCGCCAGGGCCGGCTCAACTTCGACGACCTGCACGGGGAACGGCGGTACAGCCGGTCGGCTGCGTACAGCCAGTCGAAGCTCGCCAACCTCGTCTTCGCGCTGGAACTGGCTCGGCAGGCCGCCGGCACGTCCCTGGTCAGCGTCGCCGCCCACCCCGGCTTCGCGGCCACCGGCCTGGGCACCACCTGGGGCTCGGGCAACGCGTTCAACACGCTCTTCCTGAAGGTCGGGATGCGGCTCGGCCAGCCGGCGGCGATCGGCGCGCTGGCCACCCTGCGCGCGGCCACCGAACCGGACCTGGTCGGCGGGGAGTACTTCGGCCCGGCCGGAATGGGCGGGATGCGCGGCCATCCGGTGCGGGTGCGCGCCGCCGGTCACGCCTACGACGAGGAGACCGGCCGCCGTTTGTGGGCCGCCTCCGAGCAGCTCACCGGCGTGACCTACGAGTTCTGACCCTCGGCGCTTGGGCGCGCCCCCGGAACCCGGCCCAAGGGGCGGGTTCCGGGGCCGCGGGGCACTAGCGGGGGTCGCGGACCCGGACGCCGAACAGCACGCCGAGCGCCGCGATCCACACCGCACACGCCCCGAGCACGTGCAGCGCCACCAGCAGCACCGGCAGGTGGGTGAAGTACTGGACGAAACCGATCAGGCCCTGCGCCAGCTCCACCACGAGCAGCACGATCGCGGCCCGGGTCACGGCGGCCGGCGCACCCACAGCCCGCAGTGCCAGGACCGCGGCGATGGTCAGGCCGAGCAGCAGGAACACCAGGTCGGCGTGGACCTGGCTCACGGTCTCCGGGTCGAACCCGGTCCGGGCCGCCGCCTTGTCGCCCGAGTGCGGTCCGCTGCCGGTGACGATCGTGCCCACCACGAGCACCGCGGCGGCCGCGGTGGCCAGTGCCCTGGCCAGCCAGACCAGCGGCGCGGCCACCAGGTACCGGCGCGGCCCGTCGCCCTCGCCGGAGCGCTGCCAGAGCGCGTACGCGGCGTAGATCAGGGCCATCGAGACCAGGAAGTGCGCGGAGACCGTCCACGGGTTCAGCCCGGTCAGCACCGTGATGCCGCCGATCACCGCCTGCGCCAGCACGCCGAGGAACTGCGCGCCGGCCAGCAGCATCATCGAGCGGCGCCGGCGGGTCTGCAGCAGGGTGACCAGGATGGTCGCGCCGATCACCGCGCTCAGCACGCCGGTCAGGGTCCGGTTGCCGAACTCGATGTAGCCGTGGATGCCGAACTCCGGCGTGTTCACGTAGCTGTCGTCGGTGCACTTGGGCCAGGTCGGGCAGCCCAGGCCCGAGCCGGTCAGCCGGACCGCGACGCCGGTCAGCACGATCACCGCGTTGCCGATCATCGTCGCCAGGCAGAGCCGGCGGAGCAGCTTCGGGCGGTCCGCGAGCCGGCGCAGCGGGGCCAGCGGTCCGCGGGCCGGTCCCGGCGGCGCGGGCTTCGAAGGCGCCGTGACCTGGGCCGTCATCGGTTCTACTCCCATCGGAACAGCCGCGCGGCCGCCGCGATCGCGCCCACCGCCCAGCAGATCAGCACGATCCACACCCGCAGCGGCGCGCCGCCACCGTCGGAGTCCAGCGTCGCGCGCAGCCCGTCGGTGAGCGCCGTGATCGGCAGCAGCCGCAGCACCCCCTGGGCACCGTCCGGCAGCGAGCTGAGCGGCACCACCACCCCGCCGGCGGCGGTCAGCAGCAGGTAGATCAGGTTGGCGCCGGCCAACGTGGCCTCGGCGCGCAGGGTGCCGGCCATCAGCAGCGCCAGGCCGGAGAACGCCGCCGTGGCGAGCGCGACCAGCGCCAACGCGGGCAGCACGCCGGCCAGGTGCGGCCGCCAGCCCAGCGCCAGCCCGACCGCGACCAGGATCGCGGCCTGCAGCATCAGCACGACCAGCACCGCCAGCGACTTCGCCAGCAGCAGCCCCCAGCGCGGCAACGCCGAGGCGCCGAGCCGCTTGAGTACGCCGTAGGACCGCTCGTACCCGGTCGCGATGGCCTGCGCGGTGAACGCCGTCGACATCACCGCGAGCGCCAGCACCCCCGGCACCAGGAAGCCGACCCGGTCGTCGGTGGGCAGCGTCAACGCGTCCAGCTTGCTGACGCCGATCAGCAACAGCACCGGGATGACCAGCGTGAGCAGCAGCGACTCGCCCCGGCGCAGGGTCAGGGTGATCTCCATGGCCGCCTGCCGGCCGATGATCCGGGTCATCGGCGCGCGTCCCGGCGCGGGTGCGAAGGTCGCGGTGGTCATGTGCGCAGCTCGTGTCCGGTGAGGTCGAGGAAGACGTCCTCGAGGGTGCGTTGGCCGGTCCGGGCGCTGCCGATCAGCGCGCCCTGCTCGGCGCACCAGCCGGTGACCGTGGCCAGCACGTGCGGGTCGACCGAGCCGGTGACCAGGTACTCGCCGGGCCGTTCCTCGGTCACCACGCAGGTCGTCGGGAGCGCCGGCCGGAGCGTCTCCAGCGGCAGGCCGGCGACCGTGGTGAAGGTGAGCCGGCCGGCGGCGCCCGCGGCGGTGAGCTCGGCCGGGCTGCCGGCCCCGACCACCCGGCCCGCGTCCACGATCACGACCTGGTCGGCGAGGCGCTCGGCCTCGTCCATGAAGTGGGTGGTGAGCAGCACCGCCACGCCGTCGTCCCGGAGCTCGCCGATCAGGTCCCAGGTGGCCCGGCGGCTCTGCGGGTCCATGCCGGCCGTGGGTTCGTCGAGGAAGACCAGCTCGGGCCGGCTCACCAGGGCCATCGCCAGCGACAGCCGCTGCTTCTCGCCGCCGGAGAGCCGCCGGTACGGGGTGCGGGCGACCTTGCCGAGGGCGAGCCGCTCGGTGAGGGCCGGCACGTCGAGTGGGTGGGCGGCGAACGAGGCGATCAGCCGGAGCATCTCGCCGGCCCGCGCGCTCGGGTACACGCCGCCGGACTGGAGCATCACGCCGATCCGCGGGGTGAGCGCGTCGTGGTCGGCCACCGGGTCGAGGCCGAGGACCCGGACGGTGCCGCCGTCGGGCCGCCGGTACCCCTCGCAGACCTCGACGGTGGAGGTCTTGCCTGCTCCGTTGGGGCCGAGTAGCGCGACCACCGCGCCACGCGGGACGGCGATGCTCACGCCGTCGACGGCGAGCGTGCTGCCGTACCGCTTGACGAGGGAGTCGACCTCGACAGCGGGACGATCCATGCCGGCAGTCTACGGTGTGTCGACGGGTGGACCCCGCCCCGCCCTGCCAGCCGTTCCGGCGCCGCCGGCCCACCTGCGGCGCGGGTAAGCTCGCGGCCGATGTCCACCACTTTCACGCCGTGGAGCGCGCGGTGACCGCCGCCGGCACGCGCGGCGCACCCCAGTACGCGGTCACCCTGTCCTGCGCCGACCGGCCCGGCATCGTGCGGGCCGTCTCGGGCTACCTCGCCGACGCCGGCTGCAACATCCTCGACAGCCAGCAGTTCGGCGACCCGCACAGCAAGCGGTTCTTCATGCGGGTGCACGTCGAGGAGCTGGGCGAGCCGGCCGGCGTGCTGGCGCTGCGCGCCGGCTTCGGCCCGGTGGCCGGCGAGTTCGGGATGGACTGGCAGATCCACGACCTGGCCGAGCGGCCGCGCGTGCTGATCCTGGTCTCCAAGCTCGGGCACTGCCTGAACGACCTGCTGTTCCGGCGGGAGAGCGGCTACCTCGACATCGACGTGCCGGCGATCGTCTCCAACCACCCGGACTTCGCGGCGCTGGCCCGCTGGCACGGCATCGGCTTCCACCACGTGCCGGTCACCGCCGAGACCAAGGCCGCCGCCGAGGCCCGGCTGCTGGAGCTGGTGGACGAGCACCGGATCGACCTGGTCGTGCTGGCCCGGTACATGCAGGTGCTCTCCGACGACCTGTGCGCGAAGCTCGCCGGCCGGGCGATCAACATCCACCACTCGTTCCTGCCGAGCTTCAAGGGCGCCCGCCCGTATCACCAGGCGTTCGAGCGGGGGGTCAAGCTGATCGGCGCCACGGCGCACTACGTGACCGCGAAGCTGGACGAGGGGCCGATCATCGAGCAGGAGATCGAGCGGGTCGACCACACGCACCGGCCCGAGGACCTGGTCGGCGTCGGCCGGGACGTGGAGTGCCAGGCGCTGGCGCGCGCGGTCCGCTGGCACGTCGAGCACCGGGTGCTGCTCAACGGCGACCGCACGGTCATCTTCAAGTGAGCGCCGTGCCGGTGGCCGCCCGGCCCGTCCTGGGTCCCCGGCTGGCCGCCGGGCTGGTCTTCCTCACGTCCGGCTCCGTGCTGGTGCTGGAGATTCTCAGCCTGCGGCTGGTCGCGCCGTACGTCGGGCTGACGCTGGAGACGAACACCGCGGTGATCGGGGTCGCCCTCGCCGCGATCGCGACCGGGGCCTGGCTGGGCGGCCGGGTCGCCGACCTGGTGCCGCCCGAGCGGCTGCTCGGCCCGCTGACCCTTGGCGCCGGCGTGCTGGTGCTGGTGGTGGCGCCGCTGGTGCGCTGGACCGGGGAGTTCATCCGCGGCGGTGACGTGTCGGCGGTCGTGCTGATCGCGATGGTGGCGGTGTTCGCGCCGGCCGCGCTGCTCGCGGCGGTGACGCCGGTGGTGGTGAAGGCCCGGCTCGGCACGCTGGCCGAGACCGGCACCGTGGTCGGCCGGCTGTCGGGCGTGGGCACGCTCGGCGCGATCGCGGCCACGTTCGGCACCGGGTTCGTGCTGGTCGCGATGGTGCCGTCCACGGTGATCCTGCTGTCCCTCGGCGGCCTGCTGATCCTGGCCGGCGCGGCGCTGACGATCCGGCTGCGCGGGCTGCGGCCGGTCGCGGGGCCGCTGGTGTTGGCGGTGCTCGGCGGGCTGGGCACGGTCGCCGCGCCCGACCCGTGTGACGTGGAGACCGTCTACCACTGCGCCAAGGTGGTCGCCGACGGCGCCCGCCCGACCGGCCGGGTACTCCAGCTGGACACCCTGCGGCACTCCTACGTGGACCTCGCCGACCCGGAACACCTCGAGTTCGCCTACGTCCGGGGCATCGCCGCCGCGGTGGACGCGTTCCGCCCGACCGGCACGCCGGTGCGCGCGCTGCACGTGGGCGGCGGCGGCCTGACGATGCCCCGGTACCTCGCCGCGAGCCGGCCCCGCAGCACCAGCCTGGTGCTGGAGATCGACGCCGGCGTGCTGAAGATGGACCGGGACAAGCTCGGCTTCCGCCCCGGCAACGGCATCGACACCCGCGTGGTGGACGGCCGGATCGGGGTCGCCGAGCAGCCCGCGAACAGCCGTGACCTGGTCGTCGGGGACGCCTTCGGCGGCATCGCCGTGCCCTGGCACCTGACCACCCGCGAACTGGTCGCCGACATCCGCCGGGTGCTCACCGACGACGGCCTCTACGCGGTGAACATCATCGATCACCCGCCGCTGGCGTTCGTCCGGGCCGAGATCGCCACGATCGCCGCGGTCTTCCCGCACGTCGCGATCGTGGCCAGGCCGGCCGGCGCTCGCCGGCACGCAGGGCGGCAACTTCGTGGTGCTCGCCTCCGACCGCCTGCTGCCCGAGGACGCGGTGCGGCAGCGGCTGATCGAGCGCGGCGGCGAACTGCAACTGGCCGACTCCGCCGCGACTACCCGGTTCGCCGGCGACGCCCGGATCCTCACCGACGACTTCGCCCCGGTGGACCAACTCCTGACGCCGTAGCGGCTCAGCGTGGGCCGCCCCGAGCGGTGACCTAGCTGGCGCCGCCGGACCATTCGCCGCCGCGGTTCTTCGGCAGCCAGTCGACGCCGAACGCGACCACGTCGGCCAGCGGGAAGAGCTGGGCGGTGGCGGCGCCGACCGGCCCGGTCCGCACCCCGCCGGCCGCCACGAACGCGGCTCCGAGTTCGGGGAAGTCACCTTCGTCGGACACCACGTCGGAGTAGGTGACCCACTGCTGCCGGCCGTCGGAACCGGCGACCGCGCAGGACTCCTCCTGGGTCGGCGCGCCCGGTATCCGGGTCTCGGCCAGATGCAGGCAGGTGCACGAGTCGAAGCCGGCGCCGAGCAGCAGCACCCGGGCGCCGGCCGTCTCCAACGCGGGCAGGGGGGAGCGCGGGCCGAACCGGCAGTCCAGGTCGTGCCGTGCCATCAATGCGGCAGCGCCCGCCCCGACCGCGGCGAACGACACCTGCGGGTGCGGGCTGCGCACGGCGCCCGGCCAGGTCCGGACCGTGTCGGGGATCCGCCCCATGCCCCGGGTGGGCGTGCTCGCCGGGTGGTAGGGCGGCATGTTCGCCCGGATCACCGGCCACCACTCCGGGGGCACCGGCGGGCTGGACCACCCGGCCGGATCCGAATTGCTTCCCGACTGCGCCGGGACCACCAGTGTGCCGTCCGGCCCGAGCGCGTCCAGCAGCGCGCCGACCACCGCGACCTCGCCGCCGACGACCCAGCCGAGCGCCGAGAGCGAGGAGTGCACCAGCAGCGTCTCGCCGGGCTGGATGCCGAGCGCGCGCAGGTCGGCCGCGAGGGCCGTCTGGGTCTGTGGCGCCGCCGCGTGGTCGATCAGCTCGGCCTCGCGCGTGGTCGGAGAGTCGGTCACGGACGCACGCTCTCACCCCATGCCTCAGTACCGCGACCCGATTATCTCGGCCACCAACCGGTCGGCCTCATCGAGCGTCCCGGCGAGGCTGTCCGAGGTGGTGCCGGGCGCGGCGAACAACGCGTGCGCACGCTCGGCGAAGTTCGCGGGGGCGCCAGCGAGGTCCCCGGCCGCCCGCACCGCGCCCTTCTCGTTGAGCACCCAACACCGGGCCTGAGCATGCAGGGCGTGCGCGAGCAGTCCGACCGCGCGGAAAAGGCAGCCGGCCACGTAGAACGCGTCACCACGGGCGGCCCCCTTGCGGGCGCAGGCCAGGATGAACGGCGCCTCCCAGCTGCGCGTTGGCGAGCAGCGCGTCGCGCAGCGCCTCGGGATAGTGGCCGACCTGCTCCTGCATGGTGCGCAGCTCGCCGCCGGGGTCGGCGAGGACGCGCCCGACGGCCAGCTCACCGACGTAGACGTGGGAGTAGAAGCCCAGCGGATGGCCGACCTGGGCGCCGACCTCGAACTTGCCGGCCTGGCACCGCTGCCAGATCCGGTGCACGCGGTCCAGATCACGGTAGATCCAGTCGACCCGATGGCCGTCGACGGTCAGCCAACCGCCGCCGTCGACCCACGGACCCCAGCCGCCCGGCTCGGTCACCTCCACCGGCCCGCCGGTCAGCTCGGCCGCGAGTAGCCGCAGCGCGGCGGTGTCCAGCGGCGGCCGGTAGTACAAGCCCAGGTCGTAGTCGGAATCGGGACGGTGCGTGCCGGTGGCCCTGCTGCCACCCAGACACACCCCCACCACGCCGCCGACCTCGGCCAACCGATTCGCGATCTCCACCAAACGCTCCACGAACCGCAGTCTGCGGTGCCCGATCACCGCTCGCGACCCAATTCCCGGGCGCCCGCTTCCCGGCGCGGCGCGCCCCCGGTGCCCAGCACCTCGACCACGGCCCGCCAGACTGACCGCATGCTGCTGCGCATCGGTCCGGGGCTCGCGGTCGCGGGGGTGCTGCTGGTGCTGCTCGCGGTCGCCGCGTCGGCGGTGAGCCAGCTCGGCCACGGCATGGCGGTGGTCCGGGCGGCGCTCCGCGCGGTGGCGCAGCTCGGCGTGGTGTCGCTGCTGATCGCGGCGATCGTCTCGTCGCTGTGGTGGACCGCGGCGTTCCTCGGCGGTCATGTTCGGCGTGGCGGCGTGGACCAGCGGGAACCGGATGAAGGCCGGCCGGCGGGGCTGGTGGGCCGCGCTCCCGATCGCGGCCGGCGCCGTGCCGGTGTTCGGGCTGCTGCTCGCGGTCGGCGTGGTCGACCCGCGCGGCATCGTGCTGGTGCCGATCGGCGGCATCCTGCTGGGCGGGGCGATGACCGCGACCACCCTCGCGGGCAGCCGGGCGCTGGACGAGCTGGCGACCCGCCGCGGCGAGGTCGAGGCGGCGCTCGCGCTGGGCCTGCTGCCGAGGGACGCCATCAAGGAGATCTGCCGGCCGGCCGCCGCCCACGCCCTGGTGCCGGCCCTGGACCAGACCCGGACGGTCGGGCTGGTCACGCTGCCGGGCGCGTTCGTCGGCATGCTCCTCGGCGGGGCCACCCCGGTCGAGGCCGGCGCCGTGCAGCTGCTCGTGCTGGTGGCGCTGCTGGCCGCGGAGGCGGTGGCCATCGCGGCGGCCGTCGAGGTGGTCGCGGGCGGCCTGCTCCGACGCGGCTGACCGCCGGTTGCGGGCGGCTGACAGTCTGGAGCGAAATGCCGGGATCATGGGGGAACATTTCGATGGCGTCGAGCACGGTCCGAACGTTGATAGCGGTACTCGCCGTGGCGGCCACCGCCACCGCGAGCCTCCCGGCGACGGCTTCGCCGAAGCCGGGCGCGCCGCACACCCGTAGCCATCAGGAGGGCGGGGCGGCGGAACGCGACGCCGTCGCGGCCACCGACGCCCGACCGGTCGGCACCCCGCGCGGCACCAACCGCGCCGGCCGGCCGGGCGAGGCCTCGCTCGCCGGCCCCGCGCCCCGCCTGAACGCCGCCGGCGCCCAGCCCGGCTACCCCCGGCAGACCCAGCTCCGCACCTACCCGGCCGACCCGACCGAGAAGACGCTCAAGCTCGGCCTCACGCCGTACTACGGGATCGCCCCGAAGCTGAACGCGCTCCAGGCGGCGAGTGACCGGGTGTCGGTCGAGGTCACCGGCCAGTCCACGTTGGGCCGGGACATGTACCTGGTGACCGTGACCGCACCGGAGACGCCGGCCCAGGCTCGCGAGCAGGCGCGCTGGCGTGACCTGATCGCCGACGAGCCGGCGCGCGCGGCCCGCGAGTCGGGGCTGCGCCAGCGGTACAAGGCGCCGCTGCTGATCAACGCGAACATCCACGGCCACGAGACCGAGGGCACCGACGTCGCCCTGCAGCTGATCGAGCGCCTGTCCAAGGCCACCGACGCCGCGTCCACTCAGACCTGCTGCGGCACCACCGGATCTACCTGAACGTGACCGCCAACCCCGACGGCCGGGCCGTGATGACCCGCCCCAGCGCCGCCGGCTTCGACCTCAACCGCGACCTGCTCACGGCCTCCCAGCCGGAGAGCGTCGCCACCCGCGAGGTCTTCCTCGGCACCCAGGCGCTGATGATGGTGGACCTGCACGGCTTCGGTGACCCGGGCCCGACGATCATCGAGCCGGCCGGCCCGCCGCACGGCCAGAGCTACGACTACGACCTGTACCTCAAGCACGGCTACCCGAACGCGATCGGCATGGAGCAGGCCGTCCTCGGCCTCGGCCTGCCGGGCATCGACAAGGTGGACTTCCCGTTCCGCGACTACGGGCCGGGGGAGTGGGACGACTGGGCGCCGATCTACACCCAGACGTTCGGCATGCTGCACGGGATCATCGGCCAGACCGTCGAGATGCCGCTGCGCACGAACAACGTCCCCTACGACACGCTGCCGGTCGAGGAGCTCAAGCGTCGGGTCGCGGTGAACAGCCAGGTCGCCCACGCCGCCGTGAACGCGACCCTCAGCTACGCCGCCGCACACCGCGAGCAGCTCGTCGCGGACCGGATCGAGCTGTCCCGGCGCGGCGCCGCCGGCGCACCGCAGCCGACCATCCCGGACGGCTTCGTTCCCGGCTTCGGCCCCGAGGACCGCTCCAGCACCACGTTCGCCCGCGGCTACGTGATTCCGGCCGGCGCCGCCCAGCGCTCCGAGCGAGCCGCCGCACGCCTGGTCCAGCACCTGCTCGCCAACCGGATCCGGGTGGTCCGGGCGGACGCGCCGTTCACCGCCGGTGGCCGCGGCTACCCCGCCGGCTCCTACGTGATCGACCTGCACCAGCCCCGCCGGGCCGCGGCCAACGCGATCCTGGAGGACGGCGGCGACCTGTCCGCCCGAGTGCCGACCGAGTTCGACATCTCCGGCTGGAGCCTGGCCCGGCTGTGGGGCGCGTCCGTGGACGCCGTGGCCAGCGGCGACCTGCGCGTCACCGGCAAGCGGATCACCGCCGCCACCCCGACCGGTGGCGTCGACGCCGCGCCGGGCAAGCCGCTGCTGATCACACTCCGCGACGGCGCGGACGTGGCGGCCGTCAACGAACTGCTCGGGCAGGGCCACCCGCTGCGCCGCCGTGCGGACGGCAGCGTGCTGGTCCCGGTCGCGGTCCGACCGTCGGCGATCGCGGCCGCCCAGCGCCACGGCGTCACGTTCACGGCCGACCCCGGCGGCGAGGCCGGCGACCTGCTGCACAAGCCGACGCTGGCCGCGGCGGTGGCGCCCGAGGAGCTCGTCGCGTGGCGGGGGATGGGCTTCGAGGTGCGGCCGATCTCGACCGCGGTCCTCAACGCCGGCTTCGACTGGTCCCGGGTGGACGTGGCCGTGGTGTCGGCCGGACTGAGCTGGGCCGGGTTGAACGAGTCGGCCAGGGCGGCGCTCCGCGAGTACCTGACCCGGGGTGGCGTCGTCACCCGGGGCGCGATCGGCACCGCGTTCAACACCGACGCGGGGCTGCTTCCGGTCACGGTGGCCCGGGGGCCGGTGAACGCGAACGGCGTGGTCCGGACGGCCGGCGGCGATCCGGACGCGCACCTGGGCGCCGGCGCGCCGGACCACAGCTTCGCCTACGCGCCGCAGTGGTTCACCGCGACCAGCGGTGGCGTGACGGTGGAGCAGCGGTACGCCGACCGGGAGGTAGTGGCCGCCGGGCACTGGCTCGCCAACGCGGACGGCACCGGCGGCCCGAGCGACGCGGCCGGCAAGCCGGCCGTGGTGTCGGGCCAGGTCGGCGGCGGGCGGGTCGTGCTGTTCGGCACCGAGCCGCTCTTCCGCGACCACCCGAAGGGCCTCTACGCCCAGATCGCGCAGGCCGCGTTCTGGACCAGCGCCGGCTAGTCAGAGTTTGCCTGCCCGCCCGCCGGTGAGGCCGCGTCGAAACTAAGGTTAGGTTACCCTTAGTGACCGGCCTCACCGGGAAGGCGGATTGGCAGCCGCCTTCGATATACGTCACAATAGTGTTGTGAAAAACGTAGTGACCGCTGTCGAGGCCCAGTGCGGGCCTCCCGGTGGCGACGGCCCGGAGCGGGCGGCCGATGGCCGTACCCGTGACCGGGTCGTTCTGTTGCTACTGGAGCAGGGCCCGGCCACCGCCGCCGAACTGGGCGAGCAGCTCCGGCTGAGCACTGCCGCCGTGCGCCGGCATCTGGACGCGCTGGTCGCCGAGGGGCGGGTGGACAGCCGCGATCAGGTCGTCCGCGGCCCTCGCGGTCGGGGCCGCCCGGCGCGCGTCTTCGCGCTCACCGAGGCCGGCCGGGAGAACTTCACCCACACCTACGACGATCTGGCCGCGACCGCGTTGCGTTACCTCGCCCGCCTCGGCGGAGAGGAGGCGGTGACCGCGTTCGCCGCCGAGCGGGTCGGCGAGCTGGAGGAGCGTTGCCGGGCGGCCATGGACGGCGCCGGCGACGACCCGATGGCCAGGGCCGAGGCACTCGCGCAGGCGCTCTCGGTCGAGGGTTACGCTGCGAGCGCCTCGGCGATCGCGGGTGGTGGCCAGCTGTGCCAGCACCATTGCCCGGTCGCGCACGTGGCTGCGGAGTTCCCGCAGCTCTGCGAGGCCGAAACCAGAGTCATCTCACGGCTGGTGGGGAGCCATGTTCAACGGCTCGCCACGATCGCCCATGGAGACGGGGTGTGCACGACGCACATCCCGGCACCGACATATCGCACCGATCCGTCCCGGACGGTGAGGATCGAAAGCGGGAGGACATCCGCATGACCGCCATCACCCCCGAGAGCCGGCCGGCCACCGCTGTGCTGACCCAGGACGAGCAGATCGCCGCTCTGGGCAACTACGAGTACGGCTGGTCGGACACGGACACCGCGGGCGCCACCGCGCGCCGCGGTATCAACGACGACGTGGTGCGGAACATCTCGGCGCTCAAGAACGAGCCCGAGTGGATGCTCGACCTGCGGCTCAAGGGCCTGAAGCTGTTCGGCAAGAAGCCCATGCCGACCTGGGGCTCGGACCTGTCCGGGATCGACTTCGACAACATCAAGTACTTCGTCCGCTCCACCGAGAAGCAGGCCACCACCTGGGACGACCTGCCCGCGGACATCAAGAACACGTACGACCGGCTCGGCATCCCGGAGGCGGAGAAGCAGCGCCTGGTCTCGGGCGTGGCCGCGCAGTACGAGTCCGAGGTCGTCTACCACAAGATCCGCGAGGACCTCGAGGAGCAGGGCGTCATCTTCCTGGACACCGACACCGGCCTGCGCGAGCACCCGGAGCTGTTCCAGGAGTACTTCGGCTCGGTGATCCCGGTCGGCGACAACAAGTTCGCCGCGCTGAACACCTCGGTCTGGTCCGGCGGCTCGTTCATCTACGTGCCCAAGGGCGTGCACGTGGACATCCCGCTGCAGGCCTACTTCCGGATCAACACCGAGAACATGGGCCAGTTCGAGCGGACCCTGATCATCGTCGACGAGGGCGCCTACGTGCACTACGTCGAGGGCTGCACCGCGCCGATCTACAAGTCCGACTCGCTGCACTCCGCGGTCGTCGAGATCATCGTGAAGAAGAACGCGCGCTGCCGGTACACGACCATCCAGAACTGGTCGAACAACGTCTACAACCTGGTCACCAAGCGCGCCGTGGCGCACGAGGGCGCGACCATGGAGTGGGTCGACGGCAACATCGGCTCCAAGGTGACGATGAAGTACCCGGCCGTGTTCATGACCGGTGAGCGGGCGCACGGCGAGGTGCTCTCGATCGCGTTCGCCGGCGAGGGCCAGCACCAGGACGCCGGCGCCAAGATGGTGCACGCGGCGCCCAACACGTCCTCGACGATCATCAGCAAGTCGGTGGCGCGCGGCGGTGGCCGCACCAGCTACCGCGGCCTGGTGCAGATCCAGGAGGGCGCGGCCGGCTCCAAGTCGACCGTGAAGTGCGACGCGCTGCTGGTCGACACGATCAGCCGCTCGGACACCTACCCGTACGTCGACGTCCGCGAGGACGACGTGTCGATGGGCCACGAGGCGACCGTCTCCAAGGTCAGCGACGACCAGCTCTTCTACCTGATGAGCCGCGGGCTGGGCGAGGACGAGGCGATGGCCATGATCGTCCGTGGCTTCATCGAGCCGATCGCCCGCGAGCTGCCGATGGAGTACGCGCTGGAGCTCAACCGCCTGATCGAGCTGCAGATGGAGGGTGCGGTCGGTTGATCCGGCCCGCCCGCTCCGCCGCCCACCCCCAGACCTGGAGAACACAGCACTGATGAGCACCGACGCTCCCGCCACCCTGGCCGGCGCAGCCGGCGACACCGCCCCCGCAACGGGTGCGGTGCCGCCGGGCGCCTCCGTGCGCGGCCACAGCCACGGCGCGCCGGCCCAGCCGGTCGACGCCCGCCAGGAGGTCGTGCGCTCGTTCGACGTCGCCGACTTCCCGGCGATGACCGGGCGCGAGGAGGAGTGGCGCTTCACGCCGCTCGGCCGCCTTCGTGGGCTGCACGACGGCCGGTTCACCCCGGCCGCCCAGCAGCCGGAGCACCGGTTCGGTGCCCAGCCCGACGGCGTCACGATCAGCCGGGTCGGCAAGGACGACGCCCGGGTCGGCAGCGTGCTCACGCCGTTCGACCGGGTCAGCGCCCAGGCCTACAGCGCGGTGCAGGAGGCCCTGGTCGTCTCGGTCGCCCGGAACACCGTGGTGGCCGAGCCGATCGTGATCGAGATTCTCGGCCGCGGCGCGGACGGCGCCTCGTTCGGCCACACCGTGGTCGAGCTGGGCGAGTCGGCCGAGGCCACCGTGGTCCTGGACCACGCCGGCGCGGTCGCGCTGGCCGACAACGTCGAGCTGATCGTCGGCCCGAACGCCCGGCTCCGGCTGGTCACGATCGCGGACTGGAGCGGCGACTCGGTCCACCTCCAGCACCAGCGTGCGCAGCTCGGCCGGGACGCCGGCCTGACCCACATCGCGGTGAGCCTCGGCGGTGACCTGGTCCGCCAGTACACGTCGGTGGCGTTCGCCGGCCGCGGTGCCGAGGTGGACGCCTACGGCATCTACTTCGCCGACGCCGGCCAGCACCTCGAGCACCGCCTGCTCGCCGACCACTCCGTGCCGGACTGCCGCAGCAACGTGGTCTACCGCGGCGCGCTGCAGGGCCGGGACGCGCACACCGTCTGGGTCGGCGACGTGGTGATCCGCGCCGAGGCGACCGGCACCGACACGTACGAGATCAACCGGAACCTGATCCTCACCGACGGCGCCCGCGCCGACTCGATCCCGAACCTGGAGATCGAGACCGGCGAGGTGGCCGGCGCCGGCCACGCCAGCGCGACCGGCCGGTTCGACGACGAGCAGCTCTTCTACCTGCAGTCCCGCGGCATCCCCGCCGAGGAGGCCCGCCGGCTCGTGGTGCGCGGCTTCTTCGCCGAGCTGCTCGCCAAGATCGGCGTCCCCGTCGTCTCCGAGCGGCTCGCGGCCTCGATCGAGGCGCGGCTGACCAAGGCCGGGGTGTGATGGCCGACTTCGTCCGCGTCTGCTCGGTCGCCGACGTTCCCACCGACGGCGCGCTGCACGTCGACCTCGACGACACCCCGGTGGCCGTCGTGAACGCCGCCGGGGAGTTCTTCGCGATCCGCGACGTCTGCTCGCACGCCGACGTGCCGCTGTCCGACGGCGACGTGGAGGGGTGCAGCATCGAGTGCTGGCTGCACGGCTCCAGCTTCGACCTGCGCACCGGCAAGCCCACCGGCCTGCCCGCCACCGTTCCCGTCCCGGTCTACCCGGTCCGCGTCGAGGGGGACGATGTGCTCGTCTCGCTTGATTCGTCCCTTCTGAACGCATCCAGCTCAAGCCAGGAGTCCACCCAGTGAGTACGCTCGAGATCCGCGACCTGCACGTCACCGTCAACACCGGTGACGAGGTGAAGGCGATCCTCAAGGGGGTCGACCTGACCATCAAGGCGGGCGAGACGCACGCCATCATGGGCCCGAACGGCTCCGGCAAGTCCACGCTGGCCTACTCGATCGCCGGCCACCCCAAGTACACGATCACCCAGGGCACCGTCACGCTCGACGGCGAGGACGTGCTCGCGATGACCGTGGACGAGCGGGCCCGCGCTGGCCTCTTCCTGGCCATGCAGTACCCGGTCGAGGTCCCCGGCGTCAGCGTCTCCAACTTCCTGCGCACGGCCGCCACCGCCACCCGCGGCGAGGCGCCGAAGCTGCGTACCTGGGTCAAGGAGATGAAGGAGGCCATGTCCGCGCTGGAGATGGACCCGACCTTCGCCGAGCGGAACGTCAACGAGGGCTTCTCCGGCGGCGAGAAGAAGCGCCACGAGATCCTCCAGCTCGAGCTGCTCAAGCCGAAGATCGCGATCCTGGACGAGACCGACTCCGGCCTGGACATCGACGCGCTCCGGGTGGTCTCCGACGGCGTCAACCGGGTGCACGCGAGCGGCGAGACCGGCACGCTGCTGATCACGCACTACACGCGGATCCTGCGCTACATCAAGCCCGACTTCGTGCACGTCTTCGTGAACGGCAAGATCGTCGAGGAGGGCGGCCCCGAGCTCGCCGAGGACCTCGAGGCCAAGGGCTACGAGCGCTTCATCGCGGCGGCCGGGGCACGGGGGCTGGGGCAGCCTCATGACAGCCGTGATCCCGACCGGCCGGCCGGAGGGACTGGGCTACGACATCGCGAAGATCCGCGAGGACTTCCCGATCCTGCGCCGGCTGGTGCACGACGGCGTCCCGCTGGTCTACCTGGACAACGCGGCGACCTCGCAGAAGCCGGTCGCCGTGCTGGACGCGATGCGCGAGTACGACGAGCAGCACAACGCGAACGTGCACCGCGGCATCCACGTGCTCGCCGAGGAGGCGACCGCGCTGTACGAGGGCGCCCGGGACAAGGTGGCCGCGTTCATCTCGGCGCCCAGCCGGGACGAGGTGATCTTCACCAAGAACTCGTCCGAGGCGATCAACCTGGTCGCGTACGCGCTCGGCAACGGCCGCGGCGAGGGCGCCTTCCCGAAGCTGGGCCCCGGCGACGAGGTGGTGATCTCCGAGATGGAGCACCACTCCAACATCGTCCCGTGGCAGATGCTCTGCGAGCGCACCGGCGCCACGCTGCGCTGGTTCGGCATCACCGAGGAGGGCCGGCTCGACTTCGACGACATCGACGAGCTGATCAACGAGCGCACCCGGATCGTCTCCTACGTGCACCAGTCGAACATCCTCGGCACGGTCAACCCGGTCTCGCCGGTGGTGAACCGGGCCCGCGAGGTGGGCGCGCTGGTCATGCTGGACGCGTCCCAGTCGGTGCCGCACATGGCCGTCGACGTGACCGAGCTCGGCGTGGACTTCATCGCCTTCACCGGCCACAAGATGTGCGGTCCGACCGGCATCGGCGTGCTGTGGGGTCGCAAGGAGCTGCTCGAGGCGATGCCGCCGTTCCTGGGCGGCGGCGAGATGATCGAGACCGTGACGATGGCGCGGTCCAGCTACGCCGCGGTGCCGCACAAGTTCGAGGCCGGCACCCCGCCGATCGCGCAGGCGGTCGGGCTCGGTGCGGCGGTGGACTACCTGTCGGCGATCGGCATGGACGCGGTGCAGTGGCACGAGAAGGAGCTCACCGCCTACGCGCTCGGCGCGCTGGAGGAGGTGCCGGGGCTGCGCGTGATCGGGCCGCGGACCGCCGTCAGCCGGGGCGGCGCGGTCTCGTTCGCGGTCGGCGACCTGCACCCGCACGACGTGGGCCAGGTGCTGGACGAGCTGGGCATCGCGGTCCGGGTGGGGCATCACTGCGCCCGCCCGACCTGCCTGCGGTTCGGCGTGCCGGCCACCACGCGCGCGTCGTTCTACCTGTACACCACCGAGGCAGAGGTGGACGCGCTGGTGCGGGGCCTGCACCACGTCGTCCGATTCTTCGGATGAGGGAGCACCGTGGCTGACCTGTACCAGGAGATCATCCTGGACCACTACAAGCACCCGCACGGCCGTGGCCTGCGGGAGCCGTTCGACGCCGAGGTCCACCACGTCAACCCGACCTGTGGTGACGAGGTGACCCTGCGGGTCGCGCTGGTGGACGACAAGATCGCGGACATCTCCTACGACGGGCAGGGCTGCTCGATCAGCCAGGCGTCCGCCTCGGTGCTGCACGAGCTGCTCACCGGGAGCACGGTCACCGAGTCCCTCGCCGTGATCGAGGAGTTCACCGCGCTCATGCAGAGCCGCGGCCAGCGCGAACCGGACGAGGACGTGCTCGGGGACGGCATCGCCTTCGCGGGCGTGTCGAAGTACCCGGCGCGGGTGAAGTGCGCCCTGCTGAGCTGGATGGCGTTCAAAGATGCGACCGCCCAGGCGGTCGCGGGGAGAGGTGCCGCATGACCGAGCAGTCCACCAGCGAACAGACCGTGAGCGTGACCAAGGCCGCGATCGAGGACGTCGAGGAGGCGATGCGTGACGTCGTCGACCCCGAACTGGGCATCAACGTGGTCGACCTCGGGCTGGTCTACGGCCTGCACGTGGACGACGACAACGTCGCCACCGTGGACATGACGCTGACCTCCGCGGCGTGCCCGCTGACCGACGTGATCGAGGACCAGACCCGGGCGGCGCTCACCACCGGCCCCGGCGGCGGCCTGGTCAACGACTTCCGGATCAACTGGGTCTGGATGCCGCCGTGGGGCCCGGACAAGATCACCGACGAGGGTCGCGACCAGCTCCGTGCCCTCGGCTTCAACGTCTGACCCGTCGACGCCCAGCCGGCTGACCCGGCTGGGCCATCGGGATCCGGAGACGCTCGCGCTCGCCGCGCTGGACTGGCTGGTGAGCTCGGCCCGCGGCGCCGAGCCGGATCCGACGCTGTACTCCGGCGACGCGGGGATCGTGCTGACGCTGGTCGAGGCGCATCGGCACTTCGACGATGACCGCTGGGCGGACGCGGCCGTGCGCGGCGCACGGGGGCTCGCCGCGGCGCTCGACGGCTGGGACCACCGCTCCCTGTACTTCGGCACCACCGGCATGGCCGTCGCGCTGCACGCCGTGGCTCTACTGCCTGGGCGACTCCGCCGCCGAACGGCCGCCCGCCGCGCTCTGACCGGGTCAGAGCCTCCTTTAACGGCGAGCGCTGGGGGCCGCAGTTCGAGCTGATGGGCGGCAACGCGGGCATCGCACTCGGTGCGCTGAGCCTCGGCGACGTCGCGCTGGCCGAGCTGGCGGTCACCCCGTACCTGCGTACCGCCGAGAGCACGCCCGCCGGCGTCACCTGGGAGAACCGGGCGGGCATGCCGGCCCGGCGGCACCACCTCTCGCACGGAACGCTCGGCGTGGCCTACGCGCTGGCGGCCACGGCCCACGCGACCGGCCGGGCCGACCTGATGGACCTCGCGCTGGCCGGTGTGGACGACGTGATCGCGCGCGACGAAGCCGGCCCGGCGGGCTTCCTCGTCCCGCACTCCGATCCGCAGCAGGAGCATCCCCGGATCGAGCGCTACAGCTACGGCTGGTGCCACGGCCCGGCCGGCGACGCGCAGGTGTTCCGCCTGTTGCAGCAGCTCACGACGGATCCGCGCTGGTCGGCCCTGCAGGACCGGTGCTGGCACACCGTCGTCGAATCCGGAATTCCGCGCCGGATCAGGCCGGGTTTCTGGGACAACAGCGGACGCTGCTGCGGCACCGCCGGCGTCCTCGCGCTGGCGTGCGACCGCGCGGTGGAGACCGGCGACGGGCTCGACTTCGCCGCCGTGCTCGTCGCCGATCTCGACAACCGGGCGACGATCGATTTCGGCGGCGCGCGCTGGTCCAACTACGAGTACCGCGACGCGCTTCCCGAGCTGGAACCGCAGCGAGGCTGGGCGATGGGCAACGCCGGCATCGTCCGCGAACTGCTGAGATACGCCCGGATCGTCGACGGCCGGGACGCCTCCTACGCGGTCCAGTGGCCCGACCAGCCGGGTTAGGCTGCGGCGTGTGAACCGCCGGGTGCGCGCTGTCGCCACGTCCATCGCGTGCGGCGTTGCTCGGCGGTGCGGGCTGCTCGCCAGGCGGCGGATGCCGAGGTGAAGGCCGGGCCGCTCCGGCTCGCGACCGGTCAGGTCGGCGGCGTCTACCACGCGTACGGCGGCGGGATCCGGACCGCGGTCAGCCAGGAACTTCCCCAGCTCCGGCCCGAGGTGCTTGCCACCGACGCGAGCGCCGAGAACCTGCGGCTGCTCGACACCCGCCGAGCCGAGGTCGGGTTCACCCTCGCCGATACCGCCGCCGACGCGATCGCGGGCAGCGGGCCGTTCACCAGCCGGATCGACGTGGTGGCGCTGGCCCGGCTGTACGACAACTACGTGCAGCTGGTGGTGCCGGCGTCCTCGCCGATCACCTCGGTGGCCGAGCCTCAAGGGCAGTCGGGTGGCCACCGGCGCGCGCGGCTCCGGTACCGACCTGGTCGCCGACCGGCTGCTCGAGATCGCGCGGCTGCGGCAGGGCACCGACGTGCGCAGCCGTCAACGAGGACCTCGAGGTCTCCGCCGCCGCGCTCCGAGCCGGCACGCTGGACGCGTTCTTCTTCTTCGGCGGCATCCCGACCCCGGCCGTGGCCGAGCTGAGCCGGGCGATCCCGATCCGGCTGGTGCCGCTCGCCGAGACCGTGCGCGCGCTCGCGGACCGGTACGGCGGGCTGTACACCGAGGCCGTGATCCCGGCCAGCCCGTACGGCCTGGCGGCGCCGGTGCCGACCGTGAGCGTGCCGAACTACCTGGTGGTTCGCCGTGATCTGGACGCCGGAGCTGGCCTACCGGCTGACCCGGCTGCTGTTCACCCGGACGGCCGCCCTGGCTCGCGCGCACCCGGAGGGGCGGCGGCTGTCGGCCCGGACGGCGATCTCGACGTATCCGCTGGATCTGCATCCGGGTGCGGAACGCTGGTATCGGCAGGCGCGGCGGTAACCCCGGGCAGCGCGATCCGGGCCCGCAGCCCTTGCGGTTCGGCCGCCTCCAGCAGCAGTTTCCCGCCGCACGCGTCGATCAACGCCACCGCGATCGCCATACCGAGCCCGTTGCCGGCCACGTTCTGGTGGCTGCGGCTGCGCCAGAACCGCTCGCCGACGTGCGCCAGGTCCGCCTCGGACAGGCCTTGGCCGCCGTCGGTCACCGAGAGCTCCCCGGCGCCCACCACCACGTGGACCGGCTGGCCCGGTGCGAACTTGAGCGCGTTGTCCAGCAGTGCGTCGAGCACCTGGTCGAGCACGTCCGGGATCAGCCGCACCCGCGGTCCGTCGGCCGGCGCGGTGAGCCGCAGGGGCGTGCCGGCGCGCTCGTAGGCCGGGCGCCAGGCCTCGACCCGGTGCCGGGCGACCGTCGCCGCGTCCACCTCCACCCGTTCGGCCCGGCGGGCGTCGGTGCCGGCCAGCCGGAGCAGCGCGTCCAGCAGCTCGCCGAGGTGGTCGAGCTCGGCCACGGCGTGCCGGTGCTCCTCGGCGCCCTCGGGCGCGACGTGACCGCCGAGCATCTCCACCCGGAGCCGGAGCGCGGTGAGCGGGTTCCGGAGCTGGTGGGAGGCCTGGGAGACGAAGAACCGCTGCCGATCGAGCGCGCCCTCCACGCTGTCCGCCATCACGTTGAAGGCCGAGGTGAGCCGGCGCAGCTCGGGGGCGCCGACGTCGTCCCGGACCCGGGCGTCGAACCGGCCCCGGCTGATCTCGGCCGCGGCGCCGGACAGCCGGGCGACCGGCCGCAGCACCCACCGCACGATCGGGATACCGAGCAGCAGCGCGGCCAGGATCAGCGCGATCAGCCCGCCGCCGACCAGCAGCACCAGCCGGCGCAGCACCTCGCCGCGGACCTCGCGGGTCGGGCCGACCGTGACCACGGCGCCGGAGATCTGGTTGTCCCGCCCGACCGGCTCGGCGACCACGTACGGGCGCTCGTCCCACGGCCAGGCCACGTGTGGCCGTTCCGACGGCCGGCCGGCCAGTGCGGTCTGGATCGCGGCGGCCACCTGCGGCGACGCCGGGTCCAGTTCGGACCGGGACCGCAGCACCACCTCGCCCTCCCGGTCCACCACCAGCACCCCGATGTCGTAGAGCTGGTCGTACCGGCGGACCTCGAACGCGAGCGTGCCGCGCGGGTCGTCGCGCAGCGCCGGCTCGGCCAGGGTGCCGAACCGGGTCGTGTCGGTGAGCTGGGTGACGAACAGGTCCAGCGACGTGGCCTGCGCGTACGTCACCGCGAGCGGCACCTCCAGGCCGGCCAGCAGCCCGAGGACCAGGCCGAGCACGAGGACCAGCAGCCGGCGGCGCACGGCCGGCTCAGCCCGCCGCGTCGACGATGTAGCCCACGCCGCGCACGGTCCGGACCAGCTCGGGTCGGCGCAGCTTCTGCCGCAGCGACGCGACGTGCACGTCCAGGGTGCGCCCGGTGCCGGGCCAGTCGGTCTCCCAGACCGCGCGCAGGATCTCCTCCCGGCCGACCACCGTGCCGCGCCGGCGGACCAGCAGTACCAGCAGGTCGAACTCCTTGCGGGTCAGCTCGACGGCGCCGCCGTCCACGGTGACCCGCCGGCTGTCCAGGTCGATCGCGAGGTCGCCCACGGTGGCGCCGAGCGCCGGCGCCGAGGCGGCCGGCTGGCTGCGCCGCAACACCGCCTCGATCCGGGCCAGCAGCTCGGCCAGCGCGAACGGCTTGACCACGTAGTCGTCGGCGCCGGTGCGCAGCCCGTCCACCCGGTCCCGTTCGGTGCCCCGGGCGGTCACCGCGATCAACGGCACCCCGCTGGCGGCCCGGATCCGCCGGCACACCTCCAGGCCGTCCAGATCCGGCAGGCCGAGGTCGAGCAGCACCAGGTCGAGGCCGCCGCGGCCGACCTGGGCGAGCGCGTCGGCGCCGTCGGCGGCCCTGGTCACCGCGTAGCCGGCCCGGGTGAGGGCGGCACAGAGCGCGCCAGCGACGCGATCGTCGTCCTCGACGACCAGGATCCGTGCCGGCACCGCGCCTCCTGTCCCGGAAGGTCAGATCTGTGTCAAGTCTCGCATGCGTTCCGCTACCGGCCGGAAACGTGTTTGTAGCCTTCTGGCACTCGGGAAAAGAGAGTGACGGGGGTCACAGAAGGGGCGGGTCATGGAGACAGCGCGGCGCGACTCCGAGGCCGGCGACACCGCGCCGGTCGACACCGAGCAACTCATCGCCGAGTACGACGAGGAGCGCCCCGCGCGCCGGCTGGGCCACTGGCTGGAACTCGCCGTGCTGGTGGTCTGCGGGCTCACGTCGGTGGCCGTGCTGCTGCAGATCTTCTGGCCGGACCCGGACGGCACCCAGCACTACCGGATGCTGTTCCTCGCGGTGATCCTCCCGCTGACCCTGCTCTGCTACCGCGGCGGTCGGCGCCGGCTGCACCAGGTGACCGACGCCGGGCCCGACGCCGTGGCCGGCGCGGCGCCGGCCCGGGCCGACAACCCGAACGTGCTGGACTGGGCGCTGACGGCGGTGGCGCTGGTCGCGGCGGCCTACCCGGTGCTGGTCTTCGACGAGTACATCCTGCGGTCGGCCCGGCCACCGGCGCTGGACGTGGTGTTCGGCGCGTTGCTGCTGGTGCTGATCCTGGAGGCGTGCCGGCGCACCACGGGCTGGGTGCTGCCGGCCGTCTGCCTGGCCTTCCTCGGCTACGCGTACTACGGCGGCTTCCTGCCCCAGGACTGGTCGATCGCGCACCGCGGCTTCGACTTCGACGCGATCGTCGGCAGCCTGCTCGGCGGCACGGACGGCGTGTACGGCATCCCGCTCGACGTGGCCGCGACGTACATCATCCTGTTCACGATCTACGGCGCCGTGCTGGAGGCGTCCGGGGCCAGCACGTTCTTCATCGACCTGAGCTTCGCGGCGTTCCGGCGCAGCCGCACCGCGCCCGGCCGCACGGTCACCCTGGCCGGTTTCCTGCTCGGCACGGTCTCCGGCTCGGGCACCGCCACCGCGGTCAGCCTCGGCTCGGTGGCCTGGCCGGTGCTGCAACGGGCGAAGTACCCGAAGGAGCAGGCCGGTGGCGTGCTGGCCGCCGCTGGCATCGGTGCGATCCTGTCGCCGCCGACGCTGGGCGCCGCGGCGTTCATCATCGCCGAGTTCCTCGACGTGTCGTACGGCAAGGTGCTGCTCTGGGCCTGCATCCCGACGCTGCTCTACTACCTCGGCATCATCCTGGCCATCGAGATCGACAGCCGGCGGCTCGGCACCCAGGAGGTCGAGCAGTCGACCGCCTCGGCCGGCCGGCTGCTGCTCCGGTTCGGCTACCACTTCGCCTCGCTGGCGCTGATCGTGGTGCTGCTGGCGACCGAGTGGACCTCGCCGCTCAAGGCCGTGGTCGCCGCGATCGCGCTCCAGTTCGTCCTGTCCTTCCTGGACCCGGCGCACCGACTCACCCCGGTGCGCCTCGCCAGGGCGCTCGCCCAGGGCACCCGAGGCGTGCTGCCGGTCGCGGCCACCTGCGCGGCGGCCGGGATCATCGTCGGCGTGGTGGCCCAGACCGGCCTCGGCCTGGCGCTGGCCGACATCGTGGTCGGCGCCGCCAGGGCCATCACCGACCAGCACACGGTGGTGCTGGTACTGACCGTGCTGTTCGCCGCGATCGCGATCATGGTGCTCGGGCTGGCGGTGCCGGTCACCGCGTCGTTCATCATCTCCTGGGTGATCGTGGCGCCGGCCCTGGTCGACCTCGGGGTGGGCCTGCCCGCGGTGGCCATGTTCGTCTTCTACTACGCGGTGCTGTCGGAGGTGAGCCCGCCGACGGCGCTGGCCGCGGTGGCCGCCAGCGCGATCACCGGCGGCAACGCGTTCCGCACGATGATGCAGGCCTGGAAGTACACGCTGCCGGCGTTCCTGGTGCCGTGCGCGTTCGTGCTCACCGACCGCGGCTCCGGCCTGCTGCTGGAGGCCTCGGCCGTCGACGTCGGGATCGCGTTCTACGCCGGCGTGCTCGGGGTCGCCGCGCTCGCCGTGGTCACCGGCGGTTGGATGTTCGGCCCGGCCGGCTGGCCCGAGCGGGTGCTCTGCGGCGTCGCGGCCGCTGCTGCTGCTCTACCTGGCCACCCCGACGGTGCTGATCGGCAGCGCGCTGGTCGCCGTCGCGGTCATGGTCCATCTCCTCACCCGGCACCGGCAGCACGCCGATCCGGCCCCCACCCTGGAAGGAACGGTGCGTCCGTGAACACCAAACTTCGACCACTTCGCGTGACGGCCGGCCTGCTGGCGCTCGCGATCGGGCTGACGGCCTGCGGTGGTCAGCGCGACAGCGGCTCCGACCCGGGCACGGGCGGCCGGCTCACGATCGCGACCGGCAACACCACCGGCGTCTACTACATCCTCGGCGGCGGCCTGGCCAAGGTCATCTCCAGCGACCTGGACGGCTACAAGGCCACGGCCGAGGCGACCAAGGCGTCCAAGGAGAACGTGGAGCGGGTCGTCGCCGGCCAGAACGACCTGGCGTTCTCGCTCGCCGACACCGCCGCCGACGCGGCCAAGGGCGAGAACTCGTTCACCGAGAAGCAGCCGGTCAAGGCGCTGCTGCGGATCTACGACAACACCACCCAGGTGGTGGTCCGCACGGACAGCGGGATCTCCTCGATCAAGGACATGAAGGGCAAGAGCGTCTCCACCGGCTCCCCGAACTCCGGCACCGAGCTGATCGCGACCCGACTGCTGGAGGCCGACGGGCTGACGGTGGGGGACATCAAGCAGAAGAAGGCCTCGCTGCCGGAGACGGTGGAGGGGCTCAAGGACGGATCGATCCAGGCCATGTTCTGGTCCGGCGGCCTGCCGACCGGCGGCGTCAAGGACCTGTTCGCCTCCCAGGGCGGCAAGGTCCGCTTCCTGGACCTGAGCGCGGAGCTGCCGAAGCTGGTGGACAAGTACGGCGACGCCTACCGCGCGGGCACCGTGCCGGCCGCGGCCTACGGCACGCCGGGGGAGACGAGCACGATCGTGGTCGCCAACGTGCTTGTGGTGAGCGAGAAGATGAGCGACGAGTTGGCCGGCAAGCTGGTCAAGCTCATCTTCGACCAGCAGGCCGAGCTGGTGAAGATCCACCCGGAGGCGAAGAACATCAAGCTCGACACGGCCGCCAAGACCGGCGACATCCCGCTTCACCCCGGCTCGAAGGCGCAGCTGGAGAAGCTCGGCGCGGCGTCGTAGCGCCGCGCGCCATCCTGCCCGGCCGCGCGGTCGGGCAGGATGGGGGTGTGACCAGCAGCCCGCGCCCCGCCGCCGGTGGCGGACGGTGGATCGACGTCCCCCCGGAGCGCCTCTCGCGCTGGCTGGACGGTTTCGCCGACCGGCACGGCTCGTTCACCGTGACGACCGGTGCTCCCGGCGACGCGCTCACGGCCACGGCCGAGGACGGCGCGGTCGCCCGCTTCCATCCGCCGTTCCCGCCGGTGCAGCTGATCGGACCGCCGCTGACCTCGCTGATCGCGCACGCCCGCAAGGACCGGCGGGTCGGCGTGCTGCTGGTGCGGCTCGGCGGCTACGCGGCCGGGGTGTTCGCCGGCACCGAATTGGTGGTCTCCAAGGTGGACAGTCGGCTGGTGCACGCCCGGCACAAGAACGGCGGCTCGTCCCAGGCCCGGTTCGCCCGGCGGCACCAGAACGAGATCCGGGATCTGACCTCGGCCGCCGCGGACCTGGCGGCGCGGGTCCTGCTGCCGCACGTGTCCGAACTGGACGCCGTGGTGTTCGGCGGCGACCGGCGGACCCTCGACCTGGTGCTCGCCGACCGCCGACTGGCGCCGCTGTCGGAGAAGGCGGTCGAGCCATTCCTCACCGTGCCGGACCCGCGCAAGGACATCCTGCTCGCGACGCCGGCGTCCTTCCGCGCCGTGCGCATCCTGCTCACGGACTAACGCCGCCCGCCCACCCCAATGCGCGCCACGCCGGCCGCCCACCCCAACGCGGTTTGGGCGACATCTTCTCGGCTATAACCGAGAAAATGTCGCCCAAAGCGCCGTTCTTGGGGCTGCTCAGCCCTTGGCGAGGTTGATTCCCTTGCGGGCGTAGAACGCGATCGGGTCGACCGCCTCCTCGCCGACGTGGACCTCGAAGTGCAGGTGCGGGCCGGTCACGTTGCCGGTCTGCCCCTCGTAGCCGATGAGCTGGCCCACGGTGACCTTCTGGCCGGTCTCGACCACGTACCGGGTCAGGTGGCCGTAGCGGGTCAGCACCCCGCCGGCGTGCTGGATGTCGACCTTGTTGCCGTAGCCGGACATCGACATGCTGCCCGGGTGCGAGCAGCTCGGGCTGGTGCAGGCCGCCTCGACCACGACCCCGCTCGCGGCGGCGTAGACGGGGGTCCCGCCGCCGTTGGAGATGTCGATCCCCTCGTGCGCGGTGCCCCAGCGGTAGCCGAACCCGCTGGTGAGGTCGCCGCGCATCGGCCGGATCCAGGCCTTGCGCTCGGCTGCCGCCGCCGCGGCGGCGCGGGCCTTGCGGTTCGCCCTGGTCGCGGCGGCCGCCTTGGCCCTGGCCGCGTCGGCGGCCCTGACCCTGGCCGCCTCGGCCTTGGCCGCGTCGGCGGCCTGCAGTTGGGCCTGAGTCGCCAGCGCGGCCGTCTTGGCCGCGGTCTCCGCCTGAGCCTGCACGGCCCGCTGCTCGCTGGCCCTGCTGCTGGCCGAGGCGTTGGCCACGTTGGTGTCGTGACCGGCGATCGGTCCGGCGACCAGCCATCCCCCTGCGACCAACGTGGTCACCATCAGGGCGTAGTGCATCGGTTTGTTCGTCGAAAGGTAGTTCATAGGCCATTCCTGGACCGGGGATCGTGCTCCCGGTCCGGTCAGCGCCGGTGTCGCCGGCGTCACGGCAGCAAGTGGCTGCGCAGTTCCAGAGGACGGCCGAACGTTAGCCGGCACTTTGCGGCATGCCGAATCGACAAATTGCCGGAGAATGGGGCCACTGTGACGCGGGTCAACGGATGTGGCGACTTCGTGAGCGGGCTCACGGGGGATTCCTGAATCGCGTCAGTAACGTTCAACGCTGCGTGACAGCATCTGAGAGCCAGCTCACGCGGATCACACACCACTGAGCGCACGGTTCTGACTACTCGCCGTCAGAACCGTGCGCGTGACTGGGTAAGGCTGCCCGCCGGGGGCAGCGGCCAAACCTCTACAGACCCTGGAAGGTGTTGCACGCCTTGGGGTTGCCGCCCTGGAAGCCGGTGTCGAACCACTTCTGTCGCTGCGCGGCGGAACCGTGGGTCCAGGTCTCGGGGTTGACCCGACCGCCGGACTGCTCCTGGATCCGGTCGTCACCGACGGCGGCGGCGGCCTGCAGCGCCTCGTTGATCTCCTGCTGGCCGATCGAGCCGACCAGTCCGTCGGGGCCGGACGCCGCCTTGGTCCAGACGCCGGCGTAGCAGTCGGCCTGGAGTTCCATGGCGATCGAGTACTGGTTCTCCTTGGCCGGGTTGCGCTGCTGGAGCCGGCGGACCTGCGCCTCGGTGCCGTCGATGGTCTGGATGTGGTGGCCGAACTCGTGCGCGATCACGTAGGCCTGGGCGAACTCGCCGGGCGCGCCGAACCGGCTGGCCAACTCGTCGTAGAACGCCAGGTCGATGTAGATCCGCTGGTCGCCGGGGCAGTAGAACGGGCCGACCGCGGAGGTGGCCTGGCCGCAGGCGGTGTTCACGGCCTGCTCGAAGATCGCGAACCGCGGTTCCTTGTACTGGGCGCCGAGCGTGGGGAAGAGGTTCTTGCTCCAGTACGCCCGCAGGTCGTTGAACGTGACCGCCTGCCGGCAGTCGGCCTCGCGGAACCGGTCCGGGTTGGTCTTGGCGCACTTCTCCGCCAGCGCCCGGTTGTCGCCGCTGCTGGTGCCGCCGTCCTGCAACCCGGGGATGTTGCCGTTGGCGCCCAGCAGGCCCAGGACGATGAAGATGATCAGGCCGACCAGGCCGCCGCCGACGGTCTTCCCGCCGCCGGGTAGACCGCTCATGCCACCGCCACCGGATGACCCGGATCCCCGCAGATCGTCGATCTGTGAGGTGTCGAGTTCGGCGTCCTTGTCGAAATCCATTGGTCCTCCACCCGTCGCGCTCCGCGCAGAGCGTACAAGGGGGTGACGGGGGACACCGCAGCGTGGCGGAAACGGCTCGCCGTGGCCCGGTAGAATGCCAAATATGGCCTGCTCGTAGATCGCCGACCGCCACCCCACGTCCATCCGACCCGTGGCCGTTCAGCGCTGCCCGTCTGCGAGGAAATACCCTGTGATCTCCGTCCACGCGCTCGAACTGCGCGCCGGCTCCCGCATCCTGCTCTCCGACACCACGCTCCGGGTCCAGCCCGGCGACCGGATCGGCCTGGTCGGGCGCAACGGCGCCGGCAAGACGACCACGCTGAAGGTGTTCGCCGGCGAGGGCCTGCCCTACGGCGGCACGATCGAGCGCCGCGGCCCGGTGGGCTACCTGCCCCAGGACCCGCGCACCGGCGACCTCGACGTGACCGCCCGGGACCGGGTGCTGTCGGCCCGCGGCCTGGACACCCTGCTGCACGACATGGCCAAGGCCCAGGTCGGCATGGCCGAGGCCGCCAGCGACGCCGAGCGGGACAAGCTGGTCCGCCGGTACGGCCGGCTCGAGGACCAGTTCGCGGCGCTCGGCGGGTACGCGGCCGAGAGCGAGGCGGCCCGGATCTGCGCCAACCTCGGCCTGCCCGACCGGGTGCTCGGCCAGACCCTCGGCACGCTCTCCGGTGGCCAGCGCCGCCGGGTCGAGCTGGCCCGGATCCTGTTCAGCGACGCCGAGACGCTGCTCCTGGACGAGCCGACGAACCACCTCGACGCCGACTCCATCACCTGGCTGCGCGACTACCTCAAGGGTCACAAGCGCGGCCTGGTGGTCATCTCCCACGACGGCGACCTGCTCGAGGCCGTGGTGAACAAGGTCTGGCACCTGGACGCGAACCGGGCCGAGGTCGACCTCTACAACGTCGGCTGGAAGACCTACCTGGCCCAGCGCGAGACCGACGAGCGGCGCCGCAAGCGGGAGCGGGCCAACGCGGAGAAGAAGATCGGCGCCCTGATGGGGCAGGCCGACAAGATGCGGGCCAAGGCCACCAAGGCCAAGGCCGCACACTCGATGGAGAAGCGCGCCGAGCGCCTCGCCGCCGGCCTGGAGAACGTGCGGGTCGCCGACAAGGTGGCCAAGGTGCGGTTCCCGAGCCCGGCGCCGTGCGGCAAGACGCCGCTCACCGCCGAGGGCCTGTCCAAGACGTACGGCTCGCTGGAGGTCTTCACCGACGTCGACCTCGCGGTCGACCGCGGTTCCCGGGTGGTCATCCTCGGCCTGAACGGTGCCGGCAAGACCACCCTGCTGCGGCTGCTGGCCGGCGCCGAGAAGTCCGACACCGGCGAGGTGCGGCCCGGCCACGGCCTGCGGATGGGCTACTACGCCCAGGAGCACGAGACGCTCGACACGGACCGTTCCGTGCTGGAGAACATGCGGGCCACCGCGCCGCACGCCAACGACGGCGAGCTGCGCCGGATCCTCGGCGCGTTCCTGTTCAGCGGCGACGACGCCGACAAGCCGGCCGGGGTGCTCTCCGGCGGCGAGAAGACCCGGCTCGCGCTCGCCGGCCTGGTCTGCTCCAGCGCCAACGTGCTGCTGCTGGACGAGCCGACGAACAACCTCGACCCGATCAGCCGGCTCCAGGTGCTGGACGCGCTGGCCACCTACACCGGCGCCGTCGTCCTGGTGACGCACGACCCGGGCGCGGTCGAGGCGCTCAAGCCGGAGAAGGTGATCATGCTTCCGGACGGCGTCGAGGACAACTGGAGCGACGACCTCGCGGACCTCATCACGCTGGCGTAACCGCTCCGGCCGGTCACCAATGCGTGGCGAGCACGGCCTCGATGATCACGGCGACGATCGCCCCGGCGGTCACCAGCAGCACCGGTGACCGCACGGGCGGTCCGGCCTGGCGTTCGGGCGCGACGGCCGCGACCAGCAGCCACGGGAAGAACGGCAGCCACGCGTGCTCCATCCCGCCGCGGGCCAGCCCGGTGCCGAGCGAGAAGGCCACCGCCGCGACCCCGCCGACCAGGAACGGCCAGCCGGGGGTGGTGAGGATCTTCCGCGCGGAGGCCGCGATCGCCGGTCCGCACGCCAGCAGCAGCACGAGCACGCTCAGCGCCGCCCAGAGCACCGCCGGCCGGTCCGGCTCGACCGTGATGTCGAAGTCCCGCCGGGTCGCCTCCAGCCCGTCGAACCAGTTGAAGCCGGCCGAGCGGGCCAGCAGCAGCACGGCCAGCGCGCTCGCCCCGGTGACCACGTTGAGGAACGCGCGCCGCCGGACGAAGTAGACGCACACCACCGAGAGCGCCACCCACGGCGCCGGGTAGGAGAACAGCGCCGCCAGGCCCAGCAGCAGTCCGGAGAGCGCCGCCCAGCCGGCCGCCGGGAGACCGCGCCGGCCGGGCGCGCTGGCCAGCACGCCGGCGGCCACCATCGCGGCGTCCAACGTGGAGACGACCGCCTCCATGCTCACCGCGGTCCACACCGCCCACGGCGCCAGCACCAGGATCGGCGCGTACCGGCGGGCCGGGATCTCGCCGCAGAGCGCCCGGACGCAGCCGAGCACCAGCGGCACGGTGATCGCGCCGACCACCGTGATCAGCGTGCCGACCGCCGCCGGGTGCTCGATCCCGAGCCGGCCCAGCGACCAGAGCAGCAGCACCGGCCCGGGCGGGTGCCCGCGGGTGGCCGGCGCGTGCTCGGGGGTGCCGTCGACGAAGCCGCGCAGGAACGCGCCAGGGTGGTCGCCCACCTGGTGGACGTCGGTCCGGTATTCGGCTGGATCGAGGATCGCCCTGGACAGCCCGTGCTCCCCGTCCACCACGGCCAGCGCGAGCGCCCAGGCCAGCGTGGCCAGAAAGCTCGCGCTGAGCAGCGCCGGCCAGGGGAGCCGCTCCAGCGCGCCCCGCTGGACCGCCGCGAGCACGCCGACCGCGACCAGCGGCGCCAGCACCGAGGCCGCGTCGAACTGGTACCGGTACTCGCCGAGAAACGGTGCGCTGGCGGTGCCGAGGTCCGTGCCGCGCGCCACCGCGAAGGCGGTCAGACCGAGCCCGACGGTGACCAGCGCGGCCCAGCGGGCGAGGTCGCGGGCCTGGCGCGGCGGCGGCGCCGCGATGGCGTCCGGCCGGCTCGTCATCCGCTCACCGTACGCACCGTAGGCTCGGGGGCTGTACCCGCCAGTAGATAGCCAGAAGGAGCTACCCAGCATGAGTGAAACCGGTGTGCGCCTTGACCTCGACGGAGCGGTCGCCACGGTCACGCTCTGCCGGCCGGACGTGCTGAACGCGCAGACCCCGGCCACCTGGGACGCGCTGCGCGAGATCGGCCAGGGGCTGTCCGGCGACGTCCGGGTCGTGGTCGTGCGCGGCGAGGGCCGCGCGTTCTCGGCCGGCCTGGACCGGGCCGCGTTCACCGGGGCTCCGTTCGGCGGCGGACCGTCGTTCGTGGACATGGCGAAGATGTCCGAGGAGGACTGCGCCGCGGTGATCGCCGGCTACCAGGAGGGTTTCACCTGGCTGCGCCGCCCGGACCTGATCTCGGTGGCGGCCGTCCAGGGCCACGCCATCGGCGCCGGCTTCCAGCTCGCGCTCGCCTGCGACCTGCGGATCCTCGCCGACGACGCGAAGTTCAGCATGGCCGAGACCACGCTCGGGCTGGTCCCGGACCTGACCGGCACCAAGCCGCTGGTGGAGCTCGTCGGCCAGGCGCGGGCGCTGGAGATCTGCGTCACCGGCCGGCGGATCGCGGCCGCGGAGGCCGAGCGGATCGGGCTGGCGAACCTGGTGGTGCCGCTGGCCGACCTCGACGGGGCCGTCGCCGACCTCACCGCCGCGCTGCTCGCCCCGCCGCGGAACGCCGTGGTCGAGACGAAGGCCCTGCTGGCGGGGGCCGGCGGGCGTGACCGCGCCGAGCAGGAGGCCGCCGAGCGCGCGGCCCAGGGCCGGCGGTTGCGCGATCTGGCCGGCGTGGGTGAGTAAGAGGAACCGTCCCTGTTGACGGTCCCTCTAGAGGGACCGTCATACCCCGCGGGGATGATGGAACAGATCGGTCGCCACACGTGTTACTTGCACTGTAATCATTGCAAGCTGACGGCCGCGACGCGGACGCTCTAGCCAGAGGAGGTGCGGCCATGACCATGCGGTCGCCAGGCTGGGAGATGCTTCGCTCGCTCAGCCGCCGGGATCAGGAAGTCAAGGACCACAAGCTCGCCCCGGGTACGTCCCGGCGGATCCTCGGCTTCGCTCGCCCCTACAAGTACGAGATCACCTGGTTCCTCGCCACGGTGGTGCTCTCGGCCGTGATCGGGGTGGCCACGCCGGTGCTCGCCGGCCGGGTGGTCAACGCGATCACCAGCGGCGGCGAACGCTCCACCGTGATCTGGATCGCCGGCCTGATCGCCGGTCTGGCCGTGTTCGACGCGGTGCTGTCGTTCACCCAGCGCTGGTACTCCGCGCGGATCGGCGAGACGCTCATCCTGGACCTGCGGACCGGCGTCTTCGATCACGTGCAGCGGATGCCGGTCGCGTTCTTCACCCGCACCCAGACCGGCGCGCTGGTCAGCCGGCTCAACAACGACGTGGTGGGCGCCCAGCGGGCGTTCACCACGACGCTGTCCGGCGTGGTCTCCAACGTGATCAGCCTGGTGCTCACCGCGGGCGTGATGTTCGCGCTGTCCTGGCAGATCACCCTGCTCTCGCTGGTGCTGCTGCCGGTCTTCGTGCTGCCGGCCCGGCGGGTCGGGCGCAAGCTGCAGCAGATCACCCGGGAGAACTACCGGCTGGACGCGTCGATGAACGCGACCATGACCGAGCGGTTCAACGTCTCCGGCGCGCTGCTGGTCAAGCTGTTCGGCCGCCCGGACGACGAGGCGGCCTCGTTCGCCGATCGCGCCGGCCGGGTCCGCGACATCGGCGTGACGTCGGCGATGTACAGCAGGGCGTTCTTCGTGGCGCTGACGCTGGTCGCCTCGCTCGCGCAGGCGCTGGTCTACGGCCTCGGCGGCTGGTTCGCGCTCTCCGGTGCCCTCACCGCCGGCACGGTCGTCACCCTCGCGCTGCTGCTGACCAGGCTCTACGGGCCGCTGACCGCGCTCAGCAACGTCCGGGTGGACGTGATGAGCGCGCTGGTCTCGTTCGAGCGGGTCTTCGAGGTGCTCGACCTGCCGCCGATGATCGCCGAGAAGCCGGCCGCGGTGCCGGTGCCGGCCGACGCCCGCACGATCGAGTTCGACGACGTGCACTTCTCCTACCCGACCGCGGAGGAGGTGTCGCTCGCCTCGCTGGAGGACGTCGCGGTGCTCGACTCGGCGCCGAGCCAGCCCGTGCTCAAGGGCGTCAGCTTCGTCGCCGCGGAGGGGCAGTTGGTCGCGCTGGTCGGGCCGTCCGGCGCCGGCAAGACGACGATCTCCCAGCTCGTGCCGCGGATCTACGACGCGGGCGCCGGCGCGGTCCGGGTCGGCGGGGTGGACGTGAAGGACGCCCAGCTCCAGTCGCTGCGGGACGCCGTCGGCGTGGTCACCCAGGACGCGCACATGTTCCACGACACGATCCGCGCGAACCTGCTCTACGCCCGGCCCGGCGCGACCGACGAGGAGCTGTGGAGTTCGCTGGAGCGCGCCCAGGTGGCCGGGCTGGTCCGGTCGCTGCCCGATCAGCTCGACACGCTGGTCGGCGACCGCGGCTACCGGCTCTCCGGCGGCGAGAAGCAGCGGCTCGCGATCGCGCGGCTGCTGCTCAAGGGCCCCGGCATCGTGATCCTGGACGAGGCGACCGCGCACCTGGACTCCGAGTCCGAGGCAGCGGTCCAGCGCGCACTGGACGAGGCGCTCGCCGGCCGGACCTCGCTGGTCATCGCCCACCGGCTCTCCACGATCCGCAACGCCGACCAGATCCTCGTGGTCGACGGCGGCCGGATCGTGCAGCGCGGCACCCACCAGGAGCTGCTCGCCGCGGGCGGGGTCTACGCCGACCTCTACCGCACCCAGTTCACCCGCGAGGAGCCGGCGCTCAGCGTCACCGCCGACTAGGAGCGCACGCCAACTGACCACCGCCCACCGGCGGTCAGTTCGCGTTGATCGCCAGTTCCGCCCAGACCGTCTTTCCGCTCTCGCTGAGCCGGGTGCCCCACCTATCCGCGAGGGTCTCGACGATCAGCAGCCCGCCGCAGCTCTCGTACGCGCCGGAGGGCCGACCCGGGGCAGCAGCGGGCCGGAGTCGGCCACCTCGAGGGTGATCGTGTGCGCCGCCCTGGCCAGCCGTACCTCGAACGGGAAACCGGCGTGCTGGATCGCGTTGGCGGCGAGTTCGCCGATGATCACTGCGGCCCGATTGGCCTTCTCGCCGAGCTTCCACTCGTCCATCGTCTGCAGGGTGAACGCGCGGGCCGCGGCCGCCGATGCGGGCTCGCCGACGAACCGTCGGCTCGGGCGATCGGTGACCGTGACCGCCGGTGGACTGCGCGACCATGACGGTCGTCCGGTGCTCGGGGCAGCCGCGACCCAGCCGTCGGGCGAGCGCCTCGCACATCTTCGCCAGCGAGGTCGACCCGCGGGCGAAGAGCCGGGACTCGGCGATCTCGGCCATCAGCGTCTCGTCGGCCGGCCGACCCGCGCGAGCAGTGCGGCGGGTGGGCGACCAGCACCAGGGAGGCGCCGGGCGAGAACGGCAGGGTCGTGGTGCGGTAGCGCGCGCTCCGGGTGAGGACCGGCCCGACCGGGGCGCCGACCAGCGTCGTGGCGCCGTCCGGGCTGACCGCCACGGCGGGGCTGTGTCCGGCGTTCGCGAGGGCCAGCGACGCGGTCGCGCCATCGTGGACCAGGTAGAGAGAGGTGCCGGTGAGCGCCTCGTCGCCCGAGTTGAGCATGCCGCGCAACCGGGTGAGCACCCGCGCAGGCGGTAGACCGAGAGCCGCGCCCGCCCTGCTCTCCTGGCGGAGCCGGTGCGGCGAGCTCCGAGGCGGCCGGGCCAGTGCCGGCGACCGAACCGACCGAGAACGCCGTGCGCTGGGCCGAGAGCGGCACCGCGTCGAGCCAGCGGGTGCGCGGCCCGTGGTCCTCGGCGGCCGGATGCTGACGCGCGACGACCTGGAGGCCAGGCATCATCGCGACGTCCGTGGCGATCGCCGGGCCTGCGCGGCGGCATCGACGCCGCGGCCGAAGCGCGGTGCCGCGCCGGACGGCGGCTGCTCGACCAGTCCATGCTCACGACGGCTCGGCATCTCAGACGGTGACGACGGGGTAGGCGTGGGTTTTCATAGCGCGCTCCAAAGACTTGGGAGGCAACCCCGTCGGCTTCAGCCCCGACCGTGAGGCCGACGGTATGCATCTATCAATTCCGCTTGTGTGTCAACGAAGACCTTCCAGATGTTGTCACACTCGCCGCTGAAATCAATGCAGCGATGTATATCCCGGAACTTTTCTCAGAACGGCTTGTCCGACCGACTTCATTCGTCCTCTCCTGTCCCGCTGAGCGGTACGGGCGTACCGCTCAGCGGGGCGTCCGGGAACGCTCAATCGGGGCCAGCGGTGAGCGTTGGCGGCAGCGTCGCGAGGTGCGGAACGCGTGGTTTCGGCAGTTCTGATGGCATGATGTGAGAAGCAGCACGACCACTACCGCGTCGTAGACCACTGGATCCGTAGGTCGCTCTCTCTGCTGGAGTCAGTGCAGGCCAGCGGGCTCGGCCAATCGTGCCCCCTGTCACTTTGGGGGCGGTCTGGGCACATTCCGGACGGCGCTCTGGGCCGCGCAACCGGGCGTCGGGCGGCCTGCCCGAACACTTGTCGTGCGATGTGCGTCGAGCCTTGTTTCTGGTCGCGACATTCGCGGGAATGGTAATTTGCTGACGCGTGCGTGATGGCGCGGAATGGTTCTCGCCGCGCGCTTTGGTGGGCGGGGAATCCGGGTGTGACGAATTCACTGTCGCCGTTTCGATTGTCCGCTCTGCTCGGCTATTCGGCCCGCGGGTCAATTCGTCCGAGTGGCTATTGAATGGGGCGGCGATCGAGGGGGAAAACGGTGGCGGTCCGGCTGGCGCGGCGGCATCGACGCGGGGCCTGCCGGCGCGGTGCGGCTGAAACCCCCGTCCAGAGCAGCGGATCCACGCTCACTGGGGCCGTTCGTGGACGGTGGGGCGGCTGGGGAGCGGCGCGATGGCGTCTGGGGGTGGCGTTTCCGGGCGGGGCAGAACCCGGAATGCTTTTCTAAAACTACTGCCGGTACTTCGTAGAAGCGGACGGTCGCCGGCCGATATCGCAACGCTGTATCCGTGCAATGAGTGAGCGATCCTTGATCACTCAAGTATCCCGGAAATTGCGCACAGTAGTGCGGCGGAAACACTCAGAGATTGCGGATGCACGTGCATCGGCAAGTGCACGCATTCGCGTGCCGGGAGATTGCGGTGGATCGGCGCCGGTTTAGCCGGCTGGCACGGGCGGCTGGTGCGGGTCGGCCGGACGGCCCTGCGCGGTTACGGAACCCGCCGAGCGGGCGGTGCCCCGAACGGGTGCGGAATCAGTTGAGGATGACCGAGCGGGTGAGGTTGTGCGGCCGGTCCGGATCCAGGCCGTTGGCCTTGGCGAGCGTGACGGCGAGCCGTTGGGCCCGGATCAGGTCGGCCAGCGGATCGAGGTCGTCGTCGACGAAGGCGCCGCCGGTGTGCGCGACGTCCGCGGCGAGACCGGCCGGTGGGCTGCCGAACATCCAGGTCACGCGACCGGGGCCGGTGATCGTGATCGGTCCGTGCCGGTACTCCATCGCGGGATAGGACTCGGTCCAGACGCGGGCGGCCTCGCGCATCTTCAGTGCCGCCTCCTGGGCGACGCCGTACGCCCAGCCCTGGCCGAGGAACGTGAACTGGTCGGCGCCGGTGAGCGCGGCGGGCAGCGGCTCGGTCAGGGCGCGGCGGGCGTCCGCGACGGCGGCGGTCAGGTCCAGGCCGAGCTGGGCGCGGAGCAGCACGAGGAGCGTGGTGGCGAAGCGGGTCTGCACCACCGATTCCTCGTCGGCGAAGTCCAGCACCACGACCTGGCCGGCTGCCCGGGCGATCGGCGAGCCGGCCACCGCGGTGATCGCGGTGCTCGGCGTGCCGTCGAGGCGGTCCAGCAGCTCGGCCACCTCGGTGGTGGTGCCGGAGCGGCTGAGCGCGAGCACCCGGTCGTAGCGACGGCCAGCCGGCATCTCGCTGGCCGCGAACGCATCGGTCTCGCCCTGGCCGGCGGCCTCCCGGGCGGCGGCGTAGGACTGCGCCATGAACCACGAGGTCCCACAGCCGACCACCGCGACCCGCTCACCGTGCGCGGGCAGCGCGCCGGCCACGCTCGGCGCCAGCGCGATCGCACGCTCCCAACACTCCGGCTGGCTGGCGATCTCGGCCTCGGTATGAGTGGTCATGTCGGCTCCCATGCTTGAAGATGATTGATCTAGCCTAACAATGAGCAGAAACGAGCAGGATCTCCCGGCCAATCAGGCTCCGGGGCGCCGTACGCGCGGGGAGATGTGCCAAGCTTCCGAGCAGAAACGAGCATCGAGGCGGTCGGGGGCGCGGCGTGACGCGGGACGAACGCTGGAACGCTCTGCTGGAGGTCCTCGCCACCCGTGGCCGGCTGCAGGTCGAGGACGCGGCGGCCGAGCTCGGTGTCTCCGCCGCCACCATCCGCCGGGACCTGGACGAACTCGCCGCGCAGCAGATGGTGACCAGGACCAGGGGCGGTGCCGTCGCGCACAGCGTCGCCTACGACCTGCCGCTGCGGTACAAGAAGGCCCGGCACGCCTCCGAGAAGCAGCGGATCGGCGCGGCCGCCGCCGCGCTGGTGCCGCCGGGTATCGGTGGTCGGCCTCAACGGCGGCACCACCACCACAGAGGTCGCCAGGGCCCTCGCCGCCCGCGCCGACGTGCACGCGGACGGCTCTTCGGTGGAGCTGACCGTGGTCACCAACGCGCTCAACATCGCCAACGAGCTGACCGTCCGGCCACACGTGAAGATCGTGGTCACCGGCGGCGTGGTCCGCCCCCAGTCCTACGAGCTGACCGGACCGTTCGCGGCCGAGACGCTGACCGAGGTGTCGCTGGACGTGGCCGTGATCGGGGTGGACGGCATCGACGTGGAGCGCGGCGCCACGGCCCATCACGAGGGTGAGGCGGCCGTGAACCGGCTGATGGCCGAGCGGGCGCGGCTGGTCGTGGTGGTGAGCGACAGTTCGAAGTTGGACCAGCGGGCGTTCGCCCGGATCTGCGGTATCCGGGACATCGACGTGCTCGTGACCGACACGGCGGCCGACGCCGAGACGGTCAAGTCGTTCAGCGATGCGGGAATCCGTGTCCTCCAGGCGTGAACCGCCGCGGCGGTCGCTGTCGTTCCGCTTAGTGCGTACCTGTCGGTGGTGTCGCCACGGGCAGCAGAAGCGCAGGAGGGCGCGGGCATCCTCACCGGCGTAGGGCGCTAGTCCTCGTCGCGGCCGTGGTCGTCACGATCTCGGCCGTCATCGCGGCTTCACCCGCCGACAGGGGAGTCCAGCTATCACGGGCTCGACGCCGCGCACGACAGCGTCGGAATCGCGCGACAGCGTCGGAATCCTGCCGGTCGCCGCGCCGCGCCGGGCTGGACGGCGCCGGACGTGCGCTCTCCGCGCCCGCGCTGGCCCGCGCCGGCCGGCGCCCCGGCGCCGAGGTTCGGCTCAACGGCGTGCCGTTCAGCTGGCCCAGCGGTGCTCCCGGCTCGGCGGACCACGCCATCGCCGCCGGACAACGGATCCGGATGTCCGGTTCGGGTCGGGCGTTGGCTTTCCTCGCCGCCGGCACCAACGCGGCCGGCGCCCCGTTCACCGGCAGCGGCACGATCACCTACACCGACGGCAGCGGCCAGCGGTACTCGCTCACCGTGCCGGACTGGCGATCCAACGCCCCCGACGCGGCGCTCACCCTTCCGTACGTCAACGGCCCGGCCGGACCCGAGTACGGCTCCACGGCCAAGCTCTTCGTCCGCGAGGTGCCGCTGCAGCCCGGCAAGCAGGTCCGCAGCGTCACGTTGCCCGACCCGACCTCCGGTCCCGGCGCGCTGCACGTGTTCTCCCTCGGCATGCGGACCGAACCCCGAGACTGGCGCGGCACCTGGGCCACCGCCCAGCAGGCCGGCTACGACGCGTCCGCCCGGTCGGAGACCACCGTCCGGATCCCACTGCGGACCAGCGTGGCCGGCGACAAGGTGCGGATCCGGCTCACCAACCGGTTCAACCTCTCTCCGGTGCCGTTCGGCCGGGCCACGGTGGCGCTCCGCGGCACCGGTGCGGCGCTGCTGCCCGGCACGCTCCACGAGCTGTCGTTCGGCGGGCGCAGGTCGGTGACCATCCCGGCCGGCGGCGAGGCGGTCAGCGATCCGGTGGACTTCGCCGTGCCGGCCCGGGCCGACCTGGTGGTCAGCCTGTACCTGCCCGGCCGGATGACGCAGGTCAGCCAGCACAACGTAGGCCTGCAGACGGTGTACTGGACCCACTCCGGCGCTGGCGATCAGAGCCGGGACCTCGACGGCGCGATCTTCGGCAGCACATCCACCGCCTGGCCGTTCCTCAGCGGCGTCGACGTGCTCGCGAAGGGCCGCGCGCCGGCCTCCGTCGTGGTGCTGGGGGACTCGCTCACCGACGGCACCGGCTCGACCCCTGATGCCAACCACCGCTGGACCGATCACCTGGCCACCCGGCTGGAGGGCCGGGTCGGCGTGCTCAACGCGGGCATCACCGGCAACCGGCTGACCACTGGCGCGGGTACCAACCCGGCCGCACTGGACCGGCTCGACCGGGACGTCCTGGCGCAGCCCGGCGTGGGCACGGTGATCCTGTTCGTGGGGGTCAACGACGTCCGGACCGGCTCGTCCGCCGAGGAGGTGATCGGCGCGCTGACCCAGCTCGCCAACCGGGCGCGGGAGGCCGGCGTACGCGTCGCCGGCGGCACCGTCATCCCGTTCGGCGGCCTGTCCAACGGCACCCTGGCTGGCTGGACGCCGGCCAAGGAGGCCGTGCGGCAGCAGGTGAACGCGTTCGTCCGGGACTCGGGCGGGATCTTCGACACGGTGGTGGACTTCGACGCCGCCCTGCGCGACCGGACCCAGCCGGATCGGTACGACCCGCTGCTCGACACCGGTGACCACCTGCACCCCAACGACGCCGGCATGGCGGTCCTCGCCGACGCGGTCGACGTGGACGCGCTTCGATTGCTGGGCCGCTGACAGCAGCCTTCCCGCAGAGCCACGACACAGCGGTGGCGGCCCCGATTTCCGGGACCGCCACCGCCGTCTTACGCCGGGCTGCTCAGCAGGTGGTCAGCAGGAGCTTGTTCGGCGACCCGGCTCCCGTGCCGGTCAGCGCGTCCGAGGTGGCACAACCGACCAGTCCGCTCGCCACGTCGGCCGGCGTGGCGCTGGCGTTCTGCGCGAGGAAGAGCGCGGCCGCGCCCGCCACGTGCGGAGCCGCCATCGAGGTGCCGCTGATCGTCTCGGTGGCGCTGTCGCCGCCGATCCAGGGCGCGGTGATGTCCTGACCGGGCGCGAACAGGTCCACGCAGGTCCCGGTGTTGGAGAACGAGGCGCGAGTGTCGGTGATGGTGCTCGCCCCGACCGTGATGGCCTCCGGGGTCCGGGCCGGGGAGGTCTTGCAGGCGTCGCTGTTCTCGTTGCCCGCGGCCAGGGCATAGGTGACGCCGGCCGCGATCGAGCGCCGGATCGCGTCGTCCAGCGCCGGGCTGACGCCGCCGCCGAGGCTCATGTTCGCCACGGCCGGCTGCTGGGCGTTCTCGGTGACCCAGTCGACGCCCTCGATGACGCCCGCGTCGGTGCCGCTGCCCTCACAGTCCAGCACCCGGACGGCGAACAGCTTCACGCCCTTCGCGATGCCGTGCGCCGCGCCGCCGACCGTACCGGCGACGTGGGTGCCGTGGCCGTTGCAGTCCTCGCCGTTGCGACCGTCACCGACCGCGTCGGTGCCGACCGAGGCCCGCCCGCCGAAGTCGCTGTGCGCGGTGTTGATGCCGGTGTCGATGATGTACGCGTTGACGTTCTCGGCCTTGGTGGCGAAGTTGTACGTCTTGTCGAGCGGTAGTTCGGCCTGGTCGGATCGGTCCAGGCCCCAGTTCGGTGGGTCGTTCTGCACGTCGGACGCCTTGACCCGGCCGTTCTGCTGCACGGACGCGACCCGGGGGTCGGCGGCCAGCTCGCGCGCCTCGCTCGCGGACATGGTCGCCGCGAAGCCGCGCAACGCCGAGGAGTAGGTGTGGGTGACCTTGGCCTGGTGCGCGCTGGCGAGGGCCGTGGAGGTCGAGGTCACCGAGCTGGCGGAGACCGAGCCGTTCTTCAGCACGACGATGAAGCTGTCGGGTAACGCCGCAGCGTCCGTCCGGGCGTGGAACTTGGCCTGGCCGGCCGCGGCGGGCGGCTCGGCCGCACCGGCGACGGAGACCTGTACGGCGGTCACGACGACACCGGCTACGACGACGACAGCCGCCGCTCCGGTCAGGCCGACCCGAAGTCGGCGGCGAGGGGTGATCTTCAAGCCCAGTTCCTCCTTCTCAGGTGAGCATCCGGCCGTGGCGCACCGATTGACCGTGCCGTGGAGAGTGGCGGGTCAGGTCGGCGTGGGCACGGAGGCTCACGTTCCGGGGAGCCGCGTCATCACAGCGCCCCTGACCGAGGAAGGTAGGGATGTCCGGATACAGACGGGTAGGTATCGGCGTAATCACGCCATCGACGGCAAACCGCCGATTGCCCACACTCCGGCACCATTCGCACACGCGCTTGTGGAGTTCGTGGCTACTTCCCAGTAACTCATGCGGGCAGCGATGGGCAAGTGTGATGCACATCACAGCAGATCCTGTAACGCTTTTGAGTTGCTGGTTTCGTACTACCCACCACAGTGGGAGGACTTGGAGCGCGCCGCGGACGTACCGCTGCCCGAAATCCACGCATGCACGTCATAAAGGGGAGGAACGGGAGTTTTGCTCGAGGAGCTCGGAATCGAACCCGACGATGAGGAGCTGTACGAGTGCGTGCTGCGGCAGACCAACCCGACCGTGAGTGACCTGGCGACCCGGTTGCGCCGCCCGCCGGCCGAGATCCGCCGGGGCCTGGCCACGCTCGACGGCCTCGGCCTCGTCACCACGCTGTCCGGCACGCCGAAGCGCTGGGTGGCACCGCCACCGGACGTGGCGATCGGCGCGCTGATCCAGCACCGCGAACGCCGGCTGCGCTCGCTCCAGCGGACGGTCCGGCACTACGTGAACGCCTACCAGCGCGGCGAGGCGGCCGCCGATGCCAACACCCATCTGGTGGAGGCGCTGCACGGCCGGGACGCGATCACCGAGCGGATCGAGCAGCTGCACGCCCAGGCCCGCGACCAGGTCTGCATCTTCGACAAGCCGCCGCACGCCCAGGACGAGTCCGGGCCGGCCCAGCACGGCGCGCTGCGGCGCGGCATCACCTACCGGACCGTGTACGAGCGGGCCAGCCTGGACACGCCCGGCCGGCTCGAGGAGGTGCGGCGCGGGGTCGAAGCCGGCGAGGATGCCCGGGTGCTGCCGCAGCTGCCGGTCAAGCTCCTGCTGGTGGACCGCCGGTGGGCGATGGTGCCGATCTCGGCCGGGGTCGTCGACCACGCACTGGTGATCCGCTCCTCGGCGCTGCTGGACGGGCTGGTCAGCCTGTTCGAGCAGCAGTGGCAGCGGGCCATCCCGCTCTTCGGTGGGCCCGGATCCAGCGCCGACGAGGGTGGTGACCTGCTCACCATGCTCCTCACCGGCATGACCGACGAGACGATCGCCCGGCAGACTCGGGATCGGGCTGCGGACCGTGCAGCGTCGGGTCCGGGCGCTGATGGACGACCTCGGCGCCGACACCCGCTTCCAGGCGGGCTTTCCAGGCGGCGCGGGCGGCGGGCGCGGGGGATTCGTGCTCGAACTGCGCGCCGGCTGCTGGCTTGGAGGGCTGATCGGGCTCGCGGGTCTTGCCGGTTCGGCTTGTTGCTCGGGCTTGCTCGGTTTGGCGGGCCTTGGTGGTTTGCTGACCGGCCGCCGTCAGGTGCCGCTGAGCTTGACGGCGCGGGTGAACTCCTCGGGCGGCACGCCGGCGGCGCTGTTCTCGGCGGCGGTGGGCGGCCCGTCGCGGAGCAGCTCCCGCCAGTGGTCCGGATCGTGCCGGTGTGGCTCGGTCTGGGCGAGGAATTCGCGCAGGACCGCGACGAAACGGCCCGGGTCGTGCCGGTGCGGGAAGTGGTCGGCGCCCTGGAAGACCGTGAGCCGGCTGCCCGGGAGCGCGGCGTGCGCCACCTCGGAGTGCCGGAACGGGATGACCGGATCATGGTCGCCACAGATCAGCTGGATCGGCACGCCGTCGGCCAGGTAGCAGCGGTCCAGCATGCTCACCACCTGGCCGCGTGGGTCGACCACGGCGCGCAGGGTGCGCAGGAAGGCGCTGCGAGCGAACGGATCGCGCAGCCGGCGATACCCGACGAGCAGATCGTCGATGCCGTCGCCGAGCGGTGAGCCGAACCGGCGGAGTACGGCGGCCGCGGTCTTGATCGTCCACGTCACGGGCGGCAGCTCGGCCAGCGGCGTGAGCAGCGGCAGCACGACGTCGGCACCGGGACCGGCGGCCGCGCGCAGCAGCGGCGACACCTCCCGGCCGGCGCCCGCCGTGCTGACCAGGACCACCCGCTCGCACCGCTCGGGGAACTGGTACGCGAACTGCATGGCCACGCCGCCGCCGAGGGAGTGGCCGACCAGCGTCACCCGGTCGATGTCCAGCACGGCGAGCAGGTCGCGGATGCCGCAGGCGTAGGCGGCCACCGAGTAGTCGGCGCGCGGCTTGTCGGAGGCGCCGTGGCCGAGCAGGTCCGGGGCGATCACGGTGTGGTCGCGGGTGAGCATGGGCAGGATGTCCTGCCAGGTCTCGGACGAGTCGCCGATGCCGTGGATGAACAGCACGGCCGGGCCCTTGCCGCCCATTCGGTACGCGCGCCGGTAACCGTGAACGGTCTGGTAGCGCAGGGTGACCGGCCGCCTAGGCCGGGGTTGGAGCCGGACGACTGGTTCGCCGTCGGTCGTCTGGTTCGTCGCCATGGCGGCCTCCTCGCGTATCGGAGACAGCCATGCTGGTCTCGACTGTGAATTCTAGACGTCCGCCGCACGGCCGGCCGGCGAACCGGGCGCCGATGAATCTAGGCGGAGATCAGCGGCGACCTGCAGGGGCTCCCGGAGGCCGTCGGCTTCGTTTACTGTAGTGAGCGGATCCATCGAGCCGAGGAGGCAACCGATGACCGGATCGGGCCAGCAGCCGGTCGCCGTCGCGCAGGTGCTGAGCGACGAACCGGACGAGCCGAACCCCTACCTGCTGGGCGTCTTCGCCCCGGTCCACGAGGAGATCACGGCCGAAGACCTGACCGTCATCGGCGAGATCCCCCGCGACCTCAACGGCGTGTTCCTCCGCAACGGGCCCAACCCCCGGTTCGCTGCCGCAGGGCCGATACCACTGGTTCGACGGCGACGGCATGATCCACGCGGTGCACCTGGAGAACGGCACCGCGCGGTACCGCAACCGTTGGGTGCGCACGAAGGCGTTTCAGGCCGAGTCGGAGGCCGGCCGTGGCCTGTGGACCGGCGTCATGGAGAGCCCGCGGGGCAACCCGTTCGGCAACCACCACGGCCTCGGGCTGAAGGACGCCGCCAACACCGACGTGGTGTTCCACCGGGGACGAGTGCTGGCCACCTGGTACCTGTGCGGCTCGCCGTACGCGGTCGACCCGCTGACGCTGGAGACCGTCGGCGCGGAGGACTTCCTCGGCACGCTGGCCGGCGACATGATGGCGCACCCCAAGGTCGATCCGCTGACCGGCGAACTGTTCTGGTTCGACTACGGGCCGCGGCCGCCGTACATGCGGTACGGCGTGATCGGCGCGGACGGCACGGTCGCCCACGTCACCGACATCGAGCTGCCCGGGCCGCGGCTCCCGCACGACCTGGCGATCACCGAGCGGTACGCGATCCTCATGGACCTGCCGCTGATCCAGGACCCGCAGGCCGCGCGCGAGGGGCGGCACAAGATCGTCTTCGACCGTTCCATGCCGGCCCGGTTCGGCGTGCTCCCCAGGCGGGGCGCCGGTTCCGAGATCCGCTGGTTCACGGCCTCGCCCTGCTACATCTACCACGTGGTCAACGCGTGGGAGGAGGGCGAGGAGATCGTCATGGACGTGTGCCGGGTGAAGCGCCCGGCGCCGCCGCCCGAGGCCCGCACGCCGCTCGCGAAGATGCTGTCCTACCTGCGGCTCGACGCTCAACTCTGGCGGTACCGGTTCGATCTGCGCACCGGTGCGACGACCGAGGCGCCGCTCGACGACGCCAACACCGAGTTCCCGAGCATCGACGCCCGCGCGGTCGGCCAGCGCTCGCGGTACGCCTACAACGTGCACATCTCGCCCGAGAGCACGCTCCGCTTCGACGGCCTGGTCCGGTACGACAACGTCACCGGCGAGAAGCAGACCCACCTGTTCGGCCCGGGCCGGTGGGGGAGCGAGGCTCCGTTCGCACCGCGGGACGGCTCGCGCGCCGAGGACGACGGCTACCTGGTGACGTTCATCCAGGACGAGGCCGCCGGCCGGTCCGAGTTGGCGATCTACGACGCGGCCGACGTCACCCGTGGTCCGGTCGGCCGGGTGCTGCTGCCGGCGCGGGTGCCGCTCGGCTTCCACGGCACCTGGATCCGGGCCGACCAGTTGCGTGAGGCTGGGTCACGAGGCGCCGGGTCGTGACCGAGGCGTGGGTGCTGGAGACCGTCCGGACGCCGCGCGGCAAGGCCAAACCCGATGGCGGGCTGGCGGCGGTGACCCCGGTGCGCCTGCTGGAAACGTTGCTCGCCGCGCTGGTCGCGCGGACCGGGCTCGACCCTGGTCACCGTGGACGACGTGGTGATCGGGTGCGCCGGCCAGGTCGATGATCAGGGCGGCGGGATCGCCCGGACGGCGGTGCTGGCCGCGGGCTGGCCGCCGAGCGTGCCGGGGATGACCGATCAATCGGTACTGCGCCTCGGGGATCGACGCGGTGGCGGTCGCGGCATCGCTGGTGCGGTCGGGTCAGGCTTCCCTGGTGGTGGCCGGCGGGGTCGAGTCGGTGTCCCGGGTGCCGCTGTTCGCCGATCGTGGGCCGCTCTGGTGCGACGCGGAGCTGGTGGAACGCCTCGGTAGCGTCCACATGGGAATCGCGGCGGACGTGGTCGCCACCGAGGAAGAGTTCGAGCGGATGAACTGGACGCGTACGGGCTGCGCAGCCATCGCCGCGCCGCGGCCGCCTGGGACAGTGGCCGGTTCGCGCGGTCGTTGGTGCCGGTGCTGGACGCCGATGGAGCCGTGCTGCTCGATCACGACGAGCACGTGCGGGCGGACGTGACCGAGGCCGCGGTCGCCGCGCTGGAACCGGCGTTCGCAGGGCTCGGCGCCTCGGGCCAGGACGCACTGGTGCTGCGTCATCTGCCGGAGCTCGGTGCCGTGCGGCACCTGCACACGCGGGCGACCTCCCCGTCGATGGCGGACGGGGCGGGCCTCGTGCTGGTCGGGTCGGCGGCCGCGGCGGCTCGGCTGGGGTTGGCGCCGCGAGCTCGGGTGGCCGCGTCGGCCAGCGCCGGCGGCCACCCGGTGCGGATGCTCGTCGCCGGCCAGGACGCGGCGCGGATCGCCCTGGACCGGGCGGGTGTGGCGCCGGCGGACCTGGACGTGGTCGAGTTCGCCGAGGCGTTCGCGGCGGTGTGCCTCAAGCTCCAGCGGGACTTCGGCCTCGACGACGAGGTGCTCAACCCGAACGGCGGCACGATCGCGATGGGCCATGCCTTTGGCGCCACCGGCGCGATCCTCACCGCCGGTTGCGTGGACGAGTTGGAGCGCCGCGGTGGCCGGTACGGGCTGACGGCGGTCAGCGGGGCCGCTGGCTCGGGCGCGGCGTTGGTGCTGGAGCGGGCCGGGTGAGCGACGTCGGGCCTGGCGTTTCCGGCCCTGCCGGTGCTTCCCGCGCGGCCGGCTCCGCAGTCGAGGTGGTCGGCTCGGAGCCCGCGGTTCAGCCGACGGTGTCCGTGTCGCTGGGTTACTGGCAGGACCGGCCGCCCGAGGAAGCTTTCGCCACCGCCCGCCTCGCCGACGAACTCGGCTATCCGGAGCTGTGGATCGGCGAGATGGCGACCTATGACGCGTTCGCTGCTGGCCACCGCGGTGGGCCTGCGCACCGAGCGGATCGGGCTGACGCTCGGGCCGCTCGCCGTGGCTGTCCGCGACCCGGCGATGATCGCGATGGGTGTGGCCTCGGTCGCCGCGATCACGGGCCGGCCGGTCGGAGTGGCGCTGGGGACCTCGAGCCCGGTGGTGGTGGAGCAGTGGCATGGCCGGTCGCGGCGGCGCTCCGCCGTGGCGCTGGCCGAGTCGGCGCGCGTCGTGCGGCGCCTGCTCGCCGGCGCGAGGTCCGAGGAGCTCGGCGAGCTCGTCGGCAGCACCGGCTACCGGCTCCGCTTGCCGCCGCCCCGTTCGCCCCTCACGGTGGCAGCGTTCGGCCCGGCAGCAGTGCGGGTAGCGGCTCGGTACGCCGATCGGATGGTCGTCAACCTGGTCAGTCCTCGGATGGCCGGCGATTTGGTCCGTGATCTGGACGTCGCGTGGGCTGCGCAGCCGACTGAGGTCGAGGCGCGGCCTCGGGTTGCCGCGTGGGTCGTCGCCGCTGTCGACGCTGGGCCGGTCGGGGTCGAGCAGCTTCGCCGTGGCGTCGTGGGCTATCTCGCGGCGCCCGGCTATGGCGAGATGTTCGCCCGGGAGGGCTTCGCCGAGCTGGTCGCCTATGCTCGCACACGGCCGCACCCCAAGGATCTCCTCGCCGCGATCCCGGACGAGTTGGTCGCCGCGGTGGGACTGATCGGCGACGGCGCCACCGCGCGCGATCGGATCGAGGAGTATCAGGACGGCCGGTGTGGACGACATCGTGTTGGTACCCGCGGCGACAGACGAGGACCCCGCCGGCGAGCGAACGCTCCGCGCACTCGCGCCAGCTGTGGTTGGCCTCCCGCGCGGCGGCGCCTGGCGGAGACGTGGGCAGCCGACCTTGAACGCCAGCCCGAGCCGAGCGGCGCTGCGGCTCTGAGGTTGCACAAGGGCGGACCTCCACTCGTTCGGGCGGCATCAGAACGGCGGATCGCCTCCGGTAGCCAGGAAAGGTGGAGGTTCGCCATCGATCCCGAGAATCGCCGCCCGCCGTTCGTCGCGATTGCACGGCGCGGCGGACGAGACGATGGCCTTGGCAGGCGGCGCGAGCGCCTCGGGTGCGGTGAGATAGCGCCGACCGGTGGGGCTGGTCCAGCAGAACTCGCCGCCGTCCCGCTGATCGACCGTCCATCGAGTCTCGTGCTTCAGCCGGTGATGGTGCCGGCAGAGTGAGCCGAGGTTGCTCGCGGCAGTCGGCCCGACCGGGAACGGCACCGAGTGATCGAGGTCGCACGTACGGGCAGGATGCCGGCAGCCAGGGAATCGACAGGTCACGTCCCTGGCCCGGACATGGTCGGCGAGGGCGGCAGGTGGTCGGTAGCTGGTGCGCCCGTAGTCCAGCAGCGCGCCGGTGACATGGTGAGTGAGGATCCGCCGCCAGGTCACGTCACCTGTGGTGGCCAGCTCCCGCGCGACCGGCGCCGGGATCGGTCCGTAGCCCGCCAGCTCACCAGGCCGCTGATCGGCGCCGCGCAGCGTCGAGGCGGCGACGGTCACCTGCACCTGGGTGGTGACCTGCGCCCTGCCGCCAGAAGTCGAGCTCAGGAGTAGGTCGATGAAGGCGTCGGCGCGCCGCTGATCGGCGGTGCGTGTCTCGCCTGGGACCTGGCCTGGCGTGCGATGGCTCCGAGCCGCTGGTAGATCGCCGTGGCATCGACGGCCGGTAGATAGGCGCGCAACTCGGCCATGCCGTCCTCGCAGGGAAGAAACTGCACACTGCGCAAACGCCGCTGCGTCTGATGCCGGCGTGCAGCTCCATCGGGATCCACCGAGATCAGCGCGCGGCGAGCGGCCTGGCGCAGCTGTGGCGCCGTCTGCATCGACGCTCGACCGAGTACCCGGTCCTCGACGGCGGCGGCGTGCTCCGGCCTGGCCGTCGAGATCACGTCGCAGAGCACGCGCGCCCGCCAGAGATCGATCTCGCCCCGGCCCAATGCGGCCAAGGTGCGGGGAAGCCTGTTCTCGAGCTGCGTCGCGAGCGACAGCTGCGTCATGGCCGCGTTCCGCGAGATCCGCAGTGCCGGAGCGATCTCGTCCGCGGCGAACTCGCTGAACGGCCTACCGCTCGCCGGTTCGGCGGGACGGAGCCGAGCGAACCGGGCGAGCAGCCGCAACTGGGCTGCCTGAGCGGCGGCGATCACGCGACTCATGGCGACGCTCGCCTCGACAACCTGTTCGTCGGTCAGCTCGGCCGGCGCCAGGCTCGTGAGCGCGTCGAACAGCAATCCCGACGGAGCGCAGCCCGACCACGAGCCCTCCTCCGAGGACTCCGGCGCGGGTCGAGCGCGCGGCTTCGGCGGTAGCCACCGTGGCGCGGCAGATTCAACAGTTGATTCGAACATGTGTTCGATGTTAGCGTCTCGGCATCAAGTTAAAAAGGGTCTAGTGAAGACAAATCAACTACAACGTGGTCTACGGGGGTGAGTGGCATGGCGCTTCGATCGGCTGGCGAGGCGGTTCACCAAGCGGCGGCCGGAGCCGTCTACTCGGTGCGCAGTGCGACGACCGGGTCGAGGCGCCCGGCGCGCCGCGCCGGCACCACACCGAAGAACACGCCCACCGCCACCGAGACGCCGAACGCCAGCACAGCCGACCACCAGGTGACGATCGACGGCAGCGGGCTGAACTGATCCACGAGCACCGAGGTGAGGACGCCGAGCGCGATACCGATGCACCCGCCGATGGTCGTGAGCAGCACGGCTTCCAGCAGGAACTGAAGTCCGATGTCGCGCTGGCGCGCGCCGACGGCCTTCCGCAGGCCGATTTCCTTCGTTCGCTCACGCACGGAGACCAGCATGATGTTGCTGACTCCCACTCCGCCGACGAGCAGGCTGATGCCAGCGATCGCGGCGAGGACGAGCGTGAGCAGCCCGAGGATGTCGCCGAGTACACCCAGGATCTGTTCCTGGGTCACCGCGGAGAATTCCTGGTCGGGATAGCGGCGTTCCAGGTCGCCCTCGATGCGGGCGCCGAGCTCGTCGATCCGGTCAGCATCCGGCGCCTTCACGGCGATCGCGTCGACGCGCTGCGTGCCGAGCAGACGCTGGGCGGTGGTGATCGGGATGTGCGCGTCGAGGTCCTGATCGACGCCCAACGCCGATCCTTGACGGGCCAGGACCCCGGTGACTCGGAAGCGGACGCCGGCGATCGTGACTTGCCGCCCGATCGGGTCGCGGTCGCCGAAGAGCCGCGTCGCGGTGCTCGCGCCGAGCACGGCCACCCGCCGGCGGGTATCCACGTCGGAGCGGGACAGGTAGGACCCGCGAGAGACGCTCCGGCTGAACACCGTGACGGTGTTCTCGGTGACGCCCTGGACCGTGACGAACTGGTCGCGGTTGCCCGCCCGCACGGTCTCGCCCGAGGTGACCGACGCGGCGACCCTCTCACGATCGCCGACCAGCCGGGTCACCTCGTCGACGTCCGAGAGACGGAGCCGGCTCGACGTCGGTGCGCTGCCGAACGACAGCTCGCCGGGGACCACGAGCAGCAGGTTGCTGCCGAGACCCTGCACCTGCTTCTCGATCTTCACCTTGGTGCCGGTCCCGATGGCGACCAGGATGACCACGGCGGCGACGCCGATCACCACGCCGAGCATGGTGAGTGCGCTGCGCAACGTGTTGGCGCGCAACGCCCCGAGCGCCACTCGGAACGCCTCGGCGAGCCTCATCCGGTCACTCCATCGGCGCGGTCCGCGGCCGAAGAATCAGCGTCCGGCCTCGCGCGGCGATGGCGGTGGCGCAGTGGTGATCTCGCTGATCTCGCCGTCGCGGACGTGGACCTGCCGACGGGCCCGCCCGGCCACCGCCGCGTCGTGGGTCACCAGGACCAGGGCCACCTCGCGGTCGGTGTTGAGCTGTTCGAGCAGAGCGAGCACCTCGGCGCCGGTGCGGGAGTCGAGGTTGCCGGTGGGTTCGTCGGCGAGGAGCACCTGTGGCTCGCTCACCAGCGCGCGGGCGATCGCCACCCGTTGCTGTTCGCCGCCGGAGAGCTGGTTCGGACGGTGGTCCAGCCGGTGTCCGAGCCCGACCTGTTCCAACATCGCCGCGGCCCGGCGTCGGCGCTCGCCACCGCGGACCCCTCGATAGACGAGTGGTAGCGCCACGTTGTCCAAAGCGGTCGTCCGAGCGAGGAGATGGAATGACTGGAAGACGAAGCCCACGGTGCTGTTGCGCACCTCGGCCAGTTCGTCGGGCCGCAGCGCGGCGACGTCACGCCCTCCGATCCGCAGGATCCCTGAACTGGGGCGATCCAGGCCGCCGAGCAGGTGCATCAGCGTGGACTTGCCCGAGCCGGACGGCCCGACGATCGCGACGTAGTCGCCCTGGGGCACGGTCAGGGTCACGCCTCGCAGCGCCTCGACCCGTACCCCGTCCTGCCCGTAGAAGCGGGTCACGTCGACCGCCTCCAGGGCCGCTGGACGCGCCTGCTCCGCGGTGGTCACCGCAATTCTTGACGGGGTTCGACCCGGTCCGCGCCGCGCACCACGATTCGCTGGCCGGCGCTGACGCCCTCGGTGAGCTGCACCAGGTCCTCGCCCTGCGCGCCGACGGTCACCGTCCGGCGGGTCGCCCGGCCGCTCTCGATCACCCAGACGGTGTCCTGGTCACCGTCACGCACGATGGCCGCCGCCGGCACCGCGACCGCGTCCACGGCCTTGCGTACCTCGAGCTTGGTCACCGCGCTCATACCTGGCCGAGGCTGCGGCGCGGCGCGGCCGTCCGCGAACGTGCCCGCCGCGAGCCGCAGCCGTACCCGATAGCTCACTCCGCCCTGGCTGCTGGAGGTGGGCAGCAGGCCGACCGCGCTCACGGTGGCGCGGTAGGTGGCGCCGGGCACCGCGTCGAGGTCGACGCTCGCTGGCGTGCCCTTCTTGACGAGCAGGACGTCGGTCTCGTCGACCTCCGCCACCAGCCCCAGCGCCGAGACGTCGACGACGGTCGCGACGGCGGTGCCCGCCCCGACGAGCGATCCGACAGCGACGCTGCCGTCTCCCTGGGCCGGTGGCGGAGCGGCGGGCTGCTGACCCGCTCCGAGCTGGGACGCCTGATCCTGCAGGTTCGCCGGCAACTGGCTGAGCAGCCCGGAAACATTCGGGCCACCGGCCGCGTCGGTGCCTCCGAGCTGAACGGTTCCGCCGATCGGGGCCTTGAGCGTCAACGCGTCGACCTGCGCCGCGGCCAGGTCGTACGCCGTCTGGGCCTGGACTCGCTGAGCGGAGGACAGCGCGTTCACGGCCTGCCCCAGGCTGCCGAGGCCCCGGGAAACCGCCGTGGCGGCGTTCCGGGCCTGCGTAGCCACCGCGCGGTACTGCGTCTCGGCGACGGTGACCTGGGCGAGCGTGGCGTCGCGGACCTGCGGGTCCGGGATGCGGGCGGCGACTTGCCGGGCCGTCGTGAACGCGTTCTGCGCCGCCGTGTCGGTCCGCCGCTGGTCCGAGACGAGGCTGATCCCCGGGCGCGTGTTCACCGTGGCCGAATCTGCCGCCGTGACCGCGCGGCGGGCCTGATCGAGCTGGCGCTGGGTCTGCGGGGAGTCGACCACGGCCAGCACGTCGCCAGCCTGGACGATGTCCCCGTCGGCGACGTAGAGCTCGCCGACGCGGCCGCCGGCCGGCGCGGTCACGGTGGCCACCGTCCGTGCGGTGACGGACGCCGGAGCCTCGACGACCTCGGCGACCGTCGCGAGGCGTGCGGTGCCGGTGCTGATGTCGGACTTCTTGTCCTCCACACAGCTGGCCGCCGTCACGAGCAGCAACGCGGCGATCGCACCGACCGCCACAAGGGGTCTGTTCACCTCGTCAGGCTACGGGCGTACCGCGCGAGCGACACCTGGAAGTCCCGATCAGCCCGGGAGCACGGCCTGGAGCTCGGTTCGGAGCGAGGGAGTCAGCAGCTCACCGGCCTGCTTGGTGAGCCGCGCCATCTCGTAGCCGACCATGCCGATGTCGGCCTCTCGGGCGGCGAGGGCGGCGAGGATCGAGCCGTCCCGGATCGACATGACGATGTAGTAGCCCTTGCCCATCTCCACCACGGTCTGCCGGACGAAGTCGCCCTCGAACAGTTCGGCGGCGCCTCGCACGATGCTGGTGAGGCTGGACGAGATCGCGGCCAGCTGGTCACCGGCGTCCCGCGGGATGTGCTTGGAGAGCGCGATGAGCAGGCCGTCCGAGGAGACCACCGCCGCGTGCGAAATTCCGGGAATCCGGTCCACAAAGCCGGTGACCAGCCAGTTGAAGTTCTCTGCCTCCGGGCTCAACGCCACCGGTTCTCCTTGTTCGTCCAATGTGATCAGTTCGGGTACGAGCCCGCGTCCTCGTCGTCAGCCAGGCGGATGCCGCTGTGGAAGCGGGCGAGGGCATCTGCCACCTCGTCAGGATCAGCCACGGGTATGGACGCGGAGGCGGAGCCAGGGCCGGCAGGCGCAGCTGACTTGGCGGCGGCCTCCGGTCCGTGCGGGAAGGCCGCCATCGGCACCCGTACCGGTAGGCCGGCCGGGTTCGTCTCGACCTCGACCGGCTCGGGCAGGCGAAGCATGCCGGCGCGCCAGCCGGTGCCATCGCCCGACCACCACCCACCGGTCGAGTCGGAGCCGCCGCTGTTACCGGCACGACCACCAGCCTCGGCCTCGTTTCCGCCATCGGACGAGCCTGCGGCGGTCGACGGGCGGCTGGGGAGTCCGGACGTCCCGGGCCGGGTCGGGAGCCCGGACGCAGACCGGCTGGGCAGATCCGCCGTGCCCGATCGGGTGGGTAGCGCGGAACCCGTGCCGCGGCTCGGGAGGTTCGTGCCGGGGCTTCGCGTCGGTAGACCCGAGTTCGCGTCCCGTGCGGACGTCGGGGCCGGGCGGTCCGGTGAGGTCGAATTCGCGGTGGTCGCCAACGGCGTGATGGGGCGGCTCGGTAAGCCGGACTCGTTGGTGCGCCGAGGGAGAGCAGCGTCCGCGCCGTCGTCGGCTAGGCCGTTGCCCGCCGCGCCGGCGCCAACCAGATCGTTGTCCGCGCCAGCCAGGCCAACACCCGCAGCGGCACCGTCCCCATTGCCGGCCCAAGCGCCGTCCCCGGTCCAAGCACCGGTGCCGACCCATGCTCCGTCCCCGGCCCGCGTAGCCGTCTCGGCCTCAACCCGGCCGGGCTCGCCGGCATCAGCCTTGATGCGGGCAGCACCCGCACCGGCGCTCGTGCCGTCGTCGGTGTCCACCTCGTCACCCGCGCCTGCCGCTGCCCCGCCTGCGTCCGCTGTCCCGTTGACGGTCGCGACCCCGCCAGCAGCGGTGTCATCAGGGGAACCCGCGCCGCTGGCGCCGTTCACATCACCGGCCAGCTGGTCGTCCGCGGCGATCAGGGCAGCCAGGGGTTGGGTCGTCTCCAGGCTGACTTCGGGGGACCACTCGCGGGGTGCCGGTTCGGGCTTGGCGGGCGCGGCGGCGGGGACTGGCGTGAGGAGCGGCGTCGGCAGGGTCACCGACGCGGTCACGCCACCGCCGGGCGCACCCCGTAGCTCGACCCGCATGCCGTGCCGGGCGGCCAGGTGGCTGACCACGAAGTGGCCCATCCGCTCGGACACCGCCACGTCGATCGCCGCGGGCTGGGCGAGCCGGCCGTTCGCCTCGGCGAGCATGCCGGGGGTCATCCCCATGCCGCGGTCCTCGACGGTGATGATCGCCTCGGTGCCCGCCTCGCCGCTGCGCACCATTCGGGCCACCAGCGCCACGGTGGTCGTCGGCGGCGAGAACGTGGTGGCGTTATCCAGCAGTTCGGCGAGGAGGTGCATCAGGTCCGGCACCACGTGGCCGGGCACCACGACATCGTCCGGTCCGGACGCCTCGATCCGTTCGTACTGGTCGGTCTCGGCGACCGCGCCGAGCAACAGCCGGTACAGCGGCACGGGTTCGCGCCACAGCCGGTGCGACTCGCTGGCGGCCAGGACCAGCAGGTTCTCGTCGTTGCGGCGCATCCGGGTGGCGAGGTGGTCGAGCACGAAGAAGCGGGCCAGCCGGTCGGGGTCCTGCTCGTCCGCTTCGAGTTCGTCCAGCAGTTGGAGCTGGCGGCCGACCAGGACCTGGCTCCGCCGGGCCAGGTTGATGAACATCGCACTGACGTCCCGCCGCAGCGCCGCCTGGTCGGTGGCGAGCCGCACGGCGGACTGGTGCACGGCCTCGAACGCCTCGGCGACCTCGCCGATCTCATCGGCTGACTCGATCGGCATCGACTCGATCCGAAGGTCCGCTTCACCACCGCCCGGGGCGTTGAGCCGGCGGATCGCTTCGGGCAGGTCGCGCTGCGCCACGACGAGGGCGCGACGCCGCAAGCGGCGCAGCGACCCGGCCATCGACCGGCCTACGACCAGAGAGGTGACGAGCGCGATCAGCAGGATCGCGGCCACGGCCGCGGCGACTTGCTGCGCGCGCTGGCCGGCCTCGGCGGAGAACAGCTCGGCGGCATGGACCGCGTCGTCGACGAACTCACGTTCCGCCTGGCGGAGCAGTTCCTGCTGGTTGGTGCTGGCCAGCCACCACTGCTCGGCGTTGAATCCGAGCCCCGAAAGTCGTGACCGGTCCGCGGCCGTGCGCTCCAGCCGGTTGGCGGCCAGCGCTGCCGCACCCTTGACCTGGTCCTCGTACTGGGAAAGCTGCGCGGGTTCGGCTTCGGTGCGAAACCGGTCGACGGCCGCGTCGCGCCGGGCCCGGAGGTCGGCGAACTCCTGGTACTCACCGAGCGCGAAGCCGCCGGCCTGCGCGATCGCCTGCAACCGGCCACGGACCTGGGACTGGAGTTCCTTGGCCTGGACCAGATCGGACAGTCCGCGCAGGCTCTGCTCCAGTGCGGCGTCGCCTGCCCCGATGTCCGGCAGGACGCGGAGCAGGGTCGCGATCACCCGGCTGTATCCGTCGAACACGGCGTCGTTGCGTAACTGCCCCTGGTCGGCGGCCGTGCGTAACGCGGTGAGTTCCTCCAGTGCCGAGCTGGCCTCGTCGACCCGGGTGCGGAACGCGCCGCCGAGCCGGTCGCCCACGGGCCGCGCGGCGCGCCGGTACGACGCCGCGGTCTCGTTCACCAATCGGCGGTCGTCCGCGGTGGCCATCGCGACCGTGCCGACCGCGGTGGACTCGGCGGCCGTGCGGTCGGCGGCGACGACGGCACCGGCGGTCCGATCGCGCTCCTGCTGCAGTTGGTGCACCAGGTCGGTGACTTCACGACTCAGCGCGACCCGGTCCGCGTAATGGTCATGATCCTGGCTGGCGCGGAACGCCGTATAGAGCTCCAGGCCGCCGACCGCCACGAATGCCACCGACGGCACGAGCAATACCGCGGCGAGCTTCGTACGGACCCGCCAATTGCGCACGTAGAGCCTGGTCCAGCCCCGTGGCCTCCCCATCGCTCCTCCAGCATCCGCTTGTCCGGCCGACACGAAGCGATGGCTCCGAACTCAGACACCTCATCGGACTTACCCGTCCAATGTCAACCTGCGAATGACTGCGAAAACGCTCGGGGCGGGCCCTTCCCACAATTTGCGGTGGGTACCGGTGCAAGCCGCAACACCGACACGGCACAATGGCCGCCGCCACCCGCGTCATCGTCCGGGCAGACATCTGGATGGTCCTGGGGAGGGCGCATGTCCATGCCGGTCCGTGGACTGGCGGCCGCGGTAGCGCTGTGCGCGCTCGTGGCTTGCACCCCACCCGGCGCGGTCGGGGCATCGTTCGGACCGGTGGAGGACGTCGGCATCGGACTTACTGGCGCCGCTGAGCGGGCCCGACGCCGCGATCGGCGCTGAACAGCGCCGTGGCGCCGAGTTGGCCATCGAGGTCGTCAACGACAAACACCGACAGATTCCGCTGCCACTCGCGTCGAGCGCCGGCCTGCCCCGGCTGCACGGCGCCCGGTTACGGCTCAACGTCGTCGACAGCGCAGGATCGCCGGACGCCGCCACCGTCCAGCTCGACCGGCTCATCGCCGACCTGCGCCCCGTGGCGGTGATCGGCGGCGACCGGCTGCCGGTGGCGGTTGCCGCGAGCCAGCGCTCCGAGCGGTTGCGAGTGCCCTATGTGGACGCTGGTAGCACCGCGACGGCGCTGACCGAGAACGGCTCGGACTGGTACTTCCGGACCTCGCCGGACGACCGGATGCTCGGCGAGGCGGCGTTCTCGCTGTTCACGAGGGTTGCGATCGCCGGTACCCCAACCCGCAAAGTGACGCTGGTCCAACCAGCCGGCGGCCGGCTCGACGACCTGGCGGTGGTCGTGCAGGAACTGGCGGCCGAGGCGAACGTCCAGCTCGTCCGCGTGGTGAAGCAGGCACCGGGAGGTCAGGCGGGCGCGGCGGCCCAGGCCCTTGGCGCGGGCGCGCAGGCCACCGTGGTCATCGCGCCACCCGGACGACGCGGTCGGCATGACCAGGGAGCTACGCAAACGCAACCCGCAGCTACCGCTGATCGGGCTCGGCCCCGGCTTCGCCGACCCGGCATACCCAGGTAGGGCCGGTGCCGCGGCCAATGGCGTGCTCCGTCCGATGCCGTGGTCCGTCGAGTTCGCGACCCGGAACCGGGCGGCTGGCGCGGTGGACCAGCTATTCGAACGACGCTTCGGCGCGCCGATGTCCGCGATCGCGGCCAACACGTTCGCCGCCGTCCTCGCGCTGGCCACCGCGATCGACGATGCCGCCGCGACCGGTCCGGCCGAGGTGCGCTCCGCGTTGCTCGCCGCGGACATCCCCGGTCGCCGGCTGATGATGCCGTGGCTCGGCGTCCACTTCGACGGCGGCGGGCAGAACGGCCGGGCGGCGGCGGTGGTCGAGCAGATCGTGGGCGGCAAGGTTCGAGTCGTGCAGCCCGCCGAGCTGGCGACCGGGCCGCTCGCCTGGCCCGGCTTCAAACCCCGCCAGCCCGACCAGAACGCGCCCGCTGGCTAGGACGCCTGCGGGCTAGGACGCCCGCGGGCCAGGGACGCCCGCTGGCTAGCGAAGCCCGCCGGCCAAGCCCGCCCGCCAAGGCCGCCGCCGCCAAGCCAGGACGGCCACGTCGCGGGCCCCGCCGCTCCGGGAGGTCCACGGTCAGCCGTCGAGCTCGCTCGGCAGCGCCACCACGTCGACCATCGCGCCGTTGCGGTAGACCGTGAGGGGGAGCGGCTTGGCGATCGCGTCGTCGAACAGCAGGCGTTGCAGGCTCTGGGCGGTGCTGACCGGTACCCGACCGGCCGACAGCACCAGGTCGCCGGCGTGCAGTCCGGCCCGCGCCGCGGGGCTGCCCGGCACCACCTCGGCGATCCGCAGGCCACGGGCCTGACCGGTCCGTTCCACCAGCGCGGCCGGCAGCGGTAGCGGCGCGGTGACCAGTCCGAGGTAGGCGCGGCGGACGCGGCCGTCGGCGAGCAGCGCGGAGATGATCCGGCGGGTCGTGGTGTTGATCGGCACCGCGAGGCCGAGCCCGACGCCGGCCACGGCGGTGTTGATGCCCACGACGCGACCGGCGGAGTCGGCGAGCGCGCCGCCGGAGTTGCCCGGGTTGAGTGCGGCGTCGGTCTGGATCACGTCCTCGATCACCCGGGTGGCGCCGCGGCTGTGCGCGGGTAACGCGCGGCCGAGCCCGCTCACCACGCCGGCGGTCACGGATCCGGCCAACCCTAACGGATTTCCCGACCGCGACCACGAGCTGCCCCACGACCAGCGCGTCCGCGTCGCCGAGTTCGACCGCGTCCGGGATCGCCCCAGCCGCCCGGATCACCGCGAGGTCGGACAACGGATCGGCGCCGACCAGCTGGAACCGCGCCTCGGTGCCGTCGCCGAACGCGGCCACCCCGTCGGAGGCGCCGTCGACCACGTGCGCGTTGGTGAGCAGGAAGCCGTCGCCGGTGAAGACGAACGCCGAACCGGTGCCGTAGCCGCGCCGGCCACGCACGCTGAGCGCCGCCACGTGCGGGCTCACCTTGCGGGCCACGCCGCTCACCACCCGGGAGTACGCGTCCAGCGCATCGGTCTCGAGCTCCGACATGACGACCACCTCCCTGCAACGCTGATTACAGTGTTGCACGAGATTTCAGGTGTTGCCCCGCAGTGCAAATCGGGGTACGCAGACGCCATGGGCGAGATCCGGGTGGGCACCGCGTCGTGGACCGACAAGACCCTGCTGGCCAGCGGCTGGTACCCGAAGGAGGTCGAATCCGCCGCCGAGCGGCTGGCCTACTACGCACAGCAGTTTCCGCTGGTGGAGGTCGACTCGACCTACTACACGCCACCGAACGAGCGGAACAGCGAGCTCTGGGTACAGCGCACGCCGCCCGGGTTCGTCTTCAACATCAAGGCCTACTCGCTGCTCACCCAGCACCCCACCCGGCCCAACTCGCTCTACAAGGACCTGCGCCCCACCGGCGAGGCCGCCACGAAGAACGTCTACCTCAAGGACGTCGACGACAAGACCGTCGACGAGGTCTGGCAGCGGTTCCTCGACGCGCTGGTGCCGCTGCACGAGGCCGGCAAGCTCGGCACGATCCTGTTCCAGTTCCCGCAGTGGTTCCCGATCGGCAAGCGGAACAAGGAGTACCTGCTCCAGGTGAAGGAGCGGTGCGCGCCGATGCGGATGGCCGTGGAGTTCCGGAACAAGACGTGGCTGAGCGAGCAGAACCAGGACGAGACGCTCGACTTCCTCCGCGACTACGCCGTGCCGTACGTCTGCGTCGACATGCCGCAGGGCCACGCCAGCTCGGTGCCGCCGGTCCTCGCCGCCACCACGGACCTGTCCGTGGTGCGCTTCCACGGGCACAGCGACAAGTGGACCAGCCGCGACATCTACGACCGGTTCGGCTACCTCTACTCCGAGCGTGAGCTGGCCGACTGGGCGCCCAAGCTACGCAAACTCGCCGACGAAGCCCAGGAGACCTACGTCCTCTTGAACAACTGCTACGCGCGACTACGCCCAGCGCAACGCCGGCCAGCTGGTGGATCTGCTGGAGGAGAACAGCTAAGGCTGGGAGGAGTCCGTGCGGCGGTACTCGAGCCAGCGCTGGCTGGTGTCCTTCCAGATCTCCTGCGTCCTGGCGAAGAACTGGTCGACGTCGTCGAAGCGCAGGTGCTGCGGGGGCGTCCGGAGGAGCACGTAGTTGAGTTCGTCCCTGATCCGGGTGAGCCGGTACTGCGTCTCCTCCATCAGCACCCAGCGCGAGCGCCAGTTGAAGAACGGCTCGATCGCGGTCACGGCGGTGCTCACCGCGATCAGCGCGAACGCCAGACCGCTCCAGAAGTCGAGATCACGCACGCCGAGGATCACGGTCGCCGCCACGGCCATCGTCAGCGAGGCCACCTTCACGATCGACGCCGAGCGCCGGAACCGAGCCTTCCTGGCGCGCGCCCAGGCGATGCCCTCCACGACGTCGTCCCTGAGCCGCACGGCCACCTGGTAGGGCGGCAGGCCGGACTTGGGCTGCTCCTCGGCATCGGTCATGTCTTCTACTCCTCGGACCCACGGTATTTCTGTCGGTGTCGGGGCGCAGGATAGGCGAGGATCAGCCCCGGCGTGGTCACCCCGCAAGCGCTGTTGGTCACCACGGGGCCGGACCGGCACACGAGGGAGCGGGCATGGAGTACGCGATCGAGGCCGAAGGCGTGGTCAAACGCTACGGCTCGGTGATGGCGCTGGACGGGCTGGACCTGGCCGTGCCGGAGGGCAAGGTGATGGGCCTGCTCGGCCCGAACGGGGCCGGCAAGACCACCGCGGTCCGCGTGTTCACCACGTTGATCACGCCGGACGCGGGCAAGGCGACCGTCGGCGGCCTGGACGTGGTGGCCGACGCCGATCGGCTGCGCGCGATCATCGGGCTCTCCGGCCAGTACGCCGCGGTCGACGAGGACCTCACCGGCTTCGAGAACCTCGACATGGTCGGCCGGCTCTACCACCTGGGCAAGAAGAAGAGCCGTGAGCGCGCCCGCGAGCTGCTGGAGCGGTTCGACCTGGTGGACGCCGCGGACCGGCCGGTCAAGGGCTACTCCGGCGGCATGCGGCGCCGGCTCGACCTGGCCGGCGCGCTGGTCGCGAAGCCGCCGCTGCTCTTCCTCGACGAACCGACCACCGGGCTCGATCTGCGCAGCCGGCTCGGCATGTGGGACGTGATCACCGAGCTGGTGGCCGCCGGCAGCACCCTGCTGCTCACCACCCAGTATCTGGAGGAGGCCGACCGGCTGGCCGACCAGATCGCCGTGATCGACCACGGCAAGGTCATCGCCAGCGGCACCTCCGACCAGCTCAAGGACCAGGTCGGCGGCGAACGGCTGGAGCTCGCCGTCGGCAGCGTCGACGAGATCGAGACCGCGAAGTCGGCGCTGGCGTCGCTCGCGATCGGCGAGATCGTCGTGGACGAACAGATCCGTCAGCTCACGGTGCCCGTCAGCGGGGGGTCCGAGGCGCTCGCCGAGGCGCTGCGCCGACTCGCCGACGCCGCGGTGAAGGTGCCCGAGATCGGGCTGCGCCGCCCCACGCTGGACGACGTCTTCCTCTCCCTGACGGGACACGCCGCCGAGGAGAAGCCGGCGAGCAACGGCGACAGCACGCCGCAGAAGTCCGGCGGCACGAACCAGGAGAGTGCGCGATGAGCTCGGTTGCCCAGGCCTTCGGCGACGGGTTCGTGGTCGCCAAGCGGAACCTGATCAAGATCAAGCGGGTGCCGGACCTGCTGGTCTTCTCCACGCTCTCGCCGATCATGTTCGTGCTGCTCTTCGCGTACGTGTTCGGCAGCGCGATCGACATCCCCGGCATGAACTACCGCGAGTTCCTGATGGCCGGCATCTTCACCCAGACCGTGCTGTTCGGCGCGACGATCACCGGCAGTGGCCTCGCCCAGGACATTCAGCGCGGCATCATCGACCGGTTCCGTTCGCTCCCGATGGCGCGTTCGGCGGTGCTGATCGGCCGGACCACCAGCGACCTGGTCAACAACGTGCTGGTCATCGTCGTGATGTCGTTGACCGGCCTGCTGGTCGGCTGGCGGATCCACTCCTCGTTCTGGGAGGCGGCCGGCGGATTCGGGCTGCTGCTGCTCTTCGCCTACGCGTTCTCGTGGCCGATGGCGGTCGTGGGGTTGTTGGTCCGCAACGCGGAGGTGTTCAACAACGCCAGCTTCGTGGTGATCTTCCCGGTCACGTTCATCGCCAACACGTTCGTCGACAGCGCCAGCCTGCCGGGCCCGTTGCGGGTGGTCGCCGAGTGGAACCCCGTTTCGTCCGCGACGTTGGCCGCGCGTGAGCTGTTCGGCAACACCAGCCCGCAGATGCCGGAGCCCGAGGCCTGGCCGTTGCAGCGGCCGGTGCTGACCACGCTCGGCTGGATCGTGATCATCCTGGCGATCTTCGTGCCGCTCGCGATCAACCGCTACAAGAAGGCCGTCAGCCGCTGAGGTTCGGCCCGCCGCAGGGTGAGCCGTCAGGTCGTCGGCAGCCCTAGCGGCGGGCCGACCATCTCGTAGTGGTGCCGCGTGCCCGCGGCCATCAGACGCGGGATGTCGGGCGCGCTCGGCGTGGGCAGGCCGGCGTGTTCGGCCGGTGCGCCGATCTCGGCGACGTACTGCTCGAAGCCGCCCGGGGTGGTCAGCTGAAGCGCGACCACGGGTTTGGCGGAGGTCACTACGAAGGCGTGCGGCACCTGGCGCGGCAGGTAGACGAACGAGCCGGCCCCGGCCTCCCACTCCTCGTCGCCACAGGCCACCAGCAGCCCACCCTCGAGGACCAGGAACGCCTCGTCCTCCTCCTGGTGAACGTGCCGGGGTGGGCCGAATCCCTGCGGTGCGCTGAACTCGAGCAGCGTGTACGCGCCGCCGGTACGCGCCGCGTCGGCCTTGACGGTCATTCTGGTGTCAAGGAACCACCAGGCTTCGCCGGCACCGGCTTCGAGGTGATATCCCGTAGCAACGAGGCTCATCTGGCCCTCCAGGCATCGCCCCAGTTAGACTGGGGATCTATTTGAATTAGATTCGGAGTCTAACTCGATGGTCGAACCTGTCAAGAGCCCTGCTGAAAGGCCGCGACGGCAGTACAAGTCGTCGATCCGGCGCGGGGACGCGAAGGCCGCAGTGCTCGCCGCAGCCAGTCAGCTGTTCGCCGAGAAGGGCTACCTGGCCACCTCGATCGAGGACATCGCTCGGCTGGCGGAGGTCGCGAGGCCCACGGTGTTCACCGCGGCCGGCAACAAGAGCGCGATCCTCAAGGAGGTCGTCGACCTCGCGCTGGCCGGCGATGACGCGCCCATCCCGGTCAGCGATCGGCCCTGGTTCCGCGAAATGATCGAGGAGCCGGATCCGCAGCGCATGCTCCACCTGCACGCCCGCAACATCCGGATGATGGGGGAGCGGGTCGCCGACGTGTACAGCGCGGTCGAGTCCGCCGCCGCGGCCGACCCGGAGGTCGGCGCCCTGTGGCAGACCCTGCAAGGCCAGCGGCTGGCCGGCTCCCGGGTCGTCGCCGCCGCGCTCGCCCGCAAGACCGCCCTGCGCGCCGGCTACGACGAGGACGCCGTCACGGACGTGCTCTGGTCGCTCGGCACGCCGATGGTCTACCGCAAGACCGTCCGCGAGCGCGGCTGGTCACCCGAGCGCTACGAGAGCTGGATCGCCGACACCCTGTGCCGGATGTTCTTGGTCGATTGAGCCACAGCGCCGACGGCGGTGCGGTGCCGGCTGCGCCGTCCCCGCCGCCACCGCGCTGTGGGCGACATTTTCTCGGCTACAACCGAGAAAATGTCGCCCAAACCGGGATGGGTTGGGGTTCGGCGGTCCGCTGGCGGAAGGCTGGCTACTCGCTCGGGACGGCGGCGAGTACCCGGTAGGCGTTGCCGCCCTTGGTGCGACGCAGCGCCAGGCCGAGGAGCTGGTCCAGGGTGAGGGTGACCAGGAAGAGCGGCAGCGCCACGGTCATCGCCGTGTGGTGCCGCCAGGTGCGCCAGCGCGCCGGCGGGTGCGGGAGCCACGGTTGGCGCGGGTTCGGTGCCCCGGCGTTCACCGCGAGGGCGAGCGCGCCGGTCAGGTCGGCCGGCTGGTGCGCGCTGCCGTGGTCGATCGCCACCATGCGGAAGCCGCGTTCCTCCAGCGCCCGCACCAGGTTGCCCAGCGGGATCAGGTGCTGGTGCTGCGGCTGGAAGTACGGCACCCAGAACCGGCCGAACACCGCACCCAGCTTGGACGACGGGTTCGGCACCTCGATCAGCAGGTAACCGCCCGCGTGCAGCACCTTCCGGGCGGCGTCCAGCTCCTCCAGCGGCTCACGGGTGTGCTCCAGGTAGTGGTGCATGCTCACCACGTCGTAGCGTCCCGCCAGCTCGCCGGCCAGGTCGGGGAACATGCCGCGGTGCCCCTGCCCGACCCAGCGCCGCCGCTCGGCCTCGGAGATGCTCTCGCTCATGTCCAGGCCGTCGAAGTCCGTGTCCGGCCAGGTGTCCTTGGCCAGGTTGCAGAAGTGGCCGTGGCCGGCGCCGACGTCGAGCCAGGACCGCGGCGTGCTGAACGGCTTGAGCATCTCGGCCCGGCCGGTGTACGCGCGCCCGCTGGTGCCGAAGAGGAACTCGGTCTGCTCCTCGCCGAGGCCGTCGTAGAAGTCCCGGTAGTAGAAGTCCAGGCCGGGGATCGAGAGCCGGGGATTCTGGAACACGTGCCGGCAGTCCGTGCAGCGCTCCAGCGTGAACGTGCCGGGCTTGCGCTGGATCAGGTCGCCGGTGCGCAGGTGCACCTTGAGGTTCGCCGAACCGCACCACGGGCAGCTGTCCCGGCGCGGCTCGAAGAAGCGCTCGGTACCGTCCGCCAGCTCGCCGGCGTACGCGGCCACGAACTCGTCGTACGGATCGGGCTTCGGGGCCGGCCGCCAGCGCCCGGTGACCGTGCCGACCCAGCGCACGGCCTCGCCGGCAAGCCGGAGCAACGCGCTCCGGTGCAGGTCACGAGGGCGCAGCGGGGTGCCGGCGAAGATCAGGTACGGCTGGGCGGTGAACGCGAGTGCGGCGGCGATACCCCAGACCGGCTTGGCCACGATCCCCGCGATCAGCACCGCGTACACCAGCACGGGCAGCGCCACCACGATCCGCGCACCGGCACCGTAGATCGCCCGCAGCAGCGCGAGCCGCTGACCGGGCGCGTCCGGCTTGGCGGGCAGTCCCGGCGCGATCGCGAGGCCGGTGCTGGCGCACGCGTAGCGCTTGAGCCGGACGGTCAACTCGGCGATCTCCACCGGGTCGAGGCCGTCGAACCGGGTCACGCCGGCCCGCTCGGCCACACCGACGTCGACCAGCAGCGCGTGGAACGCCCCCCGGCCGGGCGCCAGCCGGGCCACCCGGTACGCCTTCGGATCGACCATCCTGGTCAGGTCCAACGCGCGGCCCGTGGCGAGGCCGGCCGGCACCAGGTCGACCACCTCCAGGCCCGCGAACTCCGCGTACGCGCTGGCCGCCCGGCGGGTGTCGCAGTCCAGGTCGACGCCGTCGGCGCTGATGAACCGGTGCTGCAACCGGACCGGATCGGCAGACGGTGGCAACACCGGCAACGCCCCAGCCCGGGCCCGCAGCCGGAGCCCGTTCAGGACGAACCCGATCAGCGCCAACACCGGCAGCCATTCCGGCAGCGAGGTGGGCACCAGCAACCCGCTCACTGGTCCACCTCGCTGCGCTCGGCAGCCCCGTGAGCGGGGCAGCTGTGCCTATCGATTCGCGCGCTTCGCACGCTCATGTGAGCTTCTCCAAACGGTCGGCCGCGGTGGCGGCGCCTCCGGCGGCACGGAACGACGCACCGACCCGCTGGGCGGCCGTGCGGTAGGTGCGGTCGTCGAGCACGTCGAGCAGGGCGGCGCGCAGTTCGGCGGCGCCGACCCGCCCGTACCGCACCCGGACCCCGGCGCCCGCGTCGACGACCTGTTGGGCGATGATCGGCTGGTCGTCGCGGATCGGGGCGACCACCAGCGGCACCCCGTGCGCGAGCGACTCGCAGACCGTGTTGTGGCCGGCGTGCGAGATCACCGCGTCGGCCTGGGCGATCAGATCGAGCTGCGGCACGAACTCGCGGACCAGCACGTGCTCCGGCGGCTCCGGCACCACGTCCGGCGGCGCCACCAGGACCACCTGCAGTGACTCACCCAGCGGCGCCACGGCCTCGACCACCGAATGGAAGAACCGCTCGCCGCTGTCCCGGCTGACCGTGCCGAGCGAGGCCAGCACCAGCCGGCGATTGACGTCCAGCCACTCGAACGGGAAGTCGGCGGCGGCCCGGCGGACACCGATCGACGGCCCCACGAACGCGTACTGGTCGCCGAACTCGTCCACCGAGCCGACCAGCGCCTCGGTCGTGAACGCGAGCACGAGATGATCGGAGAAGCGCAGGTCACCGCGGCGGGCGTCGGCCTCCGGGATGCCGAACGCGCGCTGGAATTCCAGCAGGCAGAACGTGGCCCAGTCGGCGAGCTTCGGCATCAGCGCGAACGGGTCGGTCAGCTCGGCTGAGGTGGTGGCCGAGGTGGCCCACGGCAGCAGCCGGCGGCGGGCGACCAGCGCGCCGGCGAGCGCCTGCTGGTCCACCACGAGCACGTCCGGGCGGAACGCCTCGACCGCCGCGTCCACGCCGGGCACCATGTCGGTCGCCAGCGGGATCAGGAAGTCCTCCCAGAGGAACCGGAACGCGGCCGCGCCGCGCAGCCCCTGCGACCTGGCCTGGATGCCGGCCATCGTCTCGCACGCCGCCACCGCCGCCGACGTCGATCAGCCGGGCGTCGGGCGGCAGCAGCGATCCGATCACGTCGGCGTGCCCGGCCCAGGCGACCTCGTGGCCCCGGTCGGCCAGCTCCCGCCCGACCGCGACCGTCGGCAGGGTGTGGCCGGTGAGCGGCGGCACGACGAACAGGAACCGGCTCACCGGAGCCACTTCACGAGCGCGTCCCGCAGGAAGCCGGTCGCCTCCATCAGCACCGAGTGGGTGTGTCCAGGGAGGACGGTGAGGGTGAAGTCGCCGACCAGTTCCTGAAGCGCTTGGGCATGGTGCAGCACGTCGGACCGCTCCCCGTAGATGGCCCGGACCGGGCAGGTCAGCGCCTGGATCCCGTGCGCGGGGATCGGCTTCACGGCGAGCAGGTCGTCCACCAGGGTGGTGTTGTTGATCAGGTCGTCGGCGTTGCCGGCCATCCGGCCGAGCTTGCGGCCGTGCTGGTTCCGCCAGCTGTTCACGTCGCCCTCGCGCAGGCCGAAGGCGATCTCGGTGAGGGTGCCGGCCATCTGCTCGCCCCAGCCCTCGATCGCGAAGTGCGCCTCGATCAGCACCAGGCTGGCGACCCGCTCCGGATGGGCGACCGCGAACGCCAGCGCGACCGTGCCGCCGTAGCTGTTGCCGACCAGGTGCACCGGCCCGTCCAGCTCCAGCGCGTCCAGCAGCGCGCCGAGGTCGGCCACCGAGTCGGTCACCGCGTATCCGCTGGCCGGCCGCTCGGACCGGCCATGGCCACGCAGGTCGTACAGCACGACGTCGGCGCCGGCGGCGGCCACCGGGTTCGCCAGCGTGTAGTAGAAGCTCGACAGGTTGTCCATCACGAGCCCGTGCAGGAAGACCACGGTCGGCGCCGGCCCGGCCGGGTCCCCGGCGGCGGGCAGGCGCTGGACGTGGAATCGGACGCCGTTGGCGGTGACGTCAGCCATCAGCGGCCCCGCTCCGGGGCGCCGGCACGGCGAGGCTGGCCGCGATGTGGCGGACCAGTTCGCCGACCGTCAGCGCGATGATCTCCTCGACGTCCTTGCCGGCGAGGAAGGCCACGAAATCGACCTGGTTGCCGTAGTGCTCCCGGAGGCTGCTCGCCAGCGCGACGAACTCGATGCTCTCCAGCTCCAGATCGGCGTTGAACGAGGTGTCCATGCCGATCTCGATGCCGAGCACGTACTCCTCGCCGATGATCTCGACCAGCAGGCCGCTGATCGTGGCGAGGATTTCGCCCTCGGTGGCCTCGGGGCGGCGTAAGGCGACGACGGTCGCCAGCTTCTCAGTGGCCATCGGAGATCCTCTCGGTGCGCAGTGCGGGTACGGCGGCCAGGGCCGGGGCCTGGCCGGTCCAGGCGACGGCGTGGGTGGCGTCGTGCAGTCGGGTCTGCACCCGGTAGGAACGGTCGCCCACGGTGACGACGAACTGGTCGCCGTCGATCCGGTCGACCACGAACGCGTGCGGGCGGCCGGCGAGGCCCGGTGCCCTCGGCCTTGGCGACGGCCTCCTTGGCCGTCCAGAACCGAGTCAGCCAGCCGGCCCTGGTGCCTGCCGGGTCGGCCGCGCAGACCTGATCGAGCAGCGCCCGTTCGGCATCGGTGCAGGCGGTGGCCTCGAAGCCGGCGTCCCGGTCGGCGAGCTGCTCCAGATCGATGCCGACGGCGGTGCCGGCTATCGCGGCAGCCAGAGTCCCCGTGTGCGCCAGGGAGACCGCGGGCAGTTCGCTGAACCCGCCGGTCACGTACGGGCGGCCGGCGGCGTCGTTGCCGACCGTGATCTCGATCGGGAACAGCGGCCCGTGACCGCGGTCCCAGAGCCACTGCCGCACGGCGTCCTTCACCGCGATCCGGCCGAGCAGCCACTGACGCTGCGCGCGCGGGTGGTGCCGCTCGTACGCGGCGCGCTCGGCGGCGTTCAGGTACCGGCGCATGATCAGCTCGCGCGTCGCGGTGTCCCGCCAGCGCTCCCGGGCCAGGAACCAGCCGCCCGGCTGGGCCTCGGCGATCAGGTTCCGCTCGGCGAGCTGGAACACCGGCCAGGTGCGCTCGTCCGTGCCGAACCGGCGGTCCTGCCAGCCGTCGAGGCGGGCCCAGAGCCGGCCGTCGGCGGTCCGCAGCTCCAGGTCGGCGGTCACCATCGTGTCGCCGATCGAGCGGATCCGGACCACGCACTCCAGCCGCTCGCCGGCCGCCGGGTGCGGCCCGTACAGGTCGATCCGGTCGATGGCGCCGGGGAAGGCGAGCCGGTCGTCCTGGACCTGGAGCATGATCCACAGCCCCATCAGCTGGCCGGCGTTGTCGAGCAGCGCGCCGGGCGCCGCCGGGGTGGTCAGCTCGCCCCGGATGCCGTCGTCGCCGACCGGTCCGAGCCGGGTGACGCCGTGGAACGCGGGGCCGTGGAACATCCAGCGGTCGGCGTACATGCGGTCGGACGGCGATCGCGGCGGGGTCGCTCGGCGGCGAGCGGCGGGTCGGGGAGCTGCGGCGCGGCCGGGTAGGCGTCGGCCAGCACGACCGTGCCCCGCGCGTAGCCGTCGATCGTCACGGTCACCTTGTCGCCGTCGAGGGTCGCCGTTGATCGTGACCGTCACCTCGGGTGCGACTGCCAGCCAGCGCAGGGCTCGGACCTCGCGGAAGCCGACCGCGACCCGCCCAGGGGCCAGCTCCTGGCCGCCTCGCGCATGAGTTCCAGCAGCGTCGTCATCGGCACGACCGGGTAGCGGTCGGCTGGGTCGGGCCAGTCGGCGGGCTGGCGGTAGAAGCAGTGGTCGTCGAGGAACGGCAGTGTTTCCAGGGACAAGACACGTCTGGGTTGTCTTGGCGGCCGGCGCCGCCGGCGTCGCTGGCGCGTCCCGGGCCGCGATGACGTCGCGGGCCGCGCTGTTCGCTTCGCGAAGCAGCGCGTCGAACTCGGCGAGCAGCGGGTCGGTGGTGTCGAGTGGTGGCGTCGCGGGGGTGGTGGAAAGCGCTGGCGCGGTGTCGCCGAAAGTGACCAGCGCGGCGCCGAGGTTGCAGGCGAATCAACCCAGCCTTGCTCCGCGCGGCGCTGCGCGCCTGCGGGAGCTGCGCGAAGTCGCGGTGTCCAGGCCCTCGGTCCACGAGGCCGCGGCCACCCGGCGGAGCTGGTCCAGGCCGCTGCGCTTGGGCGTGTTCGCGGTGATCGCCAGGTGCTCGCTGCATCGTGCAGGGTGTCGCCGATGAAGCCGGTGATGCTGCCGGTGCCGACCTGGATGAACGCCCGGACGCCGGCCTCGTGCAGCCGGCGCGATCAGCGTCCTGGAACCGGACCGGCTCGACCAGGTGGCGGATCGCCAGGTCACGGACGTCGTCGGCGGCCTCGGGGTAGGGCGCCACCGTGGTCGCCGACCAGACCGGAACGGTGGGGCGCTGCAGCGGCAGCCGGTCGAAGTTGGCGCGGATCGGGCCGAGGTACGGCGCGAGCATGGGGGAGTGGAAGCCGGACCGGAACGGCAGCACCTGGCCCTGCACGCCGGCGTCGCGGAGCCGGTCCAGCGCGATCAGCACCGCGCCCTGCTCGCCGCAGATGATCGACTGGTGCGGGCAGTTGTCGTGCGAGACCACCACGTCGTCGAGCCCGGCGATGGCGCCGCCGGCCTGCTCGGCGCCGCAGCCGAGCGCCGCGAAGACGACGCCCGGGCACCTCCAGCGCGGCCGGGTCGAAGCCGGCGATGAACTCCTCGCACGGCGTCGCGCGGGTACAGCTCGGCGGCGATCATCGCGCTCCACTCGCCGACGCTGTGCCCGGCGACCAGGTCCGGCGCGATGCCCAGCCGGCGCAGCGCCGCGTCCAGCACCCGGCCCGACGCCGACCACGCCGAGCCCGAAGTCGCCGAGCTCGCCCGGCACGCCCAGGTCGACGGCACGAGAGTCCGAAGTGCGCCGGCGACGTCGTCGACGCGCGGCTCGAACGACTGCTCCAGCCCGGGGAAGACGAACGCGACCGTGCCGGGCGATTCGGCGTGCTCGCCGAGCAGCGGGGTCGGCGTGAACCAGAGGTCGTTGCGCCCGCGCCACGGCTTGCCCTGCTCGACGACCCGCCGGGCCAGCGCGAGCCGCTTGGCGTCGGGGTTGATCGAGCGCCAGCCGGCACGGGCCGTCCGTCGGGCGCGGCGCCGCGTGTCGAGCTGGCGGAGCGAGGTCGGCGGGCGGTGCGGCCCGGCGAGGAGCAGGAGCTCCTCGACCGGCGCGCGGCTCGGTCGCCTTCGTACGCTGCGCGCGCCCGGCGGCTCCTCCAGCACGACGTGGGCGTTGATGCCGCCGAAGCCGAAGGCGTTGACGCCGGCGCGGCGGGGCTCGGCGCCGTCCCAGGGGCGGGCCGCGGTGACCGGGACGAAGCGGGTGCCGGCCAGCGCGGGGTGCGGGTCGTCGCAGTGCAGGGTCGGCGGCAGCACGCCGTGGTGCACGGCCAGCGCGGCCTTGATCAGCCCGGCGATGCCCGCCGCCGGCATGGCGTGGCCGATCATCGACTTCACCGAGCCCAGGCCGATCGCCGCGCCGTGGCCGCGCCGAAGACCTGGTCAGCGAGGCGCCAGCTCGGTCGCGTCGCCGGCCGGGGTGGCGGTGCCGTGCGCCTCGATCAGGCCGACGCGTCGGGCGCGGTGGGGTCGAGGTCGGCGGCCTGCCAGGCCCGTTCGCAGCGCCAGCGACCTGGCCGTCCGGACGCGGCGCCATCAGGCTGGAGGCGCGGCCGTCGCTGGCCACGCCGGTGCCGCGGATCACCGCGTAGACCCGGTCGCCGGCACGTTCGGCGTCCGCGAGGCGCTTGAGCACGACCATGCCGGTGCCCTCGCCGATCAGGATGCCGTCGGCGCCGCGGTGGAACGGGCGGATCCGCTCGCTGGTGCTGAGCGCGCCGAGCTGGGTGAACACGCTCCACAGCGTCACGTCGTGGCAGTGGTGCACGCCGCCCGCGAGCACGGTGTCGCACCGCCCGGACGCCAGCTCGGCGCACCGCCTGGTCGACCGCGACCAGCGAGGAGGCGCACGCCGCGTCCACGGTGTACGCCGGGCCGTGCAGGTCGAGCCGGTTGGCGATCCGGGAGGCGGCGAGGTTCGGCACCAGCCCGATCGAGGACTCCGGCCGCTCCGGTCCGAGCCGCTCCTGGAACGCGGCGCGCACCCGGGCCAGCTCGTCCTCGCCGAGGCCAGGCACGAGTTCGCGCAGGCTCGCGACGAGCTGGTGCGCGGTGCGGACGCGCTGGTCCAGCCGGGCGATGCCGGGGGTGAGGTAGCCGCCGCGCCCGACGATCACGCCGACCCGGCGCCGGTCGCCGAGCCGTGCCTCGCCGCCCGCGTCGTCGATCGCGTCGGCCGCGACCTGGAGCGCGAGCAGCTGATCGGGCTCGGCGCCCTCGACCGCGACCGGCATGATGCCGAACCGGGTCGGGTCGAAGTCCACCAGCGCGTCGACGAACCCGCCGCGCCGGCAGTAGAACCGGTCGGCGGCGGCCGTGCCGGCCGCCGCCGGGTCGTAGTAGGACGCGTCCCAGCGGGCCGCCGGCACGTCGCTGATCGCGTCCACGCCGCCGGCGATGTTCCGCCAGTAGGTGTCGCAGATCGGGCGCGCCGGGGAAGATCGCGGCCATCCCGACGATCGCGACCGGGGTGGGCTCAGGCATCCGGCGTCAGCTCGAACGCGTCCCGGTCACCGCAGAAGTACACGACCTGGCGGCGTCCTCGCCGGACGCCAGCTCGCGCAGCAGCGCGGCGACCCCGTCGTCGTGCGGGATCGCGCCGACGCCGCGCCGGGCGTACTCGCGCTCCAGCTCGGCCGAGACCATGCCGCCCACGGACGGCGCCCACGGGCCCCAGTCGACGGCCACGACGCGCCCGTCGAACCGGTGCGCCCAGGCGCGGGCGAACGTGTCGAGCGCGTCGTTCGCGGCCGAGTAGTCGACCTGACCACGGTTGCCGAACACGCCGGAGACGCTGCCGAACAGCACCAGGAAGCCGAGGTCCGGCGCGGACCGCCTCGGCCAGCGCCCTGGCACCGTCCACCTTGGTCCCGAAGACCCGGTCGAACGACTCGGGGGTCTTGTCGCGCGAGCAGCTTGTCCTCGAGCACGCCGGCGCCGTGCACGATCCCGTCGAGCCGGCCGTGCCGCGCGTACACGTCCGCGACGGCGGCCTCGACCGCGGCGGTGTCCCGCACGTCGATCGCGTGGTACCGCACGGACGCCGCGTGGCCGGCCAGTTCGGCGAGGGTGGCGCGGACCTCCCGCTCGGCGAGCAGCCGGCTGGCGGCGGCCTCCACCTCGGCCGGGACCCGGACGCCGCTGGCGATCAGCGCCTGGCGCAGCGCGGCCCGGTCGGTGCGCCGCGCCGTGGCCGGATCCTCGGCACCGGTCGGCAGCGGGGTCCGGCCGATCAGCTCGACGTGGCAGCCGGTCGCGCGCGGCGAGGCCGATCGCGACCCGTGGCGGTGATGCCGCGGGCGCCGCCGGTGAGCAGCACCACCGAGTCCCGGTCGAGGCCCAGCTCGCCCGGCGTACCAGCGGCCAGGGGAGCGGGCGTGACCTGCAAGGTGGTCCGGCCGGTGGCGGCGTAGCCGACCAGCGCGGGCGCGTCGGTGGCCAGCAGCTCGGCCAGCAGGTGCGCCGCGAGCCGGGCCGGGGTGTCCTTCGGGGTGACGTCGACGGCCCGGACGTCCAGCTCCGGGTACTCGCGCCGGACGGTCCGCACGAAGCCGTGCAGGCCGGCGCCGGTCGCCGCGCCCACGTTGTCGCTGGTGCCGTTGTGGCCGAACCGGCCGCCCGAGCCGGTCACCACGAGCAGCTGCGTCGCGCCGCCCAGCACCGCCGCGCGCAGCAGCCCGATCCCGGCCGGCAGCACGGGCAGCCGTCCCGGATCGAGCGCGGCCAGATGGACCACGGTGTCGGCCGGCTCGGCGACCAGCGCGGCCTCGTCGTCCGGGTGGATCAGCCGCACCTCGGCGCCGTGCTGGCGGAGCAGGTCGGACAGCTCCAGCGCCACGCTCAGCGCGTCCTCGACCAGCACATATCGGCGCTCGGCCAGCTGCGGCCGGGTCCGCCGCGGGCAGCGCGGGCAGCGAAGCGACCTCGACGAGGTAGCGCTGCAGCGGCCAGACCGGGATCGGGTCCTCGGCGGGCGAGGCCTCGGGCTCGGGCGCGGCGGCCGGGCTGCCCGCCCGGCTCATGATCCAGTCGACGATGCCGCGCAGGGTCTTGAGCCGGGACAGCTCCTCGACCGCGGACGTGCCCGCGCCAGGTTGGCGGCGTCGCCGAGGCCGATCCGGTCGGTCAGCTCGCCGAGGATCTCGGTGCGCTTGATCGAGTCGATGCTGAGGTCGGCCTCGAGGTCCAGGTCCGGGTCGAGCATGTCCAGCGGGTAGCCGGTGCGCTCGCTGACCACGGCGAGGACAGCGGCGAGGACTGTGTCGGCTGTCAGAGCAGCGGGCTGCGCTGGCGCTGCTGGCAGCTCCGCGGCTGGCGCCGCGAGAGCGGCCGGGGCGGCCGCGGGCAGGGACAGACACAGCGGGGGCGTCGGTGCCGAGGTAGCCGAGCATGACGTCGCGCTGGGCCGCGACCAGTTCGCGGGTGCTGCGCAGGAACTCGAGCACGCGTCTGGTCGCGGTCGGCGGCTGGCGTGCTGACCGGCGCGTGGGCGCCGCGACCTGCTTCGCGGGGCGGAGGCCGCCGGGGAGGTACTGGCCGTCGGCGGTGCGGATCAGGTGGCCGTTCAGGATCCAGCCGGGCTTGCGCGGCACGTCGGTCGCCGAGACGATCCGCGCGTCGCGGCCGGTGAACAGCGCGGCCGGGTCGACGGGCACGCCGGCCAGCGGCCAGCTCGGCGAGGGCCCGCAGCAGCCGGGGCAGGCCCGGCTCGCCGGGGGCGTCCACGGACGACCGCGAGTGCGGCCGGTCGCCGAGGATCTTGCCGACCAGCTGGGTCAGCACCCGGCCGGGGCCGGCCTCGACGAACATGCGGGCGCCGGCCGCGTACATCGCCTCGATCTGCTCGACGAACCGCACCGGCGCGCGCGACCTGCCCGGCCAGCGTGGCCCGGATCGCGTCGGGCGCGTCCGGGTAGGGCGCGGCGGTGCGTGTTGGCGACCAGACCGGCAGGTCGGGCGTCGCCACCGCGAGCCGGTCGAGCTCGGCGCCGAGCGTCGCGGCCGCGCCGGCCACCAGCGGGCTGTGGAACGCGCAGGCCACCGGGATGCCGCGCGCGGTGAGCCCCCGCTCGGCCAGCCGGGCCAGCGCGGCCTCGACGGCCGGCGTCGGCGCCGGAGATGACGGTCTGCTCGGGCGCGTTCTGGTTGGCGATCACGACCGGGATGCCGTCGAGCGGCCTCGGTGACCCGCTCGACGCTCGCGGCGACGGCGGCCATCGTGCCCGGGTCGTCGCCGGCGGCGGCCAGGATCGCCTCGCCGCGGGCCGCGCTCAGCGCCAGCAGGTCGGCCTCGCGTCGAGCGCGCCGGCGGCGGCCAGCGCGACCAGTTCGCCGTAGCTGTGGCCGGCGGCCAGGTCGGGCCGGACCCCGAGCGCGCCGAGCAGCGCGTGCGTGGCGAGCCCGGCGATGCCGAGCGCCGGCTGGGCGACCCGGGTGTCGGTGAGCGCGGCCTGCTGCGCGCGGCCTCGTCGCGGTCGAACGCGGCGGGCGGGAACATCGGTCGGCGCCCACGCGGCGCCGGCGTGCAGGAACCGCTGCAGCTGCGGGAACGCCACGAACAGGTCGGCGAGCATGCCCGGCCGCTGGCTGCCCTGGCCGGGGAAGAGGAACGCGACCTTCCCGGGTCGGCGGGTCGCCGGCGGCCGAGCACCCGCGTGGTCACGCGGGCCGGCCAGCTTGGCCGGCGAGGTCGTCCAGGTCGGTCGGCGACGAACGCGGTGTGCACCGGGCCCGGACGCCGGTGCTGGCGGTCAGCGCCAGGTCGCGCAGGCGCCACGGGCGGCCGGCGGCGTCGTTGGCCGCGACCAGCGGCGCGCCAGCCGGTCCACGGCGTCCGGGCCGCGGAGCAGGAACAGCTCGGCCGGCCACTCGTCCAGGCCGTGCGCGGGCGGCGGTGCGCCGTCGTACCCGGTGAGCACGGCGTGGAAGTTGGTGCCGCCGAAGCCGAACGCGCTGACCCCGGCGACCCGGTCGGCCGGCGGCGCGGCCACGGTCGGGCCGCGTCGTCGAAGTAGAACGGGCTGGCGCCGCGGTCCCAGGACGGGTTCGGGGCCGTGACGTGCAGCGTCGGCGGACGGATCCCGGTGTGCAGGGCGCAGCGCCGCCTTGATCAGCCCGGCCAGCCCGGCGGCGCACTTGGTGTGGCCGATCTGGGACTTCACCGAGCCGAGCGCGCAGTTGCCCGGCTCGGCGCCGGCCTCGGTGAACACCTCGGTCAGCGTCGCCAGCTCGGTGCGGTCGCCGACCACGGTGCCGGTGCCGTGCGCCTCGACCAGGCCGACCTCGGCGGGGGAGACGCCGGCCAGCCGGTAGGCGCGCTCCAGCGCCCGCCGCTGGCCCTCCGGGCGCGGCGCGGTCAGGCCGAGCGACCGGCCGTCGCTGGACCCGCGCCACGCCCTTGATCACGGCGTAGACCCGGTCGCCGTCGCGTTCGGCGTCGGCCAGCCGCTTGAGCACGACGCACGCCGACGCCCTCGCCGAGCGCGATGCCGTCGGCGGTGCGGTCGAACGGGCGGCACCGGCCGGTCGGCGAGAGCGCGTGGACCGAGGCGAACAGCAGGTAGTCGTGGATGCCGTTGTGCAGGTCGGCGCCGCCGCACAGCACCAGGTCGCTGGTGCCGGCGCGCAGCTCCTTGCAGGCCACGTCGAGCGCGGCCAGCGACGAGGCGCAGGCCGCGTCGACGGTGTAGTTGGCGCCGCCGAGGTCGAGCCGGTTGGCGATCCGGCCGGCGATCACGTTGGCCAGCACGCCGGGGAAGGAGTCCTCGGTCAGCGGCGGGCAGCTGGTCGTCCAGCTCCGGCGGCAGCGCGCCGACAGTAGGACGGGTAGCATCGAGCGGAACCCGTACGCGCTGGCCAGATCGGTGCCGGCCTCGGCGCCGAAGACCACCGAGGTGCGCTCGCGGTCGAACGGCCGGGCGGCGTAGCCCGCGTCGGCGAGCGCCCGGGCGGCCACCTCCAGCGCGAGCAGCTGCATCGGCTCGATGCCGGCCAGCGCGGCCGGCGGGATGCCGTAGCTCGAGCGGGTCGAACGGGATGTCGGGCAGGAAGCCGCCCCACTTCGACGGGGTCTTGCGGCCCGCGCCCTGGCCGACGCGTCGGGGTCGTAGTAGAGGTCCGGGTCCCAGCGCTCGGCGCGGCACCTCGGTGACCGCGTCGGCGCCGCCGACCATGGTCGCCCAGAAGCTGGCCAGGTCGGGCGGCCTGCGGGAAGACGCCGGCCATGCCGACGATCGCGATGTCCAGCGGGCGCCGGCTCGCGGCACGGGCTCGGCGGTCAGCTCGGCGGCGCGTCCGGCCAGGAACGCGGTCGCGGCCGGCTGCTCACCTCGGCGTGCAGCTCGGCGACCGTGGTGGTCGCCGACCGCAGCGCGGCGACCTCGCCGATCATGAACATGCCGTCGCGCGCGCTGGGTCGTCCGCGTCCACGTCGACCAGCGCCGTCGCTCGCCGCGGCGCAGCCCCTTGGTGGCGATCCGCAGCCGGCCGAGGTTGAGCCGCTCCAGCTCGGCCCAGATCTCCTCCTGCGGCGACGCCGGCCGCGGCGAGGCGCTCCTTGGCAGCGGTGAAGTCCCGACGTAACCGGGCGTCGACGCAGCGGGTGGCGTGGCCCGGCGAGGTCTCCAGCAGCACGGTCCGCTCGCACTCGCAGCGCCGCCTGCTGGAACGCCGGGCAGCGATCGCGCCGGCGCGTCGACGGCCTCCTCGGTGAACAGGTACGCCGTGCCCATCAGCACGCCGACCCCGGCGCCGCGTGCGGCCAGCGGCGCGGCCAGGGCGCCCACCATCGCGGCCGAGCGCGCGTCGTGGATGCCGCCGGCGAAGAGCACCTGGAGGTCGGCGAGGTCGGCGTCCGAAGTGCAGCAGGCGGTCCACCTGGTGCTCCCACAGCGGGAAGCTGGCGCGCGGGCCGACGTGGCCGCCGCACTCGCGGCCCTCGAAGACGAACCGGCGCGCGCCCTCGGCGAGGAACCGGTCGCAGCAGCCCGGGCGACGGCACGTGCAGGAAGGTGGCGATGCCGGCGTCCTCCAGCGGCGCGGCCTGGGCCGGCCGGCCGCCGGCGATCAGCGCGTACGGCGGGCCGCACGTCGTGCACGGCCGCGAGCTGCGCGTCCCGGATCTCCGGCGGCACGAAGCCGAGGATGCCGACGCCCCACGGCCGGTCGCCGAGCAGCGCCGCGGTCTCCTCCAGCAGCGGCCGGACCTCGGTCGCTCGGCATCAGCGCGAGCGCGAGGAACGGCAGGCCGCCCCCGTCGGCGACCGCGGCGGCGAACGCCGGCCCGGTCGCTGACCCGGGTCATCGGGCCCTGCGCGACGGGGTGGGCGAGGCCGTGGGTGCGGGCGAAGGGCGAGCTGGCGCCGAGCGGCTCGGTGGCCGCGGCGGCGGTGAGGTGGCCGGCGATCGCGGCCCGGACCGCGGTGACGACGCCGCCGGCCGTGACGTGCCGGTCGGCGAGCGCGCGGCCCAGCGGCGCGTCCTGCCCGATCGGGAGAAGCTGGCCACGCAGGTCACGGCAGCCCAGCCGGGCCGCGACGGCGTCCGGGGTCAGGTCCCGGAGGCTGGCCACGGGCAGGTCGGGGCGGACGTAGACCCGGTGACCGCCGAGCACGGTGGTCTCGCTGCCGTCCATCGCGCGCAGCGCCGCGGTGACGTCGGCGGGTAGCTCCGACTCGGACGTGAACGCGAGCTGGCTGTCCAGCACCACGCCGGCGGCGCCGCCCGCGACCGCGGCGGCGGCGGTGTGCGGCCCGATCCCGCCGGCCGCCCAGACCGGCAGGTCGGTCGTGGCCAACAGCTGTTGGAGCAGCACGAACGTGCTGGTCTCGCCGATCCGTCCGCCGGCCTCGCTGCCCCGGGCGATCAGCCCGGCGGCGCCTGACCGTCGAGCCCGGAGTACGTCCGCGACGGACGTGATCTCGACGAAGGTCCGATGTGGACCGTTGGGGTAAGGGCCTTCCCAGCCGGCGCCGATCACCACGGTGTCCACCGCGGCCGGTAACTCCACCGGCGGCGTGCCGGCACCGAGCCGGACCCCGAACGTCCCCGGCCACCAGCGCGCCACCTCCGCGAGGGCGGCTCGGGCCCGAGCCGGGTCGCTGCCGAGGTCGAGGACGCCGAGTCCGCCGGCTCGCTCGACGGCGACCACGAGGCGGGCCGATGGCTCGCCGAAGGGCGTCACGCCGATGACCAACTCCCGGCCGGAGAGTGTGCTCATAGCCTGCGGTCCTCCCGGTTTTGGTTGACCAGGCGATACGCGGCGCACGGCCCTCACTTGGGTGTGGACCTAGACGAACGCAGGCGTGACCGACATAGCGCGCTACGCCCGCATTCCTCCCGCAGCGAGGCAACAGCATGTCAGAACTCGCGAGTAACATGAACCCCGTTCACGTTAAATTCCGCAGCATAGTTATGGTCCGGATGAAGGCGGCGCCCCTGCTCAAGGGGTCGGGAGCCGCGCAGGCGCGCCGCGCCGCGCGCCACCCTGCACCGCGTTTGGGCGACATTTTCGGTGCTATAGCACCAGAAAATGTCGCCCAAAGCGCGGAGACTGGCGGACGGCTACTTCTTGGTGCAGATGTACGTGGCGTAGGTCGCGGGGTAGGGGGAGGGCAGGGCTTCGGTGATCTGGAAGCCGGCTCGTTCCAGCATCGGCTCGAGCAGCCAGTGGAAGGTGCTGTGCTCGGTGCGCACGTGGGTGGCGAGTTCCTCGCGAGTCCAGCCGTCGGCCGGGTCCGCCGCCGCTCCCGCGAGCCAGACCTCGATCCGTTCGTCCAGTTCCGCCGGGTCGAACGTGTAGATCAGGTCGCGCATCAGGAACACGCCGCCGGGCCGCAGCGTGCTCGCGATCCGGGTCAGCGCGACGGCCTTCCACTGGTCCGGAAGCTGATGCAGGGCGTGCCGGCTGTACACGAAGTCGGCCGGCTCGCCGGTGTGCTCATAGGTCAGGAACCCGGCCCGGACGAGCTCCAGGTTCGCCGCGCCGCCCCGCTCGGCCGCCGCCCCCAGGTACGCGAGCATCGAGGCCGACACGTCCACGGCGATCACCCGGCGGCAGGCCGGCGCCGCGGCCAGCGCCAGCCGCCCGGTGCCGGCCGCGAGGTCGATCAGGGTGGAGTCGGCGCCCAGGCCGAGCCGGCGCAGGCTCTCCAGGTCGGCGGCCGGATCGTGGCCGGACTTGCGGTCGTAGCCGGCCACGTACTCGGCGTCGAGATGCTCGGGACCGGCGTGGTCGAGCTCATCAGGCAGCCAGGAGTCAGGCATTTGGTTCTCCGTTCAGGGCCGCGCGGTGGGCGAGGAACAACGTCCGGGGCGGACGGTCGTCGGTGTTGCGTTCGGTGACGGGCTCCGGTTCGAAACCGGTGTCGGTCAGCAGCCGGAGCCAGGTGTCGCGGGCGAACAGGCCGGTGCGGTGGGTCTCGTGCACCGAACGCACCGAGCCGTCGGCGTCCCGGAGCAGGAACGAGTACTCGGTGACCGTCCAGTCGTCGGTGGGATCCGGGTCCCAGGTCCACTCCAGATAGCGCACGCCGCGACCGTCCGCGTCGTCGCTGCCGCCGTGGTCGCTGCCCGGCTCGAACGTCTCGGCGACGTGGTCCGGCATGAACAGCGCGAGGCCGCCGGGACGGCAGTGCGCGAACGCCGTGTCGATCGCGGCCCGCAGGTCGGCCTCGCTAGTCATGTAGTCGACGGCGTCGTGGACGAAGACCGCGTCGAAGTCCCGGCCGAGCCGCAGCGTCCGCATGTCGCCCTGGTGGTGCGCGCACTCGGGGTTGAGCCGCCGGGACACCGCCAGCATCTCCTCGGACAGGTCCACCAGGGTCAGCGCGAAGTCCTTCTTGAGGTGGACGGCGTTGTGCCCGCCGCCGCTACCGAGCTCCAGCACCTCCCGCACCGGGATCGCCGCCGAGCGAGCAGCCCGGCTGCCTCGGCCGCCTCCTCCGCGTAGTGCTCGACGGGGGAGACCAACGGCCACCAACTCGCCAGTTCGCCATAGAAGCGGTGCATGGCGACCATCCTGACCCGGCGAACCGGCTACCGGCTAGCGGATTTCTCCGGCAGCGGCGCGCCGTACCAGACCTCGACCAGCCGGCGCGCGATCGACAGCCCGGTCGGCAACAGCACCTCGCCGGCCTCCACCGCGGCCCGCAGCTCGTCCCGGCTGAACCAGCGGGCCTCCGCGATCTCCTCGCCGTCCACCTCGATCCGCGGATCGGCGGCCCGGCCGAAGAAGCCCAACATGATGCTGGACGGGAACGGCCACGGCTGGCTCGCCAGGTACCGCACCGACTCGACCGCGACGCCCGCCTCCTCCGCCACCTCACGGATCACCGCCTGCTCCAGCGACTCGCCCGGCTCCACGAAGCCCGCCAGCGTCGACCAGCGGCTCACCGCCTGGATCTGCCGCCGGCCCAGCAGGCACCGGTCGTCGGCGTCGGTGATCAGCATGATCACGGCCGGGTCGGTGCGCGGGTAGTGCTCGGTGCCGCACGAGGGGCAGTTCCGCACGTGACCGGCCGCGGCCGGCGCGGTCCGCTCACCACACCGTGCGCAGTAGCCGTGCGAACGGTGCCAGGACTCCAGGCCGAGCGCGTGCACCAGCAGGCCGGCCTGCCGCTCGGACAGCGCGGTGCCGACCTCGCGCAGCCCGGCGAACCGCACCTCGGCGAGCGGGCCGTCCACCGGCGGGGTCTCCAGCACGACCGCGAAGTGGTGCACGCCGTCCGGATCGGTGCCGAGGAAGTACCGGTCGCCCTCCGGCGCCGCCCCAGTCCCCAGCAGCAACAACCCGGCGTCCCCGGCCACCGCGGCGCGCGCGTCGGAAACCACCAGGACACGAGTTCTCGGTTCCTGCCACGCGGCGGCCAGCCACTCCTCGTCGAGGCGGTGCAGGGCCGCGCGGTCGACGTCGGACGCGGTCAGGACCAGCGGCGGAAGGACGCGTTCGGCGTCGGTGAGGCGAGTGTCGGTCACGCCGTCGAGCCTAGGGCCTGCTCTTGCCGCGGGCGCTGTCCGCGCGGTTCGCGGGGCGGAAATGCGCCGGTGGAGGGTGGGGCTAAGCCCACTGCCCGCACCTGCCCGAGCAGCGAGAATGATGACATCGGATCGGGACACGAAGGGGGAACGGTGGCAGAGCAGCCGGTATGGGTGGGCCTACGGCGGGTGTTGACGTCGTTGGGTTGGCTGTTGCTGCACGCGGCGACCAGTGCGATCGCGTTGGTGCTCGGCGTCCTGCAGTTGATCAGCATGATCCTGCTCCCGCTCGGCATCGGGTTGCCGGTGTTCGTGCGGGGGATCGAGCTGGTGCGCGCGTTCGCCAACCTGCACCGGCGCTGGGCGGCGAAGATCCTGGACGCCCGGGTGCCGAGCTCGTACCAGTCCAAGCCGAGCTGGCGCACCCAGGATCTGATGGCCTGCCTGCGCGACCCGGCCACCTGGACCGACTTCGCCTGGCTGTTCGTGCACACGGTCGTCGGCATCGTGCTCGGCGCGATCCCGCCCGCGTTGCTGTTCGCGGCCACGGTCACGTTCGTCGCGCCATGGGGTGCGCACTGGATCGCGATGGCCTCGGTGACCCTCGCGGCCGCGATCATCCTGACCATGGCCTGGTGGATCACGCCCTGGCTGGTCACCGCCGAAGCATTCGTGACCAAGGCGCTGCTGGCGCCGAACGGGGACCCCGAGCTGGAGGAACGGCTCAGCCAGGTGACCGAGTCGCGGGCCGCCACCGTGGGCGCCAGCGCGGCCGAGCTGCGCCGGATCGAACGTGACCTGCACGACGGTGCGCAGGCCCGGCTGGTCGCGCTGGCCATGGAGCTGGGCTTGGCCGAGCGGGTCATCGACTCCGACCCCGCCCAGGCCAAGGCGATGGTCGCCGAGTCGCGGCAGTCCGCCGGCCTCGCCCTGGCCGACCTGCGCGACCTGGTCCGTGGCATCCATCCGCCGGTGCTCGCCGACCGTGGCCTGGCCGGCGCCGTCGAGGCGGCCGCGCTGCTCAGCCCGGTGCCGATCCAGGTCGAGGTGGAGCTGCCCGGCCGGCCCGAAGCGCCGGTCGAGTCGGCGCTCTACTTCGCGGCGGCCGAGGCGCTGACCAACATCGCCAAGCACAGCGGCGCGACGTCCGGCTGGGTCGGGATCCGGTACGACAGCGGCGTGCTGAAGGTGGTCGTCGGCGACGACGGGCACGGCGGCGCGAACCCCACCGGCAACGGTCTGGCCGGGATCCGGCGGCGGCTGGCGGCCTTCGACGGCCTGGTCGTGGTGAGCAGCCCCGAGGGCGGCCCCACCGAGATCCTGATGGAACTGCCGTGCGCCCTGAACGCTCCCGGCACGTCGAAGCCGCCGGCCCCCGGGACGAGCGCGCCGGTCACCGAGTAGCTTCCACCGCACGGCGCGGGAGGCGTGACCGCGCGGGCTCCGCTCGTATCATGTGGAACCTGCGAAGGGGAGCCACGAGCGAGCGGAGCGAGCGAATCGGTAGGTACAGCTGCCTTGGTCGTGGGGCTGCCGAGCGTAGCGAGGTGGGCACATGAGCGGGATGGAGAGCGTCGGCACGCCAGCGCCCGCGGCGGTGCTCGTGCCGGCCACCGGTGCGGACGACGGCAACGGGAACCTGGTCGCCTCCTGGCTGATCGGCTTCGCGTCGCCGAACACCCGGCGCGCCTACGGTCGGGACATCGGCAGCTGGCTGGAGTGGTGCCGGACATCGTCGGTGCCGCCCGTCGCGGGCCCGTCGGGAGCACGTCGACGCGTGGCTGCGGGTGCAGGAACTGGCCGGTGCCGCGGCGTCCTCGCGGGCCCGCCGGCTCGCGGCCGTGGCCAGTTGGTACGGCTGGCTGGTGGACGAGGGCTACGCCGAGCGGAACCCGGCCGCGCGGGTCACCCGGCCGACCGTCGACCAGGACGACTCGCGCACGGTCGGCCTGACCCGTGAGCAGGCCCAGATCCTGCTGGCCTGCGCCGACATCGACGCCCGCCCGACCGGGCCGCGGACCAGGGCGCTGGTCCGGCTGCTGCTCGCCAACGCGCTGCGGGTCGGTGAGCTGATCGGCCTGGACATCGAGGATCTCGGCCACGCGCGCGGCCACCGCACGATCCGGGTCACCGGCAAGGGCGGCCGGGTGCACACCGTGCCGCTCGCGCCCAGCACCGCCGAGGCGATCGATCAGCTACCTGGCCGGCCGCACCGACCACGAGACCCTGCCGGCGCTGGCCGTCGGTGCCCGCCCGCGCCGCCCGCTCTTCGCCACGGCCACCGGTGGCCGGCTTGACCAGGGCGCGATCTGGCGTCTGCTGCGCCGGCTGGCGACCGACGCGGGCCCCGAACTGGCCGACGTGGCCGGCCGGCTCTCGCCGCACTCGCTCCGGCACACCGCGATCACGGCCGCGCTCGACGCCGGCGTCAGCCTGCGTGACGTGCAGGACTACGCGCGCCACGCCGACCCCCGGACCACCCGCCGCTACGACCGCGCACGGCACTCCCTCGACCGCCACGCCACCTATGCCGTCACGGCGTACCTGGCCGACGAGGACCCCGCCTAACCGCCCGGCACCACTCCCGCGCTTTGGGCGACATTTTCGCGGCTATAACCGACCGAAAATGTCGCCCAAAGCGCGGGAGTTCGTGGCCGCGGCCGGCGCCGGCCGCTACGCGGTGCGGCGCGTTCCGCTGGAGGCCACGGGGACGAGCGCGCCGTCGCGATGGATCAGGCCGGCGTCGTCGGGACCGTCGTGCACCGAGACCACCGTGCCGACCACGAGGAAGTGGTCGCCGATCGGGCGGGTGTAGAGCTGCGCGCAGACGAGCTGGGTGATCGCGCCGTCGAGCAGGGGCGCGCCGCCCGGGCCGGGGCGCCACACGATGGGCGCGGCGAACCGGTCCACACCCTTGGTGGCGAACCGGGTGGCCAGCGCGCGCTGCCGGGCGCCGAGCACGTTCACCGCGAAGTAGTCCGCGTCCCGCACGGTCGTCCACGCCGACGCCGCATGTCCGATGTAGAACGACACCAGCGGCGGCGCGAGGCTCACCGGCGTGAACGAGGTCGCGGTGAGCCCGGCCGGACCCGGACTCGCCGGCCGCGGTCACCACCACGACGCCGGCCGAATGCGGTCGCAGCGCGCTGCGCAGCTCCTCCGCCGGGACCGGACGCAGTGCTCTAGTCATGGGAGGCCTCCACGGGCAGCGGGCGGACAACAGCGGGGCGCGTGACCTGCTCGATCCAGGTCTCGATCCGGATGCCGGGATCGGCGAGGTCGGCCTCGGTGAGGGCGAGACCAAGGCGTGGGCACAGTGGCGCCCAGCTCGACCAGCAGCGGCCGCAGGTGCACCTCGACCGCGAGCGCGTGCACCGGCGAGCCGGTCACCATCAGCGGCAGCGCGGTGTGGCCGTCGAGCGCCCTGGGCGGTAGCCGGTCCAGGAACAGCTTCAGCAGGCCCGTGTAGGTGGCCTTGTAGGTGGGGGAGGCGACCACGAGCACGTCGGCGCCGACCACGGTGGCGATCGCCGCGTCCACCCCGGGGCCGCCGGTGATGAGCTCGGCGCCGAGTTCGGCCAGGTCGACGATGCCCTGGTCTTCGACCCCGTGACCGTGGCTGACCAGCGCTTTTTCGAGGGTGGTCAGGGCCTGTCGGGCCACTGTGAGCGTGCGTGACTGGGGCTTGGGGTTGCCGACGACGCCGGCGATGGCGGTCATGCGCTCACCCGCAGCTTTGTCGGAGCGGTAGGGGACACGGCGTCGAGGAGGCCGCGGCGGCGCAGCACCGGGATGACGCCCTCGCCGAACCAGTACGCCTCCTCCAGGTGCGGGTAGCCGGAGAAGATGAACTCGTCGACGCCGAGCTCGTGGTACTCCTCGATCCGATCGGCCACGTCCTCGTGGCTGCCGACCAGCGCGGTGCCGGCGCCGCCGCGGACCAGGCCGACGCCCGCCCAGAGGTTCGGCGAGATCTCCAGGTTGTCGCCGCTGCCGCCGTGCAGCGCCACCATCCGCTGCTGCCCGACCGACTCGCTCGCCCGAAGCGACGCCTGGGCGCGGGCGATCACCGCCGGGTCGAGGCTGGACAGGAAGCGGGCCGCTTCGACCCACGCGTCGACGGCACGGTCCCGGCTGATCGTGTGCAGCCGGATACCGAACCGGAGCCGGCGCCCCGCTGCTCGGCGAGCCGGCGGACCCGGCCGATCTTCTCGGCCACCGCGGCCGGCGGTTCGCCCCAGGTCAGGTAGACGTCGGCCTGGCCGGCCGCGATCGGGAGCGCGGCGTCCGAGGAACCGCCGAAGTACAGGTCCGGGATCGGGGTCCGGCGGCGCCGAGACGGTCGCGCCGGCCACCTCATAGTGGTCGCCACGGAAGTCGAACAGGGTGCCGCTCCACGCGCCGCGGACGATCCGGAGGAACTCCTCGGTGCGGGCGTACCGCTCGTCGTGCGACGCCCAGTCGCCGAACCGCTGCTGCTCGGCCGCGTCGCCGCCGGTGACCACGTTGAGCAGCAGCCGGCCCCGGGACAGCCGCTGGTACGTGGCGGCCATCTGGGCGGCCAGGGTGGGGGAGACCGAGCCGGGCCGGAACGCGACCAGGAACTTGAGCCGCTCGGTCTCTCTGGTCAGCGCGGCCGTGGTCAGCCAGGCGTCCTCGCACCAGGTGCCGGTCGGCGTGAGCACGCCGGTGAAGCCCAGCTGCTCGGCCGAGCGCGCGATCTGCGCCAGGTACTCGATGTCGGGCGCGCGCAGCTCGTCGGGCTGGTGGGTGTGCGGCCCGCCGCGGTGATCGGCGCCGACGATGGTGCGGCTGTCGCCCGTGGTGGGCAGGAACCAGTGCAGGACAACGGGCATGGAATCTCCTCAGGAGCGGCGGGCGGTGAACGCGCGGCCGATCCGGGACTGGTAATTCGGAAGTGAGAAGGCATGAATTCGACGGTGACGGACGTCGCGCATCGTCGGCGGCTCGCCGACGGCAGTGAGCTGGGAGAACGGGTCAGCGCGCGGGCGGACAGATCGAACTCGCCTGCCGCATCAAGTCGACGTGCAGGCGAGTTATCAGATACTCGCTCCGGCTCATGGCGATGAGATTTGCATTCGCGCCGAGTGGTGTCAAGGAATGGCGTCGCAATGCGCGAACAGGCGAAAAGAATGTGAAATCCCCGCGACGGAAAGCTGGGTCGGGGTTGCGGTTGGATTGTGGAGCGGAGCTCCACAATCCAACCGCGGCAGGTCAGGTCGCTACGCCGGGTTGCCCGGGTAGGAGCGCGTCCAGGCCGGCCAGGAACATGTCGGCGGTCGCGTCGCCGAGGATCGCCCGCTGCACCAGATAGCCGGGGAGTACCGAGATCAGCACCCGGGCGACGGACTCGGGGTCGGCGGCGGGATCGATGACGCCGCTCTCCTGGTACTGCTCGATGAGCCGGACGACCGACTTGAGTACGCCCCGGATCCCGGTGCCGAGCAGGTCGCCGAGCGCAGGCGAACGCAGCGCCTCACCCCAGACCTGCACGATCATCCGCGCGACATCCTGCTCCTCGTCCAACACCTCGGCCCGCCGGAGCACCTCCGCGAAGACGTCCCGCAGCGGCGGCGGATCGGCCTGCGTCACGGCGGCGAAGGCACCGGCGATGCTGGCCATGGCCTCGGTCGCGATGGCAGCGATGATCTCGTCCTTGCTGCTGAAGTACCGGTAGAGCGCGCCGGCCGAGAGGTTGGCCTCCCGCAGGACGTCCTGCATCGACGTGGAGTGGAAGCCGTTCTTCACGAAGCAACGCCGGGCCGCGTCGAGGATCTGGCGGCGCCGGTTGTCGAGGTGGTCCTGGGAGACGCGAGGCATGGCGCCAATATAGAACGAACATTCGCTCTTGACGAGAGTCGGCCCAGCGGTGCACAGTGAGAACCATAAAACGAACGCTCATTCTCTTAGGAGTGAACATGACCACCAGCCCGAACCGTGAGCGACGGCCGCTGATCGCCGCGGTTCTCCTCATCCCCCTGGTCATCGCGCTGGCGCTGGCCGCCTTCGCGTGGCCGTCGGCCCGGCTCGAGCCGCGCGAGCTGCCGGTCGGCGTCGCCGGGCCGAGCCAGGCCGCCGTGTCGATCGAGCAGCGGCTCGCCGAGCGCGAGGGTGCCTTCGAGCTGCATCGGTACGCCGACGAGGCGGCCGCTCGCCGGGCCATCGAGGACCGCGAGGTGTACGGGGCGATCGTGGCGGGGCCGCAGGGCCTCACCGTGCTGACCGCCTCGGCGGCCAGCCCGCTGGTCGCGCAGCTGCTCCAGCAGCCGTTCACGGGTCCGGCCGCCGAGTCCGGACCGCCGGTGCGGGTGGTGGACGTGGTCGCGGCCGACCCGCAGGACCCGCGCGGTAGCGCGCTGGGCGCCTCGGTCTTCCCGCTCGTGCTGGCCGGCGTGCTGATCGGTGCCGTGCTCTTCCTGCTGACCCGACCCGGCCTCGTTCAGGCCGCCGCGCTCGTCGTGACGGCCGGGCTGACCGGACTCACGGCACTCGGTGTGGCTCAGGGCTGGCTCGGCGTGCTGAGCGGGAACTGGCTGGTCAACGCCGGGGTGCTCGGGCTCACCGTGACCGCCATCGCCGCCACGGTCGCCGGCCTCGGCGCGCTGCTGGGTCGAGCCGGACTGCCGCTGGGCGCGGCGCTGATGATCTTCGTCGGCAACCCGTTCTCCGGCGTCACGTCGGCGCCCGAACTGTTGCCCAAGGCGGCCGGCGTGCTCGGCCAGCTCCTCCCGCCCGGCGCCGGCGGCACCCTGCTCCGCGGCACCGCGTTCTTCGACGGTGCCGGATCGAGCAGGCCGCTGTTCGTGCTGGTGGGCTGGGTCGTGCTGGGGCTGCTGGCGATCGGTGCCGGCGCGCTGCGGGCCCGGCGCGCGCCGGCGTCGGCCGCCGCACAAGCGGAACCGGCGATGGCGTCCGTCTGATTCACCACGCCGGTCCGTGACGGCGGCCCTCTGGGGAGCGCAGATCACTGCCTGGACTCCGCCTCGCACGGCCCGGGCTATTCAGCCCACTCCCAGTTTGCGAGGGTGGGGGGACCAGACAGGGGAGAGACATGGCCGAGCAGGTGGACGTTGTCGTCGTGGGTCTCGGACCGGGCGGCGAAGAGGTGGCCGGACGACTCGCGGAGGCCGGCCTGAGCGTGGTCGGGATCGACGAGCGGCTGGTCGGCGGGGAGTGCCCGTACTACGGGTGCGTCCCGACCAAGATGATGATCCGGGCCGGCAACGCGCTCGCCGAGGGCCGGCGCATTCCGGGGCTGGCCGGCACCTCCACGGTCGAGCCGGACTGGTCGCCGGTGGCCGCCCGGATCCGGGACGAGGCCACCGACGACTGGGACGACAAGGTCGCGGTGGACCGGTTGGTCGGCAAGGGGGCGACCTTCGTTCGGGGGCGTGGCCGGGTGGTCGGGCCGGGGCGGGTGGCCGTCGGTGACCAGGAGTTCGAGGCCCGGCGCGGCATCGTGCTGGCCACCGGCACCGCGCCCGCCGTGCCGCCGATCGACGGGCTCGCTGGCACGCCGTTCTGGACCAACCGCGAGGCGGTGCGAGCGACCGAGGTGCCCGGTTCGCTCCTGGTGCTGGGCGGCGGCGCGATCGGGGCCGAGCTGACGCAGGTGTTCGCCCGGTTCGGCGCCCAGGTGACCGTGGTCGAGGCGGCCGATCGGCTGGTCGCCCTGGAGGAGCCCGAGTCGAGCGCGCTGCTCGCCCAGGTCTTCGCGGCGGAGGGGATCACGGTGCGGACCGGCGCCGGTGCGCGGCAGGTGAAGCACGACGGCGACCGGTTCACGGTGGTCCTGGACGGCGGCGACCAGCTCACGGCCGAGCGGCTGCTGGTCGCGACCGGCCGCCGGGTCGACCTGGACGGGCTCGGCGTGGCCAGCATCGGCCTCGACCCGACCGCCCGGGCGCTGCCCGTGGATGACCGGCTCAGTGCGGGGCCGGGCGTCTGGGGCGTCGGTGACGTGGTCGGCAAGGGCGCGTTCACGCACGTCGCGATGTACCACGCGGCGATCGTGGTGCGCGAGATCCTCGGTCAGGACGGTCCGCCGGCCGACCACCACGCGCTGCCCCGGGTGACGTTCACCGATCCGGAGATCGGCGCGGTCGGGCAGACCGAGGCGGCGGCCCGCGCGGCTGGCGTGCGGGTCCGGGTGGGCCACGTCGACCTGCCCAGCGTCTCCCGGGGCTGGATCCACAAGGTCGGCAACGAGGGCTTCATCAAGGTGATCGAGGACGCCGACCGCGGCGTGCTGATCGGCGCCACCTCCGCCGGGCCGGCCGGCGGCGAGGTGCTGGCCGGCTTGGCGGTCGCGGTGCACGGCGAGGTGCCGGTGGAACGGCTGCGGCACATGATCTACGCCTACCCGACCTTTCATCGCGGCATCGAGACGGCGATCAACGCACTCGCCTGAATTTCCCTGGCCGCGATGTCGATCCGGGGCCGTGCCGATCGACGCGTTGATGCGGCCCGGTCGGGCCGCCGCCCAGCGAAAGGAACGAGGAACCATGAACTGGACACTTGAGGTGATCGTGGTCCCGGTCTCGGATGTGGACCGGGCCAAGGCCTTCTACCAGGACCAGGTCGGCTTCCGGCTCGATCACGACACCTCGCCGGCTGAGGGGATGCGCGTGGTTCAGCTGACGCCGCCCGGCTCGGGCTGCTCGATCGTGTTCGGCAAGGGCATCGCGGAGGGGGAGCCCGGCTCGCTGCGGGGCGTGCAGCTGGTCGTGCCGGACCTCGACGCGGCCCGGGCCGAGCTGGTCGAGCGGGGCGTGGGGGTCAGCGAGATCAAGCGGTTCGACGACCGGGACGGCGGCGCCTTCGTGTACTTCAGCGACCCAGACGGCAACGCCTGGGCGGTGCAGGAGATCCGCGCGCGGGCGTGAGGCGGGCGGGCGGCGTCGGGCTACGCCCGCGCCGCCCGCTGTTCACAGGTCGAAGACCTTGCCGGGGTTGAGCAGGCCATCCGGGTCGAAGACGCGCTTGATGTCCCGGTGCAGCCCCAGCGCGAGCGGACCGATCTCGCGAGCGAGCCAGTCCCGGCGGAGCAGTCCGACCCCGTGCTCGCCGGTGATCGTGCCGCCGAGGTCCAGGCCGAGCTGCATCACCGCGTCGTAGCACTCCTTCGCCCGCACGGTCTGGTCCTCGGACGTGGCGTCCCAGACCACCGTGGGGTGGAAGTTGCCGTCGCCGGCGTGCCCGTAGACCGCGATCACCAAGCCTTGATCTGCGGAGATCTTCTCCACCCCGGCGACCAGGTCGGCGAGCCGGGTGCGCGGCACGCAGACGTCGTCGATCAGCAGCGTGCCGGTCTGTTCCAACGCCAGGATGATGGCCCGGCGGGCGGCTAGCAGCGATTCGCCCTCGGCCGCGTCGGCCGCCTCGATCACGTCGGTCGCCCCGGCGGCCGGCGAACAGCCGGCCGAACTCCGCGATGTCGGCGTCGGCCGCGTCCCCGCCGGCGTCGGACTGGGCGACCAGCATCGCCGCGGCGTCCTCGGGCAGGTCCATCCGCTTCCAGGCGTTCACCGCGGCCAGCGACGCCCGGTCCATGAACTCCAGCATGCTCGGCAGCCGGCCGCACGCGACCACCCGTGACACCGCCTCCGCCGCGGCCGGGGCGGAGGCGAACAGGGCGGCCACGGTGCGCGGCGCCTGGGCGGCCGGGCGGAGCGACAGGGTGGCCTCGGTGATCACCCCGAGCGTGCCCTCGCTGCCGATGAACAGCTTGGTCAGGTCGTACCCGGCAACGCCCTTCGCGGTGCGCCGGCCGGTGCGCAGGACCTCACCCGAGGCGAGCACGACCTCCAGACCGAGCACATAGTCGGTGGTCACGCCGTACTTCACGCAGCACAGCCCGCCGGAGTTGGTCGCCAGATTGCCGCCGATCGAGCAGAACTCCCAGCTGGACGGGTCGGGCGGGTAGAACAGTCCGTGCTCGGCGACCGCACGCGACAGCGTGGCGTTGTAGATGCCGGGCTGGACCACGACCACCCGGTTCGCCACGTCCAGCTCGACGATCCGGTCCATCCGTTCCAGCGAGAGCGCGATGCAGCCGTCGATCGCGTTGGCCGCGCCGCACAGTCCGCTCAGCGCGCCCTGCGGCACCACCGGGACACCGAGCCGGGAGGCCACCCGGAGGGTCTGCTGGACGTGTTCGGTCTCCCGCGCGATCACCACCACCGCCGGCGTGCCGGCCGGGCAGAACGTGGCCTTGTCGTAGCGGTAGGACTCCAGCCGGTCCGGATCGTCGACGACCGCCTCGGCCGGGAGCACCTCCCGGAGCGCGGCCAGGAGCGGAGCATTCATATGGCCACGGTACGTTCCCGGCCGGGCCACCGCGACGTGATGCGGCGGCCCGGCCGGGGCGGTGTTGCTGGGTCGGCGCGCGGCTCAGACCCGGGGCGTGCTGCGGTAGAACGCCGGGATCAGGATGACGCCGATCACGAGGTGCGCGAGGCCGAGCGTGACCCGGGTCGCGGCGCTCATCTCGCCGGCCAGCGGCAGGAACGACACCACCAGCAGGACGGTCGCCAGCACGGTCCAGATCAGGCGGGCGTGCCGGGTGAAGCGCTCCAGCACGGCCAGCACACCCCAGCCGAGCAGCGCGAACACGGCCGACATGAAGACGATCGGGCCCAGCCCGAGCTCGATCACCTTCGGCGGATCCTGGTTGTCCTGGACCTGGATGTCGGCGCCGAACAGCGGCACCGCGATCACCCAGACCAGGGCGGCGGCCACGATCGACGCGACGACGGCGCCGGCGCGTAACCGGTGGTTCGGGCGGGCCTTCGGTGGTGCGACGGCGGCATCGGCGGTGGCCGGAACGGCCTGGTCGGTGCGCTCGGTCATCGTGCGGCTCCTTCGGTGGGGGCGGTGTTGGTCATGGCACCGTGCAGGAACAGGGCGACCACGTCGGCGGTGCTCGGCTCGTCCGGCTCGTCACCGGCGCTGGCGAGTTGGAACATCAGCGCGACGAAGATCGAGGCGAGCTGGGTCGGCGGCAGCCGGAGCTGGTCACGTTCGGGCTCGAACAGCTCGGCCACGGCGTCCCGGGTCGGGAGCATCGCGGTGCGGCGGTCCGGTGGCGCGCAGTGGTCCTCGCCCTCGGCGGGCGCGGGGCGGCGCAGGCCGGCGCCGGTGGCCTGCAGGGCGCCGATCAGCGCACCCATCCGGCCCAGATGCGCACTCATCGCGTCGACCGCCTCGGTGAGCCGGTCGGCGAGGGGCTGGTCGAGCGAGATCGACGCGATCTCGGCGACCGTCCGGTCCGGGCGGATCGCCTCGGCCACGCATGCGCCGAGCAGCTCGTCCTTGTCGGCGAAGACCCGGAACACGGTGCCCTCGGCGATGCCGGCCGCCCGCGCGACCTGGCTGGTGGTGACGGCCGCGCCGTACTCGGTGACCAGCGGCACCGCGGCCTGCAGGATCATCTCCCGGCGCTGCTCGGGGCTCATCGCCGGCGCGCGACGACGCCCCGTCGCGGCGGTTTCGGTTCTCGGTGTCATGCCGAGGACGCTAGTGAATGAGTACTCACTCAGTCAAGTCGGTGATGCGATTGACCTCAAGTGCTGTCGAGGTTTGGCGGCGGCGCCGAGGAACTCCTGAGGCGGCGTCGGTGCTGCGGGAAGACGCGGGCGAGCGGCGGCTTCCGTCGTCACTCGTGGCGCAGCAAAGTGGGGTCGATCTCCCGAGTAGAGACCAGAGCGCTTGTCGCCGTGGCGAGCAACGCGGCGGCAACGGCGCCGAAAAGCAGCGCGGAGTTGGCCCATACATCCAGTGATCCGTCGAGCGCACCGGTGAGTTGCCAGGCCGTGCCGCCCAGCACTCCGGCAACGGCGGCGATGACCAGCCCGCCGGCCATCGGTGCACCGACTTCCCACATCTGCGCCCGCCGGAGCAAGGTAGTGGATACCCCTAGAACCAGGAGCGTGGTGTCCTGCGGACGCCGGTCCACCGCCCGGTCAACGGCGGCCACCATGAACGCCGCGAGTGTGACCAGCGCTCCGAGTAGGAAGGCTAGACCGACGTAGCCGCCGAGCATGCCGATTCGTTCGGCGCTGTCGGGATCCAGTCCGATCGCCGTCGGCTGCGCGTACGGTGCCACCGCCAGTACGGCTGTGATCGTGTGATCGATTCGGCCGCGGTCAACCAGGAACAGGAACTGTGCCTGAGCCGGGATCGCGGTGACGGCCGATGGCGGGAGCACGATGTCGATGCCCTCCATGCCAGCGGCCATGAACCCGGGAAGTATCTGGCTGGGACGCGCCACCGTCGCGGTGTGCTCGTCCTCCCCAGTCGGGAGCGGGATCGAGGCAGGGACCGTGACCTCGCCGCCAGGTTCGCGGACGAGGTAGGACGTCTGCTCGTCGCAGCTGGGGAACGGAAGCTGGACGAAGGCGGCCATGGTGCGGCAATCGGCGATCAGGGCGGTGACAGAACCCTGCACGGTCGGGGGTGTCCGGACCACGAATCCAGCCGCTCGTGGACCCGGTACCGCAAGCACGCGCCCGCGGCTTTCCGGCGATACATCCACTGCGTCGACGGTGAGTTGGACGATTGGCGCGCTCGGGCTGGTCGCCGCCCGCGCATCCCGAGAATGCCCGATGCCCACGCCGACGGCGAACACGAACACAAGGATCGCGGCGATGAGGCGGCCCGTGCTCGCTGGATCGAACGACATTCGACTGCCACCGAGCCGCACTGCGACAGTTCGTCCATGCTCGGCGAGGTGGCGGCCGAGCCACGCCGTGAGCGGCGGCACGGCGAGTAGCAGTCCGATCCCGGTGAGGAGTACGGACGCGATGAGAAACAAGTCCAGGCGGATGATCGTGGTGGAGCCGGCCGGCCGGAAGTAGCCCACCATGACCTGCGTGATGAGGCCGGTGAGACCCAGTGTGAGCGGGATCAGGTTGCGCCGTCGCGGGACCGCGGCGGGCGCCGAGCGTCGTCGGGCGAACGGCGTCAAGAGGGCGGACCGGACCGATCGGGACCCGACCAGCACTGCCAGCACCGGCGTGGCCAGGAGCGCCCCCACCACGCTGCCGAGAGTCAAGGCAGTGTCCTGTGGAAACCAGCGGACGCCAAGCAGATCGCTGCCGGCAAGGACGTGGTTGACACTGGGATAGGCCAGCAGCCCCACAACAGCACCCAGGACGCCGAGCAGCGCTATCTCGACGGCGTTCACCACGCGGGCTTGGGCAACGGACAGTCCGAGGAGGCGGAGCGCGGCCAGCCGGCGAGAACGCGTGCTGGCCGAGAGCCTCGCGGCGACGACGAGGAAGCCGCACAGCGGGAGCCCGAGGCAGGAGAGGAAGAACGCCGTCAGCGCGGCGACCTGGCCCTGCTCCAGCTCAAGCATGAACGGGGGACCGTCGGAGGTAGCCTCGACCGCCATGCCGCCGCGCGGCAGGGCCGATCGCGGGACACCCCGATAGACGAGCAGTTCATCAGGCGCCCGCAGGCCGGCCCGACCGATCTGGCCAGCGACCTCGCCCTGGATGTGGCTGGCCAGATCGGTGTTCGCCGGAAGGAGCCGGCTCAGTTCGGGGGAGATGGCCGCCTCGCCCACCTTCGGCCAGCTTTCAAGGCCAGGGCTGGGAGCCAGCCCGCTGTCCGCGACGGCGATATCGATCCTGGTGACCATCTCTCCACGCCACGGTGACCGGCGAACCTCGATCCAGGCTCGGGCCTTGGCCGGATCCGTGGCCTCGGCGAAGGATCGTGCTGCGACCCGGTCCCCGCGCGTGTCGGCCACCTGGAGCGCCCCGACGCCGACCAGGATGCTGAGCACCGCAGCGGCGGTGCCGGCGATGACCAGCGCCATCGACACCGCTCGGCGCCGGTCGGCGACTCGCAGCAACCGCCAGCCGAGCCGGAACACGACCCTCGCCGGCACACGTCGACCCGCAGGCCCGTCAGATCGATTCATGGCGTGACCCCGTGGACCGTCTTGACGGTGCCATCGACCATTTCGACGCGGCGATCCGCGTGCGCCGCCACCTCGGCGTCGTGGGTAACGATGACCAGAGCGGTGCCGCGACTGCGTGCTAGGGCCACCAGCGACTCGAGTACGGTCGCGGCGTTTTCGCGGTCCAGCGCGCCGGTGGGTTCGTCCGCCAGAATGAGCCGCGGCTCATGCACCAAGGCCCGGGCCACGGCGGCGCGCTGAGCCTGTCCACCGGAAACCTGTCCAGGACGGCGGTGTGCCACCGAGGCGAGCCCCAGCTCGTTCAACAGGTCCGCGGCCCGCTTCCGTGCCGTGCGGTGGCTCTCGCCGAGCAGTTCCAGCGGGAGAGCAACGTTGTCGAGCAAGTCCAGTTCGGCGACGAGTTCGCCGAACTGGAAGACGAATCCGATCGATGACCGGCGTACGCTGCTCCGCTTCGCGTCGTCGGCCGTAGTGAGGTCCTGATCGTCCACGATGATTTGTCCGGACGACGGCACCAAGATTCCGGCCAGGCAGAGCAGCAGCGTCGACTTGCCACTGCCGCTCCGTCCGGTCAGGGCGAGGATCTCCCCGGGCTGGACCTCAAGGGAGACGTCACACAAGACCGGCTCGTCGCTAGCGGCGAAGCTGAAGCACACGTCGGTCGCGGTCGCGACTGGATCTTGCATGGAGAGCACGGCTTGATTCCTGACCTCTGGGCATAGCAACGCCAGGTAACCGTATCGGCCGCGTACCACGTTTCCCGCGCCCAGTCGTCGCCCGCGACTGGCGCCCAGCCCCCACGCTTTTGGGCGACATTTTCTCGGCTATAACCGCGAAAATGCCGCCCAAAGCGGCGAAGGACCTGGCCGGCGCTACACGCGGGCGGCGAGGGCGGTCAGGGCGGCGGTGAAGCACTCGGCGGGGGGCTGGACCAACCCGGCGCCGACCTGTCCGGTGCCCGCGATCTTGCCGGCCACGCCGGTGTTGATCTGCGGGAGTAGGCCGGTACGCAGCACCTTCGTCACGTCGATGCCGGTGGCCGCGCCGCGGAACTCCAGGATCGGCAGCGCGTACGCGGGGTTCTCGGCAATCGTGATCTCGTACATCTCCTGCGAGGTCCGCAGCGCGTCCGGCACCGAGCCGCCGACGAACTTGACGATCGCCGGCGCCCCGGCCATCGCGAACCCGCCCAGCCCCGCGGTCTCGGTGATCGCGGAGTCGCCGATGTCCGGGTTGGCATCCGCCTCGGTGTAGGCGCCGAGGAACAGCCCCTGCGGCACGGCGGCCGGGCCGGTGAACCACGCGTCGCCGGTGCCGGAGACCTGGATGCCGAAGTCCGTGCCGTTCCGGGCCATCGCGGTGACCACGGTGGAGCCGACGATGCCGGCCGCCGCCGCGGTCTGGAGCTTGCACGCCGGCATCACGAGGTTGAGGAAGAAGTGGTCGTTGCCGCCGATGAACCGGGCGACCGCCGCCACGTCGGTGGCTGGCAGGCCGGCCTCGACCAGGTCCGGTAGCAGGTCACGCAGGAGCATGAGTGTGCCGCCGCGGTTGCGGTTGTGGCCCTCGTCGCCCATGTGGATCATCTGACCGATCAGCGCCTTGACGTCGACCGGCCCGTGCCGCCGCACCGCCGCCTGCAACGCCGGCCCGAGCACCGCCGACATCCAGCGCAGCCGGTCGATCACCTCGGGGGAGTAGGCGCCGTACCGCAGCACCGCACCCAGCCCCTCGTTCAACGAGCACCACGAGGTGCGGTCGTGCGCCTCGTCACGCAGCACGAACACCCACATCGACGCCGACACCACGCCGGCCATCGGCCCGACCCCACCCCGGCTGTGACACGGCTCCAGGTGCAGCCCGTCACCGGACGCGAGCCGCCGCTCCGCCTCCTCCGGCGTCGAGGCCAGCCCCTCCAGCAGCGCCGCGCCGATCAGCGCACCGCGCATCGGGCCGGACGCCCGCTCCCAGGTGATCGGCGGCCCCGCGTGGCAGAACTCGCCCCGACCCAGGCCGAGCACCTCGCTCGCCGGCCGCACGTCCACCAGGGTGGCGCCGGCGGCGAGCATCCGCTGGGCCGCCTCGGCGTTCGCGGCGGCTCGGCGCGGATCCGCCAGTACCCGGCGCAGCTCGTCCTCGGTGCCGGCTGGCGGCGGTTGCCAGGCCACTCGTTCCACCTCGACCGCCTGCGCGGCCAGCGCGTCGGCGAACAGGTCCACGCCGGCGGCGACCACGGGCCGCTCTCCGCCCAACAACGCCGTCAGATTCATCGAACCCGCTCCCGTCGATGCCAGTCCTCTGCTTTGGGCGACATCTTCAGGGCTATAGCCCCGAAGATGTCGCCCAAAGCGGGGAGGTTCACATTCATGGCACGCGGGCAACCGCGTGGCGGGCGGCCTCGGCGTTGGAGAGGAAGACCGCGGCGCCGGCCTCCTTTAGGGCCGCGGCCTGCCGGGCCAGTCCTTGCGGATCCCCGCCGGCACCGCACAGCGAGACGACGACGTCCAGCGGACGGTCGGCGGTGGCGCACGCGGCCGCGATGGCGGGTGCCAGCTCGGCGGCCGGGTCGGGATGGGCGGCGTGGCCGAGGACCACGTCCAGCAGGATCACGGCACAGGACGGGTCGGCGGCCTCGGCGGCCAGCCGTTCCAGCCGCAGGGCGCCGTCGATCATCGGGTGGGCGCGGCCCTGGGTGAGCTGGTCGTCGCCGAAGTCGATCATCGTGTGGCCGGCGGCGGCCAGGTCGGCCGGCAGCGCCCACTCGGGACGCAGCGGGATGTTCGACGCGATGGGGCCGAGCGTGCCGGTGGCGATCAGCATCGCCTCGTCGCAGAGCGTGCCGCCGCTGAACAGGCCCCGGAGGTGACCGTTGGCGGCCGGTTCCCCGTGCACCGCACCCCACGCCGGCCACGGTGGCACCGGCTGGCCGAGCGCCTCCAGCGCCGACTCGACCGCGGCCGTGAGGTCCGGCTGACCGGCGCCGAGCAGCGCGAACACTACCGGCGTGCCAAGGCCGGCGGCGTGCTTGCGGACCTTCTCCGCCACCTCGGCAGCCGGCGGCTTGGAGACCAGCACGATCAGCTCGGTGGCCGGGTCGGCGTCCAGCGCGTCCAGGGCGGCGAGGGTCGAGGCGCCGCCGACGGCCTCGGACAGGTCCCGGCCGCCCACGCCGAGGCAGTGGCTCACCCCGACCTCGGCGGCGTCGAGCAGGCACATCACCTGCTGTGCTCCGGTGCCGGACGCCGCGACCAGCCCGACCGGCCCCGGCCGCACCACGTTCGCGAAGCCGAGCCCCACCCCGCCGATCACCGCCGTACCGCAGTCGGGGCCCATCACCAGCAATCCGCGCCGGGCCGCCTCCGCCTTCAGCCGAATCTCCTGCTCCACCGGCACGTTGTCGCTGAACAGCAGCACCGAGGCGCCGGCCTCCAACGCGTCCAGGGCGTCGAGGTACGCGAGCCGACCGGGCGTGGAGACCAGCACCAGCGCCGCGCCCGAGCGCCGCACCGCCGAGCCGACCGTGCGGGGTGCGGGCGCCGAGCCGAACCCGCCCGGTGCGGGCGTGCCGACGTTCGCCAGCTCGGCGTCCAGCCGGGCCCGGCCACGATCCAACCCGGCCTCGTCTTCGGCGGAGATCGCGACCACGAGGTCGTTGGCGGTGGCGCCGTCCGGTGCGGCGAAGCCCATCCCGGCCAGCAGCCCGAGGTTGAGCTCGGTGGCCATCGCGATCAGCGCGCCGGCCACCCCGGGCTCGGTGCCGACCGCCTTGCTGACCTGCATCAGGCTGACCGAGTCGCGGTACGTGCCGCGCCGCAGCTCCACGTGCTGCCTCATGCGCACTCCTCCCGCTCGTCGGTGGCCCGGAGCGCCGCGGCCACCCCGTGCAGCAGCCCGGCGCCGGAGGTGTGACCGAGCTGGAGCACCGCCGCCCGGGCCGCGTCGAGGCCAAGGCCGGTGTCGAGGGCGCGGAACAGGGCGGCGAGCTCGGGCACGCATTCGCCCCGGGCGGCGTGCCACAGCAGGGCGGCGGAGACGAACGTGGTGGCGGAGGCCCTGGCGAGCACGGCGTCGGCGAGCGCGTCGGCCGCGTGCTGAGCGCCGACCGCACGGAGCGTCACGAGCGCGCCGGCCAGAACGTCGTCCCCGAGCGGGGTGAGGCCCGGTCCCCGCCCCAACAGCGCGTCCACCGAACCGTCCACTGAGGAATACTCGGGGAAATGCACGCCTCGCCCCTCAACGAGACGTGCATTTCCCCGAGTAATCCACAAAGGACTCGCCAGGGCGACGGAGAGCTGCTTGACCAGGCGCGCGGTGACCCGGTCCAGCGCCGGCGCCCCCGGCACCCCGCCCCGCCAGTGCAGCGTGGGCCGCGGAACCCGCCACCACCGCGCCACCCGCACGGACAGCCCCGGCAGCTCCAGCCCGCCCGCGCCGATCGTGCCCGCAGCGCCGACCGGCAGGGACCCCCAGCCCGCTCGGACCAGCAACGCCGACGGCAACCGCACCGCACCCGGCAACGCCAGACAGACCGACGGCGGCCCACCCGCCGGGCCAGCGCTCGGCGGCGGCCCACCCGCCGGCTCGGCGCTCAGTAGCCCACCCACCGGGCCGCCGACCGCGAGGTGCACCGCCACCGGCAGCGTGACCACCACCTCGACCCGGCGCGGGGCGCCCGCGACCAGGCTGACCAGCGCGGACGAGGCCGCAGCGGTCACCGTCCGCATCGGCGGTCACCCCCCTCGTGGCGCGCCCGGATCGGGAGAATTCCCCGATCGTCGCAGCGACGGTAAGTCACCGCCGTACCGTGTGTTCATGGAGAAACTTGCCAAGGATCCGGCGGTGGCTTCGGTTGATTCATCCCAACCGGCCTCGCCGGCCTCCGTCGCGCTCGGTCCGCCCGCCGGTTACGGCCCCACCGTGCGCGAGGTGCTCGGGGCGTCCTGCATGGCGGGTTCGGTGCTGCGTGCGGGCGAGGCCGGCCTGGATCGGGTGGTCCGGCGACTGAACGTGATGGAGGTGCCGGACATCCTGCCGTGGGTGAAGCCGCACGAGCTGCTGCTCACCACCGGCTACCCGCTGCGTCACGCGCCGGAGTCGCTGGCCGTGCTGGTCGGCGAGCTGGACGACCGTGGCCTCGCCGCGCTGGCGATCAAGCTGCACCGGTACCTCGACGAACTGCCCGCGGAGATGCTGGCCGAGGCGGACCGGCGTGGCTTCCCGATCATCGAGATCCCGGCCGACGTCGGGTTCGACGACATCATGCACGAGGTGCTCAGCGATCTACTGAACCGGCAGGCCGCGGTGCTGGCCCGTTCCGAGGAGGTGCACCGCGCGCTGGTCACGGTGGTGCTCGAGGGCGGTGGCCTGGAGGATCTGGCCGTCGAACTGGCCCGGATCCTCGGCGGCGCGGTCATGGTCACCACGCCGGACGGTCGGGTGGTCGCGCAGGCCGGCGACCACGCCGAGCTGGAACGCGCCACCCACCCCGACTGCTTCGACCCCACCGGCCGGTTCCACGCCGAGGACGAGCCGCGCGGCGCCCGCGAGCACGGCGCCGGCTTCCACGCGGTCGTGCCCGTGGTGGCCGGCCGGGTCGACCACGGGCGGATCGTGGCGTTCTCCCGACGTCCGCTCACCGAGACCGACGTGCACTCCCTCGAACGCGCCGCCACGGTCGCCGCGCTGGCGATCACCAAGCAGCTCGCGGTGGCGGCCGTGGAGGGCAAGTACCGCGCCGACTTCCTCCGTGACCTGCTCACCGGCCGGGTCGAGGATGCCCAGGCGGCGGTGGGCCACGCTCGTTCGCTCGGCTGGGACATCGAACGACCGGTGGTCGCTGTGGTGGCCGAGCTCGATCCCGACGACGGTCCGGCGGTCGACCCGGCGCTGGAACTGCGCCCGGTGCACGAGCGGTTCGCCGCGGCGTGGCAGACCGTGGTGCGCTGGCGGGACGCCGCGGCGCCGGTGGTGAACTTCAACCGCGAGGTCGTGGTGATCCTGCCGCCGCCCGCCGACGGCAACGTGGACAAGCTGGTCGCGGACCTGATCAGGCAGGTCTCCGGGGATGGCGGCGGCGGTCGCCGCTCGTTCTCGCTCGGGGTCTCCCGGGTCGCCGACACGCCCGACGAGCTGCCGCGCGCGTACGAGCAGGCCCGCAAGGCCGTCCAGATCGGGCGCCGGCTGCAGGGCAACGGGGCACGGGCCAGCTTCGACCGGCTCGGCGTGCACCGGCTGCTCTCGCTCATCCCGGACACCGCCGAGCTGCGCGGCTTCGTCGCCGAGGCGCTCGGCGACCTGGCGGTGGAGAGTGCCGAGAACGTGGACCTGCGGCACACCCTCGCCGTGCTGCTGGAGACGAACCTGAACGTGGCCGAGTCGGCCCGCCGGCTGCACTTCCACTACAACACGCTGCGGTACCGGATCAGCAAGCTGGAGAAGATGGTCGGGCCGTTCACCGAGGACGCCACCCTCCGCCTCGACCTCGCGCTCGCCCTCCGCGTCCTGGAGATGCGAGGTCTCTAGTGTCCTGAACAGGCCTCAGCCCTGGCGACGCACCATCTCGGTGATCCAGCTCGGCGCGAACGGGGACGTGCAGTTCGGCGGGGTGGGGTAGTCCTTGAGCACCTCCAGGCGCTCACCGATGTCCATCGCCCTGGCCCGGAACTCGGGGTGCTCGATCCCGATCTGGGCGAGGCAGTGGTTCATCGCCCACTGCAGCCGATCGGGGGCGTCCTTCATCTCCGCCTCGATGACGTCGAGCAGGCCGGTGAGGTCGAGGCCCTCGGGCGTCTTGGCCACGCGTTCGGTGGTCAGCGCCCAGCCGGCGCTCGCGACCACCGGGTCCGGATCGGCGAACCACGCCACGCGGAGTTCCTTGGCGTGCGGGCCCTTCTTCACCACGTAGTTCACGAGCCAGTCGTGCACCTTGGGGGCGCGTGACTCGCGCAGCATGACGTCCAGCTCGGCACGCTCGAACGCCTTCGGCCGGCAGATCAGCAGCGCCAGCAGCCGCGCCGCGGTGTCGCCGGTCGCCCAGAGCTGGCGCGCGAGGTCCTGCTGCGTCTTCAGTCGCTTGGCGACCGCGCGCAGCTTGCCGAGGTTCACCCCGTGGTCGTCACCGTGCCTCTCGTTCACCGCGCGCATCTTCGGGTCCTCGAGCGCGGCCAGCTCGGCCAGCAGCTCGGGCACCGTCGAACCGGCCAGCGTCGTCTCGGTCACCTCAGGCCTCCCATCGCGGATGCGCGTCAGCCTAGAGCCCGCGCCGACCGGCCCAGCGCGCGAGCCGCGCGTCGAGTTCGGCGTCGTCGGCGGCGAAGCAGAGCTGCCAGCCGCGGTTGGACTCGGCCACGAACGCGCGCAGCGCCGAGCTCGCCGCCAGGTGCCGGGAGAGGTCGCCGACGATCGCGAGCTGCCGCCGGTAGCCCGCGAACTTCTGCACGACCGCGCCGGCCAGGCCGGTGCTGAGCGTGAAGAACGCGTCGTCGAACCGGTCGGCCGGCACGATCACCAGCTCCACGTCGGCGGAGAAGGTCTCCGCGATCAGGTCCATCGCGTCCTGCTCGCGCGCGATCTTCGGCCCGTCCGGCGCGCAGACCAGCGCCGGCATCCCGTGCAGCTCGGCCATGGTGTTCATCGCTGCTCCAGCAGGGCCGTGACCAGCTTGAGCATGCCGGCGGTGCTCTCCAGGCCGCCGATCAGGATGATCTTCAGGCTGGCGCGTTCCTCGTCGTAGAGGGTCTGGATCCGGAGCGGCTGGTCGTCGTCCGGCCGGCCGGTCGCCGAGGCGGTGAGCAGGGTGCTGAGCCGGCTCATCTCCTCGAAGCCGATCGCGTCGATCTGCACGATGCTGGACACCTCGGCGTGCCGCTGCCGCCGGGCGTCCTCGCGCGCCGGCGCCCCGACCGGCTGGCCGGTGAACGCCTCCAGATCCTCCCGCGTGATCCGGTACTGCTTGCCGATCCGGACCGCGTTCAGCCGCCCGTCCCGCACGTAGGTCCGCACGGTCTTCACGTGCAGCCCGAGCAGGTCCGCCACCTGATCGACCGAATACAGCTGCGCCACGACACGATCCTCCCTGAAGTTCAGAGAAGGACCGTATCGCGGCGCGTGCTGAGGAGCAATGGGGAAGTTTAGGGAGTGCTGGGCTGCGGAACGCAGATCGTGATGGCGGCCGGCTCGATCTTTGCCTTGATCCGCTTGGCCGTGGTCCGGGCGCCGCCGTCGAGCTCGTACGGCATGGGTGCGGCGAGCTTCACGCTGACCTTGCGGGCCCTGGTGATCCGCACGAACGGCGACTTGTCCGACCGGCCGACGCTCAGCTGGCCGAGCGTGCGGGCCCACTGGATCGGGCCCTTCGCGGTGGTCACGCCGACCTCCAGCCAGCCGTCGTCGGGCTTGGCATCGTCGAACGCCTCGATACCGCCGGTGATCGTGCCGACGTTGCCCAGCAGCACGCCGGTCGCCTCGCCGTCGAACCACTTCGTGCCGTCGATCTTGATCTTCATCGGACCGCGCCGCCGCTGATGTGCTTGCATCCCGGTCCACACGTACGCGAGCGTGCCGAGCCGGTCCTTGAGCCCGCGGTCGGCGTCGCGGATCAGTTCCGCATCGAAGCCGAGGCCGGCCATCACCGCGAAGTGCTCGCCGTTGATCACGCCTAAGTCGAGCTTCTTGCGCTCGGCCGTGGAAGCCGATCCGGACCGCCTCGGGCAGGTCCTGCGGGATCTCCAGGTTGCGGGCCAACAGGTTCGCGGTGCCGGCGGGCACGATCGCGACGGGCACCTTCGAGCCGGCCAGCGCGTCGACGCAGCGCTGGACCATGCCGTCGCCGCCCCAGACGAACACCAGCTCGGCGCCCTCCTTCAGCGCCTTGCGGGCCTGCTTCGGCGCCTTCTTGCTCTTCGGCACCTCGTACCAGAGCAACTCCTCGACGCCGTGTTCGGCGAGCAGCGAGCGCAGCTGGTCCAGGCCGCCGCCGAGCGACTTCTTCTGGTGGGCGACGACGGCCACGGTCCCCACGCGCTTCGGCGGCGGGGTGGCGTCGGGCGCGGACGGACTGGGGGCGGTCTGGTGCTCGGTGGTGGTCACGTGAAGCGTTTACCCAACCGGGCCGACGCTTACCCGTAACCCAGCCGGCGACCTACGCGCGGGGCTTGGCAGGTTTGGCCAACCGACACCGCCCCGGTTGGGGGCATCTTGCCCATGTGACGGGGGTCGCCCTGGCTTCATTCTCATCGACAATCAGGGCGCCACTCGCGGCCCTCGTCCGCGGAATTTCCTCCGGAGGGAGGGCCGTACCGATGGCTTTGAGGGGCTGGAAAGTCGTCCATGGTGGGAAGACGCCACCGCCGGGCGGGGTGGTACGTCCAGATGAGAGGCTCTCGTGGCCCCGGACCATCGGTCTGGGTGCGCAACACGTGGTGGCGATGTTCGGCGCCACCTTCGTCTTCCCCCTGATCATGGGGCTGAACGCCCAGCTCGCCATCATGATGAGCGGCGTTGCGACGATCTGCTTCCTGCTCATCGTCCAGGGCAAGGTGCCGAGCTATCTCGGCACGTCGGCGTCGTTCGTCGCCGCCGTGGTCGCGATCCGCGCGCAGGGCGGCGACTCGGCGGACGTGACCGGCGCGATCCTGGTGGCCGGCGTGGTCCTCGCGATCGTCGGCGTGATCATCCATTTCGCCGGCAGCCGGGTGATCTACGCGGTGCTGCCGCCGGTGGTCACCGGCGCGGTCGTGATGCTGATCGGCTTCAACCTCGCGCCCGTGGTGGCCGACATCTACTGGCCGCAGGACCAGTGGGTCGCGCTGATCACGATGTTCGCGGTGATCGTGATGGCCGTCGGTCTCCGCAACTTCCTCGGCCGGATCGCGATCTTCCTCGGCCTGATCTTCGGCTACACGCTGTCCTGGGTGTTCGACCAGGTCTTCGGCAAGATCAACTCCTACGACGCCGCCTTGGACAAGAACACCGTGCACTTCCGGGTGAACTGGGACAACCTGCGATCCGCCGACTGGATCGGCTTCCCGCCGGCGACCACGACCGGTCCGGACGGCGCCCCGATCGCCGGCTGGCACCTGCCCGACTTCAAGTGGGCGTTCGTGCTGCTGGTGCTGCCTGCGGTGATCGCGCTGATCGCCGAGAACACCGGACACGTGAAGGCCGTCGCGGAGATGACCGAGACCGACCTGGACCCGGTGATGGGACGCGCGATCGCCGCCGACGGCGTCGGCACGGTCCTCGCCAGTTCGGTCGGTGGCTCGCCCACCACCACGTACGCGGAGAACATCGGGGTGATGGCGGCGACCCGGATCTACTCCACGGCCGCGTACTACGTGGCCGCCGTGGTCGCGATCCTGTTCGGCCTCTCGCCCAAGTTCGGCGCACTGATCTCGGCCACTCCCGGCGGCGTGCTCGGCGGGATCACGGTCGTGCTCTACGGCATGATCGGTCTGCTCGGCGCCAAGATCTGGAAGGAGAACGGGGTCGACTTCGGCAACCCGATCAACCTCGTTCCGGTCGCCGCCGGCATCATCATCGCGATCGGCGACACCACGCTGAAGTTCACCGACGACTTCAGCCTCACCGGAATCGCTCTCGGCACGATCATCACGATCCTGGCCTTCCACCTGGTCCGCGCGATCGCCCCACCGCACCTGCGCGAACAACTCGCCACGGAACGGGCCGAAGCCGACCGGATCACCGCCGAACGCCGCGAGCGCGCGAACGGCGACCACCCGCAGGGCACGGCGATCATCGTGGACGAACCGGGCGCCTACAAGGAGCCCTGACCACCCCCTTCTGCGGTTCGAATCCGCCCGTGGCGGGCGGATTCGAACCGCAGAACCCGTTCCAGGGAGTAAAGATCACGGTATGAAACCACCGCCGTTCGAGTACCACCGGCCGTCCACGGTCACCGAGGCGCTGACCGTGCTGGCCGAGGTCGGCGCGGACGGCAAGGTGCTCGCGGGCGGCCAGAGCCTGGTGCCGGTGCTGAACATGCGGCTCGCCGCGCCCGGGCACCTGGTCGACATCAACCGGCTGGCCGAGCTGGCGTACGTGCGCACCGAGCCCGGCGGGGTGCGGGTCGGCGCGTTGGCGCGGCACGCGGAGGTCGAGCGTGACCGGGACGCCTTCGACGCGGTGCCGCTGCTCCGCCAGGCGCTGGTGAACGTGGCGCACCCGACGATCCGCAACCGGGGCACCACGGTCGGCAGCATCGTCCACGCCGACCCGTCCGGCGAGGCGCCCGCCGTGCTCACCCTGCTGGACGGCGAGATGGAGCTGGCCAGCGCGGCCGGGCGGCGGACCGTGCCGGCGGCGGAGTTCTTCGTGGCCCCGCTCGAATCGGCGCTGCGGGCCGGTGAGCTGGCCGTCTCGGCGTACTTCCCCCCGACCGCCCCGGCGCAGCGGCACCGCGTGGCGGGAGGTCTCTCGGCGGCACGGCGACTACGCGCTGTGCGGGGTCGGCGTGCTGGTCTGCGTGGACGAGGACCTGCGGGTGGAATCGGCGCGGGCCGCGTTCATCTCGGTCGGCCCGACCCCGGTGCTGGTCGACCTGGCCGACGCGCTCGCCGGCCACCCCCACGACGCGCTCGACTGGGACGCGGCAGCCGCCCTGGTCCGAGCCCGAATCGAACCCGAGGACGACATCCATGCCACCGCGGCCTACCGTCGACACGTCGCCGGCGTACTGACCGTGCGGGCCGGCGCCGAGGCCGCCGGACGAGCGGCCGGGAGCGCACTGGCGAACGCAGGGGAGGCCACCGCATGACGGAAACCATGCACGAGACGCGGCTGGTCGTGAACGGGATCGCGCACACGGTGCACGTGCCGGCCCGCCGCCTGCTCGCCGATTGCCTCCGCCGCGACCTCGGCCTCACCGGCACCCACCTGGGCTGCGAACACGGCGTCTGCGGGGCCTGCACGGTGCTGGTCGACGGCGCCCCGATGCGCTCCTGCCTGATGTTCGCGGTCAGCGCCGACGGCGCCGAGATCACCACCACCGAGGGTTGCCGGGCACCGGGCGGCGGTCTCGGCCCGGTCCAGCAGGCGTTCCAGGACTGCCACGGCCTCCAGTGCGGCTTCTGCACACCCGGTTTCGTCACCACGGTCACCGCGTACCTCCGCGACAATCCCGCGCCCACCGAGGCCGAGGCGCGCGAGGCGATCGGCGGCAACCTCTGCCGCTGCACCGGCTACCAGAACATCGTCAAGTCGGTGCTGCGTGCGGCCGAGATCAACGGGGCGGCCGCGGTTGCGACCGGCGCCGCGGCGCCGGTCTGCGGTCCATTTGCGACCCCAGAGGGCGCAAATGGACCGCAACCGAGTTCGGATGGTGCGGCGTGAGCACGCGGCAGTTCGGGGAGCCGATCGCGCGGCGCGAGGACCCGAGGCTGGTCAGCGGGCGGGGGCGGTACCTGGACGATCTCGGGCCGGACGCGCTGGCCGCCGCGTTCGTCCGCTCGCCGCACGCGCACGCCCGGGTGGTCGACATCGACGTCACCGACGCGCTCGACGTGGACGGCCTGATCGCGATCTACACCTACGACGACCTCGCCGACGACACCGCGACCCGGGTCGGCGAACCGCTGCCGCTGCTCATCCCGCACCCCGCGCTGACCCAGCCACGCACCGCGTACGCCCTGGTCAAGGACGTGGCGCGGCACGTCGGTGAGCCGATCGTGATGGTGGTGGCGACCGACCGGTACGTGGCCGAGGACATCTGTGGACTGATCCGGGTGGAGTACGAGTTCCTGCCGCCGGTGGTGGGCCTCGACGCCGCGATCAGCGCCGAAAGAATCGTGCACGACGACGTGCCGGACAACGTCGCCGCGCACCTGGTGCAGGAGGTCGGCGACGCGCGGGCCGCGATCGCCGCCGCGCCGCACGTGCTGGACCTGGCGCTGGAGATCGAGCGCAGCGCGTCGATGCCGATGGAGGGCAAGGGCGTCTACGCGCGGTGGGACGCCGCCGACGCCTCGCTCCGGGTGTACTCCTCGACGCAGACGTCGACCTCGGTGCGGTTCGCGCTGGCCGCCAAGCTGAACCTGCCGGTGGACCGGATCGAGGTGATCGCGCCGGACGTGGGCGGCGGCTTCGGCGTGAAGATCGTGCACCCGTGGCCGGAGGAGGTGTTGGTGCCGTGGGCGGCGATCCGGCTCGGCCGCGAGGTCAAGTGGGCCGAGGACCGGCGCGAACACTTCATCTCCTCCGCGCACGAGCGGGGCCAGCGGCAGACCGTCCGGGTCGGCTTCGACGACGACGGTCGCGTCCTCGGCCTGGACGTGGAGTTCTGGCACGACAACGGCGCCTACACGCCGTACGGCATCATCATCCCGATCATCACCGCCACCCAGCTGCTCGGCCCGTACAAGCCGGGCGCGTACCGGGTGGAGTTCCGCTCGCTCTACACCAACACCGTCATCGTCACGCCGTACCGCGGCGCCGGCCGGCCGCAGGGCGTCTTCGCGATGGAACGCACCATGGACGCGATCGCCGCCGAGCTCGGCCTGGACCGTGCCGACGTGCGCGAACGCAACTTCATCCAGCCGCACGAGATGCCGTATGACCACCACCTCACGTTCCAGGACGGCCGCCCGCTGATCTACGACTCCGGCGACTTCCCGGCGTCGCTGGAGAAGCTCAAGAAGCTCGTGGACTGGGACGGGTTCACCGCCTATCGGGACGCCGCCAGGGCTGACGGACGGCGGGTCGGCATCGGGCTGGCGTGCTACGTCGAGGGCACCGGAGTCGGCCCGTACGAGGGTGCGCACATCCGGGTCGAGACCAACGGCAAGGTCGTGGTCTCCACCGGCCTGACCACCCAGGGCCAGGGCCACGAGACGGTGTTCGCGCAGATCGCCGCCGACGAACTGGGCGTGCCGCTCGCCGACGTGAGCGTGACGACCGGTGACACCCGGCGGTTCAAGTACGCGGTCGGCACGTTCGCCTCCCGGGCCGCCGTGATGAGCGGCAACGCGGTCGCGCTCACCGCCCGCAAGGTCCGGGCCAAGGCGCTGCGGATCGCGGCCGAAGCGCTTGAAGCCGACCCGGGTGACCTGGACGTGGTGGACGGGATCGTGCGGGTCAAAGGCCACCCGCCGGGCGCCGCGGGCGGCGAGATCCCGTTGCGCACGGTGGCAGTGCTCTCCAACCCGCTGCGGTACGCGTTCGACGAGGAGTCCAAGCGCGCCACCCAGTTCGCGGTCGGCGACGCGTCCAAGCCCCCGATCGTGGAGGACGACGAGCCGGGCCTGGAGGCGACCGACTACTACTCGCCGATGCAGGCCACGTTCGCGAACGGCATGCACGCGGCGATCGTGGAGACCGATCCGGACACCGCCGAGATCAAGATCCTGCGGTACTGCGTGGTGCACGACTGCGGCCCGATGATCAACCCGCGGATCGTGGAGGGCCAGGTGCACGGGGGAGTGGCGCAGGGCGTCGGCGGCGCGCTGTACGAGCGGATCGTCTACGACGAGCACGGCCAGCTGCTCAACGCGTCCTACATGGACTTCCTCATCCCGTACGCGTCCGAGATCCCGACCATCGAGACCGACCACCTCGAGACCCCGTCGCCGCTCAACCCGCTTGGCATCAAGGGCGCGGGGGAGGCCGGCGTGATCCCCGGCTCGGCGCTGCTGGCCGCCGCGATCGAGGACGCCGAGGGGATCCGGATCACCCGGATGCCGATCTCCCCGTCCGAGCTGTTCCATCTGCGGTTGGATTCCGCAGCCAGAGTCCACGATTCAACCGCAGGGGGTTCCGCGTGAAGGTGTCCGGCAACGCGACGTTGAACGCGCCGGTCGAGAAGGTGTGGGCGGCGCTCAACGACCCGGCCGTGCTGGTCCGGACGATCCCGGGCTGCGAGCGGCTGGAGGAGATCGAGCGGGACGCCTACCGGATGACGGTGACCGCTGGCGTGGCGTCGATCAAGGGCAGCTACGCCGGCGACGTGCGGTTGACTGACCTGCAGGAGCCGCACGCGTTCGTGCTCAAGGCCTCCGGTGCGGGCGGCCCCGGCACGGTCTCGGCCGACGTGAAGGTCCGGCTGGTGGACGGCGGCGACGGCACGACCGTGCTCTCCTACGACGCCGAGGCGATCGTCGGCGGCATGATCGGCGGCGTCGGCCAGCGGATCCTCACCGGCGTGGCGAAGAAGACCGCCGCCGAGTTCTTTAAAGCCGTGGACGACGTGCTCAACGGGGTTGCTGCGCCGGTGGCCGTTCCGGTCGCAGGCGCCGCGGAGACGGGCGTGTTCACTGCACCGGGCGCCGCTGCGGTTCCGGCGCCAGGCGAGTTCGTGAAGGGAGCGGTCTTCGGCGCGGGTGTGGCGCTGCTCGGCGCTCTGGTGGGCGGGTTCGTGGCCCGCCGTCGGGGTTAACGTCGTGCGGGTCAGTTCCGCCCTCCCAGGGCGGAACTGAACCGCAGCAGGTCAGAGGGGGTAACGATGCGTGCGTTCACTGCGGCGGCGATCCAGATCGCGCCGGCTCCGGGGTCGCTCACGGCGGCCAGCGTGAAGACCAACCTGGAGAAGTGCGTCGAATACGTGGAGCGCTGCGTGGCCGCGACCGGCGCGGAACTCGTCGTGCTGCCCGAGACCGCGACCACCGGCTTCACGCCCGGCCTCCCGCCTGAGGAGCTGTGGGACCTGGTCAGCGAGCTACCCGGTCCGGTCAGCGCGCCGATTCAGGAGGTGGCGCGGCGGCTCGGGGTCCACGTCGTACTCGGTACGTACGAACGCGGTCCCGACCGCGGCACGGTCTACAACTCGGCGGTGCTGGCCGGGCCGAGCGGCGACCTGCTCGGGATCTACCGCAAGTCGCACCTGTTCTGCGGTGAGGACGCGCCGAGCGGCGGCTGGGTCACCCCGGGCGACGAGGCGATCGTGGTGGAGACCGAACTTGGCCGGATCGGCCTGATGATCTGCTTCGACGGCGACTACCCCGAGCTGGCGCGGATCGAGGCCGTGCTCGGCGCCGAGGTGATCTGTCGCCCGTCGGCGTTGCTGCGCTCGGCGGACATCTGGGAGCTGACCAGCCGGGCCCGCGCGTACGACAACCACGTCTTCGTGGTGGCCAGCAACGCCACCGGTGTCGACCCGGCCGGCGTGCTGTACTTCGGCAACTCACTCATCGTCACGCCGGTCGCCGAGGTGATCGCGCGCGCCGCGTCGCACGAGGGCTGGGTGAGTGCCCGGCTCGACCCGGCCACCGCGCTGGCCTCACTCACGCCCGGATCGAACGTGCGGCAGGGCTTCGACCACCTCGCCGACCGGAACCTCGCGCTCTACCGCCGGCACGCCGAGCAACTCCTGGCGCCGGCCGAGACGCCCTTTCCGCACTGAACCGTTCGACCGTGAGGTCTTTTGCGTGTTGTGACCCGCGGGGTCGCATATCGGATGAAAGCGGTTATAGTTCCGTTCGTCCGTATATTCGTGCCCGGGTTCTCGGGCCCGGGCAAACCCTATTCAGGGGAGTTTCACGTGCTCAAGAAGACCCGCATCGCTGGTGCCGTGCTCGCAATCGCGACCGGCTTCCTGATGATGGCCGCGCCCGCCTCGGCTGACGCCCCCAAGACGGTCAACCAGACCAACAACCTGGTTCCGATCACGGCGTGCGACAACCAGGTTGACGTGACCGTCCTGGGCGTGAGCGTTCCGGTGACCGGTGTTCTGTCGCCCAAGAAGGTCGACTGCACCACCGCCACCACCCTGCAGGGCGGCAAGTAGTAGTTCGCTTCACCTGCGTTACCCGTAACACCAGTCGATAGCGTCGGGCCCCCGAGCAGGCCCGGCGCTATCGCCATGTCCGGAGCCATTTCCTCGCGGTCCATTCGCGCCCGCTGGGGTCGGACCGAAGGGGCTTACGGCAGTCACCGAAGTGGACGCCGCTCGTCATTCTCGACGGGGTGGCATATGTGGCAAAAGTGGCTAAGGTTCCTCTTGTCCGTTTATTCGTGCCCGGGTTCTCGGGCCCGGGCAAACCCTATCCAGGGAGTTCTACAGTGCTGAAGAAGACGCGCATCGCTGGTGCCGTGCTCGCAATCGCGACCGGTTTCCTGATGATGGCCGCTCCGGCCTCGGCTGACGCGCCCAAGACCGTGAACCAGACGAACAACGTGGTTCCGATCACGGCGTGCGACAACCAGGTTGACGTGACCGTCCTGGGCGTGAGCGTTCCGGTGACCGGCGTTCTGTCGCCGAAGGCTGTCAAGTGCGACACCGCCACCACCGTGCAGGCTGGCAAGTAGTCCCAGTAGCACCCAGCAGTACCCGTAACACCAGTCGATAGCGTCGAGCCCCCGAGCAGGCTCGGCGCTATCGCCATGTCCGGGGCTGTTTCCGCCGTTCGGCGCTGCCCGGCCCGGCCGCCCCGCCCCGACTCGCCCTCTCCCTGAACCGCTCCGCGCCGCCGAACCGGGCTTTCGGGGAAAACGGGGCTATCGCCGCCGGTTTTATGCCCAGAAACCCCGAAAGTTCGGATCTGCGATGTGCGCGGACCGGCTCCGGGCCGGCCGAGGGGTCGCCGTTCGGTCGCGGCTGCCTCCCGCCGCAAGTCCGGTTTCGGGGTGGCGCTCCAGCCCGGCCGGCGCCGCGACCCCGCCACGCGAGGTGCACTATTTCGGGCAATACTGGTGATTACTGCTCTTATAGGGTTTAGACTCCTTAACGTCCGGTTTCGTGGTGTCCGGGGCTCATCGGCCCGGCGCTCAACCCGCTGAGGAGTTGTCCAGAGTGCTTACGAAGACGCGCGTCGCTGGTGCCGTGGCCGTGCTGGCCACCGGCTTTCTGCTGGTCGCCGCCGCACCCGCTCAAGCGGATGGCCCGACCACGGTCAACCAGGTGAACAACATCCTGCCGATCACGTTCTGCGGCAACAATCTGAGCGTGGCCGTGGCCGCGGTGGCCATCCCGATCAACGACGTGTTGTCGCCGTCGTCGGTCACGTGCAACACCGCCATCACCTACCAGTGGGGGTAGAGCTCGCCGATCGTTGATGGCGCCGGACCTCGCGGGTCCGGCGCCATCGCGCTGTCCGGGCCCCGAAACCGCGCGCCGACGATGCCGCGCCCGGACTGCCGCGCCGTCCAGCCAGCCCGGCCCGCCCGCTCTTGGCACAAATTGACGGCGACCACGGCGGTTCTCGCCCGTTCAATGGCATCCCGAGGCGGGGTTTCGCCCCCTCGTCAGGGAGGCGCAGATGGCCCGACGGATCCGGATCGGCATCGACACCGGTGGCACGTTCACCGACGTGGTGGCCTTCGACGAGGAGACCGGGGAGACGGTCACCACCAAGACGCCGTCCACCCCGGCCGACCCCGCGGAGGGCTTCCTGGCCGGCGTGCACAAGGTGCTCGGCCAGCTCGGCGCCGGCGGTGCCGACCTCGTCGCGGTCTGCCACGGCACCACGGTCGCGACCAACCAGCTCCTCGAGGGCAAGGTCGACACGCTCGGCTTCATCACGACCGAGGGGTATGAGTTCCTGCTGGAGATCGCCCGGCAGAGCGTCCCGGACGGGTACGGCAACAGCTACTTCTGGGTGAAGCCGCCGCGGATCGTGCCGGCCGACCTGGTGCGCACCGTCGGCGGCCGGCTGGACTTCCGGGGCGAGGAGGTCCGGCCGTTCGACGAGCCCGGTGCCCGCGCGGTGGCCCGCTGGTTCCGGGACCGTGGCGTCGACACGATCGCGGTCTGCCTGCTGCACGCCTACGCCGACCCGGCGCACGAGGAGCGGATGCGCACCGTGCTCGCCGAGGAGCACCCGGACGCCGTGGTTTCGATCTCCAGCGAGGTGCTGCGCGAGTACCGGGAGTACGAGCGAGCGATGACCACGCTGGTGGACGCCGCGGTCAAGCCCCGGGTGGCCCGCTACGTGCGGAACATCGCGGAGCGGTTGGCCGGCCTCTCGGGCGGCGTGCCGTTCTACATCATGAAGTCGAACGGGGGCGTGCTGTCGGCGAGTGAGGTGGTGCACCAGCCGATCACCACCGTCCTGTCCGGACCGGCCGCCGGGGCGCTCGGCGCGGCGCTGGTCGCCCGCGAGGCCGGCTTCGACCGGGTGCTCACTCTCGACGGCGGCGGCACCTCGACCGACGTGAGCGTGGTGCTGGACGGCGAACCGACGCTCACCACGGAGGGCACGGTCGGCGCGTTCCCGTCGAAGATCCCGATGATCGACGTGGTCACGGTGGGCGCCGGCGGCGGCTCGATCGCGTGGCTCTCCCGGGAGGGGACGCTCAAGGTCGGCCCCCGCTCGGCCGGCGCCGACCCCGGCCCGCTCTGTTACCGCCGTGGCGGCATCGAACCCACGATCACCGATGCTCATCTGCTGCTCGGCCGGATCCCGCCGCACCTGCTCGGCGGCGAGGTACCGCTCGACCGGGACGCCGCCATCGACGGCATCACCACGCTCGCCGGCAAGCTCGGCCTGACCCCGGCCGCGTGCGCCGCCGGCATCCTGGAGATCTCGGCGTGGAACCAGGCGAACGCGCTGCGCCAGGTCACGGTGAAACGCGGGCTGGACGTCCGCGAGTTCGTGATGGCCACGTTCGGCGGCTCCGGCTCACTGCTGCTGTGTCGACTGATCGACATCCTCGGTCTGCGCGCGGCCGTGGTGCCCCGCGATCCGGGCAACCTCTCCGCGTTCGGGCTGCTCACGGTGGACGTGAAGAACGACTACGTGCAGACCGCCGTGGCCCGACACAGCGCCCTCGACCTGTCCGCGGTCGCCGGTCACTATGCCGCCCTGGAGTCCTCGGCCGCCGCCGCGCTCGACGCCGAGGGGTTCGCCAGGGCCGAGCATCGCTATCTGCGCACGGCCGACCTGCGGTACTACGGGCAGGCGTACGAGGTGCGGGTGCCGGCGCCGGCCGGACCGGTGACCGCCGAGTGGGCCGAGTCGGTCGTCGCGGAGTTCCACGGCGCGCACGAGCAGCTCTACGGCTACTGCTTCCGGGACCGGCCCGAACAGCAGGTCGAGTGGGTGAACCTGCGGGTCACCGGCGTCGGACCGATCCGCCGGCCCGAACTGCGGGTACTGCCCGACGGGGACGGCGACCCGGCACGGGCCCGCACCGGCACCCGCCCGGTCTGCTTCGACTCCACGGTGGACACGGCGATCTACTGGCGGCCGGACCTGCGGCCCGGGGACACGCTGCACGGGCCGGCGATCGTCGAGGAGTACGGCTCGACCATCCCGCTGCACCCCGGCTTCGCGGCCACCGTCGACCGGTTCGGCAACCTCGTCGTCACCAAGGGAGGGCCCGAGTGAAGGTCGACCCGGTGCTGCTGGAGATCGTGGAGGGCACGCTCAGCGCGATCGAGCAGGAGGTGGAGACCGCGATCGGGCGCACCGCGCGCTCGCCGATGATCCGGGACGCGCACGACTACCGGGCCGGCATCCACGACGCGAAGCTCCGCAAGCTCACCGGCCGCTCGTACTCGGCGCTGGTGCACCCCGTGGTCCGGGACTTCCCGTTGGACACGATGCGGCCGGGTGACGTGTTCTTCCACAACGACGTGTACCTGTCCGAGGGCGGCATCGGACACCTGCCCGATCTCTGCGTGACGGTGCCCGTCTTTCACGACGGTGCCGTGGTCGCCTTCGTCCAGGCGTTCGGGCACCACGACGACATCGGTGGCGCGGTGCCGGGCTCGATGCCGTCGCACGCGACCAGCGTGTTCCAGGAGGGCCTGATGGTTCCGCCGATCCGGCTCTGGGACCAGGGCGTGCCGAACCGGGCCGCGCTCACGATCATGACCCGCAACTCGCGGATGCCGGACTCGCTCGCCGCCGACCTGGACGCCGAGTGCTCGGCCTGCCTGATGGGCGCCCGCCGGCTCGCCGAGCTGTTCACCCGGTACGGCCGGGAGACCGTGGAGGCGTGCTTCGACGCGATCATCAGCAACACCGCCAACACGTTCCGCACGGAGTTGCTCGCGAAGATCCCGGACGGCACGTACGTCTGGGAGGACTACGCCGAGCACGACGGCGTGGACGCGCCGCGCCTGCACACCCAGCGGATCACCCTGACCAAGGTCCCCGAGAAGCTGATCCTCGACTTCACCGGCACGTCACCGCAGGCCAAGGGACCCATCAACCACTGCGGTGACTACGCGGACGGCAACTTCCTGAAGAAGTGGCTGGCCCCGATCCTGCGTAACCTCGCCGACAGCCCCGAACGCGCCGCCGAACTGGACGTGAACGAGGGCGTGGTCGAGCTGATCGAGATGCGCTTCCCGCCGCCCGGCACGCTGCTCACCCCCATCTTCCCGGCCCCGACCAACGCCCGCACGTTCGTCATCCTGCGGCTGCTCGGCGTGCTCGCCGGGGTGATCGCGAAGGCGGTGGACGGGAAGATGCCCGCCGATCAGGAGACGATCCGCTACACCGGTGTGTACGGCACCGATGTGGACGGTCAGCCGTACCTGATGCGCGAGGTGCTCGGCGGCGGCTCCGGCGGCCGGTACTACGCCGACGGCGAGGACACCATCCACGTGGTGCCCGACTCGCGGAACATCCCGGTCGAGTTCGCCGAGTCGCGCTGGCCGTTCCGGGTCGAGCGGCTGGGCCTGGCCGTGGACTCCGGCGGCCCGGGCCGGTACCGAGGCGGACTGGGGTATGAGAAGCACATCCGGATGCTCCGCGACGCGCACTTCATGTCGATCGCCGATCGTGCGCTGCTCTCCTGCTGGGGCGTGAAGGGCGGCCGGGCCGGGCGACCGTTCGAGGTGGTGATTGACCCGGGCGGGCCGGCCGAACGCGCGGTGGACGCCCTCGCCGACGCCGAGCCGATCCGGGCCGGCGAGGTGGTCCGCATTCGCACCACGGGCGGCGGCGGCTGGGGCGACCCGTTGGAACGCCCGTACGAGGAGGTGGCCCGCGACGTGCGCTGGGGCAAGGTGTCGGTGTCGGGCGCGCTGGCCGACTACGGCGTGCTGATCACCGGCAACGCCGAGGACCCCGTCGTCGACGTGGACGCGTCCGACGCGCTCCGCGCCGCGACCCGGTCCGAGCGGGCCGGCGACGAGCCGTTCTTCGACCGCGGCCCCGGCTACGCCGCCCTGGCCGGCGGCCAACTCGCCGCCCCCGTCGACTACATCTGAGCCCACCCACCCGCGCGGGTACCCCCAACCCGCGCTTTGGGCGACATTTTCTCGGCTATAACCGAGAAAATGTCGCCCAAAGCCGACGGGGTTACGGCCCCGCCGTCGGCGGGGGTTACGGCGCTGGTGCTGGGGCGGGGATTGTGGGGATGCCGGAGCTGGGCGGGCGGCTGGCGGCGCCGGCGACCTTGACGCCGGCCCGGTAGACGGCCTCGATCTCCAGCAGCGCGTTGATGTCGGTGGTCGGGTCGCCGCGGACGGCGAGCAGGTCGGCGTCGTAGCCGGTCCGGATCGTGCCCTTGCGATCGTCCACCCGGCAGGAGCGCGCGGCCGTGACCGTGATCGCGGTCAGCGCCTCGATCGGGCTGTACCCGGCGGTGACCAGGGCCGCGGCGCCGTACGGGAGCACGTCGTGCGGCTTGGGCGGGCCGATCCCGGCGTCCGAGCCGACCGTCACGGTCAGACCCAGCTCGCGGATCTTCCGCAGTTGGGCGTAGAGCGCGGGCACCCGCTTGGCGATGAGCGGCGGCAGCGGCGCGTCGAGCGGGGGCGTGCCGACGGTCAGCGAGGCGATGATGCCGCGCTCGGCCATCGTGGCGAGCAGGTCGAGGTCGGTGCCGATGCCGTCCTCGGTCATGAACGAGCAGTGCTCGACGCTGTCCACGCCGGCCTCGACCGCGTCGGCGATGCCCTGGGGGGCGTGGGCGTGTGCGGCCACCGGCAGGCCGCGGCGGTGCGCCTCGTCAACCACGGTGCGGAGCGCGTCGAGGTCGTACTGCGACTCGTGCGGCAGCGACCCCTCGGTCAGGCCGCCTCCGGTCGCCATGATCTTGATCGCGTCGACGCCGCGGTCGGCGCGTTCGGCCACGGCGGCCCGGAGCTCGGCCGGACTGGCCACCTCGCCGCCGAAGAACCAGCAGTGACCACCCTTGGTGGTGATCGGCGGCCCGGCGACGAGGATCTCCGGCCCGGCCGCGAGCGTCTCGGGGCTGATGCCCGGCCGCCAGGCCAGCTCGTCCCGGAGCGGCAGGGTGATGTAGTTCCGGTCGCCGAGGTCGCGCACGGTGGTGATCCCGCCGGCCAGCGCGGTCCGGGCCGCGCGCCGGATGTGCGCGGCAAGCTGCTCGTCCGAGGCGGCCTGGAGGCTGTCGACCACGGTCGGGCCGGCATCGAAGCAGAGGTGCTGGTGCGAGTCGACCAGGCCGGGCAGCAGCGTGACGTCGTCGCCGAGATCCACCACCTCGACGCCGTCCGGGGCCGCGGCGACCACGCCCTCGATCCGGCCGTCCTCGATCAGGATCACCGGTCGGCCGGGCACCAGGGCCTGACCGTCGAAGAGCGCCCCCGCGCGCAATCCATGCATGCGGCCAGTTTGCCAGTTCGGCGTGCCGTCGCGGGGGTTACCGGCCGGTTACCCTGACGGTCCGTGTTTTACCGGAGGGGGTGCGCGTGGCCCGGCTGACCGCCCGTGAGCTGCTCGATCACACCCTGGACCCGGGCAGCTGGGAGTCCTGGGACGTGCCGGTGCGTGACCCCGCGGGCCTCGACCCGGCCTACGCGGCCGAACTCGCCGCCGCCCGGTCCCGGACTGGCGTGGACGAGTCGGTGGCGACCGGCGCGGGCCGGCTGCGCGGACGGCGGGTGGCGGTGGTCGCCTGCGAGTTCGGCTTTCTCGGCGGGTCGATCGGGGTCGCCTCCGCCGAGCGGCTGGTGACCGCGGTCGAGCGGGCCACGGCCGAGGGGCTGCCGCTGCTCGCCGCCCCGACCTCCGGCGGCACCCGGATGCAGGAGGGGACCATCGCGTTCCTGCAGATGGTGAAGATCAGCGCGGCGATCGCCGCGCACCGCGCCGCCGGCCTCGCCTACCTGGTCTACCTGCGTCACCCGACCACCGGCGGCGTCTTCGCGTCCTGGGGTT
>CAVVAL010000046.1:0-44341 GCA_963746095.1 uncultured Actinomycetota bacterium | reverse complement strand
CGCTCGGCGAACACCTCGCGTGCCACGCCGATCGCGTTGAGCGCGGCAGGAAAACCGGCGTAGAGGGCCAGGTGCAACAGCGTCTCGATGACCTCCTGCCGGGTGCCGCCGACGTCGAGCAGGCCGTGGATGTGCGCCCACAGCGGGCGCAGGGCCGTGCCGAGCGCCGTGCACGCCGCGATCGCGACGATCTCGCGGTCTTTGGGGCTGAGCTGGCGCGCGCTCCGGCCCACCGCCGACTCGCCAGCCGGCCGCTCCTGCTCCTCCCGCCCAGCGAACGCCTCGCTGACCGCCGCCAGCGCGTCGAGCGCCGGAGACCCGGTGACCGCACCGACCCGATCGATCGCCTCGACCACCTGCTCCGGCGTGCACCCGACGTTCAGCGCCGCCTTCGCGTGGAACTGAAGCTGCGAGGGGGCGTAGCCGAGGGCGGTCAGTGCGCCCACCGTGGCCAGCTGACGTTCTTGCACGGACAACCCCGGGTCGGGTGGGTAGACGGTGCCGTAGATGAACCCGACACACTCCGCGCCGAAGTCGGCCTCGCCGATGCTCTCGAACAGATCGAGCACGGCCGGCCGCTCCTGCCCGCCCAGCCGCTGGATCAGCCGCAAGCCCTGCTCGAACGAATCGGACCGTGCGTCGGCCATCGCCGCTCCCCGTAACTCCACTGGTCTTGCACGGCGGCGACCCGGTCCGCATGCGTCCCGGATCCCCGACCCCGATGCTACGGACGCCGCCCCACACCGCCCAGTCGGTTGCGTGTTGCAGCAACGTTCGCAGGGCCAGCGGACGACTTTGCACATCTGTCTTAGTATCGCGCAATGGCACCTACCTACCCCATCAGCAGGCGTCGTTTCGTCGCCACAGCAGGCGGAGCCGTGGCCGGCCTGGTCACCGGCCCGATCCTACTGGGCCCCACCGGCGCGTCCGCCGTTTCTCGATCCGGCGCCGATACGCCGCTGCCCGCCGACCTGTTCACCCTGGGCGTGGCGTCCGGTGAACCCGAGCCGGACGGCATCGTGCTGTGGACCCGGTTGGCGCCCGACCCGATGGCCGGCGGCGGAATGCCGGACCGGCCCGTGCTCGTGCGCTGGGAGGTCGCCGACGACGAGGGGTTCCGGCGGATCTGCCGGCGCGGCGTGGAGTTGGCCGAGCCGCGGCTCGCACACTCGGTGCACGCCGAGGTCGACGGTCTGGCGCCGGGCCGGGAGTACTTCTACCGGTTCCTGGTCGGCGGTGAGGCCTCCCCCGTGGGCCGCACCCGGACCGCGCCGGCGCACGGCGCCCGCGTGAACAGCCTCAAGTTCGCGTTCGCCAGCTGCCAGGACTTCCAGACCGGCTACTACACCGCCCATCGGCACCTGGCCGAGGAGGACATCGCGTTCGTCGCGTTCCTCGGTGACTACATCTACGAGGCGAAGCCCAACCCCGCGCTGGTCCGGCTGCACGAGGGCACCGACGAGCCGTACTCGCTGGCGGACTACCGGAACCGGTACGGCCGGTACAAGACGGACCCGAACCTGCAGGCCGCGCACGCCGCCGCCGCGTGGATCGTCACCCTCGACGACCACGAGCTCGACGGTGACTGGGCCGACGAGATCCCGAACGACCCAGACCTACAGCCACCGGCCGCGTTCCGGGCCCGCCGGATCGCGGCGTTCCAGGCCTACTACGAGCACATGCCGCTGCGCCGCTCCTCGATGCCGCGCGGCCTGGACATGCGGCTCTACCGGCAGGCCCGGTTCGGTCGTCTCGCCTCCCTGCACGTGCTGGACACCCGGCAGTACCGCAGCGACCAGCCGCTCACGCTCGAAGAGGCGTACGACCCGGCCCGGACGATGACCGGCGCCGAGCAGGAGAGCTGGCTGGTGCGGGGAATGAGCCAGTCGGGCACCCGCTGGAACCTGCTCGCCAACCAGGCCATGTGGGCCCAGAACGACCGCACCGCCGGACCCGGCGCAGACGCCTCCTTCGACTGTTGGGACGGCTACCGCGTGCAGCGCAAGCGGATGCTGGAGTTCTTCGGCTCCGGCCGCACCAACAACCCGGTCGTGCTCACCGGCGACCGGCACTGCACCTGGGTGTGCGACCTGAAGCCGGACTTCGAAGACCCGAACTCGCCCGTGGTCGGCGCCGAGCTCACCGGCACCTCGATCACCTCCGGCGGCGATCCGAACCGGCCCGCGTTCCACGCCAGGTGGGATCCGATCAAGGCCGAGAGCCCGCACTGGAAGTACATCGACATCCGGCGTGGCTACATGCTCTGCGACGTCAACGACGAGCGGCTCCGGGCCTCGCTCCGCACGGTCAGCACGGTGCTGGGACAGACCGCGACCGTCAGCACGGCGGCCACGTTCGAGATCGTCGCCGGCAGGCCCGGTGTCGAGGTGATCAGCTCGGACGGTCCTCCCCCGCCGGCCGCGGCGCGCGCAGCGTCGGGGTACATCGGCGTGGACGACCAGCCGTAACACCCGCTCTGACCCGCCGGCCGCGTTTCCTGCGGCCGGCGGGTCAGCGGAACGTCAGCTCCCGCCGAGGCGGGGAGTCACCGGCCGGACCTCGACCGGAGCGCCCGGCCCGCCACCGGCACGGGACGCGTACCCCGGGACGCCCACGCAGGTGAAGAGCAGCGCCGCGAGGTCGCCGACTCGCCCAGCAGGCCCGGGCACCTCCGAGTCCAGGAACGTCATCCCGGAGGCGCTGGCACCCAGGGCGTACGCCGCCAGGTGGAGCCGGCCCTCGACCAGCCCCGCCGCGAGCTGGGCGTCGCGGTAGCTGCGGTCGTCCAGCGTGACAGTGAGGTCGCCGCGATGACGACGTACGCCGCGTCGGCGGCGAGCGACTGATCCAGGCAGATCCGGAGCAACTCGTCGCGCAGGTCCCCCGCGCGCAGCGGCGTGTACAGGTCGGGCCATCGGTAGACCCCGGCCGCCACGCCGTCGACGCCGTGGACGACGACCCAGTGCGGCACCCGACGCCGCGCAGCCGCGCGCCATCGGCCACTCCAGCAGCGCCCGCGGCACCGTCCGGGACCGGTCCATGCGCCGCTGCGAGCCACGACGACGCACGACCTCATCGAGCGAGTCGGACGGCGGGAAATCCGACAGCGCGGCCGCTTCCGGCCAGGGCGTCCCGAGCTCGTCCCGCTCGCCCGCACGCTGTGCGGTAGTGCAGAGCGGCAGCTCGACCGGCGGAAGCTCCCCCGCGGACCGCCCGCCCGGCGGCTCCGATCGCCGGTTCGCCCGTCACCGAAGGACAGCAGCGCGAGCGGGTACTCATGCACGCCGTCCGCGCCGACGAGTTCCCGTACCGCGGCGTCCGGGAACAGCGAGCGCAGCCGCGACGCGACGCCGGCGCTCGCGGCCGCCGCCGACAGCTGGCAAGCAACGTCCCGCCATCCCAGTAGAGGTGCCGCCACCCGCGCTCGGCATAGCGCCATCCCGTTCGCCACGGTACGCCGGTCACGACGAGCGTCGTGACCGCTCCCGCGGCGGCCGGGCGATCTGGACGAGCGCGTGCTGCGCGGGTCGAACCAGTGCACGCCGTCGGGCACCCCCTCGACGCCTCGCGTACTCGCGTAGACCTCCAGTGGGAAACGCGCCCCCGCCGAGCCGGCGGCGCGGAACAGGATCGGGCGTCCGTCGCGCTCAGCGGTGCGCACGACGCCCGCGCCGAGGAAGAGCATGCGGCCGAGCTGCGCGGCGTCGAGCGGCCGCGCCGGCGCCGCGACACCCGCGAGGACGGCCGTCGCGGCGACGCCGGGGTCGGGCAGGTCGCGCGGCAGATGGAGCACCGGCAGGCCGTCCGGGTAGCCCTTCATCGGCGGCGGCAGGGTCTCCGGATCGTTCGGGACGAGGTCGTGCCGGACCCGTGGGTCGTCCACGGGCACGTCCCACTCGCGGTTCGGCAGGTACGAGGTCAGCCGGTGCAGCAGCCCGGCGCCGGTGTCGAGGTCCACGCGGCCATCCTGCCAGGCAGCGTTTTCTGGGCGCAGCGGACGACCTTCCCGCGGTCAGACCTGGGACGCCCTTGATAGGCAAGCTCAGACGACTTGCCTATAGTGAGGGCGTGGTCAATGTGTTCCGTGCACTCGACGACGAGACGAGGCGTCTCATCCTCGACGAGCTGGCGACCAGGGACGGCCAGACCCTGTTCGAAATCTGTCCCTGCTCACGATGCGGCACGGCCTCAGCCTCACCCGTCAGGCGATCTCGCAGCACCTCGGCGTGCTCGAGTCGGCTGGGCTGGTCTCGACGGAGCGGCGCGGCCGGTCCAAGTTCCACTATTTCAATCCAGAGCCACTCGCCGAGATCGCCCGACGGTGGCCTGCCGGAGAGAGGACCAAAGAATGAGAATCACCCTGACGAGCGTGTTCGTCGACGACCAGCGAGCGGCCCTCGCCTTCTACACCGACGTGCTCGGCTTCACGAAGCACCGGGACGTCCCGGTCGGGAGCGACTCGTGGCTCACGGTCGTCTCGCCCGATTCGCCCGACGGCCCGGAGCTGCTGCTGGAGCCGTCGGGCCACCCGGCCGTCAAGCCTTATCGGGACGCGCTGGTCGAGGACGGCATTCCGCTCGCCCAGTTCAGCGTCGACGACGTCGAGGCCGAGCACGCGCGGCTGACCGGACTGGGCGTGGTGTTCACGCAACCGCCGACGGACGTCGGCCCCGCCGTCGTGGCCGTCTTCGACGACACCTGCGGAAACCTCATCCAGATCGTCGCGGAGAAGCCGGACGCGAACAACGGCCAGTGAGACACCAGGCCAGATTCGAGCTCGCGCGGCTCACTGGCAACGGGGTCAACGGGCGCTGCTGATCACCGTCGGGGAGGGTCAGCGTCTCCGTGCGCCGGGAGGCGGAACAGGGTCTGCTGCCCGGCCGCCACGAGCCGAACGAGGGCGTCGAGTACATGGTCGGCGATCTGGCTACCGACGAGGGCGTCGACGCCGCGGTGGCCGGCGTCGACACGATCGTGCACTGCGCCGGCACCAGCAGGGGCGACGAGGACAAGGCCCGCAGCCTGGTACGGGCGGCGTCGCGAGCCGGCGTCCGGCACCTGGTTTACATCTCGGTCATCGGCGCCGACCGGGTGCCGGTCGTCAGCGGGTCGACCGCGGCATGTTCGGCTACGTCGCGGCCAAGCGGGAGGCGGAGAACATCGTCGCCGACTCCGGAATCCCCTGGACGACGCTGCGCGCGGCGCAGTTCCACGACCTGATGTTGACCATGGTCCAGGGAATGACGAAGCTGCCCGTGGTCCCGGTCCCGGCGGGCATGAGCGCCCAACCCGTGGACGCCGACGAGGTGGCGGCCCGGCTCGTCGAGCTTGCCCTCGGCACGCCGGCCGGCCTCGTGCCGGACCTCGCCGGTCCGCGCGTGTACGCACTGCGGGACCTGTTCGGTAGCTACCTCCGGGCCAGCCACCGGCGCCGGCTGCTGCTGCCGGTGCGGCTGCCCGGCAAGGCGGCGGCCGCGTTCCGGGCCGGCGCCAACATCGCCCCAGAGTGCGCCGTCGGCCACCGCACCTGGGAGGACTTCCTGGCCGAGCGGGTGGGCTGAGCGTGGCGTCCCGGTCCTGGCTCGTACGCTTCCGGACGTGAAGCGAATCCTCCTCACGGGGATGTCCGGGACCGGGAAGTCCAGTGTCGTCCGGGCGCTGGTCGCCCGCAGGTACAAGGCCGTCGACACGGACGACGGCTGGTCCGAGGTCCAGCCGGACGGCCGGCAGCTGTGGCGCGAGGACGCCATCCAGGCACTGCTGGCCACCGAGGACGCGGACGTGCTGTTCGTCGCCGGTTGCGAGGAGAACCAGGCGAAGTTCCATGCCCAGTTCGACCACGTCGTGCTGCTGAGCGCACCGGTCGAGACCCTGCTCGATCGGCTCGCGACGAGGACCGGCAACTCCTACGGCAAGACCCCCGAGGAGCGGCGCCGGTTCCTCGCCGACGTCGAGACGGTCGAGCCGTTGCTGCGCCAGGCGGCCGACCACGAGGTCCGCACCACGGCGCCGCTGGCGGACGTGGTGGCCACCGTGCTCCGACTGGTCGACGTGTGAGGCCGCGTCGTCACATCGTGACGATCACCTTCGCGCGGGCGTGCTCCAGCTCGAGGTAGCGGATGGCCTCGGCCGCCTCACGGAGCGGGTAGGTCCGGTCGATCACGGGGGTGAGCTGCCCGGACTCGGCGAGTTCGCGCAGCGTGGCCAGGCGCTCCTGGGTGGGCTTGGTCACCAGGGCGATCATCCGCTGGCGGACGAACCAGGACAGTAGCGAGCCCTTGGCGATCAGGCCGATCGGCCCGAGCAGGCTGCCCCCGTTCGACACTCCCCCACCGGAGAGCACCAGCGTGCCGGCCGGGGTCAGCGCGCGCCGAAGCTCGGTCAACGAGCGATTGCCGACCAGATCGAACACCAGGTCGTATCGCGTCCCGTTCCGGGTGAAGTCGTCCTGGGCGTAGTCGATGACCTGGTCCGCCCCGACCGACCGGACCAGGTCCGCGTTCTTCGCGCTGCACACGCCGGTCACCTCCGCGCCGAACGCCTTCCCGAGTTGCACGGCGAACAGCCCGACGCCACCGGACGCGCCGTTGATCAGCACCCGCTGCCCGGGCTTCACCTGACCCACCTCGCGCAGCCCCATCAGCGCGGTGATCCCCGCCAGCGGCAGTGCGGCCGCCTGCTCGAACGTCAGGTTGGCGGGCTTGCGCTCCACCAGGTCCTCGGCGACGACCGTGTACTCGGCGAACGACCCGTTGCCGTCGCCGAGTTCGCCGTACACCTCGTCACCGGGCTGGAACCGGGTCACCGCCTTGCCCACGGCCTCCACCTGGCCGGCGAAGTCACGGCCCCGGATCCTCGCCTTGGGCCGGCGAAGCCCGATCGAGGCCCGGGCCAGGTACGGGTCGCCGCGCATGATGTGCCAGTCGGCCGCGTTGACCGCGGCGGCCCGGATCCGCACCAGCACCCCGTTGTCGGTGACCACCGGGTCGTCGACCTCCCGGAGCGCCAACACGTCAGCTGAGCCGTAACGGTCTTGCACGATCGCCTTCATGGGAGCTCCGTAGCCGCGCGTGTACGACGCGGAATCGGCCGGCCCGCCAACCGGACCAGCACTACTGGCGACGGTAGCCAGCGAGGCCGGCGCGCACATCAGGGAGAAGCCCTAGGGTCTGTTCGAAGTCCCTGGTCGCGGGAGCTGGGTTAGGTCTGCTGGCCGCTACCGATCCGTTTAGTGGTAGCGACAAGACAGAATTTCTAGCTCGCCGTTGGCATCCACAACGCGGTACACGAGCCGGTGTTCTTCGTTGATGCGCCGGGACGCCCAGCCGGACAGGTCGCCCTTGAGGAGTTCAGGCTTGCCGATGCCTCCGTCATCGCCACGCTGAATGTCCTTGATCAGCGTATTGATTCGCTTGAGTATCTTTCGATCGCCCGTCTGCCAGCTCACGTAATCGTCCCATGCGTCTGGGTGCCATACGAGCTTCACGCAGGGACCTCAGCGTCAGGGTCGGCCAACTCGTGCTGGACGCGTTCGCCTGCCTCCATCTCTGCCATCCGGCGGCGCAGCTCGCGTCCATTGGCGCCACGGGATAGATACTCTGTTTCGCGCCACGCGTCGTAGTCGCTCTTGAGCATGACGACCATCGGCTCGTGCCCGCTACGAGTTACTACGAGGTCTTCGGCGTCATCCTCGATGGCGTCAAACACGTTTGCGAGGTTGGCGCGCAGGTCGGATGCGGTGATGACCTTCATGAGCCCTCCAGTCGTTGTACGCTATATCGTACAATGACCAATCTGAGTTGGCCACCGGGAGCTGGGGCAAATCGCGATTTCCGGGCCCTAGGGTCAACCGGTGAAGGACTCGGGGCCGAATCGGCCCCACGCCACGAAGCTGGTCAAAGCGAGATAGACCAGATCCACCACCAGGATCTTGAGTTCACGACGCCGGATACGCGTGATCGCCGCACCCACCATGATCAACGCCAGCCCGAGGGCGGCCAGCGGCACCAGAATCGGTGCGATGTCGAGCACGGCGGGCAGGATCAGCCCCACCGCGGCCAGGACCTCGAGGGCACCGATCGCCTTGACGCTGCCGGCGCTGAAATCCTCGACCCAGCGCGCACTCCGGGTGGCGGCGGCGATCTTCTCCTTCGGGATGATCACCTTGCTGGCGCCGCCGACCAGGTAGGCGACGGCGAGCAGTCCGGCGATGATCCACAGCGCGAGGTTCACGGGTTTCTCCTTCGGGGGTGAGCGACGCGGGGGCCCGGCCCGGATCGGACGACCCTGGGCCGGGCCGGGGAATCAGTTGAACGAGGCGGCGAACATGCCCGGCTCGTACGAGCCGCCCTTCTGGTGCACGATCACGGCGAGCCGGTTGGCCGCGTTGATCAGGGCGACCAGCGAGACCAGCGCGGCGATCTGGTCGTCGTCGTAGTGCTTGCGCACCTGGGCCCAGGTCTCGTCGGAGACGCCCTGGTGCGCGTCGGCGAGCCGGGTGCCCTCCTCGGTGAGCGCCAGCGCGGCCTGCTCGGCCTCGGTGAACACGGTGGTCTCGCGCCAGGCGGCCACCAGGTGGAGCCGGATCGCGGTCTCTCCGGCGGCCGTGGCGTCCTTGGTGTGCATGTCGATGCAGAAGCCGCAGCCGTTGATCTGGCTGGCCCGCAGGCTCACCAGTTCCTGGGTGGCCTTCGGCAGCGTCGACTGGACGATCACCAGGCTGGCGTTGGCGAACCGCTTGGCGAACTTGGTGCCGAGCTCGTTGCTGAACAGGTCGATACGGGGTTCCATGACGTCGTCCTTACTCGTGGTGTCGTGTGCTGGGCATTGAACGAACACGAGACGCCGCCCGCCCGATCCGCGTGACAGCGCGGCGACGTGACGCGCGCCACCGGCCGGACCTGTCACAAAATGACGGTGGCCGGTGTCCGATGAGCAAGACAGTCGAACGTGAAGAGGAGCTCCCATGGCCGGCACCGCACCCGACGATCGCCCGGATCCCGCCACCGAGGCGTTCCTCGCCCACCGCAACCTGCTGTTCACCGTCGCGTACGAGATGCTCGGCTCGGCCGCCGACGCGGAGGACGTCCTTCAGGAGACCTGGCTGCGCTGGACGGGCGTCGACCTGGACACCGTGCAGAATCAGCGTGCGTACCTGATCCGGATCACCACCCGCCAGGCGCTCACCCGGCTGCGCACGCTCGGTCGCCGCAAGGAGTCCTACGTCGGCACCTGGCTGCCCGAGCCGCTGCTCACCACGCCCGACGTGGCCGAGGACGTCGAGCTGGCCGACAGCGTCTCGATGGCGATGCTCCTGGTGCTGGAGACGCTCACGCCGACCGAGCGAGCCGTGTTCGTGCTGCGTGAGGTGTTCGACCTCGGGTACGACGAGATCGCGGACGCCGTCGACAAGAACTCGGCCGCTGTTCGTCAGATCGCCCACCGGGCCCGGGCGCACGTCGCCGCCCGCCGACCGCGCGAGGTGGTTTCCGCGGCCCAGACCCGGGACACCCTCGACGCCTTCCAGCGGGCGACCGAGACCGGCGACCTGCAACGCCTGCTCGACATCCTCGCCCCGGAGGTGGTCATGCTGGGCGACGGCGGCGGCATCAAGCAGGCCGTGCTGCGACCCATCGTCGGGGCCGACCGGGTGGCCCGTCTGCTGGTCGGCGGGCTGGGCAAGGTCTACGGGCCGATTTCGATGCGACCGGCCCAGGTCAATGGCCACCCCGCGCTGATCTTCCACCTCGACGGCCAACTCGACACCGTCGTCGCCGTGCACATCGAGGGCGGCCTCATCACCGGGCTCTACGCCGTCCGCAACCCCGCGAAGCTGTCGCACATGGAGCGCGCGACCGCGTTGAGCCGCTGAGCCTCCGTCGCGCCATCCAGTGCCAGTCTTTGGGCGACATTTTCCGCCTATAACCGGGAAAATGTCGCCCAAAGGCCGCTGTCTGCGGGGCCAGACCAACCCCGCCCAGGCGCCGCGGCTACTCGCGCGGCGGCAGCTGCTGCAACGACCAGGAGTTGCCGTCCGGATCGTCGAAGCTCACGAACGAGCCCCAGGGCTGCACGTCGATGTCGCTGGCCTTGACGCCGCGGTCGAGCAGCTGCTGCCGAGCGGCGGCCACGTCCGACACCACGATCTGGACGCCCTGCTGCGAGCCCGGCGGCATCTCGGTGATTCCCGTGCCGAGCACGACGGAACAGGCCGAGCCGGGCGGGGTGAGCTGCACGAAGCGCAGGCCCTCGTGCACCTGGTGGTCGTGATCGGCGTTGAAGCCGACCTGATCGACGTAGAACGCCTTGGCGCGGTCGACGTCGGTCACGGGGATTGGGATGAGTTCGATTTTCCAGTCCATGCGATGCAATCTAGGCGACCGCTGCGACAGTTTCGAGGTTCGCGCTCAACTCGCTTTGGGCGACATTTTCACGGCTATAACCGAGAAAATGTCGCCCAAAGCCGCAGGTTGACGCGGGGAAGACCCGCCGGCGGAGGTGGTAGGCCCAGGTCTCGGCGGCCAGCGCTTCGGCTCTCATGCGCGAAGCCTAAGGCGATGGCCGAGGTGGCCGCCTGTGCCGAACGGCCTAGGCCGGCGTGGCGGAGGCCGCGCGCATGGCCGCCACGAGTTCGTCGAGCTGACCGTGGAGCTCAGCCCGGGTGAGGTGGCCGAAGTAGTCGCGGGAGCTGACGATCTCGCCGTCCCGGACCCGGAGCACGAAGATGCCGGGCAGTCAACCTCAAGGGCCCCCGGCACCGGGCGGTGCTGGCCCGGCTGCTGATCGCCAGGGGCCGGGTCGTGCCGGTCAGCTGGCTGATCGACGACCTCTGGGCCGACGCGCCGGAGGGTGCGCTCGGTGCCGTGCAGACCTTCGTCGGCGCGCTCCGCAAGGCCCTCGAACCGGATCGCCCGCCCCGCACGCCCGCCCGGGTACTGGTCACCGCGCCGCCCGGCTACGCGCTGCGCGCCGAGCCCCACGAGGTGGACGCCTGGCGGTTCGAGGCCGCGGTGGCGACGGCCGGCGCGCTGCTCGCCGAGGGGAAGGCCGAGGACGCCCGGGCGCTGCTGGACGACGTGCTGGGGCTCTGGCGTGGACCGGCGTACGCGGAGTTCGCCGACGAGGACTGGGCCCGCGCCGAGGCCGACCGGCTGAACGAGCTGCGGCTGCTGGCCAACGTGCGCCGGGCCGAGGCGGCGTTGGCACTCGGGCAGGCGGCCGAGGTGGTGCCCGAGCTGGAGGCCCAGGTCGCCGGCCATCCGCTGCGCGAGGACGGCTGGCGGCTGCTGGCGGCGGCGCTGTACGCCTCGGGGCGGCAGGGCGACGCGCTGGCCGCGCTCCGCCGGGCCAAGGACGTGCTGCGGACCGAGCTCGGCGTGGATCCCGGTCGCGGGCCTGCGGCAGTTGGAGGCGGACATCCTGGCCCACGCGCCGCAGCCTGACGACCGTCAAGCCGGCGCCGACGCCCGCAGCCCGCCGGGCCAGCCGAGCATCCGTTCGTGGGTCGGGCCGCCGAGCTGGACGCCCTGGCAGCGGCCGCGACCGCCACCACGGCGGCGGGTCGGCCGCGGCTCGTGCTGCTCTCCGGCGTCGCCGGCGCGGGCAAGACCGCGCTGGCCAGGACGCTGACCGGACCGGCTCGCGGCCGGCAGCTGGACCCTGGAGCCCAGCCCGACGTCGGGCGCGCCGGCGGCTGGCCCTGGACGCAGCTCTTCGCACGGCGGGCGAGCCGACCGGCCGCGACCCGGTTCCACCGGCACCGGGCGATCGGCGCACACCTGGCCACGGTCTCGGCCCGTGGCACCGGTCCTGCTGGTCTTCGACGACCTGCACTGGGCGGACGAGGAGACGCTCACCCTGCTGACCGCGCTGGCCGCCGACCCCGACGCCGGGCCGGTGCTGATCGTCGGCTCGTACCGCTCGACCGACATCTCCGCCGGGCTGGCCGAGGCGCTGGGCCGCGCCGCCCGCGTCGAGCCGACCCGGATCTACCTCGGCGGCCTGACCGAACCGCAGGTCGGCGAGCTGGCCGAGGCCATCGCCTACCGCGAGCTGTCCGCGTGCCGACGCGCGGCTGATCCACGCCCGCAGCGCCGGCAACCCGTTCTTCGTCCGCGAACTCATCCGGCTCTGGGACGCCGAGGGCGAGCCGGGCCTGCGCACCGTGCCGGCCGGCGTCCGCGACGTGATCCGGCATCGGCTCGCCGCGACTCCCGGAGACGGCCCGGACCCACCTGCGGCAGGCCGCCGTGCTCGGCCCGGAGTCGATCTCGACGTGCTGATCGCGCTGGCCGGCGACGAGGACGCGGTGCTGGACTCGGTCGAGTCGGCGCTGCTCGCGGGCTTCCTGGTCGAGCGCGGACGCCGATCGCCTGGCGTTCGCGCACGCCCTGGTGCACGAGACGCTCTACGACGACCTCCCGCAGGGCAGGCGCTCGCGCTGGCACGCCTCGTTCGCCGACCTCCTGGAGCGCCTGCGGCCCGATGACGTGGAGGCGATCGCTCACCACCTCCTGCGGGCGGGTGGTCGGGCGAGCGCCTCGCGGACCGCCCGCTACGCGCGTGCGGCGGCCGAACGCGCGGAGGAACGGTTCGCCCCGCACGAGGCGGCCCGGCTGTGGCGCGAGACGGTCGCCGCGCTGGACCGTTCGGGAGACCCCGACGCCCACGCCCGGCTCGAGGCGACGATGGGGCTGGTCCGGGCCCTGGCCGTGACCGGCGACCTGGCCGAGGCCCGCCGGCAACGCGCGGAGGCGACCACCGCGGCCGAGGCGCTCGGCGACCCGGTGCGGACGGCCGGCGTGATCGGCTCCTTCACCGTGCCGGCGATCTGGACGACCAACGACGACGAGGCGCTGTCCGCCCGCGTCGTGGCGGCCGCCGAACGCACCCTCGCCAGCCTGCCGAGCGAGCCGGGACGGCCGAGCGCGCCGGGCTGCTGATCACGATCGCGCTGGAGCGCCGCGCCGACGCCGGCGAGCGGGCACGGCAGGCCGCGACGGAGGCCGCGGAGATCGCCCGCCGGCTCGCGGACCCGGCCCTGATCGCGGCGGCGCTCAACGGCCGGTTCCTGCAGACCTTCCACCGCGCCGGGCTCGCCCCGCAGCGGGCGCGGATCGGCGAGGAACTGCTGGAACTCACGGCTCGGCACGGCGAACTGGTGGCCTTCGAGGTGCTCGGCCACCTGATCCTGGTCCAGGCCCGCGCGGCGCTGGCCGACCTCGTCGCCGCGGACCGGCACATCGCCGCGGCCGAGCGGCTCGCCGACCGGCACGGGCTCCCGCTGGTCGCCGTCTTCTCCGAGTGGTACGCCGCGCTCCGGCTCGCCGTGGCCGGCCAGCGGCACGAGGCACGAAGCGCCTACCGCGCCGCCGCCGCCCGGCTCACCGGCACCGGGATGACCGGCCTGACCGACGGAATCCTGCCCCTCGCGCTGCTCTGCCTGGACTCGTTCGACGCGGCACCGGCCACTGCGGACGACGCGGACTTGGGCCCGTACGAGCCGTGGGCCCGGGCTGGTACAACGGGCTCGGCGACGGGGCCATCCCCGACTCGCCCGCGTGACCTGCTCTTCGAGGCGCGGAGCTGCCTGCACGCGCTCGTGGCCGTGCGGACCGGTGACCGGCCGGCGATGGAACGCCTCTACGCCGAGCTACTCCCGGCGGCCGCCGAGCTCGCGGGCGCCGGCAGCGGCCTGCTGGTCGTCGGCCCCACCGCACAGCACCTCGGCCACCTGGCCAGCCGCGCTGGGCCGACCCGACGACGCCGCCGACGCACTACCGGCAGGCGCTGGCGATCGCGGCGGCGGTCGGCGCACCGCACTGGGCCGCCGCCGCCAAGGCCGCGCTGCATGGCGGACGTCACCACCAGTAGTTGTCCTGCGGTGTGTAGTCGACCTCCAATTGGCCGAGTTCGGCCTCGGTGAGCGCGAGGTCCAGGGCCGCAACGGCGTCCTGCAGGTGCTTCGGCTTCGTGGCGCCCACGATCGGGCAGGAAACCACAGGCTTGGACAACAACCAGGCCATGGCGACCTGAGCCATCGGAACACCGCGAGCCACCGCGATCCTTTCGACAGTATCGACCACGGGCTTGTCGACGTCCCGGTCGAAGGCCTTGGCGACGGAATCCGCCAACGATCGCGTGGTCTGTTCTCCCCACGGCCGGGCCGCCCGGCCCTTCGCCAGCGGCGAGTACGGCGTCAGGCCGACGCCCTGGTCGAGGCACATCGGGATCATGTCCCGCTCCTCCTCGCGCCTGAGCACGTTGTACTGATCCTCCATCGCCGAGAACCTCGTCCAGCCGTTCACCACGGCGGCCTGTTGCAGCTTCGCGAACTGCCAGGCCCACATCGACGACGCTCCGAGGTAGCGCACTTTGCCGGCCCGCACCAGGTCGTGCAGGGTCTCCATGGTCTCTTCGACCGGCGTCTCGTCGTCGAAGCGATGGACGTAGTAGACGTCGAGGTAGTCGGTGCCCAACCTCCGCAACGACGCTTCGCTCTGTTCGAGGATGGCCTTGCGGGACAGGCCCGCGCCGCCGGGACCGTCGTGCATCCTCCCGCTGACCTTCGTGGCGAGCACGATGTCCTCCCGACGGGAGAACTTGGTGACCGCCCGGCCCACGAACTCCTCCGAGGTGCCGCCCTGGTAGACGTTCGCGGTGTCCCAGAACGTGACGCCCAGCTCGGTCGCCTGCCGGAAGAAGGGCGCCGCGGCGTCCTCGTCCAAGGTCCACTGATGCAGGCCGGCGCCCGCGTCGCCGTAACTCATACAGCCCAGACCGATCCGGCTCACCTTCAGTCCCGAGTGACCCAGCCGCGTGTACTCCACCTCAGACACTCTCCCCCGTACCAGGCTCCCGCGTGCGCGGAACTCATCGATTTGGGCGACATCTTCTCGGTCATAGCCGTGAAGATGTCGCCCAAATCGCGGGAGGTGCGGCTGCGCGACCAGGCTCAGGGGCGAGGCCGGGTAGTCACCGGCGGCCCAGGACGGCCAGGACGGCAAGCGCGGTGACGGCTGTCAGCGCGGCCGCGACCAACGCGCTGACCCCGAAGCCGGTGGTGAAGGCCGCGCGGGCGGAGCTGAGAAGGACGGCGGCGTCCGCGGCCGGTAGTCGGCTCGCGGCAGCGACGGCGCCGGCCAGGGTGTCGCCGGCGGGTCCGGTGTGGTCGCCCATCTCCACGCGATAGCCGGCGGTGATGATGCTGCCGAGGATCGCGATGCCCAGCCCGCCGCCGAGTTGCGGCGCCGTGGAGGCGATCGCCGATGCCGCGCCCGCCCGCTCGGGTGGGGCACTGCCGACCACGATGTCGGTGGCCAGCGCCATCATCGGTCCCAGTCCCGCCGAGACGAGGATCATCGCGGTGACGAGCAGGCCCAGCGGTGTGCCCGGGGTGATCCCCGCGAGCAGCACGAACCCGACGGTGGAGAGCAGCATCCCGCCGCCGATGATCCGCCCCGGTGGCACTCGCCGCGCCAGTCGGGTGGCACCGAGCGAGCCCACGATCACCCCGATCGCGGGCGGCGCGGTCCACAGCCCGGCGGCCAGCGGGTCCAGCCCGGCCACCAGCTGCAAATATTGGGCCACCGCGTAGTTCGTACCCCAGAGCACGAAGATCCCGAAGACGAGGGTGAGCGTGGCCGTGGTGAACGCCGGGGCGGCGAAGAGCCGCAGGTCGATCATCGGGTCGGCGAGCCGGCGCTGACGGCGGACGAAGGCCGTCGCGCCGATCAGCCCGGCCACGATCGCGGCGAACGCGGGCAGCTCCGGCCCGGCCGCGGCGACCTGCTTGAGCCCGTAGACGATCGCGAGCACCGCGACGATCGAGAGCGCCGCGCTAGGCAGATCGAGTCGGCGCCCGCCAGGGGTCTTGTGCTCGGGCAGCGCCAGCGGCCCCACGACGAGAACGGCGAGCGCGAGCGGGATCGGCAAGAGGAACGCCGAGCCCCACCAGAAATGATCGAGCAGCCATCCGCCGACGAGCGGACCGATCGCGGTACCGGTCGAGACGGCCGCGACGATGATGCCGACCGCCTGGGTGCGCTGCCGTGGCTCGGTGAACAGTGCCACGGTGAGCGCGAGAACCGACGGCATGAGCGTCGCGCCGGCCAATCCGAGCAGGACCCGGACGGCGACGAGGACCTCCGGGCTGGGTGCGTACGCGGCGATCGCCGAGAGCACGCTGAACACGATCGCTCCGCCGAGCAGGAGCTTCCGGCGCCCGATCCGGTCCCCGAGTGCGCCCATCACGACCAGGGTGCCGGCGAGCATGAACGCGTAGCCGTCCACGATCCACAGCAACTGGGTGCTGGAGGCGCCCAGGTCGCGCCCGATCGCGGGAAGCGCGAGGTGGGTGATGGTCAGCTCGAGCGAGGCCAGCAGGGCGGGCAGGACAAGGACCGCGAGGCCGACCCATTTGCGCCGGTCAGCGCGGTGGGACGTGGTGATGTCAGTGGTCATGCCGCCATCATCAAACCTCGGGTTAACCTGAGGTCAACTGCTATCGTGACGCGCGTGGTGGACCCGAATGCCGAGCTGACCGTCGGCCAACTCGCCAAGCGAGCCGGTGTGACCGTGGCGGCGCTGCACTTCTACGAGGAGCGTGGCCTGCTGAGTAGCCGGCGGACGGCGGGCAACCAGCGCCGCTTCCCGCGGCACGCGCTGCGCCGGATCGCGTTCATCCGGGTCGCCCAGCGGGTCGGCATCCCGCTGCGCGAGATCGGCGAGGCGCTGGCCGAGTTGCCGGTGGACGAGGCGCCGACTCAGGAGGATTGGGAGCGGCTCTCAGCGTTCTGGCACGCCGATCTCGAACTGCGGATCACCCAGCTGGTCCGGTTGCGCGACAAGCTCACCGACTGCATCGGCTGTGGCTGTCTCTCGCTGGAGCGCTGCCTGCTGCGCAACCGCGACGACCGGCTCGGCGCCACCGGTTCCGGCCCTCGCCGTCTGTGGGTGGACCCGCCGCAGGCCTAGGGTCTGTTTCGAAGTCCCTGGTCGAGCGAGACGTGTTTCAGGCGGCGGTCCGGCAAGGCGGAGGTCTGTCCGGATACCGGTGTTGTATCCGGCGGGCCGGCAACGCCGCTGGTCGTCGGCTGGGGCGCGGCGCAGCCGGCAGAGGGACTTCGAAACAGGCCCTAACGCAGGGCGGTCGCCGAGGCGGCGCGGACGGCCGCGGTAAGGGCGGTCAGCACGACCGAGTCGACCCGCCAGTGCTGCCAGTACAGCGGCACGTCGAGGTGCCGGCCGGCACCGAAGTCGACCAACCGTCCGGCCTCGATGTCCGGCCGGGCCAACTGCTCGGGCACCATGCCCCAGCCGAGCCCGACGCGGACCGCCTCGGGGTGGGCGGTCGCGGACGGTACATAGTGGATTGGCGGGTCGAGGCGGCGCCGGCTCGATCCGCGCAGGAATCGGTGCTGCACCTTGTCCTTGCGGTTGAACAGGATCACGGGCGCCGCGCCGAGCGCCTGCGCGGTGGGCCCGTCGGCGAAGTAGCGGTCCACCAGCGCCGGCGCGGCCACCGGCAGGTACCGCATCGCGCCCAGCCGCTCGACCCGGCAGCCCTGCACGGCCACGTTCTGCGCGGTGACGCCGGCCATCACGGTGCCGTCCCGGAGCAGGTCGGCGGTGTGGTCCTGATCGTCCTCGCGCAGGTCGAAGGAGACCGCCAGGTCAGCCGGCAGCGCCGCCAGGGCGCCGACGAACCAGGTGGCGAGCGAGTCGGCGTTGACCACCACGGCGACCCTCGTCCGCGACTGGTCGCCGACCAGCGGCCCCCGCGCCGCGTCCAACGCCTCCCCCTCCAGCAGGGCGATCTGCCCGGCCAGCCGGAGCAGCGACGTACCGGCCTCGGTCGCCTGGCAGGGCTTGGCCCGCCGGATCAGCACCTGCCCGACCGTGTGTTCGAGCGCCTTGATCCGCTGGCTGACCGCCGACGGCGTCACGTGCAGCGACCGCGCGGCGGCCTCGAAGCTGCCCTCGCTGATCACCGCCGCGAACGTGGTCAGCTGCGCCGAGTCCAGAGCCATGGTGAAGCGATTCTAATGCACGATGAAAAAGATGAGCTGGAGTAATGACCACGGCGCCCCTAACTTCGGCGGTATGCCTTCCACCGCGGACATCTCATGATCGGCACGGCCCTGACCGGCTTCGGTGCGTCCCTCGCGCTCATCGCGGCCATCGGCGCGCAGAACGCGTTCGTGCTGCGACAGGGCTTACGCCGCGAGCACGTGCTGGTGGTCGTGGCGACCTGCGCGGCCTCCGACGCGCTGTTGATCAGCCTGGGCATCGCCGGCCTGAGCGCGGTCGTGCTGGATCACCCCACCGCCGTCGTGGTGGCCCGCTGGGCCGGCGCCGCGTTCCTGCTCGGCTACGCCGTGCTGGCCGCCCGGCGTGCGCTGCGCCCGGCCGCGCTGGCGCCGACCGAGCGGGGCCCGGTCGCCCTCGGAGCCGTGATCCTGAGCTGTCTCGCGTTCACGTACCTCAATCCGCACGTGTACCTGGACACGGTGGTGCTGCTCGGGGTGCTGGCCAACCAGCAGCAGGACCGGTGGCTGTTCGGCGCCGGCGCCGTGCTGGCCAGCGTGGTGTGGTTCGCGGCCCTGGGCGCCGGTGCGCACAAGCTTGCCCCGCTGCTGGCCAAGCCGGCGGCGTGGCGGGTGCTCGACGGGTTGGTGGCCGCCATCATGCTCGCCATCGCCGCATCGTTGGTCGTCGGTTCACCCTGAGTGACCGCCGCATAAACGGATGCGGCGAGTTCGCGCAGCCGTGCTTCGATGGTCAGGTTCTGATCGCAGCTTGAGGAGCCCTCATTCCCATGTCTCTGCCGTTACGCACCGCCGCTGTCGCCTTCTCGATCGCGGCGGTGAGCGCGACGCTCGCGTGCACGCCGAAGTCCGACAAGCCGGCCGCCGACTCCGCCGCTCCGTCCAGCAGCGCGTCCGCCAGCGCATCCGGTTCGCCCCTGTCCGGCCTGGCTCCGGCCAGCCCCGTTCCCCCGGGTACCGACGTCGTCGCGGTGATCGAACGCGGCATCAAGGCGGCGCCGTACTCTGGCAAAGTGGACATCCGCACCGAGGTAGCCGGGAAGACCGTCCTGAACATGACCGGCCGGGTGAACCTCAACACGGCGCTGTCCGGCACCGTGCGGATGACCATCACGCCTGGTGCGCCGACCGAACAGGTCATCGAGCAGGTCGTGACCGGCACGCACGTGCACATCAAGCAGGGCGCCGGCGCGTGGACGAAGCGGACCCACGCGGAGATGGGCGCGGGCCAGCTGCCCAATCTCAGCCTGGGCAAGTACGCCGAGATGCTGGCCAGCCAGGGCGCCGCCGCGGTGAACGGGATGGAGACCAAGGACGGCGTCCAGGCCTACCGCCTCAGCGGCAAGGTCACGGCCGACCAGGTCAAGCCGGTGGAGCCGCGCCTGTACGACCAGCTCAAGGGCGGCGGGCTCGACGGCTTCGAGTGTGCCGTGTGGGTCGATCAGCAGGGCCGCGTCGTGCGGATGGAACAGTGGCTGAAGATCAGCGGCAAGGCGGGGCACAACATCTTCGCGCTGAGCGACTTCGGTCCGACCTTCGTGGCGAAGCCCCCGGCCGGCGGGTGACGTGAGCGCCGCTCCAGAACCCGCGCGGATCGGGTCGGTGCGCGACTCGGGATGGATCCTGCGTGCCGCGCGAGCTGCGGACGTCGAGCCCATCGCCGAGCTGCGCGCCGTGGTCATGCGCGCGGATCTGGAGCGGCTCGGGCGCTACGACGAGCACCGGGTGCGGCAGCGCCTCCGGGACTCCTTCTCGACGCAGCACACGTCCGTCGTCGTGGTCGACCGTGAACTCGCCGGCTGCGTGACGCTCCGGCCTGCCGACGGCGGGCTGCTGCTGGAGCACTTCTACCTCGCGCCGCAGCACCAGGGCCGAGGGCTCGGCTCAGCGGTGCTGCGCACGCTGCTGGCCCGCACCGACGCGCAGGGCCTGACCGTCCGGCTGAACGTGTTGCAGGGCAGCGCCGCCCAGCGGCTCTACGAGCGCCACGGGTTCGTCGTGGCGGCGCAGGACCCGATCGACGTCTTCATGACGCGCCCGCTGGGCGGCTAGGGCCCTAGGCCGGCCGGCCGGCGACCAGGTAGCCACCGAGGCGCCGGACAACGTCCGCCGGCAGCAGCGCCCGGTGGACCAGGTCGTCGACCGTGGCGAAGGTGCCGCGAGTGGACCGGTCAGCCACGATTCGCGCCGCCAGTTCACGCCCGACGCCGGGTAGCCCCGCCAGGACCTGCGCCGGCACGCTGTTGATGTCGATCAGGCCACCGTCGTCGAACTCGCGTGGGAGGTCGGGGCGGCCGATGTTGAGGCCGTGCGCCAGGGGCGACTGCTGTTCCAGCAGGTCACGGGCGAGGCTCCGCCGGAGGCCGGCCTCGAACTCCCCGAGGGCGCGGCGTTCGGCCTGATCGGTGGCCTTGGCGAGGTAGACGATGCACGACCCGACCACGTTGATCGGCCCGATGACCACGCATCACGAACATCGCCACTTCGAACACCACGTCTTCACCGGCACGCTGTGTCAGGCTGGCCATGCCCGCGATGATGGCAACGAGATACGCGATCGCCGCGACGCGCTGAACTCGGCTACGCCGGCGGACCGCGAAGTAGGCGAGGACCACCCAGGACAGGAAGCCGAAACTCGCCGCCGTGATCAGGATCGCCAAGCCGATCTCGATCCAGAGCCGCCGTGGCGTCGGGAGCCCGGCTCGCAGCATCGCGGGAAGCCGCGGCAAGTCCGGAAGGGTGGGTCCGCGGTGGACTCGCCGACGGGCCGGAACCGGGTAGGCCTGGGCTGTCGGCGTCCAGGACGGTTCCGCGGCGGGCAGCGCCGCGGGTGGCGGCTGCACGGCCGGCTGCTCCTCCGCCCGCGTGACCGTCGGAGCCGCCCCGCCCAGGGCCGCGATCCGGCCCCGGCCGAGCCGTCGGCCGGACTTGCGGGCCCGCGCCATCGAACTGACGGCCGCCGCATCCGTCAGCGCGAGCGAGGGATCGGATCGGAGGATGCGCTGCTGCATCTCCTGAAGCTGCTCCCCCGGTTCGACACCGAATTCCTCGCTCAGGAACGCGCGGGCGTCCCGGTAGACCGCGAGCGCCTCGGCCTGCCGACCGCAGCGGTAGAGCGCCAGCATCAGCAGCGCACGGAGCCGCTCCCGCAGCGGGAACTCACCGACCAACCGGCCGAGCTCGGTGGCCACCAGACCGTGGTACCCGCGCTCCAGTTCCACCTCGGCCCAGCTCTCCTGGGCGGCGCCCCGACGCTCGAGGAGGTGCTCCCGGCTGGCGTCGAAGTACGCCCCGGTCAGCCCGGCCAGCGGCATCGATCGAGACAGCGCCAGCGCCGAGCCGAGCGCGTCCGCCGCGTCGCCCAGTTCGCCCTCGGCCCGCGCCGTCCGGGCCCGAGCGAGCCACGCCTCGAACTCGTCGGTGTCCAGGCCGCCGGGCGGGACCTGGAGTTGGTAGCCCGCGTCGGTACGGGTCAGCAGCTCGCCGGGGGCGCGCGGTGAGCGGGCCGGCTCCAGCACGCGGCGCAGCCCCGCGATGTACTTCTGCACCACGTTGGCACCGTTCGCCGGCGGCTCCGTTCCCCACACCGCGTTGACGATCTGGGTCGTCGCCACCGGCCGGTTGGCGTTGAGGAGCAGCACCGCGAGCACGGCACGCTGTTTGGCCGGCCCGAGGTCGAGCTCGCGGACGCCCAACCGGGCGCGGAGCGGCCCCAGTAGGACGTACCGCAGAGCCGACCCGTCGACGAGATCCGCCGTCACAAAATCCTCCCCGAACCGCTCTACCTGCGGAATTACGCAGGACGGCAGCGAAACCGCAGTCGAGGACAGGGTATCGGCAGCTGTCACGCAGTCGCTTCGGCGACCGTGGAGATCGGACCCGCCGACTTGGCGCGGTCCGATCGATCCCGGGCATTCGTTCGGGACACGTGCGCGACGAAAGGACCCTCATGCGCATCCGCACCTGGCTACTCGCCGGCGCGCTCACCGCCGCGGCGATAGCGACGCCCACCGCCACGGCTCAGGCAGCCGCGCCTCAGCCGTTCCGGGCCGTGGTCACCTGCGACGCGACAGCCAACACGTTCACCGTCGGCACCGTCGGCGGCAGCCCGTTCCTGCCGAACCAGCCGATCAAGGTCGAGTTCCAGACCCTCCGCGGCAGCTACGTGACCGCCGCCGGTACTGAGGACGGCATCTACGCGGGCAGCACGACCACGATTCCGGCCACAGCTGGGCCGGACGGCAACCTGACCATGACCGGGATCAGGCGGGCCTGGCCGGCAGCCAACTACGTGTTCTACACCGAGGTCGTCAAGGTGACGGCTCGGAACGCGCAGAACCAGGTGCTCAACAGCTCGGAGGGCAGCTGCTTCTACGACCTCCGCACCACCGTGACGATCACTTGCGACCCGGTGGCCCGCACGATCACGGCCAGCGCGGCGGGGGCCCGGTACCCCGGCCAGCGCCCGCTCACGATCGAGTACAAGCGCACGACCGTCCGCCAGGCGACCAAGAACTCCGGCCGATGGATCGGCACCCGGCCATCCACGCGGCGACCCACCAGACGACCACGACCGCAGCCGGTGACTGGTCGGACATCGGCTACAGCCACCCGTTCGGCGACAACTACCACCTGTCGGACGCAGGTCGACGTCTCGGTCAGTGCCCGAGTCGTCGACGGGCGGCTGGACCCGCCACGTGGTGATCGGCCGAGGCACTGCCAAGTGCGAGTACACCAGCCCGACCCGCTGACCGTAGGGCCGGCACCACGGGGGAGCCGGCTCACGAACCGATGGCCGCATCTGGGCGACATCTTCTCGGCTAGGCCCGGGAAGATGTCGCCCAAAGCGCGTGGCCCAGGCGGTCGATCAGGTGTCGAGGCGGTGGGCCGCCTCGATCTGTTCCGGGGCGTTCACTCGGGCGAGCACCGTCCTGGCCTGCTCCCAGTACTGCCGCGCGAGCAGGGCGGCGCCGCGCCGGTCGGCGATGTCGCCGAGGTGCAGCAGGCTGAGCCCCTCGGTCACGCTCGGCTGCTGCCCGCCGGACTGCTCGATCGCGGACTTCAGGGTGCGCTCCACCTCGGCGAGGTCGGCGTCGGTGCCGGCTAGCAGACTGACCGCCTCGTTCAGCATCACCCGGGCCAGGCCGTTGGTGTCGCCGTGCTGCCGGTAGAGCTCCTCGGCCAGGGCCCACCGTTCCCGCGCACCGCCCTCCTCGCCCTGCGCGGACAGCACCAGGCCCAGGTTGTTCAACGCCGCCGCCAGGCCACGATCCTCGCCCAGGTCCCGGAAGGCGTTCTCGGCGTCGGCGAGCGCGCGTCCGGCCTCGATCGGCTGGCCGCAACGCCAGTACGCCACGCCGAGCGCGAGGTGGGTGATCGCGAGGCCGCGCCGGTCCCGGCGGGCGCGCCGGCGTCTCGCCTCGTCCAGCCGGCGCAGCGCCTCGTGCGGGCGTCCCTGGGAGAGCAGGACGAGGCCGGCGTTGGTGAGCACCTGTGCGCGCCCGGACCGGCGGCCCCGGAGCAGCCGCTCGGCCTCGTCGAGGTCCCGGGCCGCCTCGTCGAAGGAGGACCGGAGCCGGTGGATCACGCCCAACTCGTTGTGCGCCCACACCGCGACCCGGGGATTTCCGCGGGCGAGCCGCATCCCGAGCACGGCTGTGCACACGTCCGCCCAGTCGCCGAGCCGGCGTTCCTCGGCGTACCAGCTGCTCAGCGCCACGGCGAGCCGGTACTGCCAGCGCTGCAACGGCCAGGATTCGGAATGCGACCCGACCACCAACTGGTAGAGCAGCTCGTGCTCGCGGCCGAACCACGCCATCGCCTCGGCCCTGGCCCAGTGGCCGTACTCGGCGGCGCGACGCCCCGGCTCCGGCAGCGGAATCGGCGACAGGGCCTCGGCCCGCTCCTGGGCGGCGGTGGCGCAGTACCGGGCGAGCCGCAGCTGGGCCCGTCGCCGGCGCCAGCGCGGCTCGTCGGCGGCGAGCCGGTCCCGCGCCGAGTCGTCGAGGTGCTGGCGGAGCCGGTACCGGCTCGGTGCCGCCGACTCCAGCAGCCCACCGCGCACCAGCTCGTCGAGCTCGGCGGTGGCGCGGTCGAGATTGACGTGAGCGAGCTCGGCGATCGCGGCGGCGTCGATCTCGGTGACGGGGACCAGGGCGAGCAGCCGGAAGATCCGCTTCTGCACGCGTCCGAGGTGCCGGTAGGACAGATCGAGCAGGTCCTTCATCGGATCGTGCGTGGTGTCCGGGCGGTTGATGGCCGCGAGCACGTCCGCCGGACGCCAGCGATGTTCCCGCAGGCGCTGGCCGAGCAGCCGGATCGCCAGCGGGCGGCCGTTGACCCGCCGCACGAGTTCGCGCGCGGCGTCCAGATCGGTGCCCTGGAACGGATCGCCCCGCACGGCGGCGAGCAGCCGAATGGCCTCGTCGTCCGTCCAGGCTGGCGAGTTCGAGGCAGTGCACGCCGCCGAGTTGGCGCAGGTGCGGCGATCCGGCCAGCAGCACGACGCAGCCGGGCGTCCGGGGCAACAGCCGGCTGACCAGTTCCGGATCGTCGACGTTGTCCAGTACGAGCAGGTGACGCTTGTCCGCGAGCCAGCCGTGCAGCACGTTGGCGGCCAGGTCGAGGTCGTCGGCGCGGCCCGATCGCGGCTCCGGCACGCCCAGGTGGCGCAGGGCCTCGCGCAGCACCCTGGCCGGGTTGGCGCGGCGAGCCTGGTTGGCGCCGCGGACGTCGAGGTAGAGCTGCCCGTCGGGGAACCGATCCGGCGACCGGGCGAGGAGTTGATGGGCGGCGTGCAGCAGGAACACCGACGTGCCGACCTCGCGCGGCCCGACCACCGCGACCGCCGGCGCCTCCTCGACCGCGCGCTGCAGCGTCGCCAGGTCCTCTTCCCGTCCGACGAAGTCGAGGAGGTCGGGTGGGAGCAGCGGCCCGCCGGCCGGCGGGTCGACCGTGGCCGCCTCGGCAGCCGAGCGCCGGGCCCGCCGCACCCGGAGCAGGATCAGCGCCGCTACCCCGGCGGCGATCAGGAAGGCGAGCAGCAGCACGGCCACCCAGAAGTGCTTGAGCGCGTAGCCGGCCACGACCAGCAGCGCGGCCCCGACACCGGCCGCGAGGATGTTGGCGAGCACGCCGTTGAGCAGCGAACGCAGCCCGCCACCCACGACCGGCCGCCGGACCGGTGGCCAGCGCACGGGCTGCGGACGGGAGTCCTCGGGTCGGTTCGTCATCGCCGCGGCACCCCCGCGACCAGGCCCGCGATGATCCGTCGGTGGTTGGCCATCACGATCACGACCGGCACGACCGACATGACGACGGCGCCGGCCGCCAGCACGCCGGCGTTGGTGTCGAACTGGCGGGCCTCGCCCAGCAGCTCCATGCCGAGCGGTGCGAGTTCCGGGCCGCCGAACAGCAGTCCGACCACGAGGTCGTTCCACACCTGGACGAACTGGAGCGCGACGATCGCGATCAGCGGCGCCCGCAGCGAGGTGCGCACGATGCGCCACAGGGCCTGGAACTCGCTACCGCTCCGGAGCCGGATGCCGTGCACCTGATCGGCCGACACCGCGGCGAAGGCGGTGCGCAGCACCAAGGTGGCGACCGGAATACCCAGTCCGATGTGGACAAGCAGGAGCGGGCCGGCGGTGCCGGACAAGCCCAGCCGCAGCAGTGCCTCGTGCAGCGGACCGCCGAGCACCTGGACCGGCATCACGGCCGCGGCGAGCAGCGCACCGCCGGCCAGCCGGAACCCCGGCGGCCGGTACCAGGCCAGCACGTACGCCGCCGGCACCGCGATGGCCACGACCACCACGGTCACCACGACGGCGAGCACCAACGTCCTGGTGAACGCCGCGGGCAGCGGGCTGCCGGCGAGCTCGCGGTAGGAGTCGAGGGAGAAGGGGGCAGCCCAGCGCGCGACCGCCGTGGTGGTCGGCCGGTGCAACGAGGTCGCGAGGACGAGCGCGATCGGCACCGCCCAGAACAGCAGGACCAGCACGGGAACGAGCCGCCGGCCGGCGCGCCGGGCCGTGGCCGGAGGCCGCCAGCCGAGCAGGCCGGTCCGCGCGGGGCGGCGCCGTGGCCAAGCCGGATCCACCCGCGCCCTGGTGCGGTCCCGGCGCCCACCGGACCTGGCGATGAGCAGCGCCGAGCCGGCGGCGATGATCGCGCCGAGCCCCACCACGCCGATCCAGATCACGCTCAGCGCCGCAGTCGGTCCCGGCACTCCCACGGTGGTGGCCTGCCAGATGTAGACGGCCAGCGTCTCGGACTCGTCCCGCACCGAGCCGGGCGCCATCATCAGGATCAGGTCGAAGCTGCGCGCGCTGGCCACCGCGACGAGCGCGATCAGCACCACGGCCACGCCGCGCAGCAGCGGCAGGTGCACGTCCCGGACCACCCGCCAATGGCCGCCGCCGTCGGACCGCACGGCGTCCTCCAGCCCGGCCGGGATCTGGCTCAGCGCGGCCCGGAAGACCAGGATCGCCAGCCCGACCCAGGCCCAGACGAACGCCGACATCAGCGCCGGGGTGATCAGCGCCGGCCCGAGCAGCGCGGGCACCCCGGCCGGGTCGACGCCGACCAGCCTCGCTGCGGTGTGCAGCAGCGGCGTCGCGGTCCCCCGGTCCGGAACCGGGTCGTAGAGCAGCCGGAACGCCACGCCGACGACCACCAGCGGCAGCGCGGTCGGGGCGAGGAACAGCACTCCCATCAGGTTGCCCGTGCGGCCCCGGCGCGAGGCGAGCGCCAGCAGGTAGCCGAGCACCGTGACGGTCAGCGGGACCACGACCGCCCAGCTCAGCGTGCGGACGATCGCCGACCGGGCGGCCGGATCCTGCACCGCGCGCAGATAGTTCTCGCCGGGATCGCCGGCGAGGCTGGCCCAGGCCGTCCGCAGCACCGGCCAGGCCACCACGACCATCAGCAGGAGCACGCCCGGGGCCAGCCAGAGCGAGGCGCGGGTGGAGAGCAGCCGACCCCGGCCGCGGCGCGGCGGACCGACGTCGTCGAGCAGGTGCGGTTCGGCCAGCTGTGCGCGGCTCCGGTCGGTCACGTCGGCTCAGCCCCGCGCTGCCCGGACGAGGTCCGCCGCCGCGCGCTGGCCCGCCTGGCCCGGCGCGGCACCCGGCGTGGACGCGGCGGCGAAGAAGTTCTGCATGATCCGCCAGATGTCCCGGCCGGCCACGCCGAGGCCGTCGGCGAGCAGGTCGGAGAGGTTGAACCGGGCCGTGTGCTCCTCGGCGCGCAGCTGGGTGGCGAGGTCGCGGGCCAGGCCGACCGGGTACCGCACGAGCGGCACGCCCCGGTTCGGCGAGAGGAAGCCGCCCTGCTTGACCCACGGCTCCACCGCTTCCGGCCTGGTCAGCCAGCGCACCAGCTCCAGGCCGGACTCCTTGAACGCCACGGCGACGTCACCGCCGATCACCAGCGGGCGCTTCCCGGCCACGCTCGGGAACCGGAACACGCCGCGGCTGCTCGCGGACGTCCCCGGCGTCGGTGAACCGGTCGACCACGGCGGCCACGAAGTCACCCTCGAACGTGACGGCCGCCTTGCGGGTGACCAGCACGTCCACCACCGACTGCTCGAACTGGGTCAGCTGCGCGACCTGCCGGCCGTCGGGAAAGACCCCGGGGATCGACCACAGCTCGGCGAGCCGGTCGAGCGCGTCCCGCACCGCCGGGGAGTCCCAGTCGCCCGCTCCCCCGGCCAGCTCCGCGTACTCGGCGCTCCCGGCGGTCGCCGCCAGGGCGTTCGCGAACCAGGTCGCCAGCGTCCAGCCATCCGCCGCCGCGACCGAGAGCGGGGTGCGGCCCGCCCGGGCCAGCGACCGGATCACCTCGACCAGCTGGTCCCAGGTCTCGGGCGGCGGGTGCCCAGCCAACCCGCTCGGCCGGTACCAGAACAGCGACTTGTGCGCGGCCTTGACCCAGACTCCGTACAGCCGCCCGTCGACGGTGACCAGCTCGCGAAGTCCGTCGGCGAGTCCGTCGGCGAACGAACCGGGCAACGGGACGAGGCGGTCCCGGCGCGCGTACGTTTGGACCAGCCCGGGCCGCGACAGCACCGCGACGTCCGGCAGGCTGCCCGCGGCGTCCCGGCTGCGCAGCAGCGAGTCCATGTCGTCGCCGGCGGTGACCACCTCGACCCGTTCGCCGGTCTCCTTCTCGTAGCCGGCGAGCACCGGTGCGGAACGCGGCGAGCTCCTGCCCGCTCCAGACCACCGCGACGTGGATCGACGGGCTCGGCCGGCTGCACCCCGTCAAGGCGGCGGGGACGACCAGCGGAGCGGCCAGCCCTGCCAGCACGGCGCGACGGCTCACCCCAGGCGGGCTCAACGCACGCCCTCTCATTCGGCTCCGCCCGGCGCCGCCGCGAGCAGCCGCCCGCCGTCGGGACCGGCCTGATCAGCGAAGACGAGCAGGCGATCGGGCGAGACCGTCACGGTGACCCTCGCCCCCACCCGTGGCTGCTGCTGGCTCGGCACCAGGACCGGCCAGCGCTCAGCCCGGCAGCGCGTCCGGCGCGAACGCGACCCTGGCGTGCCGGTGACCAGGACGCACGTCGACCACCCGACCCGGTATCCCCTCGGACTGCCGCCCCAGGCTGAGCGCCGCGGCGGGCAACCCGACGAGCACCGTACCGGGCCGGAGCCCCGGCGGGGTGGCAACCGCACCGCGCCGATGATCTCGTCCTCGATCACCGTGCCGACCAACGTGGGCAGGCCCTCCGGGTACACCAGCCTGGCGATGGCCACAGTGGACGGTGCCGAGCGCAGGTCGGACGGTCGCCGGTCCTCCTGGATCCGGCCGCCGGCCAGCACGACCAGCCGGTCGCAGGCCGCCACCGCCGCCGGCCGGGAGGTGCAGACGACGATCGCCAGCTGCGCAGCCGGTGGCGCCCTGGTGGCGTCGATCTCGCAGCGGGCGATCGCGTTCCGCAGCGCTACGACGGCCTCGGACAGCACCTCGCGGAGACCGTGCACCTGCTCGGCTCCCGCGGTCGCGTCGACGACCAGCACCTGCGGCGAACGGGCCAACGCCCGCGCCACGGCGACCCGGAACCGCTGGCCAGGGGAGAGCCGGTCGGAGCGCTGATCGAGCAGCGGCGCCAGGCCCATCTCCGCCACGAGCCCGTCGATCCGCTGTTCCACGACGTACCGCTCGCCGTACCAGCCCCGGCGACCGATCCGCCGGGCGTAGTGGATGTTCTCCCGTGCGGTGAGGTGCGGCAGGAGTCCGCCGCCCGCGGGGACCAGGCCGACCCGGCGAGTCTCCGGCGGCTCGGCGGTGACGGTGCGGCCGCCGATCAGCACCTCACCCGCGTCCGGGTGACGGATTCCGGCGATCACCCGCGCCAGCACGGATCCGCCGAATCCCGACTCACCAGCTAACGCGACCACCTCGCCGGCGGCGACGTCCAGGGAGAGACTCGTCGATGATCGGGGTTCGCGAAAAGGAGACCGTGACGTTCCGAAGCTCCAGCGCTCTCCTCACCCCCCGGAGCTGCTCCACCGCTTACCGTGAACCGTACGGCACGGTGTCACGGACCACCGTCCGAATCAAGCGCGGACCGGACTTGCCACTTCGGCAACAAAGTTTGTCATCGCTCCCCAGGCGGCGGCATGGTGTCCACATGAGCCACCAACACACCGGCCAGCATGGCCCGCGACACCGACCACCCCTTCACCGCCGAGTTCTGGGACGAGCGTTACGGCAACGGCCGGACCTGGAGCGGGAACCCCAACCCGCATCTGGTCGACCTGATCGGGCCGCTCCCGCCCGGCTCCGCGCTGGATGCGGGCAGCGGCGAGGGCGCCGACGCGATCTGGCTGGCGGACGCGGCTGGCAGGTCACGGCCGCCGACGTGTCGATCGTGGGCCTGCGCAAGGCCGCCGAAGCCGCCGCCCTCGTCGGCGACGAGGTCGCCAGCCGGATCACCTGGCAGCAAGCCGACTTCCTCACCTGGGCACCGGAACCCGCGCGGTTCGACCTGGTCACGGCACACTTCCTGCACCTGCCCCGGACCTACCAGCTCGCGGTCTACCAGCGGCTGATCGCCGCGGTGCGGCCGGGCGGGACGCTGCTCATCGTCGGCCACCACCCGGCGGACCGCGTGGACCTGCGCGACATGTTGCTCACCGAGCACGAGCTGGCGGACCTGCTCGACCCGGCCGAATGGGCGACGATCGACGCCAGCTCGCCAGAGCGCCCGGCCGCCCTGCCCCCGCCGGGGAGCCGGGCACCCTCCTGCGCGACGCCATCCTCGCGCTGACGTCCCCCCCAGGCGGTCCGCCGCGACTGACCCGCCCGTCAGGCCGCCCCGTCTCACTCCGGCTGGGCCGCCGGGGTCGGGGTGGCCAGCCGGTCGGCGGTCAACGGCTGGAATCCGCGCAGCCGCAGGCTGTTGCTGACCACGAACACCGACGAGAACGCCATCGCGGCACCGGCGATCATCGGGTTGAGCAGCCCCGCCGCGGCCAGCGGGAGGCCGGCGACGTTGTAGGCGAACGCCCAGAACAGGTTGCCCTTGATGGTCCGCAGGGTTCGGCGGGACAGCCGGATCGCGTCCACGGCGGCCCGCAGGTCACCGCGGACCAGGGTCAGGTCGGAGGCCTCGATCGCCACGTCGGTGCCGGTGCCCATGGCGAGGCCGAGATCGGCCTGCGCCAGCGCCGCGGCGTCGTTGACCCCGTCGCCGACCATCGCGACGACCCGGCCCTGCTCCTGCAGCCGCCGGACCACGTCCACCTTGTCCTTGGGCAGCACCTCGGCGTGCACCTCGTCGATGCCGACCTGAGCGGCCACCGACCGGGCCACGGTCTCGTTGTCGCCGGTGAGCAGCACCGGCCGCAGCCCGAGCGCGCGCAGCTGGCCGATCGCCTCGGCGCTGGTCGCCTTCACGGTGTCGGCGACGACCAGCAGCCCGCGGGCCCGGCCGTCCCAGCCGACCGCGACGACGGTCTTGCCGGTCTCCTCGGCGGTCGTCTTCGCGGCGGCGAGCTCGGCGGGCAGCTCCTGGGCCCACTCGGCGAGCAACGCGGCCCGCCCGACGACCACGGCGTGCCCGTCGACGACGCCCTGCACGCCGAGCCCTTCGACGTTGCGGAAGTCCTCGACCGCCGGCAGGTCACCGACCCGCTGGGTGGCGCCGGCGGCGATGGCCCGCGCGACGGGGTGTTCCGAGGCGTGCTCCACGGCGCCGGCGAGCCGCAGCAGCTCGTCCCGGTCCTCCCCCGGCGCCGGGACGACGTCCACGAGCGCCATCCGTCCGGTGGTGACCGTGCCGGTCTTGTCCAGCACGACGGTGTCGATCCGGCGGGTGGACTCCAGCACCTCCGGCCCCTTGATCAGGATGCCCAGCTGCGCGCCCCGGCCGGTGCCGACCAGCAGCGCGGTCGGCGTGGCCAGCCCCAGCGCGCACGGGCAGGCGATGATCAGCACCGCGACGGCCGCGGTGAAGGCCCCGGTCGAGGCCGTTGCCGGTACCCCACCAGTAGCCGAGGGTCGCGACCGCGAGCGCGATCACGACCGGCACGAACACGCCCGAGATCCGGTCGGCGAGGCGCTGGACCTGGGCCTTGCCGTTCTGCGCGTCCTCGACCAGCGTGGCCATCTGGGCGAGTTGGGTGTCGGCGCCGATCCGGCTCGCGCGGACGACCAGCCGCCCGCCGGCGTTGACCGTGGCGCCGACCACCGCGTCGCCGGGGCCGACCTCGACCGGCACCGATTCGCCGGTGAGCATCGAGGCGTCCACGGCGGAGGTGCCGTCCTGGACCACGCCGTCGGTGGCGATCTTCTCGCCGGGCCGGACCACGAACAGGTCGCCGACGACCCAGCGCGTCGACCGGTATCCGCTCCTCCCGGCCGTCCCGCAGCACCGCCACGTCCTTGGCGCCGAGTTCGAGCAGCGCACGCAGCGCCGCGCCGGCCTGCCGCTTGGACCGGGCCTCGAAGTACCGGCCGGCGAGGATGAAGCTGATGACGCCCGCGGCGACCTCGAAGTACAGGTTGCCGGCGCCGTCACCCCGGGAAACGGTCAGCTCGAACGGGTGGGTCATGCCGGGCACGCCGGCGGTGCCCCAGAACAGCGCCCAGACCGACCAGCCGAACGCGGCCAGCGTGCCGAGCGAGATCAGGGTGTCCATCGTGGCCGCGCCGTGCCGCAGGTTCGTCCACGCGGCGTGGTGGAACGGCCAGCCGGCGTAGGTGACGACCGGCGCGGCGAGGGTCAGGGACAGCCACTGCCAGTTGGTGAACTGCCAGGCCGGCACCATCGCCATCGCGATGACCGGCACGGCGAGCACCACGGCGGTGATCAGCCGCTGGCGCAGCGCCACGGTCGGGTCCACCTCGGCGGCGGGCTGGCTCGCCGGCCTCGGCCTTCGGCGGGCTGGGCAGCGTGGCGGTGTAGCCGGTGGCCTCGACCTGCTTGATGAGGTCCTCGGCCGTGGTGCCCGGGCCGAAGTCGACCCGGGCCTGCTCGGTCGCGTAGTTCACGGTCGCGGTGACGCCGTCGAGCTTGTTGAGCCGTCGCTCGATCCGCGCCGCGCAGGACGCGCAGGTCATGCCGCCGATCGCGAGTTCGATCCGCTGGCTGGCGACGGTGGACTCAGTGACCATGGCCGGCCTCCTCGGACTTCTCGGAGGTTCCGTGGTCGTCGTCCGGCTTGCCTGTGCCGTGCTCCGCCGCCGGGTCGACCTTCGTGGCTTCCGCGGTGGCGGTGAACTCGGCGGTGCGGACCACGCCCTGGTGCTGGAAGTCGAGGTAGAGCCGGTAGGTGCCGGCAGTCGGGACCTCGGCGTAGAACTTGATGCCCGGCCCGGGTTTGGTCTTGCCGTCGCCGGGCTCGCCGTCCGGGTGGACGTGCAGGTAGGCGAGGTCACCCTGGCGGAGCGCGACCAGGTGGCCGTAGGCGGCGAGGTAGGGCTGCAGGTCGGTGACCGGGCGACCGCCCTTGCTGACGTTCAGCGTGAGCGCGCTGCTGGTCCCGGCGACGAGTTCCCCGTCCAACGTGACGGTGTAGCCGTCCACGGTGGTGCTGTGCGCGTGCTTGGGCAGCGGCGTCGGGGCCTGCTGACCGGCCACGACGAGGTCGGTCCCGAGGGTGAGCGCGTCCTTGTCGCCGGTGGCCGGCGCGAAGTCGGCGAACACCCGGTAGGTACCGGCGCCGGCCTTGAGCGAGATCCGCGCGCGCCAGGTGCCGTCGGCGCCCAGGGTCGGGTGGACGTGCTCGAAGCCGGCGAGGTCACGGCGGACCACGATCAGGTGCAGGTCCTTGTCGTGCGTCCGGGTGTACTTGGTGACCGGCTTGCCATCCGGGCCGGTGATGCGGAACGCGTACGTCGTCGGGGCCGCGGCGGCCAGGCTCGTCGTCGTGGGGACCAGCGTGTAGCCGTCCTGGCTGACCTGCAGGCCCTTCGGCACGGCGGCGACCGGGGCGGCGCCGTGCCCGCCGTCGTCGTGGCCGGCCGTCATCTCGGCGTGCTCGGCGGACGGGGTAGCCGGCGGCGCGACGGCCTTGCCGACTCCGGCGGCGCCGGCGAACAGGGCGAGTAAGCCGACGGCGTACGCCGTGAGCTTCGTGGGGGTTTTCATGATCGACTCGCTATCTTGTCGCGCGTTCAGCGGGGACTTGGTGCGGCCGGCGTCAGTGCCTGGTGCGGCGGGCCGCGGTCCAGGGCGTGCTGCGGCGGGGACCGCGATCAGGACCGGACGAGCCGGGCGATCGCCTCGGAGGCTTCCTTCACCTTCGCGTCGGCCTCCGGTCCGCCGGCCTTCGCGGCGTCGACCACGCAGTGCGCCAGGTGGTCGTCCAGGAGGCCGAGCGCCACGGTCTGCAGCGCCTTCGTGGCCGCCGAGACCTGGGTGAGGATGTCGATGCAGTAGACGTCCTCGTCGACCATCCGCTGCAGTCCCCGGATCTGTCCCTCGATGCGGCGCAGACGCTTGAGGTAGTCGTCCTTGTCCGCGATGTAGCCGTGCGCCATGGGAGGCTCCTTCGTCGTCACTCCCGTACACCATACCCCCCTATGGTATGGGCGCAACCCCGCAGCTCACGACGGTACCGTGCTCGCTCCGACCCACTGGTCGAGGGCTGCGGCCCGGGCTGGCCGGCGCTGTCGGCGGGGTGCGGTGCGGGCGACCGCCAGCGCGCCGGCAGCGGTCAGGACGGCCTGGGGTTCGGCTGACTGGCGTCGAGGCTGGCCGGGTCGCTCAGCGCCGTCCGCAGGAAGTTGGCCAACCGGGCGGCGTGCGCGCCGTCGACGATCCGGTGGTCGCCGGTGGCCGTCAACACGACCGTGGGCCGGGCCACGACCTGGCCGGCCACGACGATCGGCCGCTCGCGGATCGCGCCGATGGCGAGGTAGAACGGGCAGCGCGCGAACGGCACCGGCGCCAGGTAGGCCTCGTCCAGCCCGAGACTGCCCACATTGGAGATGAACGCGCCGCCGAGGGGGAAACCCGCCACGCCGAACGCGCGCAGCCCCAGCCCACCGTTCCAGATCGAGGCGAACGCGAGCGTCGGCCGGGTCAACATGCCGGGCATCAGCCGGACCCAACCGTTCGCGGCCGCGAAGTCCCGGTCGGCGCCGGCCCTGACCCGGGCGGACCGGGCGGCCAGCTCGCCGGCGATCTGCACGACGGACATCGTGTCCACCGCACGCAACGTGACCGGTGCGAGATCATCACCGTCCACCACGTCCACCGCGAAGCCCACGTCGATTTGTGGATACGGGACCACCCGGCCGAACACCACCCGCGCGCTGACGGCCGGCACCAACCGCAGGCCGGAAGCCACCGCCTTGCCGATGACGTGCGTGACCGTCACCCGCACGCCGGAGGCGGCCGAGAGGGCCGCGGCGTGGTCGAGGATCGGCGTCGCGTCGAGCTCCATCCGGGTGTGGATCCGGCCGTCGGCGGGCGCGCGCCAGCTCGCGACGGCCAACTTGCGGCGCTGCGAAATGACGCCCTCCCCTCGGCAGGCATCAGCTTACCGAGAGTGGCGGAAATCCAAGGCAGGCGCGGTGCGCTACCTGTTCCGTCCCACCCCGACCTGGGCGTAGATCTGCAGAGTGGTCAGCACGATCGGCAGGAGGACGAACGAGGCGAACGCCCCGAGGGACACGGCCGGTAGCCGGGTCGGGTTGATCCGCGCGCTGCGACAGCGGGCGAACTCCTCGACCAGCAGCTGTGTCCGCTCGAAGGTCGTGCCGGTCGATGCCGTCCATCGACTCGTGGAGTTCCTTGATCCGCCGTTCCCGGGCCTGCTGCTCGACCTTGTGGAAGACCAGCCACGGAATCACGGTGTAGACGGGGATCAGCAGGACGTACAGCGCGATGAGACCCGCCACGGACAGGGCCATCTGCGGGCCGAGCAGGATGACCACGAACGAGATGCCGGCGCCGAGAAGGACCAGGCAGAAGTAGACCGTGCGGTAGATCCTGGCGACCGGCATCCAGCCGTAGCGGCCGTCCCGGTTGTACCAGTCAGCCCCCGGCTCGGCGACGAAGTACAAGGCGACCGCCAGGTAGACCGTGGCCAGCCCGACCACGTTGCAGGCCAGGATCAGGGACATGGCGAACCACGTGATCAGCGCGAAGAGCAGGAGCCCCATCGGGTGCTCCGGGCCGGCCCACCAGCTCTCCCTCGCCTGCGCCAGCCACTCCTGCCGCTCCGTCGCGCTCACCCCGGTCGGCGCGAGCACCCGGAAGATCCCTCGGTTCAGCCCGTTGCCGGCCAGGGTGGCGAGGACGAACCCGGCGACCAGGACCACGCCGGAGAGCAGCCCCTTCGTCCTCGCCTTGACGGCTCCCAACCGCCGGTCCAGGCAATCGAGGCCCTGGTAGTCGTCGCACTCGCCGATCAGCCGGTCCAGGCCCATCGCGCGCGAGATCCAATTGGAGATCGGCTGCTTGCGCGCGGTGACCACGTTCGTCTCCCGCAGCGTCGTGAGGCCCCGGGAGATGTACTGCCACTGCCGGTGCAGGAGCACGACCCCGGCGGTGACGATCAGGAACAGGAAGACGCTCGGGAAGTCCCGGGCGAGCGGGAAGTCGGGGTCGGTGTTGCCGACCTTCGCCCCGAACACGTACCGGACGTCGTGCACCAGCTGGAAGTCGTCGCGCGATCCGAGAGTGCCCTCGATCGCCGTCGCGGCGATGACGATGAGACCGACGACCACTCCGGGCAGCACCAGCCAGCCGCTGTACGCCCGCCGGACCCGGGTGGAGAACACCGGAATGAAGTTGAACGGATCGAACCCCACAGCGTCTTCGGCTTCGTCAGTCGGCAGCCATCTTCTCCCCCGGTCGACACGGGACGACGCCACGGCTGCCGTCCGGTTCGCGCACCGGTCATTCTCCCAGTTCACGTTCGCCGCCGATGTGGTTTTCCCATCGAAGGCGTACACACTGGACGGCACCGTCCGCCGTGGCGAGGATTCGCGCCGCGCGGTCGCTAGCCGTTGGTGACCCGGAAGCGTAGGTGGGTCGCGGCTCCGGTGACGGGCTTGCCGGCCGGCACCAGCGCGGCCCGCTCCCCGTCGAACAGGGGCGTCCCACCGCCGAGCAGGATCGGAACGAGGTGGATCCACACCTCGTCGAGCAGGCCGGCCCGGAGCAGGTGCCGGGCGGCATCCGCGCCCAGCACGATGACGTCCTTCTCCGCAGCGGCCTCCTTGGCCCGCTGGACCGCGGCCTCCAGCGCGTCGAAGGCGAACACCCCGCCGTTCTCGCCCGTCAGGTCCGGCCGCGGCCGGTGGGTGACGACGAAGCTGGGCACGCCCGCCCAGGGCGTGCCACCCCACGGCCCGACGCCGAGATCGAACGTGCGCCGTCCGATGATCGTGGCGCCGACGTTCGCGTTCAGTTCCCGGAACACGCCGAGGTCGATCTCGCCGTCGGGGCCGTCCCCGGCCATCCAGGTGTGCAGACCCTCGCCGCCGTCACCCATCGGCTCCGCCGCCCGCACGTTCGGGCCGGCGGTGAACCCGTCCAGCGACACCGACACGTCCCACACGACCTTGCTCATCGCCAACCTCCTAGGCCTGCGCGCCGGTTCCATCCGGCGTCGTCAGCAGCTGGTCGGAGCCGACCCACGCGTCTCTACATCATAGCCAGTAGGTAATTTTCAGGGACCTGCTGTCGATTGCGGCCGCGCCCCGCCCGTCGGGGAGGCAGAGAGCAACGCCGAACCGAGGAGAACCTGATGCCCCAGTACGCAGTCCTGATCTACACGCCGGCGCCGGCCGACCCGATGGAGATCACGTCCGAGTACCTGGCGCTGCTCGACGCCTACCCGCCCAAGGTCGAGGAACTGGGCGGCAAGATCCTGACGGGCTTCGCGCTCCAATCCGAGCGCCACGGCCACCGCGATCCGCGGCGACCTCGTCACGGACGGCCCGTTCGCCGAGATCAAGGAGGTCGTCGCCGGGTTCTACATCCTGGAGGCGCCCGATCTGGAGACCGCCATCCAGATCGCCAAGCTCAACCCGGCCACCATCGACGGCGGTGTTGAGGTCCGGCCGCTGTTCGTCCCGCCGACGCAGTAGGCACGCGGTGGGATCCCGCCCTTTCCGGTCGGGATCCCACCGACGCGAGGTCAGACCGAGTCGAGGACGGCGAGCAGATCGCGGTACGCGGCCTTGACTTCCCCGTCGACGGTCCTGATCGTGCGGGTGCGCGGTCTTCCGGCGATGACGCGCGCCAACCGCTCAGCCAGCTCGGGCAGCACGTCGATTCCCCCGCTGCGTTCGAGGAGCGCCGCCGCGTCACGGTGTGCGCCGGTCTCCGGCTGACGCGAGCGCCGGACGAAGCGCGCCGCGGCATCCGCCGAGCCGGTCAACAGCGCGATCTCCACGAAGTCGGCGCCCACCTGAGCACAGAGCTGCTCCAGTTCGAGGACGAAGTCGGGCCGGCCGAGGAACTGCGGAACCACGACCTCCCGCCCGGACTCGAGCTGGATCCGGGCCATCTCCACGGCCATCCGCCGAGCGGTCAGCCCGGCCTCCATCGGCTCGTCCAGCCAGCGTCCGAGCATGGCGAGCACGACGTCGATGTCGAGTGCGAGGACCAGCGGATGCTCGTCGGCGTACCGCCGTGCCAGCGTGGACTTGCCGCTGGCGGGCAGCCCGTTGAGGAGAATCAGCCGGGTCCGGCGTTCGCCGGGATCCGCAGGCGGCGCGGAAGTGGGCGGCGTCCGCACTGTGATCACTCCTCGTCACGCCGCCTCGACCGTGCTCAGACGGCTCACGCTATCGGCCGTGTCACCGCTGCGCGCCGCGTCCGGCCGACGCGCGGCGGCGATGAGGCAGAATCACCCTGGTGAGCAGCGTGGATGAGCGGACCGCGGAGGATCCCGACCTGGCCCGGGCGCGCGAGGGGGACGACGACGCGTTCACCCGCCTCGTGGAGCCGCTGCGCCGGGAGTTGCATGCCCACTGCTACCGCATGCTCGGCTCGTCCTACGACGCGGACGACGCGCTGCAGGACGCCCTGCTCCGCGCCTGGCGGGCGCTCCCCCGCTTCGAGGGCCGCAGCACGCTCCGCTCCTGGCTCTACTCCGTGGCGACCCGCACCTGCCTGGACACCGCCGAGACCCGCGGCAAGCGGGCCATGCCCGTCGACCTCGGTCCGTCCAGCGACCGCGCCGTGGTCGGCGACGCCCCGCTGACCGACGTGGCCTGGCTCGGCCCCTATGCCGACGCGGGCCTCGCCGACGGGCCGGCCAGTCCGGACGCGCGCTACGAGCAGCGCGAGGCCGTCGAGCTCGCCTTCGTCGCGGCCCTGCAGCACCTGCCCGGGCAACCAGCGGGCCGCGCTGCTGCTCTTCGAGGTGCTCGGCTTCTCCGCCGCCGAGATCGCCGGCGTGATGGACACCTCGACCGCGTCGGTGAACAGTGCCCTGCAGCGCGCCCGCGCGATCGTGGCCGAGAAGGTCCCGTCGCGGACCCAGCAGCAGACGCTGCGCCGGCTCGACGATCAACGGCTCCAGGACATCGTGGCCGGCTACGCCGCCGCGCTGGAACGCGGCGACGCCGACGCCCTGGTCGCGCTGCTCACCGAGGACGTCACCTGGTCGATGCCGCCGCGGCCGCACTGGTACCGGGGCCTGCCGGCCGTCACCGACTTCGCCATCCGCGTGCCGCTGACCGGGTGCGGCGCCTGGCGACACCTCCCGACCAGCGCGAACGGCCAGCCGGCGGTCGCCTGCTACCTGTGGAACGACGAGGCCGGCGAGCACGTCGCCTGGTCGATCAACGTGCTGACCCTGCGCGACGACCGGATCGCCGACATCGCCTCGTTCATCGGCCCCGAACACTTCGCGCTGCTGGGGTTGCCCGCCTCGCTCCCCTAGCCGTCCCCTTCTCTTCGCACTTTGGGCGACATCTTCACGGCCATGACCGCGAAGATGTCGCCCAAACCGCAGGGTGTGGCCGCGGCTGCGGGTGGGCCGCCGTCGGACAACCCCCTCGCGGCTCCCGCCAGTGCGTCAGGGCCCCCTCGCGGGAGCCGCGAGGGGGCGCGGCGTGCCCGCCCGACCTGGGGATTTGGGCGACATGTTTGGTGCTATAGCACCAAACATGTCGCCCAAAGCGCGGGCGGGCGCGGGAGTTCAGCTGCCGCGCAGGACCTCGCGCAGCCGGGGAGCGAACCCCTCGGCATCCTCGGCGAACCCGATGTGCCCGCCGGGGAACATCGTGGGCTCGATGCCCGAGCTCAGCGGCGAGCGCGCTCGAACTACGGTCACAGAGCTGGTCGGTCGACTCCTCGCCGATGCCGACCACGATCCGGGTCGGGACGCCGCGCAGCGCCGCGATGTCCGGCTGCCAACGGGTGGACTCCCGCATCATCGTGGCGAACCAGAACGCTCGTCCGCGGCCTGCTGCGGCTCGGGCTCCGCCGCCGAACATCATCTGGAACACCTCTTCGGGCAGGTCGATGTTCGCCGTGGGCCATGAACTTGCGCCACGCGCCCCCCGGTCACCGGCAAGATACGTGTCAACATGTCCTCGGTCTCCTTGTACCTGCTCGCGGTCCTCCAGCAGTTCTCCAACGGCGGCTCGTGCGCGATGACCGTGTGCACCAGCTCCGGGTGCGACTGCGCGAGGGCCAACGCGCTTACTGCGCCTCCGCTTGACCCGAGCGCCGCAGCCGCCGATCCAGGTGGGTCATCAGCCGGGAGAGGTCGTCGGCGCGCTGCGCCGGAGAGGAGTCACGCTCCGGGTCGTCTGCGGGCTGCGGTTGATGCCACGCGGATCGGTGGTGAGGACGGTGTAGTCGGCGGCCAGCAGTTCGGCAAGCGGCGCGAAGGAGCCGCGTCCATCGGCGCGGCGACAAGTACTACGAGCGGGCCGGCGCCACGTACCTCGTAGTACAGACGCGCACCCGGGACCTCAAGGGTCGAGACGGTGACGGGAACGGTCGACGTGTTGTTCATCAGGTCCTCCTGGCAGGTGCCGTGTCGCGCTGTCGTAGGTAGGACCGCCGCCGCGGGCCGGAATCATCGCTCGCCGCCAAACTTTCTTCCGCGACCGCCGGGGGACCCACCGAGTCGGGCACAGCAGGGCCAATCGGGAGCCGCGCGACATGAATTCAATGTCGTGCCGGGAATTTACTTGTGCGGTCGCCGCGTTACCCCTAACGTTGGCTCTCGTCAGCACAACGCATTCGGCATAGGAGCTTTCCATGATGGGGTATACCTCGATCGACCGGCAGCGCGGCGCGCTGTGCGGCGGCGCGGTCATTTCCTCATGGCGGCAAGCCGAAGAGCACAGCCACAACCAGTCCTACCTGGGCAGGCGGCGCAGCTAGCGCGTTGATGACGCGCTCCGGCCGCCGCCCCCTCCCAGCCAGGGAATGGGCGGCTTTCTCTATTTCACCTCTTACGGGCGTAGCTCAATTCGGTAGAGCAGCGGCCTCCAAAACCGTGCGTTGTGGGTTCGATTCCTGCCGCCCGTGCGTTATTCCGGCATGCCCGGATTGACCTTTGAGAATTACACAGTGGATGGCATAGCAAGAACCGGCCGGCAGCGAATTCGAGACTGCCGGCCGGGCGTAGGGGCCGTTGGAGTAGCTGGCGAACTCACCTGGTTCTCAACCAGGAGATCACGGGTTCGAGTCCCGTACGGCCTACGCAGGCGCTGTCGAGGACGGCGTCACGCGGTACTTGCCCAACAGGTAGGGCACCTGTCTTCCAAACAGGCGTAGACGGGGTTCGAGTCCCCGGTACCGCTCTCCCGGCGGCCGCTCAGCACGCCTGCTGAGCGCGTCGCCTCGCGATGAGACGCGGCCGGCGGGTGTCGCTACCGCCCGCCGGCCGCGCCCATGGGGGCTGAGGTAATCGGCAACCTGACGGGCTCTGAACCCGTTCCTGGAGGTTCGAGTCCTCCGCCCCCAGCGCTCCAAGTACGCAAGCCCTGTTAGCTCAGCGGGAGAGCACTCGCTTGTCACGCGAGGGGTGGCCGGTTCGACACCGGTACGGGGCGCCGAGGAAGGGTGGCCGAGAGGCTTATGGCACTCCGTTGCTAGCGGAGAGGCGCGTAGCGCTCGCGGGTTCGAATCCCGCTCCTTCCTCCATCCCGCCGAGGCCGACGTGGTTGAGGCACCTCGCTGATAACGAGGAGACAGGGAGTTCGACTCTCCCCGGCGGGACCATGCCCCTGTAGCTCAGCGGACAGAGTGCCTGGCTACGAACCAGGAGGTCGGACGTTCGAACCGTCCCAGGGGTACCAGATCGGGTTGGGCGACCAGCCCGCGCAAGGAGGAGCCAGCCGACGTGGCGACGGCACCCCGTTCGAAGCGGGACGAGCGTAAGCCTTGGCGGTTCGACTCCGCCCTCCTCCGCGCTCATGGAAGGTGACCGGCAGGTCGAGGGGCATCGTTGGAAGCGATGTACGGCGCTCACGCGTCGCCGGGGTTCGAGTCCCCGACCTTCCGCTCTGGAGACGCCAGCCGATCGGCGCCGGCCGCGGCCTTGAAAGCCGTCGGGGCTCACGCCCGTGCGCGTTCGACTCGCGCCGTCTCCGCTCTACGCCGGTAGCTCAGTTGGCCAGAGCAACCGCCTCTTAAGCGGTGGGTCGTGGGTTCGAACCCCACCCGGCGTACCAAACTCCCCTGGCAGCTCGACGCCGGCGGTGACCGCTTCGCGCGTTCGGTTATGGGTTAGGCCCCTGCGCTTTCAACGCAGTGAAACGGGTTCGAGTCCCGTACGCGCGTCCAATCCGGCGTCGCCCAAGCGGCAGGGCAGACGGCTGTTAACCGTCACGGTGCTGGTTGAGTCCAGCCGCCGGAGCAACAAAACGTGGTGATCGTGGTGTACGGGTGTGCACGCCAGGTTGTGGCCCTGGAGGTACGGGTTCGAATCCCGTCGATCGCCCCATGCGTCAGCGCCGGAGTTGGAGAGCCGGGCCCGGTTGTAACCCGGGTGCCTTCGCGCTGAGGGGGTTCGAATCCCTCCTGACGCACGTAATGCCCTGTAGCTCAGCGGAAAGAGCGCGACGTTCCGAGCGTCGAGGCCGCTGGTTCGAATCCAGCCGAGGGCACGCACGGCCTTGTGGCGTTCCCGGTGGAGCGGCCCGTCTGCAAAACGGGTGAAGTCCGGTTCGACTCCGGGCGAGGCCTCCCTGCCATCCACTGTGTTTCTCACCGCAGGCGGAGCGTTGGCTGCTCAGCCGCCCCTCATAAGGGCGGACCGCCCGGATCGACACCGGGGCCTGCGACCCTCCGTGGTCCGGCCGGTAGACGTCGGCTGCTGGGGACCCAGGCCACATTGCTCAGCCACGGCAGGTCGTGCTGCGCACCTAGGTCGAGGTGGGAGAGGGTTACGGCATGACCGCAGCCGCCGCACTGACCCCGAGGGCCGCCACGTGAGCGAAGCGCGCGTGGTCATCGTCGGCGCGGGGCCGGTCGGGCTCACCGCCGCGCTGCTGCTGGCCCGGCGCGGCATCGCCACCCTCGTGCTGGAGCGCCACCCCGCGCCCTACCCGCTCCCCCGTGCCGTGCACGTCGACGGCGAGGTGCTGCGCATCCTGCAGGAGGCCGGCGTCGCACCACAGTTCGCCAAGGTCAGCCGTCCCATGCCCGGCCTGCGGCTCCTCGACGGCCGGCACCGCACGATCGCCGAGTTCCGCCGGGACGCCACGACCGGCTTGTCCGGCCATCCCGAGGCGTCGATGTTCGACCAGCCCGACTTGGAGCAACTACTCCTGGACGAGTTGGCCACCCAGCCCCTGGCCACGATCAACCGGGGCGTCACGGTCACGAGCGTCAAGCCGAGCCGGCACAGCGCGGTGGTCCGGTTCACCGGCGCAGACGGGGGCGAACGCGAGACAACCGCCGACGCGGTGCTGGGCTGCGACGGGGCTGGCAGCACGGTCCGCTCAGCAATCGGGGCCGAGCTGCGCGACCTCGGCTACACCGAGCCGTGGCTGGTCGTGGACGTCCGGTCACCGCGCCCGCTCGATGTCTGGGATGGCGTGCACCAGGTCTGCGACCCCCGACGGGCGACCACGTTCATGCACATCACCGGCCCGCGTTACCGCTGGGAGTTCCGGATCGGCGCCGGCGAGACCGCCGAGGAGCTGATCGCCCCGGCCAGCCTCGCCCCGCTCCTCGCGCCGTGGACCGGCGGGATCGCGTTCGACGAGCTGGAGATCGTCCGGCACGCCAGCTACACCTACCGCGCCAGGGCCGCGCGGACCTGGCGCGCCGGCCGGGTCTTCCTGCTCGGCGACGCCGCGCACCAGATGCCGCCGTTCATCGGGCAGGGTCTCGGCGCCGGCCTGCGGGACGCCCACAATCTGGTCTGGAAGCTCGACCTCGTGCTGTGCGGGGCGGCCCAGGAGGCGTTGCTCGACACCTACCATGCCGAGCGCCTCCCGCACGTGACCAGGACCATCCGCACCGCCGTCACGCTGGGCTGGGCACTGACCGGCGGCCAGGGCGCCACCGCAGCGGTGCGCCGAGCGCTGGTCCGGGCTGGCTGCCGCCTCCCCGGCGTGTCCGCGGCGGCACTCCGGATCGCATCGCCTCGCCTCGCACCCGGGCCGCTGGTCCGCCGGTGGGACCGCTCGCCGGCCGGCTCTGTCCACAGTGGCCAGCCCCGGCCGGCTGGTTCGACGATCTGCTTGGAGATGGCTACTCACTGGTCTCGGCCACGCCGTATCCAGGGCACAACGTCTTCGTGGCCGAGCCGGGCACGCCGGCCGCGGCCTGGCTCCGCAGGGCACGGGTGCATGCGGCGCTCGTCCGCCCCGACCGGATAGTGCACGCGAGTGCCCGCCGAGAAGCC
>CAVVAL010000045.1:0-22675 GCA_963746095.1 uncultured Actinomycetota bacterium | reverse complement strand
GACTTTGGGCGACATCTTCGGGGCCATAGCACCGAAGATGTCGCCCAAAGCTGCGTGTGGGCGCGCGGCCCCTAGGAAGGTGGGGGGTAGAGGAGGGTGCGCATGCCGGTGGTCTGGAGGGTGGCGCCGTCGGGGGTGACGACCAGGGCCTCGTAGCCGTCCAGCGTGGTCAGCCAGTCGAAACCGTCCAGGCCACGGGCGAACGCGGCGGTGGCGTAGACGTCGGCCCAGAGCAGCGACGGGCCGATCACGGTCACCGCGCGCAGCGCCTCGGCCCGGCGACCGGTCAGCGGGTCGATGATGTGCGATCCGCGCTGGGCGGTGCCGGACGTGGCGATGCCGCCGGAGGTGAGCGGCACCACGCCGAGCAGCGCGCCGGGGCGGTCCGGGTGTTCGATCCCGATCCGCCACGGCGGGGAGTGCCGGTCCGCGCAGCCGAGCGAGATGTCGCCGCCCGCGTTCAGGTAGTGGTCGTCGGCGCCGAGGGCCGCGAGTAGGCGGGCGGCCCGCTCGGCCGCCCATCCCTTGACCAGCCCGGACGGGTCCAGGTGGACCGAGCCGTCGGCGCCGGGCAGCCAGACGTCGAAGTAGCCCTCCGTCGCGGCCTTGGCCTGCTCGCAGAGCTCCAGCACCTCCCGGACGGACGGGTCGCAGCGCTCGGCCGTGACCTCGCCACGGTCCAGCTGGCTGATGTCGCTGTCGTCCCGGTACGTGCTGAAGATCCGGTCGACCGTGCGGAGTTCGGCGAACACCGCCTCCACGGCGCCTTCCCGCTGTGACGCCGCCGCGCTGCCGCGCAGGTGGACGCTGATCGGCATCCCCATGATCTGTTCCGTCCACGCCTTGCGCGTGACGGCGGTCAACGTCATCCGAAGTTCGCCGCGTCGAGCGCCGACTGCAGCGAGGAACGGTAGCCGCCGCTGGTCGCGGTCGCGCCGCTCACGCCGTCGATCTGCGCGCTCTGCGCCTGCAGCGCCTGGGCCTTCAGCTTCGGCAGCGAGAACGCGCTGACCTCCTCGTGCCGCGCGTCGCCGCTGGGGCGCTGCAGGACCTTGATGTCAGCGATCCGGCCAGCGGCGATCGTGACCTGCACCTGAACCGGGCCCTGCACGGTCTGGGCGGTGCCGCCGTTGATCGTGACCGGCTGCTGGTTCTGCTGCTGACCCTGGTCGGGCTGCTGTTGGTTCTGCTGATCCTGGTTCGGCTGCTGGTTTTGCTGGCCCTGGTCCTGCTGGCCCTGGCTCTGCTGCGGGTCGGGAGTCGGTCCGGCGCCGGCCTGGTTCGAGGCGCCCGGGTTGGGGGCGGCGCCGTTCCCTGGCACGACACCGGCCGGTGCTCCCCCGAGCTCCGGGGCCGCGGTGTTCTGTACCGGGATCACGCTGGTCCGGTAGCTCAGCAGCAGAACGACCGCGGCGATCGTCGACATGACGGCGAACGTGATGCGGCGCATGGTCAGGTCCTCTCGGTAGTGATCAACAGAACGGGGAGTTCGGCTACCACGCGAACTCCTCGACGTGGATGTTGTCGGCAGGGATGCCGGCGGTGCGTAGCGCGGTGCGGCCGGCGTCCATCCACTCCGGCGGACCGCAGAGGTAGGCGTCGTGGTCGGCGAGGTCGGGGACGAGCCGGCGCAGCGCCTCGGAGTCGTCCAGGTGGGCGAACTCGGCCGACATGCAGGACTTTCGGCGTGCCCGCCCGCCCTCGACGTAGATCACCCGGGCGCCGCGCTTCCACGCGAGCTCGTCCAGCTCGTCCGCGAAAGCCACGTCGCGCGGCCCGCTCACGCGATAGAGCAGCGTGGCGTCACCCTCGGCGTAGTCCAGGTCCTCGAGCAGCGCGCGCATCGCGGTGATCCCGACGCCGGCCGCCATCAGCAGCACCTTCGGCTGCTTGCGGGTCGCGCCGGTCATCTTGCCGAACGGGCCCTCGATGTACACCTTGGTGCCGGGCCGCAGCGTGGCCAGCCGGCTGGTGCCGTCGCCGACGACCTTCGCGGTGATCCGCAGCTGGTCGGTGCGGGGCATCGCCGAGAGGCTGAACGGGTTGGCCCGCGACCAGCCGCGACGACCGTCCTTGAACCGCCAGAGGAAGAACTGGCCGGCCCGCGCGGGCAGCCGGTCGAGCTGCTGGCCCCGGATGTAGACCGAGATGATGCCGGTCCGCCTCCGGCACGACGGCCTCGACCTCCAGTTGGTGCCGGTGCGAGCGCCAGATCGGCAGGGCGAGTCGGAAGATCACGACGGCGGCCATCGTGCCGCCGTAGAAGCTCACCCAGTAGAGCTGCCCGTAGTAGGAGGTGGCGAACTCCTTGCCGATCCAGAGCTGGTGCGGCAGGGCGAGGCCGACGCCGAGGTAGGCGTAGAGGTGGATCAGGTGCCACGACTCGTACCGCAGCTTGCGCCGGGCCGCCCGGATCGACAGGCCGACGACCGCGATCAGCAGCACGGTCCCGGCGGTCGCCAGCAGCACGCCGGAGTAGTTCGTGATGAGGTTCCAGGTCTGGTCGAGCAGGCTCGCGTCGACCTGCTGGGCGTACCCCAGGATGATCAGCGCGATGTGCACCATCATCAGCCAGAACGAGGTGAAACCGACCAGCCGGTGCCGGCGGGCCAGCACATCCTGGCCGTAGGCCCGCTCGACCCACGGGATCCGGGCCATCAGCAGCACCTGCAGGATCAGCAGGTCCGCCGCGATCAGGCCGGTCAGCCGCCCGATCGAGATGGCGATGCCACCGGTGGCGCTCATTTCCTGGATGCCGCCGTTGGCGAGCCACAGCGCCACCACGACGACCATGCTGGCCAGCGCCAGCGTGCCGGCCAGGTCGCCCCACCACTTGCGCGGGCGGCGTGGCGGAATGCGCACGCCGGGTAACTGCTGGACCTGCTCGTAGCCGGCCTGAGCGGTCTGGGCCAGCGGGGTGGTGCGCCAGTCGTTCTCGTCTTCGTACTCGGGTTCTGGGTAGTAGTCCCGGCGTGTGCCTCTGGATCTGCGCTCCGTCAGCGAGCTCGGTGGCGGCAGGGGGGCGGTCACAGGGAGCCTCCTTGGTGGAGCGGGCGCGGTCGGTCTTACTGGGTACTACGTGCGAGACCCCGCTCAACGGTCACCAAGTTGGATGGGAAAGTTCTAAGAATCGCCTGGACAGCACTGTGCGGTTCCTCCGCGCCCGGCTGGAACGCGGAGGAACCGCACAATTTTTCGCTCTAACTGATGTTCACCCGGAGAATTCGGTCAGAGCCCGGGCCCTGGCCGCCATTTCCGTCGGCGTTGGTCGTGCTGAGCCAGAACGCGTCCGCGCCCGGCACCTTCGTGACCGTCCGGAGCCGGCCGTACGTCCCGACGTAATACGCGGTGGGCGCGCCGGTCGATTCGCCGTTCAGCGGGATCCGCCAGAGCCGGGTGCCCCGGGTGGAGGCCATGTAGACGACGTCCCGCACGATGCCGATGCCGCTCGGGGACGCCTCGGCCGTCGTCCAGGTGCGCTTCGGATTCTCCATGCCGGCCACGTTGCAGGTGCCCTCGCACGTCGGCCAGCCGTAGTTCAGGCCCGGCTTGATCAGGTTCAGCTCGTCGAACCGGCCGTCGCCGAACTCGGACTCCCAGAGCCGTCCGGCCGAGTCCCACGCGATGCCCTGCGGGTTGCGGTGACCGTAGCTGTAGACCCGGGTGCCGAACGGGTTGCCCGGTGCCGCGGCGCCGGTCTTGGTCACCCGCAGGATCTTGCCGTTCAGCGAGTTCACGTTCTGTGCGTTGCTGGCCTGCTGCGCGTCACCGGTGGTGGCGTAGAGGAAACCGTCCGGCCCGAACGCGATCCGGCCGCCGTTGTGGAAGCGGTTCTTGGCGATTCCGGTCACCAGCGACACGTAGTTGCTGAGCGTCGTGCCGTTGTAGTTCATCTTGGCGATCCGGTTGCCCTCGGACGAGGTGTGCATAAAGAACACCTCCTGATCGCTGCTGCCGTTCCAGGTCGGCGAGAAGGCGACGCCCATCAGGCCGCCCTCACCGTCGGTGGTCTGCGAGTTCGGCACCGAGCCGACGCCCGTCTTGCCGCCGCCGGCCGGGTTGACCCGGAAGACCTGGAACGTGTTCCGCTCGCTGATCAGCGCCTGCTGACCGTCCGGCGAGAACGACGTGCCCCACGGGATCGACCAGCCGCTGGAGATCTGGGTGATGGTGTTCGGAACACCGCCGCCGCACCCCGACGTGGTGAACGAGCGGGTGTTGCTCGGCGCGGAGGTGTTGCCGGCCGCGTCCCTGGCCACCACGTTCAGCGTGTAGGCGGTGTTGCAGGCCAGGCCGGTGACCGAGGTGGTCAGCACGTTGCCCGCGACTGGCTTCAGTACGGTGCTGCCGCTGCGCACCTCGTAGCCGGTGACGCCGACGTTGTCGGTGGAGGCACCCCACGCCACGGTGACGCTGTTGCCGGCGACCGCGGAGTGGGTGAAGTTGGTCGGCGCGGACGGCGGCGTCGGGTCGGAGCTCTGGCTGGTGGTGCAGACCGCCAGCGCGCTGCTGGGCGAGACGTTGCCCGCGGCGTCCCGGCCGAAGACCGAGATCCGGTACTGGGTGTTCGACGTCAGGCCGGTGATCGACCTGGACGTGACGTTGCCGGCGGCCTCGCTCAGCTTGTTGCCGTCGTTGTAGATGTCGTACGCGACCACGCCGACGTTGTCGGTGGACGCACCCCAGCTCAGCGTCAGGCTGTTCTCGGTGATCGCCGAGCAGCTCGGCTGACCCGGTGTCGTGGGCGCCTGGACGTCACCCGGCACGCCGATCGAGAGGCGGTCCACGTTCGGGCCGCCGTTCGCCGTGCTGGCGGTGGCGCGGACGGTGTTGTTGCCGGCGTTGAGGGCCGCGGTGACGGTCGCCTGCGCCCAGGTGTTCCAGGCGCCGGTGCCGGCGAAGTTCAACCCGGCGGCGACCACGGCACCGTTCACGCTGATGTCCATCGGCCGGTTCAGGGTGGTGCCGTTGGCGTACCGGATGGTCAGGCCGGCGTTGCCCGCGGTGGCGGCGCTGACCGTCCACTGCACGTAGCTGCCCGCGACGTTGTCGTAGTTGACGAAGCCGGTGCCGGTGAAGCCGTCCCAGTTCGCCTCGACCACGCCCTGAGCGATCGTCGCGGTCTCCGCCTGGTAGTCCGAGGAGGGTGCCGCCACGTCCACGTCGAGCGCGTCCAGGTTCGGGCCGCCGTTCGCGGTGGTGGCTGTGGCCCGGACCGTGTTGGCGCCGGCCTGCAGCGCCGCGGTGAGGGTCTTGGTCTGCCAGCTGGCCCAGTTCCCGTTGCCGGTGAAGGCCGTCGCGGCCGCGACCAGGGTGCCGTTCACCCGGATGTCCATCGGCCGGTTGTCGGTGCTGCCGAGCGCCCAGCGGAACGCCAGGGTGGCGCTGCCCGCGGTGGCGGCGTTCACCGTCCACTCGACGGAGCTGCCCACCACGTTGTCACCATTGACGAAGCCGCTACCCGAGAAGCCGGCCCAGTTCGACTCGACCAACCCCTGGGAGATGGCCGCGCTCTCGGCTTCGTAGCGAGTGGGCGCCGCGCTGGCGGGAGCCGCGAACGGCGACGCCAACGAGGCGAGTAAGGCGACCGCGATCAAAGCGGCGCGGGCGCGCGCTCTCTTGAGATCCATGAGGGCTCCTGTCGGTGAACCGGCTGGGTAAGGCAAGGACTCACGTAATGCGCCGTCCCCGCGGAGCCGACCGGACGTCACGCGGAGCCCACGGCTCCGGGCCGTCCTCGACTGCGGGAACGGCGGACAAGCCCAGAGGTTCCGCCCAACATGGGATTAGTCCGACCATTTCCGGTGCGATCGAACCGCTCTCCGCCGCCCTTGTCAATAGCCATCGACCCTCAGCGCAACCGCTTACGTGGCTCTGACTAGGCACTTTCTGGCCGTGAACACTAAACTCATATGATCAATAAAGTATTGTAGTAAGCGTTCTTCTTGGTGCTATCCCGACTTTCCGGCAGGAGAAGCGCGAAGTATCGCGGAGAGTGAGCCAGACATCAGAGGAATTTCGTTGCAGCCTTCGACCAGCTGAACCGATCCACGGCAGCGTGCCGGCACGCCCTAGGGTCGAGACGACCGCAGCCACGATCGAGGAGCGAATCCCGTGCCGCCGACCGAACTGTCCCCCGAAACGATCATCGCGGCCCTCGGGCTGGAGCCCCTGGCCGGCGAGGGCGGGCTCTGGGCGCGGAGCTCGTGGGACGAACGCTGCTCGGCGATCTACTACCTGCTGGTGGCGCCGGAGTTCTCCGGCATGCATCGGCTCGACCGGCTGGAGATCTTCACCTTCCACGCGGGTGCGCCGGTCCGGATGCTGCTGATCCACCCGGACGGTCGGGCCGAGACGCCGGTGCTGGGCCTCGATCTGGCGGCCGGCGAGCGTCCGCAGGTGGCCGTGCCGGCCGGCGTCTGGCAGGGCTGCGCCACGCTCGGCGCATGGAGCCTGCTGGGCACGGTCGTGTCGCCGCCGTACACGGACGAGTCGATCGAGCTCGGCCACGCCGACGCCCTCTGCGCGGAGTACCCGCAGCACGCCGAGCTGCTCCGGCCGCTCTGCCGCCTCTGACCCCGGCGAGCGCGCCACACCACGCGCTTTGGGGCGACATTTTCTCGGTTATAGCCGAGAGAATGTCGCCCAAAGCGGCATGAGGGGTAGGCGCCGACATCCGCCCCCCGGAGGGGGTTGGGGGCGGATGTCGGCTGGTCCACCACGGTGGTCACTCTCGCGGTCAGGGCGTCCGGCACCTGCGCGCGCCCGTGGTGGGGTCTGTGGGGCTCCGGGGTCAGCGGGCCCTGGCGCGATCGGCCGAGCGGCTCATGAACGGCACCACGAGGTCACGGTGCGACCCGGTGTCGTCGTGGTTGGGATTGTCCATCGAGGCCCGGACGACTTCCCGCTCCCTGGCCGCCTCCCGGTCGAGCGCCGGCTCGTCCAGCGGCGACGGACGCGCCGGCTCGTCGAGCCGGGCCCGCAGGGGCTCCTCGTAGGACGGCATCGACCGGGACGCCTCGTCGTAGGACGGCATGCCGCGCACGGGTTCCTCGCGCGCCGGCGTCAGATAGCTCAGTAGCCCTTCGAGCAGGCGGTCCACGTCCTTACGCGGCCGAACCACGAGCCGGACGAACTGGCTGGTGATGCCGAGCTTGTTGCCGCACTCGCGCACCAGCACCCCGTGCCGGGCGAGCAGGAAGTCACGCAGCCGGGCGCCGTCCGCCCCGCGGGGCAGTTTCACCAGGATGAAGTTGGCCTGCGACGGGAAGACCGTGAGGCCCGGCACCCTGGCCAGGTCGGCGGCCATGTTGTACCGGTCCCGAGCGGCCAGCCGGAGGCTCTCCCGGTAGGCCTCCTCGTGGTCCTTGAGCATGAACACGACGGCCTCGGCGAGGGAGTTGATGTTCCACTTCGGCAGCCGGCTGGCGATCTTCTTGGTCAGCGACGGGTTGGCGACCATGTAGCCGAACCGGATGCCGTGCAGGCCGAAGTTCTTGCCCAGGCTGCGCAGCACGATGACGTTCGACCGCACCATGGCGTCCGTGGCGACCGAGGGGTTGACCTCCTCGTCGACGAAGTCCATGAACGACTCGTCGATCACGACCAGGTCCAGGTCGCTGAGGGCGTCCATGAACCGGATCACCTCGCGGCGCGGCAGGTAGGAACCGTCCGGATTGTTTGGGTTGCAGAGCACCGCCACGCGGGAGCCGCGGTCCCGGATGAACCGGATGTACTCGTCGACGTCCAGGTTGAAGTTCGTGCCCTCGTGCAGCTGGAACATGTCGACCCGTTTGCCGGTCTCCAGCGACTGGTCGGTCCACCGGCCGAAGGTGGGGACCGGTGTCGCCATGCTCTCCTTGATCAGCAGGTGGTCGATCCAGGTGATCAGTTCGGTGGAGCCGTTCGCCATCGCGATGGTCTGCGGCGGCACCCGGAGCAGGCCCGCGAGCTGGCCGGTGATCGCGCTGGCGTCGCTCGGGTAGTACTTGAGCATCGTCTCGAGGTTGCGGCCGAGCTCCGCGAACATGTCCGGCGTGGGGAAGTACGGGTTGCACGGGATGCAGAAGTCCACGATGTCGGCCGACCCACCCATCCCCCGAGTGAGGGAGAAGTACGACGGGCTGTGCGAGCCCTGCCGGAATGCACTCAGATCAAGACCGTGACGCATCGAAGACTCCTCCATTCGTCGCCGCTACCCTCCAGCGGGACACGTGGAGCTGTACGGACCGCCCGGCCACACGGTTCAGGGCCCCGGCGCGCCGACCCGCGCCGCGGCCGCGTCCGGGCGTGAGGGCGTTGTCGCAGGTAGATCAGGGACGCGGCGGACGGATGCCGCGGAACTCCCAGTCGCCGCCGAGCGCGGTGGACAGCACCTGCTCGCTCGCGCTCGGCTGGGCACCGACGTCCGCGCGGACCGGCGTCGGGCCGGCGACCACGGTGTTCGTGAGCCGACCGAGGCCGTCCGCCTCGACCTCCACGACGTCGCCGGGGCGCACCGGACGGGAGTTGGCCGGCGTGCCGGAGAGCAGCACGTCACCGGGGTAGAGCGTGATCGTGCGAGCGATGTCGGCCACCAGGTAGTGCATGTCCCAGGTCATCTCGGCGGTGCTGCCGTCCTGCACCAGTTCGCCGTTGACGTACGTGCGGAGCGCCCGATCCCGGAAGTCCCAGCCCTCGACCACGCCGGGGCCGAGTGGGCAGAGCGTGTCCGAGCCCTTGACCCGGAGCATCGAGCCGGCGTCGGTGTCCCGGAAGTCGTGCAGGCCGAAGTCGTTGCCGAGCGTGTAGCCGCGGATGTACTCCCCCGCCTCGGCCGGCGCGATGTTGCGGCAGGTCCGGCCGATGACGATCGCGATCTCGCCCTCGTAGTTGAGCCACTGGCAGCCGTCCGGCCGCACCACGTGCCCGCGGTGGGAGTTGAGCGACGAGGTCGGCTTGTGGAAGTACGTGGGCGCCGCCGGCAGGGTCACGCCGAACTCGCGTACCCGGCTGACGTGGTTGAGGTGGACCGCGATGATCTTGGTCGGCACCACCGGCGGCAGGTGGACGCGCGTCGTCCACGGCCACCCGCCGGCCGTCGCCGGCGACCAGCTCCTCACCGTCGCGGCACACCTCGGCGATCACGCCGTCGAGCAGGATCCGGCGGTACTCGGGTGGTTCAGCCACGGTGTCCAGCCCCTCGATCGGTCCAGCCGTGCCTCGGGGCGGTCGAACCAGAGGTGGATCTGGCCGGTGCCGACCGCGTTCTCGTACTCGCTGTACGGGCGGGCCGGCGCGACGCACGCCCGCTCCCCGAGCGCGCCGAGCATCATCAGGTAGTGGCCGAATCGGGCCTCGGGCTTGTACTTGGCGAATTCGTCCATTGTGTCCAGTACGCGGGCGTGGTCGCCGCTGGTCAGCCAGCCGATCCGGTCCAGGTCGGCCGTGCGGGCCGCCGGGGTGAAGATGTGCGCCGGGTCGCTCAGCTCGTGGTCCCGGATCTCGCGCAGCGGCCAGAACGTGTGCGAGAGAGCGCCCGACGCGATCAGCAGCACCTTCCGGTCCAGGCCGGCGATGGCGTCACCGAGCGCACGGCCGAGCCGGAGGCTGTCCTCGGCGTCGGCGGTCTGGCACACCCCGATCGAGATCCAGCGCTTCCCCTCGACGCCGAGGTACTTCCACAGGTTCACGGTGGCGTAGTGGACCGGCAGGTACTCGTCGTCGATGGCGGTGATCCAGGTGCCGTGCCGGTCGGCGTTGCCGGCCACGGCGTGCGCGAGCTCGGGGTCGCCCGGGTAGTCGTACGGGATCCGGCACATCCCGCGCGGCAGTTCGTCCGAGCTGTACAGGCCGGCCCGGCGTGGCTGCGCGGTGACCACGAACTCCACCGTGGTGGCCCAGTGCGAGTCGAGCACCACGACCGTGTCGTAGTCGAGCCGCTCGAACACCTCCCGGCGCAGCCGCTCCAGGCCCGGTACCAGGGAGTTGTCCTCGCCGCCGTTGAGCTCCCGGCGGATCGACTCGGGCAGCATGATCGTGGGGACGTGGGACAGCAGCCCCGCGCCGACGACCTCACCCATCGGTCCGCCCTCCGGTCGATGTCGGCCGTCCAGACCAGCCGTTCGGGGCGAAGACGGTGTTCTTGACGTCGCAGTAGAAGTCGAAGCTCCAGTCGCCGCCCTCGCGGCCGACGCCGGACTGCCGGGCGCCGCCGAACGGTGCCCGCAGGTCGCGGACGAAGAAGCAGTTCACCCAGACCGTGCCGGCGACCAGGGCGGCGCTGACCCGCCCGGCGCGTTCCTCGTCGCCGGTGAACAGGGTGGCCGCGAGCCCGAAGCGGGTGTCGTTGGCCATCGCCACGGCCTGCGCCTCGGACTCGAAGGTCTGCAGCGTGAGGACCGGGCCGAAGACCTCCTCGGTGAGGATCTCGCTGCCGGGCGCGGCGCCGGTGAGCAGCGTCGGCCGGTAGTAGAGGCCGCCGAGGTCGGGGTTGGCGGCCGCCGCCGAGCAGCGCGGTCGCGCCCTGGGCCAGGGCCCGCTGGACGTACCCGTCGATCCGGTCCAGGTGGTCGGCGTGGATCTGCGGGCCGATGTCGGTGGCCTCGTCCCGCGGGTCGCCCTGGCGCAGCGCGCGAGCCCGGTCGAGGAACCGCGCGGTGAACTCCTCGGCGATCGACGCCTCGACCAGCAGCCGGCTGCCGGCGAGGCAGACCTGGCCGGCGTTGTCGTACTGCTCCACGGCGTTGGCCACGGCCAGGTCGAGGTCCGCGTCGGCGAAGACCAGCAGCGGCGACTTCCCGCCCAGCTCCAGCGAGACGGGGGTCAGGTTGGCGGCGGCCGCGGCGGCGATGTGCCGGGCGGTGGGGACCGAGCCGGTGAAGCTGATCCGGGCCACGTCCGGGTGGGCGACCAGCGCGGCGCCGACCTCCTCGCCGTACCCCTGGACCACGTTGAGCACCCCGTCCGGCAGCCCCGCCTCGGCCGCGATGTCGGCCAGCAGCGACGCGGTCAGCGGCGACCACTCGGCCGGCTTCAGCACCACCGTGTTCCCGGCCGCGAGCGCCGGCGCGACCTTCCACGTGGCGAGCATCAGCGGGGCGTTCCACGGCGTGATCAGCGCGCACACCCCGGCCGGGTCCCAGCTCACGTGGTTGCGGTGGCCACGGGTCTCGAAGTCCGGATGGCCCAGCCCGACCAGCCAGTCGGCGAAGAAGCGGAAGTTGTGCGCCACCCGGGGCATCACGCCGCGCCGGTGCGAGCGCAGCAGCGCGCCGTTGTCGGCGGTCTCGACCTGGGCGAGCTCCTCCAGCCGCTTCTCGACGCCGTCCGCGATCGCGTGCAGCAACGCGGCGCGCTCCTCCCGGCTCGTGCGGGACCAGGCCGGGAACGCCCGGCGGGCCGCCTCGACGGCGGCGTCGGCGTCGCTGGGCCCGCCGCGCGCGATCTCGGCGAGGACCGTGCCGTCGATCGGCGAGAGGTCGGCGAACACCCCGCTCGACCTGCGGCGTTCCCCGCCGATCCACTGTCCGGTGTGGATTTTCGTGCCGGCGACGGTGACCGTATCCGTCATCCGCGCCCCCTCGATGAGAAGATCGTTCGGGACCAAACGTATTTCAGCCACCGCCCGCCGTCAACCGTCCCGGCTTCGCCGGGGCTGCGGTCCATGTGCGCCCTCTGAGCGCGCACATGGACCGCAAAGGGGTCAGCGGAACTCGGCCTGGCGGGCGGGGCCGGCCTCTTCGAGGTGGGTGAGGATGTGCCGCAGGCCGCTCGCCAGCTCGACCGCCTTCCGGTCGGTGAGGCCGCCGAGCACGAACCTCTCCTCGTCGTTGAAGGCCGGGAACAGCTCCCGCATCAGCGTGCTCCCGGCCGCCGTCAACCGCAGCAGCACGAGCCGGCCGTCGGTGGGATGGGTCTGCCGTTCGACCAGGCCACGGGCCGCCAGGGTCTTCACCACGCCGGTCAGGGTGCCCTTGGAGATGCCGGCCTCCTCGGCGGCGTGCCGGGTCTCGGGCTCGCCCCAGATCCAGATCACCCACAGCACGACGAAGCCGGTCCAGGTGAGGTCGGCCTGGCGGAGCACGGTCTGCTCGACGTGGTTGCGGATCGCGCCCGCCGCTCGATGCAGGTTCGACACCACCGCCATCGCCCTGAAGTCCAGCGGGAGCCCGCCGATGCGCTCGGAGACGGCCCGCTCGGTCTCGACCAGCGTGTGGTGTCCAGTCATCCGGTTGCTCCTCATCGGTTACGCGGGCGATCCAGCAACCTTGGCGCTTCGGGCGACATTTTCTCGGTTATAGCCGAGAAAATGTCGCCCGAAGCGGGGGTCAGGGGGGCGTCGGGGCGAGCACGGCGCCACCGTCCCAGACGACGGCGACCTGCCGGTAGTACGCGCCGATCATCTCGTCCACGGTCAGCCGGGCCAGTTCCTCGGTGGGCGCCGGGAACAGTTCCAGGTCGGCGTCGCCGCGCCAGGTCGGGCCGCCCTCGAACTCGGCCGCGCCGGAGGAGATCAGCTCGTTGACGGTGTCCGGCCGGCCCTTCTCGATCGACGGCAGCACCCGGTGGTGCGCCATCGGGTGGGCGTTGACGAAACCGCCGCTCGCCGACTCCTCCCGCAGCGTGACGACGGCCTGGGCCAGCCGCCGGTCGGCCGCCGCGAGGGTGGCCCCGAACCGGGCGCCGGGCTCGAGCCGCGGCGCGCGACCGTACGGGATGCGGCCGGGTCTGGTGGATCGAGCCGAGCTTCTTCGGGTAGCCCTGGTGCAGCCCGCGGGCGATCGCGAAGTCCTTGTCCACCCAGATGTACACGCAGCGGGAGTACGTGCGGCCGCCGAACGCGCAGCGGACCACCACGAACGCCTCCTTGTACTGCGCCCGCACCGGGTCGAGCAGTTCCTCGCCGCCGGCCGAGCTGGACTGCCAGTCGGCCCAGATCAGCGCCACCGCGCCGGGGTCATCCGGGGCGGGTTCCAGCGGGGCGGGCAGCAGCTCGGCGACCCGGGCCGGATCGGTGCGGTACTCGACGGTGAGCAGATCGCCGGAGTAGTACCAGGGCGGAGCCGGGACCAGCGAGGACGTGCCGGTCGCGGTGCGGGGGAAGAAGAAGCCCTCCATCGTGACTCCCGACTCTCGACGGTCGTTTGGAGCCGTACGGTAGCACCGGCCATGCGGGAGGATCGGGACGGAACCCTTGCCCGCCAGGTCGGACCGGGCATATTGTTCGCGTCCAAACGACTTGCCACGGAGGCGCCACCGTGACCCAGCAAGAAGCCCTCGCCGAGGCCGGCATCGACGTCGTCCGGGTGGTCTTCCCGGACCTGCTCGGCATCGATCGCTCCCGTGACCTGCTGGTCGAGGCGCTGGAGCCGGCGCTCGGCCACGGCGTCGCGTTCTGCCGGGCGATCTACCACACGTCACCGCGCGGCGACGTGGTCGACGTGTCCGGCGGGCTGGACGCCGGCCTGCCGGACATCGCCGTCCACCCCGATCTCGGCACGGTCCGCGCGCTGCCGTGGGAGCCGGGCGTGGCCTGGTGCCTGGGCGACGCGCGCGAGGCGGACGGTTCGCGCTGCCCGGAGGACCCGCGCCAGCTGGTGCGCCGGGTGACCGAGCGGCTCGCCGGGCTGGGCCTCTCCCCCGTGGTCGGGCCGGAGTTGGAGTACTTCCTGCTGGTACCGGACGGCGCCGGCTGGGCGCGGTACGGCGACGCGCCGGGCGACGTCTACACGGCCGGCCGGCGCGGCGATCCGGACGGACACCTGCTGGCGACCCTGCGTGCGCTCCGCGATCTGGGCCTCGGCGTCACCGCGGCGAACCACGAGTTCAGCGGCGGCCAGTTCGAGGTGAACCTGCGGCACTCCGGCGCGCTGGACGCCGCCGACCGCGCGTTCCTGTTCAAGTCGGCCGTGAAGGAACTGGCCCGCCGCGCCGGCCAGCGCGCCACGTTCATGGCCAAGCCGTTCAACGACGAGGGCGGCTCCGGATTCCACGTGCATCTGTCCTGTTCGGACGAGACCGGCGGCAACGCGTTCGACGACCCGGCCGGCCCGCACGGCCTCTCCGGCACCGCCCGGCACGCGTTGGCCGGCATCCTCGCCCACGCGCCGGCCCTGGCCGCGTTGCTCAACCCCACGATCAACTCCTACAAGCGGTTCGGGCCGGACTCGCTGGCGCCGTGGCTGATCGACTGGGGCATGGACAACCGGAGCGCGATGGTCCGGATCCCGCCCGAGCGCGGTGCCGGTACCCGGCTGGAGATCCGGCTCGGCGACGCGTCAGCCAACCCGTACGTCGGCATCGCCGGGCGTGCTGGCCGCCGCCTATCTGGGCATCCGTGACCAGCAGGAGCCCGCACCGCCGCTGGAGGGGTACGGCTACGACCCGGCCAGGGCCAGCCTGCTGCCGCAGCGACTGCCCGACGCGCTGACGGCGCTCGCCGCCGACGACGCGCTCACCGAGGTGCTCGGCAAGGGGTTCGTGGACTCGTTCCTGGCGTACAAGCGCAACGAGGTGGAGCGGTTCGAGCGGTACGTCACGGACTGGGAGTTCGGCGAGTACTCGTACCACCTGTAGCGCGTTCATTCGGCGCTTTGGGCGACATTTTCGGTGCTATAGCACCGAAGATGTCGCCCAAAGCCGGAGCCCCGACCGGAGGCCGGCGTGCGGCTGGAAGACGTTGATCTCACCGATCTGGATCGCTTCGTCGACGAGGCGACGCCCTGGCGAATGTTCGACACGCTGCGCCGCGAGGCACCGGTGCACTGGCAGCCGGAACGGGACGGGGCCGGCTTCTGGGCGGTGACCCGGCACGCCGACATCATCCGGGTACTGCGCGACGAGGCCACGTTCTCCAGCCAGCTCGGCGGCTCGGGTCTGGAGGAGCTGGACGAGCGGCAGCTGGACGTGCGCAGGTCCATGTTGGAGACCGACGGTCCCCGGCACCGCGCGCTCCGCGGCCTGCTCCAGCGCGACTTCACGCCGCGGTCGGTGGCGCAGTTCGGCACGTTCCTGCACGGCCTGGTCGGCAGCACGCTCGACGCGGCGCTGGCCAAGAACGAGTTCGACTTCGTCACCGAGATCGCCGCCGACTTCCCGATCCGCGCGCTGGCCCGGATGCTCGGCGTGCCCGAGGCCGACACCGGCCAGCTGATCGCGTGGGGCAACCGGATGATCGGCAACACCGACCCGGAGTACGCGGACGTGCTGCACGACAGCGCCGCGAGCGAGGCCTACCGCGACCTGCCGTTCCGCAGCCCGGCCGCGCTGGAGGTGTTCGCCTACGGCCGCGAGCTGGCGAGGCAGCGGAGCCGGCGCGGCGGCGGGGCGACGGCGAGGGGGGGGCGGCGGGCCGGCCGGCGGCACCGACCTGATCGAGCCGGCTGCTGCACCACCCCGCCGACGGCGTCCCGCTGGACGACCGCGACTTCCGGAACTACTTCCTGCTGCTGGTCGTGGCCGGCAACGAGACCACCCGGCACGCCATCTCGCACGCCATGAAGGCGCTGATCGATCACCCCGAGGCGCTGGCGCTGCTGCGCGCCGAGCCCGAGCGGATCCCGGTCGCGGTGGAGGAGTTCCTGCGCTGGGCGTCGCCGGTCTACCACTTCCGCCGGACCGCGACGGTCGACGCGGAGCTGCGCGGACGGCGGATCCGCGCCGGCGACAAGGTGGTGGTCTGGTTCGCCTCGGGCAACCGTGACGAGGACGTCTTCGCCGACCCGTACCGGTTCGATCCCGACCCGCTCGCCGAACGACCACCTCTCGTTCGGCAAGGGCGGCCCGCACTTCTGTCTCGGCGCCGCGCTGGCCCGGCTGGAGCTGCGGATCCTGTTCGGCGAGCTGCTGCCGCGGCTGGCCGGGATCGAGCTGGCCGGGGAGGTGACCCGGATGCGGTCGAACTTCGTCAACGGGATCAAGACGTTCCCGGTGAAAGTCTCTGGCTAGATACGAACGTTCGTGCTAGAAACGAGTCATGCGCAAAGGCGAGGCTACCCGGCAGACGATCCTGGACCAGGCCGTCCGGCTCGCCAGCACGGTCGGTCTCGGCGCCCTGACGATCGGCACGCTGGCCACCCAGACCGGCATGTCCAAGAGCGGGCTCTTCGCCCACTTCAACTCGAAGGAGTCGCTCCAGATCCAGGCGCTCGAACATGCCGGGGTCCGATTCCGGGAGCACGTCGTCCATCCGATGCTCGCCGCGCCGCGCGGTGAGCCGCGACTCCGCGCGCTGTTCGACCTCTGGCTGACGTGGGTGAGCAGCGATCTGCCCGGCGGCTGCCCGTTCATCGCCGCCGACTACGAGTTCGACGACCAGCCCGGACCCGTTCGGGACACTCTCGTACGGGACCAGCGGGACTGGCTGGAGACCATCACCAGGGTGGTCGGCAGCGGCGTCGTCGAGGGCCACTTCGCCGCCGACACCGACCCGGCCCAGTTCGCCCAGGACCTGTTCGGCGTCGTGCTCGCCTACAGCCTGACCAGCCGGCTACTCAAAGACCCCAACGCCGAGGCGAACGCCCGGCGCGCCTTCGAATCGCTGCTCCGCGCCGCGCGCTGAGCCGACCACTTCCCAGGAGACACTGACGATGACCGATCTTCGCGACCAAAAAAGCACGATCGTTCGCTTAATGGCCTTGCTTGAGCGGGTCAGCCCGGCGCTCGGCGGCCGGATCGCCGAGCGGCTGTGGTTCACGGTCCCGACCGGCCGGCCGCCGAAGCACGCCAGACCCGACGGGTCGGTGCCGTTCACGCTGCCGACGGCGGTGGGCCGGGTGGTCGGCGAACGCTGGGGCGAAGGACCGGTCGTCTATCTGGTGCATGGCTGGGGCGGCCGGCGCACGGACCTGGACGCCCTGGTAGCTCCGCTGGTCGCCGCCGGCCACAGCGTGGTCTCGTTCGACGCCCCGAGCCACGGCGACTCCGGCGCCGGCCCGTCCGGGCGCGATCAGGGCACGCTCCTGGAGTTGGCCGAGGCCCTGACCGCGGTGGTTGCCGCCCAGGGGCCGGCGCACGCGGTGGTGGGCCACTCGCTCGGCGCGATGGCCACCATCATGGCGGTCGCGGACGGGCTGGACCCGGGCCGGCTCGCGCTGGTGGCGCCGGCGACCAACATGGAGCAGTACACGCACGGGTTCGCCCGCCGGCTCGGCTTCGGGGAGCGGACCCGGGTCCGGCTGGTGCGGCGGATCGAGCGGCGGTTGGCGACCCCGATCTCGTGCTTCACGGCGTCCGCGCAGCTCGATCGGATCGCCGTGCCGCCGCCGCTGCTACTCGTCCACGACCGCGGCGACGTCGAGACGCCGTGGAGCGGGAGCGCGGCCCTGGCCGACCGCTGGCCCGGGGCGTCACTGGTCAGCACGTCCGGACTGGGGCACCGGCGAGTGCTCCGCGACCCCGCCACGATCGCCGCGCTGGCGTTCGCTCGTCGGACCGAGTCGGTGGCCGGCGAGCCAGCCGGCGACAAAAGCGTCGCGGGGTGATCCGGCCGGACCGTAGCGTGACTCCGTGACGATCGAGCGAATGAACCCACCCGAGCTGCACCAGACGCCTGGCTACCACCACGCGACCGTCGCCACGGCCGCCCGCCTGATCTTCCTCGCCGGGCAGTGCCCACTGGCGGCCAACGGCTCCGTGATCGGCGCGAAGCAGCCGACCGGCCTCACGCCAGCGGGGGCTCTGGCCGAGGGACTGGCCGCACAGGTCGACCAGGTGGTCGAGAACACGCTGACCGCGCTCGCGGCGGCCGGTGCCGGGCCAGCGGACGTGGTGCGCACGGTGGTCTACGTGGTCAGCGAAGACCGGGCCGTGTTGGCGGCGGTCTGGCACCGGTTCGCCGAATCGGCACTCGGTGCCGCTTTCGGCTCGGCCAGCACGCTGCTCGGCGTGGCCCAGCTCGGGTACCCGAACCAGCGGATCGAGCTGGAAGTCACCGCCGCCCTCTGACCGCCCCACCCTGCTGCGGTTGGATTCCGCAGTCCCACTGCGGAATCCAACCGCAGCTGATTTACGCGTTTCCGCACGTCATATATGTACCTTTTGCGTAATAAGTCTTACTCTCCTCAGTGACGGACATCACGGTTGGTGGCCAATCAACCGCGCGGAGTGACTGCACCCTCACCAGGAGAAGGAGCACCCATGCTCAGCAGGCGGCGGACCACACTGGTCTCCACCCTTGTACTGCTCGCTGGTCTCATCGTGATCCCACCGGCAACGGTCCAGGCCGCGGCACCAGCGATCGAACCACCGGCCGCCTGCGGTGGCCTCACCACCCAGTTCCAGGGCGAACTCGACAAGGCGAAGTCGTCGCTGGTCGCCCTGCCGCCCAACCCGGCCGCCGCGACCGAGGTGGTCGGCGGCGTGGTGCCGGTGGTCACGGCCATGCAGGGCCTCGGCTGCCTGCCCGCGGTGCCGCCCGAGGCGGGCGGTGCGGTGACCCCGTGCGTCGACGCGGTCGCGGACCTGCTCGCCAAGCTCTTCGGCACGCTGGCCGCGCTGATCTCGCCCGGGCTGCCGGACGTGGCCGGCGCGCTGACCCAGATCACCGGGCTGCTCACCACCCTGACCAAGCTCATCACCGAGAAGTGCTTGCCAGTCCCGGTACCGGTGCCGCCGGTGCCCGGAGTCGCCAAGAACGTTAGTAGGCGGTTCCGCTCAACTGACGTCGCGCAGGACCGCCGCCCCGGGGCTCAGACCCTCCGGGGCGGTGATGTGTCCGGGACCGGTCTCGGTCAAGCCGGCCCTGGTTCGGTTCGGCGGCGGTTTCGGTCCACCGGGCCGGGCGGCCGCCGCGTTCGCCCGAGGCGAACGCGGCGACGGAATGCTCGGGTATGCATCGGCATTGAGTCAGATGGACTCAACTTATGGGTCATCGACGTGAGGTGACTGATGCCCAAGACTGTGACTTTGCCCGTTCTCCCTTTGACCGATTCCGTCGTTCTCCCCGGCATGGTCGTGCCGATCGAGCTGGACTCCGAGGCCCAGGCCGCCGTGGACGCCGCTCAGACCAGCCCGGCCGGCGGGCGCGACACCGATACCGCTCAACTTCTGCTGGTCCCCCGGGTCGAAGGTCGCTACGGCGAGGTCGGCACGCTGGCGACCGTCGAACAGGTCGGCCGGCTGCCCAGCGGCGAGCGCGCCGCGGTCGTCCGCGGCGTCGGCCGGGCCCGGGTCGGCCACGGGGTCAACGGCCCCGGCGCGGCGCTCTGGGTCGAGGCCGACTGCTCACCGACGACGCGTCCGACCCCCGGATCCCCGAGCTGGCCCGCGAGTACAAGGGCCTGGTGCTGTCGATCCTGCAGCAGCGCGGGGCCTGGCAGGTCACCGACGCCGTGAAGCGCATCGACGAGCCCGGCGAGCTGGCCGACACCGCCGGGTACGCGCCGTACCTCGAGCTCGCCCAGAAGATCGAACTGCTCGGCACGACCGACGTGGCGGCCCGGCTGACGCAGCTCTCGAGTGGGGCACGCGCCTACCTCGCCGAGCTGGAGGTCACCGAGAAGATCGCCGACGACGTCCGGGAGGGCATGGAGAAGAACCAGCGCGAGTTCCTGCTCCGGCAGCAGCTCGCCGCGATCCGCAAGGAACTCGGCGACGACGACGCCGAGGGCAGCCGACGACTACCGCGCCCGCGTGGAGTCCGCCGAGCTGCCCGACGACGTCCGCGCCGCCGCGCTCAAGGAGGTCGCGAAGCTCGAACGGGCCAGCGACCAGTCCCCCGAGGTCGGCCTGGATCCGCACCTGGCTGGACACCGTGCTGGACCTGCCGTGGTACGACGCGGACCGTCGACAACGACGACGTCGTCGCCGCCCGCGCGGTGCTCGACGCCGACCACCCCGGCCTGGAGGACGTCAAGGACCGGATCGTGGAGTACCTGGCCGTCCGGGCCCGGCGGTCCGCCCGCGGCCTCGAGGTCGTCGGCGGGCGCGGCTCCGGCGCGGTGCTGGCGCTGGTCGGCCCGCCCGGCGTGGGCAAGACCTCGCTCGGCGAGTCCGTCGCGCAGGCGCTGGGCCGCAAGTTCGTCCGGGTCTCGCTCGGCGGCGTCCGGGACGAGGCCGAGATCCGCGGCCACCGGCGCACCTACGTCGGCGCGCTGCCCGGCCGGCTGGTCCGGGCGATCCGCGAGGCCGGCTCGATGAACCCGGTCATCCTGCTGGACGAGATCGACAAGGTCGGCTCCGACTACCGCGGTGACCCGTCGGCGGCGCTGCTCGAGGTGCTCGACCCGGCGCAGAACCACACCTTCCGGGACCACTACCTGGAGGTCGAGCTGGACCTGTCCGACGTGGTCTTCCTGGCCACGGCGAACGTCGCCGAGACCATCCCGGAGCGCGCTGCTCGACCGGATGGAGCTGGTCCGGCTCGACGGCTACACCGAGGACGAGAAGGTCGCGATCGCGCGGGACCACCTGCTGCCCCGGCAGCTCGACCGGGCCGGCCTGGACGCCGACGAGGTGACCGTGGCCGACGACGCGCTGCGCGCTGATCGCGGCCGAGTACACCCACGAGGCCGGCGTGCGGCAGCTGGAGCGGTCGCTCGCCCGGGTGCTGCGGAAGGTCGCGACCACGCTGGCCGGCTGACGCGGTCCGGGCCCGTCACCGTCGACCGCCGACGACGCTGCGCGGCTACCTGGGCCGGCCGCGGTTCACCCCGGAGTCGGCCGAGCGCACCGCGGTGCCCGGGGTGGCCACCGGGCTGGCGGTCACCGGGGCCGGCGGCGACGTGCTCTTCATCGAGGCCACCGCGATGGCCGGGCGAGGCCGGCCTGACCCTGACCGGGCAGCTCGGCGACGTGATGAAGGAGTCGGCGCAGATCGCGCTGTCCTACCTGCGGGCGAACGGCGCCCGGCTCGGCATCCCGATCCGAGCGAGCTGGCGGAGCGGCGGATCCACGTGCACGTGCCGGCCGGCGCGGTGCCGAAGGACGGGCCGTCCGCGGGCGTCACGATGATCACCGCGCTCGCGTCGCTGCTGACCGGGCGGCCGGTGCGGTCCGAGGTCGGCATGACCGGCGAGGTCTCGCTCACCGGCCGGGTGCTGCCGATCGGCGGGGTGAAGCAGAAGCTGCTCGCCGCGCACCGGGCCGGCCTGACCGAGGTCCTCCTGCCGGCGCGCAACGAGCCGGACCTGGACGACGTGCCGGCCGAGGTCCGCGCCGAGCTGACCGTCCACCTGGTCAACGACGTGGCCGACGTGGTCGCCAAGGCACTGGAACCGGCCGCCGACGTCGCAGTCCCCGTGGCCGCCTGACGGACTGACCAACTGCGGTTCAAATCCGCCCTGGGAGGGCGGATTTGAACCGCAGACGCTCCGACCTGCGCCGTCCGGTCGGGGCTAGCCGAGGGTGATCCAGTACCGGCGGGTCAGGCCGAGCTCGGTCTCCCGGATGTCTTCCAGCACGCCGCCCTGTCCCTCGATGGTGTGGCGGGACGCCGTGTTGGCTTCGGCGCAGGTGACCAGCACCCGGTCGAGCCCGCCGTCCTTGGCGTGCCGCAGTACCTCGCCGAGCGCGAACTTCGCCAGCCCGCGGCGCCGGGCGACGGGCCGCACGCCGTAGCCGATGTGCCCGCCGGCTTGCAGCAGGAAATCGTTGAGCTCGTGGCGGAGCGCGATCGAGCCCCAGCATCGTGTCGTCCTCGACGATCCACCAGTACGTGCAGGGCACCAGGCCCGGCTCGGTCGGCACCGTGGGGTCGGACTGGCTGCGCAGCCGGCCCACCCAGGCGGCGAACCCCTCCGCCGAGTCGACGTCGTCGTCGGCGCGCAGGCCGGAACCGTCCTGGTGCACACCGCGTCCCCCAGTCGTCGCGGGCGTCCAGCCAGGCGCGGTGCAGGCGGGTGGTCGGAGCTGTCAGTTCGGGCATGCACCGGACGCTAGCCGGACATCTCCGGCACGCCCAGCGGTTTTGCGCCAGCTGGAGAGGCCGACCGCTGTCACGCCAACCCCGCGCCGCGCAAGCCGCCCACCACCCGGACGTACCGCAAAACCCACCTTCGACTTTTTCCTTTGATCTGACCTGGAGCCCGCCGAGGTACGCGTATCGCAAGGCGGAGGGACGCCCGGATATTGGTCATATCCGGGCGTCCCGACAACGCAGCGAGACGTGTGCCTCGGCGGGCCGCCTGCACAGGAAACCGGAGAGTTTGTAGAGGACCAGGGAGCCGCGACCGCGACGTTGAGGCTTCACCCCGTCCGACCATCGGGATCTCCACCGCGCAGTCCAGCCGGTCGAGTGCCTCCGGCGGGATGCCGGTTGCTCGTGGCCGAGCACCGATCGTTCGGCGATTGGCGGCGGGGAGGTCGGCGAGCCGGATGCGCCTCTCGGCGAGTTCGACGCCGACGTTCTTGGCCCGGCGGCGCGTTCGTCGGCCAGCCAGCGCAGGGGGTCTCCGACAGGTGCACGCAGCCGGCCGGCGCAGGGTGTTGCCACGGGCCACGGCCGTCGGGCGCCCACCGGTAGTCCGGGACGGCGAGGCAGGCGCCGACTGCGTCACAGGTACGGAGCAGCGTACGAGGTTCGCGCCGTGCATCGGCCACAGCGGGGCGGCGATCAGGTGGCCCCAGCAACGGTGGCCGTTGCGGCGACGGGAAGCCCTGATCTCGGTGCGGCTGCGCACCCGAAGCCCGCTCATCGGCGCGGGGCGCCGGTGCCCTTTCCCGAGGTGGAGAGAGGATTCATCACGTGCGCGCTTCG
>CAVVAL010000044.1:0-26824 GCA_963746095.1 uncultured Actinomycetota bacterium | reverse complement strand
CGGTACCCGTCGAGCACCTCCAGCACCGCACGGACGGCCGCCACGTCGACCGCACCGCGCTCGTCGAGAAACCCGAGCACGAACTCGTCCGCGCCGGCGGACCGGAGCGCCGTCGCGGTGTCCCGGACGCTCTCCAACTCATCGGCCGCGAAGCCGCCGTCCAGCCGGAGCATGGTGCGGATCGGCAGGTCGACGACCGCCCGGACGGCCTCGAAGGTCGCGAGGTCGGGGCTGAGCCCGGACCGGCCCATGTCGCTGACCAGCTCGATCCGGTCCGCCCCGCCCTCCTGCGCGGCGCGGGCGTCCGCGGCGTCGAGCGCGATGATCTCCAGCAGTGGCCTGGGCACCCGGATCGACCGGCTACGCGGCGGCGAGCACGGGCTCGACCCGAGCACCCCGCACGACGACCAGCAGCACGGTCGTGGCGAGCACCATCCCGCCCGCGACCACGATCGCCATCGCGGCCGCGCCGGTGCCGAGGACCCCGACCAGCGGCGCGGCCAACGCCCCGATGCCGAACTGCACGGCGCCGAGCAGCGCGGCCGCGGTGCCCGCCGCCTCACCGTGCCGGGACAACGCCAGCGCCGGCGCGTTCGGGAAGCTCAGCCCGGCCGCGGCCAGCACGGCCCAGAGCGGCACGAGCACGCCGGCGATGCCGCCGATGCCCGTGATGGCGAACGCGAGCAGCAGCAGCCCGGCGATCGATCCGCCGAACATCGCGCTGACCAGGATCTGCTCGGAGGTCCAGCGGCGGAGCAGCCGGACGTTCAGCTGGGTAGCGGTGATCAGCGCCGCGGCGCCCGCGCCGAACGCCAGCCCGAACTCCTGCTCGTCCAGCCCGAACTGACCCTGCAGCACGAACGAGGAGCCGCTGACGTAGGCGAACAGCGCCGCCATCGTGAACCCGGTGACCAGCACCAGGCCGACGTAGGTGCGGTCGCGGAACAGCGAGCCGTAGGTGCGGACCGTGCCGGCCACTCCCCCGCTGCGGCGGCGCTCCGGCGGCAGCGTCTCCTTGAGCCCGAACGCGGCGAGCGCCACCAGCGCGAGGCCCATCACGGCCAGCGCCACGAACACGCCGCGCCAATTCGTCCAGCGCAGCAGCTCGCCGCCGAGCGTCGGCGCGAGCACCGGCGCCGCACCCATCACCAGCATCAGCCGGGAGAACAGCTGGGCGAGCGTGTCGCCGCTGAACAGGTCGCGGACCACGGCCATCGCCACCACGGCCGCCGCGGCGGCGCCGACGCCCTGCACCACCCGCAGCACGCCCAGGGTCGCGATGTTCGGCGCCACGACACAGAGCACCGAGGCGAGGACGTGCAGGCCGATGCCCCAGAGCAGCGGCCGGCGGCGACCGATGGCGTCCGAGACCGGCCCGATCACGAGCTGCCCGAGCGCCAGCCCGAGGAGCGTGCCGGTCAGCGTGAGCTGGACCGCGGCGGGAGTGGTGAGCAGGTCGTCGGTGATCCGGGGCAACGCCGGCAGGTACATGTCGATCGTGAGCGGGCCGAGCGCGATGAGCGCGCCGAGCACCAGCACCAGCCGGAGCCGCTCCCGCCGGCTCGGCTCCACGAGCGGCGGCACCAGGCCCGCGAGATCGAGGCGGTCGTCGGTCGTGGTCATGTGCTCTCTTCCGTCGAGGCGTCCGTGCAGCCGGCAGCGCGGCGTCCTCTAGCGACAAGTCGGCGGCGGCAGGGGCCATTCCCCGGAAGCGCCGCCGCTCCGGAAGGAGACCCAGGTCACTCCGGTCGGCGGCGGCCAGACGCCTGCGGCCGCGGGGGACTCCCGACGAGCCTGAGTAGTTCTGCTCCGGCCCGGGTTGTCGGCGGCTGACAGGCTCGTCCGTGGACGCTCAGAGCGGGCGTCCAGAACGGGGGAACGACGATGCGAAAGATCCTGCTCGCCTTACCGCTGATCGCCCTGTCACTGGTCGCCGGGACGAGTGCGCCGGCCACGGCGGCCGGCCCGGCACCGGCGCCCACCCGCACGTTGACGTTCGAAGGCGAGGCCGGTGCCCATCCGGTGGACGGACGGGGCGCGACAAGGGCGGCGCCGAAGGACGAGATCGAGGTTCGCGGTACCCGCAGCGTGGTCAAGGTGGACGCGTACAGCGCCGACGGCGACGACCTCTGGCTCGAACTACGCGCCGCGAACGACGCGCCGGTGCGCCCCGGGGTGTACCGCACGAACGCCACCCGCCGTCCGGACGGTCCGCGCATTCTCGTGGTCAGCCGCGGTATCGGGTGCGTCGACGACCACGCCACGGTCCTCGTCAGCCGGCTGCGCCGGGATGCGAACGGCCTGGTCACCGCGCTCGACCTGCGCTTCGAGCACCGCTGCGGCAGCGCCAGCGCGCCGGCCCTGCGGGGGACGCTGCACTACCGCGCCTGATCGGTGACCCGCACGCCGACGGCTCGGGGGCGCCTCTATGGTGGACCGATGGCATCGGTCAGGCAGGTCCAAATCACCTTCGACTGCGCGGAGCCTGAGCGCGTCGCCCGGTTCTGGTGCGAGGTGCTGGGGTACGTCGTCCCGCCGCCACCGGAGGGGTTTGCCAGCTGGGACGAGTACGGTCGCACGCTGCCGGCTGAGCGTCAGGGCGCGTGGTTCGCGTGCGCTGATCCCTCCGGGGTGGGCCCGCGGCTGTACTTCCAGCGCGTTCCCGAAGGCAAGGTCGTGAAGAATCGGGTGCACCTCGATGTGCGGGTCGGCACCGGGCTCGTGGGTGAAGAGCGCCTGGCCGTCCTCGAGGCCGAGTGCGCACGGCTGGTCCCGCTCGGCGCGGTACGCGGGCGACTACTCCCTGCCGATGAAGAGAACGAGTCGCTCCTGTTGATGCAGGACATCGAGGGCAACGAGTTCTGCCTCGACTGACTGGCCGCCGCGCTGCAGACGCGCGCGCCCCCGGTGTACCGCACGGATGCCGCCAACCGGCTCGATCGCCGGTTCGCGCACCACTGCGGCAGCGCCACCGCGCCGGCCCTTCGCGGAACGCTGCACTACCGCATCTGACCGGGCTCCCCCGCCAGTTCGCCGTACCGCCGCGCCACCTCGTGGAAGGCCTCCTTCGGCTTCCATCGGGACGGGTCGTCGGGCGAAACCCTGACCACGCCGAAGCCAGCCATGTCCAGGTCGTGACGCGGGTCCGGGCGGTGCGGGAATTCCGGCATCGTGAACGTGAAGACGAAGCAGCCGTGGACGCCGCGGGCGGCGTACAGGTCGATGAGTTCGGCCAGGTACGTCGCCTGCGTGCGTTCGTCGCGAACGTGCCCGTCCCTGACCCGCGGCGGGTCGGCGAACCAGTTCACGATCCGGAACGAGCCCGGCCCACGGCGCTCGGCCCCGAGGTGGGCGCCGCAGCCGAACTCCGTGATGACCACCGGCTTGTCCGTGCTCCGCAGCAGCGCGTCCAGCCGCTTCGCGTAGGCCGCCGGGTCGGGGCCGAAGCGGTAGAGGTTGACGCCGACGAGGTCGAAGCCGGACCAGTCCACCTGCTCCCAGAAGCCGGCGGCGTAGGTGATCGGGCCGTCGAAGGCGGCGCGGGCGACGGGTAGCGCGGCGGCGATCAGCCCGTTGAGCTTGCGCGTGATCCGGCGGTCGAAGAATCGGCGCCACCGCACCAACACCTGTAGCCGCAGGAAAAGCCGCGGACCCGGGATCATCCCCGGCGAGGTGAGCGAGAACTCGCTGCCGAGCAGTAACGTGACCCGGCCCGGGTGCTGGGCCCGGAGTTCCTCGGCGGCCACCGCCGTCGCCTCAAGATGGGCCAGTAGCGCCAAGCGCGGCCGGTCGGCGAGGTACGGCCGGACATAGACGTCGAGGCCGGCGTCCAAGGCGTACCGCGCGGCCTCGATCTGCCGCCCGGTGTCGGTGCCGATCAGCATCACGGTCGTGCACCGCAGATCCTCGCGGATGGTGCGCAGATCGCGGCGCACGTCGTCGGCCGAGACGTCGCCGACCACGTACGAGATCCCCCGGATGTCCAAGCCCATGACCCGAGTATCGGGCCGTGAAATGTGCCGTGGGCCGGTGCGTCGGTGAGCTAGACCAAAGTTCGAGCGGCTCTAGACTTTGGGTCGCTGGCCGCGCCGACCGCCATTTCTAGGCTCGGACCATGAGACGCGTCGCGCCCGCCATCGGGCTGTTCCTGCTGGCGCCGTTCGTCGGGGAGTTCCTGCTCGGCAACCTGACCATCGGCGAGCTCGGCCTCGGCCTCCTCCTCGCACCGCTCTACGGCTGTGGCGCGCTGCTGATCCGCGAGGTCACCCGGCGCACCGGCCGCGGCTGGCCGACCATCGCGCTCCTGGCCGCGGCGTACGCGCTGATCGAGGAGGGCCCGGTCGACCAGTTGCTGTGGAACGACTCGTACGCGAACGCGGACCTGCTGCACGGCGACTCCTACCTGCCGGCCCTCGGCATGAGCGTCGAGCTGACCACCGTGATCCTCGCCCTGCACACGGTCTGGAGCATCTGCGTGCCGATCGCGATCATCGAGACGCTCGTGCCGGAGCGCCGCACGACGCCGTGGCTGCACACGCCCGGGCTGATCGTCACGGTGGTGGTCTACCTGCTCGGCGTCAACCTGGTCTTCTGGGGCACCTATGCCGAGGAGCACTTCCTCGCCTCGCCGGCCCAGTTCGCCGGGGTCGGCGCGGTCATCGTCGGGCTGGTGGTGCTGGCGTTCCGGGTCGACCGCCGGCCACGGGCACCGCTGCCGGGCCGGGCGCCGTCGCCGTGGCTGGTCGGGCTCGCGGCCCTGGCCGGTACCAGCCTCTACTGGGCGCCGGCCGTGCTGATCACCGCCGACTGGTATGAGTGGGTCGGCGTGCTCGTGTGGTGTGTCGTGGTGGTGGCCGGGGTGCTGCTTATCGCGCGCTGGTCGCGGCAAGACGGGTGGGACGCTCAGCACGTGTTCGCGCTCGCCGCCGGCGCCACCCTCACCTACGCCTGGACCGCGTTCCCGGTCCGGCCCGAGAGCGGCGGCTCCCCCACCGTCGATCTGGCCGGCAACGTCGTCTTCGCGCTGGTCGCCGTGGCGATCCTGCTGTTCGCCGCCCGGGCGGTCACCCGCCGGCCGGTGCCCGCGCCCTGAGAACGTCTAGAGCGGCTCAGCCCGGCTGGCCGCCGGCGTGCGTGGTGGCCCAGGCGGCGATCTCGGCCCGACGTGCGGCGCCCAGTTTGGTGAGGATGTGCTCGACGTGGGCGGCGACGGTCTTCGGCGAGATGGACAGCGTCCCGCCGATCTCCCGGTTCGTGGCCCCGGTGGCGACCAGCCGGGCCACCTCGATCTCCCGGGCGGTGAGCAGCTGTGCGCCGCCGGCCGAGGGCGTCCGGACCCGGCTGACCAGCGCCTCGGTGACCAGGACGAGCGCGCCCGTTCGCTCCGCCCGATCCTGCGCCTCGGCGGCGAGCGCGGCGGCCTCGGCGGGTCGGCGGGAGCGTTCCGCGGCGTGCGCCCGGTCGAGCAGGGCTTGGGTGCCCTCCCAGAACCGGTTCCGACCGTCCCACCCGGCGCTGGCCGCCGCGAGCGCGTCGCGGGCCCGGCCGGTGTGGCCGTCGGCGAGGTGCAGCAGGCCACGGGCGTGGTCCAGGGCAGGCAGCGTGCCGGGGATGGAAGGCCGCAGCAGGAGCTCGGCGCACCGCTCGACCCAGCTCCGCGCGCCGGTGGGATCGTCCAGGGCCAGGTGCGCGCGCGTACCGGTGACCACGTACGGGAACAGATAGGCGGCGTCCCGGACCGCGACCGACGCGGCGTGGCCCCGCTCGCACCAGCCCAACGCGTCCCGCGGGTGTCCGCTGTGGAGCGCCGCCTCGGCCAGGCCCCAGAGCGCCGGCGAGACGCGTTGGAGCTCACCCATCTGCTCACCCAGCCTGCGCGCCTCCTGGAGCTGCCGGTCCGCGGCGGGCCAGTCACCACGGCCGAGAGCCAGGTAGCCGAGCACGTGCAGGGCGGTGATCCGGGTGGTGATGCCGCCCCGGCCGTCGACGAGAGCCTGGCAGGCTTCCCGATCGGCGGCCGCCCAGTCGCCGATGGCCCAGAGGGTGTGCGCGAGGTGCGCGGCCATGTAGTGCCGGTCGTTGAACCGCTCCGTGCGGTCGGCGTAGTCGATGCCCTCCCGCAGCCAGGGCAGCCCGCGGTCGTACTCGACCAGCACCGACGCGGACGATCCGATCATCCGGTAGCCGCGCGCCGCCTCGGCCTCCAGGTGCGCCTCCCGTGCCTCGCCCACGGCGGACTCCAGCAGCGGCCAGCCCTCGTCCATCCGGCCGGCGAAGACGAGCGCCGACCCCAGCGTCACGTCGGTGTTCAGCCGGACGGCCCGGTTGCCGACGCCGGCGGCGAGCGCTCGGGCCTGCCGACCGTGCTCGATCGACTCGTCGAGACGTCGATCCAGCATGTGCGCGGCGGCCAGCGCGGCGAGAACTTGCGGATCCGAATGTCCTGGGTGGACGGTTCGGTTCCGGTCGCCGAGTAGGGCGAGTGCCTCGTCGAGCAGGCCGCGTGCGCTGGTCGAGGCTGGCGCCGAGCAGGTGCCGGGTCGCGACCAGCGCGGGCGTCAGCGCGGCGGCGGCCGGGTCGTCGCCGAGGCGTCGATACAGCGCGTACGCCTCGGCGAAGGCGGTCGCCGCGGCGGCGTTGTCGTCGATCGCCGCCAGTTCGCCGGCCAACGCGGCGAGCAGGTCGGCGCGTTGGCTGGCGGGCGTGTCCGTCGGCGTGGTCCGTTGCGCTCGTCGGTACAGCTCGACCGCCTCGCCGTGCGCGGACATGGCGACGGCCTCGGCCGCCGCGGCGAGCGCGTGCCGGTACGCCGCCACCGGCTGGTGGGCTCGTTCGTACTGGTCGCTGACGAAGACGTCGCCGAATCCCGCCGCGGCCGCCGCCACCGCGACCCGGGCGTGCAGGTCACGGCGGCGGTGTGGGGGCAGGTCGGCGTAGAGGGCGTCCCGGATGAGCGCGTGCCGGAAGTCGTACAGTCGACCCGTCGCCGCGGGGCTGGACGAAGAACCGGTCACCGAGTTCCCGCAGGGCGACGTCGACGCCGTCCGGGGTGTCCCCGGCGACGGCGGTGAGCAGGTCGAGGTCGAACGACCGGCCGATGGCCGACGCCGCACCGGCCAGCGTCCGGGCCGGCTCGGTGAGCGCCTGGGCTCGGGTCAGCACGGCATCGGCCAGCGTGTCGGGCACGTTCCGGCTCGCCCGGATCCGGTTCGGCGAGGATGGCGAGGAACTCCTCGACGTGCAACGGGATCCCGTCGCTGCGCTCGTGCACCGCCACGGTCACCGCGGCGGGCAACGCGCTGTCGGAGATCGCGGCGGCCATGGCGGCGGTGTCCTCGCGTCCCAACCGGGACAGCCGGGCCTCCTCGGCCACCCGCTGGGTGAGCAGCCGCGCCCGCCAGTCCCGCATCGGCACCCTCGGATACAGCTCGTCGCTGCGATACGTGCCCACCACCAGCATCGGCACGGTCGCCAGTCGCCGGGCCACCCGGTCGAGCACCTCCAACGTCAGGTCGTCGGCCCAGTGCAGATCCTCCAGGGCCAGCAGCACCGGCCCGGACTCCGCGCCGGCCGCACCGATCGCCTCGGCGAGGTCCGCGACCAGCAGCCGGCGCTGCCGATAGGCGTCGCCGCCCGTGCCGGTGCCCTCGCGCAGCCGGGTCGCCATCGACCGGCCGGCGGCGGCCCGTCGCCGGGCTCCGGGCTCCAGTCAGTCGGTGGCCAGATCCGCCAGCAACCCGCCGGCCACCTCGTGATCCCGCGGGTAGGCGCCGGCGCCGACGGCCAGGAAGCCCAGATCGGTTGCCCGCTCGCGAGACCGCGGTGAGCAGTCGAGTCTTACCGATCCCGGCCTCACCGGCCAGGAGCAGCAACTGCCCGGAACCCGCCAGCGCGGCGTCATCAGCCGCCGGTCGGCCAGCGCGAGCAGGTCATCGCGGCCGATCAGCACCGGGCACAGCGGTACCCTGCAGGCGCCGCAGTGTACATGCCGCGACTCTAAGACACGGCCTGCGGCGATGGCTGTAGGGCGATATCGTAGCGGCCTTCATCGGTACTTCGACCGATGCGTGACCTCCGCGCGCCGGCCGAAGCTGACACCGACCCGGATCCAGCAGGACCCGACTCCTCGGAAGGAACACGACAATGGCGACGTACATGGACGTTCACCAGCGGCTTCTTCGGGGTGACCGACGTACAGCTGAAGGCGGCGCACGAGGCGGACCAGGCGATCGAGGGCGAGGAGGGCGTGCACTTCGAACGGGCCTGGCTCGACCCCGAGTCCGGCAAGGTGTTCTGCCTGTCCACCGGCCCCAGCAAGGAGGCGGTCATGCGGATCCACGAGCGCGCCGGCCACCCCACGAACGAGATCTACGAGGTGACCGTCGAGGTCTGACCGGCCGCGCTCGCCAGCCGAACACGAAGAGGAGGCCGCGCCGTCGGGCGCGACCTCCTCCTCCCGGTCCGATGGGCCGAGGATCAGGCCCGGATGGACTTCAGCGAGCTCGTGATGTTGCGGTACTGGGCCGCGATGTTGCCTCGCGCCCCGTCGTAGAACAGGGTGATGCCGCCCGCGTAGCCGGCGTTGTTCCACAGCGCCCACTCGTCGCCGCGCCGGTTCCACCCGCTCTCGATGTTGTTGTTCAGTCCGCGCGGACCGACCGAGTCGCCGAGGTTGGCGTCGCCGACCGAGAAGATGCCGATCGCCCCCGTGCCGTTCACGCCGGTGAAGACGCACATCCGGTTGGCCGGGCACCGGTTGTACCCGGTCGCGGCCTGCGCCGGCGCGCTGCTCAACGTGCCCATGGCCGTCACCACTGCGGCGACCGCCATCCCCTGCGCCAGGATCTTCTTGACTGTCATCCCACTCACCCCGTTCGCCTCGACTCCCCCGGCCACTGCGATCCCGCAGTGCGCTAGCCGGCCAGACTTCCGGACCACCCCGTGCCGGACCGGTCCGCGAACGGACCTATCGACCGGTCGCGCCCGCTGGCCGCAAACCAGTCGAACGTAACACCGGCGGTGAGGCGGTCAAGGTGTCCAATGAGACCCGTTGACCTGGGCTTATTCGTGGGGTAGTGGCGCGCTGGCCGCGGCACCCCGAGCGGATCGTCGCGAACCACGCGGGCGCTGGCCGCTCGGTCTTCCGTTCCGGTGGACCACCAAGACGCCGCCGCCATCCCGGCGGCGGCGTCTCGGCGCTGGCTCAGCCGTTGCCCGGCGTCAGCGCGGCGATCGCCGCGGGCGTCGCCTGCGCGAGCCGCTCGCGCTGCGGGAACAGCCCGACCGGAATCCGGCGCAGCTCCTGGGCGGTGTCGTAGGAGATCACCGACACGGTGTTGTCCTTGCTGTTGGTCACCAGGCAGTGCCGGCCGTCGAGGCTGGTCTGCGCCCAGTACGGGAGCTGCCCGCCGGGGATGATCCGGTCGGTGGTGAGCCCCGGGCGGGACAGGATCGCCACGTAGTCGTTGATCGTGCCGGCGGAGCAGAGCTTCTTGCCGTCACCGGAGACCGCGAGCCCGTGGTGGGCGGAGTTCTGCGGATACTCGTCCGGCTTGAGCGCCGCTCCGATCGCGCTGAACGGCAGCGTCGCGGTGCGCACGATCTTGCCCTGGTCCAGGTCGTACTCGACCAGTCCGTTGAGGTAGGAGAGCTGCGCGTACATGGTCTTGCCGTCCGGCATGAACACGGCAGGGCGGATGCCGTACTCGAACTGGTAGTTGCGGATCGGCGCCAGCGTCTTCGCGTCGACGACCGTGAGCTGGCGCGGGCCCTTGAGGAAGTTCAGCGCCTTGGGCAGGAACGTGGTGCCGATGCTGGAGTTGTAGATCTTGGTGCCGTCGTGCGAGTAGTCGTTGCCGTGCGGGTACGTGCCGGTGGCGAACCGGCCGACCTGGGTACCGGTGGCCGTGTCGAGCACCTGAGCCTCGGACGCGGTGGTCGCGGAGACGACCAGCCGGGTGCCGTCGGGCGAGAGCGCGATGTGGTCGGCCTTGAACCCGTTGACGTGGAAGCGCCAGAGCTGGCGGCCCGAGGCGAGGTCGAAGGCGACGGCGTCGGCCAGGATGTTTCGGGACACGTACAGCGTGCGGCCGTCCGGCGAGACCGCCACGTCGTCGGCGTACTTCTCGCCGACCTGTCCGCGCACGATCTCGTAGGCGGCCTTCTCGATCAGGGTCATCTCGTCCAGCCGGCGCTGCTTGTCCGGGATCACGTTGAACGAGCCGAGGTTCGCGAAGGTACGACCGTCGAGGAAGCTGACCGTGCCGGCCATGGCGTTGCCGACCAGCACCACGTCCCGCAGGTCAGCGGCGGCGGCGGGCGCCGCGTTGGCCTGGGAGGTGTACGCCGCGCTGCCGGCGAGTAAGGCGGTCGCGGTGATTGCGGCGAGCAGTCGGGGTATGCGGCGGGGCCTGGTGCTGGGCATCGCTGGTCCTTTCGACCGGGCGGCGGGCGTGAACTGAGGTACACGCCTGTTACTCGCCGGTAAAGTACCGTTCACAAAACACGAATGGAAGTCTGATCTCACTTGTTTTCGCAGCCAATCGGTATCGGACCGCCGCGCACGGACGCGCTTTGGGCGACAGGTGGGCGCCGTTACCGGAGACCGCGGAAGAACGTGCGGACGTCCTGCACCAGGAGGTCGCCGGCCTCCATCGCCGCGAAGTGGCCGCCCTCGGCGAACTCGGACCAGTGCCCGACCCGGTGGTCGGCGTCCATGATCCGGCGGACCACCGGGTCGTTGTTGAAGACCGCCCACCCGCTCGGCACCGACGACGGCGCCACCCAGCCGAGGTTGGAGTGCGCCGCCTCGTACAGGAACCGGGCCGCGGTCGCGCCGGTCCGCGTGAACCAGTAGATGCTGATGTTGGTGAGCAGCTGGTCCCGGTCGACGGCCTCGTCCGGCGTGGCGGCCGTGGGGTTGGTCCAGCTCTGGAACTTCTCCGCGATCCAGGCCAGTTGGCCGATCGGCGAGTCGGTGAGCGCGGCCGCGATCGTCTCCGGACGGTGCGACTGCAGGTCGAGGTAGCCGCGCTCGCCCTTCCAGGCCTCCTGGGCGGCGGCGACGGTCGCCCGCTCGGCCTCGGTGAGGTGGTCCGGGAGCGGGAAGTGCTCGCCGGCCAGGGCCATCGCGCCCTGGTCGCTGTTCACGTGCGTGCCGATCACCCGCTCGGGCCACAGCGCGGCGAGCCGGCCGGTCACGCCGGCGCCCACGTCGCCGCCCTGGGCGCCGAAGCGCTCGTAGCCCAGCCGGGTCATCAGCTCGGCGAACGCGGCGGTGGTCCGGCCGACCTCCCACCCGCTGTCGCTCAGCGGCACGGAGAACCCGAAGCCGGGCAGCGACGGCACCACCACGTGGAAGGCGTCCGCGCGGGTCGCCGCCGTGCGACGCCGGATCGGTCAGCGGGCCGATCAGCTTCGCGAACTCGACGAACGAGCCCGGCTAGCCGTGCGTGAGCAGCAGCGGGACCGCGTCCGGCTCGGGCGAGCGGACGTGGAGGAAGTGGATCGTTCTGGCCGTCGATCTCGGTCGTGAACTGCGGGAACGCGTTCAGCGCCGCCTCCTGCTCCCGCCAGTCGAAGCCGCTCGCGCCAGTACTCGGCGAGGTCCTTGAGGTAGCCGACCGGGACGCCCCGGCTCCAGTCCGGCTTGCCGCCCGGCACGTCGTCCGGGCAGCGCGCGTCGGCGAGCCTGGCGTGCAGGTCGTCCAGCTCGGCCTGCGGGATGTCGATGCGGAAGGGACGGATCTCCGTGGTGTTCGTCATGCCATAAAGCTAGAAGCTATTGCGGAAGGATTGCTTCCGCGATCACGGTGCAGAATGGGCAGATGTTGGAGACCTCGGCCCGCCTGCTCCGCCTGCTGTCCCTGCTCCAGGCGCATCGCGACTGGACCGGCGCCGCGCTGGCCGAACGGCTCGGCGTCTCCACCCGGACCGTCCGCAGCGACATCGAGAGGCTGCGCGACGCTCGGCTACCCGGTGCACGCCACGCCCGGCGTGGCCGGCGGCTACCGGCTCGGCGCCGGCGCCGCGCTGCCGCCGCTGCTGCTCGACGACGACGAGGCGGTCGCGGTCGCGGTCGGGCTGCGCACGGCCGCCGGCGGCACCGTGGCCGGCATCGAGGAGACCTCGGTGCGGGCGCTGGCCAAGCTGGAACAGGTGCTGCCGGCGCGGCTGCGCCACCGGGTGAACGCGCTGCAGGCCGCCACCGTGCCGTGCCCGGCACCGGCCCCGCGGTCGACGCCGACGTGCTGACCGCGATCGCCGGCGCATCCGGGCCACGAGCGGCTGCGCTTCGACTACCCAGCCACGGCGGCGCCGCCAGCTGCGCAGCGCCGAGCCGCACCGGTTGGTGCAACTGGGGCCGGCGCTGGTACCTGGTCGCCTGGGACGTCGACCGGAAGGACTGGCGGACGTTCCGCGTCGACCGGATCCGCCCACGCACTGCCCACCGGCCCGCGCTTCACGCCCGCGCGAACTGCCCGATGGCGACGTCGCCGCGTACGTCGCAGCGCGGACCGGGCGCCGCGCCTGGCGCTACCGCGCCAGGGTGACGGTGCACGCCCCGGCCGAGGTCGCGGCCCGGCTGCCGCGCCGGTCCGGTGGAGGCCGACGGGCAGACCCTGCATCGCCGTCGTCGGCTCGGACACCCCGCACATGCTGGCCCTCTGGCTGGGGCTGCTCGACGCCGACTTCGACGTGATCGACGCCCCGGAGCTGACCGACCACCTGGACAAGCTTGGCCGACCGCTTCCGCCGCGCCGCCCGCGGCACCTGACTGCCAACCTTGCGGTCTGGGCGACATATTCTCGGCTATGACCGTGAAGATGTCGCCCAAAGCGCGAGTGGAGGGGTGGACTGCCCAGATCGCCAGCGCCCCCGCACGCCGGGGCAGGCCTGCGCGTCAGGCCTTGCTGGCGGCGAGGATGTCGGCGACGACGCCACGGGTGGCCGGCGCGCCACCGGGATGCAGCCGCAGGATCGGGCCGGCGATCGCGTCGAGTTCGAGCGGCGCGCCGACCTCGGCGTCGTTGAGCATGGAGGTACGCATGGTGGGCGGCAGACTCCGGAGCCGCTCCAGCGCGACGGCCGGGTCGAACAGTTGCGCACCGGCAGCGGTTCCAGGCCGCCGCGGCCTCCAGGATCAGGGCTTCGAGCAGGTCCGGACGGTCGTCGCGGGCCGGACCGATCGGTGCGCGCCGACGGTGGTGAGCAGGGCCAGCGGCGCGAGCATCGCCAGCTTGCGCCAGAGCACGGTGACCTCGTCGGGAGCGGAGTCGTCCACGTCCAGGCCGGCCGAGCGGAGCACGCCGACCGGGTCGCGCGGCCCGTCGCCGGAACCCGTGGCCACGCCGAACTCGGCGAACGGCGACCGGTGCTCCACTACGCCGGGCGCGACCCGGGTCGCCTCCACGGCCACCGTCATCGGCACCACCCGGCTCGCCGGCAGCACGGCGCGCAGCAGCGGCACGTGGTCGACGCCGTTGAGCAGCGGCACCACCGCGGCGCCGGCCAGCAGCGACGCCGGCACCCGGTTCAGCGCCGCCAACAGATCGGGCGCCTTGACCGCGACGATCAGGAGGTCCACCGGTTCGACCAGCCAGGGCCGGGCAACGACCGGCTGACGCGCGTCGCCGAAGCGAGCGCTCCGCAAGGTGAGTCCAGACGCGGTGATCGCCGCGCTGGTCCGGTCCCGCGCCACCATCGTGACATGGTGGCCGGCGCCGGCCAGCAGGACACCGAGCATCCCGCCGACCCCGCCGGCGCCAAGGACCCCGACCCGACTCTTCGTATCCGGCACGCTCCTCACGATAGTGCGCCGGCCACCGCGCCGGACCTCAATCCCGGCGGACCGCGCGCTCAGACCGGGTTTGCCGGCGCGCTCAGGCGGGGATCAGGCCAGGCCGGCCGGCCAGGGTGGCCCACGCCGCGGTGGTCCGCACCGGCGACTCGCGGACGGCGATGCTCTCCACCGTGCGGGCCCTGGTCACCCAGCGCTCCCGGTCGATGTCCATCCGCAGGTACCCGCGCAGCAGCCCGTCGAAGTACCGCGCGTGCGGGTTGAGCAGCGGGTTCGCCTGCTTGAGCGGCGCGTCGAACTGGACCGGGAAGTCCGAGCTGACGCTGGTCGCGGTGAACTCGACGGCGACCGGCCGGCTGGCCAGGTCGTCCCGGTCGATCCGCAGGTCGCTGAACCAGCACGAGTGGATGTCGCCGGCGAGGATCACCGGGTTGGCGACCCGGGCGTCGCGCAGGTAGGTCAGCAGTCGCTGCCGAGCCGGGTGGTAGCCGTCCCACTGGTCCAGGTTGGCGATCGGCGGCAGCGGATGGGTCGGGTCGAGGAAGTTCGGGAAGCGGATCTGGCTCACCATCACCTGCTGTGCGATCGCGTTCCAGCGCGCGGGCGAGTGGGCCAGTCCGCGCCGAAGCCACGCCTCCTGGCCGCCGCCGGTGAGCGTGCCGGTCGCGTTGTTCAGCCCGGACTCGACCGGGCCGAAGTCGCTGAAGATGCCGGGCGGCTGGTCGGTGCGGTACTGCCGGGTGTCGAGCACGTTCAGGCGAAGCAGGTCACCGAAGTCGAACCGGCGGAAGATCTGATACCGCGGCGAGCCCGGCACGACCCGGCGGCGCAGCGGCATGTGCTCGTAGTACGCCTGGTACGCCGCCGCGCGCTGGCGGGCGAACTGGACCGGGTCCTGCTTCGCCGCGCCGGTGTCCTGCTCGTCGATCACGTCGGCGTAGTTGTTCTCCACCTCGTGGTCGTCCCAGGTGACGATCCAGCTGAACGCGGCATGGGCCGCCTGCAGCGCCGGATCCGACTTGTACTGCGCGTATCGGGCGCGGTAGTCGCTCAGCGTGCTGAGCTGGTTCAGACCCAGCGTCTGCGGGGTGGTGTGCCGGCGGTCCGGGAACGCGCTGGCCGGGTCGTACTCGTAGATGTAGTCGCCGAGGTGCACGACCGCGTCGAGGTCTTCCTGGGCCAGCGCGGCGTAGGCCGGCCAGTAGCCGTTCTGGAAGTCCTGGCAGTTGACGATTCCGAGCCGCAGCTGTCGCGGGTGGGAGTACCACGCCGGCGCGGTCCTGGCCCGCCCGGTCGGGCTGACGTGGCGACCGGCCCGGAACCGGTACCAGTAGTCGCGGCCCGGGGCGAGACCGCGCACGTCGACGTGGACGGAGTGCGCGGCGCCGGGGTGTGCCCGCGCGCTGCCGCGCCGCACGACGCGCCGGAACCGGGCGTCCACCGCCACCTCCCAGCCGACCGGAATCGCTCGCCCGCGCGGCGCGACGCCGTGGTCCGGGTCGGCGATCAGCCTGGTCCAGAGCACCACCGCGTCCGGTAACGGATCGCCGCTGGCCACCCCCAACCCGAACGGGTAGCCCCGCACGGGGGACGCGTGCGCGTGCCGGACGTCCAGCACCGTCGCGCCGGCTGCCGCGGCGGCGCCGATCAGCAGCCCGCGCCGGGTCACGGCGGGTCCGGCGGCCAGACGGAACGGGTCGGGTGAACTGGACATGGGGCCTCCCGGGATCGCCGCTGGCGGATCGGACCACGGCCGACCGTACGCGCGGTGTGTCGTTCCGTCACGAGTCCGGGACGGGAACGTTTACCCACCAGCCCGTGGCGGAACTCCCACCAGGTGGCCCTGCCAGCACGAGCGGGAGGTAGTCGCGGTGCCGGCCGCCCGAGGGGCAGGGCACCCAGTAGGGTCCAAGCGAGATTTATCTCGGCGGGGAGGTGCGCGTGATCGGTGAAGGCGACGGCTCGGCGCTCTTCCAGGTACAGACCGCGATGGAGGACGGCGCCGGTCTGCTCATCACGTTGCGCGGCGAGATCGATCTCGCCGCACGCGTGGCCCTGGACGAGGTCGTGGCGCTGGCCAGGACGATCCGGCCGTTGGTGGTGCGGATCGAACTGTCGGACGTGACGTTCCTCGGCTCCGACGGAGTGGCGTTCCTGATCGCGGTGTACCACGAGGTACAGACCGCGGACGGCGACCTGAAGCTGCGGAACCCGTCCCGGATCACCGCCCGCGCGTTGGAGATCACCGGGCTGCTCGACCTGTTCACGGTCGTCGACGACACGGTCGACCGATGAGCGGCGACCGGGGGCCGGCCACCGGCTCCGGCCACGAGACGACCGGCCCGAGCGACGAGGGCGCCGGTGGTGCAACCGCCCAGGAGGCCACCCTGCCCAGCGCGGAGTTCGCGTTCCCGGCGGTGCCCGAGTCCGCCGCGCCCGCCCGCCGGTTCATCACCGAGACGCTCCAGCGCTGGAGCCGATCGGACTACCTCGCGGACGCGGTGATCGTGGGGTACGAACTCGTCGCCAACGCGATCCAGCACGCTCGCACCCCGGCGGTGCTCCGGCTGCACCGCACCCAGCGCGGCGTGTTGATCGAGGTCGTCGATGGCGCGCCGGCGTTGCCCCAGGTCACGCAGCACGACGACCTGCGGCGGGCGTCCGGACGCGGCCTGCGGATGGTCGCCGCGGTGGCGGCCCGCTGGGGCAGCCAGGTCACGTCCAGCGGGAAGGTCGTCTGGGCCGAACTGGACGGCACGCCCAAGCTGAGCCGGGGCTCGGCGCCGGGCGGAGCGTAGGCCGCCGGTCGTCGTCTGGGGCGCGGCGCAGCCGGCTGAGGGACTTCGAAACAGGCCCTAGCGGGCGGGGACGCTCACGGCCAGCACCGCCGTGTCGTCGTCGAGGCCGTCGCCGAAGCCGGTCAGCAGCGACCGCACGGTGGTGATCGCCGCCGGCGCGGTCGTGGGTGCCAGCGCGACGGCGACGTCCCGCAGGGCCGCCTCGCCGTAGTGCTCCTGGGCGCCGATGCGCGCCTCGGTGAGGCCGTCGGTGTACAGCAGCAGGGTGTCACCCGGGGTCAGCCGCAGCGTGACCGCGGTGAACCGCGCCCGGGGCAGCGCGCCGACGAGTTGCCCGCCCACCGTCGGTTGGTAGTCGGCCGTGCCGTCGGCCCGCAGCAGCAGCGCGGGCGGGTGTCCACCGCTGGCCAGGGTGATCGTGCTGCCGTCGGCGGTCGGGGTGAGCAGGCCGAAGATCACGGTGCAGAAGCGCGGATCGTCGCCGTGGTACTCGTGGTTGAGCACGGTGTTGAGGTTGGTCAGCACCGCCACCGGATCGGGGTCGTAGACCGCCGCGGCGCGCAGCGCGTAACGGGCCAGGGAGGTCACGGCCGCGGCGCCGGCGTTCTTGCCGCACACGTCGCCGAGGAACAGGCCCCACCGGTCGCCGGCCAGCGGAAACAGGTCGTAGAAGTCGCCGCCGACCTCGTCGGGCGAGGCGACGTGGTAGTAGGCGGCCGTCTCCATCCCCGGCACGCCCGGGAGCGCCGGCGGCAGCAGCGAGCGCTGCAAGGTCGTCGCCAGCCGCCGGTAGCGGTCACGTTCCCGGTCGGCGTCCTGGCGGGCCCGCAGGAGTTCCCGCTCGTAGCTGCGGCGGTCACTCGCGTCGAAGAGGGTGGTGCGGATGAGCTGCGGTGCACCGTCCGCGTCGGTCCTGATCGTCGACGTGATCAGCACGGGCAGCCGCCGGCCGTCCGCGGCAAGCAGGTCCAGGGCCACTCCCCCGATCTCGCCCTGCATCCGCAGCAGCGGCGCGAAATGGGTCTCGTGGTAGATCCGCCCGCCGACCGTGAGCAGGTCGGCGAAGCGTCGTCGCCCGACCACCTCGTCGCGGGCGTAACCGAGCCAGCCCAGCAGGGTGGCGTTGACCTTGGCGATCGAGCCGTCCAACCGCGTGGACAGATAACCGCATGGCGCGTTCTCGTACAGGTCCTCGGCGTCCTCCAGCAACGCGGCGAGGTCGCCGTTCGGGTCGGGCTGCCGAAGGTCGCCCGGCTCCCCGGCTGGCCGCCGGTCGCTGTCCGGGTCGGAGCCGGCGGCTATCACCCCGTGCCGGCGGCGAATTCGGCGATCGCCTCGGCCGTCGGTACCGGTGCGCTCAGCTGCGGGCAGTGCCCGGTCGCGTCCAGGGTGACCAGCCGGCTGCCCGCGATCGCGGCGTGCACGAACGCGCCCACCTCGGGCGGGGCGATCACGTCCTGCGCGCACTCGACGATGAGCGTCGGCACGGTCACGTCGGCCAGGTCGGCCCGATTGTCGGCCAGGAACGTGGCACGGGCGAAGACCCGGGCGATCCGCGGATCGGTGCGGCAGAAGCTGTTGGTCAGCTCCTCCCCCAGCTCGGGCCGGTCGGGATTGCCCATGATCACCGGGGCCATGGCCGCCGACCAGCCCAGATAGTTGCTCTCCAGCGACTCCAGCAGTTCCTCGATGTCGGCGGCGCTGAACCCGCCCCGGTAGTCGCCGTCGTCCACGTAGCGGGGCGAGGGGGTGAGCAGCACCAGCCCGCCGAACCGCGCCGGCTCGGCGATCGTGGCCAGCACGCCGATCATCGCGCTGACCGAGTGGCCCACGAACACGACGTCGCGCAGGTCCAGCTCCCGGACGATGTCCAGCACGTCGTCCGCGTAGCCGGCGAGCGAGGAGTAGCGCTCCTCGGTCCAGGCCGAGAGGTCCGAACCACCCGCGCCCACGTGGTCGAAGGTCACCACCCGGAACCGCTCGGCCAGGGCCGGCACGACCAGCCGCCACAGGTTCTGGTCGCATCCGAACCCGTGCGAGAGCATGACGACGGTGCCGTCCGCCGGCCCCGTCACGATCACGTTGTTCCGACTGCGCGCGTCCATGACCGGCATCCTGCCATCAGTGTGCCGAACCGGCCCGGGCCGGTTCCTCGATGGCTGGCGGCGTACCCGGTCCTACCGGCACCGCGCGAGCCGGCGGATCACCGCCTCGGCGAGCCTGGTCGCGCTGGCGACCGTCGCGTAGTGCAGGTTCTCCGGGGTGTCGCTCATCAGGTGGTAGTGCGACAGGGCCTTGTAGTCGTTGACCGAGACCAGCGTGGCGGTGGGGTAGCCGGCCCGGTTGGTGATCAGGCTGTCGGTGGTGGTGCGGGCGCGCAGGCCGCGCCGGAGCGGGATGTGCTCGTCCGCCGCGACCTCGGCGACCAGGTCCTTGAACGGCTCCTGGTAGTTCTGCATGGCCAGCGGCCCTTCGCCCTCGAGCAGGATGAGGTGCGGCGACCCGATCGTCTCCAGGTTGATCACGTGCGTGGACTCCGGCGGCAGCGTGCCGAAGTGCCGGGCGCCGAATGCGAGGATCCCCTCCTGCATCGACTCCTCGGCCCCGCACGAGACGAGCAGCACCCGCACGCCCGGCACCGGCCGATCGCGCAGCGCCTCGGCCAGCCGGACCAGCCCGGCCACGCCCGAGAGGTTGTCGTTGGCGCCGGGTGAGACCGGGCTGCGGGCCACGTCGGCGAAGATCGCGGTCGCCAGCGCGGACAGGCCGGTGCCGAGCACGGTCAGGCCCTTGCGGCGGGTCAGCGCACCCGCGGCGACCAGTGCCGGGCCGGCCACCAGCGGCCAGATCAGCGGCGGCGCGGTGGTCACCCGGTCCATCAGCGCGGGGAACCGGTCGTGCGCCCAGCGTTGGGCGGTCTGGTCGAACAGCCGGCCCGTGCGCGGCGCGTCGTGGTGGGCGAGGACGACCACGGTCCGGGTGGCCGTGCGGTCCCCCGTCTCGGCGACCACGTTCCAGCACCGCCGCTGCGGCAGGACCTTGCGCAACCAGCGGACCCGCGAGGTCACCTCACCGCCGATCGCGGCCGCCGCCGCACCCGCGACCACCGCCGCCTTCCACCGTGCACCGGCCAGGGCCGCGGCACCGGCCACCACGCCGGCCGCGCTCGGCAGGCCCAGCGGCCACCAGTACGTCCCGTGCGCCCGTTCGGTCTCGATCCGGACCGTGCAACCGAGCTCGCGGAACCGCTCGGCCAGCCACGTCGCGGCGACCTGCTCACCCGGCCGGGCGGAGCCCCGATCGGGGATCGCCGCCAGCGTGGACACCACTTCCCGTAACGCCGCCTGCTCGGCGTCCGCCGCCGACCTGTCCCGAGCCGTCACCACGCCGTCCTCCCGATGTCCGTGTCTGCCGGCAGTCTGGCGTACCGAGACTTCGGGGTGATCGCCGGAGGGTGGCATGGTTCGGGTCGGCGTCCGATGTGGACGCCGACCCGGTGAAGCCGGCGATCATGCGCGCCGTACGCCCACCGCTTCGAGGTACTCGGCCGGCGCGGCGACCGTGCCGTCATCGGCCTTGTTGTACTGCCGGGCCACAGCGGCCAGGTCGTCGGAGAACCGCTCCAGGTCCGAGCCGGAGAGGGTGCCCGCGAGCCGGGTGATGGGGCCGTAGAACTGGCGGAACCACTCCGAGTAGTGCTCGGGCGAGTGGTACCGGAAGACGTAGTGGCGCTGGGTGAGGCTGATCCACTCCACCCGGTCGCCGAAGAGCTCGGTCAGGTGCTCGGGGGTGCCCCACAGCGTCGGCGGTCGCACGCCGGCCGGCGGCGGTGCCCAGCTACCCACGGTCCGGAACAGCTGCCCGATCATGCCGGTCGGGGTCCAGCTGGCCAGCCCGATCTTGCCGCCCGGGGCGGTCACCCTGACCAGCTCGTCGGCGGCCCGCTGGTGGTTCGGGGCGAACATCGCGCCGACCGTGCTCACGGTGAGGTCGAAGGCCGCGTCCGGGAACGGCAGCTGCTCGGCGTCACCCTCGGTGAACGTGACCTCCAGGTGCTCGGCCGCCGCCCGCTCCCGACCCTGGGCCAGCAGGTTGGTGGCGTAGTCGACGCCGGTCGCGTCGGCGAACCGGCGGGCCGCCGCCATCGCCGCGTTGCCCTGCCCGCAGGCCACGTCCAGCACCCGCTGGCCGGCCCTGAGGTCCGCCGCCTCCACCAGCTGTTCCGCGATGATCTGCAGCGTGTTGCCGACCCGGGGGTAGTCGCCGGTCTCCCAGCCCGCCCGTTGAGCCTTCTTGATGGCCTCGAAGTCGATGGTGGTGCTTGTCATGAGGTTCCCTTCCTCGTGCCGCCGGCGGCGGCTGATGGGCACAGCCCACACCGCGACCGTGTGACGCGCCGTGTGATGCCGAGTGATGCGGCGGTTGTGTCAGGATCAAGACGCCCGGAACTATGATTCCCCGGCACGCAGGGGGTGCGATGGTGGTGTCCGGCTCGTCCGTCCCGCTCGAACCTTCCGCTGTCGGGTCGCTCCCGGCCGAGGCGGCGATCCCGGCCGTCGAACCGCTGCCGGCGCCCCAGCGGCCCGCCAGCTCGGTCACCCGTAAACCCATCCGGCGACGGCCCTCTGGCGAGGCTCCCCCGCTGCCGCATCAGCTCAACGCGTCCGGCCGGTGGTGGCTGCTGCTGGCCGGGGCGTCCGCCGTGCTCTGGCTGATCATCGGCCTGGTCGATGGCACCGGCACCGAGATCTGGGTCGCCGACTACCGGGTGCTCGACTGGATCGCCGGCGCACGCCGCCCGGCGCTCACCAGCGTGGCCAAGGTCGCAGGCGGACTCGCGACCGCCAACGTGCTGCTGGTGCTCTGGTGGGCGACCCTGCTGGTGCTGGTGGTGTTCAAGCGCTGGCGGCACCTGGTGCTCAGCATCGTCTCGCTGGTTCTGGTCCAGATCGTGGTGAGCACCAGCGCGGAGGCCATCGCCCGGCCCCGCCCGGTCGGCGTCGAGATCCTCGGCCCCTGGCAGGGCTACTCGATGCCGTCCCGGCCGATGGCGATCGCGGCCGTGGTGCTGATGATCGGGCTGTACTCCCTGGTACCGGCCGGTCGGGCGCGCGGCATCGGCAAGCTCGTGGTCGCCGTGCTGCTGGCGCTGACCGGGCTGTCCCGGCTGTACCTCGCCCAGGACGCGCCGACCGACGTGCTGGTCGCGATCATCATCGGGGTCGCGATCCCGCTGGCGGCGTTCCGGCTGTTCGCGCCGAACGAGATCTTCCCGATCCACTACCGCCGCGGCCGCACCGCGCACCTGGACGTGACCGGTCGGCGCCGGGACGCGATCCTGCGCGCGCTGGAGGATCAGCTCGGCGTGGTGCCGGTGGCGGTGACGCCGTTCGGTCTGGCCGGCTCCGGCGGTTCCACGCCGCTGCGCGTGACGGTCAAGGGCGATCCCGACACGTACCTGTTCGCCAAGCTCTATGCGGCCAACCACCTGCGCTCGGACCGCTGGTACAAGCTCGGCCGGACGCTGATGTACGGCCGGCTGGAGGACGAGAAGGCGTTCAACACCGTCCGCCGGCTGGTCCAGTACGAGGACTACCTGCTCCGGCTGCTCCGCGACGCCGGCCTGCCCGCCCCCGCGCCGTGCGGCATCGTGGAGATCACGCCCGAGCGGGAGTACCTGCTGGTCACCGAGTTCATCGACGGCGCCCAGGAGATCGGCGACGCCGCGGTGGACGACGCGATCATCGACCAGGGCCTGACCATCGTCCGCCGGCTCTGGGAGGCCGGCCTGGCCCACCGCGACATCAAGCCGGCGAACCTGCTGGTCCGGGACGGCCGGCTCTACCTGATCGACTCGGCGTTCGGCGCGGTCCGGCCCAGCCCGTGGCGGCAGGCCGTCGACCTGGCGAACATGATGCTGGTGCTGGGCCTGCGCACCGACCCGACCCGGGTGTACGAGCGGGCGACCCGGCTCTTCTCGACCGAGGAGATCGCCGAGGCGTTCGCCGCCACCCGCGGCCTCACCATGCCGTCCCAACTGCGGCACCTGATCCGGCAACAGGGCAGGAACCTGCACGCCGAGTTCTGCGCGCTGCTGCCCGAGCCGCCGGAGCCGATCCGGATCCAGCGCTGGAGCCTGCGCCGGGTGGCCCTGGTGATCGGCGCGGCGATCGGCGCGATGCTCGCGATCGTGATCGTCATCCCGCTGCTCGGCAGTCCGCTGTGAACCGGGCCCGTCGCGCGCTGATCGCGGCCGTGGTCGCCGCCGGTGCGCTGCTGCTGCCGGGTTGTGCGGAGCTGGACGACCCGATCGCGCGGGTGCGGTGCGATCCGCTGCCCGGCGAGGTGAACCACGCCATCGTGCTGATGGCGCAGGCGGTACCGACCGCGCCCGAGCTGCCCTGCGTCCGCGCCGTCGCGGTCGACTGGACCATGCACGACTTCTCCGCGCGGAACGGCCGGGCCCACTTCTCGCTCTCCTCGCTGTTCCAGGGCGCCGAGGTCAAGCGCGGCGTGATCGTCGAGCTGACCCGGAGCTGTGACCTGGACGGCACCCGCGAGGTCACCACCGAACAGCCCGGCATGCAGCGCTACGACCGGACGGCGCGGGACGGCAGCCACTACGCCGACCAGCGCTTCCTGGTCACCGAGGGCGGCTGCGTGCGGTACCGGTTCGACCTGCGGGGTGCCGGCGCCGAGCAGCAGGCCGCGGAGATCTGGGACGCGCTCGGCTTCGTCAGCCGCACGGTCGTGCGGGAGCAGATCCGCGACCACAGCGACGGCCGGCTCAGCCTCGATCCACCGGACGCCGACCGATGACCGACCGGTCCGGGGCGGTGCGGCTGCTGCGGCGGGTGCTGCCCGGACTGCTGTCGCTCGCGGTCGTCGTCGCCGTGTTCTGGTACTTCCTGCCGCAGTTCACCAGCATCTCGGACGTGTGGGCGTCGGCCAGGGCGATGACCGAGCTCGAGATCGGCGTGCTGGTGCTGGCGGCGGTGTGGAATCTGGCCAGCTACTGGCTCGTGATGGTCGCGACCATGCCCGGCCTCACCTATCCGCAGGCCGCTGTCGTCACCCAGGCCACCACCTCGGTCTCGAACGCGGTGCCCGGCGGCGCCGCGGTGGGTACCGCGATGAGCTACGCGATGTACTCCTCCTGGGGCTTCTCCCGGTCGCGCAGCTCGGTGTCGCTGCTGGTCTCGGGCGTGTGGAACAACTTCGCCAAGCTCGGGCATGCCGGTGCTCGCACTGGCCCTGCTGGCGCTCCAGGGCGAGCTGAACGCCGGGCGGCTGGTGGCGGCGCTGGCCGGCCTCGGCGGGCTGGTCCTCGGGTCGGTGCTGCTCGCGCTGCTGTTGCGCAGCGCCGAGACCGCTCGCCGGATCGGGATCGCGGCCGGCCGGGTGGCCAGCGCGGTGCTGCGGTTGGCCCGCCGGCCGCCGGTGCACGGTTGGGAACTGGCCACGGTCAAGTTCCGCGACCGGACCGTCCGGCTGCTCCGCGCGCGCTGGCTGTGGATCACCGTGACGACGCTGGTCAGCCACGCCTCGCTCTACCTGATCCTGCTGGTGGCGCTGCGCGCGGTGGGCGTCTCGGACGACCAGGTCGGCTGGGCCGAGGTACTGGCCGTGTTCTCGTTCGCCCGGCTGCTGACCGCGATCCCGATCACGCCCGGCGGACTCGGCGTCGTCGAGGTCGCGCTGATCACCGGGCTCGCCGCGGCCGGCGGACCGCGCGCCGAGGTGGCCGCCGGCGTGCTGATCTTCCGGGCCCTCACGTTCGTGCTGCCGATCCCGATCGGAGCCTTCGCCTACCTGTTCTGGCGGCGGAACCGGTCCTGGCGCCGCCCCCCGAACGGCGCGCCGCGGACCGAGTTGGTCCCGGAGACCCCGGCGACTTCGGTTGCTCCCGGGCCGGCCGCTTCGGCGGGGCCGCCGGACGGGGCACCGGCAGAGCCGGCGGCTTCGGCGGTTCCCGAACCGGCGCACGGGACGGCCACCGAGCGGCCATGATCGCGAACCAGAAGCGCGGGCTTATCGGCGCGGGCGCCCTGCTCGCCGGCGCCGGGCTGATCTGCCTGCTGCTCGCGCTACCGGCGACCCGCGGCTGGGTGCAGTCGGTGGACGACATCGCCTACCGGCTCGCCGGTGACGTGCAGAACCGGCCGACCACGCTGGTCGCCGAGGCGTTCTCGCTGGTCGGCAGCGTCTGGGTGAACTGGCCGCTGCGGGTGGCGGTGGCGCTGTTCCTGCTGGTGCGGCGGCGGTACCGGGCACTGGCCGCGTTCGCGTTGGCCGTGCTCACCTCCGAGGTCCTGATCGGCGGGCTGAAGAACCTGTACGACCGCGAGCGGCCGGCCGGCAGCCTGATCGAGACCAGCGGCTACTCGTTCCCGTCCGGTCACGCGATCGCCGGCGCCGTGACCGCGGTGGGCATCGTCGTGGTGCTGCTGCCGCCGGGCCGGCCCCGGCTGCGGTGGGAGGTGAAGGCGGGCATCTTCGCGGCGCTGATGGCCGGCTCGCGGGTGTACCTGCACGCGCACTGGCTCTCCGACACGGCGGCCGGCGTGCTGCTCGGCGCCGGTCTGGCCGTCGGCTGGCCCGCGCTGCTCTCGCTCGGACGCCGACCCGATCCGGCGGCGCGACCCCAGGCCGGAGAGCCCCGGAGCTTAGCGCCCCACCACCCCCGCCCCCGCTGAGCCGCACCCCCGCGCCACCGCTCGTCCCTCTGGCGCTTTGGGCGACATCTTCGGTGTTATAGCACTGAAGATGTCGCCCAAAGGCACGGGGTTGCGTGGGTGGTTGGAGGTCAGCGGCAGGTGGGCAGCGAGTCGACCACGCCTCCGAAATCGGTGGTGAAATAGTGCGTCCACTGTGTACTCGGGGCGTGCTGGTAGCCGATGCCGATCGCGCGGAACTGCCGGCTGAGCAGGTTGGCGTTGTGTTCCGGTGAAGCCTTCCAGGTCTTGAACGCCTCGCCGGGAGTCCCGTAGCCACCGCCGAAGATGTTCTCTCCCAACTGCGTGTTGTAGCCGTACCCCTGCTGCCTCATCCGCGCCCACGGCGTTCGGCCGTCCGGGCTGACGTGGGAGATGTAGCCACGCGCCCCCATGTCCTTGCTGTGCAGGTAGGCGGCCCGGTTCAGGGATCGGGTCGCCGTCAGCGGCGGTAGCTGGTGGGCACCACGGTAGGCGTTGATCAGGTCCAGGGTCTGCTGCTCCCGGTCATCGAGGCAATCGGCCACGGTGGCGTCCTGGACGGCGTTCAGGTCCGCCAGCGGTGCGTCGATCGGACTCGCGGCGACCGGCGTGGGCAGGAACAGCGCTGGCACGAGCGCGGCCAGCACCAGGCGTGTCACCGTGCGGCGCGAGACGTCGAGCATGGTCCTCCTCAAGCTGGTTCCTCACGAACGATGCTGGCCGGCGCTCAGGTCGAGGGAAACGCCGGGCGGTCGAGCGGCGTCGGGGTCGCCGTGGGCGGCAAGGTCGGCGCCGGCAGCAGGTCGGCGCTGGCGACGCAGTGGCGTGGGGGGCGGCACGCGGTGGGCGTCGCGGTCGGCAGCGGCGGGGCCGGCGGCAGTGCGGTCGGCGTCGCGGTCGGCAGCGGCGGGGCCGGCGGCAGTCGGTGGGCGTCGCGGTTGGCAAGGGTGACCCGGTCGGGGCGGGCGGTGCCGTCGGGAGCGGCGGGGCCGGCGGCAGACCGGTCGGCAGCGGCGGGGCCGGCGGCAGCGCGGTCGGTGTCGCGGTCGGCAGCGGCGGCGCGGGCGGCAACCCCGTCGGTGTCGCGGTCGGCAGCGGCGGCGCGGGCGGCAACCCCGTCGGTGTCGCGGTCGGCAGCGGCGGCGCGCAGGTCGGGATCGGATCGGTGGGCACCGCGGGCGTGGGCGTCGGCACGTCGGCGTGGGCGAGCGCCAGCGGCCCCAGGACAAGCGCCCCGGCGACGAGGCCCCCGATCGTGATGACCATGCGCGGCGAGCGACGGTGCGTGTTCATGGTTACTCCTCGAAGTGGTGACGTGATTGGGCGTGGGCGAGTCAGGCGCTACTGGGTGGCGGCGGTGCCCGTGGCCGCCATCGTGCGCAGCTCCCGCGCCGGCACCTTGGCGCAGGTCCCAGCCGGTTCGGCGGCGCTGATCCTGAGCAGGGAGCCCTCGACGGTCCCCGTGCCGCTCGCCTTCCCGTAAGCGCCGGTACCGCCGCTGATCGTGAACGTGCCGTCGACCGTGGCGTAC
>CAVVAL010000043.1:0-35828 GCA_963746095.1 uncultured Actinomycetota bacterium | reverse complement strand
ACATGACTCGGCGGTAGGTCCGAGGCCACGGCCGAGATCGCCAGGCACCATCGAGGCATGGAGCTTTCCAGGGTGTGGTCGCGGGTCCGGGAAGGGCTGTCCAGCGGCCTCCGGCCGGGCACCTCGTCCCTGGACGCGGCACGCGACACGTACGCGGCCGAGGTCTTTCTCGACTGCCTCACCAATCCGGCCCTGACGGCCGTCGTGAACGGTTACGCCGACGACTTCGCCGCCCGGCTGGCGCTGACCGGCGACCGCCGCTCCGCCGCCCGGCTGCAGATCCTCACCGCGTGGGCGAACGAGTTGGTCGCGGCCTGCGGCGAGCCCCAGGACCTGGCACCGTCGCCGTTCAAGCAGCCGTGGTCGCAGTTGCGGCTGGCCGGCCTGTGCGAGTGCGCGATCCGCGCTGGCCTGCTGCGGCGTGGCCGCCGCGCGTCCAACGGTCGGCTGCTCGCCTCCATCGCCTGACGACCCTCAACCGGGCGCTTTGGGTGACATTTTCGGTGTCATAGCACTGAAAATGTCGCCCAAAGCCGGGCCTGAGAGGACCTGGGTTCACTCCACCCAGAACGGCCGGACCTCGACCGTGCCGAACTTGGCCACCGGGTGCTTGGCCGCCACCTCGATCGCCTCGTCCAGGTTGGCGCACTCGATCACGTCGTAGCCGGCCACCTGTTCCTTGGTCTCCGCGTACGGCCCGTCGGAAAGCAACACCTCGTCGCGGCGCACCCGGACCGAGGTGGCGTCGGAGACGGGCCGCAGCCGGTCGCCGTGCAGGCGGACCTTGCGGCGATCCATTTCCTCGACCCACGGCGATGCGTCGGCCTCCGCCGGGTCGACCGTGATCGACTCATCGACACAGATCAGCAGCATGTACTTCATCGTTCCTCCTGGTTGCCTCGTCGCCTGCCCGCTGGCCGGTTCACCCACCGACGAACGGCGACGCGTCGGGATCGACATCACGATCGAGTTTGTCGTGCACGGTTCCGTGCCAGTGCTCGATGATGGCGTCATGGACCAGCAGGACACGCCCGCCAGTGCAGCAGAGGTGACCCTGCGGCCGGTCACGGCGGCGAACCGGGAGGCTGTCGAGAGCCTGCACGTCAGTCCGGCGCAGGAGTCGTTCGTGGACGGCGTCACCCGCTCGCTGGCCGACGCGGCGACCACCCCGAATGCCCGACCGTGGTACCGGGCCATCTACGCGGGGGAGACTCCGGTCGGCTTCGTCATGCTCGGGGACGACGTCCCGCCGGGCGACCCCGACATCCCGTGGCGCTACTACCTGTGGCGGATGCTGATCGACGTGCGCTTCCAGGGTCGCGGCCACGGCCGGGCCGCGCTGGATCAGGTGGTCGCCTACCTGCGGACACGCCCTGGTGCGGACGCCCTGGTCACCAGCATCGTGCGGGGAGAGGGTTCGCCGGAGGGGTTCTACCTGCGGTACGGGTTCCAGGCCACCGGCGAGATGTTCGACCACGAGCACGTCCTGCGGCTGCCGTTGTCCGGTGCGGACGGCTGACCCGAACCAAGCTCGGCCGCTGACCCATGCGACCCGGCGGACAAGTGTCCACTATGTCGCATTCGTACGGTATAAGCTCTCCCGGTCGGCCGAGGTAGTGGCCGGCTAGCTGGCGTGGTCCAACCGGGGGGAGAAACCGCCGCCATGCTTCCGTGCGTTCACATTGCCCGACCCACATCACACCGAATCGAACTGACGCTCAGCGGGGAGATCGACATCGCCAGCGCCGGCGAGCTCGCCGACGCCGCCGACCTGGTGCTGGCCGCCGCACCGCGCGACGTCTGGCTCGACCTGCGACAGGTGACGTTCTTCTCCGCGGTGGGGCTGCGGTTCCTGCTGGATCTCAAGGAGAACGTGGCCCACTACGAGGGCAACCTGACGGTGGCGCCGATTCCGCGCTGCGTCGCCCTCGTCGTGCAGGCCTCCGCCGCGGCTCCGGTCGCGACTCGCGGGCGGGTACTGGTGCGGCATTCTGGCCCCGACCCGGTGCCGGCCGCAATACGACCCTGGTACTAGTACCAGCCGGGCCAATTCTTTGAACCGGCCGCGAATCGGTGGCGTACTGCGGAGTACGAATTGCCGGCGGATTACCGCACGGGATTCTCTCGAAAAGGAGGATCGGATGCGAGGAATCGCAGTGGCCACGGCGATCGGAGGGGGTATCGCGGCATTCATCATCGGCGGTGCTGGGCTGGCTCTCGCGGACGATGACGACGACCGAAACCGTGCCCGGGCTGGTGCGCGGCAGGTGGCCGTCAATCAGTCGGCGACCCAGTCTTTCGAGCTCGAAATCGACCCCGAACTCGACGCACAGTTCCCGAACCGGCCGGTCAACGGTGCTCGCGCCGCCCGGATCGCGACGGACGCGCTCGGCGGCGGGGAGGTCACCGAGGTCGAGCTCGAAGCGGAGGACGGCCGTCCCTACTGGGAGGTCAAGACGGAATTCCAGGGCCGAGAATTCGAGTTGAACGTGGATGCCTTCGACGGGCAGCTTCTCTCGGATCGGTAGAAAGCGACGGCGAAAGGGTTGGCGCCGTGGTGCTGCAAACGGCGATCGGATCTCAGGCGCACGAGATCCGATCGCCGTTTCGGTCCGGGCAGCGCGCCGCTCCAGGCGGAGCAGGCGCGGTACTAATGCGGCTGGCCAATAGCGGCTGCCAACGATGATGCGGGACAACTAAGTCGAAACCTGAGAAAGGGGGACCGCGGCCCAGCCCGTCCGCCAGCGAGGCCAACGAAGACCAGGACGGGCTGCGGCCCCGGTCGCGGCGAGCGGCGCGGTGACGACAGCGGCCCGGACGATCGAGGAGGTGACCGTCACGGCGACACCGAGCATGATTGATCCGTGACGGGCGTCAACGTGCGCGCCGGTGCTGAGCAGCGCAGATGGGGGAACCGTGGGCAGTGCCCCGACGACGGACGCGGCGGGATCGGCGGACCGGCAGCGGGCCTGGACGGTTCTGGCGGCCGCCGGCCAGGCGCCCATCCCCGATCCGCCGGTGTCGTGGCGGCGGATCATCGTCCAGTCCACCCTCGCGTTGCTGATCGTCTTCGGGGTGGTGGCCGGCGCGGGAACGGTGGCCGCGCGGCGCGGCGCCGAACTCGAGTCGATCAACGACGCCCTGCAGGTCACCGACCTGCTGGCCGGTGCCGTCATCGTGCCGAACCTGCAGGACGAGCTGCTGTCGACAGACCCTGGAATTGCCGCAGCGGCGGTGTCCCGGCTCGATCCGGTGGTCCGGAAGAGCGTGCTGGTCGGTCCGGTGGTTCGCGTGAAGCTCTGGGACGCCAGCGGCCGGGTCGTGTACGCCGACGAGCCACGCCTGATCGGTGACGAGTTCCCGCTCGACGCCCAGCAGCAGGCGGTGCTGCGGTCGACCAGCATCCGCGGTGACGTGAGCGATCTGCGCCGGCCGGAGAACGTGTTCGAGCGACGGGAAGGCAAGCTGCTGGAGGTCTACCAGCCGGTGTGGACCCCGAGCGGCCAGCCGCTGCTGTTCGAGACGTACCTGCGGTACGACGCCGTGACCCAACGCAGCGAGCAGCTCTGGCGCGGCTTCGCCGGGATCACGGTCGGCAGCCTGCTGCTCATGCTCGTGCTGCAGGCGCCGTTCATTCTCGCCCTGGTCCGCCGGGTACGCCGATCCCAACGGCAGCGCGAGGTGCTGCTCGACCGGGCCGTCACAGCATCCGATCAGGAACGCCGCCGGATCGCCGCCACGCTGCACGACGGCGCCGTCCAGGATCTGATGGGCAGCGCGCTGGTGGTGGCCGGCACCGCCGACCGGGCCCGCTCCCTGAACCAGAGCGCGCTGGCCGAACGGCTCGACCAGGCGGCCGGCACCGTGCGGGCCAGCATCAGCGGTCTGCGGTCCCTGCTGGTCGACATCTACCCGCCGTCGCTGCGCGACGCTGGCCTCGCGGCGGCCCTGAACGACCTGGTCACCGCGGTGCGTGTGCGGGACGTCGCGGCGCAGCTGTTCGTGCCGCCGAGGTTGGAGCTGCGACCGGAGATCGAGGCGCTGCTGTTCCGGGTGGCGCAGGAGTGTCTCCGCAATGCCGGCAAGCACGCGGCCGCCGACAATGTCACGGTGACGGTGGAGCTCTCCGGCGGGGTCGTCCGGCTGACGATCGACGACGACGGGACCGGCTTCGACCCGGTGGCCGTGCTCGCCGCGCCGCCCGAGGGCCATTTCGGCCTGCGGCTCCTCGCCGACCTGGCTCGCGACGCGGGCGCGACGCTCGCCGTGGCCTCCGCGCCTGGTCGCGGCACCCGCTGGCGGCTGGAGGTGGCCCCGGCATGAGCGACCCGGTCCGGGTGTTGCTGGCCGACGATCATGCCGTGGTCCGGGCCGGTCTCGCGTCGCTGCTGGACGAGGCCGAGGGCATCGTGCTGGTCGGCCAGGCCGCGGATGGTGCCGCCGCCGTCGCGCTCGCCCGGGAGATCCGGCCCGACCTCGTGTTGATGGACCTGTCCATGCCCGTGCTCGACGGCATCCAGGCCACCCGGCGCCTGCTCGCCGAGCTGCCGGACACCCCGATCCTGGTACTCACCTCGTTCGCCGATCGGGACCGCGTGCACGACGCGCTCGAGGCCGGCGCCACCGGGTATCTGCTGAAGGACGCCGATCCGCGGGACCTGATCGCCGGTATCCGGGCGGCGGCCCGCGGCGACGTCCCGTTGGACCCCCGGGTGGCCCGCGCGTTGCTGCCCGAGCCGGCGAGCCATCGTCCGGGGCACGTCAGGTCCGCGCAGGCCACGAGGGACGGCCCGGCGCCGATCGACGCCGCGACCGCGCAGCTGAGCCCGCGCGAGGTGCAGGCGCTACGGCTCGTCGCCCGTGGCCTGGCCAACAAGCAGATCGGGCGGGCGCTGGGCATCACCGAGCGGACCGTGAAGGTGCACCTCGGGAACGCGTACCGCCGGATCGGGGTGAACGACCGCACCTCGGCGGCGATGTGGGTCCGTGACCACCTCCCTGACCAGCGGAGCTAGGCGTTTCCGCAGGTCAGCCGGGGTGTGATGTTTCGTTCGGCGCCCGCGTGGGCACAGGTCTGGTCATGGACGCGTTACTTGAGGACTCCCGCTTGACGGTGCATCACGTGCGCATTCTCGCGGCGCAGCACCGCCCCGACGCGCTCGACTCGGGCACGCTGTGTTCCTGCGGCACGCCGTACTCGGCCTGTCCCGTGGCCCAGCGGATCCGGAACCTCGAACCGGAGATCTCCCGGCCGGCCGGCCCGAGTCACTGGTTCGGCTGACCCCGCCAGCAGGGTTCGGCACTGGTCAGCCCGGCAATGCGGCCGCGGTCCTGGTCAGCCGGGCAATGCGGCGCGTTCCGGCCGTCGCCGCCGGAGCAGGAAGCCGGCCCAGGAGGCCACCACCACGAGGCCGACCAGGCCCCAGATCACCGGCGTGTACCGCTCCGGGTAGACCACGTTCTCCAGATAGCGGTCGATGAAACCGGCGCCCAGGTCCGGCTCGCCGCCGCGGCGACGGAACAGCTCCTCCAGGTAGGTCAGCGGGCAGACCAGGCCGAAGACGATCGAGGCCAGGCCCCAGCCGGTGGCCGCGACGTGCGGGATGATCCACCGCGGCCAGCGCCAGGCCAGGAAGCCGCCGAGCGCCACGAAGACCAGAAATCCGAAGTGGACGATCATGACCACGTCGGCCAGCACCCGATCGACCATCGTCCGCTCCACTCTCGTGATGCCCGCGAGCGTAACTCCGGCTCGATGGGCGCGGCAGGGGAAGTGGTCCTTAGAGGGACCGTCAATAGGGCGCTGATCGGCTGCGTCGGCGCCAGCCGCCGACCGGCGGCGTTGTCGTCGTCGGCCAGGCAACAACGGCATGACCTCCTCCGCCTTGCCGGACGACCCCTGACATCCGCCTCACTCGACCGTCCCTATAGACGGCCCCCCTTAGGCGCCGGGGCGGCCGGGGCCCGACGCGGGTCGGCACCGACGTGGGAACTTGCCGAGCAACGCCATGCCGAGCGTCGAGAACAGGTGCTGGAGGACGGGCTGGCCGGTCGGACTGGCCGGCTCGCCGCTGGGCGCCTTCGGTCCGGGCACTGGCGGGTACTCGGGTGCGGGCTCCAGCGCGGCCATCCGGGCGGCGACCTCCTCGCCGAGGCGCACCATGTGCTCGAACTGCCGCTCCCGCAGGAACAGGTTGAACGTGAAGTAGCGCGGGAACTGGCGGTCCACGGCGCGGAAGGCGCGCACGGGCGTGCTGGAGTCCTGGGCGACCTGGAGCTTGCCGTAGACGAGCGTCCCGGTCGTGCCGTCGGCGTACGTGAGGTGACCGATGGCCACGTTGGTCTCCGGCAGTGCGGCGCCCGGCTGCGGCCGAAGCGCGGTCAGATCGATCGTCACCACGGCGGCGCACTCCTGCGCGGCGAGTTCGATGGCCTGGCCCAACGTGGCGAAGCTGTGCTCCTTGTCGCCGCTCGCGTCGGCGCAGTAGATGGTCCGGCAGCGCCGGCGGATCAGCTCGACCAGCCCGAGGTTCTCCCAGTGCCCGCCGTCGGAGACGTACACGTACGGGTCATCCCGGGGGTCGCACCGACCGAACACCTCCTTGAGCAGGTAGGTGAGCTTGGGCGTGGCGAACCGGCGCAGCGGCCGGTGGGCCCCGATCCGGGCCGGGTTCGGCAGCCACAGGCCGAGCCGCAGGTTGAAGACCGCCAGCAGGGCGTTGGTCGTGCCCATGCTCTGGCGTCCCATCGCCGACGCCACGGCCGCACCCGTGGTGGCGACCGCCGCCGACACGGTGCCTTGGGAATCGCGGAACCACTTCAGGCCGGGCAGCGAGCGTACGAAGCGGTCGGTGGAGACGGTGTAAGCGCGCCCGTCCGGGCCCGGCTCGTACCAGCCGACCTGGCTCTGCGACAGGACGAAGCTGTACGCCGGCATCCCGGTGCGCAGCGAGGTCTTCGCGTTCGCGGCCGCGCAGAGCAGCAACTCCGGGCCGGTGCCGTGACCGCTCGTCGGATCGGGCGGCTGGAACTCCGGGTACTCGCTCAGCGGCGGTTCGCGGCGGGACCGCAGCGGGTAGACGCCGTCGACCGGCGGCGGTCCGAGCAGCCGAACCCGGTCGGCGGCGTCGTAGGTGGGGCTGAACGTGTTGCGCAGTCCGCGCTTGTAGATCATGTGCAGCGACCACCAGCGCTGGTTGACGATGATGCCGCCCACGCCGATGAGCAGGAGCAGCGCGAGCCAGGTGGTCAGTTCGGTGAGGCCCAGCCGGTCGCCGAGGTGTGCGATCGGGTCGAAGTACCGGCTGTCCCGATTGGCCGCATCTGGCCCGAGGTAGGCGGCCTTGGTCGCGATCTGGCCGCCTAGCAGGAGGGCGAGGACGCCGACCAGTACGCCGCCGAGCCGTGGGGCGGCCTTGAACAGGTAGCCCTTGAGCGTGGCGGTGATCGCCGAGACCAGACCGAGCGAGGTGGCCAGCTGGACCAGGGCGGCGCCGCGATCCGTGGCCACCTGCTGCGCCGGGTCGGTGTCGGCCACCTTCGGGTTGGCGCCGCCGAGCCTGGCCCACCAGTCGGGCACGACCGACATCGCGAGCGGCGTCACGACGAGCACGGCGCCGACCACAGCGGCCGCGAGGAGCAAGCCGCCGGCGGTGTAGAGCAGCCGGCGGTGCCAGACCGGTCCGAGCGGTATGGCGAGCACCAGCAGCACGGCGGCGGCCAGGAGGAACGCGGCCACCGGCGGCAGGCCGTGCTCGACCACGGCGGCGGCGAAGCCCGACTTCTCGGCGTTGGTGAGCCCGCCCCGCAGCGGCGCCGCGACGTAGCCGCTGCCGACCAGCCAGCCGAACGGCCTGGTGACCAGCCACAGCAGGACATACAGCAGCGCCAGGTTCGTGGCCAGGAAGACCACGAACTTGAGCGCCGGCAGGATCAGGCCACCGCGCCCCGAGGACAGGTAGTGCCGCTTGCACAGCAGGTAGCGGTACAGGCCGGACTGCGGTCCGCTGTCGGCGAGCAGCCCGTCGACGAGGACGCCGTTGGCGGGCTGGCCGTCGACGGGCCGGCCGGCGCGCTCGGTGGCGGGCTCGTCGTTGCCGCGGCGCGCGGTGTACCAGGCACCGGCCGCGTAGGCACCGCCGGAGACGGCGGCGAGCCAGCGAGCCTGTCGGAACACGCCGGCGTCGTCGAGTCCGCGCAGCACGCCGATCGAGAAGGTGGCCGACCGCATTCCGCCGCCCGAGACCGCGATGCCGACCTGCCCGGGGACGGGTTTCGGCGGCGCGAACTCGTCCCGGATGTCCGCCGGTGCGTGCCCGCTGTACCCGAACAGTCCGAGCGGCAGCGCGAGGAAACCCAGCAGGGCCAGCGTGAGCAGGCCGAACTTCACCCAGGCGAGGCCGGCCGCTGCGGCGAAGGCGCCCGAGGTCAGCGGGTCGAACTCGCCGGTGAGCAGCCGGTCCCAGTCCCGGGTGCCGACGAAGAGCGCGGTGTTCTCGGCCAGGTCCAGCACCCCGGCGAGGAGCGCGCCGGCCGCGAGCCAGCGGGCGACCTGGGCGGTCTCCCGCATCCGCCAGGCCTGCCGGCTGAGCAGGTACAGCGGCACCGCGATCAGCGTCGCGTAGCAGAAGGGGAACAACAGGTCCCAGCCGAGTGAGGTCCAGACCTCGTGCCGGGTCAGCTGGCAGTCGCCGACCACGCCCTTGACGTTCTCCGGTCGGACCGCGAGTTCCAGGCCGATCGTGAAGCCGTCGCAGCCGGGCCAACGCGTGCTGAGTCCGTAGCCGAGAGCCAGCGTGCCGCCCAGTGCGAACGTCAAGACGAGCGTGCGCCGCAGCGCGCCGCCGAGGAGCCGGTCGATCGCTGTACCTGCCATGATTTCCCCCGGGGTCGGCGCGCTAGCTGATGATCCCTGGGCACGCGGCTGATCTGCGGCAACGCCACGAGATCCTGCCCGGAAGGGCGACCCGCCTCGACCTGGAAAGTCGACGCCGGTGCGGCCGGGTCCGGCGGCTGCCTAGAGTTGGACGAGTGACCGATCGCGCCTTCGACGAGGAACTGCGCACTGAGCGGCTCACGCTGCGCCGGCCCGTGGCGGCCGACATCGACGCGATCTTCGCCGTCCATCACGATCCCCGCACGCTGATCCACAATCCGTCCGACGCGATCGCGACCGTGGGGGAGGCCGCGGCACGGTTCGCGCGGTGGGACGAGCACTGGCAGCGTTTCGGGGTCGGCTACTGGGTGGTCCGCCACCGCGACGCGAGCCCGCAGTTGGGCTTCTGTGGACTGAAGGTCATGCGGCTGCGGGGACGTGAGGTGCTGAACCTGTTCTATCGGTTCGATCCCGCGACGTGGGGACACGGGCTGGCGAGCGAGGCGGTGGCCGTGGTGGTTGGCGCGGCGGTCGAATGCTCGCCGAGTCGGCCGGTCATCGCCCGGGTGCGGCCGGAGAACGTCGCCTCCCTGCACGTCGCGGCCAAGGTCGGCCTGGCGCACGCCGAGCACCTGGACGAGGTCGGGTCCGACGGGCTCGACTGGATCCTGGTCTCGCACTGGGATTGACCGGGACCGCCGCCGAGCGAGGCCGCCGGTGCGGCCGGGCCGCAGCACCAAACCTGCCGGCTTTGGGCGACATTTTCTCGGCTATAACCGAGAAAATGTCGCCCAAAGCGGCGGGTCAGGGCCGAGCGCCCGGCACCGGCTGCCAGGGACCCTGTGGTTTTCCGCAGTGAGCTCGGTGGTCAGCCTCATCGGCCGGACGGTCTCGCGTTCCTAGCGTTGACGGCATGCCAATCACGACTCTCGCCAGCACACCCGAGCCCACCGGCGGCGTCGCCGGCTGGGCGGTCGACCTGATGGAACGTCTGGGCGGACCGGGCGCAGGCCTCGCCGTCGCGCTGGAGAACCTGTTCCCGCCACTCCCGAGCGAGGTGATCCTGCCGCTCGCCGGCTTCACCGCCAGCCGCGGCGAGCTGAGCCTGGCCGGCGCGCTGTTCTGGACCACGCTGGGCTCGGTCCTGGGCGCGCTGGCGCTGTACGCGGTCGGCGCCATGCTCGGCCGCGACCGGGCCAGGGCCATCGCCGTCCGGTTGCCGCTGCTCAACGTGTCCGATCTGGACCGTACCGAGGCCTGGTTCATCCGGCACGGTTCCAAGGCGGTCTTCTTCGGCCGGATGATCCCGATCTTCCGCAGTCTGATCTCGCTGCCGGCGGGGGTGGAACGGATGCCGCTGGGCCGCTTCACCCTGCTCACGGCGCTGGGCAGCCTGCTGTGGAACAGCGTGTTCGTGCTGGCCGGCTATCACCTCGGGGAGAACTGGCCGCTGGTTGAGCGGTATGCGGGCGTGCTGCAGAAGGTGGTCATCGTGGTGGTGGCGTGCGCCGTCGGCTACTTCGTGGTGAGCCGGCTCGGCCGGTCCCGCCGGCGCGGCTCGCACGTACGATGAGCCGCGTGCGGGGGTGGCTGCGGGTGATCGCGGGGGTCGCGCTGGGCGCCGCGACGGCCCTGGTCGATCTCGGCTTCCTGCTGGCGGCCCTCGTCGCGTCCCCGGTCCTGGCACGCTGGCCCCAGCCCCGCGCGGCGCTCTGGTCGGGCGCACAGCGGCTCGCCGAGCTGGAGCGCCGCCGCGTCGACTGGCTGCTCGGCCCGTGCCCGGGCGGCCAGCTCACCGGGCGGCGCGCCGCGGGCTACCTGGCGGCCCGGGTGCCGCTCGGTCTGCTCGGCGGGTTGGTGCTGCTCCTGCTGGTCTACGGGTCCGTCACCGGCGTCGTCGTGGTCGGGAGTTGGTTCAGTGATCGGCCGCTGGACGGGATCGAGCCCAGCCCGCTCATCGTGAGCTACCTGGTCGTGGGCGGCGCGGTCCTGCTCTTCCTGGACCTGCAGGGCATCGCCGGCGTGGCCGCGCTCGACCGCAGGCTCGCCGCCGCGCTGCTCGGGCCAAGCCCGCAGGAGCGGTACGAGCGGCGCATCGCGGAGCTGTCCACGGCCCGGGCCGAGGTGGTCGCCGCGGTCGACGCCGAGCGCCGCCGGATCGAACGGGACCTGCACGACGGTGTCCAGCAGCGTCTCGTCGCCCTCGGCATGCTGATCGGGCGGGCTCGCCGCGCCAGCGACCCGGCGCGGGCCAGCGCACTCCTGGCGCAGGCCCACGAGGAGTCGGCCAGGGCGCTGACCGATCTGCGCGAGGTGTCCTGGCGGGTCTACCCCGCAGCGCTGGACGAACACGGGCTGGCCGCCGCGCTGGAGACCGTCGCCGAGCGCTCGCCCGTGCCGGTGCGGATCGAGCACACGCTGCCGCTGCGGCTTCCGTCCGCCGTCGAGACCGTGGCCTACTTCGTGGTCTGCGAGGCCGTGACGAATGCGGCCAAGCACGCGAGGGCCACCGGCGTCGACGTGCGGATCGCCGCTCAGGGCCGGGACGTGCTGGTGCGGATCAGCGACGACGGCGTGGGCGGCGCCGACCTGGGCGGCGGCGGGCTTTCGGGGCTGGCCCGCCGGGTCACGGCGCTGGACGGGCGGTTCCAGGTGGACAGTCCGGCCGGCGGACCGACAGTGATCAGCGCGGAGTTGCCATGCGGGTGATCCTCGCGGAGGACTCCACGCTGCTGCGCGAGGGGCTCAGTCGGCTGCTCGCCGAGGAGGGCCACACCGTGGTGGCCGCGGTCGGCGATGGTGCGGCGCTGCTCGCGGCCGTCGAGGTGGAGCCGCCGGACGTTGTGGTGGCCGACGTCCGGATGCCGCCGACGCACACGGACGAGGGCCTGCGCGCCGCGCTGGAGATCCGCCGGCGCTGGCCGGAGGTCGGGGTGCTGGTGCTCTCGCAGTACGTGGAGAACCGGTACGCGGCCGAGCTGCTGGGCGGCACCGCGTCCGGCATCGGGTACCTGCTCAAGGACCGGGTCGCGCAGGTCAGCGAGTTCCTCGACGGGCTGGAACGGGTGGCCGCGGGCGGTGCCGCGTTCGACCCGGAAGTGGTCCGGCAGCTGCTCGCCCGGACCACCCACGCCGACCCGCTGACCCGGCTGACGCCCCGGGAGCGGGACGTCCTCGGTCACATGGCGCAGGGCTACACGAACGCGCGGATCGCCGAGGCGCTGCACGTCTCGCAGAGCGCGGTGGAGAAACACATCAACGCGATCTTCGACAAGCTCGACCTCTCCCACGTCACGGGATACAGCCGACGAGTCCTGGCCGTCCTGCGCTATCTCGGCTCCTGAGCTTGCCGGGCTGGGTGGTCTGGCCCAGCGCAGATTCAGAGCAGCTGAGCGGTCGGCGAGGGCGGGGCCGCGGTCGGGCGCACCCTCGCGACTCCCGCGAGCGCGCGATCACCCCCTCGCGGGAGCCGCGAGGGGGTCGGGGGCCGGCAGTAACGCGGTGGCGCCGCCGCCCCTTGTTCCGCTTTGGGCGACATCTTCGGTGCCATAGCACGGAAGATGTCGCCCAAAGCGCGGTTGGGAGGGTGGAGTCAGCCCTTGAGGATGGCGGGCACGGCCTCGGACAGCGGCGTGGTCGGCCGGCCGATGAGGGCGCGGAGCTGGCCGGTGCCGTCGTCCAGCTGTCCGGTGGCGATGCCCTGGTCGTAGCTCACCAGGGCGCTCGCGAAGTCGGCGGGCACGCCGGCGGAGACGAGCACCTCGCGGTGCTGCTCGGTGGGAAGGTCCTGGTAGGTGACCTCCCGGCCGGCGGCCTTGCTGAGTTCAGCGGCGAGCTCGGGGAAGGTCCAGCGCTCGTCGCCGGCCAGCTCGTAGACCTTGCACTGGTGGCCGTCGCCGGTCAGCACGGCCACTGCGGCGTCGGCGTAGTCGGCGCGGGTGGCGCTGGCCACCTTGCCGTCGCGGGCGCTGCCGATCAGTGCGCCGGACTCGGCCGCCTGCGCGAGCGCGACGGCGTAGTTCTCGGTGTACCAGCCGTTGCGCAGGAGCGTGAACGGGATGCCGGAGTCGCGGATGGCCTGCTCGGTGGCCTTGTGCTCGCCCGCGAGGCCCAGCGTGCTGGTGTCGGCGCGCAGGACGCTCGTGTAGACGAGGTGCCCGACGCCGGCCTGCTTGGCGGCCTCGACCACGTTCCGGTGCTGGGCCTCGCGCTGGCCGACCTCGCTGCCGGAGATCAGCAGCACCGTGTCGGCGCCCGCGAAGGCCCCGGTCAGGCTCTCGGGGTCGGTGTAGTCGGCGGCGCGCACCTGCACTCCGCGCGCGGCGAGACCGGCGGCCTTCTCGGTATTGCGGACCGATACCGCGATCTCGGCGGCGGGGACGGTCTTCAGCAGGCCGTCGACGACCAGCTGGCCGAGCTGTCCGGTGGCTCCGGTGACAACGATCATGTCGGTTCTCCTCGTGTCTGGCGGTGCTTTCCCGTAACACTGCACTAACTTTTGGAAAGTGCCAACCCGTAGTGAGTAGGGCCACTGTTGATCGTGCTGCGTCAGAGGTACCGTTGCGGGCATGACGGCGACCGAGCATGGCGACGAGCACGAGCGGCTCGTCTTCGACGTGTTCGCCAGAGCCTGTACGTCCCGGCCGACGCTGGAGCACGTCACCGGGCGGTGGGGCATCCTGGCCATGACCGCGCTGCGGGACGGCACGCTCCGCTTCAACGCACTCCGGCGTCGCGTCGACGGCGTGAGCGAGAAGATGCTGGCCCAGACCCTGCAGGCGTTGGAGCGGGATGGGTTCGTGCACCGGGACGCGCAGCCGACGATCCCGCCCCGCGTCGACTACAGCCTGACGCCGCTCGGCCGCCAGACCGCGGACAAGCTGATGGACCTGATCAACCTGATCGAGGGCCTGATGCCCGACGTGACGGTGGCCCAGGAGCGGTACGACGAGGCGAAGCGCGGCGCGAAGGCCGGCACCGCTCAGTCCGGCTAGGCGCTCAGAGTCGAGGCCAACAGCGGTGTCCGACGTCATACCTTCCCGCGCTGATCGACCTCGTTCGGCTTCGATCGTGCCCGTTTGGGCTGGTTGACGGTGGTTCTAATGTGATCTCCATCCCCCTTGGACCGGAGGTCACCGTGAAGCGCACCCTCGTCGCCGCCTCGACCGTCCTGCTCCTGCTCGCCGCCGGCAGCGCCGCCCACGGTGCGACCCCCGCGGGGGGTGTCCTGCCCTGCGCCGGCCAGCTCCATGCGAACCCGAGCTTCGAACGCGGCACCGAGGGCTGGGACGCCGGCCCGCGGGTCGTGGTGAGCGACACCGCGGCACGACCGGCTCACACGGGCCACCAGCTCGCCTCCTTCGCCGGGCTGGACGCCACTCACGCCGACCGGCTGCGGTCTTCCAGCGTGACGCTGCCCGCCGGCTGCACGCTCACCGTCGCGCTCTGGATCCGGGTGACCAGCACCGAGACGCTCCAGGGCGACTACCTGAACTTCGGCATCACGGTCACGGGCATTCTGCCGAAGACGTACCGGTCGTTCCACCGCGGCGACGCCAACCCGGCCTGGGTGCGGCACTCGTGGTCGGTCGCGCCGGCGGCCACGGACCGGACCGCCAGTGTCGGCTTCTACGGCAGCGAGTCGGCCGGCGGTGGCGTGACGTCCTTCGAGGTGGATGACATCACGCTCACCCTCGGCTGATCCTTCGGCCCGGCGCGGGAGGATCGGGTGATGCAGCCGCTCTCGTTGCCCGATCCGTGGCCGACCGACCCCGCCGAGGCCGAGGCGGTCCAGGAGCGGCTGCGCGAGCGGATCGTCGCCGGCGTGCCCGGTCCGCAGCGACTCCGCACGGTGGCCGGCCTCGACGTCGCGTACGACACCGGCTCCGATCGGGTGGTCGCGGCGGTGAGCGTGATCGACGCGGCCACCCTGACGGTGCTGGACGAGGCGGTCGTCGCCGGCCGGTCGACGTTCCCGTACGTGCCGGGGCTGCTGGCGTTTCGCGAGCTACCGCCGCTGGTCCAGGCGTGGAACGCGCTCACCGTGGCGGACCCGCCGGAGCTGCTGGTCTGCGATGGCTACGGGACCGCGCACCCGCGCAGGTTCGGGCTGGCCTGCCACCTCGGCGTGCTCACCGGGCTGCCGACGATCGGCGTGGCCAAGACGCCGTTCGTCGGCCGGTACGAACCCGTGGCGCCGACCCGAGGCTCCTGGTCCGCGCTGGTCGACGGGGGAGCGGAGATCGGCCGGGCGCTGCGGACCCAGGACGGCGTGCGCGAGGTGTTCGTGTCGGTCGGCAGCGGCATCGATCTGGACACCGCGTGTCGGCACGTGTTGGCGCTCGCGCCTCGCTACCGCCTGCCGGAGACCACTCGCGCCGCCGACCACGCCGGCCGCCGGGCCCTCGCCGCGCTCCGCCTCGCGGACTGACGCCGCGCCCGCCCACTCCCCGGCTTTGGGCGACATCTTCTCGGCTATGACCGAGAAGATGTCGCCCAAAGCGGGGGTACGGAACTAACCGGATAGACTGGTTACATGACGCCCGGCGTACGAGAGATGCGCAGTCACAACGGCCAGCGGTGGCGGTTCGATCCCGGCAGCTTCTGCCTGGAACTGCTGATCACGGGTGGACCAGGCCCGGGCGAGCAGTTCGAGATCCTGCACGCGCCCGACGATCTGGCCGGCTGGCTGACCGGCTCTCGGCTGGCGGAGTTCGCCCCGCTCGAGGCCGCCGACCTGCGGATAAGTCCGGCTGAGCTGCGTGAGGTGAAAGGGCTGCGGGATCTCCTCTGGGGTGCCACGGCCGCCGTCGCGCACGGCGAGCGGCCGGATCCGGCGTCGATCGAGGCGGTCAACGCGGCGGCCGGCCCGCCGCCTCGGCCGCGGCTCGACCCGGTGACCGGACAGCGGTCCTGGCAGTCGCCGGTGACCGGCGCGCAGGTGCTCGGCGCGGTCGCCCGGGACGCGATCGACCTGCTCGGCGGCGGTCGGGGTGGGCGGCTGCGGGAATGTGCGGGCAGCAACTGCTTGTTGCTGTTCCTCGACACCTCGCGTCCGGGGAACCGGCGGTGGTGCTCGATGGAGCGGTGCGGCAACCGCCACAAGGTGCGCGGATACCGCAGTCGGCATAACGTCGATTAGGGCCTGTATCAGGAACGGGCCCCGGCCGAAACTCTCGTCACATTTACTTGAACGTTCAACAAGTGCGGGTTATGGTGGGCGCCGTACCTAGCCGCAGGAGGAACGCGCGATGACCCTCGCCGATCTACCCGCCAGCCCGACCAGCCCGCCCGCCGTGGTGCGGACCCGAGTCCAGGTGCCGCTGCGCTTCTCGGACGGGTACGCCGCGACGGCCGAGGTGATCACCTTCACCGGCCTGGCCGACGGCAAGGAGCACCTGGCACTCGCGCTCGGTGACCCGCTCGGCGCCGACGTGCCGCTGGTGCGCGCGCACTCCGAGTGCCTCACCGGCGACGTGTTCGGATCCGAGCGCTGCGACTGCGGCCCGCAGCTCCGCGAGGCGGTGGAGCAGATCGCCGACGCCGGCGGGTACCTGCTCTACCTGCGGCAGGAGGGCCGCGGCATCGGCCTCTACGCCAAGCTCGACGCGTACGCGCTGCAGGACACCGGGCTGGACACCTACGAGGCGAACCGCGCGCTCGGCCACGAGGACGACGAGCGGGACTACACCGCCGCCGCGCAGATGCTGGTCGCGCTCGAGGCCGGCCCGATCGACCTGCTCACCAATAACCCCGACAAGTCCGCGCAGCTCCGGTCGCTCGGCGTGGACGTGCGAGACGTGCGGCCCACCGGCGTCCACCTCTCCGAGGCCAACGCCCAGTACCTGCGCGCCAAGGTCAGCCACACGGCCCACACGCTCGTCCTTCCGTTGGCCGGTTGACCAGTGCCGACGCTCGACCGAGGGGACCGTGGTGAGTGACACCGGCGCGCGCTACCGGCTCGCCGGCACGCTGCGGGTCGCGCTGCCGCCCGCCGAGGCGTTCCGGCTGTTCACCCCGCGCGGCGAGGAGGACTGGGTACCCGGCTGGCGACCCCGCTTTCCGGCGCCGACCGAGGATGACTCCGCGCCCGGCACCGCGTTCGAGACCGGCCACGGCGAAGCCCTGACCACCTGGCTGGTCGTCGCCCGGGACCGTCCGCATCGGGTCGCCTACGCCTGGATCACGCCGGGGGAGCGGGCCGGCCTGGTGGCGGTCGAACTGGCCGCCGGCGAGGACGGCACAGCCGTCACCGTCACCTACGAGCTGACCGCGCTGAGCCCGGCGGCCGAGCCGGCGCTGGCCGAGTTCGCCGCCGGTTACGTGGAGTACCTGAATTCCTGGCAGCAGCTGATCGAGGCCTGGCTCGCCCGCTGATCCGGGCGGATCCACCAGGCTCAGAGGTACTGGCCGCCTGCCGTCAGGTCGCTGGTGTCGGTCTCCAGGACCCGGACGGTCACCACGTTCGCGAGGTTGATCACGACCGCGCTCTCGCCGGTGTCACCCTCGTACCGGGCGAGCGCCAGGGTCACGCTGCGTCTCTCGTCCATTGCCTGCGCCAGCGCGCCCAGCGCTTCGGTCGCGTCGGAGAAGTCTCTCGTCCGCAAGGCGATGTCCTCGCCATTCGTCGGGTGCAGCCGCACGATGAGTTCGACCTTGTCGGACATCATGGCCCCTCTCTCGTGGCACGTTCGTCCGTGCCACCTTTCCGTGCTCGGCTACCCGTTGCCGGCTCCGGGCAACCTCCGTGGCGGATCGCGTGACCGCGAGGGCCGGGCGGGAGGAGGGGTTCTCCCGCCCGGCCCTCGGGGGGTCAGACGGCGGTGGTACGGATGTGCCAGGAGCCCGGTGTCAGCGGGCCGAGTTGGCGGGCACCGGCGCGACCTTGGCGGCCGGCCGCTCGGCCGACCGGCCGCGGAGCCGTCGAATGATCGCGTCCAAGGACCATGGGCCGGCACCGAGGATCGCGACCAGCAGGAACGCCCAGCAGAACAGCGCGGACGCTTCGCCGCCGTTCTCCATCGGGATCAGGGCCTGCGGCTGGTGCACCACGAAGTACGCGTACGCCATCGAACCGGAGCAGAGCACCGCCGCGGCCCGGGTGCCGAGGCCTAACAGGACCAGACCGCCGCCGACGAGCTGGATCACGGCGGCGAACCAACCGGGCCACTGCCCGACCGGGACGGTGCCGCCGCCGTGCGCGCCGCCGAGCACGCCGAAGAGCGAGGCGGCGCCGTGGCAGGCGAAGAGGAAACCGACGACGGCACGGAACGCGGAGACCGCTGGTCCAGTGACAGGCGAGATGAGGGCAGGGGGAGTCGACATCGCACATCCTTTTGGTGTGAGGGAGCACCTGAAATGAGGGGACTGTCAATCATGGCCAATCGGACGATTACGTATATAGGACTTATGGATATGAGTTTGTTAAGTTTTGGGGGCGTACTTTTCCGATCGTTGACACAGGATGCTGCGCGCGCAACTATCTGCGCTGGTCACGGCCGTTCACGGAGCCGCGGAGCCCGGTGGAGCGCCGCCCGGCCTGATCGCCGGTTAAGCTGCGAGCGAGCCGGGATTCGTCCGGCTTCGGCGGTGGGGCCCGCCGTTCCGGCCGGCGACGGCCAGGAAGAACCGCGTCGATGACGCCGCCAACGGTCCCTACCAGTGCCCGCTGCCGCTGGTAGGAGGACCGCATGCCCGACTCGACCGCGTCGCGTCCGGTCAACCCCGACATCGACCTGCATGTACCCGCACAGCGGGCCGAACTGCGCTGGGCGGTGCTGGCCGCGGTGTCCGCCGGTGGCGCGCTCGGCTCGCTGGCCCGGTACGGCGTGACGAGTGCGTTCCCGCATCGGGCCGGCGAGTTCGGCTGGTCGACGTTCGGCATCAACGTGGCCGGCTGCCTGCTGCTGGGCGCCCTGATGGTGCTGCTCGAGGAGGTCTGGCCTGATCGGACGCTGCTCCGCCCGTTCCTCGGCGTCGGGATCCTGGGCGGGTTCACCACCTTCTCCAGCTACGTCGTGGACGCGCTGCACGGCTTCACGTCGGGTGCCGCCGGTGCGGCGTTCGGCTACCTGATCGGCACGCTGGCGGCGGCGCTCGCCGCGGTGTGGCTGGGCGCGGCCGTCGCCCGGTGGGCCGTCCATCGTGGCCGGTCCGGAGCCGGTGCGCGATGACGATCTTGCTGGTGGCGCTCGGCGCCGGCCTCGGCGCGCCGCTGCGGTACCTGTTGGACCGGGCCGTGCAGGCGCGGCACGACTCGGTGTTCCCGTGGGGCACCTTCGCGGTGAACGTCGCTGGCTCGTTCGTGCTGGGCTTCCTCGCCGGCCTCCCCGCCGCCGGGCCGCTGATGGCCGCCGCCGGCACCGGTCTCTGTGGGGCGCTGACCACCTACTCGACGTTCGGTTACGAGACCTACCGGTTGACCCAGGAGGGCGCCCGGCTCGCCGCGGTGGCCAACGCCGTGGCCAGCATCGGAGCCGGTCTCGGCGCCGGTTACGCCGGACTGCTCCTCGGTCGGGCGCTGGGCTGAGCGCCGGTCGGGTACCTGCCCGCCGCCTGCGCGTATGTCCATTGTGGATCTGGTCGTTTCGTTGACAGCCTCTCGCCGCACCCCCTACCGTCACCGTATGTGCGATCTCAGTAACGATGAGCAAGGTTCCTTGGTCGCCCTGCTGGGCGACCTCCAGCTCGCCGAGGCCAACCTCGCGGCGACCTTCCCGGAGGTGTTCACCCGAGCCTGGGCCGACCACGAGGCGATGCTCGCCGGCCTCGACCAGCTGACGGCGGCCACCGAGAGCGTCCGGCAGTGGGTCGAGGCCAAACATCACTCGATGCACGCCGCCGCCGGGTAGGGGCGGCGTGCCCTAGGCTCGGAAACTCCTCGCCGGAACGTTGAGCGTACGACCGTGACCCTGCGTATGACCCGGTGACGAGCCGAGGCGGAGGCATGGCGGAACAGGACGTGCTGAGGGCGACGCGCGCGGTGGTCTTCACCGCGGTCTGCGTGCTGCTCGCATCCCTGGGCCACGGCCTGGCCGCTGGTCACGCGCCAGCCGCGGCGGCCATCGTCGCGGGCGCCGGCGCGGTCGGTCTGGCCGCCGCCCGGTTCACCGACCGGGAGCGCTCGCTGACGCAGATCGCGGCGGGCGTCACCGCGGCCCAGCTGGGGCTGCACCTGCTCTTCAACTCCATCCAGGCGCCCGGCCCCGCCGAGCACATGCACGTGCTGGTGACCGAGTCGGCCGCGCCGGTGACCGGCGGCCCGCAGATGTGGCTGGCGCACTTCGTCGCCGGACTGATCGCCGCCTGGTGGTTGCGCGGTGGCGAACAGACGCTCTGGAACGCGTGCCGGCGGCTGATCGCCGTGCTGGCCCAGCCGCTGGGCGTGCTCGCGCTGCCGCGGCCCGTCGCCGATTCGGGCGCGCCGACGCCCGTGTCCTTCGAGGGCAAGTCCCCGCCCAGTGCGATCGCGCTGCGGCATTCGGTGATCCGTCGCGGCCCGCCGGTCGCCCTGTTCTCCTGACGCGCTGATCCCTGGGTCGTGGCCGGCCCGACGCTGCCGCCTGCCTGTCGAGGGCGGCCGCCGCCGTCGACCCGGCCACGACAGCGGGCCCACGGCTGTCCCCACCCCGACGTGGCCCGACCGGATCGATCGGCGAGCCGGATCGCCTCGGCGCGCGCTCGCCGCCCCACGCCTTCACTTCCTCTCCCGGCCACGGCCGGAGACTCGCTAGGAGCACAGTCATGATCAGCATTGCCCGCAAGACCGGCCTGGTCACCGCCGGCGCGATCGCCGCACTCGCCGTCTGGGCCGGCCCGGCCTCGGCCCACGTCACGGTCAACCCGAAGGAGGCCACCCAGGGCGGCTACGCGAAGTTGACGTTCCGGGTGCCGAACGAGAAGGACGCCGCCTCCACCACCAAGGTCGAGGTCACCCTGCCGGCGGACTCCCCGCTCAGCTCCGCCTCGTACAAGCCCACCGCGGGCTGGAAGACCACGGTCACCAAGAGCAAGCTGGCCAAGCCGGTGAAGACCGACGGCGGGGACGAGATCACCGAGGCCGTGTCCAAGGTGACCTGGACGGCGGACAGCGCGGCCACGGCGGTCAAGCCGGGCGAGTTCCAGGAGTTCGACCTGTCGGTCGGGCCGCTGCCGGAGCAGGACACGATGGTGTTCAAGGCCGTGCAGACCTACTCCGACGGCGAGGTCGTGCGCTGGATCGACGAGCCGACCGACGGCGCCGAGGTGGACAAGCCGGCGCCGGTGCTGACCCTGGTCAAGAAGGCCGCGACCGGCACGGACACGAAGACCGCCGTCGTCAACGCCGCGTCCAGCACCGGGACGGACTCCGACGACGGTTCGAACGGCCTGGCGATCGGGCTGGCCATCGCGGGCCTGATCGCCGGCGTCGCGGGCCTCGCGCTCGGCGGGCTCGCGTACGCCCGGGGCCGCGGCACCGCCGCCTAGCCGAAACGCGCCGCAGCGTAAGCACCGCGACGGCGGGCCGCACCCCCTCGGTACGGCCCGCCGTCGCCCGTCCTAGGCGGCCGCCGGCCTGCGGCGGAGTCGTCGCTGGCGGAGCGTCCGGCCCGCCTGGGAGCGGTACAGCAGCCAGACGAAGTACGGCGCGCCGATCACGGCCGTGAGGATTCCGGCGGGCACCTGAGCCGGTGCGATCACCGTCCGGCCGAGCGTGTCGGCGATGCTCACCAGCAGGGCGCCGAGCAGCGCGGCGACCGGCAGCACCCGGCCGTGCCGGCCACCGACGATGGCCCGTGCGGCGTGCGGAGCGACCAGTCCGACGAACCCGATCACGCCGACCGCGGAGACCGCCGTGGAGGTGAGCAGTGCGGCGCCGACCAGCGCGATCAGCCGGGTCCGCTCCAGCCGCACGCCCAGCACCCTGGGTACGTCGTCGTCGAGGGAGAGCAGGTCGAGCTCGCGCCGGGCCAGCGTCACGACCGGGGTCAGCACCAGCAGCGCCATCGCCACCGGCGCGATCTGCTCCAGCGTGCGGCCGTAGGTGGAACCGGAGAGCCAGGTGATCACCAGCGCGGTGTTCCAGGGATCGGTCAGCACGATGATGCACGTGATCGCGGCCATCGCGCCGGACCAGACCCCGATGCCGATCAGCACCAGCCGGTCCGAGCTGAGCCCGCCGCCGCGCCAGCTCAGGCCGTAGACCACGGTGAACGCGATGAGCGCGCCGATGCCGGCCGCGCCGGACATGGTCCAGACGCTGGCCGTGGTCACCGTGGTGATGACGATGACCGCGCCGATCCCGGCGCCGGCCGTGATGCCGAGGATGCCCGGCTCGGCCAGCGGGTTGCGGCAGACCGCCTGCACGGTGGCGCCGGCGATCGCGAGCGCGGCACCGGCGAGCAACGCGGCGAGCATCCGGGGGAGCCGCTGGTCCAGCACGAACGTGATCGCGGTGCCGGACTTCCCGTTCACCCAGTTCATCAGGTCGCCGGTGCGCAGCATCGTGTCGCCGACCAGCATGCCGGCCAGTGCGGCGCCGGCCACCGCCACGACCAGGGCGCGACCACGATGCGGAAGGTCCGGGCCGAGCGGAGTGCGGCGGAGTGCGGGCTGGGTGGCTGCCGGGTCGGCCCGGAGTCGCGGTACCGGCGGGCCAGCCAGATCAGCACCAGCGCGCCGAAGACGGTGGTCACGACCCCGGTCGGAACCTCCACGCCGGCCTGGCCACCGAGCACCAGCCGGAGCAGCACGTCGGCGCCGAGCACGACCAGCACGCCGGCCAGCCCGGCGAGCGGCAGCATGATCCGATGCCGCATCAGCCCCGGCACCAGCGGCGCGACCAGTCGGACCGCCACCGGCGCGACCAGCCCGACGAACCCGATCGGTCCGGCCACGGTGACCGCGGCGGCCGTCAGCAGTACCGCCATCACCGTGGCGATGACGCGGGTGCGGCGGACGTCGACGCCCAGCACGGACGCGGCGTCGTCGCCGAGCGAGAGCACGTCGAGCCTGGGCGCCATCAGCAGGCAGCCGGCGAGGCCGACGATCACGACGGGGCCATCTGGGTGACCGCGACCAGGTCGGTCTGCACCAGCGTGCCGCTGCCCCACGCGAACAGTCCGGTGGTCTCCTGCGCGTAGAGCAGGAGCAGCAGCATGGTCAGGGCGTCCAGGGCCATCGCGATCGCGGAGCCGGCGAGCACCAGCCGGGTCGGCCCGGTCGTGCCGCCGGAGGAGAGCGCCAGCACGAGCGCCGCGGCGAGCAGTCCGCCGAGGAACGCCAGCCCGCCGGCCGAGACCGCGGGCAGCGAGAAGCCGAGCGCGACCGAGGCCACCACGGCGAAGTACGCGCCCGCGTCGATGCCGAGCGTGTCCGGCGCCGCGAGCGAGTTCCGCGCCACCGACTGCAGGACCGCGCCGGCCACGCCGAGCGCGACCCCGACCAGGATGCCGGCCAGCAGCCGGGGGAGCCGCGAGGCCACCAGCACGGCCGCGGAGTTGTCGTCACCCTGCCCGATCGCGAGGCGGAGCAGGTCCATCGCGCCCACGGTCGACGTGCCCTGGGTGAGGTGCACGGCCGCGAGACCGACGACCGCCGCGAGCACCAGCACGAACACGGCGGTCACCCGGACTCGGCGGACCGGTCCGGTGGCGGCGGGCGGAGCCGGCCGGGTGGCCGGCTCCGCGTGGGCGACCTGGGTCAAGAGGCCAGGGCCTTCACCGTCGCGTCGATGAACTGCTGCGTGGACAGCGGTCCGCCGAACATCCAGATGCCGTCGGCGAGCCGGTCCACCTTTCCGCCCTTCACGAACGGCAGCGACTTCCAGATCGCGTTCTTGGCCAGGCCGTCGCCGAACACGTCGCCGCCGTCGGCGTCCGAGGCGATGTAGAGGAACTGCACGTCGCCGAGCTTGGTGAGGCCCTCGACGTCGGTCTGGGCCAGGCCGTAGTCCTTGTCGCCGCCGGTGGTCCAGGCGTTCTTCAGGCCGAGCTCGTTGCCGACCGCGCCGAGCAGCGAGCCCGGCGTGAACATCCGGATCGAGATCGTGCTGCCCTCCTGGTACCCGTCGGCCATGACGAAGGTGGCACCGCCCTTGCCCGCGTCGGCGATCTTCTTCTTGCCGTCCGCGAGCGCCTTGTCGAAGTCGGCGAGGATCTCGGTGGCCTTGTCGTCCTTGCCGACCGCCTTGGCGGTGAGCGTGAGGTTGTCGCGCATCTGCGGGATCGCCTTGGTCGCGTCCGCGCCGCGGATCACGATGACCGGCACGTACTTCTCGAGCTGGGCGATCAGCGTGGCCGGCGAGTCGGTGGTGATCATGACCAGCTCGGGGTCGAGCGCGACGATCGAGTCGACGCTGGGCTCGCTCCGGGTGCCGACGTCCTTGACCGAGGAGGCGAGCTTCCCGGCGCTGACCCAGTTGGTGTAGCCCTTCACGTCCGCCACGCCGGCGGGCATGACGCCCAGGCTGACCAGGTTCTCCGCGATGCCCCACTCCAGCGCCACGACCTTGCTGGCCGGCTGGTCCAGCCGCACGCTCTTGTTCCGCGCGTCCGTGACCGTGACCGGCCCGGCGTCGCTGGCGGCCTTCGGCTCGGACGCGGTGGGCTCGCTGGTGCCGCAGCCGGCGAGGCAGCGCTCCGGCCAGGCCGGCGGCCAGCAGCGCGACGGAGAACCTTCTCATGGTGAACCTCATCTTTCGGTGTTGACTGAATCTGGGTGGCCGGCCCGCTTCGGGCGGCGCGGTCGTCAGGCCTGGGCGCGGGTTCGGTGGGTGTGCCGGCCGATCGGCTGCGTGGTGAGCTGCTGGGTGTCGGGATCGGTGCTGACGTCGATCCGGATGCCGTAGGTCTCGGTGAGGGCCTCGGCGGTGAACACCGCTGCCGGCGTGCCGGCGGCGCGGATCCGGCCCTGGTCCAGCAACGCGACCTGGTCGGCGACCGCCGCGGCCTGGTTGAGGTCGTGCAGCACGACGCCGACCGCGGTGCCGTGCTCGTCGGCGAGGTCGCGGACCAGATCCAGGATCTCGACCTGGTACCGCAGATCCAGGAACGTGGTGGGCTCGTCCAGCAGCAGCACGCCGGTGTCCTGGGCCAGGCAGGTCGCCAGCCAGACCCGTTGCAGTTCGCCGCCGGAGAGTTCGTCGACGCCCCGCTCGGCCATCGCGGTGACTCCGGTGACCGCCATCGCGTGCGCGACGGCCTGGGCGCCGTCCGGGTCGCCGCCCCGCCAGCGGCCGCGGTACGGGTGCCGGCCGTAGCCGACCACGTCCCGGACGCTGACCCCGCTGGGCGTGGGCCGGCTCTGCGCCAGCAGCGTCACCCGGCGGGCGAAGTCCTTGGCGGACAGCGCCAGCGCGGACGACCCGTCCGGCAGGAGGACCGTGCCGGCGTCCGGCCGGTGCAGCCGGGCCAGCGCGCGCAGCAGCGTCGACTTGCCGCTGCCGTTGGGGCCGACGAGCGCGGTCACGGCGCCGGCCGTCAACGCGATCGAGGCGCCGTCCACCACCGGCCGGCCGTGGTAGCCGAGCCGGAGATCGACACCGCGTAGCCCGGCTGTCGGGGTTCCGTCCGCTGAGTCATTCACGGTAGGCAGGTTAGCCTATCCTTAGTTTCCTCCTCTACTCCGTGCGCTGCGACGACGCCCTGAACGGCCGGTCAGTGCGTCAGCCGGTAGAACCGCCAGAACCCGAAGTCCTCGATCGGCAGGACGGTCAGGCCGCTGAAGCCCGCCTGCTCGGCGTACCCGCGGAGTGTGTCCGGCCGCATCACCGTGCCGGTGCCGACGCTCGGCTTGCTGGCGCAGGCCGTCCGGCAGACAGATCAACAGGCTGAACCCGTACATGATCCGCTCCACGTCATCGCCGGGCGGCGCGAACCGATCCGCCACCGCCTCGTCCATCACCACCACGGTGCCGTCGGGGACCACCGCCGACCGCATCGCGGCCAGCACCTCCACCGGCCGCGGCATGTCGTGGATGCACTCGAACGCGAACGCCGCGTCGTACCGCTGCTCGCCGAGCCCGCCCGCGTCGGCGTGCTGGAACCGGACCCGCTCGTCCACGCCGGCCGCTTCCGCGTTCTTCCGGGCCGCCTCGACCGACGGTGCGTCCACGTCGTACCCGTCGACCGTCGCCTGCGGGTACGCCCTGGCCAGCGCGATGCTCGACCACCCGCCACCGCAGCCGACGTCGGCGATCCGGGCGCCGTCCCGGTCGAGCACGCCCGTCAGCTCGGCGACCCCGGCGAGCGCGCCGGGCAGGGCGTGCTCGAACCACGGCCGGTTCATGTCCGCCTGCGACTCGCGCATGTCGTCACCGAACTGGCTCCAGCCGACGCCGCCGCCGGTCCGGTACGCGTCGACCAGCGCGGGCAGCTGGACGCCTGCGGCGCACAGCATCCGGGCCAGCGGCGCGAGGTAGTACAGGCTCGCCCGGTCGGTCAGCACCTCGGCCGCGCCGGGCGGCAGGGTGAACCGCCCGTCCTCGCCCACGGTCAGGATCCCGCAGGTGGCCTGCTGCTCCAGCCATTCTCGGGCGTACCGCTCGTGCCCGCCGGCGCGGGCGGTGAGTTCCGCGACGTTGGCCGGGCCGCCCTCGGCGAGCGCGCGGTACCAACCCAGCCGGTCGCCCAGGTAGACGGACATCACCTCGACCGTGCCGAGTGCCGCGTTGAAGAGCCGATCGGCGAATGCCTCCGTGTCGGTCATGGAAACTCCCCTCGCATCGGGCGGATGACCCCATCGCAGCCAACGTCGGGTGAGCCCCGCCGTCAACCCCACACCACGCCGCTTTGGGCGACATCTTCCGGGCTATCGCACCGAAGATGTCGCCCAAAGCGCTGGAGGCGGAGAGGACGGCAGAGGGCAAGCTCCAATGCTGTAACGGATCGGTGACGGACCGCGATCAGCCGGGTGAGGGCGCCGCTGGCAGCCCAGCCGCAGTCGCGGCGAGGAGATCCGATGAAGCTTCGCAAAGCTCACGTGATCGGCAGCGTCACGGCCCTCGTCGTGGCGATCACCCCCGGCTCGCTGCAAGCGGCCGTACCTTCCGGTCCTGGCCTGGTCCGCGTCTCGGTGGACAGCGGCGGCGCGGAGTCGGAAGGGATCACCAACGCCAACCTGAGCGGGGACGGCCGGTACGCCGTGTTCGAGTCGAACGCGTCCGACCTGGTCCGCGGCGACACGAACGCCACCGTGGACATCTTCGTGAAGGACCTGCGCACGGGCGTGGTCCGGCGGGCGTCGGTCGCCACCGGCGGTGCGCAGGCCAACGGCCCGTCCTTCGTCCCGGCGGTGAGCGCCGACGGCCGGTACGTGCTGTTCTCGTCGAGCGCGACGAACCTCGTGCGGGGCGACACGAACGCGGCCGTCGACACGTTCCTCCGTGACGTCCGATCCGGCACGACCACCCGGGTCTCGGTCTCGGCCCGGGGCGCGCAGGGCGACAGCTATTCCTGGGCCGGCTGCCTGAGCCCGAACGGGCGGTACGCGAGTTACGTGTCGACCGCGACCACATTGGTCCCAGGACCAACGAACGAGTCGTGGCAGGTGTACGTGCGTGACCTGCGGACCGGCCGCACGACGCGGGCCTCCGTCTCCGACCGCGGCGTGCTGGCCGACGCCGAGACCAACGCCGGCTGCCCGACCGACGACGGCCGCTTCGTGTTGTTCAACTCCTCCTCGAGCCGGCTGGTCGCGGGCGATACGAACGATGCGCATGACGTCTTCGTGCGCGACCTGCGCGCCGGCCGCACCCAGCGGGTCTCGGTGACCAGCACCGGCCGGCAGGCGAACGGCACCACCATCGGCATCGCGATCACCGCCAACGGCCGATACCTCGCCTTCACCTCCGGCGCGAGCAACCTGGTGCCTGGCGACACGAACGGCGTGAACGACATGTTCGTCCGTGATCTCCGGGCCGGCACGGTCCGCCGGGTCTCGCTCACCGCGTCGGGCGGGCAGGGTAACGGCGAATCGAACGGCTTCGCGGTCAGCGCCGACGGCCGGTTCGTGGCCTTCGAATCGCGAGCCAGCAACCTGGTCCCGGGCGACACCAACGACGACCAGGACGTCTTCGTCCGCGACCTGCGCACCGGCCGCACCAGCATCCAGTCGGTGTCCGACGAGGGAAGTCCCGGCGGTAGCTACTCCAGCGGCGCGCACCTGAGCGCCGATGGCCGGCGGGTGCTGTTCTCGTCCGCGGCAAGCTTCCTGGTGCCGGGCGACGGCAACGGTGCGGTGGACGCGTTCGTTGCCGACACCACCCGCTCGGTCCGGCCGCGCGCGGTTGTCCAGGGCAACGCGCATGCGAGCGAGGTGGCGCTCAGCCCGGACGGGCGGTTCGTGGCGTACACCTCCTCCGCCGACAACCTCGTCTCCGGCGACACCAATCAGATCCCGGACGTGTTCCTCCGTGACCTGCGGACCGGCGCGGTCAGCCGTGCCTCGGTCGCGACCGACGGGACCCAGTCCGACGCCTTGGTGTACATGCGCGTCCTGGTGCCCGGGGTCAGCGATGGCGGCCGGCTGGTCGCGTTCAGCAGCGACGCGAACTCGCTGGTGCCGAACGACTCCGAGTCCGACGCGGACGCGTTCGCCCGGGACACCGTCCGGCGCACCACCGTCCGTGCCTCCGTGTCGTATCGGCCAGGCGAGAACGGGGGCGACGCGTACACGACCCAGGGCAGCGTCAGCGCGGACGGGCGCTTCCTGGCGTTCTACTCGGCGGCCTCGACCCTGGTGCCCCGCGACACCAACGAGCAGTTCGACGTGTTCGTCCGGGACCTGCGGCTGGGGCGCACGGCCCGAGCGTCCGTCGGGACCGGCGGGGCGCAGGCGATCGGCGGCAGGTCGACCTTGCCGAGCATCAGCCCGAGCGGGCGATACCTGACCTTCGTGTCGCAGGCGCCCAACCTCGTGCCGGGCGACACCAACGGTGCGGCTGACGTGTTCGTGCGGGACCTGTTCGCCGGCGTGACCACTCGCGCCTCGGTGGCGAGTGGCGGTGGCCAAGGCAACGGTGACGCGGCCGAGGCCGATGTCACGTCCGACGGCCGGTACGTGGTCTTCACGTCGGCGGCGTCGAACCTGGTCGCGGGTGACACCAACGCCCGCTCCGATGTGTTCGTGCGCGACCTGCTCACCAACACGACCCGCCTGGTCTCGGTCGCCAGGGGCGGTGGGCAGAGTCGTGGGGGTGTCCAGGACCCGGCGATCAGCGACGACGGACGGTACGTCGTCTTCACCTCCAATGTGGACGCGTTCGTTCGGGGCGACACCAACGGAATGGACGACGTCTTCGTTCGAGACCTGCGGCTCGGCCGGACCCAACGCGTCTCCGTCGCCAGCGACGGCACTCAGGGCACCGGACCGATTCCGTGCGAGTGCTTCGCCGATCACATCGGCGGGATCAGCGCCGACGGTCGCTACGTCGCGTTCACCTCGGAGCAGGACAACCTGGTGCCCGGCGACACCAACCGGGCCAGCGACGTCTTCGTCCACGACCTGCGCACTCACCGCACCGCGCGACCCTGACTAACCCTGCCTTTGGGCGACGTCTTCGCGGCTATAACCGAGAAGATGTCGCCCAAAGCCGGGAGGGGGTGGCCGGAGGGGGTGGCCAGCGCGGCGCGGTCGCGGCGACGGGTCAGGCGAGGCCGGCGTCGTGGACGAGCAGGGCGATCTGGGTGCGGTTGCCGAGGTCGAGCTTGGTCAGGATGTGCGAGACGTGCGCCTTCACCGTGGCCACGGTCAGGTACAGCTCGGTGGCGATCTCGGCGTTGGTCCTGCCCTGCGCGATGGCCAGCACGACGTCCCGCTCGCGCGGGCTGAGGCCGGCCAGCGCGGCGCGCGCACGCTGGAACGCGCCGCTCTCGGTGACCGCCCGGTCCATCAGCCGGCGGGTGATCCGCGGGGACAGGATCGGGTCGCCGGCGGTCGACCCGGAGCACCGCGTCGACGATCTCGGCCGGCGGGGTGTCCTTGAGCAGGTAACCGCTGGCGCCGGCGCGCAGCGCGTAGAGCACGTTCTCGTCGGTGTCGAAGGTGGTCAGCACGATCACCTCCGGCGGGTTCGGCCGGGCGCGCAGCCGGCGGGTGGCGGTGATGCCGTCCACTCTGGCCATCCGCAGGTCCATCAGCACCACGTCGGGGGAGTGGGCGTCGGCCGCGGCGGGCACCTCGTCCCCGTCGGCGGCCTGGGCCACCACGCTGATGCCCCGGGTGCCGTCGAGCATCATGCTGAGCCCGGCCCGCACCAGCGCGTCGTCGTCCACGATCAGCACGCGCACCACCGGAAGGTCATGCCGGCCACGGTAGCGAGGCGTGCAGCCGGAACTCGCCGACCGGCGTCACCTCGTGGTCGAGCCGGCCGCCGGCGAGCTGGACCCGCTCGGTCAGCCCGACCAGCCCGGTGCCGGTGCCGGGGGTGCGGGTGGTCAAGCCGTTGCCGGCCAGGGGATTGCGGATGTCGATCACCAGGCCCTCGCCGGGCCGGCCGTCGAGCCGCACCTGGACCGGCTGGCCGGCGGCGTGCTTGCGGGCGTTCGTGAGCCCCTCCTGCACGACCCGGTAGACGGTCCGGCCGATCGCGGCGGGGAGCGCGCTCGGCTCGGTCACCCGGTCGTCCAGCCGCACGTCGCCGCCGGCGTCCCGGGACTCGGCGACCAGCCGGGGCAGGTCGGCGAGCGCGAGCTGCGGGCAGCTGGGCGAAGTCCTCGTCGGTGGAGTCCTCGTCGCGCAGCACGCTGATCACGTCGCGGAGTTCGTCGAGCGCCTGGTGCACGCCGGTGCGGACCACGCCCGCCGCCTGGGCGAGCTGCTCGGGCGGCGCGTCCGGGCGGTACTCCAGCGCGCCGGCGTAGGTGGCCAGCAGCGAGAGCCGGTGGGCCAGCACGTCGTGCATCTCGCGGGCGATCTTGGTCCGCTCCAGCATCCGCGCCTCGGCCACCCGGCGGCCCTGCTCGGCCTCGGCCCGGCGGGCGCGCTCCCGCAGCGACGCGACCAGCGCGGTCTGGGCGCGGACCAGCGCGCCCCAGCCGACCGTGGCGGCGTACGCGGCGGCCATCAGCAGCAGCCACCAGCCGAACGAGATCCCGCCGTGCGGACGCCACAGCCCGCGCACCGCGTGCGCCGCGATCCCGACCACGCCCACCGCGGCGGCGATCGGGAAGCGGCGGCGCTGGGCGACCCAGCAGCGCGCCCATGGTGGCCGGCGGCGTGGCGCCCGGCGAGATCGCGGCCAGCAGCGGTGAGCACCACCGTGCCGGTGACCGGGCGGCGCAGCAGCAGCGGCACCAGCGCGCAGCTCAGCACGCCGACCCCGATGTCGAGCAGGAGGAAGTCACCCTGGTCGGAGTTCCCGGCGTACTCGCCGTAGACGGTCGCCGCGATCAGGGCGCCGATGGCGGCGATGGTCGCGATCGTGACGCCGACGCTCGGCCGCACGGGGACGCCCGGATTCCGGCACCGGGCCGCAATTGCGCAGGTCGTCGCTCCATGGCCTCACAGTAGGTTCGGGCGCCGCGCCGCCGACACCGACCAAAGTCGGTGCCGGATCCGACCGGGGGCTGACCCTCCGGCGCCGCCCGCCCGATGCCGCGACCCCACCGCTCGGCCGACGCTGCCGAAGAACATTCGTGTCGCCAGAACTTTGGCTCGCCACGTCGCTCGAGAGGGGAATCGCATGTCCACCGAAACCACGCCAGCCCGCGCCGCCATGCCGATCGCCGCAGGCCGGGTCCGGATCCGCCGGGCCCTGGTCGTGGCCGGGGCGGTGGCCGCGGCGCTCGCCGTCTGGGTGCTCGTCAGGCCAGTGGCCGGGATCGATCTGGCCGTCGAGAGCAACGGCACCGAGCAGACCGTGGGCGCCGGGGCGGTCGTCGTTCGGCGCCCTGATCTCCGGGCTGATGGCCTGGGGTTCGCTCGCCGGCCTGGAGCGGTTCGTGCGCCGGCCGGTCCGGATCCCGTGGGCGGGCAGCGCGGTCGTCGCCACGCTGCTGTCGTTCGGCGGGCCGCTGGGCGCCGCGGACACCGCGAGCAAGCTGGCGCTGAGCTGCCTGCACGTGGTCGTGGCCGCGGTGCTCATCCCTGGCCTGGCCCGCTCGCGCCCCAGCCGCTGACCATCGAGCTCTCGGCCCGTCGCGCTCCGGCGGGCCGAGAGTCGTCGTCTACCGTAAAGCGCCAGATATGTAGCGAATCACGAGCAAGTGTCCGGGAAAGGATCCCGTTGTCCGCCGTTGCGACACCGTCGAACGAAACGCCGATCAGCTCGGTCCGGCAGTTCCGCCGCTTCGCCCTGGCGGTGTGCGTCGTCGGCGTCGCCGCCCAGCTCGTGCTGACGGCGTACTACCTGAGCATGGGCCACGCGGCCGCGCCGCACGACCTGCCGGTCGGGCTGATCGCGCGCCGGCGAACCGGCAGCAGGTCACCCAGACCTCTGGAGAAGGACGGCGCCTTCGCGGTCACCGAGTACGCCTCGGCGGACGCGCTGATCACCGCGATCCGGCACCGGGACGTCTACGGCGGCGTGGACCTCACCGGCCAGCAGCCGCACCTCTACCTCGCCAGCGCCGCCGGGCCGGCCGCCGCGACCGTGCTGCGCAGCACCTACACCTCCGTCGTGCAGCAGCGCGCCGGCGAGCAGGTCACGGCGCTGGCCAAGGCGAACGCGCCGGTGCCGGTGGCGACCGTGCAGGCGCTCACCACGCCGCCGCCGGTCACCGACGTGGTGCCGCTGCCCGCCGACGACCGCAACGCCGCGTCGCTCGGCTTCCTCGTGCAGGCGCTCGCGCTCGGCGGCACGATCGCCTCGCTCGGGCTCGGCCGGCTCATCCCGCGCACCCGCCGCTCGTAGCAAGCGCGGCCTCGGCCACCTCGCGACCCTGGTCGTCTACGCGTTCGGCTCGGCCGCCGTCATCCTGTGGTCGATGAGCTGGTTCGGGGTCGGCGCCGGCGCCGAGCCAGCTCGACATGTTCTGGTCTTCAGCCTGGTGTCGCTGGCGATCACCGCGTCCACGGCCGGCGCGGTCGCGCTGATCGGCTCGCCCGGCGCCCTGCTCGGCGCGCTGTACTTCACGGTCGGCACGGTCATCTCCGGCGCCAGCATCCTGCCCGAGTTCCTGCCCACGTTCGGTCGCCGGTTCGGCGAGGCGCTGCCCACCGGCGCCGGCGTGCAGGCGGTCCGCGACGACCTGTACTTCCCGGACGCGTCGATCGGCCGGCCGCTCACGATCTGGCGCTGTATGCCGGCATCGGCTGCCTGATCGTGCTGGTCACGAACCTGCTGCCGAACCGCAGCCACCGCACGGCGGAGCTGGAACTCCCGGTCGGACCGCTCCTGACCGGCAAGCCGGAACCGTCAGAACAGCGCGGTGGTCGTGCCGATCGGGCCGGACCTCTGACGGAAGGCATCGGTGAGATCGGCGCCGGACCGGCGGCGATCGTGTCTCGCATGCCTTGCCCGGCGAGTTCGTCGGCACGTTCGTTGCCCGGGTCGCCGGAGTGGCCCTTGACCCGAGCCACTGGATGTCATGGTGCGCGATGGCGGCGTCGAGCCGTTGCCAGAGGTCGGCGTTCTTGACCGGCTGGCGACCGCTGGTGATCCACCCGTTGCGCTTCCACTGGATGATCCAGCTCTGGGATGCCGCTCTTCACGTAGGTGCTGTCGGTGTGCAGCGTGGACCTTGGACGGGCGGGTGAGCGTCTCCAGGGCCTGGATCGCCGCCATCAGCTCCATGCGGTTGTTGGTGGTGGCGGGCTCGCCGCCGCAGATCTCTCGTACGGCGTCGCCGTAGCGCAGGATGGCGCCCCAGCCTCCCGGCCCGGGGTTTCGGGCTGCAGGCGCCGTCCGTGTGCACCACCACGACCTTGCCCATGATCTCGCTGGCCGTCATGCCGTCGTACCACCGTTCGCTAGACGTGTGAACGTATCTCGGCTGTCCGCGAAGCGGTGCCCCCTCGGCCGGCTCGGCGGCCGTGTCGACGGTTGGCCGATCGGGGGGAATCCTGACACCCGCGGCGCATCGGCTCTCAGGATGGGTCTTCGTAGCGGGTGGCGATCGCGGCGGCACGGTCGCGGAGCGAATGCGCAACGACTGCGGCGCCAGGGCTTCCGCGTCCGGGCCGAGCTGCCACAGCGCCCACTCGGCGTGCCATGAATCCTGGAAGGTCACCTCCAGCCGCAGCCAGCCGTCCGCCTCGGGTTCCTCGGCGCGGACGGCCACCGCGGTGCTCAGCAGTTCCTCGCGCCGGGCCGGGTCCACCCGTGACCAGCACGGCGAGTGGCCGTCGGACAGGAACTGCGCGCAGCGTTCCCGCCAGATCCGGTCCAGGTCGACCCGGTCCGGTCGCTGCGCCGGTTCGGGGAGTTCCTCCGCGGCCAGGACCCGCGACAGCCGGTAGGTGCGGTCCGCGCCGGCTCTCGTGGCCAGCAGGTAGCCCCGGTCGCGGACGGTGACCAGGCCGATCGGGTCCACCGTGCGCCACTGCGGGGCCTGGCCCGTGGCCGCGTAGTGGATGCGCAGCTTGTGTCCGGCGAGCACCGCGCGGCGGACCTCGATCATCGTCGGGTCGGGCACCTCCTCGACGACCGCCGGCGGGAGAGCAGGTCGGTCTCCGGCTCGACGAGGAACCGCTGGGCCGCGCCGCCCGCGGTGGCCCGATGGCTTTCGGGCAGCGCGTCGACCACCTTGCGCATGGCCGAGGCGAGCGCCGAGCCGAGGCCGAAGACCTGCTCGCCGCGCCCCGATCCGGCGGTCAGCAGGGCCAGTGCCTCGTCGTGGTTCAGCCCGGTGAGCTCGGTCCGGAACCCGGGCAGCAGCGCGAACCCGCCGTGCCGGCCGCGTTCGGCGTAGACCGGGACGCCGGCCGCGGACAGCGCCTCGATGTCGCGCAGCACGGTGCGGGTGGACACCTCCAGCTCGCGGGCCAGCGTGTCCGCGGTCAGCCGGCCGCGCTGGCGCAGCAGCAGCACCAGCGAGACCAGCCGGTCGGCACGCATCCGGAACTCATCGGAATACCCGACAGAGGATGTCGTGATTTGTTGCCAGGCTCGTCAACACGACGTCATGATGGCGGCTACCGAGCCACGGCGTCGTACTCGATGAATCGAATGGAGCTGAAGTGGCAATGGAACGAACGGCGGTCAACCCGGTGACGTGGTCGGTGGAGATGGGCTTCAACCAGGGTGAGGTCGTCTCCGGGCACACCCGGACCCTGTACTGCTCCGGGCAGACCGCGATGGACGCCGACGGCAAGCCCCAGCACGACGGTGACATGGCCGCGCAGTTGGCGCTGAGCCTCGACAACCTGGAGGCCGTGCTCGGCGAGGCCGGCATGTCCCTCGCGAACCTCGTCCGGCTCAACGTCTACACCACCGACGTCGACCTGCTCTTCCCGCACTACGGCGTGCTGGCGTCGCGGTTGGGCGCCGCCCGGGTGGCACCGGCCACCACGATGCTCGGGGTGACCCGGCTGGCGATCCCCGGCCAGCTGGTCGAGCTCGAGGGCACCGCCGTCGCCTGAGGCGACCTCGCCGCCTCCGCTGCTCGTGCCGGTCGACCGGCGCGGGTAGCAGGCAGATGGAGGACTGCTCGTGCTCAAAATGGTGACGATCGGCGTCTACGGCTTCGACAGCGAGTCATTCCTGCGGCGGCTGCGGCAGGGCGGACGTCCGCCTGCTGCTCGACGTCCGTCAGCGCCGGGGTGTCCGCGGCCCCGAGTACGCCTGGGCGATTCACGCCGGCTGCAGGCGGCAGGGGGGGGGGGCACCTGCGCCCGTGACGGTGAACGTCGATGATGGCCGCTGGCCTCGATACGTCGCAGGATGGCGCCCCAGCCACCCGGCGGGCCCGACGCGTCCCGCGCAGGATCCTCCGCTTTGGGCGACATTTTCTCGGTTATAGCCGAGAAAATGTCGCCCAAAGCGCGAAAGGCGGTTGCTAGGCGATGACGTCGGTCTTGGCCTTGGTGACCTGCG
>CAVVAL010000042.1:0-60118 GCA_963746095.1 uncultured Actinomycetota bacterium | reverse complement strand
ACACAGCGCCGGGGTGTAACCACGCTGGGCGAGCGATCCGGTGACCACCTCGGCGAGCGCCGGGAAGATCGGGTTCTGCAGCTCGGGAAGGACCAGCCCGACGAGCCGGGCGCGTTCACCGCGGAGCTTGGTCGGCCGTTCGTACCCGAGCACGTCCAGCGCGGTGAGGACCGCCGTGCGGGTCGACTCGGAGACGCCGCCGCGGCCGTTCAACACCCGGCTCACCGTCGCCTCACTGACGCCGGCCTTCTTCGCCACCTCGCTGAGTCGTCTCGTCACGTTGAAAGGGTACGTCAGATCCCTGCAAGATACGCGTCGGGTTTTGCTCGACTCTGAGAGTCCCGAGTCAGCGCAGGGCAGCGCGGACGGCGTCGACGATGCGGCGATTCTCCCCGGCACAACGCACCGCGCTGCGGACCGTGCGGCCCTCGAACGCGGGCGAGAGCGTGGACAGGTCACGCAGGAAGACGCCGTGGGCTCGGCAGCGCGCCACCAGTTCGGGGGCGGTCGGGCCGGCTGCCGGCAGGCTCATCAGCACGAAGTTCGCCACGGACTCGGTGACCCCGAGGCCGGGCGCCAACTCCGCGAGGTCCGCCGCGAGCTCGCCGCGTAGCGTGCCGGTCTCCTTCCACCGCAGCTGGTAGTAGGCCGGGTCGGCGAGCGCCCGGACCGCCGCGATCTGCGCGGGCAGGCTCACCGGCCAGGGCGGGGTCCAGCGCCGCAGCTCGGCGGCCGTCTCCGGACTGGCGACCAGGTAGGCCGCACGCAGGCCGGAGAGCGCGTACACCTTGGAGAGCGACTTGCAGACCACGACGTTCGGGCTTGCCGCGGCGAACGTCTCCAGCGACGCGCCGGACGGCACGGCGTACTCCAGATAGGCCTCGTCGACCCAGATCCGGGTGCTGGTGGGCGCCGCGGCGATCGCCGCTTGAAGTAGCGCGCCGTCCAGGTACCGCCCGGTGGGGTTGTTGGGGTTGACCAGCACGGCGAGGTCGTATCGGCCGTCGCGCAGGGTGCCGGCCAACCGCTCGGCGTCCACCGCCCAGCCGTCCGCCGCGCCGAGTGGGAACCGGTCCACCGAGGCGCCGATCACCTGCTCCACCGCGTGCGCGTACTCGCCGTAGGTCGGGTCGAGCAGGAGCACCCGGCTGGCCGGCGTGAGCCATCGGCCGAACGCGCGAAAGACCAAGTCGGACGAGCCGGCGCCGACCACGACCGAGGATGCCGGCACCGATCGGCTGGCCGCGATCGCGCCGACCAGTCCGCCCGCGTCGGTCGGCGGCGAGGAGCGCGCGAGCCAGCTGGGGTCGGCGGTGAGCGCGTCCAGGGCGCCGGGTGCGGGCGGGAACCAGGCGTCCAGCACGTCGGCTGGCACGATCCGCTCGCGCCGGTGCAGGGTGTCGAAGGACGTGCCGATCGCCTCGAACGACGCGCCGCCGTGGTAGCAGCCGGGGTCGTCGGGGAACATCGGCATGTCCAGCGCCCAACGGGTGACGGCTTTCCGCAGTGCTGCCGAGTACGGCGCCGCAGCCGCCGCGCCGGCGGGCATCGTGGCGCTGATCAGCTCGAACGTCACCTCGCCCGACTGGACCTGGCGCCCCATCGGCTGAAAGCCGGCGCGCAGATAGAGCGAGAGGACCTCGGCCCGGCCGATCGCGACGACCCGCCGACCGCCGCGCGAGGCAATCCAGCGCAGCGCGGCGTACATCAACACCATCACCGCGAGGCTGCCCCGGAACTCCGGCCGGACGGTGAGCAGCCGCACCTCGAAGAGGCCGCGCTGATCCCGCAGCTCCGGCCAGTCCTGCCGATCGAGGTATTTGTCGACGGAGTACCGGCCGACCCACGGCGGAGTGATGCTGACGAAGCCGAGCACTTCGGCGCCGCGCGCGGCCACCAGGTACACGTTGGACTCGTCCAGCGGATCGGTGAGGCGGCCGTCGGTGCGGGTCGAGTGCTGGCCCAGCTCGGCGGCGTACACCTCGTGCCGGATCCGGTAGATGGCCTCACGGTCGGCGGCGGTAGCAGTGCGAATCTCCATCGGCCCAGCCTGAGGGCGGCCGGCGCTGGGCGGATGAGGTCAACTACTCAACTGGCCGGTCAGCGCCAGCCGTAGTCGCTGCGCAGCGCCTTGGCGACGAGGTCGAATCGGGCCCGGTCGAGCACCGCACCCTCGCGGCGGATGCCGACCTCGTCGACCTCCAACACGCGGTCCAGACGCACCCAACTCGGCCGGCCGTCCCGGTCCCACGCGCCGGGGCCGAGGCCAAGCCAGTGCCGCTGACCGTCCCGCTCGTGCTGGCTGCTGAGCATCAAGCCGAGCAGCGTGCTGCGTTCCCGGCCGACCACCAGCACGGGGCGGTCCTTGCCCTCGGCGGGCTTGTCCTCGTAAGCGACCCAGGTCCAGACGATCTCGCCCGGGTCGGCCTGGCCGTCGGGCTGCGGGGCGTAGACGAGTTGCCGGCCGGCAGCGGAGGCGGTGGACTTCCGCCCGGTGGCCTTCGCGACGGGCTTGCGGCCGGCGCCGGTGGACGGCGGTCCGGGCCTGGGTGCGGTCGCGGTGCTGCCCTGCGGCCCGGCGGTCCTTCCGCGGAGCAGGCGCGGCACGCCGCGTACCGATCGGCCGAGCTTCGCCGCGACGTTCTTCCAGAGAGTGGCCACGGCGGAACCCTAACGTCGCGGCGGACTCCGGCGCCGCCCCCCCCCCCCCCCGCCCGGGCCACCCGCGGCTCAGCGGTTCGGCAGGCTCAGAGCCGGGTGACGAGCGAACGCAGGATGCTGATCACGATCAGTACGACGATGAACGACAGATCGAGGCTCACTCCGCCCAGCCGCAGCGGCGGAATCCACTTCCGTACGGGCGCCAGCAGCGGCTCGGTGATCTTGTAGAGCGCGAGCGTGATCTTGGCCCGGACCCCGCCGTACGCGGGCGGTCCGGCGAGCATCACGGCCCAGTCCATCACGATCCTGGCCAGCAGGATGAGCTGGAGCACGCCCAGCGCCGCACCCAGTACGGCTCCGACGATCGTCATCACTCACTCCTCTGCCGGGCTGGTCCTTCCAGCGTACGTCGCGTGTGGAGCACCCTCGGCCGACGCCGCGCGGGGCCGGTGGACGTTCCAAGGCTCGGCAAAAGTGGCCCACGCGGATCGACTGGAATTGGCGCTTACGTGTGGACAAGTGTGCTCATAGCGTGGAGTCATGACGAACGAGACGCACGTCGCCCCCCGCCGCGGGTTCGCCCGACGGTTCCTTCCGCCGGCCGGCCCGGCCCGCACCCTCGCGGCGGCGCAGCTGGTCAACTCGCTCGGCGACGGCGCCTACTACGTCTGCTCGGCGCTCTACTTCACCCGGATCGTGGGGCTGTCCGCCACACAGGTGGGCTTCGGACTGACCCTCGGCTGGGCGATCGGTTCGCTGATGGGCGTGCCGATCGGGCATCTCGCCGACCGGCGTGGGCCGCGCGGCACCGCGGTGCTGCTGGCCGTCGCGACCGCGGTCGCGCTCGGCGCGTTCCTGTTCGTCAGCTCGAACATCGCGTTCGTCCTCGCGGCCTGCTTCTACGCGTGCTGCCAGTGCGGGCTCGGCGCCGCCCGGCAGGCGCTGCTGGCCGGGCTGGTCGACCCCGCGAAGCGCACCGAGGCCAGGGCGTACCTGCAGTCCACCCTGAACGCCGGACTGGCGATCGGCGCCGGGCTCGGCGGATTGGCGCTGCAGTTGGACACCAGGGCGGCGTACCTGACGATCTTCGCGATGGACGCGGTCGCCTTCCTGCTGGCGGCGCTGGTCCTGCTGCGCCTGCCGAGCGTGGCGGCCGCTCCGGCGGTGGTCGGTGGGCCGAAGCTCGCGGTGCTCCGGGACCGCCCGTACGCGCTGATCTCGTTCCTCAACATGATCATGCTGCTCAACATGCCGCTGCTCAGCCTGGTGCTTCCGCTGTGGATCGTGAGCCGGACCGACGCACCACGCTGGATGGTCTCCGCGCTGCTGATGATCAACACGATCAGCGTGGTGCTGTTCCAGGTTCGGGTCGCCCGGCGGGTGAAGGGGCTGGCCAGCGCCTCCCGGCTGGTGCGGCACGCGGGCCTGGTGATGTTCGCGGCCTGCGCGGTGTTCGCCCTGACGGCGGCCGACACCCCGGCTTGGGCCGCCGGCGTGATCCTGCTCGCCGGTGCCGGGATCCAGGTGGCCGGCGAGATGATGCAGGCGTCCGGGTCGTGGGAGATCAGCTTCGACCTGGCCCCGGCCGGCCAGCAGGGCCAGTACCAGGGCTTCTTCGGCACCGGCGTCTCGATCGCCCGGATGCTCGGCCCGCTGCTGCTCACCACGCTGGTGATCGGCGGGGGCGTGGCCGGCTGGCTGGTTCTCGGCTCGCTGTTCCTGGTGGCCGGCGTGGCGATGGGTCCGGCCGTGCGGTGGGCCGAGCGCAGCCGGGCGGCGGCTCCCGCTCTGGCTCCGGCCGCCGCGTCGCTTGACGGCTCAGCCAATCGCTTTGGGCGACATGTTCGGTGCTATAACACCGAACATGTCGCCCGAAGCGTGGGAAGGGTTGGCGAGCGTGCTGGCCGCCGAGCAGGCCAGCGCCGCCGGCCAGATCGCCGCGTTCAGCCGCGACCTGGGCGTGATCATCGAGGCCGCGACCTCGGTCGCCACCGACGACGAGCACGACCCCGAAGGCCCGACGATCGCGTACGAGCGAGCCCAGGTCGCGGCGCTCCTGGACCGGGCGCGCGAGCGGCTCGCCGAGGTGGACGCCGCCGAGGAACGGCTGCGCGCGGGCGAGTACGGCACCTGCACGGTCTGTGGCCGCCCGATCGCGGCCGAACGGCTGGCCGCTCGGCCCCTCGCCCGCACCTGCATCACCTGCGCCTGAGAACCCTGGCCGCGCCACAGACCCGCGCTTTGGGCGACATTTTCTCGGCTATAACCGAGAAGATGTCGCCCAAAGCGCAGAGGGGTGGCGGTGCCCGAAGCGCGAAGAAGGGGCTAGCGGGTGGAGCCGAGGGCGCAGGAGATGAGCAGGCCGGCCTGGGCCGCCCGTGGTCCGAGTTCGCGCACCCGGGCCGCCGTGATCTTCGAGGTCAGGCCGGAGACCGACAGGGCGGCCGTGACCGTGTCGCTGTGGTCGAAGATGGGCGCGCCGACGCAGCGCACCTCCGGTTCGTTCTCCCGGTCGTCGACGGCGTAGCCGCGCTCGCGGATCCTGGTCAGCTCGACCCGGAACGCGGCACCGTCGGTGATCGTGTGGGCGGTGATCGGCGGCATCCCGGCGGCGACCGCGACTTCGACCGACTCCTCCGGCAGCCACGCCAGGATCGCCTTGCCGACGGCGGTGCAGTAGGCCGGCGCGCGGCTGCCGATCCGCGAACCCATCCGCAGGTTCGTCTCGTTCTCGACCTTGTCGATGTAGACCACGTGCGGCGGGTCGTACACCACCAGGTGCACGGTCTCGCCGGCCTCGCGCATCAGCCGGCGGGCCTCTTGGCCGGCCATTGTGCGTAGGTCCAGAGTGGAGAGATAGGCCTGGCCGAGCTGGAGCGCGCCGTGGCCGAGCCGGAACCAGCCGCTCTCCCGGTCGCGGGCGAGCAGGCCGGCCTCGAGCAGCGGAGTGCCCAGCCGCAGCACCGTGCTCTTGGACAGTTCGAGGGAGTCGGCGAGCTGGGTGAGGGAGACGCCGCGACCGGCGCCGCCGTGATCGCGGACAAAGCTCAGCAGGCCGAGAGCGCGCCGCAGCGACGAGGAATGGTTGCGCTCGGTCATCCGACCGTCGACGGTCTTTCCCCGCGTAACTGCAGGTGGGTCCGCATGTCTCTCCCCTCGTCGGGTCGGCGGCACGGTGGCAGGTTACGCCGCGTCGAATGGTTTAGACCAGCTTCGCAGCATCGGGTTCTGCAGTGCAGAACGTTGGACGATCGGCCTTGTCCGGGCCGGCGCCGGCTGAATACGGTCACCGATCACTGGCACCCCTGCCGTGCCGTTCCCTCGCCGGCCCCCAATTGGAGTCATCGTGATGATCGTTCGTCGGACCGCGCTCGCCGTGGCCGGCCTCGGTGGCGCGGTAAGGATTGATCCCCGTTCCGAACGCGGTCCGCGCCGGCGGAAGCGCGTTCACCTTGACGCCCGAGACGCCGCTGCTGGCCGCCCCGCAGCTCGCCGGGGTGGCGGGCTGGCTGCGAGGAGCGCTCGGCCCGGCGACGGGATGCTGGCTGCCGCCGGGCGATCGCAGGGCCGCGCGAACGCCCCGCGGCGCTCTCCTGCTGGGGCTGGATCCCGGGCTGCCGACCGAGGGGTACCGGCTGACCGTCGACGGCGAGGTGCGGATCGAGGGCGGCGGCCCGGCCGGCGTGTTCTACGGCGCGCAGACCCTGCGCCAGCTCCTGCCGCCGGCCGTCTACCGCCGCGCCGCGTCGGTCGAGAGTGGACGGTGCCCGGCGTGACGATCGCCGATCAGCCCCGGTTCGGCTGGCGCGGTTGCCTGCTCGACGTGGCGCGACACTTCCTGCCGGTGGCCGACGTGCTGCGGTTCGTCGACCTGCTGGCCGTGCACAAGCTCAACGTGCTGCACCTGCACCTGACCGACGACCAGGGCTGGCGGGTCGAGATCCCCGGCTACCCGAGGCTCACCGAGGTCGGCGCGTGGCGTGCGGAGAGCATGGTCGGCTCGCGGCAGAAGGCGGGCTACGACGGGCGGCCGCACGGCGGCTACTACACCCGCGACGACCTGCGCGAGATCGTGGCGTACGCGGCGGACCGGCACATCACGGTGGTGCCGGAGATCGACCTGCCGGGGCACACCCAGGCCGCGATCGCCGCGTATCCGTGGCTGGGCAACGGGGGAGAGCCGGCCGTGCGCACCAGCTGGGGGATCTCCAGTCACGTGCTGAACGTGTCGGACGAGGTGCTGGAGTTCTGCCGGCACGTGCTGGACGAGGCCTGCGCGATCTTCCCGAGCGAGGTCGTCAGCATCGGCGGCGACGAGTGCCGCAAGGACGAGTGGCGGACCAGCCCTTCAGCGCAGCAGCGGATCGCCGCGCTCGGGCTGGGCGACGAGGACGGGTTGCAGTCCTGGTTCGTCGGGCAGCTCGCGGATCACCTCGTCAGCCGCGGCCGCCGGGTGCACGGCTGGGACGAGATCCTCGACGGCGGCGCGCCCGAGGGGGCGTTGATCGCGGCCTGGCGCGGGCGGGCGGCGACCGTGGCGGCGGTCCGAGCCGGGCACGACGTGGTCGCCTGCCCCGACAACGTGGTGTACCTGGACTACCGGCAGTCCGACGCATCCGGACGAGCCGATCCCGGTCGGCACCCTGCTGACGCTGGCGGACGTGTACGCGTTCGAGCCCGTGCCGGCGGAGCTGAGCGCGGCCGAGGCCTCGCGGGTCGTCGGCGCTCAGTGCAACGTCTGGACCGAGCACGCCGACTCCGCCCGGGCACTGGACTACCTGGTCTTTCCCCGGCTGAGTGCGTTCGCCGAGGTGGCCTGGTCGGCGCCGCCGGGGCGCGAGCTGGCCGAGTTCGAGGGCCGGCTCGGCGCCCACTTCGCCCGGCTGGACGCGCTCGGCGTCGAGTACCGCCGCCCCGCCGGGCCGCGCCCCTGGCAAGCCCGACCGGACGCGCCAGGCTGGCCCCGAGACCAGAACATCTTCTAGCCGGCGTCCGGTCCCGGGCTGACCGCCGCCCACACCCGCGCTTTGGGCGACATCTTCTCGGTTATAGCCGTGAAAATGTCGCCCAAAGGGCTAAGGAAAGGGCTGGAGCCTCACGTCCACCAGGTCGACTGGGTGATGGTCCGGAATCCGAGTGAGTCGTAGAGCGGCTTGCCGGCCCTGGCCGCGGTCAGCGTGACCGGCCGGTCGGCCAGCCGGGCCAGCACCGCGTGCATGAGCTGCCGCGCGACCCCGCGGGATCGGTGCTCGGGCAGGGTGGTCACCCAGTAGATCCCGCCGGCCGTGCCGTCGAGGACGATCAGGCAGGCGCCGGCGATCTCCCCGTCCCGCGTGACCAGGTACAAGTCGACGTCGTCCCGCGCCAGCAGCGACTCGGGGAGGGCCTGGCCGGGCCGCGTACGGCTGGAAGTCCGGGAGCGGGAAGCCGTGCACCACCACGTGCTCCACGGTCGCCAACTGGTCGGGCCGGCTCGACCAGCGTGACCTCCAGGCTGGAGCCGGGACGGGCAGGCCGGGCTCGCGGATCATCACCGGGAGCTGCCGCGAGGTCAGGCCGAGGTCGGTCAGGTCGAGCGTGCTGTACGGGTCCTCGACGACGCGCGCGTTCGCCGGCCGCCGCGGACCAGCGCGGCGAGTTCGGCGCGCTCGTCGGGATCCGGGTCGGGGCCGAGCACCAGGATCCGCGGTCCGGTGCGCTCACCGCGGTCGACGGCGACGAGGCCGGGACCGCGGCTCAGCTCGTAGCCGCGGGTCTCGGCCAGCGCGGTCCAGAGGCCGGCGGCGTTGCGGGTGGCCAGGTCAAGGGGCCGCGCGAGCGCGGCGGGCTTCGGCTCGGTGGTCACCACGCCACGTTACTGCGGTTGGATCGTGCCCTCAGGAAGCACGATCCAACCGCAGCGTTGTTCCTCGGTCAGCCGACGCGCTCGATCAGGGCCCGGCGGATCAGGAACTTGCCGGGCTCGCGGACCTGCTCGAAGGCCGCGTTGTTCAGCAGCGCACAGCTGCCCGAGACGCCCGTGACGCTGACCGTGGTGGACTTGTTGTTGTCCAGGTTGGTCACCTTGAGCTTGGTGCCGGCGGGGAACTGGCTGCTGGACGCGGCCGGTGCGCCGCCCTCACCGGAGAGGGTGACCGTGGAGCCCGCGCAGACCTGCTGGCCGGCGGGGGCGGGCCGAGCGGGCGCCACCGTGGCCGGTGCTCCCGCGGCGGGCGCGCCGGCGGCCGGGGCCGCCGCGCCGGCACCGACCACCTCGACCACGTTGCGCCGGACCAGGTTCTTGCCGGGCTCGCGGATCTGCTCCATCGCCGCGGCGTTGAGCAGCAGGCAGCTGCCGGAGACGCCCGGTGATGCTGACCGTGGTGGACTTGTTGTTGTCCAGGTTGGTCACCTTGAGCTTGGTGCCGGCCGGGAACTGGTTGCTGCTCGCGGCCGGTGCGCCGCCGCTGGCCTCGAACGTGAGCGCCGCGCCCTGACAGACCTGGCGTCCGCCGCTCTGCGGTGCGCCGGCGGCCGGTGCGCCGGCCTGCCGGTGCGGCCGCGCCGCCGCCCACCTTCACGACCGTGTTGCGCCGGATCACGTTCTTGCCCGGCTCGCGCACCAGCTCCATCGCCGAGGCGTTGAGCAGGGCGCAGCTACCGGACACCCCGGTCACCGGGACGGTCGCCGACTTGTTGTTGTCCAGGTTGGTGATCTTGAGCCGGGTACCGACCGGGAACTGGTTGCTGCTGACGCCGGGGGCGCCGCCGCTCGCCTCGAACGTGAGGGCCGCGCCCTGGCACACCGCGCCGCCGCTGGACCCTCCGCCCTCCATCGCGAAGCCGGTGCCGGTACCGGCCGCCACCAAGACGAGCATGCCTCCGGCAAAGGCCAAAACAGTCTTCCTGCGCATGCGTTGTTCCTCTCGTAGCCTGACCAGCCGTACGGAGGGTCCCGGCGGCGGTTCAACTGGTCTGGACCAATAGTTGGCTAGTGAGAGCGTCGGCACGCAGGGTGCGACAGGGCCGTTGGCCTGGTCTTCCGTCACGCGGGATTGCTTGACGGCACCGGGTCAGAGATCCTATGTTTCGCCCTGATTGTGGTGCGGCCGTGGAACCGGTGCGGGGGTTCCGCACGCCGCTTCGTCATTCCTCTGATGTCTGCTCGGCACAGGGTCAACGGCGTACCGACACGAAGCGAGGCCCGCATGCTCAGGTCACCCAAGGCCGTCCGGATCGGGGTCGTCGCGACGATCCTGGCGTCGCTGCTCGTGACGCTCGGCGGGCCGACCAGCCCAGCGCACGCCGACCTGGAGCACCCGCGCCAGGCCTGGCTGCGGAACGCGACCTCCGGGCTCTTCCTGCACTGGGGCATGCGCACCTCGCCCGGGTACACCTCCTGCACCGCGTGGGAGAACGCGATCACCAGCGGCGGCTGGACCGCGGACTACTGGGTGCGGGAGACCAAGAAGCTGCACGCGAGCTACCTGGTGCTGGCGTCGTTCCACAGCCGGCTCGGCTACTCCCGGGCCTGGCCGTCGAAGATCCCCGGCAGCTGCGCCACCAAGCGGGACTTCCTCGGCGAGCTCGTCACCGCGGCCCACGCCAGCGACCTCAAGGTCATCCTCTACCTGACCGACGATCCACAGTGGCACGACGAGGGGTTGCCGTCCGGCCGGAGCTGGCTCGACTCCTCGGCCTACTCGGCGTACAAGGGCCACTCCGTCAACCTGCACACCCGGGACGGCTTCGGGGAGTACAGCTACGACAACTGGCTCGAGGTGATGGACAGGTACCCGACGCTGGACGGCTTCTGGGTGGACAACGACAACGCGTACTGGGAGCGGAACAACCTCTACGCCAAGGTGCACCAGCGGCGGCCGCACATGCTGCTGAGCAACAACAACGAGGACACCGCCGAGATGGACACCGTCAGCAACGAGCAGAAGACCGGGATGACCCCGGCGTACGACATGGCCGCCGCGATCGGTGTCCCGGGGCCGCGGCTGGCCGAGGCCTGCTACAAGCTGCCGAGCGGCGGGCCCTGGTGGTACGGCGGCTCCAACACCGCGGTCGACCCGAAGCTCAACATCGGGCGGCTGGTCAGCAACGCCGGCGCGTCGATCAAGTCGCTCATGGCCGAGACCGCGATGGTGAACGGCAAGTTCCCGTCGAACCAGGCGAACTTCAACAACCTGGCCAACACCTATCTGACGCCGATCTGGGAGTCGTTGAGCGGCGTCGAGGGCGGCGGCTATCTGTACGGCGGCCTGCAGCCCGGGCCGTTCGGCAACGGCGCCTACGGCGCGACCACGGTCAGCAAGACCAACCCGGACCTGCACTACGTGCACGTCATCGACCGGGCCAGCGGCGGCACGATCACCGTGCGGGACAACGGCTACCGGGTCGCCCGCGTCACCGACCTGCGCACCGGCGCGAGCCGGCCGTTCACCCAGTCCGGCGGCGCCATCACGATCACCGGGATCACGACCTGGGATCCGTACGACACGGTGCTCAAGGTCGAGACCAGTGGGCGGGAGGGCCGGTACCCGGCCGGCTCGGTCACCGCGACCGCCTCGGTCTCGGCGTCCGGCCACCCCGCGTCCGCGCTGGTCGACGGCGACTACAAGACCTACTGGGACAGCGACACGACCACGCCGGCGACGCTCACGTTCGACCTCGGCGCGGCGAAGAAGGTGGCCTACCTGGCGCTGAACCAGCGGGAGTGGTCGCCGACCCACTCGCGCGCGTCGTTCGGCCGGCCGGAGGACTCGGCCCGGATCCGGAACTACACCCTTCAGACCAGCGCCAATGGCAGCAGCTGGACCACCGTGCGCACGGCAACCATGCCGAGCCGTCGCGGCGTCCAGTTCGTCGACCTGAACATCGCGAGCACCCGGTACGTCCGGCTCACCGTGAGCAGCACCTGGGCGGCGTCGTCGGCGCCGAACTACGCCAAGAAATTGCGCATCGAGGAGGCCTGGCTCGGCGCGGAGTACGCCGGTGGCACGATCGCGCCGCCGGACGGCCGCTAGCGGCGCGGCTCCGGTTTGGCGCTGATGCGCCATATTCAAGTGCTGTTTTTCCGGTTTTATCGGGCGATCGGGCGCTATCGTGCGCAACGGCCCTGCAAACAGCAGGACGTGCCATTCACGGGAGGCTCGTGTGCGTGAACGTAGATTGTCCTTAGCCATCGGCTTATTAGCCGCGGCGACCGTGGTCAGCGCGGTACCGATCGGTGCCGTCGCAGCTCCGAGCGCCCAGCGCTCGACTCCGTTGCAGGGCGATCCCCTGCCGTCGGAGTACACCGATCAGGACAACCGGCCGGGTGCCGTCGCGCCCAGCCCGCAGCAGAAGTCCCAGCTCGCCCGGAGCGCCGTCAGCGCGCGGTGGAACCGGTTCGGTACCCCGTCCGCCGTGACCGCGCCGGACGGTGAGCTCGCCGCCGGCCTCGCCGCCGATCCGGAGACCGCCGCCCGCCAGTACCTGACCCGCAGCGCCGGCTTCTTCGGCGTGGCGGCCGCCACGGTCCCGAGCCTGGAGACGGTCGGCAAGAACCGCGTCGGCAAGGGCACCGTGGTGCTGCTGCGGCAGCGGTTCGGCACGCTGCCGGCCGCGCACGACGGGCTGGTCGCGGTCGCGGTGAAGGACGGCAGCGTCCTGCACGTGACCTCGTCGCTGACCCGGGACTCCAGCGCACCGGCGCCCGCCACGCTCTCCTCCATCAAGGCGCTGGCCGTGGCCGCCAAGGACGCCGGCATCGACGTCCGCAAGCTCGGCGCCAAGCGCATCCGGCTGATCGCCATGCCGATGCCCGGCGCCGCCCCGCGCGCCGCGTACGAGGTCGTCCTGCTCACCAAGGCCGGCGCCGAGCACCCGGCCGGCTACACCACCTACGTGGACGCCCGGAACGGCAAGATCCTGGTTCGCGAGAACCTGGTGGACTTCGCCGAGGACAACCCGCAGTGGAAGGTCTACCCGGCGACCCCGCCCGGAGCGACCGACACCCGCCAGCTCTGGTGCCTGAAGCCCGGTACGCCGAACTGCCTGCGGACCGTGAGCGACCCGGCGACCGGCAAGGCCTGGGACGTCGACCACGCCACCGGCCTGCCGACCAACACCACCAAGGGCAACGCGGCCGACACCGTCTCCGCCTGGGGCGCGGGCAACCCGTCCGTGCCGGCCACGCCGAGCGCCACCCGGGACTACGTCTACCCGTTCACGAACCAGTGGGCGAACAGCAAGTGCGACCCGGCGTCGCTCAGCTCGCCCGAGCGCGCGGACGTGGACGCGGCCACCACGAACCTGTTCGCGATGCACAACCGGATGCACGACTGGTCCTACCACCTCGGCTTCACCGAGAGTGCCTGGAACCTGCAGCGGGTCAACGCCGGCGCGCTCGGCAAGGGCGGCGACTCCGAGCAGGGCAACGCCCAGCAGGGCGCGGCCACGACCAGCACCCGGAACAACGCCAACCAGTCCACCCCGCCCGACGGCATGCTGCCCGTGACGAACATGTACATGTGGCAGCCGCAGGCCGGCGGCGCGTACCCGCCGTGCGTCGACGGTGACTTCGACATGACCGTGATCGGCCACGAGTACAGCCCACGCGATCACGAACCGGATGATCGCCGGCCCGGACAGCGGCCTCAGCTCGTTCCAGGGCGGTGCGATGGGCGAGAGCTGGTCGGACCTGCTCGCCATGGAGTACCTGTTCGAGAGCGGCTACACCCCGCGCGGCCGGACCCCGTACGTCACCGGCGCCTACGCCACGGGTGACCTCGAGACCGGCATCCGCAACTACGACATGAGCAACAGCCCGCTGAACTTCTCCGACGTCGGCTACGACCGCGGCGCGGCCGTGCACTCCGACGGGGAGATCTGGAGCGCCACGAACTTCGACATCCGGCGCGCCATGATCGCCCGCTACGGCGCGGGCAGCCGGGTCCAGCAGGAGAGCTGCGCCAACGGCGCGACGCCGGTCGAGGCCTGCCCGGGCAACCGGCGCTGGGCCCAGCTGTCGTTCGACTCGTTCCTGCTCCAGGCCACCGGCAACGTCAGCATGCTCGACATGCGCGACAACCTGATCACCGCCGACGCACTGCGCTTCGACGGCGCCAACGCCGACCTGCTCTGGAACACCTTCGCCGCACGCGGCATGGGCGCCGGCGCGGTCAGCGGCCCGGCCGACATCGATCCCGAGCCGAGCTTCGCCTCGCCGTACTCGGACAACATCGAGGTCACGTTCAAGCCGCTCGGCGACGGCAAGGACAAGGTCGCCCGGCTGTTCATCGGCAACTACGAGAACGGCGCCGTGCCGGTAGCGGACACCGACCCGGACGACCGTGACGCCGGAGACGGTGACCCTGGCCCCCGGCACGTACCAGTTCCTCGCGGTCGGCAAGGGCCTCGGCCACAAGCGGTTCAGCCAGGTGATCCGGCCCGGCGGCAGCACCACGGTGGGCGCCGTGCTCGGTGCCAACCTGGCATCCTCCGCCGCCGGCGCCACCGCGGTCGGGGACGGCAGCGGTGCGGCCTCGCTCATCGACGAGACCGAGAACACCATCTGGAACAGCGTGGACGGTGTGGCCGGCGAGCAGGTCACGGTCGACCTGGCCGGCGACGCCGCCAAGCTGGTCTCCCGGGTGCAGGCCAGCGCGCTGGCACCGCGGTTCACCGCGATGCGCTCGTTCCAGGTGCTCAGCTGCGACGCGAGTCGTGGCGCCGACTGCACCAAGGACGAGAACTACCGGCTGATCTACACCAGCCCCGCGGACGCGTTCGCGGGCGGCGCGTTCCGGCCGAAGACGCCGCAGCTCATCATGAAGTCCTTCCCGGTGCGGCCGACCAACGCGACCCACGTCCGGCTCAAGGTCGTGCAGCAACCAGTGCACCGGCTCGCCGCTGTACGCCGGTGAGCAGGACAACGACCCGCGGACGGCCACCGACTGCGCCGCCTCGGCGGCCGGCCGGCAGGTGCAGGCGGCCGAGTTCCAGGTGTTCAGCTTCTGATCGGCTGAACGCGGAATGACCTGATCGACGGCGGGGGTGGCGCACGACCGGCCACCCCCGCCGTCGCGTCCACTCCCGACCCGGGCCGGGCGAGCGGTTGACCACCGGTTTCGCTGGGTACCTCAGGCGGCATGTCGGACAACCGCGCACCCGATACGGCCCAGCCACCTCTCGGGTCAGCGCTCGCCAGCGCCGCCGCCAGCCGCGCCGGCCGGAATCGCCACCCGGGAGCGGGTCCCGGTCCGGACCATCCTGACCACGATCGGGCTGGTGCTGGCCACCGCCATCGGGCTGCTGATCGTGGTCGAGGTGCAGCGGGTGCTGGTCTGGTTCGTCATCGCGCTGTTCTTCGCGGTCGCGCTGCACCCGGCGGTCAACTGGGTCGAGCGCCGGGTCACCCGGGGCCGGCGGGCGGCTGGCGACGCTGCTGGTGTTCCTGGTGGTCCTGCTCGCGCTGATCGGCCTGGCCGCGCTGTTCATCGTGCCGCTGGTCAAGGAGGGCACCGACCTCGCGCAGAAGCTGCCGGGGTTCGTCGAGGACGTCCGGGCCGGCCGGGGTGTCGTGGGCCGGTTCCTCGACCGCACCAACGCGCTGGACTACCTGCAACAGAACGAGGGCCGGATCCGCGAGTTCGTCGGCGGGGCTGGGTACGCCGGCGCTGTCGTTCCTGCGTGGAGCGGCGACCGGGATCGCGGCGGCGCTGACGATCTTCGTGCTGGCGTACCTGATGGTGCTCGAGGCGCCCCGCATCCTCGACACCACGCTGGGGCTGTTCCCGGCCCACCGCGCCGAGCGGATCCGCCGGGTCGGCGCCGACTGCGCCCGAACCGTGACCGGCTACCTGACCGGCAACCTGCTGATCAGCCTGATCTGCGGCGTGCTCACCTACGCGGTGCTGGCGGCCACCGGCGTGCCGTTCGCCGGGCTGATCGCGTTGTTCGTGGCGATCGCCGACCTGATCCCGCTGGTCGGCGCCACCCTCGGCGCGGTGGTGGCCACCCTGGCCGCGCTCGTGCAGTCGATTCCGGTCGGCATCGGGGTACTGGTCTTCTTCATCGTCTACCAGCAGTTGGAGAACCATCTGCTGCAACCGCTGATCCTGTCCAGGGCGGTGAAGCTCAACCCGCTCACCGTGCTGATCTCGATCCTGATCGGCGTGGAACTGGCCGGAATTCTGGGCGCCCTGCTGGCGATCCCGGTGTCCGGAGTGCTCCAGATCGTGATCAGGGACCAGTGGCGGCACCGCCGCGGAGCGCATCCGGTGACGGTGGCCGGCGAGCCGGTCGGATCGGCGGCGCCGTCGGCCGAACCGGCGTGAGGGAGTCGGCTCGACCAGCGTGCGTTTGAGGATCTGAGGGAGTGGAATACGGAGAGGACTCGCGTCGAGACGAGTACTCGGCGCCGGAGTGAGCCGTAGGAGCCAGCATGCTGGACCACGAGGATCGCAAGCGGCTGGAGAAGATCGCCGAGCAGTGCCGGACCACCGACGCACGCTTCGTCGAAGGGTTGCAGCTCGGCGTCCCCACCAGTCCGCGCGAGTACCGGATCCGGTCGATCGCCACGGTCTCGAGCGCCGGCGTCGCGTTGCTGCTGATCGGGATGCTGGCGGGCGCCGTGCTGCTGATCGTGCTCGGTGCCGCCGCATGCGCGGTCGGGATCGGACTGTTCAGCTGCCGCGCGTTGGACCGGCCCCGCGGTCGCCCCTGACCCCCGCCGCCAGAGTGCACGTTGGCGCGCCGGGCTGGCCGCGCGGCGACCGACGGTGACGCCGCTGGCCGGTCGTCCCTGGTGCCCGTCACGGAGCGCGGCGAGCCGTTGACGCCCGGCCGGCACGCCCTTAGGTTCTCGACCGTCCAACACGCAAGCGAGTGCTGTCGGCCGGGCCCCAGGACACAGCACCCAGGAATCCTGAGGTGCGGCGTGCGCGTTCGTGGGTTAGCGGCTGTCCTGTCCTTGGTGCTCGCGGCGTCGGGGTCCGCCGTCGCGCCGGCCACCGCGAGCGCCGCCCCGCCGGCACCGGTGCGCCAGCAGGCCGACCTCGACGCGGGCTGGCGGTTCGTCCGGAGCGACGTGGCCGGTGCGCAGGCGAAGACCTTCAACGACGCGTCGTGGTCGGCGGTCACCGTGCCGCACACCTGGAACGCGCAGGACGGTCAGGACGGCGGCGGCAACTACTACCGCGGCGTCGGCTGGTACCGCCGGCACTACACCCCGCCGGCCGCGATGTCGGGCAAGAAGCTGTGGCTGCAGTTCGACGGCGTGAACGCGAGCGCGGACGTCTGGGTCAACGGCGTCCTCCTCGGCAACCACCAGGGCGGCTACTCGACCGTTCCGCTTCGACGCCACGGACGCGCTGACCGTCGGCGCCGACAACGTGATCGCCGTGAAGGTCAACAACGCGGCCAACCCCGACATCGCCCCGCTCACGGCGGACTACACGTTCTTCGGCGGCATCTACCGCGACGTGGCGCTGGTCGCGGTCGACAACCTGTCCGTGCGGATGGGCGACTACGGCGGCCCCGGCGTCTACCTGCGGCAGCGGTCCGTCACGGCGGCCTCGGCGACCGTCGAGGTGACCACCAAGGCGTGGAACAACAACGCCTCCGCCCGCCGGGTCCAGCTCCGCACCTCGGTCACCGACGCGGGCGGCGCGCAGGTCGCCTCGGCCACGACCGCGGCGCGCACGGTGGCCGCCGCGACCGGCTTCGACACCGTCCAGACGATCACCATCGCGAACCCGCGCCGCTGGCAGGGCACCGCCGACCCGTACCTCTATCGCGCGCACGTCGAGGTGCTGAACGCGGACACCGGCGCCGTCACCGACGTGGTCAGCCAGCCGCTCGGCCTGCGGGCGTTCACCGTGGACCCGAACAACGGGTTCTCGCTCAACGGCCAACGCGTCGCCCTGCACGGCGTCAACGCGCACCAGGACCGCCTCGGGAAGGGCTGGGCGGTGAGCCCGGCCGACCAGGTCCGGGACTTCGAGCTGATGGACGAGATGGGCGTCAACGCGCTGCGCACCGCGCACTACCAGCAGTCCCAGCGCGTCTACGACCTGGCCGACCAGCGGGGTTACGTGGTGTGGGCGGAGATCCCGCTGGTCGACCTGGTCACCAACAGCGCCGGCTTCAAGGCGAACGCCCAGCAGCAGCTGCGGGAGCTGATCCGGCAGAACTTCAACCACCCGTCGATCGCGTTCTGGGGCATCGGCAACGAGCAGAAGAACAACGACGCGGTCACGAACGAGATCCTGGCCACGCTGGCGGGCATCGTGCGGACCGAGGACCCCGGCCGGCTCTCCACCTACGCCAGCCACCTCGGCGACACCGCCGCGCTCACCGGGCACACCGACCTGAGCGCCTACAACCGCTACTTCGGTTGGTACAACACGTCCGCGACCGGCCCCGGCTGCCTGGGCGGACGCGCTGCACGCCCGCGATCCCGGCCGCCGGATCTCGCTGAGCGAGTACGGCGCGGGGGCGAGCGTCAGCCAGCACGAGGAGAACCCGGCGCCGCCGGTCACCACGGGCCGCTGGCACCCGGAGGAGTACCAGAACATCGTCCACGAGAACCACTGGAAGCAGCTCGCGCCGCGGCGCTACCTGTGGGGCACGTTCGTGTGGAACATGTTCGACTTCGCGGTCGACAGCCGTTCCGAGGGCGACACCCTGGGCCGCAACGACAAGGGCCTGGTCAGCTACGACCGGCAGACCAGGAAGGACTCGTTCTACTGGTACAAGGCGAACTGGACCACCACGCCGTTCGTCTACCTGACCAGCCGGCGCTGGACCCAGCGGACCGCGGCGGCGACCACGGTGAAGGCCTACGCCAATGTGGACTCGGTGACGCTGGCGATCAACGGCCGGACGGTCTCGACCAAGACCTCCGCCGACCACGTCTACTCCTGGCCGGTCACCCTCTCGCCCGGCGCGAACGTCGTCACCCTCACCGGCAGCCGCGGCGGCCAGACCTTCACCGACACCGCCACCTGGACCCGACAGCGGCCTACCGCCACGCGCTTTGGGCGACATTTTCTCGGCTATAACCGAGAAAATGTCGCCCAAAGCCGTGAGGCGCCGAGCGCCCGGCGCGGTGAGGTGACGGCCGCAGCGGTGGGGCCAGACGGCGAGGTCGCCCAAGCGGCGATGCTCAGACGAGGTGGCGGGCGATGTCGAGGACCAGCCGCTGCCACGGCTGGCGCGGGTCCCGGCCGGTGAGCTCGCGGACCCGTCGCAGCCGGTACCGCAGGGTCTGCGGATGCACCTGGAGCTGCTCCGCGGCGGCGGTGGCCGAGCCGGTCGCGAGGTAGGCGCCCAGCCCGGCGAGCAGGTGGGCGTGGCGCGGCTCGTGCAGCGGGCCGAGCACGGTGCGCACCACGTCGGCCGGGCGCGCGGTCGGCCGGGCCGAGAGCAGCGCGAGGACGTGGGCGTCGCCGTCGGCGAGCAGCCGGTGGTCGTCGTAGGCGTGCGCCGGCGCGGTGTCCAGCGCGTCGACGGCGAGCCGGTAGGCGCGGGACGCCTCGGCCACCGGCTGCTCGGCGATCACGCAGCCACGCCAGCCACGGGCCGAGACCGCGGCGCCGAGACCGGCCCTGACCTGCGGTGGGAGCAGCAGCGCCGTCCGCCGGCCGCGGGACGCGACCAGGTGCCGCTGCGGCACGTCGCCGTCGCCCGTCGGTGCGCGTGCCGGCCGGTACGGCGTCGCCGGAGCCCGCCGCGTCGGCTTGCCGGGCGGGAGCCGTCCAGGCCCAGCTCGGCGACCAGGCCGGCCGTGGCCGCCTCGGTGACCACCAGCGCCGGATCGATCGGCTCGATGACCAGCAGGCAGGGCACCGCGGGCAGCGTCACGCCGAGCTGCCGGCAGCGGTCCGAGAGCGCGCCGGGGGAGGTCTGCCGGCCGACCAGCAGGTCGTCGAAGAGGTCGCGCAGGGCTCGTTGGCGGTCGCCGGCCAGCCGCTCGGCGGCGAGGGTGTAGCCGGTGAACAGCGCCTCGGACAGCTCGTCGATGCTGGCCCACCAGACCCGGGTCAGCGCCAGCACGTCGGCCACGTCGAGCCGGCCGCGACCGCGCTCCACCACCAGGTCGCTGGCCAGGCTGGCGGTCACCCGGTAGGCGCGCAGCACGGCGGGCAGCGGCCGCCCGTCCGCGGCGCGCGCGGCGCCGATACCGCGGAACCGGGCCAGATCGTGGGCGTCCAACGCGCCGTCGTGCACCCAGAGGGCGACCGCCCGCCCGAGCGCCCAGACCGCGATGGCCTGCACCTCGACGAGCTGGGCTGGCGCGAGCGTCTGGTAGGTCGGGATCTGGGCCTGCACGGCCTGGACCAGCGCCGCGCCGGCCTGCGGCAGCTCGGCGTTCAGCTCGCGCTGTACGGCGAGCCGCTCGGGCAGCCCCATCTGATCGGCCTCTCTTATCAGTAAGTGACAAAGTCTCTACTACTAAGTTACTCACGATCCTTGACGTACTTGTCTCTGGTTATCAAGCTGCACGCACTGGCCGCGCAGCGCGGGCAGCAGCGGCCGGTCAGCGGCCACCACGGGCACCGGCTGAACCGGCCTCGGCAAGGGAGCGAACGAGCGATGGACGCGGACGTCATCATCATCGGAGCCGGCTTGGCCGGTCTCACCGCGGCGGCCGAGCTCGCGGACGCCGGCCGCCGGGTGATCCTGCTCGACCAGGAGAACGAGGCGAACCTCGGCGGCCAGGCGCACTGGTCGTTCGGCGGCCTGTTCCTGGTCGACTCGCCCGAGCAGCGGCGGATGGGCATCAAGGACTCCCGCGAGCTGGCCCTCCAGGACTGGGCCGGCACCGCCGGCTTCGACCGCCCCGAGGACGAGTGGCCGCGGCGCTGGGCCGAGGCGTACGTCGACTTCGCGGCGGGGGAGAAGCGGTCCTGGCTGCACGCCCAGGGCCTGCGGCTGTTCCCCGTGGTGGGCTGGGCCGAGCGCGGCGGCTACCTCGCCACCGGCCCCGGCAACTCGGTGCCCCGCTTCCACGTCACCTGGGGCACCGGCCCCGGCGTGGTGGCGCCGTTCGAGCGGCGGGTCCGCGCGGGCGTGGCGAAGGGCCTGATCACGCTCAAGTTCCGGCACCGGGTGGACGAGCTGACCCTGACCGGCGGCACCGTCGACGGCGTGCGCGGCGCGCTGCTGGAGCCGACCGACGCCGCCCGCGGGGTGGCCAGCTCCCGGGTCGCCGTCGGCGAGTTCGAGCTCAAGGCCGGCGCGGTGATCGTCACCTCCGGCGGCATCGGCGGCAACCACGACCTGGTCCGCAAGGCCTGGCCGGCGCGGCTGGGCACGGCACCGAAGCACCTGCTCTCCGGCGTGCCGGCGCACGTGGACGGCCGGATGCTCGGCATCGCCGAGGCCGCCGGCGGGCACCTCATCAACGGCGACCGGATGTGGCACTACACCGAGGGCATCCAGAACTGGAACCCGATCTGGACCAAGCACGGCATCCGGATCCTGCCCGGCCCGTCCTCGCTCTGGCTGGACGCGACCGGCCAGCGGCTGCCCGTGCCGCTCTTCCCCGGCTTCGACACCCTCGGCACGCTCGAGCACATCATGAAGACCGGCTACGACTACACCTGGTTCGTGCTGACCCAGAAGATCATCGAGAAGGAGTTCGCGCTCTCGGGCTCCGAGCAGAACCCCGACCTGACCGACAAGAGCATCAAGCAGGTGCTCGGCCGGGTGCTGCCCGGCGCGCCCGGGCCCGGTGGAGGCGTTCAAGAAGAACGGCGTCGACTTCGTGGTCGCCAAGACGCTCGCCGAGCTGGTCGACGGGATGAACGGGCTCACCGACGAGTCCCGGCTCAAGTTCGCCGACGTGGAGCGCGAGGTGGTCGCCCGTGACCGCGAGATCGAGAACACGTTCACCAAGGACCTGCAGGTCACCGCGATCCGCGGGGCCCGGAACTACCGGGGCGACAAGCTGATCCGGACCGCGCCGCCGCACCGGCTGCTGGACCCCAAGGCCGGCCCGCTGATCGCCGTCCGGCTCAGCATCCTGACCCGCAAGAGCCTCGGCGGGCTGGAGACCGACCTCTCCGGCCGGGTGCTGCGCGCCGACGGCACGCCGCTGCCGGGCGTCTACGCCGCGGGCGAGGCGAGCGGTTTCGGCGGCGGCGGGGTGCACGGCTACCGGTCGCTGGAGGGGACCTTCCTCGGCGGCTGCCTGTTCTCCGGTCGCACCGCCGGCCGCGCCGCCGCCGAGGCCGTCGGCTAGAGCCGCCGCGGCGGGCCCACCTCGCCGCTTTGGGCGACATTTTCGGTGCTATAACACCGAAAATGTCGCCCAAAGCGCTGTGGGAGGCGCGGGAAGGTGTCCCCGAAGGACAGGAGTGAGCGCCGCTCCGGGGATCTGTCGTTCCGTTGGCATAACGTGGGCAGCGGGCGAGAGGCGGTAGGTGGCATGGGAAACAAGAGCATGGTGCGGCGGGTGGCCGGGGGAGCGCTGGCGGTCGCGGCGGTGGCTGGCGCGGCGTGGATCGCCAGGGACCTCCAGGTCGCGATGGGGCGCCGTCCGACCGGGGCCAGAGCCGAGCGGGTCCGCCAGTCGCCGCACTATCGGGACGGCGTGTTCCACAATCCGCAGGCCACCAGGATGGTGACGGCGGACGCGGGTCGGCGGGTGTTCAGAGAGTTCCTCTTCGGCGGGCGCAAGCGTCGGCCGTCCGGCCCGGTGCCGGTGGTCACGACGCCCGAGCGAGCCGGCCGTCGACGGCCTGCACATCACCTGGTACGGGCACGCGTCCGCGCTGGTCGAGATCGAGGGCCAGCGGGTGCTGATCGATCCGGTGTGGAGCGATCGGTGCTCCCCGTCTTCGCTGGCGGGGCCGCGCCGGCTGCACCCGATGCCGGTGCCGATCGAGGCGCTGCCCCGGGTGGACGCGATCCTCATCTCGCACGACCACTACGACCACCTCGACCTGGCCACGGTCCGGGCGCTGACCCGCAGCCAGGACGCGCCGTTCCTGGTGCCGCTCGGGGTCGGCGCGCATCTGGACAGCTGGGGCGTGCCGGCCGAGCGGATCATCGAGCTGGACTGGGACGACAGCGTGACCATCGGCGCGCTCCGCCTCACCGCGACCGCGGCGCGACACTTCTCCGGGCGGGCGTTCACCCGGGACCGTGCGCTCTGGTCGTCCTGGGTGATCGCGGGCGCCGGCCGGCGGGTCTTCTACACCGGCGACTCCGGCTACTTCGACGGCTACGCCGAGATCGGCGAGAGGTACGGGCCGTTCGACGCGTCGCTGATGCAGATCGGCGCCTACGACACGGCGTGGCCCGACATCCACATGTTCCCCGAGGACGCGGTCGCCGCCCACCTGGAGCTGCGCGGTGGCCTGTTGATCCCGGTGCACTGGGCCACCTTCGACCTGGCGCTGCACACCTGGTCGGAGCCGGTGGACCGGGTCTGGCGGGAGGCGAAGGCCCGGGACGTCGCGCTGGCCGTACCGCGCCCCGGCGAACGGATCGCGGTCGACGAGCCGCCGCCCGTCGACGGCTGGTGGCAGGCGCTCTAGTACCTCACGCGCTTTGGGCGACATCTTCGCGGCCATGACCGTGAAGATGTCGCCCAAAGCGCAAAGGGCGCGGATCAGCCGGTGGGCTGGGGCGCCCGCCACATCGGCCAGAACGGCGTGCCGTCCGGCAGATGGAACGGCTCGTGCAGGTCGTAGCCGTGCCGGGCGTACAGGTCGCGGCTCTGCGGGCTGCTCGCCTCCAGGTAGCCCGGCGTGCCGTGGGTGTCCAGGCGGGCGTGGTGATGCTGGAGCAACGCCGTGCCCAGCCCGGTGCCCTGCACCCCGGGCCGGACCGCCAGCAGTGCGAGGTGGTGGTGCGCCTCGTGCGGATGGTTCGCCTCGAACAGCTTGTCCAGCGTGGCGAACCGCTCGGTGTAGGGACCGCACGCCTCGGCGACCCGCCGGTCGTAGTCGGGCGGCGGCGGGAACGCGTCGTCGACGAAGTACCAGACCGCGACCGCGGACAGATCGTCGGTGACGTGGATCTCGCCGTGCTCGTAGGCGTGGTCCACCAGGATCCGGAAGTCGTCCCGCAGGACGTGCCGCCGGTCGGCCGGGTCGGGGATCAACCAGGCCGTGGCATCGAGGTCGACGAACGCCTCCGCGATCCGGTCGGCGACGGCTCCGGCCTCCGCGTCGGTGGCGGGCCGGATCGGTGGCGTGCTCATCGGTGCGCGCCGCCGGTGCTGGAGACCTCCTGGATCTCCTGCAACGACGGGATCGCTCCGCCGGCGCCCATGCTGGCCGTGGCGCTCTTGGCACCGAGGCCGATCGTCTTGTAGACCTCGGGCCGCTGCTGCTTGAGCATCAGGCCCCAGCAGACGCCGAGCACGGCCGCGACCCAGGTAGATCACCGGGATGAGCCAGGCCAGGACGTGATCCGGTGCGACGCCGAGCAGCGTCGCGAAGTTGTCCAGCGCCAGGTAGACGATGGCCAGCAGCGCCACGGTCGCGATGGCCGGCGCGATCACCCGGTGCCAGAGCGACTCGCCCGACGGGTTCTTCGCGAAGAACACGATCACGGCGATCGAGGTGGACGCGATCAGCACCAGCACGCCGAGGGCGCCGGACGTGCCGCCCCAGAAGAACAGCTGCACCAGCGGGTCCCAGCCGGCGACCGCGTAGATCACGATCACGGCGATGCCGATGAAGCTCTGCAGCAGCGAGGCGTTGCGGGGAGCACCGCTGCGGCGCGAGGTGCGGCCCAGCGCGGCGGGCAGGACCCGCTCCCGGCCGAGCGCGAACATGTAGCGGGACGTGGTGTTGTGGAACGAGATCATCGCCGCGACGATGCTGGTCACGAAGAGGGCGTGGCCGATGTCCACCACGGTCTGGCCGAGATGGGTGTTGGCCAGGTTGAAGATCAGCTCCGGGCCCTGCTCACGGGAGGCCGCGACCACGTTGTCCGGGCCGGTGGCCACGGTCATCGCCCAGGACGCGACGGTGTACAGCACGGCGATGAGGCCCGACCGAGACGTAGGTCGCCGTGGTGATCGTCCGCCGCGGGTCCTTGGACTCCTCGGAGAAGACCACCGCGGATTCGAACCCGACGAAGCCGAGCACGGCCAGGACCAGGATCGCGCCGACACCGGTGCCGAACAGGTTGCCGGGGGAGAGGGTCTCGAACGAGACGGAGCCGCCGTCGGGGTGGGCGAAGTCGGCGAGGCTGAACACGACGATCACCGCGACCTCGGCCAGCAGCAGCACGGCGAGGATCGTGCCGTTGATGTCGACCCGCAGCAGGCCGAGCACCGCGGTGATGGCCCAGGCCACGCCGGCGATGACCCACCAGGACGGGTTGATGTCGAACCACTGTTTCAGCAGCGGGGAGGCGGCCGAGCCGATCGCCCCGTAGAGCCCGACCTGCAGCCCGTTGTAGGCCAGCAGCGCGATCCAAGCGGCGCCGACGCCGAACGGTCGGCCGATGCCCTGGCTGATGTAGGAGTAGAACGCGCCGGCGTTGGCCATCTGGCGGGCCATCGCCACGTACCCGACCGCGAAGACCGCGAGCACGGCGCCGACGATCAGGAAGGACAGCGGGATGCCGGTCAGGCCGGTGGTGGCGTAGCCGGTGGTCACGACGCCGGCGACCACGGTGAGTGGGGTGGCGGCGCTCATCACGAAGAACACGACGGCGGGTACGCCGAGGCGGTTGGCCGCGAGCGTGCTCGCGACCGGACTGAATTTGGACGGGGCTTCCGGTAAAGCCATTCTCTGCCTCCACAGGCGGGTGGGTTGACCGTGGTTAAGCGCGATAGCTCAGCACCGCGTCGCCGACTGCGGCGTGGGTGTAAGCCAGAAGCTCCTGCATGGACGCGGGCAGCGAGGTGATCAGCCGGCGCTGGTACTGCGCCGCCGAGCCGGGACTGCCGGCCAGCAGGTCTTCGTCCAGCCCGGTGGCCGTCGCCAGTCCGATCAGGAAGATGTCGGACTGTTCGACCGGCTCGTGCCGGTGCAGGGCGTTGGAGAGGCGGGCCCACGGCCAGGCCGCGAGGTTGACGTCGGTCGGGACCCACGTGACCACCTGTCGCAGCAGGCGGCGGGACGTTTCCTGGCGAACGTGTCCGGCTCGCCAGAGTCGCTGCGCCACACCGTCGTAGGCACCGCGGCTGAGGAAGTCGAGCCAGGTGCGCACGCCGTGGTGCTGCGACTGGGCCTGGAGCTGGTCGAGCGTGGCGTGCGCGAGCGCATCCTGGGGCGGTGCCGGATCGACCACGCGCAGCAGGCCGCCCTGCAGATCGATCCGGCGGGCGGTCATCAGCTCGCCGAGCAGCCCTGCGGCCAGCCCCAGCCCCGTCGCCGCGCTGTGCAGACGGGTCTTGCCGGTCACGTCGTTGTGCGCGAGGCGGAAGAACTCGTCGGCCAGCGGATACACCGCGACTTCCTCCATTCTCTCGAGCGTGACCGGGCGCGGGACAGTGCTGGACTACCGCGTGAGGCGGTGTCTCTCGACGGGTGGACAGTCGGAGTGGGACAGGGTGACGGGCACCGAACTTCGCCAGCGGGGCCACCGGCGAGACCACGGGGGCACCGGCGCGACGGCTGCCACAGGTTGCTCCCTCAGCGTGCGGTACCGGCTGGGATCCACCGGCGGTTGGCGCGGTTCCCAGGGTCGGCTCTGGACTACTTTCCGCACGCCAGGCGGCGTGCGCGCCCCAACATTCCATCTCCTGACTGTTCAAGCAAGGGCTCTCGCGCAAGCAACAGAAATCCACTCCTGTCACATCGCGTGGCCGTCTCAATTCCTGAATGGTGGGTTAATGAGCCGGTAACGTCGGCCGGACGGCCGAACTTGCGTTCACGGCTCTGTCGGGTGTAGACGGTGTGGCGGCCGGCCTCAGTCGGGCGCGGGGACGTCGGTCAGCTGAGCGGCGAGGATGCAGACGTCGTCGTCCGGGTTGTCGATCGCCAGACCGGTGAGGATCTCGCCGAGCCGGGTGGTCGGGGCGGACCGCAGCAGCGTCTCCAGGGTCCGCGCCAACGCGCCGGTCGCCTCGGTGAAGTCGGTCCCCGGCCGCTCCACCAGCCCGTCGGTGAAGAAGAGCAGCACGTCACCGGGGCGCAGGGTGACTCGGGCGTTGGTGAAGCGGGGCGTGGCGATGGCGCCCAGCAACAGGCCTTCCGGCCGGCGCAGCGGCACCGTGCGGCCGTCCCTGGCGAGCAGTGGCGAGGGGTGGCCGGCCTGCGCCCAGGTCAGCACGCGGCGGACCGGGTCGTAGCAGGCGACCAGCGCGGTGGAGTAGCCCGCCGGCCGGCGCTCCCACAGCACGGTGTTGAGCCAGCCGAGCAACCGGGCGGGATTGCTGCTGGTGACGGCGAGGCCGGTCAGCGCGTGCCGCAACTTGGCCATGGTGGCGGCGGCCGGCAGTCCGTGCCCGGCCACGTCGCCGATGGCGAGCAGCACCTTCCCGCCGGAGAGCCGCTTGGCCTGATACCAGTCGCCGCCGACCCGGTCCACGGCGGTGGCCGGTTGGTACCGGACCGCGACGTCGAGCCCGGGCAGCGGCTGGGCGTCGTCCAGCGGCGGCAGGATGATGCGCTGCAGCTCGAGCGTGAGCTGGGACCGCTGGGCCAACGACCGTTCCTGGTCCTCGATCCGGTCCCGGACCGCGGCCAGCTCGCGGCGGGCCCGCTCCTCGACCGTGACGTCCTGGACGACGGCGTGCAGGGCGGCCGGCCCGGCCGCGTCATCGGTGGTCTCGGCCACCACCCGGAGCCGACGCGTCTCGCCGCCGATCCGGCAGCGCACGGTCCGGTCCGCGTTCCCGCCCTGTTCGCGCAGGTCGACGACGACTCGGCGGAGTTGGTCGACGTCGTCGGGCGGCACGATCCGGACCAGCTCGTCGAGGGTGAACGGGCCGTCCTGAGGATCCCGGCCGAAGAGCGCGTACAGCTGCTAGGACCAGATGACGGTGTTCCGCCGCAGGTCCCACTCCAGCCAGCCGAGCCGGCCCGGCCGGTCACGGATCGGCAGCCGGGTCACAGCTCGCTCGGTCACGAGACTCGAATCATGGTCAGGAGGCGCGGGAGGTGGCCACGGTGAACAGATCCAGCAGGCCCGAGAGGCTCAGCGCGCGCTGAGCCACCCGGGGCGGATCGAGCAGGGTCACCGGTTGGCCGACGGCACTGGCGCGGCGGTGGAGCTGGGCGAGGAAGGCCAGGCCGTCGGAGCTGAGGAAGGTCACGCCGGCCAGGTCGACGACGGCGACCGGCATTCCCTCCTGCGCCCGGGCCAGCACGCTGTCCAACGCGGGCCGGCACAGCATGTCGATCTCGCCGGACAGGACGATGCGACGGCCGTCAGCGGTGGTCACGATCTTCACCTGGCCGACACCATGCCGGGTCGCTGGCTGCGGCTCACCCATGCCGACTCCTCCGCGCAGGTCGGTGTCTCATCCGTCGTTGCTCCCAATCTACGCCGCCGGGCGCCCTGCCCGGGACGAGAAATACCGTCTGGTATTTGGTGTACGACCCAACGAGCGCCCGTCGTGGATGCCGCCGAGGGTCGTGGGCCATCAGGCTTCGACGGTAGCCAGCTCGTCCATCACGATGATCGCGCCGGCGGCGCCGTGGGGTGCGGGCAGCGAGGTGCAGCCGACCCGGATCGAGATCGTCCGGCCCCGGCGGTTGATCGCCTCCAGCACCAGTTCCTCGGCCTCGTCCTGCCCCGCCAGCACCGACCGGATCAGCGGGCGCAGCCGGTCGGTCGAGACGCCGATGTCGAGGTTGAGCAGGTGCTGCTCGATCGCCTCCTCGGGCCGCAGCCCCCAGAGGTCCTCGGCGCGCCGGTTCCAGACCCGGACCACGAGTTCGGAGTCCACCACCACGACCGCGCTGCGCAGGCTCCGCAGGATCGACTCCAGGAACGTGTTCGCCGTGTCGACGTCGTTGGTGCGGTCCCGGAGCTCGTCGTTGATGGACTGGAGCTCGTCGTTGGTCGACTGGAGCTCCTCGTTCATCGTCTCCAGTTCCTCGTTGGTCGACTGGAGTTCCTCGTTCGTGGTCTCCAGCTCCTCGACGGTCGACTGAAGTTCCTCGTTCGTCGTCTCCAGTTCCTCCACAGTGGACTGGAGTTCCTCGTATGCCGTCTCCACCTGGCGGTTCGCGAATTCCAGCTCGTGCTGGAGCTTGTGGTAGCGGGAGACGTCGGAGAAGTAGATCGCCACGCCGGTGTCCGCGCCGTCCGCGCCGGTGAGCGGGACGAGCTGGATGTCCAGGTGCAGCACCTCGCCCGAGCCGCGCAGCCACTCGGTGTCCCGGACCGATACCGGCCGCCGGTCGCGCCGCACCTCGTCCAGCAGCGGCCGCAGCTCGATCGGCCGGTAGGAGACGTCCAGATCCAGGAACGGTCGGCCGAGGTCACGCGGGGAGGCGCCGAACAGGGTCTCGGCCCGCTGGTTCACGCCGGCCACCGTGCCGTCCGCGGTGAGCACCAGGGTGGCGAGCGGGCTCGCCAACAGCGCCTCGGTCTGGAGCCGGTCGGCGTCGATGATGTCGCGCAGGCCCGTCGACGAACCGTCGGGGTTTCCGGCGCCGAGGCCCGGCGCGGTGCGCGGCACCTTGCGGAAGAACCGTCGTTGCAGGTCGACAGGGGTGAACAGCTGGCCGTGGCTGAGCAGCATCTCGGCCTTGCCGAGGAAGAGCACGCCGGCCGGGTTGAGCGCGAAGTTGAACCGGGTCAGCACCTTGGCCTGGGTCTCGGCGTTGAGGTACATCAGCGTGTTGCGGCAGATCAGCAGGTCGACCCGGCTGATCGGCGCGTCCTGCACCAGGTCGTTGCGGCCGAAGATGACCGTGCGGCGCAGGTCCTTGACGAACGCGTACCGCTGGCCGGTCTGCTCGAAGTACCGGGCGAGCAGGTCGGTCGGGACGCCCTTGACCTCGGTCTCGCCGTAGCTGGCCTGCCGGGCGACCGCCAGGGCCTCTTCGTCGACGTCGGTGGCGTAGATCTTGACCCGGTCCCGGAACTCCTCCACGCCGAGCTCCTCGGCCAGCACCATCGCGATGCTGTAGGCCTCCTCGCCGGTGGCGCAGCCGGCGCTCCAGATCCGGATCGGCTCGGTCGGCTTCTTCGCGGCGAGCAGCCGGGGGATCACCTCGCCGCGCAGCTGCAGCCAGGAGTCCTGGTCGCGGAAGAAGTCCGTGACGTTGATCAGCACGGTGTTGAACAACATCGTGTACTCGGTCTGGTGAACCTGCAGGTAGTCGATGTACTCGGGATAGCCGGCGATCCCGAGCTGCTGCATCCGGCGGCTCACCCTGCGGACCAGACTGGACCGCTTGTAGCCGGTGAAGTCGAAGCCGCGGGTCTCCTTCAGCAACTCCAGCAGCGACTCGAACTGCTCGTCCGCTTCGCTCACGACCGTCCCTCCGCAGCGCCGTCCCCGGACGGACGGACGAGGCAATCGTAGGCCCGCCCGGCCGGCCCGTTGGTGCACACCGCCGGCCGGTCTTGCGCTAGCCGGTCGAGTCGTTCCCGGATCAGGCTGGCCGAGTCGGCGGCCTCCTGCGCGGATCGCCAGCTCCAGGCCGCGAGCTGCTCGGCACCCCGGCGCTCGGCCGCCTCCGCCATCCGCCGGTGCAGCGCGGCCTTGTCCTGCAACGTGCGCAACGCCATCCAGAGCGCGGTCTCCAACCTTTGGGTCGGACGCGAGGTCAGCGCCTCGGCGGACGTGTCGGTGCTGGTCATGCACGTCGCGTTCGGCGCGGTTCGGATGGGGCCGTCCCGGACCAGCCCGGTCACGACGCCGGCGAGCTCGGCCACCGGGGCGATCACCGCGTCGGGCACCGTGGCCAGGGCCGCCATCGGCATCCCGGCGTACCGCGCGTCCCGTGGATCCTGGACGACCGCGGCCCCGCCGTGCCGCGCGATCGCGGCCAGCCCGGAGGCGCCGTCGTCGAGCGTGCCGGACAGGACGACGCCGACCGTCCGGGATCCGTGCGTCAGGGCGGCCGAGCGGAACAGCGGGTCTATGGCGGGACGGTGGCCGCACTCCGGCGGCCCGCTGCTCAGGCTCAGGTGCCCGTCGCGTATCAGCAGGTGGTGGTCGGGCGGGGCGACGTACACCCGGCCGCGTTCAAGGTGTCGGCCGTCGGTCGCTGGCTCGGCGGGTAGGGGACCGGAGCGGTCGAGGATCCGGACCAGCGCGCTGCTGCAGCCGGGCGGCAGGTGCAGGACAGCGAGTACGGAGGCAGGCAGATCGGGCGGAAGGCCGGCCACCAGGGTCTGCAGGGCCTCCACCCCGCCGGCAGACGCTCCGACGACTACGACGTCACGCTGAGCCATCGCGGTATACCGTTCTTGTCGACGATTGAGAGCGTAATCCCCCGAATCGGCGTCCGCTACGCGTGTGTCGCCCCGACGAGGGGGTACCCGAAGGGGACCGGGGCCTCTCCCGAGACGAGGTGGCCATGACGACGTTGACGGTGCGGACGCGTGTCGAACCCGGTTGGGCCGTCGTCGCGGCGGCCGGTGAACTCTCGCTCCGGTCGGTGCCACCGCTGCGGACGGCGATCTACAAGGCGTTGGTCGACCACGGCCGGGTCGTGGTCGACGTCGAGGACGTGAAGCTCCGGACCCGCAGCGCCGTACTTCTCTTCCCCGCGATCCTGGCCAAGGCGGGCGGGTGGCCCTGGGCCCGGCTGGTGCTGCTCGGCAGCAACGTCAAGTTCCGGGCCGCCGTGGTGGCCAGCCGGGTGGACGGCTTCGTGCCGATGGCCGACGACCTGTCGGACGCCGACCGATTGCTCGCGCGGCGGCCGCCCCGGGTGCGGCAGAGCAGGGACTTCGAGGCCGCCGTGGTCGCCGCCCGGCTGGCGCGCCGGTTCGTGGCGGAGATCTGCCTGGCGTGGGACGTGTCGGAGGACCTGACCGAGAAGGCCGTACTGGTCGCCAGCGAGCTGGTCTCGAACGCCGTCGACCACGCCGGTACGTCCTCGACGGTGACCGTCGAGATCGACTGCGACGCGCTCCGGATCGGCGTGCGGGACGGCTCCGGCCTGACCCCGATCGTGCGGTCCCCCGCCCTCGGCGAGGGTCGGGGGCGCGGCATCGTGCTGGTCGACCGGCTGGCCGTGGAGTGGGGTATCCACGAGCATCTCGACGGCAAGACCGTGTGGGCGCTGCTCAGCGAGGGCACCACCCGGGTACCGTCGCGCACCTTCCGCACCCAACGGTTCTGGCGTTAGGCCTGGCCCGAGGTTCCCCTCTCAGCGCTGGCCGGCGCGGGCGGTGTCCGGGCCGGTGACCAGCGTGGTCAGCAGCTGACCGATCTGGTCCAGCGGCACGACATGCTGGATGTCCGCCCGGTCGATCGACGCGGACGGCATGCTGAACTGCTCCGACGTGGCCCGGTCCGAGGCGATCAGCCGGCCACCGAACCGGACGATCGCGCTCGCCCCGGTGGCGCCGTCGTGGCCCAGGCCGCTCAGGATCACCGCGATGGCGTGATCGCCCACGGCCAACGCCAGCGTGGTGAAGAGCAGGTCGGCCGACGGCCGGGACGGCGGGAAGCCCCCGGACCGGATCAGCGCGAGCCCGGGTCCGGCGGTGACCAGCGTGTGCCAGCCGGGCGGCGCGACCACGACCGTGCCCGGCCGCAGCGGCTGCCCGTCCGCCGCCGCGGCCACCGGCAGGGCGCACCTGCTGGCGAGCAGGTGTGGCAACAGGTTCGGCCGGTCCGGCTGGGCGTGCTGCAGCGCGATCACGCTGGCCGGGAAGTCAGCGGGCAGCGCGGTCAGCACCTGCCGCAGCGCGGCCAAGCCGCCGGCCGAACACGCCAGCGCGATCACCTGACCCAGCTGGGCGGTCGCCCGGCCCGGCTGGGCGGTCACGGCCCGGCGTCGCGGGCAGGGTCACGCTCGGGGACCGGACATGGCGCCAGTCTCCTCCCGTGCGGGACAGCGCGGATGGCGCGCCGGACAGAGGCCGTATCGCGGCGTTCGTCGCCGCCTGGCACACGTCTCGCTCGACCAGGGACTTCGAAACAACCGGCCCTAGCCGAACCAATGGCTGGCGCCCACGTACCGCGAGGGCCGGGCGGCAGCCAGCAGCGGCCGGATCTGGGCGGCCACCGGGCAGGTCAGGTAGGGCTCCCCGCAGGAGCACCGCTGCGCCGTGCCGCGCTGCGACCGTACCGGCCGGTGCCGCTCGGCCAGCAGGGGCAGGAACTGACCCCGCGCCCGTGGATCCTCGACGATCGCGAGGAGAGATTCGTCTATCCGCCGACTGGCGTACTGATCGGATGAACTGCGCTCGCCGTGAACGTTCGGCATGTCGCCTCCCGAGCCGTGTTGCCGCGCCCCGGACCGAGGGAGTTGCTGGTCGGGCGCGGCATTGCGCCGGTATGCCTTCCGGCGCAGTGCTGGCGACGTCCAGACTAGGCCGCCGATCGCCGGTCTGCATCAACGGATTGTGGTGGATTCACTACGGATATCGACTCAGGCCGTCGTCAGACCGGCCGTGGGCCGCTGAACACCGCGGCGCGTCGGCGCGTTGTGGCGAAGGATCGGACGGGCGCAGCCGCTCGTGCGACGGGCCGCATGTAACCGCTACCACAGGCTAAGGAAACCGAAGGCCATTCCTGTACAAGAGCCGCCGGGCCAGCCATTTGCCTTTTTTTAAACCTTATATTGACATCCGGATCCTCCGCTCATAGCGTGCCGTCCACGCGGCCGCCGCCGTCGCCGCCCGCCTTCACCCCACCGCTGACCTCCGGCGTTCGCGCCCGTCGTCCGCGGTCCGGCCCTGTGTCGAAGAAACGAGGTACCCCGATGAGTCCTACCCGTCTCTGGCGCCGCGGTGGCTCCGTCCTGCTGGCGTTATCCGTGGCCGCAGCGGTCGGCCTGTTCGTGGTCGCGGCCGAGCCGGCGCCGCCGGCTCAGGCCGCCGTCGGCCCGCTGGTCTTCTCGGACGAGTTCAACGGGCCGGCCGGCACTCCGCCGGACCAGAGCAAGTGGCGCTATGACATCGGCGGCTCGGGCTGGGGCAACAACGAGCTGGAGTACTACACCAACCGCACCGACAACGTCTCCCAGGACGGCGCCGGCAATCTGGCCATCACCGCCCGGCGGAACAACCCCGGCAACTTCGGCTGCTGGTACGGCACCTGCCAGTACACCTCCGGCAAGCTGACCACCGCCGCCACCTTCACCCGCACCTACGGCCGGTTCGAGGCCCGGATGAAGATCCCGCGCGGCAAGGGCATGTGGCCGGCGTTCTGGATGCTGGGCAACGACATCGGCTCGGTTGGCTGGCCCAACAGCGGCGAGATCGACATCATGGAGAACGTCGGCAGCGTGCCCGGCCAGGTGCTCGGCAGCCTGCACGGCCCCGGCTACTCCGGCGGCAACCCGCTCAGCGGCCAGCGCACACTGCCCAACGGCCAGGCCTTCGCGGACGCCTTCCACACCTTCACGGTCGACTGGGAGCCTGGCGCGATCACCTGGTACATCGACGGCCAGCAGTACTCCCGCAAGACCCCGGCCGACGCCGGCGGCAACCGCTGGGTGTTCGACCACCCGTTCTACCTGATTCTCAACCTCGCGGTCGGCGGTAACTGGCCGGGCTCGCCCGACGGCGCCACCGTCTTCCCGCAGTCGCTCCTGGTCGACTGGGTGCACGTGTACTCGTACGTGCCCGGCGGTGGCGGCGGCCCGACCGGCCCGATCACCGGCCTGGCCGGCAAGTGCGTGGACGTGGCGGGGGCGAACAGTGCCAACGGCACGGCGGTGCAGCTCTACGGCTGCAACGGCACGGCTGCGCAGACCTGGAGCCGTCCCGGCGACGGCACGGTCCGCGCGCTGGGCAAGTGCCTGGACGTCAACGCCGGATCGACCGCCGACGGCGCGCTGGTGCAGCTGTACGACTGCAACGGCAGCGGCGCCCAGCAATGGGTCGCCTCGGCGGCCCGTGACCTGGTGAATCCGCAGGCGAACAAGTGTCTCGACGTCACCGGCAACAACTCCGCCGACGGCACCAGGCTCCAGCTCTGGACCTGTGGCGGCGGCGGCGAACCAGAAGTGGAATGTCCCTGCCTGACCGGTGAACAGGCTCCGTCAGCCTGCAGCGAAAACCCTGCGCGACGCCCGGCGAGCCGGTGTACTGGCCCGCCGGGCGTGGTGTGTCTGCACTCCCGCCCCACGAACCACTCCCGTACCACCGTTCGTCGCCCACCACGTCCCGTCTGCCCCGGAGAGAACAGCATGCGCCGTACCGCTTTCACCGCAGCGTTCGTCGTCGCGTTGACCGGCTTGACCCCCGTCGCGGCCCAGGCCGAGCCAGGCCCAAAGCTCTCCCAGACCACCGCCGTCGGCGTCCACAACGCCTACGAGCAGGGCACCTTCCCCTACTTCGCGGACGCGCTGAGCACCGGCGCCGGGCTGCTGGAGATCGACCTCTGGGTGGACGGCTTCGCCCGCAAGTGGCGGGTCAGCCACAACCTGCCGATCGGCCGCAGCTACAGCAACTGCGCGACCGGCCTGCGGTCCGGCACCCGGGACCGGGATCTGGACGGCTGCCTGGACAACCTTCGTGACTGGCACGCGGCGAACCCGAACCACCCGCTGCTGGTGATCAAGGTCGAGATGAAGAACGGCTTCGACGGCCGGGCGAACATGGGCGTCCCGCAGCTCGACGCGCTGATCAACCAGAAGCTCGGCGGCATCGTCTACCGGCCCGGTGACCTGCTCCGCAAGCCCGGCGGAGGCGAGTACGCCGACCTGGACGAGGCGGCCAGGGCGAACAACTGGCCCAACCGCGACGACCTCAAGGGCCGGGTCATCTTCGAGATCATCCCCGGCACCTTCGAGCAGCAGAACCCGTTCGACCACTACTGGACCGACGTCGAGGCGGCCGACCACCTGCGCTCGCTCAAGGCCGCCGGCCGGATCGGCGACGCCACGGTGTTCCCGTCGGTGCTCGGTGCCGGCAGCGGTGACCCGCGGACCCGGTACGGCGACGCCGGCCGCCGGCCCTGGTTCGTGATCTTCGACGGCAGCGCGTCGTCCTACGTCGGCGGCGGCATCGACCCGGCCTGGTACGACGCCAACCACTACCTGCTGATCATGAGCGGTGCCGAGGGCGTGGCGCCGCCCATCGACGGCCGCAACCCCACGCCCGAGCAGGCCCGCGCCCGGGTCACCCAGCTCGCGGCGGCGCACGCCTCCCTGGTCACCAGCGACTGGTCGCCGGCCACCGGCGTGCTCGGCATGGTCACCGGCCGCGGCTGATTCAGCGCGGACCGTTGGGCGACATCTTCGGCGCGCACCGCCGAAGATGTCGCCCAACGTGGCTTAGTGCTCTAGGCGCTTTCCTCCGTGGCAGACCGGAGCGCGGTGTGCTCGCGGATCAGCTGGGCGTACCGGTACCCGCTGGCCTTGATCGTGCGCTGCTGGGTCTCGTAGTCGACGTGCACGAGCCCGAACCGCTTGTCGTACCCGTACGCCCACTCGAAGTTGTCCAGCAGCGACCAGGCGAAGTAGCCGGCGAGCGGCGCCCCCCGCTCCTTCGCGTCCAGCGCGGCGGAGATGTGGTCCAGCAGGTACTCGGTGCGGTGCTTGTCGGCGATCTGCCCGTCCGGGCCGACCTGGTCGTCCGGCCAGGCCGAGCCGCTCTCGGTCACGTAGATCTTCGGCACGCCGTAGTCGTCGCTGAGCCGGAGCAGCAGCTGCTCGATCCCGGCCGGGTAGACCTCCCAGCCCATCGCGGTGGCCGCCGCGTCCGGCACCTCGATGCTGCGGACGAACGGCGGGGGACCGGTCGGGTTGTCGACGATGACCTGGCGGAAGTAGTAGTTCAGTCCGACGAAGTCGAGCGGCGCGCTGATCAGCTCCAGATCGCCGTCCCGCACGGGCGGCTCGACGCCGTACGTCTCGACCATGTCGGCGGGGTAGCCGCGGCCGTGCAGCGGGTCGAGCCACCACCGGTTGTTGTGCCCGTCGGCGCGGCGGGCCGCGGCGACGTCCTCCTCGCGCTGGCTCGCCGGCACGCACGGGCTGAGGTTGACCACGATGCCGACCGACGCGTCCGGTACCGCCGCGCGCACGCGCCGCCGTGGCCAGGCCGTGCCCGAGCAGCAGGTGGTGCGAGGCGCGGACCGCGCTGTCGATGTCCTGGATCCCGGGCGCCATCCGGCCGTCCAGGTGACCGATCCAGGCGGAGCAGAGCGGCTCGTTGAGCGTCATCCAGTCGCTGACCCGGTCGCCGAGGCGCGCGGCCACGATCGCGGCGTAGTCGGCGAACGCGCCGGCCGTGGCGCGTGCCGGCCAGCCGCCCTGGTCCTGGAGCGCCTGCGGGCAGATCCCAGTGGTACAGCGTGGCGAACGGTCGGATCCCGGCGGCCAGCAGCCCGTCCACCAGCCGGTCGTAGAAGTCCAGGCCGGCGGCGTTGACCGAGCCGACGCCCGCCGGCAGCACCCGCGGCCAGGCGATCGAGAAGCGGTAGGCGTCCACGCCGAGCTGGCTCATCAGCGCGACGTCCTCGGGCCAGCGGTGGTAGTGGTCGCAGGCGACGTCGCCGGTGTGGCCGTTGTCGATCGCACCCGGCACCTGGCAGAAGGTGTCCCAGATCGACGGGGCTCGGCCGTCGGCGGCGACGGCGCCTTCGATCTGGTACGCGGAGGTGGCCACGCCCCAGACGAAATCGGACCCCAGGGTCTGTAGGTGTTCCATCGTCGACTTCCCTTCACGCGCGGCAGGATCGATCCAGACGCCGTACTCGTGAGCTATCCGGTGGCACGGAAAACGGCACGCTGCTGACGGTCCCCGCTTCCGCCTGGCCTGACGGCGGGGAGGCGAGAGCCGGAAACACTTAGTTAACAACTTAATTTATACGTCTATTAAACTGATGGCCCATACTGTCGTCAAGGTGGCCGGCCGTAAGCTGGCGACACGCGAGCAGGTGTTGGAGAGCGGAGCGGCGAGAGTGGATCGAAGCGAGGGCCAGCGCACGACCGTGCGTGACGTGCGGCGGAGAAACAGATCGGTCCTTCTCTCCAAGCTCTACTTCGACGGCCCGTTGAGCCGGCAGCACCTCAGCCAGCTGACCGGCCTGAGCCCGGCGACCGTGAGCAACGTGATCGGCTCGCTGATCGAGGAAGGCATGGTCATCGAGGCCGGCTCGGTCGATTCGGACGGCGGCCGCCCCAGGGTGCTGCTCCGGGTGGATCCGCAGTACGGCTACGTGATCGGCGTCGACGTGGGGGAGACGCGGGTCCGGGTCGAGCTGTTCGACCTGATGATGACGGCGCTCGCCACCGTGGACCATCCGCTGGAGTCGGTCCACCCGGACCCGGCGACCGTGGCCGCGCACATCATCAAGGGTGTCAACGAGGTCATCGCGCAGGCCGTCGTGCCCGCCTCGGCCGTGCTCGGCGTCGGCATCGGCGTCTCCGGCATCGTCGAGCAGGGCGCCGAGGTGCGGGTCCACGCCCAGACCCTGGGCTGGGACGCGGTGCCGCTCGAGCGGCTGGTCCGGGCCGGCACCGACCTGCCGCTCTTCATCGACAACGGGGCGAAGGCGCTGGGCCAGGCCGAGCTGTGGTTCGGCGCCGGCCGTGGCGCCCGGCACGCGGTGGTCGCCCTGGTCGGCTCCGGGGTCGGCGCCGCCGTGATCACCCACGGGCTGATGTACCGCGGCGCGACCAGCAGCGCCGGCGAGTGGGGCCACACCACGATCAAGTACGGCGGCCGCCGCTGCCGGTGCGGGGCGAAGGGCTGCCTGGAGGCGTACGTCGGTGCCGAGGGGATCCTCGACCGGTACCGCCACGCCACCGGTGACCGGGTCGCCGTCGACCTGGACGAGGAGGCCGGCCTCGCGGCGCTGATCGCGGCGGCCGACACCTCGCCGGTCGCGGCGCAGCTGCTGGAGGAGACCGCCGGCTACCTGGGCGCCGGCATCGCCAACCTGATCAACCTGTTCAACCCGGAGCGGATCGTGCTCGGCGGCTGGGCCGGGCTCGCGCTCGGCGCCCGCCTGCTGCCGGCGATCCGGGCCTCGGCCGCGGACCACGCGCTGCGCCAGCCGTTCGAGCAGACCTCCATCGAGCTCTGCGAGATCGGTCCGGACGCGGTCGCCTACGGTGCCGCGACGCTGCCGGTCGCCCAGCTGCTCGGTCGCGGCCAGTCGCAGCCCGTCGACCCCGCCGAGCCCGCCGCCGCCCTGGCCCTGCACGGCTCCGCCTGATCCCGCACCCTCGCGCCCGCGACCTCAACCCCGCGCCTTTGGGCGACATTTTCTCGGCCATGAGCCGAGAAAATGTCGCCCAAAGCGCGTGGGTCGGTGGGGGAGCCGGAGGCGGCTGGGGCTGCTGACGCCCGCACCCACGCCCCGACCCTGAGTGACATCTCAGCGCTATAACACCGAAAAAGTCACCGAAATCGCTTTTGGGACTTCGGGCGACGAACACCCTCCGTGAGAGCGCGATCTCAGACCTTTTTTTAAGACATGTATTGACGTGGGCGCGCTCCCAGATCTACGGTCCTGACCAGCCCCACGCGGACATACCGGTCTACATCAACGCCGGTGCGGCACCACGGCGGACCTGCTAAGCATGCAGCGTCAACGTAGGGCCAGGCGAAGCCGTGTCCCCGGGAGGGCGGGCTGTCTGGTCCACTAAGGAGGGAACCCAATGCGGTTAGCTCAACCCCGGAAACGTCTGGTCGCCGCCCTGGTCGCCGGAGTCTGCGCCGGTGCGCTGCTCACCGTGCCGGCCTCCGCCGACCGTGGGCCTACCTATCTGGACGCGCGTGCCTCGACGAAGGCACGCGTGGCCGACCTGGTCCGTCGAATGACCGTCGAGGAGAAGGTCGGTCAGCTGGAGCAGATCGCGGTCGCCCGGCTCCAGGGCGAGTGCGTGTGGAGCGGCGGCGAGCTGAACGAGACCTGCATGCGTGAGGTGCTGGTCGACGACAAGGTCGGGTCGATCCTCTCCGGCGGCGGCATGACGCCGGTCAACAACACGCCCAAGGCGTGGGCCGAGATGACCAACGCGATCCAGAAGTTCGCGATAGAGAAGTCGCGGCTGCACGTCCCGATCGTCTACGGCGTGGACGCGGTGCACGGCCACAACAACGTGCTCGGCGCGACGGTCTTCCCGCACCAGATCGGTCTCGGTGCCACCTGGAACCCGGCCGTGGTGAAGGCCGCGGCGCAGTCCACCCAACGCGCGGTCGCCGCCACCGGCACCCCGTGGAACTTCGCCCCGGTCGCCGACCTGGCCCGTGACCAGCGGTGGGGCCGCTACTACGAGGCCTACTCCGAGGACCCGCTGCTCGCCGGCGACCTCTCCGCCGCGACCATCAAGGGCATCGAGGACGGCTCCAGTGGCCGCAAGGTCGCCTCGTCGGTCAAGCACTTCGCGGGCTACTCCGAGCCGGGCAACGGCCACGACCGGGTGCCGTCGGACTTCTCCGCCCGCTACCTGCAGGACACGATCCTGCCGTCGTACAAGGCCGCGGTGGACGCCGGCGCGCTGACCCTGATGGTCAACTCCGGCGCCGTCAACGGGATCCCCGCGCACGGGTCGAAGTACCTGCTCACGGACGTGCTGCGCAAGCAGTGGAAGTTCGACGGCCTCGTGGTCAGCGACTGGAACGACGTGAAGTCGCTGCAGAGCGCGTACAAGACCGCGCCCGACTACGCGACGGCGATCGCGCAGTCCGTCAACGCGGGCGTCGACATGGCGATGCTGCCGCCGGACGACCGCACCTTCCACGACAGCGCGCTCGAGGCGGTCAACCGGAAGCTGATCTCCAAGCGCCGCCTGGACGAGGCCGTCGGCCGCGTGCTGACCCTCAAGTTCCGGCTCGGCCTGTTCGAGAAGCCGTACGTCGACCCGGCTAAGGCCGACAAGATCGTGCTCCGCGCCGACCAGGCGCTGGCCACGAAGGCCGCCGCCGAGTCGCTGGTGCTGCTGCGTAACGAGAACAACGCGCTGCCGTTCGGCGCCGGCACCCGCAAGATCGTCGTCACCGGCCCGAGCGCCGACTCGATGCCGAACCAGGTCGGCGGCTGGACCATCGGCTGGCAGGGCGTCCCGGCCGGCGTGACCGTGCCCGGCACCACGATCCTGCAGGGCCTCCGGGCCGGTGCCCCGTCCGGCACCACCGTCGTCTCGGCGCCGACCCAGGCCGACGCGGTCGCCCAGACCGCCACCGCGGACGCCGCGGTCGTCGTCGTCGGCGAGAAGCCCGGCGCCGAGGGCGTGGCCGACGCACCCCGACCGGAGCTCGCGGCCGACCAGGTCGCGCTGGTCAAGGCGCTCCAGGCCACCGGCAAGCCGGTGATCGTGGTCGTGGTCTCCGGTCGCCCGCTGATCCTGCACGAGGCGGCGACCACCGCTGGCCTGCTCGCGGCCTGGCTGCCGGGCAACGAGGGTGGCACCGCGGTCGCCGACGTCCTCTACGGGAAGACCAACCCGAGTGGTCGGCTGCCGGTCTCGTGGCCGAAGAACCTGGGCAACGACCCGGTGTACTACCAGCAGCTGCCCGGTACCAACGGCGGCACGGACTCCGGCTACAGCCCGCTGTTCGCCTTCGGCGCCGGCCTGTCCTACACGGAACTACGCGACCACCGCCGTGAAGGTCGGCCGGACCGAGGTCCGACCGAACGGCACGGTCTCGGCCGAGGTGACGGTCGCCAACACGGGTGGCCGCGCCGGCGAACTGGTGGTGCCGCTCTACGTGGGCCAGCCGGTGAGCACGGTGCTCGCACCGCCGAAGCGGCTGGTGGCGTACACGAAGGTGACGCTGGCGGCCGGCCAGACCAAGGTCGTCAAGCTCACGTTCCCGGTCTCCCGACTGGCCGTGACCCTCGGCGACGTCGACGGCAGGGGCCGCCCGCAGGTCGCCCCCGGTGGTTACCGGCTCTTCGCCGGCGACACGGCGACCGCCGACTTCACCGTCCGATGAGGACCGGTCGGGCTGGTGCCCGGTGGGCCAGTGGGAAGGACTGTCGATGACCGCATCGACCGCGCTACCGCAGCTTCCGGGCAAGGCGGCTGGGGCTCGTCCTCGGCGCTCGGCGTCGCGGTGCTGATGGTCGCGTCGGCGCTGGTGGCGATGCCACGGGACGCCAACGCGGCCGGCGAGAGCGTGAACATCTGGCTCACCACCACGAACGACGCGGGGGGACGGGCCGTGACGCGCGGCCTGCAGCAGCAGTCCCCGGTGACGTTCGCGAGCACCAGCCCGGCCGGTAATCAGACGATCAACGTCAACGAGAACACCACGTACCAGCAGTTCGAGGGGGCCGGTGCCTCGTTCACCGACACCGCGGCGTACGTGCTGAAGGGCAGCGGGGGCGTCAGCCAGGCGACCCGTGACGCGGCGATGCGGAAGCTGTTCGACCCGGTCAACGGTATCGGCGTCAACTTCCTGCGTAACCCGCTGGGCTCCTCGGACCTGGCCCGGTCCAGCTACTCCTACGACGACACCTGCTGCGACCTGAACGACTTCTCCCTCAACCGGGATGTCGACGTGATGGCGCTGACCAAGCAGGCCAAGCAGATCAACCCGAACCTCAAGGTGATGGCCAGCCCGTGGTCCGCGCCGGCCTGGATGAAGGACAACAACGACTTCAAGCTGGGGTGGCTCAAGGCCGAGTACTACCCGATGTACGCCCAGTACTTCGTGAAGTACATCCAGGGCTACGCCGCCCAGGGCGTGAAGATCGACTACGTCACCGTGCAGAACGAGCCGACCTGCTGCGCGACCTACCCGTCGATGAACTGGAACGGCGAGGGGCTGCGCAACTTCACGCTCAACCACCTGTTCCCCGCGTTCCGCGCGGCCGGGATCAGCACCAAGACGCTGATCCTGGACTGGAACTGGGACAAGTTCGCCGAGTACGGCGCGCCGCAGCTGAACGACGCGGCGCTGCGCAACGACCCGCTGTTCGGCGGGATCGCGTGGCACGGCTACGGCGGCGACGTGAGCACGCAGACCACCGTGCACAACCAGTTCCCGAACGTGAACGCGTACATGACCGAGCACTCGGGCGGCACCTGGATCCCCAACCAGCAGACCGAGGACATGCTCAACCTGGTCGACTACACCCGGAACTGGGACAAGAGCTGGATCAAGTGGTCGTTGGCGCTGGACCAGTTCATGAACCCGCACAACGGTGGCTGTGACGTCTGCACCGGACTGCTCACGGTCCAGAACGGCGGCTCCAGGGCCGGCCAGATCGACTACACGATCGAGTACTACACGATGGGTCACCTGACCAAGTTCGTGAAGCAGGGCGCGTACCGGATCGACACCAACTCCAACAACTCGGTGCCGAACGTGGCCTGGAAGAACCCGGACGGGTCCAAGGCGCTCATCGCGTACAACAACACCGGCGGCAACCAGTCGGTGAAGGTGAACTGGGGCAACCAGTCGTTCACCTACACCCTGCCCACCAAGACTTCCGCCACGTTCACCTGGGGCGGCACGCCGGGCAATCCGAGCCCGACCCCGTCGACAGCCCACCGGCGGCACCGGGCCGATCACCGGCCTGGCCGCCAAGTGCGTCGACGTGGCCGGGGCGAACAACGTCAACGGCACCGCGGTGCAGCTCTACGGCTGCAACGGCACGGCGGCGCAGAGCTGGACCCGGTCGTCCGACGGCACGCTGCGGGCGCTGGGCAAGTGCCTGGACGTGACCGGCGCCTCGACGGTGAACGGCGCGAAGGTGCAGCTGTACGACTGCAACGGCAGTGCGGCCCAGCAATGGACCTACACGGCCGGTCGAGACCTGGTGAATCCGGCGGCGAACAAGTGCCTGGACGTCACCGGCAACGTCTCGACCGACGGCACGAGGTTGCAGATCTGGACGTGCGGCGGCGGGGCCAACCAGAAATGGAACCTGCCGGCGTAACTGGACGCGGCCGGACCCCGGGGCCGGGGTCCGGCCGCCCACCCGTCGCATCCCGAGGGCGTGCTGCATGACGAGCGTTGACCCGAGTGTCCGCCGCACGCGCGGCCCGGCCGCGAGGCGGGCCCGATGACCGCCGCGCGCCGCCGCGCGCTGGTGGTCCGGGGCGGCTGGGAGGGACACGTCACCGGTCGCCGCCACCGAACTCTTCCTGCCCGGCCTCGCCGACGCTGGCTTCGACGTGACGATCGCCGAGGATCTCGACGTCTACCGCGATGCCGCGCTGCTGGCCGAGACCGACCTGATCGTGCAGTGCTGGTCGATGGGGACCCTGACCAAGGAGCAGAGCGCCGGACTGGTCGCGGCCGTGCACGCCGGCACCGGATTCGCCGGCTGGCACGGCGGCGTGGTCGCCACGTTCATGGACGACCCGGGCTACCTCCGGATGGTCGGCGGGCTGTTCCTCTTCCACCCCGAACAGTTCCTCGAGTACGCGGTGACGATCGAGCCGGAGCGCCGCAACCATCCGATCATGGCCGGGCTGACGGATTTCACCGTCTACTCCGAGCAGTACTGGATGCTGTCCGACGCCCACAACGACGTGCTGGCGTCCACGCAGGTCACGCCGGAGTCCGGCGGACACGGTTCGGGCCAGGTCAGCATGCCTGTCGTCTGGACACGCGGCTGGGGCTCGGGGAAGGTCTTCTTCTCGGCGATCGGTCATCGGATCGCCGATCTGGAGGATCCGACCGTCCGCACCCTGACCCTGCGTGGCCTGGTCTGGGCGAGCCGGTAGCGGTCGGATCGTCCGGATGAGCAAGGGGGGCGCGAGATGGATGCCAGGCGTACCACGGTGCGGGACATGCGGCGGGCCAACCGGTCGGTGGTCCTGACCAGCCTGTACCGGCACGGTCCCCTGAGCCGGCAGGAGCTCACCCGGAGCACGGCGCTCAGCCAGGCGAGCGTGAGCAACATCGTCGGGGAGCTGCTGGCCGAGGGGCTGGTGGAGGAGGCCGGCGTGGTCGAGTCGGACGGCGGCCGGCCCCGGACCCTGATCCGAGTGGCGCCGCTGTTCGCCTACGTGGTCGGCGTGGACATCGGCGAGACCCGGGTCCAAGTGGAGCTCTTCGACCTGTCCATGCGGGCGCTGGCGAAGGCCGACTACGTGCTGGAGTCGGTCCGGCCGGCCCCAGCGGACGTGGTCGACCGGGTGCTGCAAGGCCTGGCCGCGGTGCTGCGCGAGGCGGCCATCGGCCCGGCCTCGGTGCTGGGCATCGGCGTGGCCGTGCCCGGGGTGGTGGACGGCGAGGACGACGCCGAGGTCGACGCGCAGGTGCTCGGCTGGGACCGGGTGCCGCTCGGCGCGATGCTGCGGGCCGGCACGGAGATCCCGGTGTACCTCGACAACGGCGCCAAGACGCTCGGCCAGGCCGAGATGTGGTTCGGCGCCGGCCGGGGCGCGCGGCACGCCGTGGTGGCGCTGGTCGGCTCGGGCATCGGCGCGGCCGTGGTGACCGACGGCGTGATCTACCGGGGCGTCGGCAGCAGCGCGGGCGAGTGGGGGCACACCACGGTGAGCTACGGCGGCCGGGCGTGCCGCTGCGGTGCCCGGGGGTGCTTGGAGGCCTACGTCGGCGCCGAGGCCGTGCTGGACCGCTTCCGGGATGCCAATGGCGGGGTGCCCGCCGCGGGCGTCGACGAGGAGTCCTCGTTCGCGGCGCTGCTGGGCGAGCTCGGCTCGCCGGTCGCGGTGGACGTGCTGACCGAGACCATCGGCTACCTCGGCGCGGGCCTCGCTGACCTGGTCAACCTGTTCAACCCGGAGCGGATCGTGCTGGGCGGCTGGGCCGGCCTGGCGCTGGGGGAGCGGTTCCTGCCGGAGATCCGGGCGGCGATGGCCGGGCACGTGCTGCGCCAGCCCACCGGGCCCACCTCGATCGAGTTGTGCAAGCTCGGACCGGACGCGGTCGCGCTCGGCGCGGCGACGCTGCCGGTGGCGCAGCTGCTAGACGAGGGCGGCGACCCGCGCGACGGTACTGATCGGACGGTCGACGAGGAGCGCTCCGGCTACCTCCGGGAGATCGGATGACTCTCTATGGACAGCGGCGAACGCCCCGGCCGTGGCGGGGCGCGCGGGCGCCAGGCGGTTGACCACCGCTCTGCATCAGTTGGGAATCGACGCTGCTCAGACCCTTGACAGCGATGGGGGGCAGGTCTTAAATCAAGATCCGAATTAAGAGCGGTGTGCGCGTAGCGCCGTAATCCCCGAATCCCCCATGTCTCTCCTCGGAGGTTGAGTCGATGCGTAAGCTGCGCGGTCTTCTCGTGCCCGCGCTCGCCGTGTCACTGCTTGCTGCTGTCGCAGCTTGCGGCGGCGGCTCGGGCAGTGACGGGAAAACCAAGATCATCATCGGCACGTTCGGTGAATTCGGCTATGAGGACCTGTACAAGGCGTACGAGAAGGCGCACCCGGACGTCGACATCGTCGAGCGGGTCAGCAAGGCCGAGGACCACCACAAGAACATGGCCGCCCACCTCGCGACCGGCAAGGGCGCCGCCGACATCGAGGCCATCGAAGAGGGCTGGATCGGCCAGTTCAAGGCGTCCCCGAACAAGTTCAACGACCTGAACAAGCTCGGCGCCGCGGACCTCAAGTCGCAGTGGCCGGAGTGGAAGTGGGAGTCCTCGGTCGCCAAGACCGGCGAGCAGATCGGGCTCGGCACCGACGTCGGCGGCATGGCCATGTGCTACCGCAAGGACCTGTTCCAGAAGGCCGGTCTGCCGACCGACCGCGCCGCGGTCTCCGCCCTGTGGCCCACCTGGGACGGCTACATCGACACCGGCAAGAAGTTCATCGGCGCGAAGGTGCCGGGCTCGGCGTTCTTCGACAGCCCCGACACGATCTACCGCTCCATCCTCGGCCAGGCCGACGAGGGCCTGTACAGCCGGGACGACAAGGTCGTGGTGGAGAGCAACCCGGCCGTCCGGGCGGCGTTCGACAAGACCGCCGAGGCGCTGGACGCCAAGCTGTCCGCGAAGATCACGCCGTGGTCGCCGGAGTGGAACGCCGGCTTCCAGAAGGGCGCCTTCGCCACCATCGCCTGCCCGTCCTGGATGATGGCCTTCATCCAGGACCAGGCGAAGAGCTCCGCCGGTAAGTGGGACATCGCCAGCGTTCCCGGCGGCGGCGGCAACTGGGGCGGCTCGTTCCTGACCGCTGCCCAAGCAGGGCAAGAACGCGAAGAAGGCGTTCGAGCTGGCCAAGTGGCTCGTCGAGCCGGCGCAGCAGGCCACGGTGTTCCGGGCGAAGGGCAACTTCCCCTCGACCACCACGCTCTACACCGACCCGGTCATCACCGACTTCAAGAACCCGTTCTTCAGCGACGCCCCGGTCGGCAAGATCTTCTCCGAATCCGTGACGAAGATGAAGGCGCAGTACCTGGGGCCGCGAGCCGGCGACATCAACACCGCCATCATCGCCGGGCTCACCCGGATCCAGGAAGGCAAGCAGAAGCCCGACCAGGCGTGGCAACAGTCGGTCACTGAGGTCAAGAAGATCGCCTGAGTCCATCCGTTGCCGCCGCCCGGCCCTGACCTCCCCACTGAAACACCGTCAGGGCCGGGCTGCCTCAGGGCCTTTCTCAAGGTCCCTTCGCCGGTTGCGCTCGACCAGGGACCTTGAACAGACCCTAGGAAGTGGCTCATGAAATTCTGGCTCTACCGGGCCGACGTCAAGGCGTCGCCGTACCTGTACATCGCGCCGTTCTTCCTCCTCTTCGGCGCGCTGGGCGCGTTCCCCCTGGCCTACACCGCCTGGGTCGCCATGCACGACTGGAGCCTGCTCGCCGACGAACACCCGTTCATCGGGCTGGACAACTTCACCGAGCTGCTCAAGGACACGTTCTTCTGGAACGCGCTCGGGAACACCGCCTCGATCTGGGTGCTCTCCACCGTGCCGCAGCTGGTCTTCGCGCTGCTGCTGGCCCACACCCTGAACAACCGGCTGCGGACGCCGACCTTCTGGCGCACCGGGCATGCTGCTGCCGAACATCACCAGCGTGGTGGCCGTGTCGGTCATCTTCAGCCAGCTCTTCGGCCGCGACTACGGCCTGATCAACTGGGTGCATCGGCCTGTTCGGCGTGGACAAGATCGACTGGGACTCCGGCACGCTCAGCTCGCAGATCGCGATCTCGGCGATGATCATCTGGCGCTGGACCGGCTACAACGCGCTGATCTACCTGGCGGCCATGCAGGCGGTGCCGCAGTCGCTGCACGAGGCGGCGATCCTCGACGGCGCGTCCTCGCTCCAGCGGCTGCGCAAGATCACCATCCCGATGATCCGCCCGACCATCATCTTCACGGTCATCATCTCCACCATCGGTGGCATGCAGGTGCTGGCCGAGCCGCTGCGTCTTCGGCGGCGGCGGCGCTCACCGGCGGTTCGGACCGGCAGTTCCAGACCCTCTCGCTCTACCTGTACGAGGTGGGCTTCGGCCGGTACGACTTCGGCTACGCCTCGGCGACCGCCTGGATGATGTTCCTGGTCATCATCGTGCTGGCGCTCGTCAACTATCTGATCACCCGACGCATCCGGAGGGCCTGATGGCCACGGCGCTCACCTCGCGCGACCGCACGCCGGCCAGCCCGAAGCCCTCCCAGCGGCTCGCCAACAAGGTCAGCAACCTGCGCAACCAGCGCCCGGGCCGGCTGGCGTACCTCACGCTCACCGCGGTGGTCTTCTTCTCCGCGTTCCCGCTGTACTGGAGCGTCGTCGTCGCCTCGCGGGACAACTCGGCGATCGGCCAGGTCCCGCCGCCGCTCTACCCCGGCGGGCACCTGTTCGAGAACATCGCCCGGGTCTTCGACACGGTGCCGTTCGGCAAGGCGCTGTTCAACTCGGTGGTCGTGTCGTCGGCTCGATCACGTTCAGCGTGGTGCTCTTCTCCACGCTCGCCGGCTTCGCCTTCGCCAAGCTGCGGTTCCGCGGCTCGTCGGCGCTGTACCTCGGGGTGATCATCACCCTGATGGTGCCCACCCAGCTCGGCATCATCCCGCTGTACATCCTGATGGCGAAGATCGACTGGACCGACACCCTGTACGCCGTGATCGCGCCGTTCATGGTCAGCGCGTTCGGCGTCTTCTTCATGACCCAGTACCTGTCGGGCGCGGTGCCGACCGAGCTGCTGGAGGCCGGCCGGATGGACGGCTGCAGCACCTGGGGACTGTTCTGGCACGTCATCCTGCCGATCGCCCGGCCGGCCGCGGCCGTGCTCGGCATGCTGACCTTCATGCAGGCCTGGAACGAGTTCTTCTGGCCGTTGGTCGTGCTGACCCCGGAGAACCCGACCGTGCAGGTGGCGCTCTCGCAGATCGCGGCGGGCTACACCACCGACTACGCGCTGACGCTGACCGGCGACCGCGATCGCCACGGTGCCACTGGTGCTGGTCTTCGCGCTGCTCGGCAAGTTCATCATCCAAGGGATCATGCAGGGGGCGATCAAGGAATGACGCAGCTACAGGATCAGCCGGACACGGAGGTGCTGACCTTCCCGGCGGGATTCCGCTGGGGGGTCGCCACCGCCGCCTACCAGATCGAGGGCGCCGCCACGGCGGACGGCCGGACACCGTCCATCTGGGACACGTTCGCCCGCACGCCCGGTCGGGTGCACCGCGGCCACACCGGCGACGTCGCGTGCGACCACTACCACCGGTACGCCGACGACGTGGCGCTGATCCGGGAGCTGGGCATCGGCACCTACCGGTTCTCCGTCTCGTGGCCGCGGATCAAGCCGGACGGCAGCGGCCCGGTGAACGCGCGCGGCCTGGACTTCTACGACCGGCTGGTCGACGAGCTGCTCGCGCGCCGGGATCCGGCCGATGGCCACGCTCTACCACTGGGACCTGCCGCAGAGCCTGGAGGACCGCGGCGGCTGGACCAACCGGGACACCGCCGAGCACTTCGCCGACCTCGCGGCCGCCACCTACGCCCGGCTCGGCGACCGGGTGGCGACCTGGACCACCCTGAACGAGCCGTGGTGCTCGGCGTTCCTCGGCTACGCCAGCGGCGACCACGCCCCGGGCCGCCGTGACCCGGGCGCGGCGTTCCAGGCGGCCCACCACCTGTTGCTGGGACACGGCCTGGCGGTCCGGGCGCTGCGCGGGGGCGGCGCCAAGGAGGTCTCGATCACGCTGAACCTCACGCCGGTGAGCCCGCAGGACCCGGAGAGCAAGCACGACGTGGCCGCCGCGGCCCGGATCGACGGCCTGCACAACCGGCTCTTCCTCGACCCGTTGCTGCGCGGCGCCTACCCGGCGGACATGCGGGAACTGGCCGGCCGGTTCACCGACCTGTCGCACCTGCGGGACGGCGACGAGGCGATCATCTCCGCGCCGATCGACCTGCTCGGCGTGAACTACTACCAGCCCAAGACCGTCACGGCGGCCATCGGTGCGCCGGCCTCGAAGCAGTTCCCGGGCAGCGAGGGCGTCGCCTGGGTGCCGCACGACGGGCCGAAGACGGCGATGGACTGGCCGATCGACGCGGACGGGCTGTACGCGCTGCTCACCCGGCTGGCCGCCGACTACCCGAACACCCCGCTGATGATCACCGAGAACGGCGCGGCGTTCGCCGACTCGGTGCACGCCGGCGACGGGGTGCACGGCAACGCGGTCCACGACACCGACCGGATCGAGTTCCTCCAGTCCCACCTGCGGGCGGCGCACGGTGCGATCGCGGCCGGCGTGGACCTGCGGGGCTACCTGGCCTGGTCACTGATGGACAACTTCGAGTGGGCGTACGGCTACGACAAGCGCTTCGGCATCGTCTACGTCGACTACGCCACCCAGGAGCGGCTGCCCAAGGACAGCGCCCTCTGGTATCGCGGCGTGATCGCTGACAACGCTGTCTGACCGACCCTTCCGCGGCCGCTCCGCGGTCGCGCTTTGGGCGACATTTTCGCGGCTATAGACCGAGAAAATGTCGCCCAAAGGCGCGAGGGATTGACGGGACCGCCGAGTCCTGGGGTCCACATTGGATTACTCGGGGAAATGCACGCCTCGGGCGTCTCTGAGGGGTGCATTTCCCCGAGTATTCGACAGTGGACAGTCGGCGCCTGGGGCGTCCGGCAGCGCGCGGCCGCCGGCCGGGCGTCACCCCCTCGCGGGAGCCGAGAAAATGTGCGCCCAGAGCGCGTTTAGGGCGCGGTCGCCACGTGGGCGGTGCGCAGCGGCGGCAGGTAGTCGGCGGTGGTGATCGTCGCGCCGTCGGTGCCCAGCACCCAGGTGGATCCCTTGGGCCACGCGGCCGCCGGGTCGACCGGCGCGCCGCCGTCCCGCAGCGCGCCGAGCAGCCGCTCGATCACCTCGCCGTGGGTGCAGAGCACGATGCCGTCGCCGGGTGCGGCGGCGAAGAGCAGTTCCACGGTGGCGGCGAGGTCGGCGTGGACGCTGAGCCGATCGTCCACGGTGACCGGCAGCTCGCGCTGCTCGGCGAGCCCGTCGACGGTCTGCCGGCAGCGCAGCGCGGGACTCGAGACGATGGTGCCGACCGAGAACGGTGCCAGCCGGCTGAGCAGGCCGCGCGCCTCGGCGATGCCGGGCGCGGACAGCGGACGGTGACCGTCCGGACCCTGCCAGGCGTGCTTGTCGCCGGCGTGGGCGTGCCGAACGAGGTAGATCATCGCGGACCCCCGAGAGCTGGTCGATTCAGCGTAGAAGCCCGACGACCAGCGGAGATGGCCAGCAGGTGAACACCGAATGGCGTGCGGGCGATCGTGCTGACGGTCTGGATTCCCGGCATCGCGTGCGGGTCACGATCCGAAGCGGCATCGCCAAAAATTTGCGTGTCACGAATATCTGCGTGACACGCAAACAGGTGCTAGGGTGGCGGCATGACCGAGGGTGACGCGGACGAAATTGGCTTGCGGGCACGGAAGAAGATGGCGACCAGGGACGCGTTGAGCATCGCCGCGTTGCGATTGGCGCTCGAGCGGGGATTGGAGAATGTGCGGGTGGACGACATCGCCACCGCCGCCGGCGTCTCCCCCCGCACCTACAACAACTACTTCTCCAGCCGTGAGCAGGCGATCTGCGCGGTGGGGGCGTTGCGCGCCGAGTTCGTCGTCAGGGTGCTGCGGTCCCGACCGTCCGATGAGCCGCTCGCCGACTCCCTGATCGCCGCGATGATGGCGCCGTACGGCGGGACGGCGAGCCCGACCGGGTCGGCTTCAAGCTGATGGCGTCCGAGCCGGCCCTGCAGGGTGAGTTCCTCAAGGCCGGGGTGGCGATCGAACGGCCGTTGGCCGAGGCTATCGCCGAACGCACCGGCACGGACGCCGCCCGCGACCTCTACCCGGTGGTCCTGGCGGCGGCCCTGACCAGTGCCGTGCGGGTCGCCATCGAGCACTGGCTGCGGGTCGAGCCGCCCATCCCGCTCCGCGACGTGCTGCGCGCCGCGCTCACCCAGATAACCGAATCCCACTCCACGGAAGACACCGCGTGCTGATCCGAATCCTGCGTACCTACCTCCGCCCCGACCGGGGCGCCATCGTGGCGATCGTCCTGCTGCAACTGGCGCAGACGCTGGCCACCCTCTACCTGCCGACGCTCAACGCCGACATCATCGACCTGGGCGTCGTGAAGGGCGACATCGGCTACATCGTGCGGACCGGTGGCGTCATGATCGCGGTGACGCTGGTGCAGATCGTCTGCGCGATCGGTGCCATCTACTACAGCGCGCGGAGCGCCATGGCGCTCGGCCGGGACGTCCGCGGCGCCGTGTTCGACCGGGTGCAGCAGTTCTCCGCCCGCGAGGTCGGCCAGTTCGGCACGCCGTCGCTGATCACGCGCACCACGAACGACGTGCAGCAGGTCCAGATGCTCACGCTGATGAGCTTCACGTTGATGGTCTCGGCGCCGATCATGTGCGTCGGCGGCATCCTGCTGGCGCTGCACCAGGACGTGCCGCTGTCGTCGATCCTGCTGATCATCGTGCCCGTGCTGGGCATCGTGATCGCCCTGATCATCGGCCGGATGCGGCACCTGTTCCGGCTGATGCAGACCAGGATCGACCAGATCAACCGGATCCTTCGCGAGCAGATCGCCGGCGTCCGGGTGATCAGGGCGTTCGTCCGGGACACCGGGGAGCGCGCCCGGTTCACCAAGGCGAACACCGACTTGCTGGACGTCTCGCTCGGCGTCGGCAAGCTCATGGCGCTGATGTTCCCGGCCGTGATGCTGGTCGTGAACGTCTCCAGCGTGGCCGTGATCTGGTTCGGCGGGCAGCGCATCGACAGCGGCGCCATGCAGATCGGCGCGCTGACCGCGTTCCTCAGCTACCTCATGCAGATCCTCATGTCGGTGATGATGGCGACCTTCATGTTCATGATGGTGCCGCGGGCCGAGGTGAGCGCCGAGCGGATCCAGGAGGTGCTGGACACCGAGTCCAGCGTCGTGCCGCCGACCACCGCGACCGTGCACACCCCGCTCACCCACGGGCGACTCGAACTCCGGGACGCCGAGTTCCGCTATCCCGGCGCCGAACAACCGGTGCTCAGCGGCGTCAGCCTGATCGCGAGGCCGGGTGAGACCACGGCCGTGATCGGCAGCACCGGCAGCGGCAAGACCACCCTGCTCAACCTCGTGCCGCGGCTCTTCGACGCCACCGGCGGCGCCGTGCTGGTCGACGGCGTGGACGTGCGCGAGCTCGACCCGATCGTGCTGGCGAACGCCGTCGGGCTGGTGCCGCAGAAGCCCTACCTGTTCACCGGCACGGTCGCCAGCAACCTGCGCTACGGCCGCACCGACGCCACCGACGAGGAACTCTGGCACGCGCTGGAGACCGCCCAGGCCAAGGAGTTCGTCGCGGCCATGCCGGACGGGCTGGAGACCAAGATCGCCCAGGGCGGCACCAACGTCTCCGGCGGCCAGCGCCAGCGCCTCGCGATCGCCCGTGCGCTCGTGCGGAGACCGGAGATCTACCTGTTCGACGACTCCTTCTCGGCGCTGGACTACACCACCGACGCCGCGCTGCGGGCCGCCCTCGCCAGGGAGACCGCGGACGCCACGGTCATCATCGTGGCGCAGCGGGTCAGCACTATCCGGCACGCGGACCGCATCGTCGTGCTGGACGAGGGTCGGGTGGTCGGCACCGGCACCCACGCGGAGCTGATGGAGACCAACGAGACCTACCGCGAGATCGTGCTGTCCCAGCTCACCGAGGAGGAGGCGGCGTGACGAGTTCCACTCAGGACGAGCCGGCTCAGGACGAGCAGGTCCAAGGCGAACGGGCCACCCCGAAGCGCGGACCCGGCCCGGCCGGCGGGCCAGGCTTCGGCCGCGGCCCGGCCGCGTTCATGGGCGGCGTCTCCGTGGAGAAGTCGCTCGACTTCCGCGGTTCCAGCCGCCGGCTGCTCGGTCTGCTCCGGCCGCAGCGGCTCCACGTCATCGCGATCCTCGTGCTCGGCACGATCAGCGTCACGCTCTCGGTGCTCGGGCCGTTGGTGCTCGGCCGGGCCACCGACCTGATCTTCACCGGCGTGGTCAGCCGCGAACTCCCGGCCGGCACGACCAAGGCCGAGGCGGTCGCGAACCTGCGGCGCCAGGGCCAGGACACGCTCGCCGACATGCTCAACTCGATGGACGTGGTGCCCGGCCGGGGCATCGACTTCGACGCGGTCGGCCGGGTGCTGATGATCGTGCTGGCGCTGTACGTGGCCGCGTCGCTGTTCTCCCTGGTGCAGACCTGGCTCGCCAACACGGTCGTGCAGAACGCCGTCTTCGCGCTGCGCGAGCAGGTCGAGGCGAAGTTCGCCCGGCTGCCGCTGAGCTACTTCGACCGGCAGCCGCACGGCGAGGTGCTGAGCCGGGTCACCAACGACATCGACAACCTCCAGCAGTCGATCCAGCAGACGCTCAGCCAGATCGTCACCTCGCTGCTCACGATCATCGGCGTGCTGGCGATGATGATCTACGTCTCGCCGCTGCTGGCCGTGGTCGCGCTGGTCACGGTGCCGCTCTCGGTGCTGGTCGCGGCCAGGCTCGGCAAGCGCGCCCAGCCGCAGTTCGTCAAGCAGTGGGCCACGACGGGCCGGCTGAACGCGCACATCGAGGAGATGTACACGGGGCACTCGCTGGTCAAGGTCTTCGGCCGGCAGCAGGAGTCGGCGGCGACCTTCGCCGAGCACAACGACGCGCTCTTCAACTCGAGCTTCCGGGCCCAGTTCGCGTCCGGGCTGATCCAGCCGGCGATGATGTTCATCGGCAACCTGAACTACGTGCTGGTGGCGGTCGTCGGTGGGCTGCGGGTGGCGTCCGGTTCGCTGTCGCTCGGCGAGGTGCAGGCGTTCATCCAGTACTCCCGGCAGTTCACCCAGCCGCTGACCCAGGTGGCGAGCATGGCGAACCTGCTCCAGTCCGGCGTCGCGTCGGCCGAGCGGGTGTTCGCGCTGCTGGACGCCGACGAGCAGGAGCCGGACCCGGTGCGGCCGGAGCGGCCGGTCGAGGTGCATGGCCGGGTCGAGTTCGAGCACGTCTCGTTCCGGTACGTGCCGGCCACCCCGCTGATCGAGGACCTGTCGTTGCAGGTCGAGCCGGGGCAGACGGTGGCGATCGTCGGCCCGACCGGTGCCGGCAAGACCACGCTGGTCAACCTGCTGATGCGCTTCTACGAGCTGAACGGCGGCCGGATCACCCTGGACGGCGTGGACATCGCCGCGATGACCAGGGAAGACCTGCGCAGCCGGACCGGCATGGTGCTCCAGGACGCCTGGCTGTTCGGCGGCACGATCGCCGAGAACATCGCCTACGGCTCGCCGGACGCGAGCCACGAGCGGATCGTCGCGGCGGCGAAGGCCACCCACGTCGACCGGTTCGTGCGCACGCTGCCGGACGGGTACGACACGGTGCTGGACGACGAGGGCGCGAACGTCAGCACCGGGGAGAAGCAGCTCATCACGATCGCGCGGGCGTTCCTCGCCGAGCCGGCCATCCTCATCCTCGACGAGGCCACCAGCTCGGTCGACACCCGCACCGAGGTGCTGATCCAGCGGGCCATGAACTCGCTGCGCGAGGGCCGCACCAGCTTCGTCATCGCGCACCGGCTCTCCACGATCCGGGACGCCGACCTGATCCTGGTGATGGAGTCCGGTCAGATCGTCGAGCAGGGTTCGCACGAGGAACTGCTCGCCGCCGACGGTGCCTACGCCCGCCTCTACGCGGCCCAGTTCGCCCGCCCCGTCGCCGAGGTCGACTGACCCTCGCGCGCCCCGGCTTTGGGCGACATCTTCGGTGCTATAGCACCGAAGATGTCGCCCAAAGCGCGAGGTCAGGGGACGGCGACCGTGAGCGACGTGTCGACCAGGGTGAAGCCGAGCCGCTCATACAGCCGGCGGGCCCGGTTCCCCTCGCTGACGGCCAGCCCGACCCTGGTCGAGCCCGGCCGTCGCGGCGGCGGCCAGCGTCCGGCGCAGCACCAGCGAGCCCAGGCCGGCGTAGGCATCGCCGGGCTGGCGGAACACGTCGGCGATCCACGGGTTGCCGGCCCAGTCGGTGAGGATGACGCCGGCCAGCACCCGGTCGGCGCGGTCGACGATCAGCCGGCTGCACGGCAGCACCGGCCCGAGCTGCTCGCCGGCCAGCAGCGGCACCAGGTCGTCGGCCAGCGCCTGGGCGTCGCCGCCGGTGTTCCAGTCCGGGTGGTCGGCCGGGTAGGCCGCGCGCCAGGCCGGGAAGAGGTCCTCGGCGGCGCGGTCGCACGGAACCACCCGCAGGCCGTCGGGCGGCGCGGCGGTGGCCCAGGACGCCGGCGGCGGATCGCCGGCGAGGTCACGGGTCATCGTGTGTGCGTGCCGGATCACGGTGCCGCCGTGCGTGAGCAGCTCGCGGCCCACCTCGACCGAGGCCGAGACCGCCCAGCCCGACAGCTGAGCTGAGGATCAGCGGGATCGGATCCGGGCCGACCACCTCGGTGAGATCGGCCCAGGACCGCCCGTCCCGGACTCCCTCGAAGTAGGTCAGCACGGGGACGCCATCGGCGTTCGTCCTGGTCACGCGCTGCGGCGGGGTGTCGGTCGTCCGCCCTGCTCCCGATATCGGCACGCGCCGATCGTGGCACGTGCCGGGCCTACGACTTTTTCCTTTCGACGCGGCGAGGATGTCGCCCGAACCGAGGGAGGTGCGCGAGGGTAGGGACAAATCGACCCGAGGAGTGCGCCATGACCAGCAGCGATCCGAGCGTTCCGGCCGGTGCCGCGCCGTACGTCGCCGGCGTCACCATCGACCTCGCCCGCGCCTGGCCGCTGCTCCTGGTCCGGGGCGTGTTCGCGCTGCTGTTCGGCGTGATCGCGGTGATCTGGCCGGGAATCACGGCGGTCGCGCTGGCGATCCTGTTCGGGGCGTACGTGCTGGTCGACGCGGTGGGCCTGATCATGGACGCGATCCGCCTCCGCGAACTACCGCACCGGCTCGTCTACGGGCTGCTCGGCGTGGTCGGCGTGCTCGCGGCGCTGGCGGCGTTCGTCTGGCCGGAGATCACCGCGGCGGTGCTGGCCACCGTGGTCGGTGCCTGGGCGCTGATCGGCGGCGTGCTCACGATCGTGGCCGCGATCCGGTTCCGGCGGGCGATCCGGGGCGAGTTCTTCCTGGGCGTCGCCGGTGCGCTCTCGGCGGCGGCCGGACTGTTGATCCTGTTCCGCCCGGACGCCGGGGCGCGCGCGATCGCCCTGGTCATCGGCGTGTACGCGCTGATCGCCGGGGTTCTGCTGGTGCTGTTCGCGCTGCGTCTGCGGCGGATCGCGACGGCACCCTAGCCCTGGCGACGGCCAGCCCGAGCCCGCCGGCCGCCGGATTCACAGCGAGTGCCCAGCCGACGCCCAGCGAACTGCCAGGTTCGGGCTGAATGATCGTGCAATAGACGACGCCGCCACGCCTTCAAGGAGCATGCGATGACCCACGACCGACCCGAGGACGAACTGCACGACCACGACCGTGGGCTCTCCCACGACCTGCCCACCCTGCTGAGCCGCCGCCGAATCCTCTCCCTGGCCGGTGCCGCCGGACTGGCGACGGTGGCAGCCGCGTGCGGGACCAGCGACAAGCCGACCTCCACCGCCGCCACCTCGGAGGCCGCCACGCCGAGCGCGACGGCCTCGGCCGCCGCGGCCGGCACCAAGATTCCCACCGAGACCGCCGGGCCGTTCCCGGGCGACGGCTCCAACGGGATCAACGTGCTGACCGAGAGCGGGATCGTCCGCAGCGACATCACGTCCAGCTTCGGCTCCGGGTCCGCGGTGGCCAAGGGGGTGCCGCTCACGATCACGCTCAAGGTGCTTGACACCGGCAATGGCTCGGCCGCCCTCCGCGGCGCGGCGGTCTACCTGTGGCACTGCGACATCGATGGCGCCTACTCGCTCTACTCCGACGGCGTGACCGACGAGAACTATCTGCGCGGTGTACAGGAGACCGACGCGAGCGGCACCGTGACATTCAAGAGCATCTACCCGGCGGCGTACACAGGCCGCTGGCCGCACATTCACTTCGAGGTCTACCCGAGCCTGGCCAAGGCCACCACGGCCAGTGACAAGCTGCGGACCTCCCAGCTCGCGCTGCCCGAGTCGACCAGCAAGCTCGTCTACGCCACCAGCGGCTACGAGCAGAGCGTCCGGAAGCTCGCGCAGACCCCGCTGGCCACTGACATGGTCTTCCGCGACGGGTACTCCCTGCAGCTCGCCGCAGTGACCGGCACCGTCGAGAAGGGACTGACCGCCACCCTGAACGTGCCGGTCTAGGCCTCGCCGGCGACGATCGGCGCGTCCCACCCGGCCGCGCCGGCCGAAACAGGACTGGAACACGCCGGCCACCGTACGTAACCGGGGTGACTTCACCGCGTCGCTAGCGTGCTGCCCACAGCAGCAGCCGCAGCGATGAGGAGCCGCCATGATCGACCGCAGCCCGCGCACCGGTCCGGCCAGTGAGGCGCTCGCCGGCGAGCTGCGCGCCGGACTCAGCCTGGCGCAGCTCGCGGCCCAGCGGCACGCGGGCGCCGAGCTCAGATTGGCGCAGCTCGCGGCCGAGCGGCACCCGGAGGCGGACCTGCCGGCGATACCGGAGACCTACGGCGCCAGCTACGGGCGGCGGCTGTCGCTCGCCGAGCCGCGGGAAGCCGCCGGCTATCCAGCCGTCACACATTGGTGAGTAGAGCTGGTCGATAGCGGGAACCCTGACGGCAACCCGATCTCGCTCTTCGTCGAAGGAGGCCGCTGTGCCGCAGGTCCGAGGTCACTACCGTCGGGGTTACTGGTTCAGGTCGCACTGGGTGCGAGGGCACTACCGGAGCCGGCCGGGGACGAATGCCCTGATCATCGTCGGGATCGCCGTGGGCGCGATCTTCCTGCTCTGGTTCCTCGAGCGCATCCTTTGAGAAGAACCGCGCTATAGCGGCTCTCTAAGGACAGTCGCTGCAGTCCGACCGTCAGGCGGGCTTGGCACGTTCGGCGGCTCGGAGTGCGCCGCGCTGGCGAGGCAGCCGGGGGATCTCGACCGCTGCCGTCGCCGGCTGGGCCGCGAGGAACCGTCGCCCGGCCTCCCGGCCGCTGTCGTAGAGGCGGCGCTGGGTCGGCCTCGCCGATGCCGAAGTCGGTGGCGGCGATGCCGTCCGTGCTGACGTGGATGGTCCGCTGGTTGACGCCCTCGGCGGTCAGCCGATAGCGGTTCCAGTCGCTGGTCAGCGTCTTGAGGCAGGTCACGGCCATCCCGGCCACACCGTGCACCGGGTGGTCGGGGGCGTGGGACGGCTCGCCGGAGAGCTTCACGCCCCAGGTGGGCCAGCGCGGCCGGGCGCCGTCGGTCCGGTCGAAGACCGTGATCGGGAAGTTCGACAGCAGCCCGCCGTCCACCCAGGTCACGGTGCCGGTCGCGGTGGTCAGCTGGACCGGGCGGAAGTAGAACGGGATCGACATCGACGCGCGCACCGCGTCCACCACGAGTTCCTCGTCCGCGACCCGGCCGTACTGCGCGTAGTCCCACGGCAGCCGGACCAGCACCCGGCGAGACAGGTCGCTGGCGTGCACGACGAGCGAGTAGCGCTGGTGCGGCTCCAACGAGCCACCGTCGTCGGGAATCGTGAGGTCGGCGAACGTGCGGACGCCGACGCGCTCCAGTTCGGGCCCGAGGAAGTCGGTGAGGTAGTCGCCGGAGTGGGCGCCGCCGCGCAGCAGCACCGCTACCACGTCGCCGACCCGTCCGGTGGCGCGCTGCAGCAGCGGCCCGCTGGCGAAGCGCCGGTAGTCGACCCGGTGCAGCACGTCCTCTAGCTCGTGCAGGTCCCGCCCGGCCCGCTGGTACGCCGCCACCAGCGCGGCGACGATCGCGCCCGCACTGGTGCCGGCGACCCGGGGGAAGGAGTACCCGGCCTCGGCGAGTTCGAGCACCGCGCCGAGCAGGCCGATGCCCTTGACCCCGCCGCCCTCCAGCACCAGATCCGCATGCCGCCCCTGCTCTCGATCCGTCATGATCTCCACCCCTTGCGTGTCTGACTGGGGTGTAGGGGCGGCCGGGCCGCGAGCAGATACCCAGAACCCCGG
>CAVVAL010000041.1:0-59350 GCA_963746095.1 uncultured Actinomycetota bacterium | reverse complement strand
GAGCGGATCCAGCAGCAAGCCCGGCAGCACCGTGTCGTCGATCCGGAACCGGCCGACCCGCAGCGGCAGCCGCGCCGAGGCCCGGTAGGTCCGCGTCACGGTCGCGAGCACGGCGTCGGTGGAGCCGCCCAGGTGGTAACGGCCGTCCCGCTCGGCGGCCCAGCCGGCCCAGGTACGCAAGGCGTCCTCGCGGAGCGGACCGATCTCGCGGCCGGCGGTCAGCGCGCCGGGTCGGGCCGGGTCGACCGCGCTGTCCAGCACGATCCGGCCGGCCCGGTGCGGGAACAGCTGGGTGTAGACCGCGCCGAGGTAGCTGCCGTACGAGTAGCCCAGGTAGGACAGGGTCGGCTCGCCCAGCGCCGCCCGGACCACGTCCAGATCGCGGGCGGAGTCGGCGGTCGAGGCGTGCGCAAGGAGTTCGCCGTGCGTGCGGTCGCAGCGGCGAGCCACGTCGGCGGCCACGGCGGCCATCCGGTCGAAGCTCCGCCGGTCGGTGCCGGCCGAACGCGGAATCCAGCTGGCGGGCAGGCCGCAGTCGAGCGGCGTGCTGCGGCCCACGAACCGCCGGTCCAGGCCGATCAGGTCGAACCGCGCGCCCGTGGCGCCCATCGCCTCCCGCGCCAGCGGCACCGTGTCGAGGCCGGGGATGGCCGGCCCGCCGAGGTTGATGACCAGCGCGCCGATCCGGCCGGCGGTGTCGGTGGCCCGGAGCCGGGAGAGGGCCAGCGTGATCCTGCGCCCTTCGGGCCGAGCGTGGTCCAGCGGCACGGTGACCTCGGCGCACTGTGCGCCGGCCTCGTCCAGGGCGCCGCCCTGCTCGTCCTCCGGGCCGAGCTGGCAGCCGTGCCAGCGGAGCTGCGGGGAGTGGAGGCGGTCCGGCTGGCCGTCCTTGGTCGCGCCGGCCGGGCCCGCGGTCAGGCTCCAGGTCACGGCCAGCGCGGCGGCGAGCGCGGCGATGACTCGTCGGGTGGTGCTCACGTCGATCTCCTCGAAGTCGGTGTGGATGGACGTCACGCGTCGCGGCGGCGCAGTCGCCAGGCGGCGAGGCCGAGCGCCACGGCGGCGTAGAGGCAGAACACGCCGAGGCCGGTCCAGGGCGGGAGCTGCGTGGTCGGGTCCGGCTCGATGGCCGTGACGGCCGCGCCGGCCGGGGTGGGCAGGTACTTGTAGATCGCGTCGGACCACGCGCTCGGCAGCAGGCCCGCGACGAGCTGCAGCCCGAACAGCAGACCGAACAGCGCGGAGATCGCCCCGGCGGTGCTGCGCAGCAGGGCGCCCAGGCCGAGCCCGAGCAGGCCGACGGCGGTCAGGTAGAGCGCGCTGCCGACCACGGCCCTGGTCACGCCCGGCGCGGTCAGGGTCGTGTCGAGGTGCTCCGCCGACAGGATCGACTGGCCGACCAGGAACGCCCCGAACGCCGCCGGCACGCAGAGCACGAGCGTGGTCAGCGCGAACGTGATGGCCTTGCCCCAGAGCACCGGCAGCCGCGCCGGCACCGCCGCGAAGCTGGTGCGGATCGTGCCGGTGGCGTACTCGCTGGTGATCAGCAGCACGCCGAGCACGCCGATCGCGATCTGCGCGAGCTGGACTCCCGTGAGGCTGACCGCGGTCGGGTCGAAGGCCGCGAGGTTGGCCGGCCCACGGGGCGGCCGGGTCACCCGCACCACGCAGTACAGCGCGCCGAACCCGACCACCAGCACGAGCGTGGCCAGCAGCGACCAGCCGGCCGACGGCAGCGACCGCAGCTTCGTCCACTCCGAGCGCAGCACCCGGGCCTGGCTCACCCGCTGCTCGGTCGGCTTCGTCGCGTCGAGGTTGATGTCATCGCGGTGCTCCCGTGCTCGTCGGGGCGCGGAACTCCACCGCGTCCCGGGTGATGTCCATGAAGGCCTCCTCCAGCGAGGCCGCTTGCTGCGCGAGTTCGAGCAGCGTGATGCCGGCGGCTCCGGCGAGCGTGCCGATCTGGTCGGTGGTCAGCCCCGACACGCTGAGCGACCCGTCGTCGTGCCCGCGCCACCGTGACGCCGGAGTCCATTGAGGACGGTCGTCAACTCCGCCGGCGAGGTGGTCCGAACCCGGACCACGCTGCGGGCGGCGCCGGCGATGAACTCGTCCACCCCGGTGTCGGCGATCAGCCGGCCCCGGCCGATCACGACGAGGTGCTGCGCGGTCAACGCCATCTCGCTCATCAGGTGCGACGAGACGAAGACCGTCCGGCCCTCCTCCGCCAGGCCGCGCAACAGCGCTCGGATCCAGCGGATGCCCTCGGGGTCGAGGCCGTTCACCGGTTCGTCCAGGATGATCGTGCGCGGATCGCCGAGCAGCGCCGTCGCGATGCCCAGCCGCTGCGCCATGCCGAGCGAGAAGCCGCCGGCCCGGCGCCGGGCCACCTCGCGCAGGCCGACCGCGTCGATCACCTCGTTGACCCGGCGGCGGCCGATGCCGTGGGTCTGGGCGAGCGCCAGCAGGTGGTGGTAGGCGCTGCGCCCGGGGTGGACCGCCCTGGCGTCCAGCAGCGCGCCCACCTCTCGCAGCGGCGCCGGGTGCTGCCGGTACGGCTTGCCGTTGACGGTCACCGAGCCACCGGTGGGCGTGTCCAGGCCGAGGATCATCCGCATCGTGGTCGACTTGCCGGCGCCATTCGGCCCCAGGAACCCGGTGACCACGCCGGGCCGCACGGTGAAGCTCAGCTCGTCGACCGCGAGGTCGTCGCCGTACCGCTTGGTCAACCCGCGTGCTTCGATCATGTCCCGCGCCTCCTCGTGACGTCGCCGGCCGTCCGGCTCCTGACCACGAGGCTGCCGGTGGCCGGCTGGGCTGTCGTTGTGGCGGGCAGCCGGCGGGGGGTGGGGTTTTCCTCACCCCGACAGCAGGCAAGCCCCAGGGCCGGCGCGCGCGGCGATGTCTACGGTGATGCCATGACCTCGGGCGGCACGGCACTGGCGCGGAGCGCGTCGTGGGCGACAGGCACCTGGCGGGCGACCCGGCACGTGCTGGCCGGCCTGCCGCTCGGCCTCGGCGCCCTCGGGGTGCTGGGCGCGATCGTGCTGGTCTGGGGCGCCGCCGTACTGAGCCTCCTGGACGGGCCGACCGGCGGCTGGGAACTCGCGGTGCTCTACGTGCTGGCGGCCCTCGCCGGCCCGATCCCGCTGCTCTGGGGCGTCCGGGCCCTGACCGCGGCGCAGCGAGCCCGGTTCCGCGGCACGCTCGGCGTCGAGCTCCCGCCGGTGCGGGGCTTCGCCGGCGCCGGGCCGCTGCGCTGGGTCCGGCCGTGGCGCTCCCCCACCACCTGGCGCCAGCTCGGCTACCACCTGCTCAGCGTGATCACCGGGGTCGGCGGCGGCGCCCTGGTGGTGCTCTGCTGGTCGGCGCCGGTGCTCGCGGTGGCCTACGCCGGGGAGCTGGCGGACGCGGGCCGGGCGTCCGGCGCGAGCATCGTCGTGCTGGCGTTCGCGCTGCTGCTCGCGGCGCCGTGGGTGGCGAGGGGCGTGGCCCGGCTGGACGAACTCGCGGCCCGCGCGTTGCTCGGCCCCAGCCGCAGCGAGGAACTCGCGGTGCGGGTCGAGTCGCTCGCCCGTAGCCGGGCCGACATCGTCGCGGCGACGGACGCGGAGCGGCGCCGGATCGAACGTGACCTGCACGACGGCGCCCAGCAACGCCTGGTCTCGCTGGCGATGAACCTCGGCATGGCGCGGGCCAACCTCACCGACGTGCCCGAACCCGCCCGGCAGGTGATCGAGGCCGCCCACGAGGAGGCCATCCTGGCCCTGGCCGAGCTGCGCGAACTCGTCCGCGGCCTGCATCCGGCCGTGCTCAACGACCGCGGCCTCGACGCGGCGCTGTCCGGCGTGGTGGCCCGCGCCCCGCTGCCGGTGCGGCTCCAGGTCGACGTGCCGGAGCGCTGCTCGCCGAGCGTGGAGGCCATTGCCTACTTCATCGTCGCCGAGGCGCTCACGAACGTGGCCAAGCACGCCGGCGCCGAGCAGGCCGAGGTCACGGTCACCCGCGCGGGCGACCGGCTGCGGGTGATCGTCACCGACGACGGCCACGGCGGCGCGACCCCCGACGCCGGCACCGGCCTGCGCGGGCTCGCCCAGCGGGCCGCCGCCGTCGACGGCACCCTGACCGTCCGCAGCCCGGCCGGCGGACCCACCACGATCACCGCGGAGCTGCCATGCGAATCGTGATCGCCGAGGACTCGGTCCTGCTCCGCGCCGGCCTGACCACGCTGCTCACCAACGCCGGCTTCGACGTGGTCGCCGCGGTGCCGGACGCCGACGAGCTGCTCCGCGCCGTCACCGAGCACCAGCCCGACCTGGTCGTCGTCGACGTGCGGATGCCGCCCACCCACACCGACGAGGGGATCCGGGCTGCCCTGGTCATCCGCCGCGAGCACCCGAAGATCGCGGTCGTGGTGCTGTCCCAGTACGTCGAGGAGAGCTACGCCACGGACCTGCTCTCGGTCGAGACCAGCGGCGTCGGCTACCTGCTCAAGGACCGGGTCGCCCATGTCTCGGACTTCCTCGACGCGCTGCGCCGGGTGGCCGCCGGCGGCACGGTGCTCGATCCGGAGGTGGTCGCCCAGCTGCTCGTGCGCCGCCGCAACGATCCGCTGGACCGGCTCACCCCGCGCGAGCAGGAGGTGCTGCGGCTGATGGCCGAGGGGCGCTCCAACAACGGCATCACCGACGCGCTGCGGGTCAGCCCGAGCGCGGTGGAGAAGTACATCAGCAGCATCTTCGCCAAGCTCGACCTGCCGCCGACCGACACCAACCACCGCCGGGTGCTCGCCGTGCTCAAGTTCCTGCGCACCTAGCGCGCTCTCGCCGCGGGCGGCGAGTCCGACCGCCCTGGCATGCTTGGAGCTACCACGATCAAGGAGCGCGCTGTGTCCGCTGGTGAGATGACCGAGGCGCCCGCGCGGCGATCCCTGCGGCCGCTGCTGTTCGGCCTGACGATCACCGCGATCCTGGCGCTGCTGTTCGGCGTGCCGTGGTGGACGCTGCTCGGCTCGGGCGCGCAGTGGCCGCGGCCGCCGTGGTCGCGGGCACGGTCGCGTTCGTCGGTGCGCTCGTCGCGCTGCCGGTGCTCATGGTCCTCGGCCACGGCCCGCGGCACTGGGACCGGGCGGCCGCGATCGGCGACACCATCCTCGGCGTGATCTGGGTGCTGTTCGCCTGGTCGATCCTCGGCAACGTGCTGCGGCTGGCCCTGGCGATCGGCGGCGTCGCCGACCCGACGCGGTCGCGGATCGTCGCCGTCGCGATCGCGCTGATCTCGCTCGTGCTCGTGGTCTGGGGCTACGTCGAGGCGATGCGGGTGCCGCGGGTCCGGCGGGTGGACGTCACGCTGCCCCGGCTCGGCGCCGGCCTGGACGGCGTCCGGGTCGTGCTGCTGACCGACACGCACTACGGCCCGATCGACCGGGCCCGCTGGTCGGCCGGGGTCACCGCCGCCGTGAACGCGCTCGACGCCGACATCGTCTGCCACACCGGCGACATCGCCGACGGCACGGTGGCCCAGCGCAGGGCGCAGGCCGCGCCGCTCGGCGACGTCCGGGCCCGGCTCGCCAGGACGTACGTGACCGGCAACCACGAGTACTTCGGCGAGGCCCAGGGCTGGCTCGACCACATGCGGCGAGCTCGGCTGGGAGCCGCTGCACAACCGGCACCTCGTGGTCGAGCGCGACGGCGCCCGGCTGGTCATCGCCGGGGTCGACGACCGCACCGCCGCCTCCTCCGGGCTCGCCGGCCACCACGCCGACCACGAGGCCGCGCTGGCCGGCGCCGACCCCGACGCTGCCCGTGCTGCTGCTGGCCCACCAGCCGAAGCAGATCGACGGCGCCGTCGCGCACGGCGTCGACCTGCAGATCTCCGGGCACACGCACGGCGGCCAGATCTGGCCGTTCCACTACCTGGTGCGGCTCGACCAGCCGGTGGTGCAGGGCCTGACCCGGCACGGCGACCGGACCCAGCTCTACACCAGCCGGGGCACCGGCTTCTGGGGGCCGCCGCTGCGGGTCTTCGCGCCGAGCGAGATCACCGTGCTCACCCTCCACTCGGCCTGAGTCGGCGCCGCCGGACCAGCGGCCGTCTCCACCGAGATCGCCGCCGCCCAGGCTCGGGCCGGCGGGTGGAAGCGGGGTCATAGGCTGGTGATAAACCGGGAGAAGGAGCGCACCGTGACCGCCACGCCCCAGGAGATCTTCGAGCGCTACATCTGGACCGGGATGACCCGCGACGCTGACGCCAGGGCCGAGATGTACGCGCCGGACGGCATCTTCGAGGCACCGCTGGTCCCCGCCGACGGCGACTTCCCGCGCCGCGTCGAGGGCCGGGAGGCGTTCCGGAAGTTCCAGTCCGAGCTCCACCAGCGGATGCCAGCCGACGATCAGAAAGTCGACGTCACCAAGTCCCGGTACGTGCTGCACACCACCGCCGACCCGGACGTGTTCATCGCCGAGATCGACGCCGCCTTGGAGGTGGACGGCGAGATCGAGATGACGTCGCTGGTGCAGATCTACCGCGTCCGGGACGGCAAGATCGCGCTGCTGCGCGACTACTTCGCGCCCGAACACCTCCGCTGACGGACGCCGCACCCTCCCGCTTGGGGCGACACTTTCGGGGCTCTAGCCCGGAAGATGCGGAGGGGTGGGCTCAGCCGAGGGCGTCGCGGTTGCGTCGGAGGAAGTCGCGTTCGGCGACGTTCTCGGCGCGCTCGATCGCGGCCTCGTAAGCCAGCGCCGCCTCCCCGTCGCGGCCCAGCCGCCGGAGCAGGTCGGCGCGGATGGCGTGAAACAGGTGGGAGCCGGCCAGGTCGAGGCCGTCGACGACGGCGAGCGCGGCGGCCGGCCCGTCGACCTCGGCGACCGCGACCGCCCGGTTGAGGGCCACGATCGGGCTCGGCGCGAGGACCAGGAGCTGGTCGTACAGCTGCACGATCTGCCGCCAATCGGTGCCGGCCGCGACCGGCGCGTCGCTGTGCACCGCGTTGATCGCCGCCTGCACCTGGTACGGGCCGGGCTGGTTACGCCGCAGGCACGCTCGCACGATGGCCTGCCCCTCGGCGATGAGGCCCCGATCCCAGCGGGCGCGGTCCTGGTCGGCGAGCAGTACGAGTTCACCGCTCCGGCGTGGTACGGGCGGCCCGGCGCGACTCGATCAGCAGCATCAGCGCGAGCAGCCCCGTCACCTCCGGCTCGTCGGGCATCAGCTCGGCCAGCAGCCGGCCGAGCCGGATCGCCTCGGCGCAGAGGTCCTCGCGGACCAGCCGCTCCCCCGAGCTCGCGGTGTAGCCCTCGTTGAAGATCAGGTACACGACCGCCAGCACGGCCCGGAGCCGGGCGGGGAGTTCGGCCTCGAACGGCACCCGGTACGGGATGCCCGCGTCCCGGATCTTGGCCTTGGCCCGGACCAGCCGCTGCGCCATGGTCGGCTCGGGCACCAGGAACGCGTGCGCGATCTCCGCGGTGGTCAGCCCGCCGAGCAGCCGGAGCGTCAGCGCGACCTGCACGTTGGCGGCGAGCGCGGGGTGGCAGCAGGTGAAGATCAGGCGGAGCCGGTCGTCGCGCACCACGCTCTCCTCCCCTACCGGTTCGTCGCGGGCGTGCAGCAGGGCGGCCTGGGCGTGCCGGTCGGCCCGGGATGCCTCCCGACGAAGGCGGTCGATGGCCCGGTTGCGGGCCGTGGTGATGATCCAGCCGGCCGGGCTCGGCGGCAGGCCGGCGGACGGCCAGCGCTCCACCGCGGTCGCGAACGCGTCCTGCACCGCCTCCTCGGCGATGTCGATGTCACCGAAGACGCGCACGAGCACGGCCACCGCCCGCCCGTGCTCGGCACGGAAGATCCGGTCGATCTCGGCGGCGGGAACGGCCGGCTCGCTGGGCGTCATCGTTACTGCCTACACGAACGGCATCCGGCCAGATCGACACCGCTCTGTGGCACGCTGCGACCATGGACCTCGCCGGTGACCCCCGCGGCCTGCGCCGCGACGATTTCCCGGTGCTGCGCGCGGTACCGACCCGCTGGTCGGACGACGACGTCTACGGCCACGTCAACAACGTCGTGCACTACCTGATGTTCGACACGGCCGTGAACGGCTGGCTGATCGAGGCCAGCGGCTGCGACATCCGCACCCTGCCCGCGATCGGGGTGGTGGTCGAGACGTCCTGCCGGTACTTCGCGGAGCTGCGCTTCCCCGAGGTGGTCACGGCCGGGATCGCGCTGGAGCGGCTGGGCAACTCCAGCGTCACCTACCGGCTGGCGCTGTTCGGCGAGCGCGGCGAGGAGCCGGCGGCGATCGGCCGGTTCGTGCACGTCTACGTGGACGCCGACTCGCGCCGCCCGGTGACCGTGCCGGAGCCGATCCGCGCGGCACTCGGCCTGCTCGTCCGGGGAGGAACCGTGACCGAGACCGTCTTCACGTACGGGTCGCCCGACCTCAAGTTCGGTCCCGGCGCCGCCGACGAGATCGGCCACGACCTGCTCCGGTACGGCGCGCGCCGGGTGCTGATCGTGACCGACGCCGGCGTCGCGGCCACCGGTGCGCCGCAGCGGGTCGCCGACGCGGCGGCCCGGTACGGCATCGAGGCCGAGATCTTCGCCGGCACGCACGTCGAACCGACCGACGCCTCGCTCCGGCTGGCCGTCGAGGCGGCCAGAGCGGGCGGGCCGTGGGACGCGTTCGTCGCGGTCGGCGGCGGATCCAGCATCGACACCGCGAAGGCCGTGAACCTGCTCAGCACGAACCCCGGCGAGCTGATGGAGTACGTGAACCCGCCGGTCGGCGCCGGCCGTGCGCCGAGCCAGCCGCTGAAACCGCTGGTCGCGGTGCCGACGACCACCGGGACCGGCTCGGAGAGCACCACGGTGTGCGTGCTGGACGTGCTCGAGCTGAGGGTGAAGACCGGGATCAGCCACGTCAGCCTGCGCCCCACGCTCGCCGTGGTCGACCCGCTGCTCAGCATGAGCCAGCCGGCCGCGGTCACCGCCGCCTGCGGCATGGACATCCTCTGCCACGCGCTGGAGAGCTACACCGCCCGGCCGTACACGGCGTTCGACCGCAAGACGCCGGAACAACGGGTGCCCTACTGCGGCGCCAACCCGGTGGCGGACATGTGGTCGGAGCAGGCGCTGCGGCTGCTGGCCCGCTCGTTCCGGGCGGCGGTGGCCGACGGCGACGACGTGGTCGCGCGGACCGACATGGCACTGGCCGCCACCTTCGCCGGGCTGGGGTTCGGCAATGCCGGCGTCCACGTCCCGCACGCCAACGCGTACCCGATCGCGGGTGGTGTGCGCGGCTTCCACCCGGACGGCTATCCCGGCGACGAGCCGCTCGTGCCGCATGGCATGGCCGTCGCGCTCACCGCGCCCGAGGCGTTCCGGTTCACGTTCGAGGCCGACCCGGACCGGCACCTGAGGGTCGCCGACCTGCTCTCCGACCCGGCGGCCACTGCCGATACCGCTCGGCAGCACGCGGAACCGGCCGAAACCGGACCGGCCGACCGGCTGCCCGCCGTGCTGGTGAGTTTGATGCGCGACATCGGGATTCCGAACGGGCTCGGCGCGGTCGGCTACGACGAGGCCGACCTCGACTCGCTCGTCGCCGGCGCGCTCCAGCAGCAGCGGCTGCTCGCCACCGCGCCCCGGCCGGTGACCGCGGACGACCTGGCCGGCATCCTGCGGAGATCGTTCTCCCTCTGGGACTGACCAACAGGTGGGCCTGGCGGTGGCGACGTAGACTGCGGAACATCCGGTCGGCGACACACCGTGTCGTGGCGCCCGGCCGCGCCCGGCCCCGCGCCAGACTCGCGTCAACCTGAGGGGCACATGTGAACCAGCTCAGCCTTGGAATCCTTGGGACGCTCGCGCAAACAGGACGAACACCGGCTGCCCGTCCATCCGCTGCACTTCGAGCGGATCGACCCGGAGCTCCGCGGACGGATCTTCCTCGAGCACGGCTACGGCGAGCGGTTCGGCGTCTCGGACGAGAAGCTGGCCGAATCGGTCGCCGGCGTGCGCTCCCGCGAGGAGCTCATCGCCGACTGCGACGTCATCCTGCTGCCCAAGCCGCTCGCCGAGGACCTCGCCGAGCTCCGGGTCGGGCAGGTGCTCTGGGGTTGGCCGCACTGCGTCCAGGACGAGAAGCTCACCCAGCTCGCGATCGACCGCAAGCTCACGCTCATCGCGTTCGAGGCGATGAACCACTGGACCCGCGACGGCGCCTTCAACCTGCACGTCTTCCACAAGAACAACGAGCTGGCCGGCTACTGCTCGGTGCTGCACGCCCTGCAGCTGATGGGCTCGACCGGCGACTACGGCCGCCGCCTGAACGCCGCCGTGATCGGCTTCGGCGCGACCGCCCGGGGCGCCGTCACCGCGCTGAACGCGCACGGCGTGCACGACGTGGACGTGCTGACCAACCGTGAGGTGCCCGCGGTCGCCTCGCCGATCCACTCCGCGACGATCCTGCACTTCAGCCACGACGACGGCGACCCGCGCCGCGGCCACGTCGAGACCGAGGACGGCCCCGTGCCGCTGGCCCGGTTCCTGACCGGCCACGACATCGTCGTGAACTGCGTGCTGCAGGACACCAACGCGCCGCTGATGTTCCTCGACGAGGCGGACCTGCCGACGCTCGCGCCCGGCACGCTGATCGTCGACGTCTCCTGCGACGAGGGCATGGGCTTCAGCTGGGCCAGGCCGACCTCGTTCGCCGAGCCGATGTTCGTGGTCGGCGACGACGTGCACTACTACGGCGTCGACCACAGCCCGTCCTACCTGTGGAACTCCGCCAGCTGGGAGATCAGCGAGGCGGTGCTCCCCTACCTGGAGGCGTGCTCACCGGCCCGGAGAGCTGGGACGCGAACGAGACCCTCCGGCGCGCCATCGAGATCCGCGACGGCGTGATCCAGAACCCGAACATCCTGTCGTTCCAGTCCCGCTCGGCGACCTACCCGCACGAGCACGAGTAAACCTGTGGTTTGGCGCCCGTTCTTGCCGTGAGGTGAGCGCCACACCCGGGATTCCGGGTGTGGCGGACGCGGCATCGGGCGCCGCGCTGCCTACGCTGCGTGGATGACCGGTCCGGGCGAGTCACGCTGGGGAGCCGCGGCCGCCGTGCTCGTGGTCGCCACGCTGCACTTCCTGCTGCCGCAACAGCTCGCGGTCGGACCGCGCTGGGCCGTGCCCGTGCTGGAGTTGAGCCTCCTGGCCGCGCTGCTGGCCGCGAACCCGGCCCGGCTCACCCGCGAGTCGCGCGACGCCCGCACGCTGTCCCTGGGTCTGATCGCGGTGATCGCGGCGGCCAACGCGTTCTCGTTGGCGCAGCTCGTGCGGCTGCTGCTGGACGGTGGCACGCAGACCGGGCGGCAGCTGATCGTCGCGGGCGCCGGGGTCTGGCTGACCAACGTGGTGATCTTCGGCCTGGTGCTGTGGGAGACCGACCGGGGCGGCCCGCACGCGCGGAGCACCGGCCGCAGCGACCCCCTGGACCTCCTGTTTCCGCAGCTCACCGTGGACCTGCCCCAGGTGGCCGGCTGGACACCGTCCTTCGTGGACTACCTGTACGTCAGCTTCACCAACTCGACCGCGTTCAGCCCCACCGACACGATGCCGCTGACCTCCCGCGCGAAGCTGATCATGCTCACGCAGGCGCTGCTGTCGTTCGTCACGGTCGGACTGGTCATCGCGAGGGCCGTCAACATCCTGTCCTGACCGCCCCGCACCCCTTCCCGCGCCCGCCCGCCACCGCCTCGCCGCCGCTCCCCCTTCCGCCGCCCGCCCTCCGCGCCCCCTTCCGCCGCCCTCCCGCGCCCGCCCTCCGCGCTTTGGGCGACATTTTCTGCGGTTATAGCCCTGAAGATGTCGCCCAAAGCGGCGTTGCGGCGGGCCGAGCGCGCGGTCCGGGCGCGCGGTCCGGGCGCGTGCCTGGCGGCCGGCGAAACTGTCGACCAAAGTTGGTCTGGGCACCGCGAACCATCGACCTTCGGCTCCTGCCCGCGGCCGGTCTCTCCCTAGAGTCAGCACCGCAGCCACCCGAGAGATCCGGAGCACCGCGCGATGCCCAGCCACGACCCGTTCGGACCGCAGCCGTCCGTGCTGGGGCTCACGCTCGGCGAGCGGCTGCTGTTCATCATCGGCGCTCCGGTGCTCGGCATGACGCTCGGCTTCTTCCTGCCGCGCATCGCGGAGTGGGCGGACACGTTGCCCTGGGTGCCGTTCGAGGGTCCACTGCGGCTGATCACGTCCTGGGAGGGGCGGTGGGCGGCCATTGGTCTGGTCGCCGCCGGGCTGGTGGTCGGGCTGGTCGCGGCCGGCGCCGTGCTCACCATGACGCTCAAGGTCACGCTCACCGACGCCGAGATCCGGCTGACCAAGGACGACAAGACCCGCACGATCGCGCGGTCGGACGTCGGTGCCGTCTTCATGGACGGCAAGAGCCTGGTCGTGCTCGACCGGGAATCCCGCGAACTGGCGCGGGAGGAGAACGAGGCGTCGGCGGTCCGCACCGAGCAGGCGTTCCGGGCGCACGGCTACCCGTGGGCGAGCGAGGATCCGCACGCCGCGCTGTTCCGGCGCTGGGTACCCGACCACCCCGACCTGCCCGGTGCGGTCAACGCGGTGCTGAGGGCTCGCGAGCTCGTGCTCGGAAAGGACGCCGGCGACGACGCCGACGATCTCCGCGCGGAGCTCCAGAAGCTCGGCTACGTCGTGCGTGACGAGAAGGACCGGCAGTACGTCCGTCCCCTCGTCCGCTCCTGACCCGCGCGCGGTGACCACAACCGACACCGGGCAGCCAACGCCACTCCCGGCCGTCTCCCGCGTTTGGGCGACATTTTCCGTGCTATAGCACCGAAGATGTCGCCCAGAGCGGGTGGTCGGCGCGCGTTTGTCGCGCACTGAGCGCCGAGTGACCGCTGGTGTGGCGACTGTTGCCGCTGTTGCGTCTCGGAGCCTTCGACCATCCGTCAGTTGACCGATGTCTCACTACCGGCGAGCCAAGAGGGTGGTGCCACACGAAAGCCGGCACGACCAGCCGGCGACCACCGGGAGACGGGATCGACATGACGACCTGGCTGTCCAGTACAGCGCCGCAGCATCCGGACCACGCCAACCACGCGGCATCGAGAGACGACGAGGATCCGACCGACGAGGAGTTGAGGGAACAGCAGGAGCGCTGGAACCGCGCGGCGTTCGCCGAGATCACCGCGGCCGAGCGGCTGGACCGGGACTACAGCGAGATCCTGCAGGAGGTTCGGGTCGCGCAGACCGGGGTGCACCTGCTGCTGGCGTTCCTGCTCATGCTCGCGTTCACCCCGAAGTTCGGGGCCTTCACCGAACTCGAACGGAACATCTACGTGGCCAGCCTGGTGCTCGGCGCGGCCTCGAACGCGCTGCTGATCGCACCGGCGCCCTTTCACCGGCTGATGGCCCAACGGCGCCTCAAGAAACAGCTGGTCCGCGCCTCCGGTCGGTTCGCGCTCTTCGGCGTGACCCTGCTGATGTTGGCGGTGACCTGCTCGCTGATGCTGATCCTGGACATGGTGATCGGCACGCACCGGGCTCGCTGGATCGCCGGCGGAACCCTGGGCTGGTTCGCCCTGTGGTGGTACGTCGCGCCGATCTGGAGCCGGATCCGGCAACCGCCAGCGCCGCCGGTCCGTGGACGAGGACTCCGGCCACGGCGCGCATCGACGAACCACCCGATGAGCTGAGCGTGCGCCAGTGGTGAGTCGACCTGCTGGCGTACTGCTCCGGCCGCCGGTGCGGCGCCTACCCGGAGGCGACGTACCGGCGGCTCACGACCTGGGTCGCCCCCGAGGAGGTCGCAACCGGAGACTCGGTGCGACGGGGGCGGCCCAGCCAGACGCGCCATACGCGCTGCTCACGACGCGGCGCCGCTGCCGGACGCCCACGACCCCGCCAGCCGGGCGCGCCGTATTCGCCCTCACGACGCGGCCGGCTAACCGGACGCGCCGTACCGGCCGTTCGCCTCGCGGGCGATATCGATCCGGGACTGCACGCCGAGCTTCGCGAGGATGTGCGACACGTGCGTGGCCACGGTCCGGGGCGAGAGGAACAGGTCGGCGGCCACCTGCGGGTTCGACATCCCCTGCACGACGAGCCCGGCGACCTTGTACTCGGTCGGGGTGAGGCTTTCCCAGCCGTGCCGGGCCTGCCGGTGTTTCGCGTGCGGACCGCGCCGGATCCCGTAGGCCCGGAAACGGGCCTGCAGCCGGCCGGTGTCCCAGCGCGCGCCGAGCTCGGTGTAGAGGTCGAACGCATGGGTGAACGCCGCCCGCGCCGAGTCCCGCTCGCCCTCCCCGGCGTAGGCGACGGCCGCGGCCTCCAGCGCCTTCGCCCTGGGCAGTGGCCGGCCGGCGTCGCGGTAGCCGTCGGCGGCCTTGAGCAGCAGGGCTGGATCACGGTCGAGCTGACCACGGCAGTACTGGGCGGCCGCGGCCCGGTGGGCGACCTCCGTGCCGCTGGCCAGCTCCTCCGCCTGACGGGTCACCTCGTTGGCCGTCGCCGCCTGACCCACCTCGACGGCGAGCCGCACCGCGTCCGGCAGCAGATCCTCCATCTCCTCCAGTTCCTCGGCCTCGTCGTCGAGCCCGGCGGTGAGCATCGCGAGCGCCTCGGCGGGCTTCCCCTGCTGCTCCAGGCCGACGCTGCGGGCGAGCGCGAGCGAGCCGACCACCCGGTTGCCGATCCGCTCGGCGTGCGGCGCGGCTCTGTCCAGATGGGACCGAGCCGCGCTCGCCTCGCCGCGGTGGAAGCCGATGACGGCCGCGATGCCGTGATCGCAGCAGGCCACCGCGGGGTCCTTGAGCTCGGCGGGAGCCACCCGGACCTCCGCCAGCGCCTCGTCCCACTGGCCGGTGTCGAACAGCAGCTCCGCGAGCGCGCTCTGCGCCTGGGTGAGCCGGACCACGCCGCCGATCCGGTCGGCCAGGTTCCGGACCTCGCGGGCCGTGGCGATCGCTTCCTCGTACCGGTCCAGGTCGCCAAGCCCGACGGCCTTGTTGATCTGCAACAACATCCGCAGGTCGGTCAGCGCCGGATCGCCCTCGGTGGCGGCCAGCGCACGGTCGAACAGTGGCAACGACTCGGCCACCTCGCCGCGCATCACCGCGACCACCGTGAGCACGTGCAACGCCCAACTGCTGGCCCAGCGATCGTTGGCCTCGGTGGCGGTGTCCAGGGCGAGCGTCGCGACCCGGCCGGCGGTGTCCACCTCGCCGAGCGCACGATGCATCCGGGCCACCAGCACCAGCAGCCGAGCGCGGTGTCGCGGCATGATGCCCGGCGCGGCCAGCGCCCGGTTCAGGTCGGCGAGGGACTCGGCGGAGTGCCCGGTCCTGGCCCGGCACTGAGCCAGCGTCCAGTGCAGGTTGACCAGCACGTCGGCGTCCGTGACGTGCTCCAGCGCGCGGGCCGCCACCTGTTCGGCCTCCGCGAGGTCGCCGACCCGGTACAGCGCGTCGGCGAGCCGACCGGCGAGCACTGCGTGCCGGTAGGCGCCGGCCGGCAGGCTCAGCAGCGCCCGGCGGAGCAAGGCCACCGCGGCGGCGGGCGCCCGGCCGATCAGCACCTGGGCGGTGTCGACCAGCCAGCCGGCCATCCACTGGTCCAGGCTGTCGTTGGCGCCGTCGGTGGCCGAGAGCAGCTGACGGGCCACCCGCTCGACCGGCGCACCGGCCTCGGCGAGCGCCCGCCCAGCGTCCCGGTGCCAGGCAGCCCGGACCGCGGCCGGCATCTCGTCGTACAGCGCCGCGCGGATCAGCGGATGCCGGAACGAGAGGACCTCGCGGCCGTCGACGAGCACGCCGACCGCACGCGACTCGTCCAACAACGCGAGCAGCTCGGCGATCCCCCGCCTGAGCAGTACGGCGAGGTCCGGCACGGAGAAGTCGACTCCGAGCAGCGCGGCCGCCCGCAGCACCTCACGAACGCGCGGAGACAGGAAGCCCAGCCGGTCGGCGATCGCCGCCGACAGCGTGTCCGGGACCCGGCCCTCGGTGACGTCGACCGTGCCGTCCTCCGTGCTGGCCAGCCGGGCGCCGTGGGCCAGGGTGTCGACCAACTCGGTCAGGTACAGCGGGTTGCCGGCCGCACCGTCGGCCAGTTGGAGCAGCCGCGGCCCCGGCGGTCCGCCGGCCAGCGCTGTGAGCAGCTCGACCACGGCCGGCTGGGGTAACCGCCCGAGCCGCACCACCCCACCGGCGCCGACCGCCCGGCGGAGCGCGGCCAGCCCCTCGCGCCGGGGCACCGCGCGCACGATGCCGATCAGCAGCAGTGGGCGCTCGCGCACCGAACGTGCCAGCCGACCCCAGAAGGCGACCGTGGCCTGGTCGGCCCACTGCAGGTCGTCCACGACGAGCACCACCGGCGCCGCCGAGCACACCTCGTGCACGAGTTCCAGCAGGTGTTCGGCCGCGGCGGTGGAAAGGTCGGCCCCGCTGCCCGCGATGAACTCGCCGCGCAGCAGCCGCACGATGGTCAGCCGACGGGGATCGTCGGTCGACTCACGAACCCGCAGCCCCTCGAGCAGCGGTAACAGCGGTAGCTCCTGGCCCAACTCGTCGCCGACGCCCCAGAACACTTCGCAGCCGGCATCCGCTGCCGCCTGGCAGGCCGCACGCACCATGGCGGACTTTCCGATTCCCGGCTCGCCCTCGATGAGAACGGCGCGTCCACGCCCGGCTGCGGCGTCGCGAGCACATCCGGCCAGCTTGGCCAGTTCGGTGTCTCTGCCGATTAACACGACGACGGCGCGGAGTGTGCCATGGGCCGCACAATACTGGCCCAACGTCAAGTGAACAAGAGATGTCAATTACCCGAAGAATGACGCGTCCGGCCGGCCATTTCCGCTATCTCGACCTCGCGACCACAAATCGCTTTCCACTGTTAACCCTCCGTTTACCGAGAGTTATACAGAATTACGCAGCGTGTGTGACCGTGAGGAACGGCCCTGGATAAACCGGCGCAGATAGGCGCTATAGGCGCTACCAGGGTCGCCTCTACGTCGCATCGGAGGCCCCATGAGAATCGCGCGTACCATCGCCGCCGCCTTGTTCACGCTGGCACTCGCATTCACCGGAACCTTGGTGGCCACGCCGTCGGCATTCGCCGATAGTAACACCGAATGCACGGTCAACAGCATCACCCATGACATCTGATCCATTGATGATTGGAGCAGGGACATGACCCACGACTAACGGCACAGGAAATCATCAATCACCGGTGGGACCCGCGACTCGGATTCGCGACTCCCACCGGTGATTTGTTTTGTTCGGCGGTCGCAGGCCGCCGATTCGGGAGTGCGATCGAACCCGGACCGGCCGCCCTGCCGACGAGTAGAACCCGCAGGTCAGAGCGACACTGACGGACCGTGGCCGATCCATCACAGCGCGCTGGCCCGTCGCACATACGCCGGTTGGCGGATGTCTCCGTCCGCCCGCCGGGACGAGGCTGAGAGGCCTCGGGAACCCACAGCAACGGGAGCCACCCCATGTGCCGGCACAAGCCCACCTGCCCACTCGCCTCGTCCAGCGACCACGCGGCGGCGCATGTCGTCGCGGCCCTCCCCGAACAGGGCTGGAGCCTGCTGTGCAACGGCGTCGTGCTGTTCGAGGACTACGGGGAACTGATGCCGGACGGGCGCGTGCTCTCGCCACCGCACGCCGATTTCGCCGCGGTTCAGCCGCACAGTTGCCGGGCAACGCTGACCGCGAAGGAATTGGCCCCGCGCAGGCGTTGACCGCTCGCCACGCCTTACCCGGCACCCCCTCACGCATTGGGCGACATCTTCGCGGTTGTAGCCGGGAAAATGTGGCCCGAAACGGGGCTCGGCGTTGACGCAGGCTGCTGGCGTGGCGTGCCGAGGTGGGCTGCCGGGCCGTCGACGCGGAGGGATCGAGAGTCGCTGCGCGCGGGGACGCTGGCGCGGGGGCTCGGCCGCCGACGCCGGCGCAGGGGACCGCCACTCGACGGCGTTCGGGCGCCGCACTAGCCCGCCCTCCCCAGCACGACTGCGACGACCACGAAAGCCACCGTCACCGTGAGCCAGCGCATCGCCGACGCCACTCTTGGCCGGGCTCCGCGCCGCAGCGTCTCGACGCCCAGCGGAACCAGCGCGACGCAGAGTCCCGCGACCGCCACCACCGACAGTGCCGTCGTGCCCTTGAGAACGCCCAGCGGCAGCGCGGACATGGCGCCCAGCGCGACGGACCGGGCCAGATTGAGCGCACCGGACCGGTACGCCCCGACGGCAAGCACGATCCAGCCGGCCATGATCGCCAAGGACAGGGCACTGACGATGTGGTAGGCGCCATACGCGTCGGAGACCGCCCGAGTGGCCGTGTCGACGTCCTGCACCCGCACCAACTGGAACGCGAGATGGTCGATGCCGGCGTGGAAGGTACGCGCGAAGATGCCGAAGGTCGCCAGCGCGCCGCCCCACAACGCCCAGCCGGGACGGCGGACGCCGATGCGCTGAGCGAGCACCGCGATAGCCGGCCAGAGCAGGATGTTGCCCGCCAGGAACGCGCTGTACGCCGCGAACAGCAGGCGCGGGTGTCGCTCGTACGCCGCCAACTGGTCGGGGAAGAAGAACGGGATCCGGAAGCGCAGCAGCACTCCAGCGAGCAACAGGGCAGGGCCGAGCATCAGCGCGGCGCCGCCCAGCCAGCGGCCGGGGAATTGCGCGTCCTCACCCGCCTCGATCGGGAACGCGGTCGAGAGCGGGCGGCGGGAAGCGGCTGTGGTCGTCATGCCGGTAACGATGGCCGGCACGGCGGCCTACGACATCGGACCGTGGTCTGCTCTCTGGGGTCATCCCGTGGGCGAAGAACAACGCCCTCGCCGACGTCCCGTCCGACCACGGGATGACAGACCAGCGCCGGACGCGCCTCGATACCGCCCTGGCTACGGTTGCCCAATGGAACTCACCGACCGTCGCCGCAGGCTGGCCGGCTGGCGTCCGCCCGCTGTGGCGGTCGCGCGGCGGACGCTGGGGCGGCTCGGACTCAAGCCGGGGGCAGGCACCCATCTGCTCGCGCTGGACGTGGTGGTGGCAGCCGCGTTCACGGCGGCGTACGCGGCGTTCGCGTCGATGGCGCCCGGCGACGGCACTCCCGTGTTCCGCGGTCCGGAGTGGCTCGGTCTGCTGGTGGCCGGGGCGGTCGGACTGCCGCTCGTCGTCCGTCGGCGGTGGCCGAAGGCGGTCCTCGCGGTCGTCGTGCTGGCCTCCATCACCGCGGCGGTGCTGGACATGACCCGGGAGCCGTACCTCGCCACGGCGTACGCGCTCTACGTGGTGGCCCTCGTCGAGCCGGCCCGGCGTTCGGCCGCCGCGCTGGCCGCCGCGCTCCTGGGCCTGGCGGCCGCGATCGTGCTCGGGGACGTCGTGGTCACGCCGACGGAAGGCTGGGCCGACGCGTCGGCCCTGGTCGCGCTGGTGTGGGTGCTGGCAGCCACGGGCTGGGGTGCGGGTCTCGCGATGCGCCGGCGCCGCGCCAGGGCCGCGGTGGCGCTGGCGCTCTCCACCCAGCAGGCGATCACCGAGGAGCGGCTGCGGATCGCCCGCGAGCTGCATGACATCGTCGCGCACAACCTGAGTCTGATCACGGTCAAGGCCAGCGTCGCCGCGTACGTCGCCGATGCCCGACCGGACGAGGCCAAGGAGGCCTTGCAGGTCATCGAGACCACCAGCCGGGGCGCCCTGACCGAGATGCGCCACATGCTGGGCGTGCTCCGACTCGACGACGCAGCCCAGGCCACCCTCGCGCCAGCGCCCGGGGTTGACGGCCTGTCCGCGTTGGTCCAGCGCACGAGGGAGGCCGGGGTAGCCGTCGAATTGACGGTGCTCGGCGATCAGAGACTTCCGGACGGCGTTGGCCTTGCGGTCTACCGCGTCGTTCAGGAGGCGCTGACGAACGTGGTGAAGCACGCCGCCAGGGGGCGGTGCGCGGTCACCGTCGAGGTCACCGCGACCGAGGCACGGGTCGACGTGGTCGACGACGGAGGCGAGTCCCTGGAGCCAGAGCCTGGGCGTCCTGCCGGCCATGGCATCGTCGGTATGCGGGAGCGCGTCACGCTGTACGGCGGCACGCTCTCCGCCGAGCCCCGTGCCAGCGGTGGATTCCGGGTGCACGCGATCCTGCCCTTCCAACCACCTCAGGAGGCCGCGCGATGAGCGATCCGATACGGGTGCTGATCGCCGACGACCAAGCGCTGGTCCGAGGCAGCTTCCGGCTCCTCGTGGACAGCGCTCCAGGGCTGACCGCGGTCGGCGAAGCCGCGGATGGCGCCGAGGCCGTCGCGTTGGCGCGCCGTGAGCTCCCGCACGTGGTGCTGATGGACGTGCGGATGCCCAACATGGACGGCATCGAAGCGACCCGACAGCTCGGTGCCGATCCGGCCACCGCCGGGGTCCGCGTGCTGATCCTCACCACGTTCGACCTCGACCAGTACGTGTACGCGGCGCTGCGCGCCGGAGCCAGCGGGTTCCTCCTCAAGGACACCCCGCCGGCTGACCTGCTGGCCGCGATCGCGGTGGTCGCCGCCGGCGACGCGCTGCTCGCGCCCGGCGTGACCCGCCGGCTCATCGCCGAGTTCGCCCGCCGGGCGGAGCCGTCGCAGGCGCCGGCGGACGGTCTGGACGGGGTGACTGAACGGGAACGGGAGGTGCTGGTGCTGATCGCCCGCGGGATGTCCAACGCCGAGATCGCCGACCACCTTCACGTCAGCATCGCCACCGTGAAGACGCACATCGGCCGGCTACTCGCCAAGCTTCATGCCCGCGACCGCGCCCAGCTGGTCATCGTCGCCTACGAGACCGGCCTGGTCACGACTCGGACCCGGTGAGCCCACCGTCCAGGAGCCGGGTGAGCAAGGATGGATCGATGCGCGCCGCTCGCCTGATCTCCCTGGTCCTGCTGCTACAGGCCCGCCAGGAGATGACCGCCGCCGAGCTGGCGCACGAACTGGAGGTCTCCGAGCGGACCATTTACCGCGACGTGCTGGCGCTCTCGGCCGCGGGCGTGCCGGTCTACGCCGACCAGGGCCGCACGGGTGGCTACCGCCTGCTGGAGGGTTACCGCACCCGGCTGACCGGCCTGAGCCGAGCCGAGGCCGAGGCGCTGTTCCTGTCCGGACTACCCGGCCCGGTGGAGGACATGGGGCTGGACCAGCCGTGGACGCCGCCCAGCTCAAGGTCAGCGCGGCGCTACCGCCCGCCCTCCGGGACGCGTCCGCCCGGGCCAGACAACGCTTCCACCTGGACGCTCCCGGCTGGTTCGACGACGCCGATCCGCCACCGCTGCTGCCGGACCTGGCCAAGGCCGCCTGGCAGGACCTGACCATCGAGCTGCGCTACCGCCGCGACGACGTGGTGGCCCGGACCGTGCAGCCCTACGGGCTCGTGCTCAAGAACGGTGGCTGGTACCTGGTCGGCCGGGTCGGCGACGGCCACCGGATCTACCGGGTGGACCGGATCGTCGAGGTCGAGGTGTCACCGCCACCTCGTTCGTCCGGGACGAGGCGTTCGACCTCGGCGCGTTCTGGACCTCCCGGGCGGCGGAGTTCGTCCGGCAGATGCTCGCCGAGCAGGTGACGATCCGGCTCAGCCCGAGCGGACTGCGCGCGCTGCGGTACGCCGTCGAACCGCCGGCCCTGGAACAGGCGACCGCGGCGGCCGGCGAACCCGACGAGCAGGGCTGGGTGGTCACCCGACTGCCCGTCGAATCCGTCAACGTCGCCTACACGCAGCTGCTTCGCCTTGGCCCGGAGGTGGAGGTACTCGAACCCGAGCCGCTGCGCGACCTGATCCGGGACGCCGCCGAGCGGCTCGCCGCGCTCTACCGCCAGCCCTGACTGTCGCGCTTCTCGCCTTCTGGACGGCCGGCCACCCGGCACAGCAACCCCGCGGCCGGCGGTCCGCAGGCATGCCGCACCTCGCCCGATCGCGCCTTCCGGTCGCGCCTTCCGGTCGCGCCGTCCGGTCGCGCACCGACCGCACCCTCCGACGCGCTTTGGGCGACATTTTCTCGGCTATAACCGAGAAAATGTCGCCCACAGCGCGTGGAGGCGGCTGGGCGGTCAGCGGTAGCCGGTCACGTCGGCCGGCTTGCCGGGGTCCTGCACCTCGACCAGGTACCGCCAAGCGTCGGGCTGGCTGCCGTCGAGGTCGGTGAAGCCGTAGACCCGCGCGAGCTGACCGCTGGACAGCGACTCGCCGTTCCACCGCGCCACCTCGGGGTCGGCGGCGAGCGCGGCGACCGCCCGGCCCACGTAGGCGGGCGTCTCGGAGATCGCGAAGTGCGGCTGGATCTTCGTGGCGTCCCGCCAGTTCTCCTCGGTGACGCCGTAGTGGTCGAGCATCATCTCCGACCGCAGCCAGCCCGGGGTCAGCGCGACCGCGGTCGCCCCGAGCGGACCGAGCTCCTGGGCCTGGGCGAACGCCATCCGGATCACCGACGTCTTGGCCAGGTCGTAGAAGAAGGACACCCGGTAGTTGGCGCTGTTGTACTCCAGGGTGCCGTCGGTCATCTCCACGACCAGCCCACCCGGATTCTTGAGCAGCAGCGGCAACGCGTAGTGGCTGGTGATGATGTGGGTGTCGATCGCGAGCCGGAGGATCCGGAAGCCGTCGTCGAGCGAGTGCTCCCAGAGCTTGTCCTTCCAGCTGAACAGCTTCTCGCCGCCCCAGATGTCGTTCACCAGAACGTCCAGCCGGCCCTGCTCGGCGTCGATCCGCTCGACCAGCGCGCGCACCTCGTCGCGGACCAGATGGTCCACCTGCACCGCGATCCCCGTGCCGCCGGCGGCCGTGACCAGCTCGGCGGTCTCCTCGATCGTCTCCGGACCGGTCGATCTCCGACCGCTGCTCCCGGGTCGTGCGCCCGGTCGCGTAGACGGTGGCGCCCGCCGCACCGAGCTGCACCGCGATCTGCCGACCCGCACCGCGGCTCGCCCCCGCCACGAGCGCGACCTTGCCTTCCAGGTTCTTTGTCATGACCAACACCCTGCCAAGAAAACCTGACAACCGACGTCAGCCTTTTCCTGCGCTCCTGCCCATGCGCCAGTGCCTGGCCCGCTGCGCCCAGGCCGCCCACCCATTGCCGCGACCATAGCCGAGAGCTGTCGCCGAGGAAGGCCAGCTGCGCGCAGCCCGCTGCCCGCCGGTTTGGGCGACATTTTCGGTGCTCTAGCGCCGAAAATGGCGCCCAGATGCCAGGCGATGACGGCTCGGGGTCCTACGGGGCGGCGGCGGTGCGGGCGAGGGGGTCGACCTCGGGCGGGCGCGGCCGGCGGCGGTTGTCGTGATCGCCGAGGGCGGCGCGGTCGGGCAGCCACAGCACGAACGAGCTGCCGCGCCCGGGCACGCTGTGCAGCGCCACGGTGCCGCCGTGGCTCTCCACCACCTGCCGCACGATCGCCAGCCCGAGCCCGGCCCGCCGGTCACGGCAGGCGAGCCAGACGCCGCGCGGTAGAACCGATCGAACACCCTGGCCTGGTCGGCCGCCGCGATCCCGGGGCCCTCGTCCCGCACCGCGAGCCAGCTCCAGCCCTCCCGGCTGCCGACCGCGATCACGATCTCGCTCCGCCCCGGCGCCAGCCGCACCGCGTTCGACAGCAGGTTGTCCACGGCTCGGCGCAGCGCCGCCGGGTCACCGATCACGACCGGTCCCGGCGCCAGCCGGCGGCGCAGCCGGATCCCCCGCTCCGCGGCGAGCAGCCCGTACTCGTCCGCCGCCTCACCGGCCATCGCGGCCAGGTCCACATCGGACTCGGCGAACGCGGACGAGTCGCGCCGGGTGGTGGCGAGCAGATCCTCGACCAGCCGGGTCATCCGGGCGGTCGCGCGGCCGACCACCTCGGTGGCGTGCTCGCGCTGGGCGGCGTCCACGTCGTCGTGGGTCAGCACCGCGTCCAGGTTGGCCTGGATGATCGCGAGTGGGTTCCGCAGTTCGTGCGAGGCGTCGTCGACCAGCTGGCGCTGCGCGGCGAACTCGCGGTCCAGCCGGGCGAGCATGTCGTCCACGGTGTCCGCCAGCGCACGCAGTTCGTCCTGCGGTCCGTCCAGATCGATCCGGCGGGACAGGTCGGTGGCGGTGATGTCGCGGGCGGTGGCCGTGATCCGCCGGACCGGCCGGAGCACCCGCCCGGACAGCCACCAGCCGATGCCGAGGCTGGCCAGGAACAGTCCGCCGAGCGCGCCGATCGAGTAGGTCCGCAGCGTGCGCAGGGTCTGCAGGTTCACCGCGTCCTGCACGGTGGACAGCTCGGCCGCCTCGAAGCCGTCGCCCTTGGTGACCACCTTGCCGCCGGGCAGCCGGTAGCCCTGCTGCACCTCGATGACGTTCAGCGGCTCGGCGTCCACCCTGTTCACGACGCCGAAGTAGACGCCGCCGACCACGAGCGCGGCCAGCCCGAACAGCAGCGACGAGTACGCCACCGTGAGCCGGAACCGGATCGTCTGGCTCCACGCCGGGCGCCAGCGGTGCGGCAGCCGTCCCCCCACTATCCGGTCGCCCTCGATCACGACCCCTCCCGCAGCCGGTAGCCACGGCCGATCACGGTCTCCAGCACGGGCTCCTCGTCGTCCACGGTGAGCTTGCGGCGCAGCGTGCCGACCGTGACCCGGACGCTCTGGGTGAACGGATCGGCGTTCTCGTCCCACACGTGTTCCAGCAGCTCCTCGGCGGAGACGACGTGCCCGGGCCGGGACATCAGGTACCGCAGCACGCCGAACTCTTTGAGCGTCAGAGCCAGCTCGCGCTCGCCGCGCCGGGCCAGATGCCGTGCGCTGTCCAGCGCCAGCTCGCCGACCTCCAGCACGGGCGTGCTCGCCGTGACGTCGCGCCGCAGCAGCGCCCGGATCCGGGCCAACAGCTCGGCCAGCGCGAACGGTTTCACCAGGTAGTCGTCGGCGCCCTCGTCCAGACCGCGGACCCGGTCGGGCAGGCTGTTGCGGGCGGTGAGCATGAGGATCCGCAGGTCCCGCCCTGACGCCGCCGCGATCTCGCCGTGCCGCACCTGGTGGCAGAGCTGGAAGCCGTCGGTGTCCGGCAGCGTGATGTCCAGCACCATCAGGTCGTACCCGGTGCTGGCCAACTTCTCGGCCGCTTCGGCGCCGGTCAGCGCCGTGTCCACGGCGTACCCGGCCCGGCTCAACCCGGCGCTCACCGCGCTGAGGAGCCCTTCCTCGTCGTCCACCACGAGTAGCCGCATGTGCACACGGTAACCGGGCCGGCCGCCGATCCCCGCACGCTCTTTCGGCGCGCTTTCGCCGCGAGCTTCCCGGGGTTTTCGGCCGCACTTGGTCTGCTGGATCTCGCCGGTCGGTTCCGGCACCGCCGGCCTCCCCCGTGGCCAGCGGCCCGGGACCGACCGGCCCACGAGGCCGGCGACCTGCGCCGACCCGGTACAGGAGGTAAAGATCGTGCTCAGTTCCCGCAAGAGCAAGCTCGCCGCCGTCGGTGCTGTCGGCGTCTTCGGTGCCCTGCCTTCGGTGGCATCGCCTACGCGGTCGGCGGCGAGGAGCCGGCCCGCTCGGAGTACGTCACGGTCGTCGACGAGCCCGGTTCCGGCGAGAGCAGCCAGCCGCCCGCGCAGCGACAACGGCCAGGCGCCGCGTGACGGCAAGTCCGGCGACAAGCGTGACTGCCCGGCGAAGAGCGGCGGCCAGCAGCCGTCGGAGACGCCGTCGGCGCCGTCCGAGACCCCGTCGGAGCAGCAGCCTCAGCCGGGCTCTGCCGAGAACCTGTGACCACCACCTCGGCCGACACTGCGGCGCTGCCCGATCCCGCCCGTCGCACCGGAACCGGCCCTGCTGGAGCGGGCGTTGTTCGAGGTGAAGCGCGTCGTCGTCGGGCAGGACCGGCTGGTGGAACGGATGCTGGTCGGCCTGCTCGCCCGGGGCCACTGCCTGCTCGAGGGCGTGCCGGGCGTGGCCAAGACGCTGGCGGTGCGGACCCTCGCCGACGTGATCGGCGGCTCGTTCACCCGGCTGCAGTTCACCCCCGACCTGGTGCCCGGCGACATCGTCGGCACCCGGATCTGGCGCCCGTCGAGCGAGACGTTCGACGTGGAGCTCGGCCCGATCTTCGCCCACCTGGTGCTCGCCGACGAGATCAACCGGGCACCGGCGAAGGTGCAGTCGGCGCTGCTGGAGGCGATGGCCGAGCAGCAGGTCAGCATCGGTGGCCAGTCCTATCCGCTGCCGAAGCCGTTCCTGGTGCTGGCCACCCAGAACCCGGTCGAGTCCGAGGGCGTCTACCCGCTCCCGGAGGCCCAGCGCGACCGGTTCCTGCTCAAGATCTCGGTGGACTACCCGACCGCGGTGGAGGAGCTGACGATCCTGCAGCGGATGAGCGTCGATCCGCCGACCGCCAACCGGGTGCTCTCCCCCGAGCTGGTCGCCACCCTGCAGGGCGCGACCGACCGGGTGTTCGTGCACCATGCCGTGGCGCAGTACGCGGTCGCGCTGGTGCTGGCCACCCGGGACCTGCCGGCGCACGGCGCGCCGGAGCTGGCCGGCGCGGTCGAGTTCGGGGTCAGCCCGCGGGCCACCCTCGGGCTGGTCGCCGCCGCCCGGGCACTGGCGCTGCTGCGGGGCCGGGACTACGTGCTGCCCGGCGACGTCCGGGACGTGGCCGGCGACGTGATGGCGCACCGGTTGATGCTCTCGTTCGACGCGCTCGCGGACGGGCTGGAGCCGCGCACGGTGGTCGATCGGGTGCTGGCGCTGGTGCCGACCCCGCACGTCGCCCCGCAGCAGGACGGAACGGAGGCCGTGGCATGAGCGCCCACCCGGTCCGCCCGCCCACCGGTCCCCTCACCCGGTCCATCCCGGACACGCCGCCCCCGGTTCCGACCGGGTGCTGCGGCGCGCTGCAGCTGACGGTCCGGCGTCGGCTGGACGGGCTGCTCCAGGGTGAGCATGCCGGGCTGCGGCTCGGCCCGGGCTCGGAGCCGGCGGAGATCCGGGCGTACCGGCCGGGTGAGGACGACGTGCGCCGGATCGACTGGAACGTCACCGCCCGGACCCAGGTGCCGCACGTCCGGGCGCCGATGGCCGAGCACGAGCTGGAGTCCTGGGTGCTGGTGGACGGCTCGGCCAGCATGGACTTCGGCACGGCCGTGATGGAGAAGCGTGAGCTGGCGGCCGCGATGGTCGGTGCGATCGGGCTGATCACCGGGCGGCCCGGCAACCGGATGGGCGTGCGGGTGCTGCACGGCGGCGCGCTGCACCGGCTGCCCGCGCGGCCGGCCAGGGCCGCGGCGTGGGCGGCGGTCCGGACCCTGATCGACGCGCCCCGGGCCGAGCCGGGCGTGGACGCGCCGGTCGATCTGGGCGCGGCCGTGAGCCGGCTGATCCGGGACCACCGCCGGCCCGGGCTGCGGGTCGTCGTCTCGGACTTCCTCGCGGACGGCGGCGGCACGGACCGGCCGTTCGCCTGGGAGCAGCCGATGCGGCGGCTCGCGGCCCGGCACGACACCGTGGCCGTGGAGGTGCTCGACCCGCGCGAGCTGGAGCTGCCCGAGGTGGGGCTGCTCACGCTGGTCGACCCGGAGACCGGCCGGCGCCGGGACGTGCAGACCTCCAGCCGGCGGCTGCGGGAGCGGTACGCGGCCGCGGCGCTGGCCCACCGGGGCGCGATCAGCGCCGCGTTGCGGGAGGCCGGCGTCGCCCATCTGATCCTGCGAACCGACCAGGACTGGGTCACCGACCTGGCCCGGTTCGTCCGGGCCCGGCGGCGCACCGCCGCCGTGGCGCGCGCACACGCGAGGAGGTCCGCGCGATGACGTTCCTGTCGCCGTGGTGGCTGCTGCTGCTGACGGTCGTGATCGCCCTGGCCCTCGTGTACGTGCTGTTCCAGCGCCGGCGCAGCCGGTACGCGGTGCGGTTCGCCACCCTGCCGCTGCTGGAGAAGGTCGCGCCGAGCCGGCCGGGCTGGCGGCGCCACGTGCCGGCGGGAGCGTTCCTGCTCACGCTGATCGCGATGGTGCTGGCCATTGCCCGGCCGGCGGCCGCCGTGCAGGTGCCGCGCGAGCGAGCGACCGTGCTGGTCGCGGTCGACACGTCGGTCTCGATGGAGTCCACCGACGTGCGGCCGACCCGGATCGAGGCGGCCAAGGCGGCGGCCAAGGAGTTCGTCGACGACCTGCCCGAGGAGTTCAACGTGGGCCTGGTCTCGTTCTCCGGCTCGGCGTCGGTGCTGGTCGCGCCGACCACGGACCGGGCCGCCGTGGACGCCGGCATCGACGGGCTCACGCTGTCGGAGCGGACCGCGATCGGCGAGGGCGTCTACGCGGCGCTGGGCAGTGTCACCTCGTTCGACGCCGAGGCCGGCGAGGACCCGCCGCCGGCCCGGATCGTGCTGCTCTCGGACGGCTCGAACACCACCGGCCGGTCGCTGGAGGAGGCGGCGACCGCGGCGACCGACGCGAAGGTGCCGGTCTCCACGATCGCGTACGGCACCGAGGGCGGCACGGTGGAGCTGAACGGTCGGGACATCCCGGTCCCGGTGGACTCCGCCGCGCTGCGGCAGCTTGCCGAGGCCACCGGCGGCTCCGCGTACGAGGCGGAGAGCGACGCCGAACTGCGCGGGGTCTACCAGGACATCGGCTCGTCGATCGGTTGGCGGACCGAGCACCGCGAGATCACCACCTGGGTGGTCGCGATCGGACTGCTCACCGCGCTCGCGGCCGGCGCGGCGTCCCTGTTCTGGTTCTCCCGCCTGCCCTGACCGCCGGGCGCCATCGCGGGCCCTACAGCGCTTTGGGCGACATCTTCGGTGTCATAGCACCGAAGATGTCGCCCAAAGTCGTGTCTACGCAGCTAGCGGTACTCGTCCTCGTCGACGGGAACCGTCAGCTGCTGCTCCAGCACGTCCACCGGATCGGCCTCGAACGGGAACCTGAGCCGGCGCATACCCTCGCCGCTGCCGTCCACCGCCTGCGCCTGCTGCTCGGCCGGGTCGTCGCTCGGCGGCTGAAGGAACAGCCCACCGCGGTCACTGCGAGTCGCACTCATGCACAGCTCTCCCGTCCCCCATTTTCAACGCCGGTATTGACGGTACGAGACGCCCGCACGGCCCCCGTCACCGCCCGCCCTGCCTGAGTTCAGCGAGCCGCCAGAGTGAGGTGACCTCGGCGGAACGCGTGGTGTGGAGCGGATCGGCACGGTCGGCCGTGCGCGGATGGTGTGGCCGGACGTCGATCCGGTCGACGACGCGCAGCCCGGCCGCCGCGAACCCGGCAAGCAGCTCCTGGCGGGACCGCAGCGCCCAACGTTCGGCCAGGTCCGACAGGACCAGCCAGCCCTCGCCGCCCGGCGCCAATCGGTCGGCGAGCCCGGCCAGGAAACCGTGCAGCATCCGACCGTTCTCGTCGTAGACCCCGGCTTCGAACGGCGAGGTCGGCCGCGCCGGGATCCAGGGCGGATTGCACACCACGAGGTCCGCACGGCCACCGCCCGGCGGATACAGGTCGGCGCGCGCCACCTCGACCGACCTATCGAGTCTGAGCCGGTCGACGTTGTCGCGGGCGCAGGCCACCGCACGGGGGTTCAGGTCGGTGGCCACAATCCGCTCGATGCCGCGACGGGCCAGCACCGCGGCGAGCACGCCGGTGCCGGTGCCGAGGTCGAACGCGAGGCGAGGGCCCACCGTCGGCGGCAGCGGCGCCGCGGCGACGAGGTCCACGTACTCGCCCCGGACCGGGGAGAACACGCCATAGTGCGGATGGATCCGGGCGCCCAGCGCGGCCACTGGCACCCCGCGCCGGCGCCACTCGTGCGCGCCGATCACGCCGAGCAGTTCGCGCAGCGGCACCGCCCGGGCCGACTCTGGGGTCCCGTACGCCTCCGCACAGGCCGGCCGCACGTCGGGAGCCCGCCGCAGCGCGAGGCCGTAGTCGTCGTCCAGCGCGACGAGCAACATGTTCAGGACGCCGGCCCGCCGGTTCCTGGCGCGCCGGTGGTGGTGGAAGGCGGCGGCCGTGGGCGGCGCACCGCGGTCGGCCCGGCGCCCCAGTGCTTGCAGGAGCTGGCGCGCGTTGTGGAAGTCACCGCGCCAGACCAGCGCGGTGCCGGCCCGGATCAGGCGGTAGGCGACGTCGGCCCGCATCCGGTCATCGGCGACGACGGCGCGGCGCGGTGGCGGCATTCCGGATTCGGAGTGCCACGCGATGGACTGTTCGGTCTCGGCCTCGATCCAGCGGATCTTGGGCACGGTGATACTCCTCGTGATCGAACGTGCGGGGGCACGAAGAGCACTTCGAGGAGGGAGCGGGCGGCGCGGCCTGCGAGAACAGGCGCGAACGTCAGGGCAGGAACGGCTCCCGCATCAAAGCGCGAACCGCGGAATCACCGAGAACCATGCCGAGCGTCACGAGAGAGCCCTTTCCAGAGGTACTTCCGACGCTCCCACGGCCAGTGCCGCCGGGCAATCGCTTAACTCGGCCGCGCTCGGCTCGGCGGCGGGAAGCTGCGGCCCGGGCCGGGTGTTGTAGCCGACGTGACACGGGAAAAGGACAGCGTCGACGTCGTGGTGATCGGGGCCGGCCAGGCCGGGCTCTCCGCCGCGCACCACCTGACCCGGATGGGCTTCCGACCGTACGACGACGTGGTCGTGCTCGACCGCAACGACCGGCCGGGCGGCGCGTGGCAACACCGCTGGGCGTCGCTGACCATGCATGACGTGCACGGGATCTCCACGCTTCCCGGGCTGCCCGTCCCCGAGGTACCCGCCGAGGAGTCCGCGCGGAACGCCGTACCCCGGTACTTCGCCGACTACGAGACGCACTTCGCGCTGCCGGTGGTCCGGCCCGTGACGGTGACCACGGTGCGCGAGGCCGGCGACGGCCGGCTCGACGTGATCGCCGACGCGGGCACCTGGACGACCAAGGCCGTCGTCAACGCCACCGGCACCTGGAACCGCCCATTTATCCCGTGGTACCCCGGCATCGAGACCTTCCGCGGGCGCCAGCGGCACACCGCCGATTTCGGCGCTGCGGCCGACTTCGCCGGTCAGCACGTGATCGTGGTGGGCGGCGGCAACTCGGCCGTCCAACTCCTCGCGGAGGTCTCCGCGGTCGCGACCACCACCTGGGTGACCCGGCGCCCGCCGCAGTGGCGCACCGATCCGAGCTTCGGCCCCGAACAGGGTCGGGCCGCGGTGGCCATGGTCGAGGAGCGGGTCCGGGCCGGGCTGCCGCCGCAGAGCGTGGTCAGCGTCACCGGGCTGGTGCTCCGCGAGCAGGAGCGGGACGCGGCCGCGCGTGGCGTCTACCAAGCCGAGCCGATGTTCGCGCGGATCGAGCCGGACGGGGTGCGGTGGGCCGACGGTCGGTTCCAACGCGCTGACGCGATCCTCTGGGCGACCGGCTTCCGCCCTGACGTCGGCCACCTCGCGCCGTTGCGGCTACGCGAACCGTCCGGCGGGATCCGGCTGGACGGTACCCAGGCCGTGCGCGACGCCCGGGTCCAGCTCGTCGGGTACGGGCCGTCCGCGAGCACGATCGGCGGCAACCGGGCCGGGCTGGCCGCCGCCCGTGCCGTCCGCCAGTTCCTCCGCCGCACCGCCGCCTAGATTGTGCGGATGACCGAGCCGACGATGGTGCCGATTCCCGGCGGCGCCGTGGAACTTCGCGACGACCGGCGCGGCACCCGTTGGCAGACCGAGATCGCGCCCTTCCTGCTCGGCCAATTCCCCGTCACGGTGGCGCTGCACAGCGCGATCACGGGTGCGGAGCCCGATGGCGCGGCGCCCGTGACGAACGTGAGCTGGCTCGACGCGATCGACCTGTGCAACCGACTCTCGACGCACGCCGGCCTGAAGCCGGTCTACACCCGGGACGAGCGGACCGACGACGTCACCTGCGACTGGGTGTCCGACGGCTACCGGCTGCCCACCGAGGCCGAGTGGCAGTACGCCTGCAAGGCCGGGACCAGCGGATACCGGTACGGCGAGCTCGACGACATCGCCTGGTACGCGGAGAACTCCGGCGGCCGGGCGCAGGCTGTCGGCGGCAAGGCACCGAACGCGTGGGGCTTGCACGACATGCTCGGCAACGTCTGGGAGTGGTGCTGGGACCTGTACGACGAGGAGGTCTACGGCTCGTACCGGATCTTTCGCGGCGGCGGCTGGGCCGAGTCGGAGCGCGGCTGCGGCGCCACCGTTCGTCGTCGCAGTCACCCGACGTTCGCCATCGACGACCTGGGTTTCCGCCTCGCCCGCACCATGATCTGAGGCCAGTCGTCAGCCTGCTGGCCTACTCGAAGCGGGCGGTGAACGCGGCGTACGTGGGCGCCTCGGGCCGTCGGTCCAGCACGGCGAAGGTGACCTCGTCGAAGTACGGCACGGCCGCGAGACCGTCCGCGAACGCGTCGGCCACCAGCGCCGGGTCGTTGCCGAACACGCCGCAGCCCCACGCGCCGAGGATCAGCCGCCGCTGGCCGTGGCTGGCCGCGACCGCCAACACCCGCACAGCCCGCGCCCGCAGTGCCCGAGGAACGTCGGCCAGCAGCGCGGGCGTGTTAGCGCGGATCGCGGCGGCATTCGGGGCGGCGGCCGTGAGGAAGGTGAGCAGGTAGGGCTGGTCCAACAGGTCGCCGTGCTCGTCCCGGATCACCGGCACGCCGGGCGAGTAGATCACCCGGTCGCTGTAGCGCAGGTCGCCCTGGCCGCGGTGGAACGCGTAGAACTCCGGCGCCGCCCGCAGCGTGCGATAGAGCGCGGACGCCCTGGCCAGGTCCTCCTCCTGTGCCTTGGCCCCGCGCAGGAAACCGCCGCCGCCGTTCTTGGCCGAGGCGAAGTTGAGGCAGGCCAGCTCGCCACCGAGGCGGCGGGCGGCGTCCAGTGAGGTCTCGTTGGTGACCGTGATCGTCGGCTGCGCGACCTCGCCGTGCGCTGCCAGCTCCTCGGCCGGCAGGTGCAGCCGGGTACCCGCGACGGCCGCGGCGACCTGGTCGGCGATCCGCACCTTGGCGCCGTTCGGCGCCGTGTATCCGCCTCGATCCACGATCGCGACCGTCTCCTGGGCGACCGCCGCCAGCCTGCTGCTCATGGCCACATCATGCCGACCGCTTTCGGGCCGGCTTCGATCAGGCCAGCGGGACCCGGCGGCGCGCGCCCGGACCCGGCCGGGGCACCACGGCGCGCGGCGACTCGACCGTGTGCCCGTCCGTGCAGTGCAACTCCACCCGGATCGGCGCGCCGCAGTCCCGGTGCACGATGTCCAGCGGCGGACCCTCGGGATCGGCGAGGTACCGGTCGCCCCATTCCCGGACGGCGGTCAGCAACGGCCACAGGTCCAGACCCTTCTCGGTCAGCCGGTACTCGTGCCGCACCCGTGCGCCCGGTTCGCGGTAGGGCTCGCGCCGCAGCACGCCGTGCTCGACCAGGGTCGCCAGCCGGTTGGTGAGCACCTGGCGCGGGATGTGCGTCCGCACCCGCATGTCGTCGAAGCGCCGGATTCCGTTGAACACCTCGCGCAGCACCACGAGGGTCCACTTCTCGCCGATGATCGCCACCGCGCGGCCCACCGTGCAGTTCTCGACCGACCAGTCCAACGCATCGAACTCGCTCATGTGATCCAGGCTAAGTCTTATTGACAGACTCAGCAATCCGCTGCGAGGCTGGGTCTATGGAGCAGATTCAGCAGGTCGAGCGCAGCCGCACGTTCTCGTGGACGGATCCGTCGGTGAACGCGGCGCACGTGGGCCGGCGCAGCGGGCTGGAGTTGCTCAGGGCCATGATCGACGGCGAGCTACCGCCGCCGCCGGTCATGCAGCTGCTCGGCGTGGACCGGCTCGAGGCCGACGAGGGCCGGGTCGTGGTCTGGATGATCGCGCAGGAGTATCACTACAACCCGATCGGCACGGTGCACGGCGGCGTGCTCGCGACGATGCTCGACACCGCGGCCGCCTGCTCGGTCCAGTCCACCCTGCCGGCCGGCGTCGGCTACACCTCCCTCGACCTGACCACGAAGTTCCTCCGGCCGGTCACGACCGCCTCCGGCATGCTCCGCTGCGAGGGCAGCGTGCTGAGCCGAGGCCGCCGCACCGCGCTCGCCGAGGCGAAGATGACCGACGCGCGCGGCAACCTGGTCGCCTACGCCTCCTCCAGCTGCCTGTTGTTCGACCTGCCGTAGCGAGCCCGGCCGGAACAGCCGCTAGTAGTAGCCCTTCCCGCCGTCGAGAAGCTCGCGCATGGTGTCCAGGTGGCCGACGTGGCGGGCGGTCTCCTCGACCATGTGGATCAGCATCCAGCGCAGGTTCGCGGCGGCCGACGCGAAGTCGGGGTGCTTGCCCACGTCGTCCAGTGAGTGCGCCGCGATGATCTCGTTCGACACCGCGCACTGCTGGGCGTATTGCTCCAGCAACTGGTCGAGCGGGATGCCGTCAACCAGCATGTCGGCATCCTCGGGCTCGTCCACGAACTGCGGCCCCTCCGCTGGCCCGCCCAGGAACAGCACCTCGAACCAGCAGTGCTCGACCCAGCGCAGGTGCGAGACCATGCCGGCCATCGTCATGAGCGGCGAGGACGGCAGTACGGACCGGTGCGTGTCCGCGGCGGCGAGCCCCTCGCACTTCCAGTGGACGAGCGCGCGCTGCTGGTCGAGCCAGCCGACCAGCTGAGTCCGCTCGTCGGCCACGAAGGGAGGACGATCGCGAGAAGGCAACATGGCGGCGACGCTATCCCGGCCGCCGAGGCGTCGCTCCGCATTTTCTCCCCGTGTCGCCAGGGCCGGATCGGCACCCCCACCCTCCGGCTCTGGGCGACATCTTCGGGGTCATAGCACCGAAGATGTCGCCCAAATCGCCCACCGGACGGCCGGCACGACACCGGATCTCGCCGCCCCATTGCCGTGGGAGAGACTGGCGACATGCGAAAGCTCCTGATCATCGGCATCGGCGCCGGCGACCCCGAGCACGTGACCATGCAGGCCGTCAACGCCCTCGACCAGGTCGACGTGTTCTTCGTGCTGGACAAGGGCGAGGTCAAGCACAAGCTGGTGGACCTGCGTCAGCAGATCCTCGATCGGTACCGGAACGACCGCCCGTACCGCACGGTGTACGGCGAGGATCCCGCCCGCGACCGCACCGCTGCCGGCTACGTCGAGGCGGTGGACGACTGGCGTCGGCGCCGCGCCGACGTGTGCGAGGGGATGCTCCGCGACGAGCTCGGCCCCGACGAGACCGGCGCGTTCCTGGTGTGGGGCGACCCGGCCCTGTACGACAGCACGCTCGCGATCGTGACCGACATCCTCGGCCGCGGCGGCATCGACTTCGAGTACGAGGTGATCCCGGGCATCAGCAGCGTCTCCGCGCTGGCCGCGCGGCACCGCACCGGGCTGAACCAGGTCGGCCGGCCCGTGCAGGTCACCACCGGCCGGCGGCTGGCGGAGGGCTGGCCCGACGGCGTGGACGACGTGGTGGTGATGCTGGACGCCCAGACCGCGTTCACCGAGTACGCCGACAAGGACGTCGAGATCTTCTGGGGCGCCTACATCGGCACGCCGGACGAGATCCTCATCTCCGGCCGGCTCGACGAGGTCGCGGAGCGGATCGAGACCGTCCGCGCCGAGGCCAGGCAGCGCCACGGCTGGATCATGGACACCTACCTGCTCCGCCGCACCTGAGTGGGCCGGGCCGCCACCCCGTCCGCCTGAGCCGCGCATCTGGGCAACATTTTCGGTGCTATGACACCGAAGATGTCGCCCAAACGGTGTTCAGCGATCTGTTCAGGCACCGGACAGGGCGGCGCTGAGGAGGTCTCGCGTTGACTCGTCGAACGCCACCAGTCGGACCTGTTCGACGCTCGTCGGCGTGGCCCTGATCGTCGTCACCGCGATCCGTGCTGCCTGCTCAGCCGGGAATCCGTACACGCCGGTGGCGATGGCGGGGAACGCGACGCGGCGAGCGCCCAGTTCGTCGGCCACCGCGAGACTCCGTCGATAGCAGGAGGCGAGCACCTCGGCCTCGCCGTAACTCCCGCCCTCCCAGACCGGGCCGACCGTGTGGATCACGTGCCGCACCGGCGGGTCGAGATCGAACGCCGGCGTGGCCATCGCGTCGCCCGGCGCACAGGGTCCGATGGCCCCGCCAGCCTCGGACAACGCGGGGCCAGCCGCGCGGTGGATCGCGCCGTCCACACCACCGCCGCCGAGCAGCGACTCGTTCGCCGCGGTCACGATGGCGTCCACGTCCTCGCGGGTGATGTCCCCCAGCACGACCTCGATCTCCGGCATCGCTCGATCATGCCACCGTCACCCGTTGTGGTTGGATTCCGCACTGGGACCCCGGAATCCAACCGCACCAGAGCTGGGCGGTCCGAGTTCAGCGGAGGCGGGCCGGGGAAAGTCCGGCGTGGACGGTGTCGGCGGTGAGGACGAACAGATCCTGGCGTTGGTACAGGCTGGCCTCGTCCTCGGGGTCGAGGAGCCGATCGAGCGTGGCGGTGTCCTCGGCCGAGATCCGGTCGCCGACCCGGTCCCGAATGCCGCCCCACCACCCGATGATCACGCCCCGCGTGTCGGCGGCCAGCGGCGCGGGATGATCGACCAGGAACGAGCGCGAGCCGCACCCGGTGAGCCCGGCGCCGGCGAGGATCCCCGGCCAGTGCTCGACCGTGGACTTCGACTCCGGCTGGGCGCCGCGCATCTCGACGAACCAGTCCTGCACGGCCACGTCCAGCCGCGCCTCGAGCCCCGGCCGGCCGATCCCGATGTCCCGCGGCAGGCACCGCAGCGGCAGTCCACCCTCCGCGATCGCCAGCACGCCGCCGGGGCGCAACAGCGCGGCCATCCGCCGCACCGCCTCGTCCTGGTCACCGAGGTGGTGCACGACCCTGCTGGCCCAGATCACGTCCGCGGGTTCGAGCTCGTCCAGGCCGTCGGGAAGGTCCCGCTGGGTCACGGTGAGCCGGTCGGCGTACCCCAACCGCGCAGCCCGCGCCGAGGCCCGCTCCAGCAGCGGCGCCGAACCGTCCACCGCCTCGACCGTGGCGTCGGGAAAGGCTGCGGCCAGCGTTCCCGTGCCGACGCCCGGTCCGCTGCCGAGGTCGAGAATCCGGCGCACCGGGTGGTCACCGGCGAGTTCCGCCAGCCACGTCGCGGCCCCGTCAAGGGCCGCGCGGCGCATCTCCCCCTCGCCCTCCAGCCGATCCCCCACCGCGTCCCAGTCCTCCTCGTGCAGGTGGCCGTGGTGATGTTCAGAACCGTGTTCGTGGTCCCCGTGCACCGCCCGCTTCTCACCGCTCACCGATCCACCTCCAGGTAGGTGCGTCGGTTCGCAACGTACGGGCTCCACCCGGCTTTGGGCGACACCGCCGAGGGCAAGTTCGACGGTGTCGCCCCGCAGCCGGCCAGAGATCCGCAGGCCGGCCTAGTTGTTGTTGATGAACGTCCTCGCGAGCTGCTGCCCCAGCGTGGCCGCGTTGCCCTGGTTCTCGATCGGGTTCACCCGGGAGTTCTTGAAGTAGATGTACGTGACGCCGGAGTCCGTACCGCCGTTGCTCGGGTCGGGATTGATCCCGAGGCGCTGCGCGGCCGCGTACGACGCCTCGCCGATGATTTCCGGCGGGCCGGTGTCACCGACCGGCGCGTAGAGCACCTGATTGTTGTAGATGATCGCCACCACCCCGGCGCCGGTGATGCCGTAGTTGCGGTAGTCCCAGGTGCTGCTCGGGCTGGGCACCACCACGAACGGCAGCTGGGCGGCGTTGAGCGGCTGCCCGTTGGACTGGTGGAACGCCGTGTCCGGGAGGAAGCAGCAGTCGGTTTCCTCGTTGCACTGGGCGGTGCGCTGACCGTCGCAGTCGATGTCCATGTCGGCCTTGTAGAAGACCGCGCCGTTCTTGTCGCAGACCGGGATCGTGCGGGCCGCCTCGGAGTCGGTTCGGTAGGTGCCGTTGGAGATCTGGTTGCAGCCGGTCACCTTGGCCAGCAGCTCGGCCGCGGTGGGCGCGCCGCCGCCGGGCGGGGTCGAGCCGCCGTCGCTCACCGCGAGGGAGTCCAGGTTCGGACCGCCGTTCGCCGTGGTCGCGGTGGCCCGGACGGTGTGCGTGCCCGCGGTCAGGTTCCGCGTGACGTTGGTGGTGCTCCAACTCGTCCAGGCACCGGTGCCGGCGAAGGTCGGCGTGGAGACGGCAGCGCCGTCGACCGTGATGGCCATCGGTCGGGCGATGGTGGTGCCGTTCGCGAACCGGAACGCGAGGGTCGCATTGCCCGCGGCCGCCACGTTCACGGACCACTGGACGTACGCGCCGGTGGCGTTGTCGCCGTTGACGAAGCCGGCTCCGGTGAAGCCGGCATGGTTGGACTCGATCACGCCCTGGGAGATGGCGGCGCTCTCAGCCTGGTAGGTGACGGTCGCTGCCGACGCGCTGGCCGGTAACGCCAGCAGCCCGCCGACGAGCACGATCGCCAGCGCGATGTATCGGGTTCTGCGCATGGTGCGCCTCCGACAATTAGGAAGGTTTCCTGACTAACCGGTGGAAGCTACGACCCTCTGCGCGAGCACGTCAATACCGGAACGTGATCTGTATAGACCACGCGCTACATTCCGTGATCGAGTTCGCACAGGATTCGTCGGTCGATGGCGGGGGTTGGGCGTGCCGACCTGGGCTGTTATGGCGCTCTGCGCGGGCGTTCCACTCCGTGCGGCACGCTCCGTCACCGAAGCGGCGGCCGGGGCGGGGCGTGATTCGCGCTCAGGGCCCGCGATCGGTGGCTGTGCGGGCGATGGCGGTATCCGTTTCGTGCGGGCCGGCGGGGGGTCGGGTCTGGCGGGCGGGCGTTGCCGACGGAGGCGGTGGCAGGTCCGGCCGGCGGAATGGCCGGCCAGCGGCGGAGGTTCCGCCCCTTGGCGGCTCCCGCGAGCGTGTGATCGTCCTCTCGCGGGACCCGCGAGGGGGTCCAGGTTGCGGCCTTGCCGGCCGAGGCGGCCGGCGGATCCGGCCGGCGGGCACGCGGTGGCGGGCACGCGGTGGCGGGCGACGAACTCCCTGGCGGCTCCCGCGAGCGCGTGATCATCCCCTCGCGGGAGCCGCGAGGGGGCTCAGCGGCGCCGGCCTACCAGCCAAGGCGCCTCGCCCGGCAGCCGGCGGCCCCATGAAAGCTCCCTTCATGGCGTACACGCACGCTGAAGGGAGCTTTCATGGGGCCGCGGAGCGGCGCCGCCCCCCAAAGAATCTTGGTCGAACATATGTTCGAATCACCCTCCGTCATGGGACGCTTCTCCGGTGGTGAACGAGGGGCCTATCCTGCATGCCGACCTGGACGCGTTCTATGCGTCGGTCGAGCAGCGCGACGACGCCCGGCTGCGCGGCCGGCCGGTGATCGTCGGCGGCGGAGTGGTGCTCGCGGCCAGCTACGAGGCCAAGGCGTGCGGGGTGCGCACGGCCATGAACGGTCGGCAGGCCAGGGGCCTGTGCCCGCAGGCGATCGTGGTGGAGCCCCGAATGTCCGCCTACTCGGCCGCGAGCAAGGCGGTGTTCGAGGTGTTCCGGCAGACCACGCCGCTGGTCGAGGGCATCTCGATCGACGAGGCGTTCCTGGACGTCGGCGGCCTGTGGCGGATCTGCGGGCCGCCCAGCGAGATCGCGATGCGGCTGCGCCAGGAGGTGCGCCGCCAGACCGGCCTGCCGATCACGGTGGGCGTGGCCCGGACGAAGTTCCTGGCCAAGGTCGCCAGCGGCGTGGGCAAGCCGGACGGCCTGCTGGTGGTGCCGCCCGACCGCGAACTCGAGTTCCTGCACCCGTTGCCGGTCGAGCGGCTCTGGGGCGTCGGGCCGGTCACGGCCGGCAAGCTGCGCGAGCGTGGGATCGTCACGGTGGGCAAGGTCGCCCGGCTCGGCGAGGCGGCGCTCATCTCGATGCTCGGCGCCGGCGCGGGGCGGCATCTGCACGCGCTGGCACACAACCACGATCCGCGGCCGCTCCAGGTCGGCAAACGGCGCGGCTCGATCGGCTCGCAGTCCGCGCTCGGCCGCCGGTCCCGGACGCCGGAGTCGATCGACGCGATCCTCGCCGGCCTGGTCGACCGGGTGACCAGACGGATGCGCGCCGCCGACCGGCCGGGCCGCACTGTCGTGCTCCGGATGCGCTTCGACGATTTCACCAGGGCCACCCGTTCGCACACCCTCCCCAAGGCGACCGCGCACACCCAGACGATCCTCGACGCCGCCCGGCGGCTGCTGGCCACGGCGCTGCCGATGATCGAGAAGCAGGGCCTCACGCTGATCGGCGTCGCCGTCGCGAACCTCGGTAGCAGCGACGCCGTCCAGCTCCCGCTCCCGTTCGACCAACTTGACGGCGACGACCTCGATGAGGCGCTGGACGCCGTCCGGGACCGCTTCGGCTCGTCCGCCGTCACCCGAGGAGCGCTGCTGAAACACCGCCCCGGCCTGACCGTCCCGATGCTCCCCGACTGATCCCGCCCCGCCCGCCGCACCAACCCACCGCCCACGCGCTTTGGGCGACATTTTCGGTGCTATAGCACTGAAAATGTCGCCCAAAGCGCGTGGGTACGGCCAGCGCGGATTCCGTAGGCAGCCGCTTCGAATATGGGGGACGCACCCCCATGTGTCGGCCGGCGCGCGCCGCCACGCTGAGCGAGCCGCATCAGCAGAGCTTTCGCACCATCGAAGGAGCACGTCATGGACACCAGTCCTCCGTCCACATCGTCCGGTCGCCGCGCCGGCTCGGCGTCCCGGCTCAAGCGCCTCGCCGTCGCCGCGGCGACGCTGGTGCTCGCGGCCGGTTCAGCCACCGTCATCGCGCCCGCCCCGGCCCAGGCCGCCGGCCCGTACGGCGCCGCGTTCGTCTCGTTGGACACGCCAGACGCGTCGATGTGCGTGGTCCCGGCCGAACACCAGTGGAACTCCTCGTCGCCGTGGACGTCGGTGAACGAGGTCTGTCAGGACGACGTGGGCCAGTACACCGTCCTGCTCCCCGGCCTCGCCGCCAGCGCCGGCACGGTCCAGGTCACCGCGTACGGCGCGGACGCCGCGCACTGCAAGGTGGCGAGCTGGGCACCGTTCGGCGCCAACCAGCGGATCCGCGTGCGCTGCTTCACCGCGGCCGGCGCGCCCACCGACAGCCAGTTCAACCTGAGCTACGCGAACCTGACCGGCACCGGCGGCTACCCGCTGGCGTACGTGTTCAACAGCCAGCCGGCCAGCGCGAGCTACACCCCGCCGCTGAACTACCAGTTCAACTCCACCGGAGCGAGCAACACGATCACCAAGCTGGCCGGCGCCGGCCGGTACATGGTCAGCCTGCCCGGCCTGGCCGCCGCGAACGCGGGCAACATCCAGGTCACCGCGTACGGCACCGGCTCGGAGTGGTGCACGCTGTGGAACTGGGGTCCGAACGGCACGGCCCAGCACGTCCAGGTGCAGTGCTACAACGCGGCCGGCACGCTGGTCGACTCGAAGTTCGCCGTGAGCTACGTCCGCAACGGCAACATCCTCGGCCGGTCGGTCTGCTGCAACTCCGACGGTCACCCGACCGCGTACGCGCACGCTCACAACGCGACCGCCGCGTCGTACGTGCCGGCAGCGTCGTACAAGTTCGGCTTCGACCCCGCTGGCCTGATCAAGCGTCTGTCCACCGGCCGCTACGAGGTCGACTTCGACTGGCCGGCCGATCAGGGCATCGTGCACGTGACCGCGATCGGCGGCGGCACCGCGCGCTGCAAGGTCGACTCCTGGGGCACCGGGACCAAGGCCCTGGTGCGCTGCACGACCCCGTCCGGCCAGCCGGTCGACGCGACCTACCAGTTCCACCACGTCGGCCCGTTCATCGTCGGCTGATCGAGCCCTCCACTGGTGGCGGCGCCTGCACGTTGGGCGCCGCCACCGGCGTTGACCAGGCTTTTCACCGTCCGGAATGGCCGTGAAAGTGCACGTTGAACCGCGCCGGAGACCGTGCCGTACCAGGACCACCACAGCACCTCGGTCAAGGGACGGTACACATGAGGTTCACCATCGGCCGGCGCCGACGCGCCCTGATCGGAGTCGCCGGCGGCGCGCTCGGACTGCTCGCACTCGGCACCGGCATGAGCTTCGCCGCCGACGGTGATACCGCGAACGGTGCCGCCGTCCGCGCCGTGCCGGTGAGCACCTCCGCCGAGCTGGCCGAGGCGCTGGCCGACGCCCAGCCCGGCGACGTGATCACCCTCGCGGCCGGCGAGTATGACGGCGCGTTCTTCGCCACCCGCAGCGGGACCGAGGACGCCCCCATCACGCTCACCGGCCCTCGGGGCGCGGTGCTCTCGAACACCAAGCGTGCGTGCGACCCGAACGTCCCGTCCGGCCGCAAGGTGACGTACTGCGGCTTCGGCCTGCACCTCAACAAGGTCAGCCGCTGGCAGCTCACCGGCTTCTCGGTGCGCGACTCGGCCAAGGGCATCGTGCTCGACGGCTCCAGCGACAATCTGATCGACGGGGTCGAGGTCTCGAACATCGGGGACGAGGGCGTGCACTTCCGCACCTCCAGCTCCGACAACATCCTGCGGAACTCCTCGGTGCACGACACCGGCACCGCGCAGCCCGGCTTCGGTGAGGGCGTGTACCTCGGCTCGGCCGTCAGCAACTGGCCGAAGTTCGGCGAGAACGACGGCGCCGGCCCGGACCGCAGCGACCGCAACCAGGTGCTGGACAACAAGATCGGGCCGAACGTCGCCGCCGAACTGATCGACGTCAAGGAGGGCACGATCGACGGCCTGATCCGCGGCAACACCTTCGACGGCGACGGCATGAGCGGCAAGAACTCCGCCGACTCCTGGGTGGACGCCAAGGGCAACGACTACATCATCGAGCAGAACACCGGCTCCTTCTCGGGCGACGGCACCTTCGTCGACGGCTACCAGACCCACCAGCAGACGTCCGGCGCCGGCTGCGGCAACACGTGGAAGGCCAACACCTCCGACCTCGGCGGCGCCAGCGGCTTCGCGATCAACGTGACCAACCAGTCCAAGTGCGGCACCAACCCCAACGTGGTGAGCGACGACAACACCGCGACCGACGCCGGCAAGGGGCTCAGCAACATCCCGGTCACCGGCTGACCCGCCGGCCGGCCGTCCCCGTCGGGACGACCGGCCGACTGCGGCTACCGATCCGCTGGCCGTCGCCGGCCGCACCCGGCGACGGTCAGCTCCTGCGCGCCTCGCGCCAGACCGCGCTCTCCACGTAGTGGTTGTCGAACCGCTCCTGGCTGTCCAGGATCTCCTGCGGGCTGGCGTCGCCGCGGTCCAGCCGGTCCAGCAGTCGGTAGTAGTCAAACCGTGCCGTGCCGGGGGTGAAGACGACCAGGATGTCGGCGTCGGTGTCCGCGGTGGGCCCGAAGGCGTGCGGCACGTTCGGCGGCACGAGCAGGAAATCACCCTCGCCCAGGGTGTGGACCTCGTCGCCGGTGAGCACCTGGAGCGCGCCGCCGAGGACGAAGAACAGCTCGGCCGAGCGGTGGTGCAGGTGCGGCGGTGCCCCGGCGGAGCCGGCGCGCAGCAGCGATCGGTTGCTGGTCAGCGCGCCGCCGGTGGCGTCCGGATCGGCAAGCAGGGTGATCACGCTGCCCGGATCGCTGTCGAGCACCTCGGCCTCGTTCGCCCGGACCAGAGCAGCCTGCGGAGAAGACATATCGTCCACCTTTCGTCAATCGGGATATTGAATGTCCAGAATCATGGCCAAGACGTGGCCCCTCATCGGGGCCGGTTCGTTCAGGCGTGAGTCGACCGCGCCGACTCACGCCGAGTGGCTCAGGTTCGCGCGGTGGCGAACCGGTTGCGAGTGCGCTCGGGCGTGCCGGGATACCGCTGTTCGACCGTGGCCCTGATCTCGGCGAGAGTCTGTCCAGCCAGCGCGTGCCGCCAAGCGAGATCCGCCTTGCGCATCGCCTGGGAGATCACGCACAGCTCCCGGTAGTCGGCCGCCGGGTCGCCACCCGGACCTTGGGCGAGGATCCCGGTGCACCGGAACGCCTCGTCCGACCCGTCGATCGCGACCACCACGTCCAGCAGCGTGATCCGTTCCGGCTCGCGCGCCAGCCGGAATCCGCCGCGCGGCCCGGAGGTCGAGGAGACGATCCCGGCCCGCACCAGCGCCTGCATCTGCTTGTTCAGGTAGGCCGCCGGAAGGTCGTAGAACGCGGCCAGCTTCGCCGCCGTGACCGCCTCGGGCGCCGCCCAGCTCAGGTTCAGGCAGCTGTGCAACGCCCACTCCACGCCCTCGTTCATTCGCATATTCTGGATATTAATCGTCCAGAACCTGCCTTGCAAGTGCCCCCCGCGACTTTGTGACAGAACGGTGACGTCCCGCGGATATCTCCCTGACACGCCCCGAGCACCGTCGACTCCAGCGGCACGCGGTGCGCCCGCCACGCACGAGGACCGGCGGCGCGGACGGGGGGCTGCCGCGGCCGGCGACCTACCGCCGCCGGCAACGTGACGAGGGAGATCGAATGCACGACCAGAGCATGACCACCCCCGGCGTCCCGTCGGCGCGAGGCGGTGCGGCATGAAGCGCAGCGAGCAGCGCCGGGCCTTCGCGGCGCGCTGGGCCACCGAACCGGCCACCACCACCGGACGGCCGGTGGTCGACCCGGAGTGCGCGCTGGTCCGCGCCAACGACCTGCTCGATCTGATGGATCGGCACTACCGGACCGCGCGCAACGTACTGCCGGACGACAGCCCCGAGGTCGACAGCCTGGCCCGCATCGTGGACGAGTTGCACGCCCACCACGCTCGGATGGCCCAGCTGGTGCTGCTCGCCCGGGACGTCGACAGCGCCTTTCCCTCGCACCGGACCCGCGAGTAGCGACCTTCACCCAGACCGGCTGGCTGATCGAAACAATTCCGTCGCATCCATTTCACTACCACCCCGCGACGTGCGGTTAATCTCGGTACAGCCGGTAGCACAAAGGCGAATCCCAGCACGTGATTGCCGTTCGATTCGTCATGCCCATTTCAGGACCATTCTCGCCGCCGGCATTCCGCACAAGGAGGCCCCGCCATGTCCGAGATCAATCCTGGGTTCGACGTTCGCCGCATCGGTGGCCGGATCGGCGCCGAGATCGTCGGCGTCGACCTCGCCAGCGAACTGGACGACGCGGTCGTCACCGAGATCACGTCCGCCCTGGTGGAGCACAAGGTGCTGGTCTTCCGGGAGCAGCACCTCGACGACGCGGGCCAGGTCCGGTTCGCGTCCCGGTTCGGCGAGCTGACCACCGCACACCCGACCGTGCCCGCGATCGAGGGCCGGCCGAACGTCCTGCCGGTGAACGGCGAGGAGGGAATTCGCGCGAACAACTGGCACACCGACGTGACGTTCGTGGTGAGTCCGCCGAAGATCTCCACGCTCCGCGGCATCGTCGTTCCGCCGTATGGGGGAAACACCCTCATCGCCAATTCCGCCGGCGCCTATCAGGACCTGCCCACCGAATTACGCGCACTCGCCGATCGGCTCTGGGCCGTGCACACCAATGACTACGACTACGCGCAGCCCCAGTTCGACACCGAGAAGCGCGCCGAGCACCGCAAGGTCTTCACGTCGACGAAGTACCAGACCGCGCATCCGGTGGTCCGGGTGCATCCGGTCTCCGGCGAACGGGGACTGTTCATCGGCGGCTTCGCCCAGCGGATCGTCGGGCTCTCCGGCACCGAGTCCCGCGACCTGCTCCGGCTGCTGCAGGCGTACGTGACCCGGCCGGAGAACGTGCTGCGCTGGCGTTGGGCTCCCGGCGACCTCGTGGTCTTCGACAACCGGATCACCCAGCACTACGCACCGGACGACTACGGCGACCTCCCCCGCCTGCTCCACCGGGTGACCGTCGCCGGTGACGTGCCGGTCGGCGTCGACGGCGCGCACAGCTACGTGATCGAGGGCGACGAGGCCCCGCACTACACCCCTGCCGCCGTCGCCTGACCCCGCCCGTCCTTCCCGCTTTGGGCGACATTTTCAGTGCTATAGCACTGAAAATGTCACCCAAAGGCGCAGGTGGGTGATACTGCGGGGATGTCGAATCCGGCCCTGGCCGCCGCCGAGGCGGCGCAGCTTCCCCACCGGGTGATCCGGCACGGCCCGGTGCGGTCGCTGGCCGAGGCCGCCGAGGCGCGCGGGGTGGAGCCGGCGGACGTGGTGAAGACGCTGGTGGTTCGGCGCGGCGACGACGACTTCCTGTTCGTGCTGGTCCCCGGCGACCGGGCGATCTCCTGGCCGAAGCTGCGCACGCTGCTCGGGGTCAGCCGGCTGTCGATGCCGCCGGCCGACGTGGCGAAACAGGCCACCGGGTACGAGCGCGGCACGATCACGCCGTTCGGCTCCAGCACCGCGTGGCCCGTCATCGCCGACGAACGCCTGGCGGGCCGGACCGTCACGCTCGGCGCCGGTGAACACGGCCTGGCCATCGCCCTGGACGCCGACGCGGCGCTGCGGGCGCTCGACGCGTCCGTCGCCGACGTGACCGAGCCGGAACCCGCCGGATAGCGCCAGCCGGCCACTTGAACGCTCGGTAGGGTACGCGCGGGAACCCACCGAAAGGCAGGCTATGACCTCTTTATGGCGCTTACTCGCAGCCACCACGCTGCTGGTCGGCTCGCTGGGCACACTCGGCGTGACGGCCAGCCCTGCCACCGCGGACGATGACATCGCGGCTCGGCTGAAGGCGGTGCCCGGCCTGACCGTGGTCGCCGAGCAGACCGCCCCCGCCCCCTACCGGTTCTTCGTGCTGAGCTACACCCAGCCCGTCGACCACCGGCGCCCGTCGGCCGGCACGTTCCAGCAGCGCTTCACCCTGCTGCACAAGGCCACCGACCGCCCGATGGTGCTCCACACCAGCGGCTACAACGTATCGATCCGGGTGTTCCGGTCCGAGCCCACCGTGCTCGTCGACGGCAACCAGATCTCGGTGGAGCAGCGGTTCTTCACGCCGTCCCGCCCGGAGCCGGCCGACTGGTCGAAGCTGAACATCTGGCAGGCCGCCACCGACCATCACCGCCTGGTCACCGCACTCAAGCCCCTCTACGCCGGCAAGTGGATCTCGACCGGCGCCAGCAAGGGCGGCATGACCTCGATCTACCACCGTCGGTACTACCCGTCCGATGTGGACGGCACGGTCGCGTACGTGGCGCCGAGTGACGTGCTCAACCGTGAGGACTCGGCCTACGACCGGTTCTTCGCCACCGTCGGCACCCCGGCGTGCCGCGAGGCGATCGCAGACCTGCAGGTCGAGGCGCTGCGCCGGCGGGCCGAGTTGGTGCCCAAGTTCGCCGCCTGGGCGCAGAACAACCAGCAGACCTTCGCCGGGATCGTCGGCGACGTCGACCACGCCTTCGAGTACCTCGTGCTGGACGCGCCGTGGGCGTTCTGGCAGTACAGCACCGCCGCCGACTGCGCGGACGTGCCGGCGACCACCGCCAGCAGCGACGAGATCCTGACCTGGTTCGACACGGTGAACGGCTTCGGCGGCTACACCGACCAGGGCATCACCCCGTACGTGCCGTACTACTACCAGGCCGGCACCCAGCTCGGCTCGCCCGACGTGCGGACGCCGCACCTGGCCGGCCTGCTGCGCTACCCGGGCACCAACGGGCCGCGTTCGTACGTGCCCCGTGCGCTGCCGATGAAGTTCCAGCCGCTCACGATGTTCGAGATCGACACCTGGGTGAAGCTGGCCGGCCGCAAGCTGCTCTTCGTTTACGGCCAGAACGACCCGTGGGGCGCCGAGCCGTTCCGGCTGGGCATCGGCACGCGCGACTCGCTCTGGTACCAGGCGGCCGGCGCCAACCACGGCGCGAACATCAGCCGGCTGACCGCGGCCGAGCAGACCAAGGCCAAGGCCGCCGTCCAGCGCTGGGCCGGTGTCCCCGCACCCGCCGCCGGACTCGTGTCCGCCCGCATCCCGTCGCTGGACGACTGGAACCCCGCCCTGGAGCGCCACCCGCACTGACCCGTTGCGGTCCTTTTGCGACCTCCCAGGTCGCAAAAGGACCGCAGCCCGGCACCCGGGCCCGGCGGCGGCGGTGTCGACCGCGGGCCGCTCAGCCCTGGGCGGACTCGATTTCGGCGGAGTCGGTGAGCCGGAGCCGGCGGCGGGTGCGCTGGTAGAACGTGGTACGACCGAGCCGGACCACGCTGGCGGCGCCCGGCAGCAGCGTCAGGTCGACGGTGTCACCGGGACCGACGTGGCCGACCACGATGCCGTCGGACTCCACCGCCAGCTCACCGCTGGTCGGCAGCACCTGCAACGCCAGCTTCTCGCCGCTGGAGAGGAAGAGCGAGCGGTTGAACGCCGAATGCGGCGCGACCGGCGTGACCAGCAGCCCCTCCGCCCCCGGCGAGACGATCGGGCCGCCAGCGGAGAAGCTGTACGCGGTCGAGCCGGTCGGCGTGGCCACGATCACCGCGTCGGCGGCGTACCGGACGAATGGGTGCCCCTCGACCTGCAGCTCCACGGCCGCCGTGCGCTGCCCGGGGGTGCGGGCGAGCGCGATGTCGTTGAACGCGATCGCGTCGCTCAGCACGCTCCCGTCCTGGCGGACGAACGTGGCCCGCACGCCCGAGCGCGGCTCGACCGTGAACCGGTGCTCATCGATGGCCGAGAGCGCGCCGGCCAGTTCGGGCGGGTCGATCTCGGCCAGGAACCCGAGCCGGCCCAGGTTCACGCCCAGCACCGGCGGGCGCGCACCCAGCGTCAGGCGCATGGCCCGCAGCATGGTGCCGTCGCCACCGAGGCTGACCACGAGGTCGGACCGGTGCGCGATCTCGTCCGCCGGTACGGACACCGCGGCCGCGCCGATCCGGCCGACCTCCTCTGGGACGCCGTACAGCACGGCGTTGCGGCTCCGCGCCCACGTGACCAGCTGCGCCGTCACCGGCCCGCAGTCCCGCTCGGGGTGCAGGACCAGCCCCACCGCGTTGATCATCCCCATCGACCCGACCCCCTCAGAACGCCTGGCCGAACCAGATCACGTCTAGCTGGGTTTAGTCGATACCGTGATCCGATCCAGGTCAGGGCTGTATGTGCCGGCGCGGGTGCCGTACCGGATCGTGTTGTCGCCGGCGCGCAGCCGGAGCCGGACCGTGTGGTGGCCGACGGTCTCCCAGCCGCCGGTCTTGGGCAGGAAGCCGACCAACGCCTCCGGTCCCCCGTTCGCGCTGAGATAGCCGGTGCGCTCCTCGCCGGCCGCGTAATGCACGGTGACCGCGTAGTCGCCCGCCTTGGCCACCCGCACCCGGTCGAACCGCACCGCGCCGCCGCCGTACAGGTCACCGACCTTGCGCACGCCGGAACACCCAGAGCATGCGCTGGCCTTCGCCGGGCCGGTCAGCGTGTTGCCGCTGGCCTCCGCCTCGTAGGCCGCAACCGATGGGCTGACCGGCGCATCGCACCGACCGGACGCCGTCGGGCGCACCCGGTACAGCGCGGCGGCGTGCGGCGCGAGGTTCGCGGTCAGCGCGTGTCTCCGGCTGCCGTCCGCCTTACCGCGCCAGAGGTCCCGCACGTCCGCGCTGCCGCAGAACCCGAGGTCGGCGAAGCGGGCGGTGACCGGGGCCTTCGCGGCGCCGAGGTTGAACAGCGCCACCGCACGTGAGCCGTCCGGCAGCAGCTTGTGCCAGACCTGCTGGTCGGTGTGCACGTCCACCGGGCGCCCGCCGGTGCCGGACTGGTCCACCGCGATCACCTCGTCGTTGGTGAGCAGGTCCAGGCCGGTGCGGTCGAGCTTGGTCAGGTCGTTGCCGAGGTAGAGCGGCGAGCCGACGATCGACCAGAGCGTCATCACGGTGCGCCGCTCGTCGTCGGTGAGCCCGCTGGCGGCGGCACCCTGCCCGATCAGCAGCGAGTCCAGATCGCTCCAGCCGCGGCGGCCGGTCGGGCCGGGCACGCCGTTGAAGCCGGTCCACTCGGCGGCGTCGAAGAACCGGGCCAGCACGGTGTTGCGCACGTACCCGGTCGGGTTCGCCCAGGCCGTGAGCGTGTCGCAGGTGGTGTAGCACTCGATGTCGTCGTCGGCACGCCACGCGTCGGCGTACTGCCGGTAGAACTCGCCGTGCGCCGCGTCGATGTGCCAGGAGAGCGTGAGCTTGATCCGCCGGCCGGACTTCTCCAGCGCCCGGGACAGCGCCTGCACGTCCGCACGAGTGTCGTAGCTGTTGTCCGACGAGCCGGGCGCGATCGAGTCGTACTTGAAGAAATCCACGCCCCAGCCCGCGAGCTGCCGGCCGATCGAGTCGAGGTACTCCTGCGCGCCGGGTTTGGCGAAGTCGATCTTGTACGACTCCTTGAACGTGGTCGCGAAGGGTGCACCGTCGGCCACGATGTCCTTGACCCGGTACGGCGTGCCCTCGATCGACGAGTTCGCCCGGAACGCCGCCGGCGGCACGCCAGGGATGCCGTACAGGCCGAACTTGAGGCCCATCGCGTGCACCTGGTCGGCCACGTACTTGATGCCGCGCGGGAACCGGTCCGGATGCGGGGTGTTGCGGCCGAACGCGTCGGCGGGACCGCCCTGCCAGCACGCGTCCACGTTCAGGTACCGGTACCCGTGCCGCTTGAGCTTGTCGCGCAGGATCCGGGCCTGCTGCAACAGGTTGGCCTCGGTCGGACCGGGATCGCAGCGCAGCCCGCTCCAGCTCGACCACCCCATGATCGGCAGGTCCGTCGCGGGCGCGTTGGCCGCCGCGGTCGCGCCGTTAGCCGCGACGGCGGGGGTCGCCGTCGCGCTACCGAACAGCAACGCGACGGTGACGACGGCCCCGATCAGCCGGCGGCTCAAGATCTGGCCTTCAGCGCGTGGCCGACCTCGGCGAGCCGATCTGTGTACATCTTGTCCATCAGGCCGTCGTTGCTCGGCCCGACGTTCAGCAGGTACTGGTACCCGTGCTGGCGTTCGTAGGTGACTTCGCCGACGATGTCCTCGGTCGTGCGCGGCGGCACCGACTGGTCGGTGTGGAACCAGTCCCAGTTGCTGGTACTGATCATGTCCGACATCTGCACCGGCTTGGTCAGCCCGGCCGGCGGGCGGCCGTCCTCGTACTCGATCACGTCGGTGGTCGCGTACGTGTCCATCTTGTCGTTGTTGACGATCACGGTCTTCGGCGACACGTTGCGGATGAAGTCCCGGATCGGCTCGTAGGAGATCTTGCGGTAGCCGGGCCCCCAGGTCCACGCGTCGAACCAGATCTGGTTGATCGGGCCGTACCCGGTGAGCAGCTCGCGGAGCTGGTTGATCGCCAGCTCGGTGGAGTCGCCGTTGCTGCGGTCCCAGATCGAGTAGTACAGGCCGACCTCGAGCCCGGCGTTGCGGAACGAGTCGGCGTACTTGGCGACCACGTCACCGCGGTAAGGGCTCGCGCCGGCGTCGTAGTTGTTCGAGGCGGTGTCCCAGAGCGCGAAGCCGTCGTGGTGCTTGGCCGTGAGCACGCCATACGTCATCCCGGCGCTGACCGCGGCCTTGGCCCACTGGTCGGTGTCGAGCTTGGTCGGGTTGAACACGGTGATCGGGGTGTTCGGCGTGGCCCACTGCTCGTTCGTGTACGTGCCGAGCCCGTAGTGGATGAACATGCCGAACTGGTTCTTCCTGATGTGGCCGGCCACGTCCGGGCCGGAGATCCGCTCGGTGCCGAACACCTGCACCTCGGCGAGGGAGAGGTAGCCGGTGCCGGCGCGCTGCACCCGCACGTACCGGACGTCCTTGTTGAGCTTGAGCTCCAGGGACGATCCGGTCAGCTTCTTGACGTACGTGGCCTGCACGCCGCGCTGCTTGCGGGTCTGGGCCAGATCCGTGGAGACGAACGGGGTGGCCGAGGTGAGCAGGTAGAAGTCGGCGAGCCGGTCGGCGCAGCAGTCGGTCCGGTTCCAGAGCACCACGCTGGACACCCGGGTCGTGGCGCGCAGGTCGGCCTGCCACCACGGCTGCCGCTCGGATTTGGTCTGGGTGACCGTGGCCGCGGAGTAGACCCCGCTGGTGATGCCGTCCTGGGCCCGGGTGGGGACGCCGCCGCTCTCGACGCTGGACTGCGTGGTCCTGGCGCCCGCGGCGAGGTTGCGCAGGGTCGGCGGCGGCAGGTACTTGCCGTCCCACACCTGCACCTCGGCGATCGCCAGGTACTCGGTGCCGACGTGCTGCACCCGCACGTACCGGCCGGTGCGGCCGATCGGCACGGTGACCTTACGAGCGACCAGATCGACGTGGTACGAGCTCACGCCCTTCTGCTTGCGAGCCGTGGCCAGGTCCTTCGACACGATCGGGCGGTCCGAGACCAGCACGAAGAAGTCGGCGAGCCGGGCGATGCAGCAGTCGGTGCGGTTCCACACGTCGATGCTGGCGATCGTGCCCTTGCGCTCCAGGTCGACCTGCCACCACGCCTGGGCCTCCTTGTCCGTGTGGGCGACGGAGGAGTTCCAGAACTCGCCGTCCACGTTGCCGTCCACGGCCCGGTCGGCCGGCGACTCGTAGCCGGGCATCAGCGAACTCTGGCTGGCGGTCCGGCCGAGGGCGAGGTTCGCGGGTGCCGTGGCCTTCGTGGTCGGGGCCGCCGACGCGGGGGACGCCGGCAGTAGAGGAACCAGTAAGGCGGCGATGAGCAGGGCGGCGGCGGGTCTGTTCCGGATCGAGCGCATGGCACTCTCCTCTAGCGACGGATGGGCGAGCGGGCTGGGTGGTGCGCGGTCTTGTCGGCTCAGAGCCGGGCGAGGTCGACGGCGGCGGCCATCGCGGCGTTGCCGGCGTCCGACGGGTGCAGGTGGTCGCCAGCGTCGAACTCCGGTCGCATCCGGAACGGGTCCTGCGGGTCCTGGAGCGCGGCGTCGAAGTCGATCACGCCGTCGAAGGCGCCCCCCGTACGGATGAAGTCGTTCACCGCGGTGCGAGTCGCCTCCAGCCCGGCGTCATAGCCCCACCAGCCCTTGAACGGGGTGAGCGTGCCGCAGAGCACCCGGATGCCCCGGGCGTGCAGGCGCTCGACGAACTCGCGGTACCCGGCGATGAACACGGCCGGATCGTTCTGCCGCGGGTCCTGGAGCAGGTCGTTGACGCCTTGGAGCAGGATCACCGTGCGGACCGACGTGCGGTCGAGGACGTCGTCCTCCAGCCTGGCCAGCCCGCTGCGGCCGTACGCGAGCTCACCGCCGTCGAGCAGCAGCCGGTTCGCGCTGATCCCCGAGTTCAGTACGCCGTGCCGGGACTTGGCCGGCTGCTGGGCGATCCGGTCGGCCAGGTAGTCGGGCCAGCGATGGTTCGCGCCGGTGGTGGAGTAGCCGCCGTCCGTGATCGAGTCGCCGAACGCGACCACCGAACCCTTCGCGTGGGAGCCGAGGACGTCCACCTCCTTGAGGTAGAACCACGAGCCGGTCCGCTGGTCGTAGCGCGCGCCGGAGCCGTCCATCGTGTGGTCGCCCGCGCCGGTCAGGTAGGAGAGCTGCTGCGCGGCCGGGTGATAGGTGACCGGTCCGGCCGGCTTCGGGGTGAACGTGCTGATCAGCAGGTCGGCGTCGGCCGGGACGGTGAACTTCACCGGGTCGCTCTGAACGTCGGCGCCGGGCGGGATCGTCACGGTGACCCGCCCGCCGAACGTCAATGCGCGCACCGAGCCGGGCACCGCGTCGGCGGTGTCGCCGGCGGCCCGGAGCGCGATCGAGGCCCGGCCCAGCACCAGCGGGTCGGCACCGAACTTGTTCGAGAACCGCACCCGCGCGGTGTCTCCGCCGACGCTGGTGTGCACCACGTTCCGGATCGAGTGATTCGCGAAGCCGCCACCGGCGTTGCCGAGCGGTGCGGCCGGCGCGGTCCCCCAGGTGCCGACCCAGGCGTCCCGGCTGGGCTTCGCGGTGCCGAACACCTCCACCTCCGCGAGCGAGAGATAACCGGTGCCGGCGAGCTGCACCAGCACGTACCGGCCTGGCACCTCGGGCCGGACCGAGGTCAGCGGCGGCGCGGTGCCCAGGCGGTGACTCGACCAGACGCCCTTCTTTCTGGCCTGCTTGGCCGGCGAGAGCGTGGGATCGAGCGGCTTGGCGGAGACGAAGATCCAGAAGTCGTCGAGGCGTTCGGCGCAGCAGTCCGTGCGGTTCCAGACGTTGACCGTGCCGACCCTGGCCTCGGCGCCGAGGTCCGCCTGCCACCACGCGTTCGTGCCGAGATCGGTGTGGCTCACCGAGCTGTTGCCCCAGCTGCCGTTGCTGTCGCCGTCCACGGCCCGGGCGGCACCGGCGTCGAACGCGTCCGAGGACTGCGTCGCGATCCGGCCCCGCGCGAGGTTCGGGTCGCCGGCCAGCGCGATCGAGAAGATGTGCAGCGCCGGGATGCCGGGGCCGACCACGGAGCCGACGTCGGGAAGCTGAACGCTCTGGACGGTCTTGCGCGCATCGAGCGGAACACCGGCGTAGTAGATGAACGTGGGCCGATGATCCCGCCCGCCCGGGCCGTTGCGGTACGGCATCGTGATCACGGGCGTGCCCCGGGTCGGCGTGATGCCGGCCCAGTTCTCGGTGCCGAGCGTGAAGGTCTGACTGGTGCCGTCGGCGTACCGGACCATGCCCGTGCCGGTGCCCTCGTAGACGCTGGCGAGCAGGAAGCCCAGCGTCGGTGACGAGCCGGTCAGCCGGATGGTCTGGCCGGCGGCGAGCGCGTTGTTCGGCGTGCCCGCGGACGCGGTCGGCCAGGTGAACGTGGTGCCGTGGGTGCGGATCGGCGCGCCGGGTACCGCGCCTTTGGCCGCCAGCGCCTCAGCCGAGTAGCTGTAGCCGGAACCGTCGAGGTCGCCGGGCGCGGTGTTCCGGTCCGAGGTGCTGCCGACGTTGCCGAACGTGCTGGTCAACGCCGGGCACAACGTCGAGCAGCCGGCGCTGTCCATCGTTGTCACGGACGATCGTGGGAGCCTGGGCTCTCGCCGCCGCTTGGGTCGGCGTTGCGGAACCTACCGGCGCGCCTTCGCCGCCGCCACCCACGGGCTCGCCGCGGCCGGAGGGGCCAGGCAGGCGAGCGCGACCACCGCGCTCACCAGCCCGATGCCGAGCCTGGACACCATCATCGGTTGCCTCCGTCGGGGCCGGGGCGAGCGCGGGGTAAGATCATAGATCCTATTTCGGATATGATTCTTACCGTGTCGTCCCGGTTGGCGTCAACGGTCGGCATGCTTTCCTGTCCCGTGCCCCAGTGCCCTCGCGACCGGGCCGCCCGCCCTAAGATCTGCGGAAGGCGCCAAGGGGGTGGTTCGGGTGGGACAACCGAGAGAGCTCCCCGGCGACCCCGAACCGGCCCGGTTGCCGCGGCTGACTCCGCCCCCGCGAACGATGCTGCGGGACAGCGTCTACGAGGCCATCAAGGCCATGCTGATGGACCACGAACTCGCGCCCGGCAGCCGGCTCTCGATCGACGGCATAGCCCGTGACCTGCAGGTCTCCCCCACGCCCGTGCGCGAGGCGATGACCAGACTGGAGTCGGACGGGCTGGTCGCCAAGCGGCCGCACGCCGGATACACCGTGGCGCCGATCCTGGATCAGGCGACGCTCGGCAACCTCTACGGCATCCGGCTCCAGCTCGAGCCCGAGGCGGCCCGGCTGGCCGCGACCAACGCCTCGCCGGCCCAGGTCGCCGAGCTACGGAGCGCCATCCAGCGCATGGCGGCACACCCGGCCGGCGAGCGGTACGAGGCCTACCGTGACTTCGCCGTGCTCGACGCCCAGCTGCACCGGATCATCGCCGAGGCCTCCGGCAACCCACTGATCGCCGACGCGCTGGCCCGCCTGCACGCCCACACCCACGGCTACCGGCTGTACTTCCGGGTCGGCATCGCCGAGGAGACCGTCCGCGAGCACGCCCGGGTGGTCGACGCGATCGCGGCCGGCGACGAGGACGGTGCCCGCGACGCCATGCGGCAGCATCTCGACACCTCCCGCGCCCGCCTGCGCGCCGCCTACGGCCGCTGACCCCCAACCCCAACCCCACGGGCTTTGGGCGACATTTTCCGGGCTATAGCACGGAAAATGTCGCCCAAAGCGAGGGAGCGTCGCGTGTCCGGGGCGGATTCGAGGCGCCCACTCGGCCGTGACATCATGCTGCGGCAAGGCGCGAAGGTGCGGGATCCAAGCGGTATGGGGGGCGGTCGGTGCGCAGACTGCTGGCCGTCTGGCTCCTCGTGCTCGCCGCCGTGCAGACCCTTGCGTTCATCAAGGTGCGGGAGTACTTCGTCTTCACCGAGGACGGCCAGCGCCTCGACTGGATCGCCCTGAGCGGCAACTACATCGGTGCCGATCGCATCGAGCTGATCGTGAACACGGTCCTCAACGCGATGTCCGCCGCGGCGCTGCTCGGCGCCACGCTGTTCGTCGGCTTCATCGCCCTGATCCGCCGCCGGATCCTGCTCGCCATCACCGCGACCCTGCTCGTGGCCGGCGCCAACGTCACCACCCAGCTGCTCAAGCGGGCGACCGATCGGCCGGACCTGGGCGTCGACCTGGAGCGCATCTCGGCCGGTAACAGCCTGCCGAGCGGGCACACCACCCTGGCCGCCTCGATCGCGATCGCGCTGATCCTGGTGCTGCCGGCACAGGTGCGCGCGCTGGGCGCGGTGCTCGGTGCCGGTTACGCCGCGCTGGCCGGGGTGGCCACGATGTCCGCGGGCTGGCACCGGCCGAGCGACGCGGTGGCCTCGCTGCTGATCGTCGGCGCCTGGGCTGCCTTCGCCGGCGCCTTCCTGCTGATCTTCCAGCGGGACGACGGATTCGCCGACACCCAGCACGCGCACTGGGCCGCCGTCGCCACGCTGGTGGCGGTCGCGGTCGTGGCGTTCGTCGGTGCCGCCGCGTGCCTGCAGTGGGTGCACCAGGTGATCGGCATCCCGCCGGACGACCTCAGCGGCCGCCGCCTGTTCGCCGCCTACGCGGGCAGCGCCGCGGGAATCGTCGGGGTCGCGGCGCTGATCACGGCGGCGTTCCTGAGTTCGGTGCACCAGGTCGTGCCGAGCCGGGCCAGCGCACCCGCCGACGCCTGACCCGACGCCCACGCTGACCTGCACGTATGCCGGCCCCTAGGTATGCCTAGGCGCCCTAGGCGACCACCTAGTCACCTCGCCGGCGTCAAGATAGGTAATCGCTGCCGATGGCACCCACCCCTTACCGGCCCAGGATGGAGTCATCACCGAGACAGCGAAACGGAGCAAGAAAATGTATGTCCTTCCGGAAATGCAACTGGCCCAGTTCTACGACCGTCGGCGCGAGCTCATCGCGGAAGCCGACCAGCACCGGCTGCTCAACGCCGCCCGGCTGTGGCGGCGCCAGCCGCTCGCCGAATCCGACGACGTACCGGCGGTTCGGCGGCGGCGCGACGGTACGCTCACCCAGTGCGGACCACGCGCGGCGGCGCCAGCCCGATGATGATCGGGCGTGATCGCGAACTCCGCCGACTCGACCAGCTCGTGGCACCCACCAGGTCCCAGGTAGCCGTCATCGCGGGCGAACCCGGCGATCGGCAAGACCCGGCTGATCCAGGAACTGCTGGCCAGCCGTCCCGGACGGCACGGCCGTCCTGATCGGACACGCCGAGCCCGGCTCGCTCGCCAGGCCGTACGAGGTGCTACTCGACGCGGTCGACGGCCGGCCGGGCCTCGACGACGAGCTACTGCTGGCGCCGCTCGCCGACCCGGCGCGCAGCCCGGTCGAACGGCTGCACACCGGGCTGGCGTCGCCGAACCAACATGATCGGCGACCAGCCGGCCGTCGATCATCTTCGAGGACCTGCACTGGGCCGACTCCGAGAGCGCCGCGCTCTTCGAACGGATCGCCGACCAGGCCGGACGCCCGGCTGCTGATCGGCACCTACCGGCCGGACGAGGTCACTCCGCCGCCACCCCGTCGCCGGCGCTGCTGGCCCGGCTCGAACGCCGGCACGCGGTCACCCACGTCCAGCTCGAGCGGTTCACCGAGGCCGAGACCGCCGCGCCTGCTCGCCGCGCTCACCGGCCGGCCCGCGCCGTACCGCGCGGTGGCCGCGCTGCACCAGCGCACCGGCGGCAACCCGTTCTTCCTGGAGGAGCTCCTGCGCGGCCACGAGGGCGAGGACCTCGGAGTCGCTGGGCGAGCACCCGCTGCCGTGGAGCCTCGCCGAGGTGCTCCGGCGGCAGGTGGACGACCTCGACCCGCCAGGTCCAGCGCGTCGTCGGAGGCCGCGGCGGTACTCGGTCACCGGGTGCCGTTCGACCTGCTCGCCGCCGTGACCGGCGCGGGCGAGGACGAGCTGATCGCCGCCCTGCGCGACCTGGTCACCCGCGGCGTCCTGGTGGAGATCCGGCGAGGACGAGTTCAGCTTCCGGCACGCCCTGGTCCGCGAGGCGATCTCCGGCCAGCTGCTCGGTCGGCAGCGGCGCCGGCTGCACGAGGCCGCCCTGGACGCGCTGCTCGCGGCCGGCGGTTCCGATCCGGCGATGGTCGCCCACCACGCCCGGGCCGCGGGCCGGTACGACGACATGGTCGACGCCGCCCGCCGGGGCGCCGCGCTCTACCTGTCCATCGGCTCGGCGTACCAGGCGCTGCAGCTCGCCGAGATGGGCGCTGGACGAGGCCGGCGAGGACGCCGAGCTGCTCGCGGCGCGCGGCCCGGGCCGCCTGGCTGGCCGGCCTGCTCGACGACGCCGTCGGGTACGCCCGACGCTGGCGCGACCGGGCGGGCACGACGACCGAGCGTGCCGACGCGCTGTACCTGATGATCCGGCTGGCCTGGGAGACCGACGAGATCGCCGAGATGGAGGCGCTCACCCACGAGGTCGAGCAGCTCATCGCCCAGCTGCCGCCCGGCGCGGACCAGGCCCGGGCGATGACCGCGGTGGCCCAGTCGACGCATGCTGCGGGACCAGGTCGACGCGGCGTTGGACTGGGCCGACCGGGCGCTGGCGCTCGCCGAGGAGTTCGACCTGCCCCGGTCCGGCTCGCCGCGCTGGTGGAGAAGGGTTCGGCGCTCACCGACCGCCGGGCCACCAACGACGACGGCCGGGCACTGCTGGCCGGGCTGGTCGACGAGGCGGAGAAGCTCGGCGAGTGGGTACTTGCCGCCCGCGCGTTGAACAACCTGGTCCAGGACGTGCCTCCCACCTCGCCGGCCGAGCACGCCGCGATGCTGGAACGGATGCGGATCAACGCCGAGCGGGCCGGTTTCGAGTCGCTCGCGGTCGCCGCGTACTTCCAGGGCCGGGCCCGGTTGGCGCTGCGCGAGGGCGACCTCGACGCCGCGATCACCGCGCTCGAGCAGGGTCGGGACCGTGACCGCGGCTACCTGCTCCGGGGTCGCCGGGCCGACTACCACGCCGTCTTCCTCGCCGGGCTGTACCTGGAGCTCGTACCA
>CAVVAL010000040.1:0-69935 GCA_963746095.1 uncultured Actinomycetota bacterium | reverse complement strand
GCCGTCCTCGATCAGCGGGGCCTGCTCACCCAGGCCCGACGGGATCGCGAGCCGGAAGAGCTCGGAGAAGGCGTTCTCGTCGACCGGCGCTCTCCCGGTCTCCGTTCCTCGCATCGCCTGCCGCCGCGGTCTTGGCTAGCTCGATCGAAGTCGACTGGGGTCCCGTAGACCACGGATCAGCAACGGCTGGCGCGGGCGCACGCGCGGCCGGCTGGCTGAGGACGATCAGGTTCTGAACCCGGTCGATGTCGTCGTAGCCGCCGGCAAAACGCCGCGCTCCTTCCGCACCGAGCCAGGTCGCGTCGGTGGAGACGAAGACAAGGGTCTTCGAGTGCGCTCGACCCACCAAAGCTCGCCGCGATCTCCAGCAGCGCCGCGGTAGAAGCCGAGGCGCTGGCCACCCCGGGCCCGCAGCGCCGCATCCCGCCCCGCCATCAGGACGATCTGGTCCTCGGACCCCTCCCCCGGGAGGACGCAGATCACGTTTTTGACCTCGACCTCATCGCCCTTGAACTCCGCTTCCTTGAATGTCTGCTCGGTGACCTCGACGCCCTCGATCTCGGCCGAATTGCTGGCCGACCTGGCGGGCGAGCTTGGCGTCAGCCTCACTCCCTGGCCTGGGATCCGGCGCCGTCTTGGCCAGCTGACGAGCCACCGCGGCCGCGCGCGAGCCGTCGAAGGCGTCAGGCGCCGTGGTCGTGGTTCGCCCCGCGGGAACCGATTGCAGCGAGAACATCGCCGCCGCTATGGCGATCGGAATCAGCACCAGGCTGGCTCGATAGATGCGGAGGTTGATCATCTGGCCTTCTACCCTCTAGGAATGAGTTCAGGAGGAGCGAAAATTCTGCTCGTCGACGACGAGCAGGCGGTGCAAACGCTCGCTGACCTATCCCTTGCGCAAGGAAGGCTACGAAGTGGTCACGGCCACCGATGGTCAGGAGGCGCTCGATCGCTTCGCAGAGCATCGCTTTGATCTGGTCGTCCTCGACATCATGCTCCCCAAGCTCGACGGGATCGAGGTATGCCGCCGGTTGCGGACCCGCAGCCAGGTGCCGATCATCATGTTGACCGCAAAGGGTGACGAAATCGACAAGGTCGTCGGGCTCGAGATGGGGGCGGACGACTACATCACCAAACCGTTCTCCGTGCGCGAGTTCCGCAGCAGGGTGAAGGCGGCGCTGCGTCGCGGCAAGATGGCCGGCCTCCGACGTTCCCGACGAGCCGATCACCCGCCGGCGACCTGGAAATCGATTCCTTGAGCGGCGCTCGACCAAGCATCCGCGGGGAACCAGATCCGTCTCACCTACGTCGAGTTCGAGATCCTCGCCGCGCTCGCGGCGGCGCCGGGACGGGTCCAGAGCCGCGAGACCCTGCTCGAGAACGTCTGGGGTGACGCCGACTATCGCGACCCGCGGACCGTCGACGTCCACATCCGGCACCTGCGGGAGAAGATCGAGAGCGACCCCCGCAATCCCGAGTATCTGTTCACGGTGCGGGGTGTGGGCTACCGGTTTCGGGATGAGGCCTAGGGCCCGATCAATGGACTCCGTCCAATGAACAGCCTCCGCAACCGGCTCGTCTTGCTGATCTTTGCGATCACCGCCGCGGCGGTCGGGTTCGTCTACCTCTATGTCGTCCCGCAGCTCGAGTCCAGCCTCACCGCGGAGAAGCTTCCGCGCCTGGAGGAGCAGAGTCGCTGAGCAGGCGCCGGCGCTGGAGCGGGCGCTGCTCCGCGGGGCGCCGCAGGCTGAGGCTACTGAGCTCGTGCGCCAAGATCTCCCAGCAGACCGACTCCCGCGTCACGCTGCTCGCCGTCGAAGGATCCGGAGAGGAGGCGCGGCCCAGCTTCGTGATCACCGACTCGGTAGCGGAGCCCACTGCCGTCCTCGGATCCTACGCTCCGGCGGCGGCCGCGCTCGCGGCCGGGCGCGTCGCCTCGGGGGTCGAGTCGATCTCCGGCGAGCGAGTCGGCGAATCGGCGATACCGATCGAAAACGCCGGCCTGCCGAACTGGGTCGCGGTTTTCTCCAGTCCGCTGGTCGAGGTCACCGATAACGTCGCCCTGATTCAGCGCCAGATCCGCTCAGCGACGACGACGAGGCCAGCAACGGCGAGCTCGCGGCCACGCTCCAGGTTCTCGCCCTGGCCGCCACGGGCAACGCCGCCACGCCGACCCCGGAGCTGGACGCGGCCCTGACCGGCCTGCTCACCGGTGCCCGGTCGCCCGCGCAGAGCGCCCAGGCCGCGATCCTCTGCGCGGACTCCGTGGTGCCGCGTGACCCGCGCTGGTACTGGCGTGACATCGAGGCGCACCGCGCCGCCGCGCCGCTGTTCGGGCCGCTGGACCGCGACATCAGCCCGTGCGCGTTCTGGCCGGTCGGCCCGGATCGGCCGGTCCGGGTGCACAACGGCGTGCCGGCGCTGGTGGTGAACGCCGACGGCGACATCAACGCCACCTACCCCGGCGCGCTCGCGATGCACCGTGCGCTGACCGGCTCCCGCCTGATCACCCTGGCCGGCGCCCGCACCCATGGCGTCTACCTGTACCGGGGCGACCCGTGTGTGGACGGCGCGGTCGATGCCTATCTGCGCACCGGCGTGCCACCGACCCGGGACCTCGTCTGCTCGTGACTGGCCCAGGCAAGGGCGGCGACGGCGGCGCACCTCACGGTAGTTAATCTCGTGGTCGCCGGTTCGCGCCGTGTCGCGGGCCGGCGACCGTCCTCCGCGCGCCCGACGCGTGGGGAGCGGCGCCATCCTCGCTCGAACGGGAGACCACCGGTGATCAGCGCACTGTCCACTGTCGTCGTGGCGGGTGGGCTGCTGTTGACCGGCTGGGGCATCCTCACCACCTCCCGGGGCACGCCGCCGGGCCGGGCGCAGTTCGCCGCCCTCGGGGTGCTCGAGCTGCTGATCGTGGCGCACGTCGTGATCGCGGTGGTCAAGCTGATCGACGGCAAGCAGGTCGAGGAGCTGCCCACCCTGATCGGTTACCTGGCGGGCGTCGTGCTGCTGATCCCGGCCGGCGTGACCTGGGCGCTGCTCGAGCGGACCCGGGCCAGCGGACTGGTCCTGTCGGTGGCGGCGTTCGCCGTGCTCGGGATGACCCTGCGCATCGACCAGCTGTGGGCCGGCACCGGTGCCTGAAACCGCTGGTCCGCCGCCCGCGCCGGACGACGCCGTGACCGAGGCGAAGGAGCCGCTCGCCGGCGGGCTCGGCCGGGTACTGGTCGCGGTGTACGGGGTGTTCGCCCTGGCCGCGACCTCCCGGGCCGGCGTGCAGATCGCCACCCGCTTCGACGAGGCCCCGCTGGCGTACCTGCTCTCCGCTGTCGCCGCCGCCCTCTACGTGCTGGCCACGATCGCGCTGGCCCGCAGCGGCCGGCTGTCCCGCCGGGTCGCCCTGGCCGCGTGCGGCATCGAGGCGGCCGGGGTGCTGATCGTCGGCACGCTGAGCGTGGTCGACGCCGACGCCTTCCCGGACGAGACCGTGTGGTCCTGGTACGGGCGCGGTTACCTGTTCATCCCGCTGGTGCTGCCGTTCCTCGGTCTGCTCTGGCTCCGCAACAGCGACCGCAACCGCACGCCGCCGGCCCCGTAGCCCCGTCCACCTCGCGCTTTGGGCGACATCTTCCCGGTCATAGCCGTGAAGACGTCGCCCAAAGCGAGTGGGTCGCGGCCCCGACGTCAGCCTCAGCAGCCGCGCAGGGAACTCGTGAGGTTGCGGGATCCGGCGGGGATGTTGCCCTTGCTTCCCCCGTAGGCGATCCCGAAATCGCCCTGGTAGCCCGCGTCGTTCCACAGGCACCAGACCTCGGCGCGCCGATTCCAGACGCTCTCGATGTTGTTGTTCAGCCCGCGCGGTCCGCTGGCGTCGGCCAGGTTGCCGTCACCGGTGGCGAAGTACCCGACGACGCCGGAGCCGTTGACGCCGCTGAACACGCACAGCCGGTTGGCGGGGCACCGGTCGTAGCCGGTCGCGGCCTGTGCCGGCGCCGGCACCAGCACGGCCACACTTGCCAGCAACCCGGCCGCAGCCAGGCCAGTCTTCAGTCGCACCACAGTTCCCCCGTTGTCCCGATCGCGCTGGGTATCCCTCCCGACCAGGCCCTTTCCGGCCGCCCAGCGTCACTCCTTTCTATCAAGCGCCGGCCGGGGATCGCGCACATCTCACGCTTTGGGCGACATCTTCGCGGTCATAGCCGAGAAGATGTCGCCCAAAGGGAGTGGGTTGCTGGGTCAGGGCTTGCGGCCGACCGCGCAGAACTCGGACACCTCGGCGGGCTCGTCACCGTCGGTGTTCTCCGGCCGCCAGCGCGAGCAGGAGACCACGCCGGGCTCGAGCAGCTCCAGGTTCTCGAAGAAGCGGGCCAGTTCCTTCCGGTCCCGCGCCACGATCGGGGTGCCGCCGCGCTCGTTCCACAGCCGCATGGACTCCTTCATCGCCTCGCCGTGGACCTCCGCGGTCGGGTGGCCCACCACCAGGTAGCTGCCGGACGGCACGGCGTCGAGCAGCCGGTTCACCACGGCGAGCGCCTCGGTGTCGTCGACGATGTGGTTCAGGATGCCCAGCATCATGATCGCCACGGGCTGGTCGAAATCGAGGGTCTTGGCGGCGGCGGCCAGGATCTTCTCCGGGTCGCGGGCATCGGCGTCGATGTAGTCGGTGACGCCCTCGGGCGTGCCGACCAGCAGCGCCCTGGCGTGCACCAGCACGATCGGGTCGTTGTCCACGTAGACGATCCGGCACTCCGGCGCGATGGACTGGGCCACCTCGTGGGTGTTGTTCTCGGTCGGCACACCCGTGCCGACGTCGAGGAACTGCCGGATTCCCTGGTCGCCGACGAGGTGGCGGACCGCCCGGCCGAGGAACGCCCGGTTGGCCCGCGCGGAGTCGACGATGCCGGGGATCATCTTCTCGACCATGTCGCCGGTCTCGCGGTCGGCGGCGAAGTTGTCCTTGCCGCCCAGCCAGTAGTTCCAGACCCGGGCGGTGTGGGGCGTGCTGGTGTCGAGGTTCGCAGGCTCCCGCTCTTCCGAGCGGTCAGGGGCGGACAGATTGTCTGTCACGGCTACGTCCTTCATCGGTCGGCGCGCTTCGTGGATCCCAACGTAGACTTCCGCGCCTGCCCGGACCACCGAGTCCACCCTTTTGGCTGAAGGATCGGACCGGTTGGCCGCCGCGCGCGCCGGGCGGTCCGCGCAGGCCGGCATTCGGTGCTAGGCAAGGAATTCGAGGAGCTGGCGGGCCGTCTCGTCAGGTGCCTCCTCGGGCAGGAAGTGCCCGGACGTGACCGGGCCGCCGCGCACGTCGTCGGCCCAGTCCCGCCAGAGCTCCAGCGGCCGGTACCAGTCGGCGACGGCGCCGCCGTCCGCCCAGAGCGCCAGCACCGGGCACTCGATCCGCCGCTTGCCGCGGTCGGCCTCGTCGTGCTGGTAATCGAGGGTGGCGGCCGCGCGGTACTCCTCGCAGATGGCGTGCACGGTCGCGGGGTCCCTGAACTGCGCGAGGTAGTGCGCGCGGAGGTCGGCGGGGAAGGCGTCCGGCCGGTCCGACCAGCTGTCGAGCATGTGGTCGACCAGCACGTCCGGGGCCTCGGCGATCAGCCGCTCCGGCACCGGCTCCGGCGCGGCGAGGAACGACCAGACCCAGTAGCCCAGGCTGAACTCCCGGTCCGCGCGACGGAACGCGTCGCCGGTCGGCACGATGTCGAGCACCGCGAGCCGGCGCACGGCCGCCGGGTGGTCCAGCGCCAGTCGGTACCCGCAGCGGGCCCCGCGGTCGTGCCCCACCACGGCGAACCGGTCGAAGCCCAGCGCGGCCATGACCTCGACCTGGTCACGGGCGAGTTCGCGCATGCTGTACGGCGCGTGGTCCGGGGTGCTCGGCGGCGTGCCGCTGTTGCCGTAGCCGCGCAGATCGGTGGCGACCACGGTGAATCGCTCGGCCAGCCGCGGCGCCACCCGGTGCCACATCAGGTGCGTCTCCGGGATGCCGTGCAGCAGCAGGACCGGCGGGCCCGCGCCGCCCCGGCGCCCGTGGATCGTGGTCGCCGTGGTGGCGAGGTCGAACTCCTCGAAACCGTCGAACACGCTCCGACCGTAACCGCGAGCCCGGCGCCGCGCCCGCTGGCGGGATCACCTCGGGTAGCGGGCCACCAGCTCGGCTCCGATCCGGGCGAGGTGGGCCCGGACCGGCTCCGAGTCGATCAGCTCGACGAGGTTGCCCCAGCCGGCGAGGTGCTCGGCGATCATCGTGGCCATCGGCGCGGCGACCCGGACCCGCACCCGCCCGTCGTCGAGGGTGGCCTCCTCCTCGTAGTGCCGGCCGAACTGGACCCGGAGGCCGGGCAGGTAGCGGGCCTCGATGAGCACCGTGGCGGAGACGAGCGAGCGGCGCTGCTCCACCTCGTCGACCACCCGGCCCCACGCCGTGGACAGCTCGAAGTCGGCGGGCCGCTCGGCGGGCAGGTCGGTCGCCTCGGCGTCGGCGATCCGGTCGACCCGGAACGTGCGCTGCCCGCTCTCGGTGCCGGCCAGGAAGTACCAGAGGCCGTCCTTGTCGACCAGGCCCAGCGGGTCGACGAGCCGCTCGGTGCGCTGGCTGCCCCGGCTCGGGTAGCTCAGCCGCACCTTCCGGCGCTGCACGACCGCGGCCTGCAGCAGCTTGACCAGGTCGGGCGGCTCGGCGCCGTGCTCGCCCCAGCGCGCGGCGTCGATCACGACGGCGCTGGCCGCGGCCTGGGCATCGACCCGGAACGTGTCGGGCAGGGCGCGCACGAGCTTGCGGAGCGCCGACTTGGCCTCCGGGACCACGGCCGCCGCCGGGCCGACCAGCAGGAACAGCGCCTGGGCCTCGGTGGCCGTGAGCCCGGTGAGGTCGGTGCGGGCGCCCCCGAGCAGCGACCAGCCGCCGCCCCGACCCGGTTGCGGGTACACCGGGATGCCGGCCGCCGAGAGCGCCTCGAGGTCGCGGCGGGCGGTCGCCACCGACACCTCCAGCTCGGCGGCCAGCTCGGCGGCGGTCACCCGACCGCGGGACTGCATCAGCAGCAGGGTGGCCACCAGCCGGTCAGCGCGCATGGCCCGAGTCTGGCAAACAAAGTGCTCAGCGTTCGAGCACTTTGCCCCAGACTTCCGGATTCACCGCGCACCGGCGTACACAGCGCACCCGACGTGCCGGCGCGCACCCGCGGCCCGCGGACCGGCTACCAGGCCCACGCCTCCGGGCCGGGGCCGCCCTTGCCGATCGGCGGGAAGAGCTCGTCCAGCCGCTTCAGCACGTCGTCGGACAGCTCGACGGTGAGCGCGGCCAGCGGCAGGCCCAGCTGGTCGACGCTGCGCGGGCCGATGATCGGGGCGGTCACGGCCGGCTGGGCCAGCAGCCAGGCGAGCGCCACCGTGGTCGGTTCCTGACCGAGCTCGGCGCAGAGCTCCTCGTACTGCTCCAGCGCGGCCCGGTGCGGCTCGACCCGGTCCGGGGCGTGCAGGACGCTCCGCCCGGGGGTGCCCTCGCGCTGCTTGCGGATCGCGCCGGACAGCGCGCCGAAGTGCAGCGGCGAGTACGGCAGGACGCCGATCCCGAGGCTGGCGGCCGCCGGCAGCACCTCCAGCTCGACGTGCCGGGTGAGCAGGTTGTACTTGCACTGTTCGGAGACCAGGCCGAGGAAGTTCCGCCGGTCGGCGCTGGCCTGCGCGCTGGCCAGGTGCCAGCCGGCGAAGTTGGAGGACCCGACGTACCGGACCTTGCCCTGGGTGACCAGCATCTCCATCGCCTGCCAGATCTCCTCCCACGGCGTGTGCCGCTGCACGTGGTGCATCTGGAAGAGGTCGATCCAGTCGGTCCCCAGCCGGCGGAGCGAGGCCTCGCACGAGGCGACGATGTGCCGCGCGGAGAGCCCGCCGTCGTTCGGCCAGTCGCTCATCGGCGCGTAGACCTTCGTGGCCAGCACGACCTGGTCCCGCAGGCCGCTCTTGCCGAACCAGCTGCCGATGAACCGCTCGCTCAGGCCGTCGCCGTCCTCCCGGCCATACATGTTCGCGGTGTCGACGAAGTTCACGCCGGAGTCGAGCGCCCGGTCCAGGATGGCGTGGCTGGCGGCCTCGTCGATCTGCCAGCCGAAGTTCATCGTGCCGAGGCAGAGCCGGCTGACGGTCAGGCCGGTCCGGCCGAGGTAGGTGTATTCCATGGCCAGGACGGTACGAGGCCGGGCCGCGTTGGCCGGTAGCCGTTCGACTGTGCTCGAATACGAGGATGCTCCGGATCGAGTTCGCGCCGGCCGACCTGGCCGGGCTGAGGTTCGCGCACTCGCCGATGGTCGAGGTCGTGACCAGCGCCTTCGCGCTGCGGCAGCGGGCGGACCTCTGGATGTACGCGTCCTGGCGGGCCCGGGTGCTGCCGCTGCTCGCCGGCGCGCGGCTGGAGACCTTCCTCGGCGTGGTCACCTGCCCGACCGGCCACGTGCCGGACTTCCTCACCCCGGTGCCGGTCGCCGCGCGGCCCAGCCTGGCCGACGAGCTGCGGGTGGTGGCCGCGACCCCGCTCGATCAGGTCGCACGGGAGGTCGACGCCGCCTGGGCCGGTCATCCGGCCGCCGCCGGAGGTCGCGCGCTTCAGCACCGACCCGGCCGGCGCGCTGGCCGAGCTGGTCCGGGAGGTCCGCCGGTACTTCGAGCTGGCGGTCGCCCCGGCCTGGCCCCGGCTGCGCGCCGCGGTCGAGGGCGAGCTCGCGTACCGGGCCAGGACGGCGGCCGAACACGGGCCGCGCGCGCTGCTCGCCGGCCTGCACCCGAAGCTGGACTGGGACGGCTCGGCGCTGCGGATCACGCACACCAAGAGCCGGGACTGGAGCCTGGACGGGCACGCGCTGGCGCTGTTGCCGGCCGGGTTCGCCGGGCCGCTGGTCCACACGATGACCGAGGCGCCGGACGGCCGGGCCCTGTGGTACCCGCCGCGTGGCTACGGCCGGCTCTGGGACCAGCCCGAACACCTCGAACCCTCGGCGGCGCTGGCCGCGCTGCTCGGCCCCACCCGGGCCGCGGTGCTGACCCTGCTGGCCGTGCCGTGCAGCACCGGCGAGGTGGCGACCGCGCTCCGGCTCGCGCCCGCGACCGCGTCCCATCACCTGACCACGCTCCGGGACGCCGGCCTGGTGGTCGGCGAGCGGGTCGGTCGGCGGCTGCGCTATCTGCGCACCGGCCTCGGCGAGCAGCTCGCCGGCTAGCCCGTAACCCGCGCTTTGGGCCCGTACATCTTCGGGCGACATTTTCTCGGCTATAACCGAGAAAATGTCGCCCAAAGCGCGAAGGGGTGGCCGGCGCGGTCGGCGGCCGAAGCCACAAGGGGAAGAGGGAGCCCTCGCGGCTCCGGGGATGAACCGGAGCCGCGAGGGTCGGGCGGATGGCCGCAGGGACCTGGCGCTGCGTCGCTCATCCGCGACGCCGAGGCGGGCGCGACACTGTCCGCCATGGACAGTGGGCGGCCGACGCACTCGGCGTCCCCTGGCAGGCCCGACCGGTTCGCCGGTAGCGGCCCCGTGGCGTTGGGGGGCTGGCGAGTCGATCGGGCCGATGGACATGGAAGAGCCGCCTGGACCGATGTTCCGGGAGGCGGCTCGTGACGAGTGCGGGAAGCTACGTCGTGAGCCGGCCGTGCCGTTCCTGCCGCATGATCGCCACTGCCGTCACCCACTTCCCGGTCGCTGGTGTGCGTCGATGGTTCCATCGCGCCGGCCGGGCGGTCAACGCGATTACCGACGGTCCGCGGGCGCCCTCCCGAGAAGCTAGGCGGGCGCCCGCGAGTAGCCGGGTCAGGCCGGGTTCGCGGCGTGGGTGAGCGTGGGCCAGGCGATGAACAGGATGTTGGTGCCGGCGGGGCGTCGCGACTCGACGAGCCGTTGGGTGTTGGCCATCGTGATGCCGAGCCGGGTGTTCAGGTGGTTGTAGCCGACCTCGGTCGCCGGGCCGATGCCCCGCTTGACCGTTCCGCCGCACAGCCAGGACGGAGCGGCCTCGCCGAGCTCGTACCTGGCGTGGAAGCCGAGCGCCGTCCGCAGCCGGTCCTGGATCTCGGGGTAGATGTCCTGACCCTGGATTCGGGTGGTCTCGGCGAATGCGGAGATCGCGGCCAGGCCGTAGCCGGTGTGCACGAAGTCGCGGCAGGTCTCCTGCGAGATGCCGTCCACGAACGTGTTCTGCCCCTGCCAGTAGCTGACGATCTTGGCCCGGGTGTTGTGGCCGCTGCCGGGCGCCGCCAGCGGGTAGGCGCCGTCGCTGGTCAGGTAGATGAACGCCTTGACCCGGGTGCGGAACTTGGCGACCGCCCGGTCGTAGGCGGACCGGTCCTCCAGGAAGACCGCGATGCCGATCGCCGCCTCCATCATGGACAGTTCCCAGTTGCCGTTGCTGAACGAGCCGTTGATGACCTTCGGCAGGTACACGTTGCGGAGCATGGTCCCGAAGCGCGCGATGTTCGCGGCCGACCAGCCGGTGTAGGTGTAGCGGATGATCTCGGCGGCCCGCGGCCAGGCCGAGGCCGACCAGGCGCTCTGCAGCGGCGCGTTGCTGTTCGTGTGGTCCCTGAGTACGGCCGACCACGCGTCCATCAGCTGGATCGCCTTGTTCGCGTACTTGGCGTCCCGGGTGATGTACCAGGCCAGCGCGTTGCTGTAGGCGGCCAGCGCGTCCTGGCGCTCGTCGGTGCAGCCGTAGTTGGGCTTGGAGCACGAGCCGCACTCGACCACCGCGCGGGGTTTGGGAGCGCGGGACTGGGACATCAAGCCGTTGGACATCATCTGGTTGTAGGCGCTGGTCCAGGGCTGCGCGCCGGCCTGCACCTTGCCGCGGACGAAGTCGAGCTGACCGCGGCTGACCAGCACGCCAGGGTGGGTGAACGTGGCCGGCGCGAGGGCCTTGTCGGCGGCGGGTCTGGGTGCGGCCTCGCCGGCGAGCACCGGGCTGATGCCGGCCGTCGTCAGCACCAACGCGAGGAGTGCGCCGGCGGCGATCAGCAGTCTTCTGGTTCGACGCGATGTGGGCATGGTTCTCCTGGGGGACAGACGGCGGGTATGCCGTGTCAGCTGAGCGAGAGGAGCGGCCGCAGCGACAAGGTGGGGGCTCGGTACCCATGCCGTCAACAGGAGGAATGTCGACGCAAGTCGAATACCAGTTAAATCTGGGAGAAATTCCGTTCGCACTTTTTCTTGATTATTAACAAAGTGGGTCCGAAAACCGCGTCCCGCGTACCGCGAAAGAGCGTTCTGGAGCGGCCGCGTGCACCGTCACCAGGCCCGGAGACAGCAGAGGCGTAGACCACTGGGGTACTGAATCATCTGAGTCGGCCCGCGAACGCGAGCACGATCTGCTCGATCACCTGATTGTCGCTTTTGGCCGCGAACGTCCGCCCACCGGTGGCTTCCGAGATGCGCTGCATGGCGACCGCGTCCGCCTCCGGCCCGACCGCGATACCGAGGATCGGTGTCGGCCGGTCCGACCGGGTGACGCTCTTGAGCTTGGCCAGCAGTTGAGCCTGGCTCAGGCCCGCGTCGTCCTCGTTCTTGCCGTCGGTGATCACCATGATCAGGTTGACCGCGCTGGGCTGCCAGGCCTTCTGCATCTGGACGTACGCGGCCGCGGTGGTGTCGTACAGCCCGGTGCCGCCCTTGGCCTGGAGCCCTGCGATCGCCGCGACGAGCGCCTCCCGGCGGGTGACCGCGCCGACCCGCCCGGTGGCGGGCCCGAGCGGCACCAGCTCCCGGTAGTCGGTGGTGGGCGTGAGCTTCGAGGAGAACTGCCACAGGCTCATGCTGCTCACGTTGTTGAGCAGGCCGATCCCCTTGGTCGCGGCCCGCTGCAAGAGCTGGAGCCGGGTCGCGTTCAGGGCCGGGATGCGTTCGGCCATGGAGCCGGACGTGTCCAGCACGATCAGCGCGTTGATCGGCCGCTGCAGCAGGCTCCACTGGGCGATGATCTGGTTCACGGTCTGGGCGTCCGGGACGCTGGCCTTGTCCTTCAAGGTGGCCGCGAAGCCGCGCCTCGGGTCGAGCAGCGGCGCCGCCGCGGCGCTGCCCGCCGCGTTCCGGAAACCGGCCGCGCCGTACGCGCGCTGGCCCTCCGCGCTGAGCAGGTAGTCCCCGAATCTGGCCGCGGTGGTCGCCTTGACGTCGTCCACCCAGGGCGCGTCGAGGACGGCGTACGGATGGTCGGCGAACGTCGCCTTGTCGCCCAGATAGATCGGCACGAAGTCGACCGCCGAGCCGGTCGGCCGGTACGAGGCCAGGCCGAACTCGTCGGTCGGGAAGATCACCGCGGACTTCAACGCCTGCTCCGGCGACGTGGCCAGGCTGGCCGCGTCGTACAGCTCGTCGGAGGTGGCGGCGAAGTTGGTCACCGCGCCGGTGAAGGCCACGCTCGCGCCGAGCTCCGCGTTGCTCAGCTTGCGGTCGCCGTCCCGGTCCATGATCGCCAGCAGCACGTTGAGCGCCGCCGCCGACTTGGTCGGGTCGGTCATGCCGAACTTGATCGCGCCCCATTCCGGGTGGCCGAAGTTGGCCCAGGTCTTGCCCGTGGCCATCGCGCCGAGCAACTCGGGCATCCGGATCTCGCGCTTCGGCCAGCCCATCGCCTCGGCCATCGGCCGGGGAAGCGCCAGGGCGACCGCCGACGACGCGACGCTCGGCGGCTGGGCGGGCAGCATCGACTTGGCGTCAGGGCGGGCCGCCGCGACGAACGTCCACGCGATCGAGTCCGGCGCCCAGACGTCCGGTCGGGGGCCGTCGCGGCTCTCGTCCCACGCCGGGCCGAGCGAGGCCGCCACCTTGCTCGGCTCCACGCCCTGGACGGCGACCCGGACGCAGCGGTCGTCGACCGGCTCGGCATCGGTGTTCCAGCGGTTGGCCAGCTCGCTCATCACCGCGGACTGGTCCGGCGAGGCGGCCACGGTCGTGGTGACCGGGTCGCCGGCAGCAGACCGCATCGGTCCGGTTGACCCAGAGGTAGCCGGCGGCGCCGAGCGAGACGAGCACCAGCACGGAGATCAGACCCAGCACGACCAGGCCGATCGCGCGGCCCTGCCGACTACCGCCGTTGTCACGTTGCGTGTCGGCGTCGCCGCACGCTGTGTTCGCCTAAGGGGCTTCCGTCCGTCATGGATTCTCCCCCGAGCTCTGACCGACTGATCTGGATGACCGAATGTCACTGAACGTGCACGGCTGGTGGAAACCGCGACCGATTTCGTCTGCCGGACTCCGCGCCGTTTGAACCCGCGATGTGTTCACATTTGGGCGCCTGCAAGGCCTGTGCATCTTAATCACAAGCCAGCATGCTGGACATATGCACCGTCCGCCATGAACCTAGACGATGCGCAGCCGTGATTCTCGACCTGCGCCTTGGCGGTGCCGGCGACGGCCTGCTGGCAGCCTTGCGCAATGATGCGCAGCAGGCAAATTACTGACGTACGGTGACGAACATCGTGATGACCATCGGGGAGAGGTAGCTGGACAGCGCGCAGACTTCGGGCCTTGACGGGCGCTACGAGTTGGGCGAGCTGCTCACTCGGGACGCCGTCGGGGTGGTCCGGCGTGGGCGGATGGTGGCCACCGGCGAGCAAGTCGCCGTGCGGATGGCGAAGATCGGGCCGGAGGCGGCGCCGTGGCTCGTCGAGGGCATCGTCGAGCAGTGGCCGTCGCTGGCTGTCGGTGCGCCACCCCGCGCTCGTCGGCCTGCGTGACCTGGTGGTCCGACGGGGACGAGCTGACCCTGGTCACCGAGTTCGCGGCCGGGTCGGACCTGCGGCGGCGGCTGACCGCCGGCGGCCCGATCGCGACCGGGCGTAGCGGCGGGGATGGCCGCCGACCTCGCTGCCGCGCTCGCGGCCATCCACGACGCGGGCCTGGCGCACGCCGCGGTCACCGCCGAGACCGTGCTGGTGACGGCGGGCCAGCCCGCGGCGAGGCTGGCCGACCTGGGCACCGTGCGGCTGCTCCGGCCGTCGGGCATCGACGCGGACGAATTGGCCAGCTCGGCCTATGCCGCGCCGGAGCTGAGCCACACCCGACGGCGGGTGGCCGCGACCGACGTCTACGCGCTCGGCATCGTGCTCTACGAGATGCTCACCGGTCGCCTCCCGTACGAGGGCGGATCGCCAGCGGAGGTGCTTCGCCGGCACGCCGAGGAGGAGCCGGTCTGGCCACTCGACCTGCCCTCCGGCCTCCGGTACGTGCTCGGGCGGGCGTTGCAGCCCGATCCGGCGGACCGACCGTGGGCGTCGGCGATCGCCGCCGACCTGAACGAGCTCCGCAAACAGCTCTCGGAGACGCCGCGCCCGGCCCGGCTGCGCACGGTCGATCCGCGGGCCCAGCGCCTGATCGCTCCCGACGATGACCTGGACGGCGGACCGTCGCCAGCGCCACCTCGGCCGTCCGCCGCGGCCCACCGCCCGCGTCAGCGCGTCCGGCACCGCCCGGCACCCCGGCGCACCGCGGCCCCCGCCGTACCGGCCGGCGTCCTCCACCGGCGCACGCGGCACCGCCCGACCGCCGCGACACCGCCCGGGCCAACCGCCTGCGCCCGGAGCCCCGCAGCCGGCGTCCCGACGCACGCGGAGCCGGCGCACGCGCCGCCGGCCGCACGCGCCGCCACCGCGCGCCACGCGGCAGCGACCGGCGGGCGCGGCGCCTCAGTTGGCGGGCACGCCGCAGCTGGCGGCGGAACCGGTGGCCGAGCCCATCAGCCGGCGGCCGCGCGGTGGCCGGCGGTGTCACGAACACCGGCGGCCGTGCGGTGACCAGCGGTGCCACGAATACCGGCGGGCACGCGACCACTGGAAGTCATGCAGCGACGGCCGGAAATCATGTCGGCCACGGCCGGCGGGAGTCACGCGGCCAGGAGAGCCGGATCGCGCCGGCTCGTCCTGACGGCGATGGCGGTCGTGACCGTGCTGGCGTTGGTGGTCGGTGGGCTGTTGCTGGTGCGCACCTTCGACCGGTCCGAGCGGCTCCGGCACCGCGTCGGACGACCGGACGCCGGGCGCCGCGCGGACCGGCCTCGACCGCAGCTCGTCGGCGGCCCCGACCCTGGACGCGGCCGCCCGTGCCGGCACGCCGGAGGGCGGCGGCGCGTTCGTGCGGTACTGGTTCGCGGCGCTGAACTACGCGGTCCGGACCGGCGTGGTCACCGGCCTGGAGCAGGTCAGCGACCGGAAGTGCGTGGAGTGCCAGCGGGCGCTGGTCTCGATCCGGGACAACTATGCCGACGGCGGCTCGCTGCGCGGCGGCACCTACACCGTGCGGTCGGTCGTGCCGACCGGCCTGACCACCGGCGACCAGCTCACGCTCGACGTGGTCTTCGACCGCAGTCCCCGCTCCTCGCTCGGCGCCGACGGCGACGCACGGGACAGCCTGGCTGGCGCGAGCTTCGTGGTCACCCGGGCGCTGATCGAGTGGACCGGCAGCGAATGGCGCCTGGTCACGCTGGCGGCGTCCGGCCCGATCGCCTGAGCCCGGCGAGCTGGCGGGCCGGCTGAGCCGTGTGCCCGGCAGCGTGCCCGGCCAGCGTCGACTGGCCCGCGCGGTGCCCGGCGCGTGTCGACCGGCCGGCTGGCCGGGCCCGCAGCTGCGGTGGCGGCCGGAGAATTGTCGCGGAGAATCGCCGATGTCCAGGTTAGACGCCTGCTCAACGGGGCAGACAGGGGTCGCAACTGTTCGGCTGAGGGCCGGTCTGCCGGCGCTCAGGACAGCAACCAGGAGGATTTCATGGCGCTCAACGACGACGACATCGTCGGCTCCAGCCTGGACGGGACAGAGGGACCGGCGGACGCGGGTGCCGAAGGTGTCCCGGGCGTGGAGGACGGCGGTGCCGATGGGGGCGCGGACGGCGGCGCGAGTGACGGCGGTGCCGACGGCGGGGCCGACGGTGGCGCGGGGGATGGCGGTGCCGACGGTGGCGCGGACGGCGGGGCGGATGGCGGCGCCGACAGCGGTGCCAGCCAGCTGTGACCGAGCCGCGCGCCGGACAGTGTCCGGCCGGAGTGCGCGGTGGCTGACAGCACGAGCCGGGCGGCCGGTGATCCCCGCCGCCCGGCGCTGCGGCGCTGTGTCGCCGTGGAGCCGGCCGTCTTCGCCGACGCGCACTGGGCCGAGCGACCCCTGCTGTCCGCCGCGGCGGCGCTACCCGGCGACTTCGCCGACCTGCTGACCCTGGACGACGTCGACGAGCTGATCTCTCGCCGCGGCCTCCGGACGCCGTTCCTGCGGATCGCGAAGGACGGCGCCGTGGTCGACCCGGCCCGCTTCACCCGCTCCGGCGGTGCGGGCGCCGAGATCGCCGACCAGGTGGCCGACGACCGGGTCCTGGACCTGTTCGTCGACGGCGCCACGCTGGTGCTGCAGGGGCTGCACCGGACCTGGCCGCCGCTGATCGCGTTCGGGCAGGAACTCCAGGGCGAGCTGGGCCACCCGGTGCAGGTGAACGCCTACGTCACGCCGCCGGAGAACCGTGGCTTCGCGGCCCACTACGACGTGCACGACGTGTTCGTGCTGCAGGTCGCGGGGGAGAAGCGCTGGGTGATCCACCCGCCGGTGCTGGAGCGCCCGCTCCGGGACCAGCCGTGGTCCGGGCGCGCCGGATGCGGTGGCGGAGGCGGCCCGTGCCGAGCCGGCCATCGACACCGTGCTCCGGCCGGGCGACGCCCTGTACCTGCCCCGTGGCTGGCTGCACGCGGCCGAGGCGCTCGGCGACGTGTCCTGCCACCTGACGGTCGGGGTGCAGCCCGTGACCGGCCACCACCTGGTCGAGGCGCTCGCCGCCGCCGCGGCGGCCGACCCGGTGCTGCGCGCCTCGCTGCCGCTCGGCCTCGACGTCGGCGACCCGGTCCAGCTCGCGCCGCACCTCACCGCCGTGATCGACGCGCTCCGGGCCTGGCTGCCCGACCGCCGACTCCGACGCGATCGCCGAACGGGTCCGGAACCGGGTGTGGCCGCAGAGCCGGCCGGAGCCGCTCGGCGCCGCTGGCCCAGGCGGCCGCGCTGCGCCGGATCGACCAGTCGACGGTCGTCCGGAGGCGGGCGCATCTCGCGGCCACTCTCCGGCCGGCGTCCGGTCAGCTGATCCTCGAACTCGCCGGCCGGCGGCTGACCCTCCCGTCGAGCACCGAGCCCGCGCTCAAGGCGCTGCTCGGCGGCGACCCGGTGGCGGTCGCCGAGCTGCCCGGTCTGGACCCGGACGAGCGGCTGGTGCTGGTCCGGCGGCTGCTCCGCGAGGCCGTCGTCGTGCCCGCGTCCGGGTGAACGCCGACCGCGGCGGGGCAGGCAGCGCGGAACCGGCAGCCGCGCTCGGCCCCGCGGCCGCTGCTCAGCCGGGCGCTCAGCTCGGCCGGCGGGGAACGCGGTCCGAGCCGAGTTCCCGCCGCCGACGCGCCGCCCGGCGCCGCTCCCGCAGGCCGGCCCGCCGCGCAGCTCGGCCCGGCGGCACGTTGTGCCGTGGCCGCCCGGCTGCGCAGTGACCAGCTCTTCGCGACCGCGCCGCCGGCCCCGCGCTGGCTGCTGATCGAGCATCCGGGGCCGTGGGCACCCGCCGCGTTCGAGACCAGCCGGGCGCTGGGCGCCGCGGCGGTCCGGGCGGTCGCGGCGGGCGTGCGCGCCCAGCTGATCCGCCGGCCGGGCGGCCGTCCGTCGCGGCGCCATCCCGGGCCGGTGCGACGTTGGGCCTATGTGGACGCCCGGCCCGGCCGGGAAGGCGCCTGGTGGGGGACGTACCGGGACGAGCGGGAGCTGCTCGAGCTACCGCTGGGGCCGGTCGGCGAACCGTCGTCCGAGCCGATCTATCTGGTCTGCGCGCACGGCCGGCACGACGCCTGCTGCGCGATCTGGGGCCGACCGGCGGCCGCGGTGCTGAGCGTGGCGCAGCCGGACACCACCTGGGAGTGCTCGCACGTCGGCGGCGACCGGTTCGCGCCGAACCTGGTGCTGCTGCCGCACGGCCTCTACTACGGCGGCGCGATGCCGGTGGACGTGCTGGAGATCGCGGCGGCCTACGAGGCCGGGGAGGTGGTGCCCGGGCTCCTGCGTGGACGGTCGTCCCTCCGCCCGGAGGTGCAGGCGGCCGAGCACTACGCGAGGGAGGCGCTCGGTGAGCGCGGCATCGCGGCGCTCGCACCGCAGCGGGTGGAGGTGGTCGGCGACCGCACCTGGCGGGTCGGGTTCGGCTGGCGGGGCGAGCCGATCGCGGTGACCGTCCGGGCCGCGGTGTCCCGGCCGGCGCTGCTCACCTGCGGCGCGCGCCGCCCCGACTCGGTCCGCGTCTTCGAACTGGTCGCCTTCCAGCGCTCCTGATCGCCCGGCGGATCACGGCGTGGTGGACGCGACGGGCGACGGTCGGACCGGCGGGCCGGTCGGGAAGGGCGTGCTGCTGGGGCTCGGGTTGTCGCGTGGGCTGGCGGTCGGCCGGGGTACCGCGGGTCCGGAGGCGCCGGGGCCGGTCGATATCGAGGGAACCGCGGTCGGCGTCGGGACCGGGCCGTTGCTCGGGCGGTTGGGGCTGCTCGACGGGGTGGGCGAGGCGCCCGGCGGGCTTCCGGTCGTGCTGGGGGCCGGCGTGAGCGACGGCGACGGCGACGGCGTCGGCGTGACGGTCGGCGTCTGGGCCGGCGGAGTGGGCTCCGGGCGGAACGGGCCACCGGGCAGCAGGAAGAGCAGACAGACCGCGGCGGCGGCGGCCAGGCCGGCCATCAGCAGGGCGAGCCGGCGGGTGCGGTGGATGTGCCGGATCGGTCCGCTCGGGGGCGCGGCCGGGCGCAGGTCGTGGGCGGTGATCTGTTCGGCGCGCGCCGCCAGCGCCGCCCGGAGTCGCCGTTCCACCGGCCGGTCGGAGCCAGCGCGGTGAAGCTCGTCGTTCATCGCCGCCCCTCCAACATCTTCTCCAGGGCATCCAGGGCCCGGCTGGCGGTGGACTTGACGGTGCCCCGGGACAGGCCCAGCGCCTCCGCGATCTGCAGCTCACTCAGGTCGGACCAGTAGCGAAGCACCAGCACCTCGCGCTGGCGGGCGGTGAGCCGCTGCAGCGCGTCGAGGACCTGGCGGTGCTCCTCGGCGAGGAGGACGTGTTCCTCGGCCGGCGGTCCGTACCCGGGCTCCGGCGGGACGTACGCGCGGGCGGTCTGCCGGCGCCGGAGCACCGAGCGCGCCGCGTTGACCACCGCCGTGTGCAGGTACGCGCCGGCGCTGTCGAGATCGCTCAGGTCGGCGCCGTGCCGGCGGTAGACCGCGGCGAACGCGTCCTGGACCACGTCCTCGGCGGTGTGTAGGTCGTCGACCAGGAAGATCGCCAGCCGAACCAGGTCGAGCCGGCGGGAGTGGTAGAGGTCGGTGAAGGTCGGTCGTTGTTCGTCGTCGCCGGCGGCCCGCAGCGGCGCGGCGTCGGACCGCCAGTGCTCGGTCGAGACCCCGCTGGCCCGCGATCGCCGGGAGAACCAGCCCGTCCAGGGCCAGACGATCAGCGCAGCCACGCTCGACAACGAGCCATCCTTCCAACCGGTGGCCCCGCCGAACCGCGGGCGCACGGTCGACGGTAGGCCGTGCCGGCAATCCGGCGTGAACCCAGACCCCAGCCGGGACGGGGCGGCGGGCACGAGTCCGCCGCCCCGTCCGCGGCTACCTGCGGGAAGGTACGGAGCCGATCGCGTCAGCGCTCAACGCGCCGGCCGCCGGCCCCGCCGGTCGGGTCTCGTGCTCAGCGCGCCGGCGAGGCGGTCGGTCGGGCCGGCGTGACGGCGGGGGTCGGTCGCGCCGGCGACGCGGTCGGCCGCGGCACCGGCGACGCGGTCGGTCGGGCCGGCGTGGTGCTCGGCCGCACCGGGGTCGTCGACGGCCGCGGCACCGGCGAGGCGGTCGGGACGGGGTAGGCCGGCGTCGAGCAGGGCACGGGCGAGGCGGTCGGGACGGGGTGGGCCGGCGAGGTGCTCGGCCGCGGCGGCGTGACGGCCGGGGTCGGTCGCGCCGGCGACACGGTCGGCCGGGGCACGGTCGACGCGGTCGGAGCGGGTCGGGCCGGCGAGGCGGTCGGCCGCACCGGGGTCGTCGACGGCCTCGGCGCAGGCGGGGTGGACGGACCCGGCCGGCCAGGCGACGGGCACGGCGCGGGCACCGGCGACGCGGTCGGGGCGGGATAAGCCGGCGAAGTGCTCGGCGTGGGGGCCGGCGCCCTGGTCGGGGACGGCGCCGGTGTCGGCGTGGACTTGTCGCTCTTCAGGCTGGCGTTGGCGGTGTACGCGCCGAACGGGACCAGCGCGAGGGCCGCGACGGAACCGAGCACGATGGTGCGCGCGCTGGGCCGCTTGCGGGGTGAGTGTTGCGAAGACACGTGATGGCTCCCGTGAATCGTGTGGACGTCGAGTGGGCCGTGGGCTTCGGCTGGCTGCCGTGCCGTCGGGCGGGGGGTGAAGTCGCCTTCACAACGAGAGACGTGCGACCCCAAGGCGGGTTGCGTCCGGCCGGCGAGGTTCGCTGTGATCCAGGTCACACGTGCCCCAATGCGCCTTGGGCGACATCTTCACGGTCATGGCCGTGAAGATGTCGCCCAAAGCGGCGGGGGTCGGCGCCGTCCACTGTGGTCGGAAGCTCTCCCGGCGCGCGCCACACATCGACCACCGCCGCAATGTGTCAACGCTCGCCTGAATTACGGCGATTCCCATTCCTGCGCCGTCGGTACGCTGGTCCGCTCGCCTTGGGGTCGACTTAGTACGGTAAACGGAGTAGGAATTCAACCGGATGTGCGCTGCGGCGCCGGCCTACCCCATTTTGGTCACTCGGTGCACGTTTTCGGCATTCTGGACCGACAATTCACGCACGGTGATCAGTGTGCCGGAATGCCAGTCGCTGTGTGCCCAGGTGATCCGGGTAATGCCGAGATAGTTGACCATTCATCTCACTGACCGTGCACCGATAGGCGTTATCGGGACGAAGCGGCACCAGGTCGGGCCGACAGTGCAGCCTCGACCGTCGTGAACGCGGGAACGACCGCGGTCAGGCCGGCGATGTCGAAGATTTCGGCCACCGCGGGGCGCACACCGGCCAGGCGGAGGCTGCCACCCTTGTCCAGGAGACGTTTGGCGAAGCTGGCGAGTACGCCGATCCCGGTGGAATCGCAGTAACCCACGGCGCTCAGCTCCAGCACGATCCGGCGAAGACCGCTACCGTGCAGGTCATCGAGGGTGGAGCGCAATTCCCGGTAGGTCGCGATGTCAATTTCGCCGGCGACCGTGACGACAGCGCACGTGTCGTCCCCATTTACCCGGCGCGCGGATATTGACAGATCCATGGTCAACAGACTGCCAGGTGGACGTAGGATTCACGAGCCTTAACCGACATGTTCGGGAGTGGAAATGGGAAACGACGCACAAGGCGACGTATATTGGAACGCGTCCGCCCAACTGGCTCAGCCGCTTCCGGCGGAAGAGGCGGGAAGATTGGCGGCCCTTCGTCGGTACGACATCCTCGATTCGCCGCCCGAAGGGGCGTTCGATCGGATCGCCGAGTTGGCGGCCAAGTTCTTCGGGGTGCCGATCTCGACGATCACGTTCGTCGACGAGGATCGCGTGTGGTTCAAGGCGCGGCACGGCCTGGAGGTCGAAGCGGTGCCGCGGCCGCTGGGGCTCTGCTCGGCGGCGATCCTGCACGATGACCCCTGGCTCGTCTGCAACGCGCTGGAGGATCCGCGCACGCTCAGCAACGAACTCGTCCGCGGTGAACTCGGCGTCCGGTTCTACCTGGGCGCGCCGATCATCACCCACGACGGCTTCCGGCTCGGCATCCTCAACGTGATCGACATGGTGCCCAGGGAGACGTCCGCCGACGAGGTGGCCACCCTCCAGAAGCTCGCCGCGCTGGTCCTGGACGAGCTGGAACTGCGGCTCTCCGCGCTGCAGACGGTGAACCGCGAGCGGGAACAGGCGGCTGCCGCGCTGCGGGAGAACGCCCGGATGAGCCGGATCGCCCGTACCCTCCAGCGCACCCTGCTCCCGCCCGAGCTGCCCGTCATCCCCGGCATCGAACTGGCGGCGTTCCACCAGGTCGGCTCCAGCGACGAGGTCACCGGCGACTTCTACGACGTGTTCTCCCGGCCGGACGGGAGCTGGGCGGTCACCGTCGGCGACGTCTCCGGGAAGGGCGCCGAGGCGGCCGCCTTGACCGCGCTGGTCCGGTACACCCTCCGCGGTGCCGCGCTCCGGTCCGAGTCGCCCGGCCAGGTCCTCGCCGAGGTGAGCGCGGCGGTCGAGCTGGACCAGCGTGACCTGGAGGAGCCGCGGCACTCGACCGCGGTGCTGGCGTTCGTGGCCCAGAGCGAGGACCACCTCGATCTGACCCTGACCAACGGCGGCCACCCGCCGGCGCTCATCGTGAAGCCCGGCTACGTCGAATCGGTGGACGCGCCCGGCCCGATCCTCGGCTGGATGGTCGATCACGAGTACCACGAGACGAAGATCCGGCTCGACGCCGGTGACGTGCTGGTCTTCTACACCGACGGGGTGACCGACGCGCGGCGTGGCGCCGATCGGCTCGGGCAGGCCGGATTGCGCCAGGCACTGGCCGAATCCGGCAGCAGCACGGCGGAGACCGTGGTGGCCACCGTGCGCCGGTTGCTGGCCGAGCTCGACCAACCCTCGCCGGACGACATCGCAGTGGTCGCCCTGTCGTTGCCGGTTCGCTGAGACGCCGCGATCGTGACCGACCAGCGACCCCACGAGCCGCGGCCCGCCGCGGGTCAGGGGCCGCTGGCCGCCGATCGCGGCGACCAGGTGCCCGATCTGTACGTGGTGGCCCGGCCGAACCCGGCGGACCCCGCCGCGGTCCGGTCGAGCTGGGTCGAGGTGATCCCGCTGTCCGGCGGGCGAGTGGTGCTCTCGGCCGGGGTGGTCGAAGCGGCCGGCCCGCAGGCACGGGAGGTCACCGACCTGCTGCGCACCGCCGGCCGCGACTGTGCCGAGCGCGATCTGCCGCCCACGCAGGCGCTCGCGTCGCTGGACGGCACCCTTCGCTCGGCGCCGATCGGAGCCGAGGTGACCGCCGCGCACGCCGTCCACGACCGGGACGCCCGATCGCTCGCGGTGGCCAACGCCGGCCGATGGCCGCCCGCCATCGTGTCGCCGCGGGGCTCCACCGCGCTGGTCTCCACCGTGTTCGGCCCGCCGCTCGGCGCGGGTGCCAGGGCGGACACCTCGGTTTCGATCCCGTTCCCGCTCGGCTCCTCACTGGTGCTGTGCCTGCACGCGGTGATGGCCTGCCTGGCCGGTCGGATCCTGGAAGAGTTGCTGGTCACCCAAATCGGTGCGGCCCGACTGGCAACCCGTGGACGGCCGTCGCTAGGGCAGGTGTGTGATGTTCTGGTCAGCGCGGTGCACTGCGGTAACGCCGATCACGGGACGACGGTCGTGATCGCCCAGGCGCGGTCCGACGACGACCCGGACAATGCCGTCCGGTCGTTCCCGCCGCGGCCGGCCTCGGCCGCCGCCGCGCGTGCGTTCACGCTCCAGACCATGGATGAGTGGCACCTGGGCGAGAAGGCCAACCGGGCTGCGGCCATCGTCGGTGAGCTCACCGCGAACGCGATCCAGCACACCGCCTCGCCGTTCGAGGTCGGGCTGCACCGGAGTCCGGCCGCGGTGTTGCTGGAGGTGACCGACCGGGACACTCACCTGCCCGATCCGTCCCAGGCCGGTCCGTTCGACGCCGGGCGCCGCGGCCTGCCGATCGTCGAGGCGCTCGCGGACGGGTGGGGCACCCGTTTCATCGAGGGTGGCAAGGTCGTCTGGGCCGAACTCCAGCTGAGTCCTCGCCCGCACGACGCCGGCCTCGACCCGCCGTCGTAGCGGGAGGGTCAGTCGTCGGTGCCGTCGATCACGCGCTTGAGCAGGTCGGCGAGGCGGCGCGCCTCACGGACGTCGAACACGATCGCGCGGCTGACGTCGGTGCCGGTGAGCTGGCCGGTGGCGGGGAGCGCCGGGGGCTGGGGTACGCGCTGGGCGGGAATGCGGGGACCGGTGCGGAACGCTCGGTGGGTGATCTGCTCCATGGGTGAAATCGTGGCGCACCGGGCGCTCCGGGCGCGCCCCGCTCATATCGATCATTCGGTGCCAACCGGCTCCACCTATCGGTCCGAAACCGGGCGTAACGGCGGAAGGCCGTAACGGCGCGCCCGGACGTGCGTTGTCCCTTCAAGCCCGTGTGCGGCAACCCTGGCTGCGGTTCAATTCCGCCCGTGGCGGGCGGAATGGAACCGCAACAATCGGTGCGGTGGTTGTCGTGCGGGGGTGGCGGGGATTCAGCATGATCTGACGGATGAAGATCTACGCCGAACGCCCGGCCGTCCGCCTCCGCCAGCTCATCGCCGACGGTCTGATGCTCGGCTGGGTCGCGGTCGGGATCTGGCTGGCCCGCTGGCTGCGGGAGCGCGCGGACCAACTCGCCGAACCGGGGCGCAAGCTCGAGCGCACCGGCGTGGACCTCGGCGACCGGTTCTCCGATGCCGGCGAGACCGCGCGGAAGGCGCCCGGGGTGGGCAAGACGCTGGCCGCACCGTTCGAGAAGGGCGGTGATGCCGCCGAGGCGCTGAGCAACGCCGGCCAGAACTACCAGGACCTCGTGCACGACGCCGGCACCGTGCTGATCGGAGTGGTCGCGATCGTGACCGTGCTGGGCGTGCTGATGGTGTGGCTGCCGCCGCGCGCGTGGTGGATGCGGCGGGCATCGGCCGCGGCCCGGCTGCGCGCCGACCCCGCCGGCCGCGACCTGCTCGCGCTGCGGGCCCTGACGTCGCGCCCGCTGCGGAAGCTCAGGGCGATCGGCGACGACCCGGCCGGCGGCTGGCGGCGCGGCGACCCGGCCACGATCGACGCCCTGATGGCGCTCGAACTCCGCGGCGCCGGCCTCAAGTAACCGCCCGCCCCGGCGGCCGGCCGCCTCGCCGCCGGCCACCCGCGCGCGCCCCACACGCGCTTTGGGCGACATTTTCTCGGCTATAGCCGAGAAAATGTCGCCCAAAGCGGTAAAGGTGGCTGCGGCTAGCTGGTCTCGCGGAGGGAGCTGGTGATGTTGGGCCAGCTCAGATTGCGGCGGGCGCCGGCCTCGATGTACTCCTTGCGGTTGCCCGTGTAGACCGTGTCCTCGTACAGGCCCAGGTAGAGGCCGCGACGGTTCCACGCGCTCTCGATGTTGTTGTTCAGCCCCTGCGGACCGGACGAGTCGCTCAGGTCGGCGTCGCCGCTGGCGAAGATCCCGATCGTGCCGGTGCCGTTGACGCCGGTGAACACGCACATCCGGTTGGTCGGGCACCGGTTGTAGCCGGTCGCGGCCTCCGCCGGCACCGACATCAGCGCCCCGACCGAGACGACCACCCCGGCCACGGCCAAGACCCGCTTCAGTCCAGATTCGATTCGCACAGATACCCCACCCTGTCCCCGACACGTGACGGCGATCACCGCCCCGGTCGATGGAACACCAGAGGTGCAAGCGACCGGCCCGTTACGCGCTTTGGGCGACATCTTCGCGGCTGTGACCGGGAAGATGTCGCCCAAAGCGGCAAACGGTTACCTCAGTGGATGATCACCTTGTCCGCCGAGTCCTCGCCGGTACCGCGCAGGGCGTGCATGTCCGACGCGGTGACCTTGATGACGAACACGGCCACCAGACCGGCCACCGCGACCAGCGCGACCGCGGCGATGAACGCCGTGGAGATGCCGGTCGACAGCACCTCGTGACCCCACGGCGGGGCGAGCTGGCCGGTCTTGGCGAAGATGGCCTGCTGCGCCTGCGTGGCGTGCGCCATGAAGTCCGGGATCTGCTTCTTGGCCTCGTCCCGGCTGGCGGTGCCGAACACCGTGACCAGGATCGACAGGCCGAGCGAGCCGCCCACCTGCTGGGTGGCGTTGAGCAGGCCGGACGCGGCGCCCGAGTCCTCCTTGCGGAACGCCGGAGACGGCCGTGAGCGTCAGCGTGACGAAGTTGAAGCCCATGCCGAAGCCGAACAGCAGCATCGGCAGCAGGATCCCGCCGAGGTACGTCGTCTCGGTGTCGATCAGGGTCAGCCACGCCATGCCCGATCCGGTCAGCAGCGCGCCGACCAGCAGGAACGGCTTGGGGCCGAACCGGGGCAGGAACTTGGTGGAGATGCCGGCCGTGATGAAGATCGCGATGCTCACGGGGAGGAACGCGAAGCCGGACTCGATCGGGCTGTAACCCAGCACGTTCTGCACGAACAGCGTGATGAAGAAGAACATGCCGAACATGGCCGCGGCGAGGCTCAGCATGATCACGTACGAGCCCGAGCGGTTGCGATCGAGGAACATCTTCAGCGGCGTGATCGGCTCCGGGCTGCGGTTCTCGATCACCACGAACAGGGCGAGCAGGATCACGGCGGCCGCGAACGACGCCAGCGTCCAGGAGTCGCGCCAGCCGGCGTCGGCCGCCCGGATGAAGCCGTAGACCAGCGAGGCCATACCGCCGGTCGAGGTCAGCGCGCCGGCGATGTCGAACCGGCCGGTCTGCCGCTCGGACTCGTTGATGAAGCGCGGCGCCAGGAAGACGATGAGCAGGCCGATCGGCACGTTCACGAAGAACACCCACCGCCAGTCCAGCCACTCGGTCAGCACGCCGCCGGCGAGCAGGCCGATGGCCGCGCCACCAGCGGAGACGCCGGCGAAGACGCCGAACGCGCGGTTACGTTCCGGCCCTTCGGGGAAGGTACTGGTGACCAGCGCGAGCGCGGTCGGCGAGGCGATCGCGCCACCGACGCCCTGCAGCACGCGAGCGGCCAGCAACTGCCAGGGCTCCTGTGCGAAGCCGCCGAGGAGCGAGGCGAGGATGAAGAGCAGGATGCCCGCGATGAGCACCCGCCGCCGCCCGAGCAGGTCTCCCGCGCGCCCGCCGAGCAGCAGCAGACCGCCGAAGGTCAGGGTGTACGCGTTCAGCACCCAGGACAGTCCGGTGGTCGAGAAGTCGAGCGCCGTCTGGATGTGCGGCAGCGCGATGTTCACGATGGTCGCGTCCAGCACGACCATCAGTTGGGTGAGGGCGATGACCGCGAGAGCGATGTTTCTCTTCCGGTGGTCGCCCGAAGCCGCGCCCGATGTTTCGGCGGCGGCAGTTTCGGAGCTAGGCACGAGTCCCCCAATACGATGGCATAGTGAACGGCTGCGTTCACTTTTTCCGACAGTAGTGACCTACCCTTAGGGAACGCAAGCGTTCACTAGGACGAAAAGGGAGAGCCGAACAGATGGTCCTGCGCCGTGAGCCAGACGAGGCGCACGCACTTGCCCACGCGTCGCTGCGGCGGCGGGGCGAGGTGCTGCGCCGCGCGATCTTCGACGCGGCGCTGGAACAGCTCAGTTCCGTCGGCTGGAAGCGGATGACGATGGAGGGCGTGGCCGCCTGCGCGCAGACCGGCAAGGCCGCGCTCTACCGCCGCTGGCCGTCCAAGGAAGACCTGGTGATGGCGGCGCTCGAGGACTCGCTGCCGGACGTGGCGAGCACCCCGCCGGATCGCGGCACGCTCCGCGACGACCTGCGTCGGCCTGCTGGACCGGATGCGGATCGTGATGGCCTCCCCGGCCGGCTGCGCCCTCCGGGCGATCATGGACGAGATCGAGCACGAGTACGCCAAGAGGTTCCACGAGCTCGTCCACCAGAAGGTGCTGGAGCCCGGCCGGGAGGTCATGATCGAGGTGCTCCGCCGCGGGATGGAACGCGGCGAAGTGCGGGCCGGCGCCGACGTCGAACTGCTGGCCGACGTCGGCCCGGCGATGATGATGTACCGCGCCAAGGTCTCCAGCGGCGACGTCACCGAGGACTACCCGATCCGCGTGGTGGATGAGGTCCTGATGCCTATGCTGCGGCCATGAGTATGCCCGTGGATTCGACGTTCGCCGACGCGCTGCGCGCCGGCCCGGTGCTCCTCGACGGTGGCCTGTCCACCCAGCTCGCGGCCGCCGGCCACGATCTGACCGACGAGCTGTGGTCGGCCCGGTTGCTGCAGGACGACCCCGAGGCGATCATCGAGGCGCACCTGGCGTTCCTGCTCGCCGGCGCCAGCGTCATCACGACGGCGAGCTACCAGGCCACCGCCGCGGGGTTCGCCCGCCGGGGGATCGATCGGGCCGGCACGGCCGAGCTGCTGCGACGCAGCGTCGAGCTGGCCGAGCAGGCCCGCGAGCGGGCCCGTGACCAGGGCGTCGATCGGCCACTGTGGATCGCCGCGTCGGTCGGGCCGTACGGCGCGATGCTCGCCGACGGCTCGGAGTACCGCGGCGGCTACGGCCTCACGGTCGCCGAGCTGGTCCAGTTCCACCGGGAGCGGATGGAGATCCTGGCCGACGCCGGCCCGGACGTGCTGGCGCTGGAGACCGTGCCGGACGCGATCGAGGGCGAGGCACTGCTCACCGCGCTCGACGGGCTGGGTGTGCCGGCGTGGCTGTCGTACACGGTCGACGGTGAACGGACTCGCGCCGGCCAACCCCTCGCGGAGGCGTTCGCCCTGGCCGCCGGGGTGCCGGGGCTGGTGGCGACCGGCGTCAACTGCTGCGCACCGGCGACGTCACCGCGGCCGTCGGGCTGGCCACCGCCGCCAGCGGCCTGCCCGCGGTGGCCTACCCGAACAGCGGCGAGGAGTGGGACGCGGTCGCCCGTGGGTGGGTCGGCGACCCGACGCTCTCCGAACAGTCCGTGAACGCCTGGCTCGACGCCGGGGCCGGCCTGGTCGGCGGCTGCTGCCGGGTCACGCCAGCCCAGATCTCGGCCCTGACGACGCTCCTCCCCGCCTGACCCCGCGGCCGGCCCGCCACGCGCTACCCCCGCGCCAACCCCGCGCCAACCCCTGCGCTTTGGGCGACATTTTCTCGGCTATAGCCGAGAAAATGTCGCCCAAAGCGGGGAGGGGTTGCGAGGTGCCCGTCTGGCGAGCAGCCTTGAGAGCGCTCTCACTTCGAGAGGAGGTTCCGGCTCCGCCCACCACGAGCCAACCGCGCGCACCAACTCGGTCGGGCTCAAACCCGTTCCCCGGCCTCGCCGGTGGAGCGACCACGGCGCGCCCACGTCGGACGTGCCCGCCCACAGGAGGCAGTTGTGAGACTCACCGACTCCATCCCCCGCCGCGTCGCGCTGATCGGCGCGGCCGGCCTGCTCGCGGGCTCGCTGCTCGCGGCGCCCGTCGCGCAGGCCCGCCCGGCCGACGCTCCCGACCGGCTCCCCGCCGACGTCGCCACGGGCGAACTCGCCGGCACGCTCACCGACCGGCTCGGCGGCCGGACGGCGGGCTCCTACCGTGACGGTGCCGGCAAGCTCGTCGTCACGGTCACCGACAGCGCCGACGCGGCTTCGGTCCGGGCCGCCGGCGCGGTGCCCAGGCTGGTCGCCCGCAGTGGCGCCGACCTGCGGCGCGCCGCCGACGAGTTACAGCGCTCGGCCAAGATCGTCGGCACCGCCTGGATGGTCGACCCCAAGACCAACCAGGTTCTCGTCACGGCCGACAGCACGGTCACCGGCGCCAAGCTCGCCACCCTGGAGCGCGTCGTCGCGAAGCTGGGCGGCGCGGTCCGGATCGAGTCCGAGGCCGGCACGCTCAGCACCCGGATCACCGGCGGCGACGCCATCTACACCGGGGGCGCCCGCTGCTCGCTCGGCTTCAACGTGCGCCGCGGCAGCGTCGCCTACTTCCTCACCGCCGGACACTGCACGAACATCGGCGCCACCTGGACCGGACCCGGCGGCCAGGTGCTCGGCGTGCGGACGGGCACCAGCTTCCCCGGCAACGACTACGGGATCGTCCAGTACACCTCGACCATCGCCCGGCCGGGCGCGGTCAACCTGTACAACGGCACCCTGCGCGACATCTCCTCGGCCGGTAACGCGTTCGTCGGCCAGGCGGTCCAGCGCAGCGGCAGCACCACCGGTCTGCGGGGCGGCACGGTCACCGCGGTCAACGCGACCGTGAACTACCCGCAGGGCCAGGTCTCGGGCCTGATCCGGACGACGGTCTGCGCCGAACCGGGCGACAGCGGCGGCTCGCTGGTCGCCGGCAACACGGCGCTCGGCCTCACGTCCGGCGGCAGTGGCAACTGCTCCTCGGGCGGCACGACGTTCTTCCAGCCGGTCACCGAGGCGCTGTCGGTCTACGGCGTCGCCATCTACTGAGCCGGCCCGCTCGCTCCGCTTCGGGCGACATCTTCGGTGCTCTGGCACCGAAGATGTCGCCCAAATGCCGTGGGTTGGGTCAGCGCCGCTGCTGGCCGTCCGGGCCGGTGTACGCGCACGGCCAACCCGGCTGCGGCGGGTACTGGCCGGGTCCGGGGCCCCGCCCGCCGGGATATTGCCACATTCCGGTCGGGGTGGGACACGCACTGGCTGGGCGGGGCCTGCGGAGGGCGTGGCGGAGGCCGGCGGCGTGGCCTCGGGGGTGGGCGTCGGCGAGGCGCTCCGGCGGACGGGCGTCACGGGCGCACCGCCCGCGCCGTCCTGCGGGGTCTTCACGGGCGGTAGCCCGATGCGCAGGGTCGCACCGCTCGCGGTGGGCGACGGCGTGGCCGGCGGCGCGCTCGCATCGCTGCTCTGCGTGGTCGGGCGGTAGCCCATTGCGCCGACCAGGATCATTCCCGCCACGATCGTGGCGGCGAGGATCGCGGGCACCGGACGAACGCGTAACGGCACCTGGTCGGCCGGCACCGGAAAGCCGTTCCGCCGATATGGCTTGGAACGCTCCGCGTGATAAGTCACTCGGGAACGTATTGCGGCGGAGTCCAACAATTCCGTGTGCAATGACTCGGGAATGTGCGCCGGCGGCGGAGCGGTGAAGCGCTCGGCCACTCGATCGCCGCATTTCAGGACGAGAGTCGTGTAGACCCGCATGACCTTTCGGCGCACGATCGGCATGGGCCGCCCGACGACCGCGGCGACCTCGGCCGGGGTCAGCCGGTGCCGGAGCGACAGCTCGGCGATCTCCTGCTCGGCGGAGTTCAGGCCGGCGATCACCCGCCCTGGCCTGCTCGGGAACCCTGTCGGCTCGGCCTCCGGCGGGCGGACCTGGAGCGCCGCGCGGCGCGGCCGCCACGGCGGACGTCCCGGGCCGAAACCGCGCGTAGGCATTCGTTCCGCGCCACCGCGTAGAGCCACGGCCGCAGCGTCGCGACGTCGTTCAGCCGGCCGGGGCTCCCGTAGGCGGCGACCAGTGAATTGTGGGTCGAGGCCGCCGCGATTTCCAAATCACCGGTGAGCCAGAAGCAATAGTCGTATATACCGTCTGCATGCGTTTCGTAGGCCGCGGCCAGACTACGATGGCCGGTGTCGCGATATGGCCTCTCCATTCCTCTACGCCCCATATTCCGACGCTAGCAGTCGAGGGTCGGCCGACGCGACCTGGCTTAGGGTCCCCAATCTTAATTCTGGCCTCACATCGCTTAAGCAATTTGGTGAGTAAGCAGTAGGTCGCAACTAGTAACCGTAATTGTCTAGACCATTTGCATTCGCGGAATCGACCCTCGAGTCGCGCCGCCGTCTCCCTTGGCGCTTTGGGCGACATCTTCTCGGCGATAACCGGGAAGATGTCGCCCAAAGCGGGGAGAGCGGGGGTCAGGGGGTGCGGGCGTCGGTGGTGAGTTCGTGCAGGCGGGTGCGGACGCGTTCGGCATCGGGGTGGCCGACGTCGTCGAGGATGGTCAGCGCGTGCTGCCAGGTGAGCAGCGCGTCGTCGCGCTGGTCCGCGGCCACCTGCGCCTCGCCGAGGTGGAACAGCGCCTCGGCCTCGCCGTGCCGGTCGCCGAGCCAGCCGGAACAGGTCCCGCGCCGCTCGTAGCAGTCGAAGGCCTTGCGGTGGTCGCCCAGGTGGTGGTGGATGTAGCCGAGGCTGTCGAGGGTGTCGGCCTGGCCGTCCCGATCGCCGAGCTCGGCGAGCACGACCAGCGCCTCCTCGCAGTGGGTCAGCGCCTGCCGGTGGTCGCCGAGCTGGGCATACCGCCAGCCGACCGCGTTCAGCGCCCTGGCCTGCCCGGCGCGGTGGCCGGCCGGCCGCGGCCAGTTCCAGCCCTTGCTGCGAGTGGCTCAGCGCCTCGCGGTTGTGGCCCTGCCGTTCGTAGACGCCGGCCACGCTGAGGTGGGTCCGGCCCTGGCCGATCTGGTCGCCGAGCTCGCCGTGCAGGGCCAGTGCGTGCCGCAGGTGTTCGTGGGCGTCCTCGAAACGGCCGACCCTGGCGTACGCCCTGGCGAGGTTGCGGTGGGTGTGGGCCTGGCCGGACCCGTCGTTCAGCCGGCGAGCCGCGTCCAGGGCGGCGCTTCTGCACGGTCGCCCAGTCGTGCCAGTGCCCCTGCCGGTCGAAGTAGTCCGCGACGACCATGGCGAGGTGCCAGGTGTGGGTGTCGAACCCCGTGTCGGCGGCCAGCCGCACGCTCGCGAGCAGCGCGGCCCGCTCGGCGTCGAACCAGGCCAGCGCCGCGGCGTGGCCAGTGAGCCGTTCGGGGGCGACGCCGGCGGCCGGGCTGGCCAGGGCGACCCGTTGCCCGTGCGGCTCCACCTGCTGGTACGCGGTGTCTGCGGTGTGCAGGTAGTGGTCGAGCAGGCGGTGGACGGCGGCCCGGCGGTCCGGTTCGGACTCCCGTTCGGCGGCGAGCTCACCGGCGTACGCCCTGAGCAGGTCGTGGAACGCGTACCGGCCAGGGGAGGGCTCGCTGAGCAGGTGCGCGCGGGTGAGTTCGGCGAGCAGCGTGCGGGCTTGCCCGATCGGCACGCCGGCCAGGCTGGCGGCGGCCGGCGCGGTCAGGTCCGGCCCGGGGTGCACGCCCAGCAGCCGGAACAGCCGGGCGGCGCCGTCGCCCAGGGTCCGATGCGACCAGGAGAAGACCGACCGTGCGTCGGTGGCGGCGTCCCCGAGCGCGAACGCGTCCAGCCGGCCGCGGGCATCGCGCAGCTCGGCGGCCAGCGCGGCGAGGCTGAACCGCGGGTACATCGCGGCGCGGGCGGCGACGATCGTCAGCGCCAGCGGCAGCCGTGCGCAGCGGACGATGATGTCGTCCACGGCCCGCGGCTCGGCTCGGATCCGTGCGGCGCCGAGCCGGCTGGTGAGCAGTTGGCGTGCTTCGGTGGTCGACAGGAGGTCCAGCGTGATCGGGTGGGCGCCCGCCCCGACCACCAGGCCGGGCAGCTGGTTGCGGCTGGTCACCAGCACCAGGCACCCCGGTGATCCGGGCAGCAGCGGACGGACCTGGTCGGCGTCCCGCGCGTTGTCCAGCAGGATCAGCACCCGCCGACCGGTGAGCGTGCTGCGGTAGAGCGCGGCCTGGGCCTCGAGCCCCGCCGGGATGCGCTGCGGCGGCACGCCGAGCGCGTCCAGGAAGCCGCGGACCGCGTCGGCCGGCGGCAGCACCGAGCCGCTCGGGTCGAAGCCGCGCAGGTTCACGTAGAGCTGGCCATCCGGGAAGCGCTCGATCGCGCGGTGCGCCCAGTACACCGCCAACGCGGTCTTCCCCACGCCAGCCGTCCCCGCGATCGCCGAGATGACCACGGCGGCGGTCTGGTCGGCCGATCGGGCCAGGATCGCGTCGAGCTGGTCCAGCTGCTCGGCCCGGCCGGTGAACGTGGCGATCCGGGCCGGTAGCTGGGCCAGCACCGGTGGCGGTCCGGGGTCGGCGAGCGTGTCGGTCGAGGGCGGTCCCGCGTCGGACCGTGGGGCGGGAGCGGGGTGCTGGCGGACCACCGGCGGTGTGGACGGCGCGAGGAGGCTGCTGTCCTCGGTGAGGATCGCCTGTTCCAGCTGGCGTAGTTCCGGTCCGGGCGGCAGGCCGAGCGCGTCGACCGCGGCCCGGTGGCCCAGCCGGTAGGTCTCCAGCGCGTCGGCACGCCGGCCGGACCGGTAGAGCGCGAGCATCAGCTGCCCGCGCAGCCGTTCCCGTAACGGGTTCTCGCCGACGAGCGCGGTGAGTTCGGGCACCAGGGAGCCGTGCCGGCCGAGCCCGAGGTCGGCGTCGATCCGCTCGGCCAACGCCTGCCGCCGCAGCTCCTCGAGGCCGGATCCGAGCCGCAGCCGGAACTCCTCGGTGCCGGCATCGGCCAGTGCGGGACCGCGCCACAGCGACAACGCGGTGCGGAGCCACTCGGCCCGCACGGCCAAGTCGTCGGTGCCACGGACTCGCTCGAGCATCGTCTGGAAGCGGTGCACGTCGACGGCGTTCGCCGGGATCTCGAGCAGGTATCCGTTGCCCTGACTGACCAGCCGTGCCTCCGACTCGGGCACCTCGGCGGCCCGCAGCGCGGACCGGATCCGCGACACGTGACTGTGCACGGTCGCCTTGGCCCGCTGTGGTGCCGAGCCCTCCCAGAGCAGCTCGACCAGCCGGTCACTGCCGACCACCCGGCCCGGTTCGAGCAACAGGACAGCGAGCACCGACCGTTCCTGCCGCCGGCGCAGGGGAAGCGAGGCGCCGGCGGTGGTCCGAGCCTCGAACGGTCCCAGCAAGCGGAACTCCACGGCGCACACCCTAACGACGGCCATCGGTCGCCCGCCGAGCATGTCAAGAAAAAGACAAGGTCGGCGTCAACCCCGTGCCGCCACGCTTTTCACAGGGGTCGACGGGCGGCAGGGGGAGGCCCGTCACCGGCGGAAACCATGGCTCCGCCGGCTTCCTGACCCCCACACCGGGGATGTCCATTGAGGACACCGAAACCAAAGGGGTTATGGATGAACGTGCGCAAGGTACTCGCCGGCTCGGCCGCTGCCACCGCCGTCATGGGGATCGGACTGTTCGGGGTGGCCAGCCCCGCCCAGGCCGACACCTGCCCGAAGACCCGGAACGTCTCGGTCACGGGCGGCCGCTCCAGCTACACCATCTCCTGCTCGGGCGGCAACGTGTACGTCGACGGCCGGGTCTACGACACCAACGCCGACGGTCACTGCGTCGAGGTGAAGACGCAGATCAACAGCTCCTTCTACTACGACAAGGTGTGCGGCGAGGGCAACTACCGGTCCTTCAACCACTCCGGCTCGGGCAACACCGCATACGTCTGGACCTACCGGCTCTGACGGGTTCTTCGCCGGGTGGCCGACGACGACGCCGGCCGCCCGGTGAATGCCCTGACCAGGACGGACGAGTGCCAGCACGCCACTATGAACGGGGGGCGTGCTGGCACTCCGTCGCGCCGCCGGACGGGCGGCCACCGCGGCGGGGTCGTGCCCTGGACCGGCCCTTGACGTCGCGGCCTATCTTCGGGCTCGGCGCTCGGGGCGGTTTCCACCGGTACTCGACGCTTCATCATTTTCCGGCGCGGTGAGCCGGTTCGTCGAGCGGTGTGAAGATTGGGGTCAGCGGTGCGTAGGCGTCTGCTCGTGCTGGGGATGCTCGCCGTGGTCGGCCTCGCGGCGGCGGGTTGCGGCGGGTCCGAGGGCGAGGAGTCGGGCCCCGGCCTCGCGCCGCGCGGGGAGACCCAGACCACCGTCAAGCCCTCCCGGCAGGACCTCTCCAACCGGCTCAGCCTCACCGGCAAGGTGACCATGAACCCGGTGTTCGGGCTGGTGGCGCCGGTCCGCGGGCAGGTCCGCTTCCTGGACGTCACGCCGCCGCTGAAGACCCCGACCAAGCCGACCAGGGTGGCCAACATCTGGGTCGGACGGCAATGCCAAGCGGGTCAGCGTGCCCGCCGGCGCCACGTTCGCCGGCCGGCTGGTGGACGACCGGTCCACGGTGACCGCCGGCATGCCGATCGTCTCGGCGAAGCTCGTCGGCTACGGGATCGTCGCGGAGATCGACTGCGCGCAGGCCTACCGGATCTCCGACGCGCTCGGATCGGTCCAGGCGCAGATCAAGAACGGGCCGGGGCCGTTCCCGTGCACGGTGCTCGGCACGATCGCCGCGCTGCCGGCCGGCACGATCCCCGAGCCGCCGCGCGCCGGACCCGAGCGGCAGCGCCAAACCGTCCGATCAGGACAGCCCGCAGCCGCACGGCGCCGGACGAGTCGGCGCCGCAGGGCGAGGGTCGGAGCCGACCGGGCTGCGGCTGGTCTGCACCGCGCCGGCCACCGTCAAGCTGATCAACGGCGCCAGCGTCACGCTCGAGGTGGTCACCGAGAAGGCCACCAACGCGCTGGTCGCTGCCGGTCGAGGCGGTCGCCGGCGACGCAGGGCAAGGGCAAGGTCGACGTGATCGGGCCGGATCGCCGCCGGCAGACCAAGGACGTGGTGCTCGGCCTCACCGACGGCAAGGTCATCCAGATCAAGTCCGGGCTCACCGGGACCGAGACGCTCGCCGTGCCCGGCCCGGACCTGCCGCCCGGCAAGCCCGCCGGGGACGAAGCCGGCGACGTCGAGGGCCCGCGATGACCGCGCTGATCCAGCTCACCGGCGTCACCAAGACCCTCAAGGGCCAGGAGCAAGCCGCGCACGATCCTGGCCGGCGTGGACCTGACCGTCCACAGTGGCGAGAGCGTGGCCATCCTCGGCCGGTCCGGCTCCGGCAAGAGCACGCTGCTCAGCCTGATCGGGCTCTTCGACCGGGCCGACGGCGGGCAGTACCTGCTGGGCGGCCGGGACATCACCCGGCTGCCCGAGCGCAAGGCGGCCGCGCTGCGCAGCGCCGAGTTCGGCTTCGTCTTCCAGCGGTTCTTCCTGCTCAAGCACCTGACCGCGGCGCAGAACGTGGCGATGGCGCTGGTCAACGGCCAGGGCTGGCTGACCCGGCGCAAGCGCAGGGCCAAGGTGCTGGCCGCGCTCGACCAGGTCGGCATCGCGCACCTGGCCAAGCAGAAGCCGCCCCGGCTCTCCGGCGGCGAGCAGCAGCGGGTGGCGATCGCCCGTGCGCTGGTGCGCGAGCCGAAGGTGCTGCTGGCCGACGAGCCGACCGGCGCGCTGGACACCGAGACCGGCGACCTCGTGATCGACGCGCTGCTCGCGGCCACCGAGCGGGGCTGCGGGCTGATCCTGGTCACGCACGACCGGGACCACGCCGACAGATGGGACCGTCCTGCAGCTCGCCGACGGCCGGCTCGCCCCAGCCCCGACGCGGGTGTACGCGTGATCGGGCTCTCCGGGCGGTTCCGGTCGGCGCTGATCATCGGCGGCCAGGGCATCCGGGCCCGCAAGCTGCGCACCTTCCTGTCGATGATCAGCCTGTTCCTCGGCGTGCTGGCCGTGGTCGTGGTCCAGGCCGGCGCGGAGATCGCCGAGCGGGCGATGCTGGCCGACCTCGAGCTGACCCAGGGCAAGGACGGCACGCTCCAGATGTACGTGCCGAGTCCGGCGCCGAAGACGGTCGCGGTCGGCGCTGGAGACGCTGCGCGGCCGGCCGGACGCGGTCGGCGACGCTCAGCGCCCAGGCGATCATCGGCGAGCCCGGCGTGAAGCCGGTCAACCCGGGCGGCGCGCCGTTCGACGAGGACGGCGACTACGGGTACGCCGCCATGTCTGCGACGAGCACGGCAACTGCACCGAGGATCCCGTCGCCGCGAGCCGCGCCGGCCGGCCAGGCGGTCGAGCTGCGGCTGATCGCGCATGACCGGCGACGTCCGGCAGTTCCGGCCGTTCCGGCCCGGCACCGGGCAGTGGCTCGACTTCGGCTCGGCGCCGTCGATGTCGCCGCGGCTCGTGCTCAACAAGGAGGCGGCCAAGGGCTTCGGGCGCTACCGGATGCCCGCCGAGATGCGGGTCGACGGCGCGATCGCGAACCCCACCCCGCGGATCATCGGCGTGGTCGACGACGGCAACGAGCATGCCGACCGCCTACGTCCGCGCGGACGAGCTGAACAACTGGCTGCCGCTCGCCCAGGCCAGCCGGCCCGAACTCGGCCGGGCATGCGACGTGCTGCTCGCCCCGACGGCGACCGGGTTGGCGCAGACGCTGCGGGCCAGGCTGATGGGCGCTGGGGTGCCGGCCGACCAGGTCGCAGGTCCAGCCGATCAACGCCCGGAAGGACGCCGAAGAGCAGCTCGCGCTGATGCGCTGGATCTTCCTCGGCGATGGCCGGCCTGGTGCTGCTGATCGGCGTGGCCGGCATCCTCAACGTCGGCCTCGCCACGGTCGGCGAGCGGATCGAGGAGTTCGCGCTGCGCCGCGCGGTCGGCACGCCACGGTCGCTGCTGGCCGGCATCGTGCTCGCCGAGACGCTGCTGACCGGGCTGTTCACCGCCGCGGCTGGCGATCGGCGTGAGCGCGGCTGGCGTTGAAGGTCGGCAGCGCGCTCTTCGGCGATCAGGAGCCGCTGCTGCGGGACCTGACGTTCCCGTGGCAGGCCGGAGTCGCCGGGATCATCGCCGGCCTGGTCGCGGGCGTGCTCGGCGGCCTGGTCCCGGCGATCCGCGCGGCCCGGATCCCGATCGCCACCGTCATGCGCGCCTAGCTCCCCATCCCCCTCCACTTTAGGCGACATTTTCGGTGTCATAGCACTGAAAATATCGCCCAAAGCGAGGGTTCGCGGTCAGGGGAGCGGGTCGGCAGTGCCGTGCGGCACGGTCGAGGTGCAGCGGTGGATGCGCGCCGCGGTCAGTCGCGAGCCGCCGGCCAGCCCGTACCGGCGGACCGCCTGCGCGCCGTACTGGCTACACGTCGGCGTGTAGTGGCAGCGGGCCGGCGTGTGGGCGCTGATGCCGCGCTGGTAGCCGCGGATCGCGGCGAGCCCGACCCTGGCCGGTAACGTCGGGCTGGCCGACCTGGCGGGGGAGGGTGGCCGTGCGGGCGCCCATCAGCCAGAGCAGCCACGAGGTCCCGAAGCAACCGCAGGTCAAGCACTCGATGCGGTTCTCGATCCGGTTGCAGCTGTCGCACGTCTTCTCGATCTCGCCGGGTGGCTTGTGCGGCCGGGGGTTCGGTGTCACGTACCTGAACTCGTTCACCAGCCGCCGCCGGTAGGCCTTGCGCCATTGCTTCTTGAACTCGCGCCAGGCTCGCGCCTGCGGCACACCGGCGGCCAGCTTCGCCTCGTAGGCTTGGCGGACGGCCTGCTGCTCCAGCATCTGCTGGTACTGCGGGTGCATGCGCTGTCCGGGGTGCGGCTGCGGCATCGGAGGCGGCGGCCCGTGGTGCGGTGGCCGGGGAGGCTGCTGGCGGGCCGGATCGGGCGTGCCGTCGTCGTGCGGTGTCAAGCCTTGCCCCTGTCGTCCGTATCCGGTGTCGGGCGCAGAGCGTAGTGGCCGGTCGCAAGCCTGATTTCGGCCCGTCGCCACGCGCCCGAGCCCGAACAGTGCTTCGCTGGACCCGAGCGCGGCGGACGGGTCGCGGAGGGATCCAGCCGGAGGAACGCATGGTCGACACCGCCGCCATCGAACGCACTCGTCGGGCCCTGCACGCGGTGGCGGAGAACGTGCTGGCCGGGCCGCAGTACCGGGCCAGCGGGACGATCCGGCTGCGCGTGGTGCCCGGCGGCTTCGCGACCGTGCGCGAGCCGGACCTGCGGGTCGAGGGCGCCGAACTGGTGCTCCCGGACCGGCGGCTGCCGATCGGCGGTGCCACTTCGGCCGCGCTGGCCGGCGTGCTCGGCGTCGAGGCCGCGCCGCCCGGCATCTACCGCGACGGCTCGGGCGTGGTGCCGGAGGAGGTGCTGGAGGCCGATCCGGACGCGGCGGCCTGGATCGCCGACTGCTACCTGCGTGGCGACGCGGCCCTCCGGCTGCTCGCCCCGGAGCAGGAGCCGGTGCTCTGGCCGGAGCACTTCGACGTGGGGATCACCGTGGACGCGGTGAACTACGGCATCTCGCCGGGCGACCGCTACCACGTCGAGCCGTACGCCTACGTCGGACCGCACGAGCTTCGGGCCGGCGCGTTCTGGGACGCCCCGTTCGGTGCCGCCCGCTCGATGCGCACGCTGGCGACCGCGGACGACGTGCTCGCGTACTTCGCCGAGGGCCAGGCCGCGGCCGCCGCCGACCCTCGCGCCTGACTCCCTGAACCCCGCCGACCCCCAAACCCCTCCGCTTTGGGCGACATCTTCCGTGCCATAGCACCGAAGATGTCGCCCAAAGCGGGCGGGTGGGGTGTGCACCCAGAGCGTCAACTTGGGTTGACAACGCCGGCTGGTCAACTAAAGTTGACGGCATGGACGAGGCAACGGAACTCGCGGCGGCGGCCAGCAGCCCGGACGCGCGGGTGGGCCTTCGGGCCGCCCTCGCGCTGCGCCGGCTGGCCGAGACGCTGGAGGCGCTGCAGGTGGAGAGTGCCAGGCGGCAGGGCTGGTCCTGGCAGGAGATCGCCGACGCGCTCGAGGTGAGCAAGCAGGCCGTGCACAAGAAGTACGCCGGCTCCGCGCCGGCCAGACACCCACGGGAGGGCTAGATGTTCGAACGTTTCACCGACCGAGCGCGCTCGGTGGTCAACGACGCGCGGACGGAGGCGAAGGCGCTCCAGCACGCGCACATCGGCACCGAGCATCTGCTGCTGGCGATGCTCACCGCCGACGGCGGGATCGCGCACCAGGTACTGATCGACGCCGGCCTGGACGCGCCGGGCGTGCGCGCGGACATCGAGCGGCTGGTCACGGCGGCCCCGCGGCTGCTGAGCGACGAGGACGCCGCGGCGCTGCGGACGATCGGGATCGACCTGGACGCCGTGCTGGCCCGGATCGAGGAGTCGTTCGGCCCGGACGCGTTGGAGCCGCCGCCACCGCCGCGCCGGCGCGGGCTGCTCGGCCGCCGCAAGCACCACAGCCGGTTCACGCCCCGGTCCAAGAAGGTGCTGGAGCTGTCCCTGCGCGAGGCGACTGCGGCTCGGGCACAAGTACATCGGCACCGAACACCTCCTGCTCGGGCTGATCCGGGAGGGCGACGGGCTGGCGGCCCTGATCATCACCCAGCGTGGCGTCAAGCTCGACGACCTGCGCCAGGCCACCCTGACCGCGCTCGGCAAAGCGGCCTGACCTTGCTCACCCGGGCCAGCCTGAACGCCGCGCTCAGCCGGCTGCGAGCAAGCCGTCGCTCGGCCGGGCCACCCACGGCATCTGGGCGACATCTTCCCGGCCATGACCGAGAAGATGTCGCCCAAAGCGGGAAGAATGGCGGCCGGTTCGTGAACGGTCAGGCGATCCGGACGCCGGCGGGGCGCCAGCCGAGCGGGTTGGCGGTGTCGTGCAGGCGGCCGGTGGGATCGGAGACGGCGTAGAGCGCCGCATAGCGGCTCGGCGGGAGCGGCGCCTCGACGGCCGCGCGTACGCAGGCGAGCAGGTCGGCGTGGCCGAGGTGGAGCAGCGGGTCGATGGTGCCCGGCGTGTCCTGGGCGTTCACGCCGCCGAACCGGAGCGCCACCACCTCCAGGCCGTGGTACGCGGCGTAGTGCCGGCCGAGGCCCTCGATGAAGAGCTTGTGCGCGCCGTACGGGCTGGTCGGCACCGGGTTCGGGTTGTCGACCGAGAGCGGCGCCGGCCCCGGATGGTGCCGGAAGTCGTCGGCGTGCACCGAGCTCGCGAGCACGACCCGGGGCACCGCCGCCTCGCGCGCCGCCTGGAGGACGTTCAGGTCGAGGCGGAAGTTCTGCGGGTTGATCTCGCCGGAGCGGTAGTTCTCGGTCTGGAACTCGCCGGCCAGGTGGATCAGCGCGTCCTGGCCCGCGCAGTGCTCCACCAGGGCCGGGTAGTCGGCGACGTCGTGGTCGGGCAGGTCGAGCCCGGTGATCGCGTAGGGCAGGCCGCCGGTCAGGACGGTGCCGATGACGCCGGTGCTGCCCGTGATCAGCACCCGTTTCATGCGCGGATGCTAACCGGGCCGCCCGGTCGTTCCTCTCGACGGCCCCGCTACTGGACCGACAGGTGGACGTGGTTCGTGTGGTCCGAGGCGGGGTCGCCGTTGCCGCCGTCGTACGCGCGCCAGCCGGTGCCGGGTAGCCAGATCTGCTTGAACCAGATCACGTACAGCACGCCGAGCCGGTCGGCGTTGTCGACGAAGTAGCCGGCCAGCCGCTCGCCGTAGGTCTTCTCGGCACCGGTCGCGACCCCGCCGAACGTGGTCTTGGCCGCCGCGAAGTCGCACGCACGGCCCTTCGGGTGCTCGCCGAACGACGCCGGCCGGGAGCACGCCGTGAAGTTGGTGAAGCCGGCCGCCCTGGCCTGCTGGTACGCGTTGAGCATGCGGCCGGTGATGCAGCCGCTGGTGGTCGGGTCGTCGACCGTGCAGCCCTGGGAGGCGAACGAGCCGTCCGTGCCGCGGGGTGCCGACTTGGCCGCGGGGAAGGCCGCGCCCGTGACGCCGCCCGACGCGCCGCCGCCGACGGCCGTGAGCGCACGCTCGGCGTCGGACTTGCGCTGGGCCATCGCCTGTTCCTGCGTGGTCTGCAGCTTGATCTCGGCGTCGACCTGGCGTTTCTGCTGGTCCAGTGCGGTGCGGGCCTTGGCCAGTGCGGTGATCTTCTCGCGGTTCGTGGTCGAGAGCTGGTCGATCATCGCCGACCGGCTGAAGAAGCCGGACAGGTTGTTGCTGTCCAGGACCGCGGTGAGCGCGGTGACCTTGCCGCTGCGGTAGGCCGCGGCCGCGAGCACGTCGACGTCCTTGGTCAGCGTGGCGACCTTGGCCTCGGTGGCGATCCGCTGCCGGGCCAGCGAGGCCTGGCGGGCTCCGGGACGTGGTGAGCCTCGCGCGCGCGTCCGAGTAGCCCTTCGAGGCGTCCTCGAGGGCCTTCAGCAGGGTCGCCGAGCCGCCCTCGGGGTCGGTGGCGGTGCCGTCGCCCGGTGCGGCCGGTGCCGGTGCGCCGGATGTCACCACGGCGATGGCGGCGACCAGGGACAACAGCACGGCGAGTCGGCGGGATGAGCGTAGCGACGTCACGGCTGTCGGTCCTACTTCCGTTGGGGGCGGCGGTCGGTCAGCGGATCGGGTCAGCGAGCGACGGCTCCGGCTCGGCCGGGACGTCTCCCGGCAGGCAGTACGTGGTGCGGACCGGGAAGGTTGAACGCGACCACAACTTTCGAGGTCGGGCGCGGGTGCGGAGGCTAAGGGACGTCCCCATCGACGTCCCTCTTACGTTCTCGGACCGGACGTGATCGAGTGAGCCCTGCCGGCCCGCGCGGCCGGCGTCGCGACAGGGGGAGCAGCCCGTGGGGATCGTCACGCCCGGCTTCCGGGGCCGGCCACGTCCGGCCGTGCCGTTGCCGCCCGGCCAGTACCTGGCCGAGGACTTCCCGGTGCTCTCCGCCGGCCCGACGCCGCGGCTCTCGACGGACCGGTGGGAGTTCGTGATCACCACCGAGGTCGGGCAGAGCTACCGCTGGAACTGGGCCGAGCTGCTGGCGCTGCCGGCCGAGACGCCGACCGTCGACCTGCACTGCGTCACCAAGTGGTCGAAGCTGGGCACCACCTGGCGTGGGGTCTCGCTGGACACGCTGCTGGCCGACGTGGAGACCGCCGCCGACTACGCGCTGGTGCACTCCTACGGCGGCTACACCACGAACCTGCCGCTGGAGGACCTGCTCGACGGCCAGGCGTGGATCGCCTACGAGTACGACGGCGAGGACCTCACGCCCGAGCACGGCGGCCCGGCCCGGCTGCTGGTGCCGCACCTGTACCTGTGGAAGTCGGCCAAGTGGGTGCGCGGCATCCAGCTGCTGCTGGACGAGGAACTGGGCTTCTGGGAGACCATCGGCTACCACGAGTACGGCGACCCGTGGCGCGAGCAGCGCTACCAAGGTGACTGAGCCGCCCGGCGGCCCGGCCGTCGATCAGCGGGCACGCCGGCGGCTCGCGTGGCGGGTCGGGCGGCTGGTCGAGCGCCGGCACGAGACGGCGAGCGCGCAGACGCTGGTGTTGGACGTGCCGGGCTGGCCCGGTCACCTCGCGGGTCAACATGTCGATGTTCGGCTGACCGCCGAGGACGGCTACCAGGCCCAGCGCAGCTACTCGATCGCCGCGCCCGCGGCCGGTGACCGGGTGGAGCTGACCATCCAGCGGGTGCCGGACGGTGAGGTCTCGCCGTACCTGACCGAGGTCTTCGCGGTCGGTGATCAGGTCGAGCTGCGCGGACCGGTCGGCGGCTGGTTCGTCTGGCGGCCGGAGGAGCTGGCGCCGGTGCTGCTGGTGGCCGGCGGGTCGGGGATCGTGCCGCTGATGGCGATGATCCGGGCGCGCCGGGCGGCCGGCAGCCGAGCCCTGTTCCGGCTGATCTACTCGGTGCGCGCGCCGGCCGACCGCGTACTACGCCGACGAGCTGCGCCGGCACGTCGGCGGGCTCGATGTGTCCTTTGTGTACACCCGGGAGGCGCCGGACGGCTGGCCGACCAAGGCGCGGCGGATCGGTGTGGCGGACGTGAACAACGGCGGCTGGCCGCCGGACTTCGAACCGAGCTGCTTCGTCTGCGGCCCGACCGGTTTCGTCGAGACGGTCGCGAACATCCTCGTCGCGCTGGGCCACGACCCGCGGCGGGTCAAGACCGAGCGGTTCGGACCGAGTGGAGGCTGAGATGACCGAGCAGGACATCGCCGGGTACGAGGACGGCAACGCGCTGGCCGGGCCGCTGGGCGAGCTGTTCGCCGTGGACCTGACCGCCGCGGTCGGCCAGTGCGTCGGGTGCGGGCTCGCCGGCCCGGTCGCCACCCTGCGGGTCTACCGGCACGCGCCGGGCCTGGTCGCCCGCTGCCCCGGCTGCGACGACGTGGTGCTGCGGTTGGTCCGCGGGCCGGCCGAGGCGTGGCTCGACCTGCGCGGCACCGTCAGCCTGCGCATACCGCTCACCCCGTGAACCCCGGCCCCTTCTCGACTATGGCCGAGGAGGGGGCGCCCAAACCGGCGTAGGGGGCGGCCTCACGCCGGCAGGTCGACCCGCCAGCGCCGCACCTGCCCGGCCTGGCGCAACGACAGCGAGAGCCCGGCAGCGATCACCGACAGCCCGCCGGCCACGTAAAACGCCACCGCGTAGTCGCCGAGCTGGTCGCGGACCGCGCCGCCGGCCGTGGCGGCGAACGCGGCACCGAGCTGGTGCGAGGCGAAGACCCAGCCGAAGACGACCGCGGCCGAGGCCCCGAACCACTCCCGGCAGAGCGCGATCGTGGGCGGCACGGTGGCCACCCAGTCCAGGCCGTAGAACAGGATGAAGACCAGCATGCTCGGCCGCAGGTCGGCGCTGAACAGGTTCGGCAGCGCCACCAGCGACAGCCCGCGCAGGCCGTAGTAGACGCCGAGCAGGATCCGGGGGTCGTACCGGTCGGTGAGCCAGCCGGACAGAATCGTGCCGACGATGTCGAAGATGCCGACCAGCGCCAGCAGGCCGGCCGCCGCGGTCACCGGCATGCCGTGGTCGTGGGCGGCCGGGATGAAGTGCGTGCCGAGCAGCCCGTTCGTGGTCGCGCCGCAGATCGCGAACCCGCCCGCGAGCAGCCAGAACGCGCCAGTCTTCGAGGCGTCCCTGAGCGCGGTCACGGCCCGGCGGGCGGCGCCGGTGGTGGCCGGCGGATCGACCGGCGCGGCCTCGACGGCGCCGTAGGCGAACTGACCGATGTCGGCCGGGCTGTTGTGCAGCAGCCGGATCACCAGCGGCACCACGACCAGCGCGGAGCCGGCCACGGTCAGCGCGGCGGTCCGCCAGCCGTACGCGTTCACCAGCGCGGCGAGCAGCGGCAGGAAGATGAGCTGCCCGGCCGCGCCGGCCGCCGTGAGGATGCCCGTGACCAGGCCGCGGTGCTTGACGAACCAGCGGTTGGTCACCGTGGCCACGAACGCCAGCGCCATCGAGCCGGTGCCGAGCCCGACCAGGAAGCCCCAGCACAGGATCAGCTGCCAGCTCTGCTCCATGAACACGGTCAGCCCGCTGCCCGCGGCGACGAGGATCAGCGCGGACGAGATGACCCGGCGCATGCCGAACCGCTCCATCAGCGCGGCCGCGAACGGCGCGGTCAGCCCGTACAGGATGAGGTTGACCGAGACGGCGGCGGAGATCGTGGCCCTGGACCAGCCGAACTCGTCCTGCAACGGGGTGATGAGCACGCCCGGGGTGGCCCGGAAGCCGGCCGCGCCCACGGTGGCGACCAGCGCGACCGCGGCCACCCACCACGCGGGGTGGATGCGGTGCCGCACCGGGGAAAGGGGCGTGGAGGGGCCAGTGGTTGTCGTCACCTGGCAATCCTTGGCCACGGATCCGGCGCCGGCCAGTGGCCGGAACGACAACATGTGAAAGAATCAGGCCATGGACCCTCGGCATCGCGTCGCCGTGCTGGCGCTGGATCGGGTGATGGCGTTCGACCTCGGCGTGCCTGGCCAGGTCTTCAACTCGGCCCGGAACGCCGCGAACGACGCGCTGTACCAGGTGCGGGTCTGCACGCCGGGCAGCGAACCGGTGCGCAGCGCGGGCGGCTTCACGGTCCAGCCCGACTACGGCCTCGAGCTGCTGGACTGGGCCGACACGGTGGTGGTTCCCGGCATCGACCGGCGCTCCTCCGCGCTGCTCGGCCCGCCCGCCTCGGCCCTGGACGCGCTGCGTGCGGCGACCGGGCGGGCCCGGGTGATGTCGATCTGCACGGGCGCCTTCGTGCTCGCCGCCGCCGGCATCCTCGACGACCGCCCGGCCACCACGCACTGGGCCTACGAGGAGCTGTTCCGCGGCCGGTTCCCGCAGGTCAAGCTCGACCCGGACGTGCTGTTCGTGGACGACGACGACGTGCTGACCTCGGCCGGGGTGGCCGCCGGCATCGACCTCTGCCTGCACGTGGTGCGCCGGGACCACGGCAGCCAGGTGGCCAACGGCGCGGCCCGGCGCTGCGTGGTGCCGCCCTGGCGCGACGGCGGCCAGTCCCAGTTCATCGAGCGTGCGGTGCCGTCGCCGGGTAGCGCCAGCACGGCCGAGACCCGGGTCTGGGCGGTGGAGCAGCTGCACCGCGGCCTGGATCTGGAGCAGTTGGCGCGGCACGCCGGGATGAGCGTCCGCACGTTCACCCGCCGATTCCGTGAAGAGACCGGGCTCAGCCCGGGCCGCTGGCTGGCCACGCAGCGGGTCGAGCACGCCCGGCGGCTGCTGGAGACCACCGACCTGCCGATCGACCAGGTGGCCGCGCAGGCCGGTTTCGGCACGGCCACGTCGATGCGCCAGCACCTGCAGGCGACGATCGGGGTGGCGCCCGCCAGCTATCGGCGTACCTTCCGAGCCGGCCGCTGAACTTCCTGCGGTTGGATCGTGCCCTCGGCAGGGCACGATCCAACCGCAACAACCAGAGGAGCGACATTGGCGAAGGTCAGCGCGGGGCTGCTGCTGTGGCGGCGGGTCGACGGCGAGGTCGAGGTGCTGCTCGGGCATCCCGGCGGGCCGTTCTTCGCCCGCAAGGACGACGCATCCTGGTCGGTGCCGAAGGGCGAGTACGAGCAGGGCGAGGACCCGCTGGCGGCGGCCTACCGCGAGTTCACCGAGGAGATCGGCGTGGCGCCGCCGGAGGGTGAGCCGGTGCCGCTCGGCCACGCCGGCCAGTCCGGCGGGAAGGTGAACACGGTCTGGGCGCTGGAGGGTGACCTCGATGCCAGCAAGGCCGTGAGCAACCTGTTCACGATGGAGTGGCCGCCGCGCTCCGGACGCCAGCAGGAGTTCCCGGAGATCGACCGGGCCGAGTGGTTCGACCTGGAGACCGCGCGGGTCAAGATCTTCGCCACCCAACGCCCGTTCCTCGACCGTCTCGCCGAACACCTCGCCTAGCCGGCGCCGCGACCGGGCGCCCACCCCTTCCGCGCTTTGGGCGACATCTTCTCGGCTATAACCGAGAAAATGTCGCCCAAAGGGCCGTGGGGTGGCCGGCGTGGCTGCGCCGGCCGCGTGGGGACGGCTAGCAGCGGGCGGTGGCCTTGAGGATGTTCGCCGGGAGCTTGGGCGCGCCGTCGACCGGGGCGGGATCCTCGGGCGTGGGCGCGATGCCGCCGGCGGCGATCTTGTCCAGCGCCTTCATGCCGGCCTCGCTGATCTTGCCGAAGATCGTGTAGTTCGGCCGCAGCGCCGAGTCGCGGTAGACCAGGAAGAACTGGCTGCCGTTGGTGTCCGGGCCGGCGTTCGCCATCGCGAGGGTGCCGCGCGCGTAGACCTTGCGGGCGCCGGTCGGGTCGGTCGGGGCCGGCGGGAGGTTCGTCGGCAGCTCGTCCTTGTAGCGGTAGCCGGGGCCGCCCTCGCCGGTGCCGGACGGGTCGCCGCACTGCAGCACGGACAGCGTCGGGTACGCGGTGAGTCGGTGGCAGCTGGTCCGGTCGTAGAACCGGTGCTTGACCAGGTGGATGAAGCTCTGCACCGTGCATGGCGCCTGGGCCCGGTTCAGCGTGAGCGAGATCGTGCCGTGGTTGGTCTTCAGCGCGCTCGCGACGGTGCCACGGTTCGGGGTGCGGCGGGGATCGCGGGGGAGCGGCACCGGCCGGGCGGCCGGCTCGTCGGGCGTCTCGGTGTACTGGCACGGTCCGTGGGTCTGCCGCGGTGGCTTCTCGGCGGCCGTGGCGGGCGCTCCGGTGACGATCAGCGCGGTGCCGATGGCCAGGGTCGCGATGGTGGCATGGGTGGCCACGCGGAGCAGGGCCGATCGCCGGGGTGGTGGCGTGGAACCTGCCTGACGGTGCGGGTGCGCAATGCTCGGCACGGACGTCCTCCCTGGAGCTTCGCGGTACGGGAAAATAGGTAGTTTAGGGCCGCTTTCCGGCTGGATAGCAATGGTTTGGGGGAACTTGCCGCGCTGAGTCCGCCAGCGCGGTCGCGGAAACTAAGGCGGGACCGCTCTAGAGCTCGCCTGGCCGGCCAGTTCGGCCGCCGCCGTGGCCTCCGGGCTGCCGAGCTCGACGAACAGCGCCAGCGCGCGGCTCCCGTGCTCCCGAGCCCCGCGCGGATCCGCGGACCGCTGGGCCACCCGCGCGAGCAGCAGGTGGGTCTGCGCGAGGCCGAGCCGGTGCCCGGTGTCGGTGTGCACGGCGAGCGCCTGTTCGCCCTGTTCGCGGGCATGGTCGGGGAGGTCCTGGGCGAGCCGGATGCCGGCGAACGCGGTCAACGCGTAGCCCTCCAGCAGCCGGAAGCCGGCCTGCCGGGTCAGCGTGAGGGCGGCTTGGGCATGCTCGACGCTCTGCTCGTCCGGGTCCCGCTCGGTGGTGGCGAGACCGATCAGCGCCTGGGCCTCGGCGTGCTGGGTCGCGGTGTCCCTGGCCAGGTCCAGGGCCTGCTGGTAGTGGCGGGCCGCGTGCTGCGGGTCGTCCCGGTGCCGGATGCTGGCGAGCGTGTTGCGGGCGTCCGCCTCGAGCCGGTGGTGGCCGGTGTCCTGGGCGATGTCGAGCGCGGCCTCGCCGAGTTCGCGGGCCAGGGCGTCCCGGCCGGCGTCGCGGTGCAGCGCGGCGAGCGAACGCAGCGTCTCGGCCTCGTTGCCGCGGTCGCCCATCTCGCGGTGCTGCGCGAGCGCGGTGGTGAGGATAGGCAGCGCCTCGTCCGGCCGGCCGAGCAGGTGCTGGACCTCGCCCAGGTTGGCGAGCGTGGTGGCCTCGCCCACCCGGGAGCCGATCGTGCGATAGAGGTCGAGCGCGTGGGCGTACTGCTCGGCCGCCGCGTCGAGCCGGCCGAGTTCCCAGTAGACGACGCCGAGATTCGCGAGGCTGACCGCCTGACCGGCCAGCCGTCCGGCCTGCCGGTTCAGCTCCAACGCCTGCGTGTAGTGCTCGATCGCGTCCGTCCAGCACGCCGACTGGCGGTAGAGCAGCCCGAGGTTGGCGAGCGCCGCCGCCTGGCACTCGATCCAGCCGGCCTGCCGGGCCAGCGCCAACGCCCTGGCGTACCCGGCGATGGCCTGCTCCGGGTCGCCCCCGAACCAGTGCAGGTCGGCGAGGCCGAGCTCGGTGGCCGCCTGCGCCGACGGGTCACCCTCGGCCACCGCGGCGGCATGACCGGCGGTGGCGGCGGTCAGCCAGTCCACCGCCGAGAGCCGGAGGAAGAAGTAGCCACGCAACCCGTCGGCGAGCTGCCAGGCCCGGTCCCGCGGGCCCGCGGTCGACGGCGGCGGTGATCGCGGCCAGCAGGTTGACCCGCTCGGCATCGAGCCAGTCCGAGGCGCTGGCGTGGTCGAAGCTCGGCAGTCGGCGCACCCGCGGACGGCTTCGTCGGCGAGCGGCATCGGGTGCCGCAGCTTCTCCGGGTAGAGCAGCCGCGCGGCGGCGTCCACCGCACGCAGGTAGAAGTCGTACAGCCGGCCGGTGGCGGCGTCCCGCTCGTCCTCGGCCAGGCAGAGGCCGCGGGCGTACAGGCGGAGCAGGTCGTGGAAGGCGTACCGGCCGGGGGAGGTCTCGCTCAGCAGATGCGCGTGGGTGAGCTGGCCGAGCAGGCGCTCCGCCTCCGGGAGCGGCTCGCCGGTGAGGGCGGCGGCGGCCGCCGCGGTCACCTCGGGCCCCGGCACCAGCCCGAGCAGCCGGAACATCCGCTGGGCCGGGGCCGACCGGCCGGCGTAGGAGAGGCCGAACGCGGCCCGGACCACGGCCTGCTCGTCGCCCTCCACCTCCAGCGCGGCCAGCCGGTCACCGGCCCGCAGCCGCGTCACGTACCCGTCGATCGTCCCGCCGGACTGGCTGCCGATGTTCGCGGCGGCGATCCGCAGGGCCAGCGGCAGGTGGGCGCAGAGCCGCGCCAGCTCGGCGGTGGCGGCCGGCTCGGCCGTGACCCGCTCCTCGCCCAGCACCCGGCACGAGCAGCGCCGCGGCCTCGTCCGGCGCCAGCACGTCGAGGTTGATCCGGCGGGCACCGTCCCTGGCCACCAGGCCGGACAGCGCGTCCCGGCTGGTCACCAGCACGAAGCAGCCGGCACTGCCCGGCAGCAGCGGCCGCACCTGGTCCGGGCTCTGCGCGTTGTCCAGCATGACCAGCACCCGCCGGCCGGCGAGCAGGGTGCGGTACAGGTCGGCGGCCTCGTCCTGGTCGGTCGGCACCCGCTCGGCCGGCACGCCGAGGGCGCGCAGGAACCGGGCCAGCGCGTCGATCGGGCGCAGCGGCGAGCCGGGCGCGTACCCGCGGAGGTTGACGTAGAGCTGGCCGTCCGGGAACCGGTCGCGGACCCGGTGCGCCCAGCGGATCGCCAGCGCGGTCTTGCCGACCCCGGCGGTGCCGGCGATCGTGGCGATCACCACGGCGGCCGGCCGGTGGCCGCGCGTCGACTCCGGCCGGGCGGTGCTGGCCAGGGTGGCGTCGAGCGCGCGCAGGTGCCGGTCGCGGCCGGTGAAGTCGGCGAGGTCGGTGGGGAGCTGCGCGGGCGTGGGGTGGGCCGGCGTGCGGGCGGCGCGGGTTCGGCGGACGGGCCGCCTGGACCTGGCCACGCAGCACCCGCAGCTGGGCCTCCCGCAGCTCCGGCCCTGGCTCGATGCCGAGTTCCTCGGCCAGCCGGTCGCGCACCGTGCCGAAGAGCTGCAAGGCCGCCGCCTGCTCGCCGGCGCCGGCCAGCGCCACCATCAGCCGGGCGGCCAGGCCCTCGTGCAGCGGCTGGTCGGCGGCGAGTTCGCGGAGCCGCACGGTGGCCGGCTCGTACCGGCCGGAGCCGAGCTGCACGTCCGCCTCGGCCAGCCCAGCGACCAGCCGCCGCGACTCGACCGCCACGACCGCCGGGTGGGCCCGCAGCCGCGCGCCCGCGTCGGCCAGCACCGGCCCCCGCCAGCGGTCCAAGGCCAGCCCGAACCGCTGTTCGGCGGCGGCCTCGTCGCCGGCATCGAGCGCGTCCCGCCCGCCGGCGGCCAGCTCGTCGAAGTGCAGCAGGTCGAGCTCGTCGGCGGAGAGCTTGAGCCGGTAGCCCGCCCGCAGCAGGGTCAGCCGGCCAGCGGTCCTGTCCTGGGGGGCCCGGTCCGGTTCGAGCAGCGTGCGGAGTTGGCCGACGTACCCGTTCAGCAGCCGCACGCAGGTGCGCGGCGGATCGTCGCCCCAGAGCGTGTCCACGATCTCGTCCCGCCCGACCACCCGGTTCGGCTGGACCGCGAGCAGGCCGAGCAGGTCACGCGCGAGCGCCGAGCGCAGTTCGAGGGCGGTGTCGCCGCGGCACACCGTGAGCGGTCCGAGCACAGCCACCCACAGCTTGTCCGACTCCGGCGCGGTGCCGTCCAGCAGCAGCTCGCGCTCGGCGTCGGAGAGCCCCAGGGCGGTCACGAGTCGGAGCAGGGACTGCGCCCGAGGCCGCGCCACCCGGCCCTGTTCGAGATCGCGGAGCCCGCGCACGCTGACGCCGGCCCGGTCGGCGAGCTCCTGCTGGGACAGCCCGGCCCGGATCCGGAATCGATGGAGCGTCGTGCCCAGACCGGTCCCCATAGTGCCGTGCTCGCCCCGCGTTCGCCTCGTGATCGTGTCGCGGAGCTGCCTACTCCGTGGTACCAATCCTGCCGGTTTCTGCCGGCCGGGCCGCCACCAGGGTCCGGTTTCACGACGTTTCCTGCAGGTGGTAGTACGGGTGTGCTCCGGGTGGTGGTGGGGTTATCTCCACCGTGAAGAGGCGACCTCAGCCGCTGGGGCGCCGCCTCCGCGCTCCCTAGCGTTGACGCCATGACCACTACCACTGCCCCCGCCGGCAACCCGTTCAGCCGGATGCTGCGCCGCCTCGGCGCCGACACGACCTACCTGCTGCTGGGGCTGCCGCTCGCGGTCATCAGCTTCGCGCTCCTCCTCGCCCTGTTCAGCGCCGGCCTCGGCACCCTGGTCGTGCCGGTGCTCGGGCTTCCGCTGCTGGCCGCCGGGCTGCTCGCCGCACGGGTCTTCGCCGACTTCGAACGGGCCCGGCTGGTGACGGTTCAGGAGGCGCCCGTGGTCCGGCCGGAATACCGCCAGGTCGAGCCGGGCGCCGGCTCGATCGCCCGGGTCCTGAACCCGATGCGCGACGGCCAGAGCTGGCTCGACCTGCTGCACGGGATCCTCGGCTTCATCCCGGCCCTGGTCGGGTTCGTCTTCGCGGTGTCGTGGTGGGCGACGGCCCTCGGCGGCCTGACCTGGCCGATCTGGGGCCGGTTCATCCCGGACGGTGACGGCGACGACGTGTTCGTCCGCGAGGTGATGGGCCAGGACACCGATCACAACCGCACGGTGCTCTACGTGCTGATCGGCGTGGTCGCGTTCATCACGCTGCCGCTGGTGATGCGGGCGTTCGCGGCGCTGCGGGCCGGCTTCGCACGGTCGCTGTTGCTCACCGTGAGCGAGCTCAAGCAGCCCGCGCCGCGGCCGATGCCGAGCGCCCAGCACGTCACGCTGTGAACAATCTGTTGACAACGGAACGTTCAAGCGCCACGCTGGAACCCATGAGCACCGAGCCCGATCCCTTCACGCCCCCTGACGCCGGCCAGGCCCGCGTGCAGCGCGAGTACACCGCCCTCTTCCGCCTTGCCGAGCGGCACGGCGCCACCGACGAGCAGCGCCGCCGGCAGACCCTGCCGGTGATGTTGGTGCCGCACGAGGCGGTCCGGCTCGTGGTGGCGCTCGCCGGCGGTGCGGCGGAGTTGGAGGAGGGCGAGCCGGAGATCGACAACGCCGACCTCACCGCCGCGCTGAGCCTGGTGCCCCGGGCCCGGCACGAGATGGACGAGCTGGAAGCCAGCCTGTTGCTGATGGCCCGGGGCCGGGGGCTGACCTGGCAGGAGATCGCGTTCGGACTCGGCCTCGGCACCCCGCAGGCGGCGCGGCAGCGCTACGAACGCCTCGTCGGCCGCACCGCCCCCGCCTAGCTCCCAGATCCCGCTTTGGGCGACATCTTCGGTGCTATAGCACCGAAGATGTCGCCCAAAGCGGCGCCTGAGGGGCGCGTCTCTACCGTCCACTTCGACTGATCCACAAAGGACGCAGAAGGCGGGCGGCCAGCCCGCTCCATACGCCGCTTTGGGCGACATTTTCTCGGCTATGACCGAGAAAATGTCGCCCAAAGGACGTTGTTGGGTAACGCCGACCAGGCGCCCAAAGCGCGTTGGCGCGGTTAGGGGTTGACGGTGATCGTGAAGGTGGAGGTCGTGTTCCGGATGTTGGTGTGGTTGTTGTTCAGCCGCAGGTTGTTGAACGTGACCGAGCCGACCGCCGGTCCCTGACCGGGCTCGGGCAGCTCGTTGGCCCACAGCGCGAACCCGGACTTGGCGTCGAACGCGTCGCCGCTCTTCTGCGCACCGGAGATCGAGACGTTCGTGAAGACCGTGTCGGTGACCGGGTTCTGCGGCTGGCCGCCGACGTAGTTGGTCTGGAACATGATGCCGCTGTAGGTCGGGTCGACGATGTCCACGTCGCTCACCCGGATGCCCTGGAACACCTTGGACGCGGAGAACACCCAGATCGCCGGGAACGTCTGCCCGCCCCAGAAATGCCCGCCGGCCCGCACGATCGAGATGTTCTCGAACCGTGTCGGCTGGCTGGCCCGAAGCCGTTCATCGGGTAGCCGAAGTCCAGCGAGCTGATCGTGATGCCGGAGTAGACCAGCGTGTCCGCGATGTAGATGTTGCGGAACACGTTGTTGTAGCCGCCGTAGACCGCGATGCCGGCCGCGCGCCAGGTCAGGGTCGAGGTCAGGTTCTCGTAGACGTTGTCCTTCATGTCGGCGCCGCCCGCGTCGATCGCCGAGAACAGCGCGAAGCTGTCGTCGCCCGTGGCCCGGGCGTCGTTGTTGCTGACCAGGTTGTTGGTGCTGCCGTTGGTCATGTTGATGCCGTCGGCGAACATGTTCCGGATCCGCGAGTTCTTGATCGTCACGAAGTCGGTGTTCGCGCCCCAGTACAGGCACGACCATGTGCTCGTTCCAGATGTTGTCGATCACGATGTTCGGCGACGTTGGCGAAGTCGAACACCTTGCCCGGCCCGTCGATCCGGGTGGTGTAGTTGCCGAAGTAGGCGAAGTTGGCGAACGAGGAGCCGTTCGCCGTGCCGTCGGCGCGGAAGCCGATGTCGGTGTTCTCCTGGCCGTGACGGCGCCTGGAACCGGGTGTACCAGGGGCCGGCGCCGACCACCTTGATCGGCCTTGCCGTAGACCTGGAACTTGCTGGACGTCTGGTAGTTGCCGGCCGGCAGGTAGACGCCGAGCAGGTGTGGTGTCCTGCCGGGCCCGGTCCAGCGCGTTCTGCACGTCCTGGTGGGTGAAGCCGGCCGGCACCGCGTACCGGGCCGGGTCCGGGTTGGCGATCGGCGCGACCTGCTCGGTGTTGATGAAGTCGATCGCGTACGTCGGTCGTGTTGGCCGCGTCCTTCTGCAGCTTGATCGTGCTGCCGGCCGGGACGGTGCGTGCCGAGCATGACGTTGGCCTCGTCGTAGATGTGCCGCGGGCCGCCCGCGCCGGGCGAGTTGCCGGGGCCGGCCTCGTTGCCGTAGAGCCAGGCGTACTTCGAGGTCAGCGTCGATGGCCTTGTGGAACGCGCCGTTGACGTAGACGTTCAGCGGTGGCGTTGATCCCGCCGCCGCCCGCGGAGTCCGGGATGGAGAAGCGGGTGACGAGCGTGTTCGTGCTGGCCCGGGTGGTGAACTGGACGTAGCTGCCGGTGCGTGTTCAGCGTGACCGCCCGGCGGCCGGACGCCTCACCCGCGAGGTCGCCGATCGTCCGGTTCGGGCCGACGACGGCGGCGCCGCCGCCGGTCGACGCCGTCCTCGGCCTCGTACATGTCGTACGGCATGTTCGCGCCGCGACCGACGAAGAACGGCTGGTTGCTGGTGTTGTTGGCCTGCTTGACCGGCAGCTCGTTGGCGTCGTTCGGCGAGCACGACCCGGACGGTGTACTTGCCGTTGGCGGCCGTCCAGCGTGCCCAGGTTGACCGGCGCCGGTGGTGGCGCCGGCCGCGATCGCGCCGGTGTAGCGAGCCGGTCAGCGTCCGGACGACGGTGTTCGCACGGTCGTTGAGCACGGTCAGCGTGATGCCGTGCGCGCCGCCCGCCGACGCGACGGTGCCCTGGTTCCGGATCGACACGCGAGAACGTCACCGGCGTTGCCGGTCGACCGGGTTGCTCGGCGTCCAGCTGACCGCCGGGCGACCAGGTCCGAGCTGGCGACCGGGCTGACCACCAGCGGCGACGGAGTTGGTGAAGGCGTTGTTCGCCTCGTTCTGCTCGATCACCGCGTTGGCCTCGTCGACCTTGGCGCTGAGCGGGTAGCGTGCCGGCGTCGCGGGCGCCGATGTTGGCGCGAGACGGTGCTGGACGCCCCGGCCGCCAGCGCCGCCGACCGCCGCGGTGCCGACGCTAGCGTGCGTGCCGAGGTAGAAGTTGACGTTGGTCGCGCCGGACGGCCGCCGTTGCCGCCGTTGCGGACGGTCGCCGACAGCGTGACCGCGTCGGTCTCGACCGGCGACGCGGGGCGTGCCGACGACGCCGGTGATCGGTCAGGTCCGGGTTCGGCGCGGGCGACGCCGATCACCTGGAACTCGGCGACCTGCCCGCCGGGCGCGCCGGTGTTGGCGGTGAACCGGAGCTGCACGTCGGCGGCCGTGGCGGAGACCGGGATGGTCACCGTGTTGCCGGAGCCGGGGTTGAAGTGTAGTTGGCGGCGGCCGCGATGCTGGTGAACGCGGTGCCGGCCTGCTCCCGGCCCGAGCACCTGGATGGTCTGGGTGCGGGTGCCCCAGGCGGCGTCCGGGTTCAGCTTCAGCACGACCGCGCTGATCGCGGCGTTGGCGCCGAGCTGCACGGTCAGCGTGTTCGGGTAGCTGCCGGCGTTGCCCTCCCAGTAGGTGGTCGACGCTGTTGTCGTTGGCGTTGGTGGCGACGAACGTGAAGATCGACGAGGACGCCGTGATCGCCTTGCCCACGGCCAGGTTCGCGCCGCCGCCGCCGCTGCCGGTCCGGGTCACCGCGTTGCTGTTCGCCGAGACTGGTTGCCGGCCGCGTCCTTGGCCCGCACGTAGTAGGTCACGGTCGCCGTCGCCGGCTGGCTGTCGGTGTAGGTCAGCATCGCTGCCGCCCACGCTGGCGCGCAGCGCACCGTTGGCGTAGACGTCGTACCCGGTGACGCCGACGTTGTCGGTGGACGCGCTCCAGGTCAGCCGGATCTGGCCGGCCGCGGGCTGGGTGTAGGCCAGGCCGACGGGCGCCGATCGGGTGCTCGGTGTCGCCGCCGCTGACCGGTCCGTAGACCTCCAGCTCGGAGAGCTGGCCGGCCGGCCAGCCGGTGTTGGCGGTGATGTTCACCCGCACGTACCGGGCGGAGGCCGGTGGTGAAGCTGATCGTCACGGTGTTCGCCGCTGGCCGGGTTGAAGACGCGTACCGGCGGACGCGGCGAGCGTGGTGAACGCCGATCCGTTGGTGCTGCCCTGCACGGACAGCGTCTGGGTGCGGCGTCTCCCAGCCGGCGGCAGCTTGAGCACGACCTGGTCGACGCTGCGTGGCGCCGCCGAGGTCGACCTGGACCCACTGCGGGAACGCGTTGTTGGCGCTCTCCCAGTAGGTGGCCTGGTTCCCGTCGGTGACGTTGCCGGCGCCGTACGGGCCGTTCGTGCTGCTGGCCGAGGTGGGCTTGCCGGCGGCCAGGTTCGGGCCGGCCGCGGCCGCCTGCGGGATCGGTCCGACGAAGAGCACCGCACCGGTCAGGAGCAGGGCCATGAGCAGCCGCCAGAGGACATGCTTGCGTTTCATCACGCTCTCCTTGGTCGGACGAGGAAGTCCGGGGTTGGGCGCGGCCCGGCACTGACGCGGGGCCCGGGAAACGGGAACTGGGCAGGGCGAAGCGGCGGACGGGATGAGGTCCGCGCTGTGGGGTGGAACGAGGCCGGGGTCGCGGTTCGATTCCGCTGTGGGCGGGCGGAGTCGAACCGCGACCGGTCGTCAGCCGGCGTAGACCTCGTACTCGGAGAGCTGGCCGGCCGGCCAGCCGGTGTTACCGGTGAAGGTCAGCCGCAGGTAGCGCTGGCTGGTGGCGGGGAAGGTGATCGTCGCGGTGTTGCCGGACGCCGGGTTGAACGTGTACGCCGGCGGACGGTTTGACCGTGCTGTACGTCGAGCCGTTGGTCGAGCCGAGCACGCAGAGCGTCTGGGTGCGGGTGCCCCAGGCGGCCGCCGGCGGCAGCTTCAGCACGACCCGGGAGACGGTGGTCGCCGCGCCGAGGTCGACCGTGAGCGACTGCGGGAACGCGTTGTTGGCGCTCTCCCAGTAGCGTGCCGGCGTTGCCGTCGACGCTGTTGCCGGCGCCGTAGACGTCCACGTGGCTGGTCGCGGTGACCGGCCGGCCCCGCGCCAGGTTGGTGTTCGGGTCCGGCGGCGGCGTGGGCGGGGGAGCGGTCGTCGGCGGTGCGGTGGTCGGGGGTGCCGTGGTGGCGGTGCGGTCGTCGGTGGCGTGGTGGGGGTGGTCGGGTCGGTGTGCCAGATCGGCGCCGGCCACGGCCCGCAGAACGGCGTGGCGGTGTACCAGCCGGAGTTGCCGGCGCCCTGGGTGATCTGGAACGACGGCCCGACGCAGTTGTGGATCGGGTTGCTCTGGGCGATGCCGGTGGCCCGCACGTTGGTGAACGAGGCCGAGCCTGGCGCCTGGATCTGCAGCGCGTAGGTGCCGGCGCGCTCGATGTTGACGTTGTTGAAGTTGACGCCGCTCGTGTTGCCCTCGATGAAGTGGATCGCCGCGTACGAGCTGTCGAGGATGTCGGTGTCGGTGACGTTGATGGTCGCGCCGGTGATCGGCCCGTTCAGCGCGTCGAACCAGATCGCGCCGACCCCGAACTGCCAGTTGAAGTCGGAGTTGCCGGCCCGGATCAGCGTGTTGCGGGCGAGCGTGAAGGTGCCGGCGACCGCGGTGCCGGCGCCGGCGTTGACGCCCGGGTAGCGGTTGGCGACGTGGATGCCGCCGCCGTTGGTGAGCGTGTCGGCCACGACGTTGTCGGTGATGTTGATGTCCCGGCCGCCGTAGCTGACGATGTTGTTGGCCAGCAGCGTGACCGCCGACGGTGTTGTGCGTGAACGAGTTGTTGACGTTCGGCACGTTCTCGGCCCACATCGCCAGGCCGTCGTCACCGGTGTTGCGGACGAACGTGTTGGTCACCGTGGAGTTGGTGACGCCGGTGTGGAAGTTCACGCCGTCGGCGGTCTGGTCCAGGATCCGGCTGTTGCGTGATCGTGAAGTTGTCCATCGGGCCGTCCATCCAGGCCCCGACCTTGGTGTGCTGCATCCAGACGTTGTCGACGACCGAGTCGCTCATCGCGCCGCCGATGGCGTTGACCTGGTCGTCGTCCACCCGCTCGGTGATGTCGCCGATGATGGCGAAGTCCTGCAGGGTGACGTTCTGGCTGGGCCGCCCTGGTTGACGTACTTGCCGTAGATGCCGACGGCCCGGTTGCGCTGGGTGGGGTGCCGCCCGCCGAGCACGGTGTACCAGGGGCCGGCGCCGCGCAGCGTCACCCCGTCGACGATGACGTGGCCGTAGAGGGTGTAGTTGCCCTGCGGGACGTACACCGCCCGGCCCTGCGCCTGGCCGGCGTCGACCGCGGCCTGGAACGTCGGCGGTGGAGTCGGTCGCGCCGCTCGGGTCGGCGCCGAAGTCGGTCGACCGACGTCGAGCGCGTTGGCCGGCTGGCCGATCGGGGCGCCGACCAGCTCGAAGTCGGCCAGGTCGATCGTGAACGTGGGCGACGGCGCGGTGGAGGCGACCTGGACCCGGACCTTGGTGCCGGCCGGCTGGGTGGAGCCGAACATCGCCCGCGCCTCGTCGTAGAAGTGGTGCGGGTTGGTGTCGCCCGGGTTGTTGTTGAACGGATAGCCGCCGTAGTACCAGCCGTACTTCGAGGTGACCGGGACGGTCCTTGAGCTTGGTGCCGTTGACCCGCAGGTCGACCGGCGGCGTTCCGGCCGGTGCCGGCGGCGTTGTCCGGCAGGCTGTAGCGGACCGACGATCGCGTTGGCCGGCTTGGTGAGGGTGAACTCGACGTACTCGCCGACCGCGTCGAGGGTGACCGCCTCGCCGGCCGGACGCCTCGGACGGCAGCTGCCCGTAGACCCGGTCGGGGCCGATCACGGTGCCGTTGTGCGCGACGTCCTCGGCCTCCTGCTCGACGAACGGCACGGTCGCGCCGCGGCCGGGGATGCCGACCGGGGAGAGCGCGGCCGGCGCAGCGCGGGGCCGGCGCCGGTGCCGCTGGTCAGCGACGGCGGTCGCAGCAGCGACGCGGCCAACGCGGTGGTGGCCAGGAAGGCCAGGCCGGTTCTGGTCCGTGCGGTGGTGCCCGGAGCTGGTCTGATGCGAGTCGAGTCGGCCATGAGTGGTCTGCTCCCTTGTCCGAGATCGGCCGTGTGGACGGCCGAACTCCCCGTGGTGCGAACGGTGCGTGCGGATCGGGGCCTCCGTTTCTGGTGGGCGCCTACGGGTGGTCCGTGCCTGTCGGTCGCTGGTCAGTGCTGGCGGAGCCAGGCCGCGGTGTCGGGCGGCAGCAGGTCGCCGTCGAGCGGCCCGCTGGCCGAGCAGCACGCTCGTCGTGCGCCGGCAGCGGCACCGGCGCGGCGGAGAGGTTGACCACGCAGGCGAAGCCGTCGCCGCGGGCGAACGCCAGCACGCCCGGCGGTGCGCGGCAGCCAGCGCAGCGGCGCCGTCGCCCAGCGCGGGCTCGGTCGTGCCGGATCCGCAGCGCATCGCGGTAGAGCTCGAGCATCGAGTGCGGGTCGCCGGTCTGCGCCTGGACGGTCCGGTCCTTCCAGTCGGCCGGCTGCGGCAGCCACGGCGTCGCGGCGCGCCGGCCGGGCTGAAGCCGAACGGCGCCTCGACCCCGGCCCACGGCATCGGCACCCGGCAGCCGTCCCGGCCCGGGTCGACCCGCCCCGAGCGCGGCCACATCGGGTCCTGGCGCAGCTCGTGCGGGATGTCCTCGACCTCCCACAGGCCCAGCTCCTCGCCCTGGTAGACGTAGGCGGACGCCGGGCAGCGCCAGGCAGAGCAGCGCTGCCGCCCGGGCCCGCGGGCGCCCGAGCTCCAGGTCGGTCGGGCATCCCCTCGCGCTTGCCGGCGAAGCTGAACGACGTGTCCGCCCGGCCGTACCGGGTGACGTGCCGGGTCACGTCGTGGTTGGACAGCACCCAGGTGGCCGGCGCGCCGACCGGCGCGTGCGCGCGCAGCGTGCCGTCGATGCACGCCGCGCAGCGCCGCCGGCGTCCCAGGCGCAGCCGAGGAAGTCGAAGTTGAACGCGGTGTGCAGCTCGTCCGGGCGCAGGTAGTTGGCGAACCGCTGCGCGGTCCGGCAGCCACACCTCGCCGATCAGCGCCCGCTCGCCGGGGTACTCGTCGGCGATCCGCCGCCAGCGCCGGTAGATGTCGTGCACCTCGTCGCGGTCGGTGGTGCGGGCTGCGGCGCGTCCGGGGTCGACCTCGGGCAGCGCGGGTCCTTGACCAGCAGCGCGGCCGAGTCGATCCGGATGCCGTCCACGCCGCGGTCGAACCAGAACCGCAGGATGTCCTCGAACTCGTCGCGCACCCGCGGGTGGTCCCAGTTGAAGTCGGGCTGCTCGGGCGCGAACAGGTGCAGGTACCAGTCGCCCGGCGTGCCGTCCGGGTTGGTGGTCCGGGTCCAGGTCGCGCCGCCGAAGTCGAGACCCAGTCGGTGGGCGGCAGGTCGCCGTCCGGGCCGCGGCCGGGCCGGAACCAGAACAGGTCGCGCTCCGGCGCCCGGGCCCGCCGGCGAGCGCGGCCTGGAACCAGGGGTGCTGCGTCGGAGCAGTGGTTCGGCACGATGTCGATGATGATCCGGATGCCGAGCGCGTGCGCCTCGGCGATCAGCGCCTCGGCCTCGGCCAGGGTGCCGAAGACCGGGTCGATGTCGCGGTAGTCGGACGACGTCGTAGCCGGCGTCGGCCATCGGCGAGGGGTACCAGGGGCTGAACCAGATCGCGTCGACGCCGAGGGCGGCCAGGTAGTCGCAGGCGGGACCGGACGCCGGCGAGGTCGCCGATGCCGTCGCCGTTGCCGTCGGCGAAGCTGCGCGGGTAGACCTGGTAGATCACCGCGCTCCGCCACCACGGACTGGATGTCTGCTGTGGACACGGGCACCTGCTTTCTGCTCGTCGTGGTGGTGCTCGGGCTGCTCGATGGGCGGCCGGGCTGGTACGCCGGTTCGGCCGGTCGGCGCGGTGCCGGCCGGCCATCGGGTCAGCCCTTCATGCGCCGCCGACAGGCCGCCGATGATGCTGCGCTGGAAGATCAGGAAGACGACGACCATCGGGACGCTGGCGATGACCAGGCCGGCCATCATCACGTTCAGCGGCACCTGGCTGGTGTTCGACAGCCGGCTGAGCGCGACGCTGAGCGTCTGCTCCTCCGGGTCCTGCAGCACCAGCAGCGGCCAGAGGAAGTCCTTCCACATCGCCGATGATCGCGAAGATCGAGACGACGCCGAGGACCGGCCGGGACAGCGGCAGCACGACGCTCCAGAGCGATCCGGAGCCGGCCGGCGCCGTCCAGGCTGGCGGAGTCGAGCAGGTCGTCCGGGATCTGGTCGAAGAACCGCTTGAGCACGTAGATGTTGAACGCGTTGGCCGCGGCCGGCAGCCAGAGCGCCCACGGCGTGTTGAGCAGGTTCACGCCGAAGATCGGCACGTCGGTCGACCGTCAGGTACGCCGGCACCAGCAGCGCGGCCGCCGGCAGCATCAGGCTGGCCAGCATCCCGGCGAGGACCACCTTGCCGAAGCAGCGGGCGCAGCTTGGACAGGGCGTACGCGGCGGCCACGGCGACGACGAGCTGGATCAGCCAGCCGCCCAGGGCGTAGCAGGCGGTGTTGAGTGAAGAACCGGGCGATCTCCATCTCCGTCCACGCCTGGCGGTAGGTCTCCGGGTGGAACGACTCCGGGACGACGTGGGCGTGCGGCTGGACCAGCTCGGCCGGCGTCTTCAGCGCGCCGGTGACCATCCAGTAGAGCGGGAAGAGGAACGCCAGCACGAACAGCGCGGTCACGGTCGTCAGCGCGACCAGTACAGGACCCGGCCCCTGCCCCGGTTGAGGTCGGCCGCGGAGATCAGGGTGCGGGTGGCGCCGCTGCCGCCGTCGAGCCGGCTCGGGCGCCGCGGCGGGACCGGCGCCGGGGGCGTCACGGTGGGGCGCGGTGCGGTGATCGTCATCTCGGCTCCTGTCGGCGCGTCAGTCGGCGGAGCGGGTGAGCCGCAGGTAGAGGGCGGAGAACGCGCCGAGCACGACGAACAGCAGCACGCTCATCGCGGCGGCCAGGCCGAAGTCGTGGTTGACGGTGAACGCGTACCGGTAGATCAGCACCATCACGGTGACCGTGTCCGGGTTGGTCGTCCCGGTCAGCTGGTACGGCTCGATGAAGACCTGCATCGTCGCGATGATCTGGAGCAGCAGCAGGACCAGCATGATGAACCGCATCTGCGGGATCGTCACGTGGCGCAGCCGCTGCCAGACGCTCGGCGCCGTCCAGCTCGGCCGCCTCGTACAGCTCGCCCGGGATGCTCTGCAGCGCGGCCAGGTACATCAGCGTGGCGCCGCCCATGTTCGCCCAGGTGGAGACGAGGACCAGCGAGATCATCGCGGTGCTCGGCGACTGGGTCCACTGCGAGGTGGGCAGGTGCAGGCCGCGCAGGACCGTGTTGAACAGGCCGTTGCCGGGGTCGTAGAAGTACTGCCAGAGCAGCACGACCGACGATCGGCGGCAGCATCACCGGCAGGTAGACCGCGACCCGGAAGAACCCCTTGAAGTGCCGCAGCTCGTTGAGCAGCACCGCGATCACGAACGGCACGCGCGTAGCCGAAGACCAGCGCCAGCCCGGTGAAGACGAGCGTGTTCTTCCACGCCGTCCAGAACAGCGGGTCGTCGAACAGGTGCCGGAAGTTGTCGAGCCCGACCCACTACGGGTCGGTGACGAAGTTGACCTGCTGGAAGCTGAGCATGATGCCGCGGACCAGCGGATACCAGGAGAACAGGCGCGAAGCACAGCGATGCCGCCGGCCATGAACGCGTACGCCAGGACGTTGTCCTGCACCTTCCGGCGCAGCCGCGTCGCGCTCGCCGGTCGCGCGCGGCTCCGCAGTGGTGACCGCCATGCCGGCTTCCTCTCGGATTCAGGCGTGCGGTGGCGGGCCGCCGGTCGGGCGTGTACCGGCGGCCCACCGAGCCGGCGCTACTTGGCGCTGGCGAGGATCGCGTTGACCTGCTTCTCGGCGTCGGCCAGAAGCTCGTCGATGTTGGCGTTCTTGTCGGTCAGCACCTTCTGCATCGCCACGTCGAGCACCGCGTAGATCTGCTGCGCGTTCGGCGGCTCGAGCTTGATCGGGACGGCCGCGCTGCCGTCGATGAACGGCTGGTAGTTGTCGGCTCGGCACGTTGGCGTACTGCTTGGTCGGCGCGCGTCAGCTTCTGCGCCGGCGTCGCCGGTCCAGATCGCCGGCTCGGGCAGGCCGACCGGCAGCTTGTGGTCGGCCGCGAACTTTTTGTCCTCGGCTCGATCCGGTCCGGGCTGTTGAACTTGAACGTCAGCCACTTGAGACCGGCCTTGATCTTCTCGGGCGTGGCCTTGGCGTTGAACATGTAGCCCTCGCCGCCGGCCAGGGTGCGCCTGCCCGCCGGGGATCGGGCCGAGGCCGTACTGGGCGAAGTCGCCCTTGTACTGGTTGACGATCGTGGGGATGTTGTCCCGGTGCGCCGACGTACATGCCGAGCTTGCCGGAGCCCATCAGCTGCAGCAGGTCGGCCCACTCCAGCAGCTGGCGGCTGCCCATGCTGTTGTCGGTCCAGCGCATGTCCTTGAGCTGCTGGAGGACCTGCTTGCCCTTGTCGTCGTTGAAGGCGGCCTTCCAGGTGTCGCCGTCCTTCTTCGCCACGTCGCCGCCGATGCGAGTACAGCTCGGCGGTGAAGTGCCAGCCGCCGGTGTTGCTCTTGCTGTAGTCGCCGTAGCCGACGTGACCGTCGCCGAGCGCCGCGATCTTCTTGGCCGCCGCCCGGACCTCGTCCCAGGTCTTCGGCGGGCTGTTCGGGTCCAGGCCGGCCTTGGTGAACAGCGCGCGGTTGTAGAGCAGGCCCATCGAGTAGTTCTCCGACGGCAGGCCGTAGACCTTGCCCTCGTCGTCCGAGAACACCTTCAGCAGCTCCGGCCGGATCTGCTTGGTGGCCGGGAACTCGCTCGAGGTAGCTGGAGATGTCCGCGACCTGGCGCTTGGCGATCAGGCTGGCGGGGTCGGTGAAGTAGACGTAGAAGACGTCTTCGAGCTGCCCGCCGGCCAGCTTCGCGGCGAACGTCTTCGGGTCCATCTTGCCCTCGCGCGGCACGATGTCGATCTTCGGATTCGCCTTCTCGAACGACGCGACGTCGTCGAGGAACCGCTTGTGGTTGACCGCCTCGGTGGCCGGCGGTAACCCGTTCACGCGTGATCTTGACCTTGCCGTCCGCCGACTCCGCGTCGCTGCCGGAGCAGGCCGCGCTGGACAGCCCGACCCCGGCAACGAGCAGCAGCCCGATGGCGCTGCGCAGCATGGATCTGTTCATGGACGAACACCCTTCGTGGGGTAGTACGGGGATTCAGCGCGCGGTGTGATGCAGCTCTCACGCCTGTCATGTTTCGTGGCGGTGACGATACAAAGACGAATGAGATTGCGCAAGAAGTCGACGGAATGAAGAAAAGTTGCGACCACGCGTGGATCGATTCCGAAGGGCGGGCAGGGTGGTGCGCGGGCGCGGCTGGCGCGTGGGTGCCGCCCGGGCCGGCCGGCGCGGGCGCCGCGCGTGCGCCGCGCGTGCGCCCTGCGTCGGCGAACCGGACTTGCGGGACTTCCGTGCCTTCAACGGGCGGCCGTAGCCACGTTAGTCCCGCAAGTCCGGTTTGTTCCGGACGGCTCCGCCGCCGGATCGGCCCCCCGCCCGCCGCTTCGCGGCGAGGGCTGCGGTTGGATCGCGCCCTCCCGGGGCGCGATCCAACCGCAACCCGAAACGGCGGCCGCGCGTCCCACCGCGCGTGCCGGCGCGTCACCGACGCCAGTGGCCCGCACACCGCCCGCGCCGCGCCGCGCCGCACGCCTGCCGGCCGCGTACGCCTGCCGTACGTGCCGCCCGCCCCGTGCCGCGCGGCATGCCCGCGGCGCGTTGCGGTCCTCTTGCGCCCTCTCAGGGCGCAAAAGGACCGCAGCTCGGGTTCGGCCGTCACCGCCCCCGACTCGGACTTTCGGGGTTTCTGGGCATACGACGGGCGCGCGTAGCCCCGCTTTCCCCGAAAGTCCGGTTCGGCCGGGGGGCGGGAGGCCGGTGCCGGCCGGTTAGCGGCGGGGGGCGGCGGCGGTCGAGCCGCGGACGACCAGTTCCGGTTCGAACAGCAGCTCGTCCGGAGTCACGCCGGCGCCCTCGATCTGGGTCACGAGCAGGTCGACGGCGGCCTGCCCCATCGTCTCGATGGGCTGCCTGACCGTGGTCAGCGGCGGATCGGTGCAGGTCATGAACGCGGAATCGTCGAAGCCGACCACCGAGATCTGCTCCGGCACCGCCAGGCCCATCCGGCGGGCGGCCCGGATCGTGCCGAGCGCGAGCACGTCGCTGGCGCAGACGATGCCGGTGACGCCGCGCTCGATCAGCTTGGCCGCGGCGACCCGGGCCCCCTCCATCGAGAAGCTGGACCGCTCCACGTACGTGGCGTCGTCGACCGCCGGCGGCCTTGGTCATCGCGGCGAGCTTGCGCCGGGACGGGATGTGGTCGGGCGGGCCGAGCACGGCGCCGATCCGCTCGTGGCCGAGCGACCGGAGATGCCCGTACGCCTGCTCGATGGCGACCGCGTCGTCGGTCGAGACCCGGGGGAAGCCCAGCTCGTCGACGCCCGCGTTCACCAGCACCACGGGCAGGCCACGGTCGGTGAGCCGGCGGTAGTGCTCGTGCTTGGCGTCGGCGAGGGCGTACGAGCCGCCGGCGAAGATCACGCCGGAGACCTGGTGATCCAGCAGCATCTCGACGTAGTCGGCCTCGGAGACGCCGCCGATCGTGCGGGCGCAGAGCGCCGGGGTGTAGCCGCGCTGGGCGAGCGATCCGGTGACCACCTCGGCGAGCGCCGGGAAGATCGGGTTCTGCAGCTCGGGAACCCGGCCCACAAGATCGCCGACATCTCCGGCGAGCAGGACGACGACCCGGACAGCCTGCACCCGTTCGGGTTCTACACCCGCGGACCGCCGACCCGCCCCGCGTACAAGTTCACCGCCCCGGCCGACGGCAAATACCTCGTCGCGGTCGGGTGCCGCGAGGCGAGCTGCTCTACGGCCCGCGCACCGCGTACCGGCTGCGCGTCGGCCCGCCGAAGCCGGACTTCCGCGCCGTGGTGATGCCGTACAGCCGGTTCTACCAGACCGGCTCGGCCGGCCGGCAGGACGGGACGCGAGGCCTACGACGTGTTCGTCCACCGCATCGACGGGTTCAACGGCCGCGTACCCTGACGGCCGAGGGTCTGCCGGCCGGCGTGACCGCGAAGCCGACTGGTCGTCGGCCCGACCGCCCGCTGGGGCGTGCTGATCCTGACCGTCGGCGCGGCGCGGCCGCGTTCACCGGGCCGATCACCGTGAAGGCCGCCGGCGACCATCGACGGGCAAGGCCGTCATCCGCGACGTCCGGCCGGCGTCCGTCACGTGGGGCATCCCGCAGCCGAACGAACATCCCGGTGTCGCGCGGCTCGACCAGTCGCTGGTGCTGGCGGTGCGGCCCGAGAAGGGCGTTCTTCAACCTCGTCCGCCGACACGGCGAACGCGACGATCAAGCGTGAACGGCAAGGACGAAAGCTGACCGGCCCGCTCGATCGTGAAGCAGGGCGAGAAGATCACGCATCCCGGTGAAGGCGACGTGGACCGGCGCCGAGAAGCAGAACGTGACGCTGGTCGCCGAGCCGATGATGCAGAACCCAGAACCGCGCCGATCACCGTGCCAGGTCGCCGGGCCAGCCGACGAAGGACAAGCCGGAGGCGTCGGTGACCCTGGACGTGAAGTCCAACGCCGCCCCCGGGCAGTATTCGGTCATGCTCCGCGGCGACCCGCAGGTGCCGTTCGTCCGCGACCCGGTCGGCGAAGCAGAAGGCGAACCTGCCGGCGTTCGCGTTCGCCGACCCGATCGAGGTCACACGTGATCCCGACGGCGTGGCCAAGGTGACCGTGGGCCCGGTGCCCGAACACCGTCGTGAAGCTCGGCACGACCGCCGACCTGATGGTGAAGGTGGAGCGGCAGTACGACTTCGCCGGCGAGTACAAGGTGAAGTTCGTGGCCGCCGAAGGACGTGGCCGGGGTGACCGCCGAGGAGGTGACCATCCCCGCCGGCAAGGACCGAGGCGAAGCTGGTGCTCAAGGCCGCGGCCGACGCCAAGCCCGGGGCCGTGAACAACGCGGTCGTCACGGTCACCGCCGATGTACGACGGCAAGCACCCGATCGCCCACGAAGCGAAAGTGACCTTTACCGTGGCGAAGTAAACTACCACCCGTCGAGCCGCGGCCCGGAGTCCTCGGAGCGGGCGATGCACCTCGGGGCGCTTCGCCCCGAAGACTCCGCGTCGCGGCTTGAACTCAACCGGAGTTCCCCATGCGTTCGCTGGTTCCCGCATGCTTGTCTCGTCGCCCTGGCGGTCTCGCGCTGTCGCACACCCAGGAGCCGAAGAAGGACGCCAAGGACCTGCCGCCGATCCCGACCGTGGATCTGAAGCGGAACGACCCGGTCGAGTACGCGAAGGAGATCGAGCCGATCTTCGAGAACAAGTGCATCGTCTGCCACTCCGGCAACGTGAAGGAGGGCAAGTTCGACATGTCCACCTACGACGGCATGATGAAGGGCGGCAAGCGCGGCCCGGCGGTCGTCGCCGGGCAAGTCGGCCGAGAGCAACCTGTTCCTGTTCTGCAGCCGGCAGAAGAAGCCGATCATGCCGCCGAAGAGCGAGGAGCCGCTGACCCCGCAGGAACTGGCGCTCATCAAGCTCTGGATCGACCAGGGCGCGAAGGCCCCGACGATGGCCCGGGCGAGGCCGAAGGTCGTCTCAAGCCTGCCGCCGGCGCTGGTCAAGCCGGTGCGGGCGGTCGCCGTTCAGCCCGGACGAAGTCGCGTCGCCGCCAGCCGCGGCAACCAGATCCACCTGTTCGACGAGCAAGACCGGGCGAGCACCGTCGAAGGACGCTGACGCTCGACCCGAACCTGAAGACGGCCGGACGGGAAGCCGGCGAAGGCCGCCCACATGTCGCTGGTCGAGTCGCTGGCGTTCAGCCCCGGACGGCAAGACGCTCGCCACCGGCAGCTTCCAGGAAGTGAACCTGTGGGACGCCGAGAGGGCGAGCCGAAGCAGCGGATCGCCGGCTTCGCCGACCGCGTCGTGGCCATCGCGTTTTCGCCCGACGGCAAGCACTTCGCCACCGGCGGCGGCGCGCCGACCGAGGACGGCGAGATCAAGCTCTTCGACGTCGCCGCCGGCAAGCTGGTGATCGACATCAAGAACGGCCACAGCGACACCGTGTTCGGCGTCGCGTTCAGCCCGGACGACAAGATGCTGGCCACCTGCGGGGCGGACAAGTTCGTGAAGGTGTTCGAGGTGCCGCTCGGGCAAGTTCCTGAAGTCGTTCGAGGGGCACACGCACCACGTCATGGGCGTCGGCTGGACGCCGGACGGCAAGATGATCGCCAGCGGCGGGGCCGACAACGTCGTCAAGGTCTGGGACTACGAGAAGGGCGAGCAGGTCCGCGACATGCCAAGGCGCACAGAAGCAGGTGACGCGGCTGGTGTTCGTCGGCAAGACGCCGCACTTCCTGACCTGCGCGGCGACGCGACGGTGCGGATGTGGAACGCGGACAACGGCGGCAACATGCGGAACTTCCCGGCGGCAGCGGACTTCCTGTACGCGGTGGCGGCGAGCCCCGACGGCGGTCGTCGCCGCCGGCGGCGAGGACGGCGTCGTCCGGCTGTACAACGGCACGACCGGGGCGCTGGTCAAGGCGCTGCTGCCGCCCGGGCGCCGAGCCGAAGAAGGACGAGAAGAAAGAGGAGAAGAAGGACGGAAGAAGAAGGACAAGAAGTGACGCGGCCGTGCAGCCGGTTGAATGCCCCGGGACGGCCGTCCCGGGGCGTTCGGCCGTTAGTAGTGCCCGTAGTAGGGGTGGCCGCACCGGCCGCAGTAGTCCCCGTACCCGAC
>CAVVAL010000039.1:0-53152 GCA_963746095.1 uncultured Actinomycetota bacterium | reverse complement strand
CGCCGACCACGGCTGGCTCCTGACGTAGTTGCTTTGGCGCTTTGGGCGACATTTTCTCGGTTATAGCCGAGAAAATGTCGCCCAAAGCGCGGGTCGGGGCGCGCCAGCCAACGGCGGGTCAGCCGCGGCGGCGGCCGGTGAAGAGCCAGACCAGCGCGGCGCCGGCGGCGAAGGACACCGCGTACGGCGCGTACCTGCGGACCGTGGTGCTCACCCCGGCCACCTCCAGCAGGTCGATCGCCTCGACCTCGGCCGGTGTCGGCACCGCGGCCAGGTACGGCCGCTCACCCGTCGATCGCTCGGCCGGCTCAGCAGGGGCTTCCGAAGCCGCCGGTGCGTCGTCGATGCGCTGGAGCTTGCCGGCCAGGCAGTCGGCGAACTGGCCGAGGAGCTTGGCGCCGACGTCGGAGATCATGCCCCGGCCGAACTGGGCCGGCCTGCCGGTGACGGTGAGGTCGGTGACGACCTCGACCAGGGTCTCCTCGCCCTGGCCGACGAGGTTGGCGGTGATCGTGGCCCGGCGGTGCCGGCGCGACGGGTTCGCGCCCGCTGGCCTCGACCACCACCCGGCGGGCCGTCTCGTCACGCTCGACGAAGCGGCCCTTGCCGCTGTAGGTGAGGCCGATCGGCCCGAGCTTCACCTTGACGGTGCCGGCGAACTCGTCGCCCTCGTCGCCGGTGAGCGTGGCGCCCGGCATGCACGGCGCGATCCGCGGCAGGTCCAGCAGCACCTCCCACGCCCTCTCGACGGGGACGGGACCGTGAAGGTGTGCTCGAGCTTCATCGGAAGAACCTCTACGTCAGTTGCGGTTCATTCCGCCCTGGGGGGCGGTGCCCAACGCGGTACAGCACCGCGCGCCCAGTCAACACCCTAGCCAGATGCGTGCGGTACTCGCGCGAACCGCCCAGATCGTCGGACGGTTCGGTGCCCTCGGCCGCGTGTGCGGCGGCCGCCTTGACGGCACCGGTGTCGGCTCCCGACAGCGCCGACTCCACCGCCCGCGCGCGCACCGGCTTCGGGCCCATGTTGGTGAGCGCGACCCGGGCCTCCGCGATGGTGCCGTTGCCGCGCTTGACCACGGCGACCCCTACGATCGCCCAGCTCTGCGCCATCTGGTGGAACTTCTCGTAGTGGCTCGACCAGCCCGTGCGCTTGGGCACCCGCACCGCGACGAGCACCTCGCCCGGCCCATAACGGTGGTGAGGTAGTCGACGAAGAAGTCCTCGGCCGCGACGGTGCCGCCGCCCGTTCCGGCCGACCACCTCGGCCTCCAGGCGACGGCCACCGCTGGCAGGTCGCCGGCCGGATCGGCGTGCGCCAGCGAGCCGCCGAACGTGCCGAGGTGGCGCACCTGCCGGTCGGCGACCGTCCCCGTGGCCGCTGCGAGCAGCGGCGCGTGCTCGGCGACCAGCGGGTCGCGCAGCACCGCGGCGTGGGTGGTCATGGCGCCGATGACGAGGTCGTCGCCGTCCTCGCGCACGCCGCGCAGGTCGGCGATGCCGCCGAGGTCGACCAGGGTGGTCGGCGCGGCGAGCCGGAGCCGGAGCACCGGAAGCAGGCTCTGGCCGCCGGCCAGCACCTTGGCGTCCTCGTCGGCCAGCGCCGCCACGGCTTCGTCCACAGTGGCTGGCGGGTGTACTCGAACGCCGCCGGAATCATGGCACCCCCGCGGATGGCCCGCCACACCCGCTCGGGTGTGCACGGCATCGCGACGTCGGTGACCCCGAACGGCCGGAGCGCGTCCACGACGGCGTTGACCACCGCGGGCGTCGACGCGATCGTGCCGGCCTCGCCGACACCCTTGGTGCCGAGCGGGTTGTCGCGCCGGTGTCTCGGTGCGGTCGGTGATGAAGTCGGGCAGGTCGGCCGCGCGGCAGCGTGTAGTCGACGAACGTGCCGGTGGGGAGGTTGCCGTCGGCGTCGTAGACGGCCTCCTCGAACAGCGCCTGCGCGACGCCCTGCGCGATCCCGCCGTGCACCTGGCCCTCGACGATCAGCGGGTTGACCACCTTGCCGACGTCGTCGACGCCACGTACTTGCGGATCCTGACCCGGCCGGTCTGGGTGTCCATCTCGACCGCGCACAGGTGGGTGCCGTGCGGGAAAGAGAAGTTGTCCGGGTCGTAGGTGGCGTCGGCGTCCAGCGTCGGCTCGATGCCGTCGGGCAGGTCGTGTGCGGCGAACACGGCGAGCGCCGTCCTGGATCGACTTCCCCGCCGGGTGTGCCCGCACCCGAACTGGCCGCCGCTGAACTCCAGGTCGTCCTCGGTCGCACTCGAGCATGTGCGCCGCGATCGGCGGCCTTCTCGACCACCTTTCGCACGCGTTGTAGAGCGCGATGCCGCCGACGGCGAGCGACCGGGACCCGTACGTGTCGATGCCCTTGTGCGAGGTGCGGGTGTCGCCGTGCAGCACCTCGACGTCGTCGAACGGCACGCCCAGGGGGTCGGCGACGATCTGGCTCCACGCCGTCTCGTGGCCCTGGCCGTGCGGCCAGGTGCCGGTGACCACCTCGACCTTGCCGGTCGGCAGCATCCGGATGCTCGCGGATTCCCACCCGCCGGCGCCGTAGCAGCAGGCGCCGAGCACGCGGGACGGCGCGAGCCCGCACATCTCGGTGTACGTGGAGATGCCGATGCCGATCTGCACCGGGTCGTTCTCGAGCTCGCCGCTGTTGCTGCTCGGCCCGCAGCTCGTCGTAGCCACAGGTCAGCGCTTTCTCGGTGGCCGCCTCGTAGTTGCCCGAGTCGTAGGTGAGCCCGGAGACCGTGGTGAACGGGAACTCCTCGTGGGTGATCCAGTTCTGGCGGCGCAGCTCGATGGGGTCGATGTCCAGCTCGACGGCGACTCGTCCATGATCCGCTCGATCGCGAACGTGGCCTCGGGCCGGCCGGCGCCGCGGTACGCGTCGGTGAACGTGGTGTTGGTGAACACGCCGACGCACTCGAACCGGTACGCGGGCACCTTGTAGATCGCGTTGTACATGAACGCGCCGAGGATCGGCACGCCCGGCGTGACCAGGCCGAGGTAGGCGCCCATGTTGGCGTGCAGCTTCACGTTCAGGCCGTGAGCTTGCCGTCCCGGGTCGCGGCGATCTCGATGTCCTGGATCTGGTCCCGGCCGTGGTGGGCGGTCAGCAGGCTGTCCGACCGGGTCTCGGTGTACTTGACCGGCTTGCCGACCTGCTTGGCGACCAGGAAGCAGATCAGCTCCTCGGGTGTCACCTGGAGCTTGCCGCCGAACCCGCCGCCGACGTCCGGCGCGATCACCCGGATCTTGTGCTCGGGGACGCCGGTCGAGCGCCAGCATCAGCCGCAGGATGTGCGGGATCTGCGTCGCCGACCACATCGTGATCTCGTCCGACGTCGGGTCCACCACGACGCTGCGCGGCTCCATGAACGCCGGTATCAGCCGCTGCTGGTTGAACCGCCGCTCGATCACCACCTCGGCGGCGTCCAGCGCCTCGCCGATCGCACCGCCGGTGCCGGCCTCGGCCGAGTCGAAGACCCAGTTGAAGCTCCGGTTGGTGCCCTTGTCGGCGTGCACCAGGTCGGCGCCGTCGGCGAGCGCGGCCTCCATGTCCAGCACGACCGGCAGCGGCTCGTAGTCGATCTCGATCGCCTCCAGCGCGTCCTGGGCGCTGGCCCGGTCGCGGGCGATGACCACCGCGACGGCCTCGCCGGTGTGCCGGACCTCGGTGACGGCGATCGGCGGGTGGTCGGGATGGACCATCTCCGGCGGTCACCGGCCACGCGCAGGGCAGGCTGCCCTGGCTCTCGGCGAGGTCGGCCCCGCTGAACGCCGCGATCACGTTCGGCATCTCCAGGGCCTGACTCAGGTCCACGCCGGAGATCCGGGCGTGCGCCATCGGGCTGCGCAGGATCGCCACGTGCAGGAGTCCGGGCAGGGTGAGGTTGTCTGTCCACATCGTCCGGCCGGTGATCAGCCGGGCGTCTTCCTTGCGGCGGCGCGACCTGCCGATCTCGGCGGCGTCCGCGCGTTCGTCAGTGACTGTCACGGTCTCCACCTCCTACGGGATCGGCTTGGGGATGAGCTGCTCGGGTGCCTCTTCGGGGACCTGCCGGTCGCCGTTCTGGCTCGGGGCGTTGCCAGCCGGCGTGCCGGGCGAGGGCGCGCTGCCGAAGCCCTCCGGCGTGGCCTCCGCACCGCCCGTGACCTGGGCCGCGGCCCGGACGGCCTTGACGATGTTCTGGTAGCCGGTGCAGCGGCAGAGGTTGCCTTCGAGGCCCTCCCGGACCTCCTCGTCGCTCGGGTCCGGATGGTCGGCGAGCAGGTCCACGGCGGCCAGGATCATCCCGGGTGTGCAGAACCCGCACTGCAGGGCGTGATTCTCGTGGAACGACTTCTGCATGGGGTGCAGTTCGCCGTCCGGACCGCTCAGGCCCTCGATCGTGGTGACCTCCCTGCCGTCCGCCTGGACGGCGAGCATCGAGCAGCTCTTCACGCTCTGCTGTCCCGGTGGCCCGTCCAGCAGCACGGTGCAGGCACCGCAGTTACTCGTGTCGCACCCCACCACCGTGCCGACCTTGCCCAGCTGATCACGCAGGTAGTGGACGAGCAGCGTTCGAGGTTCGACCTCGTCGCTGTACCGCAAGCCATCGACAACCACGTTGATTCGAGACATGCCGCCTCCGGGACCTCGACGGAACCGGTCCGCCGCAGGACGCGGCGACCGCGCGCCGAGGGTGGCCCGAGCGTCCGCCGCGCCGTCGCGCCCCGCCCGGCCGGTGTGATCCAGGTCACTCCGGTGCGTGGACTCAGCCAATCCCTCCGCGGCTGTTCTCGCAACAGCAGATCTCACGGGTTCGCCAGCGGCTGCGGTCCAAATGCGCCCGCCCAGGGTGCATTTGGACCGCGGGTCAGACCTGGTCGCCGTGGATGCGGCTGTTCAGCGCGGAGAGGCGGCTGCCGGTGCCGCCCCATCGGGCCGCGATGATCTCGCCCGCGATGCTCACGGCGGTCTCCTCCGGGGTCCGGGCGCCGAGGTCCAGCCCGATCGGCGACGCCAGCCGGGCCAGTTCGTCGCCGGTCAGCCCGGCCTCCTTCAACCGCGCCAGCCGATCGTCGTGAGTACGCCGCGAGCCCATCGCGCCGACGTAGGAGAGCGGCAGCCGCAGCGCCAGTTCCAGCACCGGCACGTCGAATTTCGGGTCGTGGGTGAGCACGCACACCACAGTTCGCTCGTCGACCCGGCCGGCCTCGGACTCGGCCCGCAGGTACCGGTCCGGCCAGTCCACGACCACCTCGTGCGCGTCCGGGAACCGCTTCGAGTGGCGAACACCGGACGGGCGTCGCACACCGTCACCTGGTACCCCAGGAACGCACCGATCCGGGCCACCGCGGCGGCGAAGTCGATGGCGCCGAAGACGATCATCCGGGGCTTGGGGGCGTAGGACGCGACGAACATGGTCAGGTCGTCGCCGCGGCGCTGGCCGTCGTGGCCGTACGCCAGCGTGGTGGTCTTGCCCTGGGCGAGCAGGCCGCGCACGTCGTCGGCGGCCGCCGCGTCCAGCCGGGCCGAGCCGAGCGAACCGGTCACGCTCTCCGGCCGGACGATCAGGCGCTTGCCGAGCCGATCCGGTTCGCCCGCGACACACGTGACCACCGCGATCGGTTCGCCGGCCCTGATCGCCGCGGCCACCTCGCCCAGCTCCGGGAAGGTCTCCCGATCGATTCGCTCGACGTAGATGTCCAGGATGCCGCCGCAGGTCAGCCCGACCGCGAACGCGTCGTCGTCGCTCACCCCGTACCGCCGCAGGGCCGGCGTGCCGGCCGCGACCACCTCCTGCGCCTCCTCGTAGACCGCGCCCTCGACGCAGCCCCCGGACACGCTGCCGACCGCCGTCCCGTCCGGGCCGACCAGCATCGCGGCACCCGCCGGCCGTGGCGCGCTGCGCCAGGTGGCGACCACCGTCCCCATCCCGACCGGCTCGCCGGCCTCCCACCAGCGCACCAGGTCGTCCAGCACCTCACGCATCAGCGCTTCTCCTTCCCGACCCTGAGCCCTGCCCGCTGCCCCTGGCGCTGGCCCCGGTCCGTGACCGCTGCCCCGAGCCCCAGGCGCTTTGGGCCCGGCCCCCGTCGCTTTGGGCGACATCTTCTCGGCTATAGGCGAGAAGATGTCGCCCAAAGCGAAGGGGTTCGTCACGCATGGGCGATCACCGTCACGAGTTCCTCCAGCGCGGCGAAGCTGTGCCCGGCGACGAAGTCGTCCACGTGCGGCAGCGCGGCCGCCATCCCGCCAGCTAGCGGCGCGTAGCCGCCCTTGCCCCTGTGCGGGTTCACCCAGATCAGGCGGTACGCGAACCGGGACAGCCGCAGCATCTGCTCGGCCAGCAGGGCCGGGTCGCCGCGCTCCCAACCGTCGCTGAACATCACCACCACGGCCTGCCGCGCCGACCCGCGCTGGCCCCACCGGTCCAGGAACGCCCTGAGTGCCTCGCCGAGCCGGGTGCCGCCGCTCCAGTCGGGGATGGCCCGCCCGCACGCCTTCAGCGCGGCGTCCGGGTCGCGGTGCCGCAACGCCCGGGTGACCCGGGTCAGCCGGGTGCCCACCGTGAAGACCTCGGTCGCGTCGGCCGCCGGCGCACCGCCGCATGGGCGAACCGCACCAGCGCGTCCGCGTACGGCGCCATCGAGCCCGAGACGTCGACCAGCAGCACCAGCCGCCGTGGTCGTCCGCCGGGCTCGGCGCGCCAGCCTGGCCGGCTCGCCGCCGTGCGGAGCATCGCCGCACGGTTCGCGCCGGGTCCACCGCGCCGCGCCGGGCCGGACGGTGCCGCCGGCTGCGGCGGGGCGCGGTGCGGGAGCGAGCAGCGCCAGCAGCCGACGAACCTCGTCGCGTTCGGTGGCGCTGAGCGCGAGCAACTCGCGGTGCCGCAGCACCTCGACCTCGCTGGCCCTGGACAGCTCGCTCGACTCGCCCTCCTCGGGCGTCCCGGCGCTGTCGACGCCGAACGGCATGGCGACCCGGCGTTGCACCTGCTGTGCGGTGGCGCGGGGACGGAGCGTGCCGTCCTGGAAGTACGCGGAGAACGCGGCGTCGTAGGTGGGCAGGTCGTCCGGCTCAGCACAGAGCGTCAGCCGGCCGGCCCAGTAGACGCCGGCCGCGGCGGTGACCTCCAGCGCGTCGGCGGCGGCCAACATCGCCTGCACCCGCTCGGGGCTGGCGGGGACGCCCGCGTGCCGCAGCGTCCTGGCAAAGCCGAGCAGCACTTCGGTGACGTCACGGGATGCTGGGCCATTCGACGGCGCTGTGCCGTTGTGGGGCGCGGCTGCGTCGCGGGGTTCGGGCACGTCACGCCCCCAGCAGGGCTTCCAGGGTCAGGTCGCGGACCCGGTCGGCGTCCTCGCGGTACTTCAGCACCGCGCCGAGCGTGACGGCGGCGAGCTCCGGATCGAAGTCGCGCGCGCCCAGGGCGTGCAGGGCGGCGGCCCAGTCGATCGACTCGGCCACACCCGGCGGCTTGAGCAGGTCGAGCTGGCGCAGCTTGCCGGTGGCCTTGGCCACGTCCGCCGCGAGCCGCTCGGTGATCTCCGGCAGCCGGCCCCGCAGGATCGCGACCTCACGGGCGAACGACGGGTGCTCGATCCAGTGGTAGAGGCAGCGGCGCTTGAGGGCGTCGTGCACCTCGCGGGTGCGGTTGCTGGTGAGGATCGCGATCGGCGGGGTCTCGGCGACGACCCTGCCGAGCTCGGGCACCGTGATCGCAGCCTCGGAAAGGACCTCCAGCAGGAACGCCTCGAACTCGTCGTCGGCCCGGTCGATCTCGTCGACGAGCAGGACGCACGGGCCACCCTCGAGCGCCTGGAGCAACGGGCGGGCGAGCAGGAAGCGGCGGTCGTACAGGCTCGCTTCGAGCGCGTCCGGGTCGAGCGGGCCGCCGGCCGCCTCGACCGTGCGCAGGTGGAGGAGCTGTCGGCTGAAATCCCAGTCGTAGAGGGCCTGGCTAGCATCGAGCCCTTCGTAGCACTGCAGCCGGACGAAGCGGGCACCCGTGGCGACGGCCAACGACTGCGCGAACGACGTCTTCCCGACCCCCGCGTCGCCCTCCAGGAAGAGCGGCCGGCCGAGCTTGAGCGAGAGGTAGCCGGCGGTGGCCAACCCCTCGTCGGCCAGGTAACCGGTCTCCGCGAGCGCGGCGGCCAGCGCGGCCGGCGTACCGGGGATCTCGAAAGCGTCGGGGCCAGTCACCTGCTCACTATCGCTCGGGAATCGGCCCGTGGCGAGCGGGCGGGCTGGTCGGGATCATCGGCCAGCACGGTGTTGTTCTTGCCTTGACGTCAGCGTCAATGTCTAGCGTCTGTTGTCGAGGAGGTCCGGATGCGCATCGGTGAGCTGGCAGAACGGGTGGGCGCGAGCACACGCGCGCTGCGGCACTACGAGTCCCGCGGCCTGCTCCGGGCCCGGCGGGACTCCAGCGGCTATCGCGACTACGACGAGCACGACCTGCGGCTCGCCGCCGAGATCCGTTCGCTGCTGGCGATCGGGTTCACGCTGGAGGAGACCAGGCCGTTCGTGGACTGCCTGCGGGCCGGGCACGAGGCCGGCGACGTGTGTCCCGACTCGGTCGCGGTCTACCGGCGCAAGCTCGCCGAGGTGGACGCCTGCCTGACCCGGCTCAACAGCGTGCGCGACCAGTTGGCCGAGGCGCTGATCCGTAGCGCGGAACACCGCACGGCCGCGCCACCGGCGCGCTGCGAACTGACGATTGACTAGGAGACGATGATGCAAGCTTCCGTGTCTGGGATCGATGCCGTGACCGACGCGACCTGGACCGCCGAGGTGCTGCAGAGCGACGTGCCGGTGCTGGTCGACTTTTGGGCCGAATGGTGCCCGCCGTGCCGCAAGCTCCCACCGATCCTGGCGGAGATCGCCGCCGAGCTGGGCGACCGGGTCAGGATCGTCTCGCTGGACCTCGACGCGAACCCCAACACGGCGCGTGACTACGGCGTGCTGGCGGCGCCGACGCTGACGGTCTTCCGTGGCGGCGAGGTGGTGAACAGCTCCGTCGGGCTCAAGCCGAAGCGCCGGATCCTCGAACAGCTCGAAGCCGCCCTCTGAGTCCTTCGTTCTTGGCGTTCGCGGCCAGTTCGACACCCCTCGAGGGTCCCGCCACGGTGTGGACACGCGCTGGCGGGAGCCCCGCGGGGGCGCTGACCTGCTCGCCGACCGGCACCTCACGATGACTTACCGATTCATGGACTCGGTCGGCATGGTCGCGCCGTGGCGACGGAGGAGCCCGGTCGATCCGTCCAACCCGCCGAAGTGGATCCGCTACCAGCAGCGGCTCATCGGCAGTCGGTTCACCTTAGTCGGCACCTTCCTCGTCGTGAGCGCAATCGTCGGGCTGATCAAGCTCAGCTGATCGCCGGGCTCGGTCGTCCGCGGATCGCCGTCCTGTCCAGCCATCTCGCCACCCCCTCGGGGGTCCCGCCACGGCGTCATCACGCGCTGGCGGGAGCCCCGGGGGCTGCACAGTCGGCCGGTCGGCCGGTCGACCGGCCGCTCGACCGCGCGGTCGGCCGCCCGGATCGACGGTCAGGCGGGCACGTTCCAGGCGGTGGCCGAGACATTGAGGCTGCCGTCCTTGGCGATCGAGTCGACGCGGAACAGCACGATCTTCTGAGAAATGCCGAGTTCCGTCGCCGCCGCTTTCGAAGTCAGCATGCACAACGTCATATTCTGGGACGGCGCCATCGCATTGTTGCCGGCGCTCGACCGGATCGCCTCGGCACATTCGTTGGCCGAGGGCTTGGTCGTGGTCATCTGACTCACCCGAATCTCGCTATTGAAGGAGAGTTCGAGGCGGCCGCTGGAACAGCCACTGTAGGTGAGGTCAGAACCCGTGTCCGGCGTGACGCGGGGCTCATCGAGATCGACTTCCCGATTGTTGCACCCGGCTTGAATCCGCAGTTTCTGATCGCCGTAGGCGAGTTGGTAGCTCGCGGAGGGCTTCAGGTCACCCGGCTCGTTCGAGGGGAGATCGTTCGGCGTGGGGTCGGGGTCGTCGGTCGGATCGGGCGCACTCGGCGCGGATTCCGCGATGGGCTCCGGTGGCGCTGGCGCCGGTTCCTCCCGGCTGGCCGCGGCCGTAGCCCGCTCGGCCGACTCCTCCGCGTCGTGGGCTGCGGAGAGTGCCAGCGATCCGACGCCGAGAGCCAACACCGAGAGCAACATCGTCAAGCCCAGAGCCAGGCCGGCGGCCAGTGGCAGCAGCCGCGATCTGCTCCAGCGACCGCCGGCCGGTCGGCCCGAGGCCGCCGCACCCGACTTGCTCGACGGCGCGCCGGGCAGCGGCGAAGCAGGCGATGACACATTCGGAGTTTCGAACGGTCCGTTCGCCGACGTGGACGGAGGGGGCTCGGTGGGCATGATGCCTCCGCGAAAGGAGAAAGAATTGAGTGCCGAGAATATCGATAACGCTCCTCGATACCCGCCGAGGAATCGAACACCAACCGGTACAGACGGCAACGACTGACCGTTTCGCTCGAAGCGCCACCAAAGTGATACGAGATCACATTCAGCCGATCGGTGGAGTCCACACCGACGGGTTTCATGGAATACGCTCTCGATTGGACGAATTCGCGGATTCTCGCGCGTCAATCGCTTGAACACAGCCGCACGGACAACCCTGACGGAGCTTCCAGTGTCAGCATCGAATGCGAATTCCGGCGGCGCCGCGTCGAACTCGATCTGGCGAAACAAGCTCACCATCGCCGCCGAGGTAGCCGCGGTGATCGCGGTGATCGTGGGCCTGCTCGCTTGGCTGTTTCCCCAGGACCAGAATCGGCCGCGCTCGACGTCGAACTCGACCAGCGCCACCACTCCGCCCTCGGCGCGGACCAGTCCGACCAGCTCAGCCGCGCCGGTCGAGGCGAGCGGGCGCTACCTCACCGACATCGAACCGTCGGCTGGGAAGTCCTTTCTGGAGGCGTCGCCGCGGCCGCACACGCTGCGGGTGCGCTGCGCGAGCGGTCAGAGCACCGACTCCGTCCGCGAGATCGCCTACCCGTTGTACCGGTACCGCAAGTTCCAAGCGGTCGTCCGGGCGACCGGCTCCGCGCCCAAGGAGACCCAGATTCAAGTGCAGGTCTTCGCCGACGCCAACCCTCGGGGGAAGGTGCTGGTGCCGATCGACGGGTCGGCGCGGATCACCGCCGACGTGTCGGGGGCCACGCTCACGCTCCGGCTGGTCTGCGAAAGCCCGGACGGTGTCGCCGAGATCGACGACCCGCTCCTGAGCCCGTGACGCCAGGTCAGACGTTGAACCTGAACTCGACCACGTCGCCGTCCGCCATCACGTATTCCTTGCCCTCGATCCGCACCTTGCCGACCGACTTCGCCTCGGCCATCGAGCCGTACTCCACCAGGTCGTCGTAGGAGACGACCTCGGCCTTGATGAAGCCACGCTGGAAGTCGGTGTGGATCACGCCGGCCGCCTCGGGCGCGGTGGCACCGACCGGCACGGTCCAGGCCCGGGCCTCCTTGGGCCCCGCGGTCAGGTAGGTCTGCAGGCCCAGCGTGCGGAAGCCGACCCGGATGAGCTGGTTGAGGCCGGGCTCGTTCTGCCCGATCGCCTCCAGCAGCTCGCGGGCGTCCTCCTCGGGCAGCTCGATCAGCTCGGCCTCGACCTTGGCGTCCAGGAAGATCGCCTCGGCCGGCGCCACCAGGTCCCGCAGCGACTGCAGGAAGCCCTCGTCGCCGAGCTCCTCCTCGTCCACGTTGAAGACGTAGAGGAACGGCTTGGTGGTGAGCAGGTTCAGCTCGCGCAGCAGCCCGACCTCGATGCCGGCCTTCTTGGCGCCCGCGAACAGCGTGGTGCCGGTGTCGAGCAGGTCCTTGGCCTCGCGCACGGCCGCGGCGACCGGGATCAGATCCTTCTTGAGCCGGGAGTCCTTCTCCAGCCTCGGCAGCGCCTTCTCCAGCGTCTGGAGGTCGGCCAGGATCAGCTCGGTGTTGATCGTCTCGATGTCGTCGGCCGGCGAGACCTTGCCGTCGACGTGCACCACGTTCGGGTCGTTGAAGGCCCGGATGACCTGGCAGATCGCGGCCGCCTCACGGATGTTCGCGAGGAACTTGTTGCCCAGCCCCTCACCCTCGCTGGCGCCCTTGACGATGCCGGCGATGTCGACGAACGACACCGCGGCCGGCACGATCTTCTGCGAGCCGAAGATCTCCGCCAGCTTGTGGAGGCGCTCGTCGGGTACGCCGACGACCCCGACATTCGGCTCGATCGTCGCGAACGGGTAGTTCGCCGCGAGGACGTCGTTCTTGGTCAGGGCGTTGAACAGCGTGGACTTGCCAACATTGGGCAGGCCGACGATGCCGAGGGTAAGAGCCACGACCGGCGAGTCTAGGCGAATGCGCCGGCCCACCCCGACCCGGCCGGGCCTCAGTACCCCCACACCCCGCCCGGCCCGACTCGAACCGGACTTGCGGGACTAACGTGCCTTCAACGGGCACCCGTAGCCACGTTAGTCCCGCAAGTCCGGTTTGTCCCCCGTGGCGGGGGACGACGGCGGGCGGCAGCGGGCGGGCGGACCGGCGACGGCGGGCGGACCGGCGACGGCGGGCGGACCGGCGACGGCGGGGCGCCAGGACGACCCCGGGCGGCGGCGCGGCCCTGGGCTGCGGTACCCAGCTAAGCGCGTGCGAGGGCCAGCAGGTGGCTACTCATCGCGATCGTGGCCGGATCCCGCTCCGCGCGTTCGGCCGCGGCCATCACCTGTTCCCACGCGGCCGGGTCGGCGTGCCGTTCTGCCAGGTCGTGGCACCAGTGCCCCGGCCCTTCCACGCCCACCACGTCGACGTCCGCGAATCCCGCCGTGCCGACCTCGTCCCGCAGCTCACCCGGTAGGTGGAAGAACGCCCTGGTGAACCAGTCGGCGCCGGCCGGCGGCTCGTGCAGACCGGTGGCGAGCGCGCCGTCGACCACGGCAGCGAAGCCGGGCTGTTCCAACAGCCGCCGGAAGACCCCGTCCAGCAGCGAGGCGTGCCGGCTGATCGCGGCGGCGGCCAGCAGCCCGCCCGGTCGCAGCACCCGCCGGGCCTCCCGCAACGCGGTGAGCCGGTCGTCGCGCGAGGTCAGGTGGTAGAGCGGACCGAGCAGCAGCACGACATCGGCCGACCTGTCCGCCGCGGGCAGCTCACGGGCGTCCGCCTGGGCCACGGCGAAGGCTTGACCGTTGGCTGCCTCCAAACCCGCCTGGGCGATGTGCAGGGGGTAGCGGTCGAGCAGCGTCACGTCGTACCCGAGATCAGCGAGCCAGCGGGCGTAGACACCGGCTCCCCCGCCCACGTCCAGCACGGCCGCCGGCACAGAAGGCAGCCGCGCGGCGATCAGGAGCTTCGTGCGCTCTCGCTCCAGCGCGCCACGCCCGTCGGCGAGCCGATCGCGTTCCCGTCCGGCGGCGTAGTGCACCTCGAGGTGGGCGAGCAAGTCGTCGGTCATGCGCCCTTTTGTAGCGCGCGCCGGGCGGTGACCGCACCGCAATATCCACGTCCGATTCCCGCTAGCAACCCCACTGCCAAGCTGTGAGTATCGAGGTCATGAGCCCTCTCCCCGATACCGAGCTGTGCTACCGAGCGGTGCAGAGCCGGGACGCGCGCTTCGACGGCTGGTTCATCACGGCGGTCACCTCGACCCGGATCTACTGCCGGCCGAGCTGCCCCGCGGTCACGCCGAAGCGCGCCAACGTCCGGTTCTATCCCAGCGCCGCGGCCGCCCAGGTGGCCGGCTTCCGGGCCTGCCTGCGCTGCCGGCCGGACGCCGCGCCCGGTTCGCCGGAGTGGAATCTGCGGGCCGATCTGGTCGGCAGGGCGATGCGACTGATCGCGGACGGCGTGGTCGAGCGGGAGGGCGTGGGCGGGCTGTCCCGCCGGCTCGGCTACTCGGAGCGACACGTGCACCGCCAATTGGCCACCGAACTCGGGGCCGGTCCGCTGGCATTGGCCCGGGCGCAGCGGGCGCAGACCGCACGGATCTTGATCGAGTCGACCGCGCTCTCGTTCGCCGACGTGACGTTCGCCGCAGGCTTCGCCAGCGTGCGCCAGTTCAACGACACGATCCGGGAGGTCTTCGCCGCCACCCCCACCGAACTCCGGGCGAAGCGCAAGAACGGCGCGGAATCGGCGTCGGGCACGCTCACGCTGCGACTTCCGTACCGGCCGCCGTTCGACGCCGCGAGCCTGTGGGGCTTCCTGCGGCTGCGCGCGGTCGCGGGCATCGAGGAGGCGTCCGACACCGAGTACCGCCGGTCGCTGCGGCTCGCGCATGGCACCGGCACGGCCACGCTGGTGCCCGGCGACGACCACGTGCTCTGCACGCTCCGCCTCGATGACCTGCGCGATCTCGGCAGTGCGGTGCAACGCTGCCGGCGGCTGCTCGATCTGGATGCCGACCCAATGGCGGTCGACGCGGTGCTGAAAGCAGACCCGGCTCTCGGCGAGATCACCCCCGGACTCAGGCTGCCGGGCGCGGTCGACGGCGCCGAGATCGCGGTCCGGGCGGTGGTCGGGCAGCAGATCTCGGTGGCCGCCGCTCGCACGGTGCTGGCCCGGCTGGTCGCCGACCACGGCGTCGAACTGTCCACTCCGGATGGTGCGGTGACCAGGGTCTTTCCCACCGCGCGGGCGCTCGCCGAGGCCGACCCGGCCACCCTCCCGATGCCCAAGGCCCGGCAACGCAGCCTCCAGACCCTCTGCGCCGCGATCGCGGACGGCGAGGTGACGATCGAACCCGGTGTCGACCCCGCCGAGGCCGAACAGAAGCTCCTCGCGCTGCCCGGGATCGGCCCCTGGACGGCCAGCTACATCGCGATGCGCGCACTCGCCGTGCCGGACCTCTTCCTCGCCACCGATCTCGGCGTCCGCCACGGCGCCGCCGCCCTCGGCCTCCCCGACGAGCCGCGCGCCCTGGCCAGCCACGCCGAGCGCTGGCGCCCGTGGCGTTCCTACGCCGTCCTCCACCTCTGGAACGCCATCCCCGACAAGACCTAAAGGCGTTTCTCCAGTACGCCAGCCCGGCCGGCGGCGCCGCTACGCGGCGTACCCAGCCGGCGCCCGCATCGGTCAGCCTCCCGACCCAAAGCCGGATAGCTACCCGGATCGCCGGATCCGGCCGGCTCCAACCCCGGGTTGCCTTTACCAGCCACAGTGGACGGATGGCAGGGTGTGCACCGAATCCAGGGGGTAACGCGGAATGGTGATGGGGCCGACTCATGCGGTGTCGGGGGCGGCGGCGTGGTTGGCCGGAGCCGGCGCGACCGCGGCGATCCTGGGTTACCGGCAGAACCCGGTCGAGCTGGCGGTCTACACCGCGGTCTGCGCCGGGTCCGCGCTGCTGCCCGACCTGGACTGCTCGGGTGCGGTGCTCAAGAACAAGGGCGGCGCCACGGTGGCCCGCACGTTCGGCGTGGTCTCGCTCTTCGTCGCCGAGGTGGTGGAGAAGTTCGCGCTGCTCGTCTACCGCCTGACCAGCACCCGGCACGACGAGAAGCGCACCAACGGCCACCGCACCCTGACCCACACGTGGCTCTTCAACATCCTGCTCGGCTTCGGCGTCGGCGCGCTGTGTGAACACTTCGGCAAGCCGGTCGTGGTCGGCATCCTGTTCTTCACGTTCGGGCTGGCCGTGCGCGGTCTGATGGCCGACGTGGCGCGCAAGAGCGGCTGGATCCTGATCACCGCACTCGCCGCCGCCGCGGCCGGCCTCGCGATCCTGACGCTCCCGGCCGACCGCGGCTATCCGCTACTCGGGCTGGCGGTCGGCGCCGGCGGGGTCATCCACACCCTGGGCGACATGATCACCCGGCACGGTTGCCCGGTGATCTGGCCGATCATCTGGCGGCGGCAGCGCTGGTGGGAGTTCGGCGTGCCGGACGCGTTCGCGGTGAAGGTGGATGGCTGGTTCGAGCGGGTGATCCTGCTGCCCGCGCTGGTGATCATCGGCTTTGCCGCGACCGCGTGGATGGTGCCCGAGGTACGCCAGCTCGTCGACTCCGCCGTCACCCTCGCCTCGTCCGGCTAGCCCCACACCTTGCGGCTTTGGGCGACATTTTCGGTGCTATAGCCCTGAAAATGTCGCCCAAAGCGAGTACGGCGGCCCTGAGGTCAGCCGGCTTCGAGTTCGAGCCGGGCGGCGGCGCCCACCTTGCGCACCCGCAGCCGCATCGGGATCCGCTGCCGCATCTCCTCGACGTGGCTGACCAGCCCGATCACCCGCCCGCCGGCGCGCAGGTCGTCCAGCGTGTCCATCACCAGGTCGAGGGTGTCCGCGTCGAGGCTGCCGAAGCCCTCGTCGATGAACAGGGTCTCCAGCTGCGCGCCGCCGGCCTCGCTGGCGACCACGTCGGCCAGGCCGAGTGCCAGGGAGAGCGAGGCCATGAAGCTCTCGCCGCCGGACAGCGTCTTGGTCGACCGGGCGTGGCCGGAGTAGTCGTCCAGGATCTGCAGGCCGAGACCGGCCCGGACCCGGCGGTTGTCGCCCTCCCCCGTGGCCACGAACGAGTACCGCCCACCGGACATCCGGCGCAGCCGCTCCGACGCGCTCCGGGCCACCTCGTCGAGCCGGGCGGCGAGGACGTAGGCCCGCAGCGTCATCCGCCGGATGTTCTGACCCTGGCCGGCGACGAGGTCGGCCAGCGACGACGCCTCCTCGGCCCGTCGCGCGCCGGCTCGGCCTCGGTGACCGCGTCGGCGAACACCTCGGCCGCCGGACCACCTCGCCGCGGACCCGTTCGGCGTGCTGAGCCTCGGAAGCCCGCGCGGTGTGCGCCGCCCGGGCCGTGGCCAGGGCCTCGGTCACGGTCTCGACCTGCAGCGGAGCCAGTTCGGTCAGGCCGGCCAGCTCTGCATCGGCCAACGCGCCCGCGTTGGTGGCGTCCCAGGCGTCGAACTCGGCGCTGGCCGCCTCCAGCCCGGCCAGCGCGGCATCGCCGAGCACGGCGGCGGTCGCGGCATCCAACTCGTCGAAGCCCGCCCGCGCCGCCTCGGCCAGCACGGCGTCGTGGGCCGCGGCTGCGGCGTCCGCCGGTCGTCGGCGACCCGCTGGGCCTCCCGCAACGCCTCCGCCCCGTCGGCCAGCGCGCCGAGCCGCTCCAACCGGGCGGCCAGCGTCGCATCGGTGCCCCGGGCGGCGTCCAGTTTGGCCGTGAGCGTGCCGGCCCGGGCCTCCAACTCCTTGGCTTCGGCGGCGAGCGCGGCATCGTGGCGGCCGTTGCCGGGCCGCCGCGAGTTCGGCCTGCTGCTCGGCCTCGACCGCGGCGAGACCCGTCGGGCGGCGTCCAGGCCGGCCGCCACCGCGTCCACCTCGGCCAGGTCGCCATGGCGGAGGCCAGCTCGACGCCGAGGTCCACCTCGATCCGCCCGCCGGCCAGCCCGGCCAACCTGGCCTGATCCCGCTCGACCCTGGCCAGCTCGCCCTCGGCGTACTCCCGCTCGCCGCGCCGCAGCTCCTCGGCCGCCGCGGCCTCGGCTTCGGCTGCCTCGGTGACCCGCTCGTGCGGATCGGCGCCGGCCGGCGCCGGGTGCTCGACCCCACCACAGACCGGGCACGGATCCCCGACCGACAGGCCCTCGGCGAGCTCGGCCGCCATCCCGGCCAGCCGGTGCTCGCGCAAGTTCTGCACCAGCTCACGGGTGTCCTGGTGGGCGTCGACGGCGTCCAGCACCCGCTGCCGCAGCGCGGTCACCACGACCTCGCCCCGGGTGTGGTCGCGGGCCGCCCCGAGCTGGGCCTGAACCCGCGCCACCTGCTCCGTCAACGGCGCGCGCCGCTCGGAGGCCCGCTCGGCGGCGGCCAACTCCTTGCGGAACGCCTCGATCTCGCCGGGCAGCACGTCCAGTCGGGCCGACCGCCGCTCGGTCTCCTCGGCCAGTGACGCCCGCTCGACAGCCACCGCACGCAGCCGCGACAGCGCCCTGGGCAGCTCCTCGGCGTCCTCCCGCAGCGCCGCGAGCCGGGACAGCTCGTCCCGCAGTTCGCTGACCCAGGCGCGCAACCGATCCGGTTCGGTCAGCTCCACCTCGGCGGCCAGCGCTGGCGCACGCAATGGCACCAGAGCCCGTTCGGCGGCGGTCAGGGCCGCATTGGCGGCGTCCACCGCGCCACGCCAGCTCGCCAGCAACGGCCGAACCCCGGCGGCCCGACGCGCGGCGGCCACCCGGTCACGCCGTACCTGCTGCTCCGCCCGGCCGGCCTCGACCCGAACGCGCTCCTCCTCGGCCGCGAGCCGGCGCTGCTGCCGCCGTCGCAGCGTGGTGACTCGTTCGTACTCGGCCTCGGCCGCCCGCAGCACCTCAGCGGCCGTCGTCATCCCGCTGGCGGCATCCGCAGCGGCCTGCTCGGCCGCGGCGACCAGCTCGCGGCGCCAGGCCGCGTCGACCTCGCTCAGCGCCGGCTCCTCGAGCACGCCGGCGGCCTGGCAGAGCCGGGAGAGCACGCCGCGCAGCTGCTCGTTCAGACCGCCGACCTCGTTGTTGACCTGTCGACGCCGGTCGGCGAGCCACTTCTCCACCTCGCTGAACCGCCGGGTACCGAAGAGCCGCTCCAGCAGCACCTCCCGCTCGGTCGACTCGGCCCGCAGGAACCGCGCGAACTCGCCCTGCGGCAGGAGCGCGACCTGGAAGAACTGGTCGGCGCTCATGCCGAGCCAGTCCTGGAGCTGGTGCGACACCTCGTCCACCCGGGTGGAGACGCCGTGCCACTCGCCGTCACGCTCCTCTTCGAGCAGCGATCTGGCCTGTTCCTTCGTCGTGCCCTCGCCGCGCAGCTTCGGGCGCTGCCACTCCGGCGAGCGCGCGATCCGCAGCCGCCGGCCGGCGAGGGTCAGCTCCAGCTGGACCTTCGGCGCGGTGGACGGATCCGCATGGTCACAACGAAGCCGCTTGGCATCCTGGCGGGCGCCCGGGACCTGGCCGAACAGCGCGTACGCGACGGCGTCCAGCAGCGAGGTCTTACCGGCCCCGGTCTCGCCGTAGAGCAGGAAGAGGCCGTCGGCGCCGAGCACGTCGAAGTCGACGACGGCGGTGTCTGGATAGGGCCCGAAGGCGGTGAGCTCGAGTCGGTGCAGCCTCACCGGGCGGCCTCCGCGGCCCGGACGGCGCCGAACGCGGCCTCCAGCAGCGCGCGTTCCCCGGGCTCGGCCGGGGTGTTTCGGACGAACTCGACGAAGCCCGTGGCCGCGGTCAGGTCGCCGCGCTCGCCGGTACCGACCCGGGGCGGCGCCTCGCCGGCCGGGCGCCCACCCGCCGGCTCCCACTCCAGCGCCACCGCGTGCGGGAACCGCTCCTGGAGCCGGCGCATCGGCTCCAACGGCCGGGCCCGGTCGGTGAGGGCCACGGCCAGGTAGTGGTCCTCCACGTCGGCGTGGGCCGGATCGACGAGCAGCACTTCGAGTTCGCCACGGAGGGTCGAGAGCGGGCGCGGCACCGGCAGCACGTGCCGACGCACCTCGCCGAGCCCACCGGCGTCCAAGTCGATCAGCCACACCGACTTACCCTGCCTGGCCTCGGAGAACGAGTACGCCAGCGGGCTGCCCGAGTACCGCAGCCAGGGCCGGGACGCGTCCGGCTGCTGGACACCGTGCAGATGCCCGAGCGCCGCGTAGTCGACCCCGTCGAAGACCGCGGCCGGCACCGTCTCCACGCCGCCGACCGAGATCGTGCGCTCGCTGTCGCTGGTGTCGCCACCGACCACGAACGCGTGCGCGACCACCACCGACCGGGCTCCGGGCCGGTCGGCGAGATCGGCCCGGACGGCGTCCATCGCGGCCACCAGCACGCCCTCGTGGCTACGCGCGTCGGCGACCCCGAGCGCGTGCCGGGCGGTGTCGGGCTCCAGGTAGGGGATGCCGTAGAGGGCGACCTCGCCGTGCTCGTCCCGCAGCAGGATCGGGGTGCCGACGTCGGCCGGCGCCGAGCGCACGTGCAGCCCACCGGCGGCGAGGAAGCCGGCCCCGAAACCCAGCCGCTGCGCCGAGTCGTGGTTGCCGGAGATGAGCACGATCTCGGCGCCGGCCGCACGGATCCGGCTGAGCGCCTCGCCGCAGACCCGCACCGCCTCCGCCGACGGCAGCGCGCGGTCGTACAGGTCACCGGCGACAAGTACCAGGTCAATGCCCTCGTCGGTGACCAACTGGGCAATCGAACCGAGGACGGTGTGCTGCGCGGGGAGCAGATCCCGACCGTGGAACGAACGCCCCACGTGCCAGTCAGACGTGTGCAGGATCCGCATGGGCAGCAACGGTAGGGGTTTCGGCGCCGGCGCGGGGGGACGCGCGCCCAGGCTGTGGACAACTGTCACCGTTGCCTCCTACGGCGCCGTAGGTTACGGTTACGCAAGCGTAGGTTACTCCACCGTAGGTTCGACGAATCCGGAGCCGCTCATGACCGAGGCCACCACCGCCACGGCCCGCCCCGCCGGCGACGACGCCGCAGCCCCGCCCGCCGGCCAGAACGCACCCCGGCCCGCAGTGCCCGGCATCAAGCGCCGGCCGTTCTGGGAGCTGCCCGTGGTCGGCCTCGTCGTGGGCCTGCCGCCGCTCGCCGTGCTGGCCGCGATCCCGCTGAGCTGGAGCCGGGGCGGCGTGTCCGCGCTGGACCTCGTGCTGCTGGTCGGCTTCTACGTCTTCACCGCCCACGGCATCACGATCGGATTCCACCGCCTCTTCACCCACGGGTCCTTCGTGGCGAACCGGCCGCTGAAGATCACGCTGGCGATCCTCGGCTCGATGGCGTTGCAGGGTCCGGTGATCCGCTGGGTCGCCGACCACCGCAAGCACCACGCGTACGCCGACGCCGAGGGTGATCCGCACTCGCCGTGGCGCTACGGGGAGAGCATCGGCGGGCTGCTCCGCGGCTTCGTCCACGCGCACATCGGCTGGCTGTTCGAGCGTGAGCAGGCCTCCACCCGCCGCTGGGCGCCGGACCTGATCGCCGACCCGGACCTGGTCAAGATCCACCGTGCTTTCCCGTTCATCGCGGTCTACTCGCTGGCGCTGCCGGCCCTGATCGGCGGGCTCGTCACGATGAGCTGGTCCGGCGCGCTCACCGCACTGCTCTGGGGCGGCTTCATCCGGATCTTCCTGGTACACCACACCACCTGGTCGGTGAACTCGATCTGCCACATCCTCGGCGACCGCCCGTTCGAGACCAGGGACAAGGCCACCAACTTCTGGCCGCTGGCGATCTTCTCCATGGGCGAGTCGTGGCACAACCTGCACCACGCCGACCCCAAGTGCGCCCGGCACGGCGTCGAGCGCGGTCAGCTCGACTCCTCGGCGCGGCTGATCCGCTGGTTCGAACTGGCCGGCTGGGCGAGCAGCGTCCGCTGGCCCGACGCCAAGCGCCTCGACCGCCGCCGCATCGCCTGACCCCCTGACAGCGCTTTGGGCGACATCTTCCCGGTCATAGCCGTGAAGATGTCGCCCAAAGCGCTGTCAGGCGTCGAGAGTGGCGAGGGCGTACTTCAGCCGGGGCTCGGCGGGGTCCAGTGCACTGGCCTTCGCCAGCAACGCGCGCGCCTCGTCCGGCCGGCCCAGCTCGATCGCCGCCAGGGCCATCGTGCACAGCGGCCACGCGCGAAGCGACCGCGGCAACCGGGGCGCCACCTGCGCCGCACCCTCATAGGCCGCGTGTAGCTCCCCGCCGTGCAGCGACGCGGCGGCCCGGATGCTCGCCACATCACTGGGCATGATGGCGGGGAACGGGCCCGAGAGCAGGTCCGGAAGCTCGGTTCTGGCCGGCAGACCGGCGTCGTCGCCGGCTTCCCAGGCGGCGATCAGCGTGGCGGCCAGCGCCAACCGGCGCCGAGCCGTGGGCGCGCTGGCGGGGAGGTTCAGAAGTTCCGCCCGGAGCAGCCCGCCCGCCTCGGCGTACCGCTCGACCCGGGTCAGCGCGGTCGCCCGCATCGCGTACAGCTGGTCCAGATGGTCCGGGGTGGCGCCGGGCGGGATCGTGGACGTGAGCTCCAATACGCGCACCACGTCCTGCAACGCGCTGGCCCGCGCGGCGTCGTCCAGCGTCCGGCTGAGTTCACCGGTGTATGACGGCGCGAACGCGCGCCAGTCGCCGCCGCCGCCCGGTGCGGCCAGCACCAACCCGACCAGCAACGCCGCCCCGGTCGCGCCGCCGTCGACGAATGCCGAGTCCGATCCCGCGCCGAGCACGAGTCCCGCCACGATGATGAGCGCCGCGCCGAGCACGAACGCCACGTGCGGCAGCCGGACGAACGGCCGCCGCCCCACGATGCCGTAGCCGTAGATCGTGATCGGCAACCGCGCGAGCATGACGAAAGTGCCCTGCCGAGTGAGCCAGACCCGAAGCGGATTGCCCAGGCCGATCGAGATTCCCAGCAGTCGACCGCCGCCGGCCAGCCGCGCGACCGTCAGCAACACGGGCGCCAGCGCGATCCCGGCCAGCATGCCGATCAGCAACTGCCCGTAGGCCAGCGGCGAAGACAGCGGCCGGACGAACAGCAGCACGCCGAGCGTGACGGCGAAGACAACACTCAGACGCGCGAACCTGGCCATGGGCGAAGTATGACCACAGCGCGTCACGCGCCTTGGAACAGGTCGAGGGTTCGGTGCGCGACGTCGCCAGGAAAACCCTTTGGTCGGCGTAGCTACCGTCAAAACATGCCCCCAGATACCACGCCGCCTCGGCACCCCCTGGCCAATTTGTGGCGGATCCGGAGTTATGTCCGGCCGTACGCCCGCCAGATGGTGACGATGGTGGCTGCCGCCGCGCTGGGTGTCGGCGCGAGCATCGTCATCCCCCTGGTCACCCAGCGCGTGGTGGACGGGCCGATCCGGTCCGGCGACGCCAGCGGGCTCCCGCTGCTCGGCGCGCTCGCGCTCGCCCTCGGGGTCACCGAGGCCGTGGCCGCGTTCGTCCGGCGCTGGATCCACGCCAGCGCGGCCGTGGGCCTGGAGAACCAGATCCGCAACGACCTCTATGCCCACCTGCAGCGTCTCCCGGTCGAGTTCCACGACCGCTGGCAGACCGGGCAGCTGGTCTCGCGCGCGGGCAGCGACCTCGGCGTGATGCGCCGCTTCATCTCGTTCGGCCTGATCTTCCTGATCATCAACCTCGCCACCTACGTCACGGTGTCGGTGATGCTGATCAACCTGTATTGGCCGCTGGGTCTGCTGGTCACGTTCGGCGCGGTTCCGCTGGCGCTCATCTCTCGGGCGTTCGAGAAGCGCTACATCGTGATGAGCCGGCAGATGCAGGACAAGCAGGACGACGTGGCCACGTTCGTCGAGGAGTCGGCGGTCGGCATCAGGGCGATCAAGTCGTTCGGTCGGCGCCGGCACGTGTCGGCCAAGTTCGACACCGGCGCCACGGCCCTGCACGACATCGGGGTCGGCAAGGCCCGCTTGGTCGGCAAGTACTGGTCGCTCTTCGACATCGTGCCGAACTCGATGCTGGCCGCGATCCTGCTGATCGGCTCGCTCGCGGTCGCCCGCGGTGACCTCACCCTCGGCAGCCTGGTCGCGTTCGTCGCGCTGATGTTGATGCTGGTCTGGCCGGTCGACTCACTCGGCTGGCTGCTGACCACCGGCCAGGAGGCCGCCACGGCCGCCGACCGGCTGTACGAGGTGCTCGACACCGTGCCGACGATCATGGATCGCCCCGGTGCGGTGGAGATGCACGACGGGCCCGGCCGGCTCCGGCTGGAGGGCGTCGACTTCACCTACCCCGGCGCCGACCAGCCGATCCTGCACGACATCAACCTGGACATCGCACCGGGCGAGACGGTGGCGCTGGTCGGGATCACCGGCTCCGGCAAGACCACGCTCACGGCGCTGGTCCCCCGGCTCTACGACGTGACCGCCGGCCGGATCACGGTCGACGGCCGGGACATCCGCGACCTGAAGCTGGAGTCGCTGCGCCGGCTCGTCTCGACCGCGTTCGAGGACCCGACGCTGTTCTCGGCGAGCGTCCGGGAGAACCTGACGCTCGGCCACCCGGACGCCACCGACGACCAGGTGGACGAGGCACTGCGGATCGCGCAGGCCGAGTTCGTGCACGACCTGCCGTGGGGCCTGAACACCCGGATCGGCGAGCAGGGACTTTCGCTCTCCGGCGGCCAGCGGCAGCGGCTGGCGCTCGCCCGCGCGGTGCTGGGGCGGCCCAGGGTGCTGGTCCTGGACGACCCGCTCTCCGCGCTGGACGTGCACACCGAGGCCCTGGTCGAGGAGGCGCTCGCCCGCGTGCTGGCCGGCACCACCGCGCTGCTCGTCGTGCACCGGCCGTCCACCGTGGCGCTGGCCGACCGGGTCGCGCTGCTGGAGGGCGGCACGATCACGCACGTCGGCACCCATTCCGAGCTGATGGCCACCGTGCCGTCCTACCGCGCCGTGCTGTCGGCGACCGCAGAGGAGGTGACCGTGCGATGACCATCCCGACCCAGGACTGGCGCGGCGTCGCCGCCGAGGGCGCCGACGAGCTGACCGCCGAGACCACGATCCGGCTGCGGGACCGCAGCCGGCGGCTGCTCCGCGTCCTGCTCCGCCCGCACCGCCGGCTGATCGGCTGGGCCGTGCTGCTGCTGCTGGTCCAGAGCACGGCCGGGCTGTCCGGCCCGTACCTGGTGAAGCTCGGCATCGACCGGGGCATCCCGCCGGTGATCGAGGACGGCGACAACAGCGTGCTGATCGCGGTCACGATCGGCTTCGTGATCTCCGGCGCGGTCGCGTACGCGAGCAAGCGGGGCTTCCTGGTCGCGTCCGGCCGGATCGGCCAGGCGGTCCTGCTCGACCTGCGCCGCCGGGTGTACGACCACTTCCAGCGGCTCTCGCTCGCGTTCCACGAGAAGTACACCTCCGGCCGGGTGATCTCCCGGCTGACCTCCGATGTGGACGCGATCGGTGAGCTGGTCGACGGTGGCCTGGACGACCTGGTGATCGCCGCGCTGAACCTGGTGTCGATCGCGGTCATCCTGCTGTTCCTGGACTGGCGGATGGCGCTGGTCGCGCTGGCGAGCTTCCCGCTGCTGCTCTGGCTCTCGGCCTGGTTCCGGCGCAACAGCGCGGTCGCCTACCGGCGGACCCGGGACGCGGTGGCGCTGGTCATCGTGCACTTCGTCGAGTCGCTCGGCGGGATCCGCGCGGTGCAGGCGTTCCGCCGCGAGCCGAGGAACGACGAGCTGTTCCAGGTGCTGACGGACGAGAACCGGCGCGCCGGCGCAGGCCGCCACCCGGCTGATCGCGATCTTCGCGCCGGGCATCCAGCTGATCGGCAACGTCACCATGGCCATCGTCCTCATCTACGGCGGCTACCGGGTGCTGAACGGGGACGCCGAGGTCGGCGTGCTCGCCGCGTTCCTGCTCTACCTGCGCTGGTTCTTCGAGCCGATGCAGGAGCTGTCGATGTTCTACAACGCGCTGCAGTCGGCGACCGCCGCGCTGGAGAAGCTGTCCGGGGTGCTGGAGGAGCAGCCGAGCGTGCCGGAGCCGGCGCGGCCGACCGCGCTGCCGCGCCCGGCCGGAAAGCTCGACTTCGACGCGGTCAGCTTCGGCTACCTCGACGAGCGGCCCGTGCTGCCCCAGCTGGACCTGCACATTCCGGCCGGTCAGACGCTGGCCCTGGTCGGCGCCACCGGGGCGGGCAAGACCACGGTGGCCCGACTGGTCGCGCGGTTCTACGACCCGGTGGCGGGCACGGTCCGGCTCGACGGCGTGGACCTGCGGGACCTGTCCGAGCCCGACCTGCGGAGCGCGGTCGTCATGGTCACCCAGGAGAACTTCCTCTTCACCGGGACCGTGGCCGACAACATCGCGTTCGGCCGGCCGGACGCGACCAGGGCGGAGATCGTGGCCGCCGCCGCCGCGATCGGGGCGGACGAGTTCATCAGCGCGCTGCCGGACGGGTACGACACGGACATCCGCAAGCGGGGCGGGCGGCTCTCGGCCGGACAGCGCCAGCTGGTGGCGTTCGCCAGGGCGTTCCTCGCCGACCCGGCGGTGCTGATCCTGGACGAGGCCACCTCCTCGCTGGACATCCCCAGCGAGCGGCTGGTGCAGCGGGCGCTGCGGACGATCCTCGCCGACCGGACCGCGATCATCATCGCCCACCGGCTCTCCACCGTGGAGATCGCCGACCGGGTGCTGGTGCTCGACGCCGGCCGGATCGTCGAGGACGGCACGCCGGCCGCACTGATCGACTCGGACGGCCGGTACGCGAGCCTGCACCGGCAGTGGGCCGACAGCCTGGCCTGAGCCGGAACACCGTTGCGGTCCATTTGCGCCCTCACGGGTCGCAAATGGACCGCAGCGGTCGGCCTAGCAGGACTCCTTGTACAGGTACTTCGTGATGTCCGCGCTGCCCACGTTCTCCTTGGTCGCGACCACGAAGTCGGTGGCCACGCTCTTCTCGATCGACTCACCCTTGATCGCCTTGAGCGCGAACTCGACGCCCTTGTAGCCCATGTCGTACGGCTTCTGCACGACCAGCGCCTGGACCGAACCGTCGGTGAGCTGCTTGACCTGCTGCGGGCCGGCGTCGAAGCCGACGATCTTGACCTGCCCCTGCTTGCCGGAGCTCTTCAGGCCAGCCGCGGCACCATCGGCCGTGGTCAGGTTGGCCGCGAAGATGCCGGCCAGGTCCTTGTTGGCGGTCAGCGTGTCCGTGACGATCTGGTTGGCCTTGGCCAGCTCGTTGTTGGAGAACTGCGCCGGCAGCAACTTGATGCCCGGGTGGTTCTTGATCTCCTTCTCGAAGCCGCGCTGGCGGGCGTCGACCGAGGAGACGCCCGGCTTGGTGCCGATGAACAGCACCGAGCCCTTGTCGCCGACCTGCTTGGCGAGCTCCTGCGCGGCGGCCACGCCACCGGCCTCGTTGTCGGAGGAGATCCGGGACAGGCCGATCGACTCGTCACCCACGACCGTGTCGACCAGGATCGTCTTGATCCCCTTGTCCTGCGCGGCCTTGAGCGGGTTCACCGAGGCCTTGTCGTCGTTCGGCGCGATCAGGATGGCGCCCGGCTTCTTCTGCACGACCGTGTCGATGATCGGGTTCTGCAGGGTCGCGTCGAACGCGGTCGGACCCTGGGTGTCCAGCTCGACGTCCAGGTCCTTGGCCGCCTGCTTGGCGCCACAGTCCATCGAGATGTAGAACGGTTCGCCAGCCTGACCGAGGATCAGGGTGACCTTTTCCTTGCCGTCCTCCGAGCTCGACGACTCACCGGCGCCACACGCCGTAGCGGCGAGCAACAGGGCCGGTACTGCGATGGCGACTGCCAGCCTGCGCTTCACGGGTCCTCCTAGTTGTGCGTTCACTGCAGGGGTTCTTGTTGTTACGAGCGGTTCCGGGACCGGCGTTTGTACTGGTCGAACCAGACCGCCGCGATCAGGACCACACCGACAGCCACCTGCTGCCAGTACGTCTGGATGCCGAGCAAGACGAAGCCGTTCGCGAGAATGGCCGGAATGAAGACGCCGATCAGGGTGCCGATGATCGTGCCGATGCCGCCGAAGAGGCTGGTGCCGCCCAGCACGACCGCGGCGATGGCGCTCAGGCTGTCCGACTCGTGGCCGCTCAGGCCGCTGGTGCCGTACTTGGCCAGCGAGAGGAACCCGGCGAAGCCCGAGAGCAGGCCGGAGAGCGCGTACACCTTGACCAGGTGCCGTCGGACGTTCACCCCCGACCGGCGGGCCGCCTCGGCGTTCGAGCCGATCGCGTACGTGTAGCGCCCGAACCGGGTGAGGTGCAGCACCACCCCGCCGATGATCAGCACCGGCCAGCGCGATCAGCACGATCAACCGGATCCCGAAGACCGCACCGTCGGGGGTGTCGATCGCGTCCATCGCGCTGGTGCGCACGTCGATGCCCTTGGTGAGGATCCGCGCGGTGCCGAGCGCGATCCCCAACATGCCGAGGGTCACGATGAGCGGCGGCACGTTCGCGTACGCCACCAACGCACCGTTGATCGCGCCGACGCACCAGGCCGACCGCGACCGCCACCACCAGCGCCGTGATGACCACCTTGGGGCCCGACTCGCCCACCTTCGCCATCTGCTGACCCGCCACCACCGCGGAGAGCACCAGCACCGCGCCGACCGACAGGTCGATGCCGCTGGTGATGATCACGAACGTCATGCCCACGGCCGAGCACCAGCAGGATCGACGCGTTCGACAGCACGGTCGTCGCGTTGTCCGAGGAGGCGAACGACTTCGGCATCAGGATCGAGAACACGATGATGAAGAGCGCGAGCACGCCCGCGGTCCAGATCGACGACGACCGCAGCACCCTGGCGAGCGGCGACGCCATCGGCTCGACCGTCTCGTCGGCCACCCGCTCGACCGCGGCGATGTCCGGATCCGCAGAAATGACAGCGTTGTCGTCACGCTCCTGGCTCGGAGCCACTTCGTCCGTGCCACGCGGCGGCTGAACGGTCATCGGGCCACCTCCTCTGCTGACGCTCCCTGGTCGAGCGATACCGGCTCGTTGGCGAACCCGCCGGTCAACGCGGCGACCAGCTGCTCGACGTTCGTGTCCGCGGCGTCGAACCGGGCCACCCGGCGGCCCAGCCGGAGCACCTCGACCCGGTCCGCGACCTCGAGTACCTGCGGCATGTTGTGGCTGATCAGCACCACCGCGATGCCCTGTGCGGCGACCGTGCGGACGAGTTCGAGGACCTTCTGGGTCTGCACCACGCCGAGGGCAGCGGTCGGCTCGTCCATGAAGACGACCCGGTTGGCCCAGGCCGCGGCCCGGCCGACCGCCACGCTCTGCAGCTGGCCGCCGGAGAGCGACCGCACCGGCACGTCGACCGACTGGACGATCGAGCCGAGGCTGGAGAACGAGGTGCGCGCCTCGGCCCGCATCTTCCGGTTGTCGAGGAAGCCGAAGAACCGGCCGATCGCGCCGCCCCGGGTGAGCTCCCGGCCCAGGTAGAGGTTGGCGGCCGGGGTGAGGTCGAGTGCCAGCGCCAGATCCTGGTAGACCGTCTCGATGCCGTGCTGCCGGGCCGCGATCGGGGTCGGCAGGTGCACCGGGACGCCGTCCACCAGGATCTCGCCGCGGTCCGGCTGGATCGCCCCGGACAGCATCTTCACCAGCGTGCTCTTGCCAGCGCCGTTGTCGCCGATCAACGCGACCACCTCGCCGGGCTGCACGCTGAAGTCGGCGCCGCGTAACGCCTGCACGTGGCCGTAACTCTTGGTCAGCCCGCGCGCCTCCAGCACGGGCCGGACCGCGCCGGGCGCGGTGCTCAATTCGCTCATGAGCCCACCTCGCTTCGCTCGCTCATGTACCCACTCCAGCCTGGTCCGGCGCCGGGGGTCGGTTCCAGACCGCCCCGACGGCACCCGTGACCGTCACGTCTCCGGCGGCGTGCGGCACAGCCAGCACGTCCCCGGCCTTGACCGAGACCGGCTCGGTGTTGCTGCCGGTCAGTTCCCCCGTGCCGTCGAGTACGACGACCACGCCGAACCCGGCCGGCACCGTCGCGCTGCTGACCGGGCGCACCAGGTCGGCCCGGAAGTACGGGTCGCCGGCCGCGCTGCAGCGTCTTCTGCGGCGTGTCCTGGGCGTCGGCCAGGTCCACGAAGCCCCGGAGTCCGTCCAGCTCACGCGGGTCCAGCTGGCTCCCGGTTCACCGCCTCCAGCGCCAGGTCGAAGCCGATGCCGAGGTGGCCCTTGGCGGCGCCGTCGACGTCGAACGGGGCGTGCTCCAGCAGGATCGAGAAGTCCGTCGGCTCCTGCAGCTCGACCACGAACACGCCGGCTCCGGTCGCGTGCGCGGTGCCGCTCGGCACCACGATCGTGTCGCCGACCGCGACCGGCAGCCGGTGCATCAGGTCCAGGAAGCCCTGGGAGTCCTGGGTGTCCACCAGCTTGCGCAGGGTGGAGGCCTCGACCTCTTCGCGAAAGCCCAGGTAGACGTGCGGATCGTCGCCCTCGACCTTGATCACGACCCAGGCCTCGGTCTTGCCGTACGGGCAGTCCAGGTGGCGCCGGGCGAAGTCGCGGTTCGGGTGCACGTGCACGGGCAGCCGCTCGCCGGCGTCCAGCAGCTTCACCAGCACGGCCGGGTCGGGGCCGTACGCGGCGACGTGCTCGGCGCCCAGCCAGGCCTCCGGTTCGGCCGCGACCGCGTCCCGCAGCAGCCGTGCCGTCCGGCAGCGGGGAGAGCCCGTCGACGCTCTCGCCGAACCGCGGCGTCGCCGACGCCAGCCACTCCTCGGGATGCCAGTCCCGAAGGTCGGTGCCACGCAGGTCGGCGATGTTCGCGCCGCCCCGGTAGAAGCACCGCAGCTGGTGGGACGGAAGGACGACGGGCTTCACGGCGTGATCTCTCCAGAGCCTCGGGTGATCAGGTGGACGGGCAGCATCTTCACGGCGGGATCGGTGCGATCGCCGTCGAGCCGGGCGAACAGCCGGTCGGCGGCCAGCCGGCCCGAGGTCGGCGGCGTCGTGGCGGACCACGGTGACGCCGGGAACGACCAGGTCGGCGGCCTCGAAGTCGTCGAAGCCGACCACCGCGACGTCGGTCCGGCCGAGCGAGCGCAGCGCGTGCAGTGCCCCGATCGTCAGCAGGTTGTTGCCGGTGAAGAAGGCGGTCGGCGGGCGGTTCCCGGTGAGCAGCGTCGCGCGCGGCGTACTCGGCCGCGGCGGCGTCCGGCAGCCCGACCCTGGCCAGCGCGCCGTCCAGGTCCGCGCCGTGCAGGGTCAGCGCGGCCTCGTACCCGGCGCGGCGCTGGATGCTGGTGTACATCTCGGCGTCGTCACCGAGGTAGCTGATCCGCCGGTGGCCCTGCCGGATCAGGTGGGTGACCGCGAGCCGCGCGCCGCCCTCGTTGTCGGCGACCACCGACGTCCGCGGCGACACCGTCGGCGGGCCGGTCGACGAACACGATCTGCAGGCCACGCTCCTGCTCGGCGGCCAGGTGTGCGTGGTCGTGCCCGGCCGGCACCACGATCAGGCCGCTCACCCGGCGCTGCGACAGCGAGAGCACCAGCCGCCGCTCCATCTCGGGATCCCGCTGCGAGCTGGCGATCACCAGCAGCATGGCGCGTTCGTGCGCGCGCTGCTCGATCGCGTGCGCGATGCCGGAGTAGAACGGGTTGCTCAGGTCCTCGATCAGCAGGCCGATGCTGGAGCTGTCGGTGCCCAGGCGGAGCCGGCGGGCGAAGTCGTTCGGGCGGAAGCCCAGCTCGGCCATGGCGTCGCGGACCCGCTGCTCGGTCTCCGCGCGCACCGACTTCTCGCCGTTCAGCACCCGGGACGTCGTCTTGAGGCTGACCTTCGCGCGCTCGGCCACATCCTTGAGCGTCGGCCGACGGGGCGTCATCGGCGCGGCCCGCCGCGCTCGTGTGGGCACACCGATGAAGCCGTGGTGCCCGATACCGACGAGCGCATGAGTTACCTCCGTGACAGGCGGGATGACCGATGAGTCATCACACACCGTGGCGTGCTCGCAGGTAGTTCTTCCATCGAAAGACAACGTTGTCAATAGCTGAATCGGTCCGGTTACCAGACCGAGACGGCCTCACACCCTTTGCGCTTCGGACGCGGCCGTCGCCGCCTTCCCTTCCGCTTTGGGCGACATTTTCTCGGTTATAGCCGAGAAAATGTCGCCCAAAGCGGGTGGATGGGGACGGCGCCGGGCGTCCAGCGGCCGCGGCGGGGCTGCAGTGGCGCGAGGAAACTGTCGGGACTGTGACGGAGTCCTGGCGTGGCGGGGTGTCGAAGTGTCGGACGTGGTTGCCAGCATGGACACATGGATGTTCTCGCCGTCGTCTTCGTGGCCCTGCTCTGCCTCGCCGCCGGCGCGTTGATCGGCTGGTTCGCCGCCCAGAGCAAGCTCGCCGCGGAGGTGGCCGGGCTGCGCGCGACGCTGGCGGCCTCCCGGGTCGGCGAGCAGCGGCTGGAGCAGTCCCTGCGCGCCCTCTCGCACGAGTCGATCGCCCAGAACAACAGCGCGTTCTCGCAGCTCGTTGCCCCGATCCGGGAGAGCCTGCACAAGGTCGAGGCCCAGGTCAGCGAGGTCGAGCGGGATCGGGTCGAGGCGTACGCCACGCTGCGCCAGCAGGTCCACCACATGCACCAGACGTCCGAGCAGCTCCGGGTCGAGACCAGCCAGCTCGTCTCCGCGCTGCGCGCCCCGCAGGTGCGCGGCCGGTGGGGCGAGCACCAGCTGCGCCGGATCGTCGAGGTCTCCGGCATGCTCGAGCACTGCGACTTCACCGAACAGACCACGTCGACGACCGTGGACGGCACGCTCCGCCCGGACATGGTGGTCACGCTGGCCGGCGGCAAGAACGTGGTGGTCGACGCGAAGGTGCCGTTCTCGGCGTACCTGGAGGCCATGGAGTCCCGGGACGAGCGGCACCGCAACACCCGGATGGACGCGCACGCCCGGCATCTGCGCTCGCACGTGGACGTGCTCGGCAGCAAGGCGTACTGGGAACGGTTCGACCCGTCGCCGGAGTTCGTCGTGCTGTTCGTGCCCGGCCGACACGTTCCTCGACGCGGCGCTGCAGCGCGAGCCGTTGCTGCTGGAGCACGCGTTCAGCCGGAACGTGGTGCTCGCGACGCCCTCCACCCTGGTCGCGCTGCTCCGCACGATCGCCTACACCTGGCGGCAGGAGGCCCTCGCCGCGAACGCCGCCGAGGTGCACGCGCTCGGCCGCGAGCTGCACTCCCGCATCGCCACGATGGGCAGCCACATGGGGAAGGTGGGCTCGTCGCTGAACTCGGCCGTGTCCCGGTACAACGAGGCGGTCGGCTCGCTGGAAGGCCGCGTCCTGGTCACGCGCGCGCAAGTTCGCCGAGCTGCACGTGACGACCGACGACCTGGAGACGCCGAAGCAGGTCGAGGTGGTCGGCCGGCAGCTCCAGGCCCCCGAGCTGATCGCGTCACAGAGCGAGGCCCTGGTGCACATCGACGAACGCGAACGCCACGCCTAACCCCGCGCCCACAACCCCGCGCTTCCGCCCCTCCGCAGTCCCGCCACCCCCACGCTTTGGGCGACATTTTCACGGCTATAGCCGTGAAAATGTCGCCCAAAGCCGTAAGAGGCACGGACGTTCAGCCGCCGCGCCGAGCCGCACATCGTCGCCGAATACTCGAGTGGACAGTCGGCTGGCCGCTGAGCTCGCGCTCCCCCACCCCGCCAACGGGCTTTGGGCGACATTTTCGGTGCTGTAGCACCGAAAATGTCGCCCAAAGCAGGAGTGTGTGCGGGCCGCCCGCGGACGGGCGGCGAGGTTGGCGGGTCAGGCCTGGGCGGCCTTGGCTGCCTCGGCGGCCTTCATGTCGCGCCGCAGCTCCTGCGGGAGGGAGAAGATCAGCTTCTCCTTGGCGGACTCGATCTCCTCCACGTCGGTGAAGCCGCGCTCGGCGAGGAACGCGAGCACGTCCTCGATCAGGTCCTCGGGCACGGACGCCCCGGAGGTGAGCCCGACCGTGGTCACGCCGTCCAGCCAGGCCTCGTCGATCTCGTGCGCGAAGTCGATCAGGTAGGACGCGTTGGCGCCGGCGTCGACGGCCACCTCGACCAGCCGTACCGAGTTGGAGGAGTTCTTCGAGCCGACCACGAGCACCAGGTCGCACTCCGGCGCCGATGTCCTTCACCGCGAGCTGGCGGTTCTGGGTGGCGTAACAGATGTCGTCGCTGGGCGGCGACTGCAGCAGCGGGAAGCGCGCGCCGAGCCGGCCGACGGTCTCCATCGTCTCGTCCACGCTGAGCGTGGTCTGGGAGAGCCAGACGACCTTCGACTCGTCACGGACCGTGATCTTGTCGACGTCGGTCGGGCCGTCCACCAGGTGGATGTGGTCGGGCGCCTCGCCGCGGTGCCGATGACCTCTTCGTGGCCCTCGTGGCCGATGAGCAGGATGTCGTAGTCCTCCTCGGCGAACCGCCGGGCCTCCATGTGCACCTTGGTCACCAGCGGGCAGGTGGCGTCGATGGACTTGAGATTGCGCGCCTTGGCCTCCTCGTGCACCACCGGGGCCACGCCGTGCGCGGAGAAGACGACCGTCGCGCCCTCGGGCACCTCCTCGGTCTCCTCCACGAAGATCGCCCCGCGCGCCTGCAGGGTCTGCACGACGTGCTTGTTGTGCACGATCTCCTTGCGGACGTAGACCGGGGCACCGTAAAGGTCCAGCGCCTTCTCCACGGTGATCACCGCGCGATCGACGCCGGCGCAGTAACCCCGGGGCTTGGCGAGCAGGACACGCTTCGCGGGCACAGACATACCCCCATCGTAGAGCGCCACCGCGATCCGGCCCGACGGGCCGGCTAGCCGCAGGCCGGACACACCCGTCATACCCGGGGATTAGGCTGCCGCGCTGTGAGCCAGCCCACGGAACGCCCGACCGCCGTCCGCCCCGCAGCGCCGCCCGCGGCCGGGGCCGGCCAAGCCCGGGAGCACGCCCGAGGATCCGTGGCCGGTCCGGGTGGTCAGCCAGAAGATCGCCGGCTGGATCTCGAAGCTGGGCGATGTGTGGGTCGAGGGCCAGGTCACGCAGCTCTCCCGCCGCCAGGGCACGAACACCGTCTTCCTCACCTTGCGTGATCCGGCGGCCGACATCAGCCTGCCCGTGACGTGCTGGAAGCAGGTGTTCGACGACGCCCAGCCGCCGCTCGCCGAGGGCGCCAGGGTGATCGTGCACGCCAAGCCCGAGTTCTACCCGGCCCGCGGCACGCTCTCGCTGCGGGCGGCGGAGTTCCGGCCGGTCGGCATCGGTGAGCTGCTGGCCCGGCTGGAACGGCTCAAGGCCGCGCTGGGCGCCGAGGGGCTGTTCGCGGCCGAGCGCAAACGCCGGCTGCCGTTCCTGCCGAACACCGTGGGCCTGATCACCGGCCGGGCCAGCGCGGCCGAACGGGACGTGCTGGAGAACGCGAAGCGACGCTGGCCCGCGGTGCGGTTCGCCGTCCGGAACGTGGCCGTTCAGGGCGGGAGCGCGGTGCCCCAGGTGATCGGCGCGCTGCGTGAGCTGGACGCCGATCCCGAGGTGGACGTGATCGTCATCGCCCGTGGCGGCGGCAGCGTGGAGGATCTGCTGCCGTTCAGCGACGAGGGTCTGTGCCGTGCGGTGTTCGCCTGCCGGACGCCGGTGGTGAGCGCGATCGGGCACGAGCCGGACACTCCGCTGCTGGACTTCGTGGCCGACGTGCGCTGCTCCACCCCCACCGACGCCGCCAAGCGGGTCGTCCCGGATCTCGCCGAGGAGACCCACCGGATCGGCGTCGCCCGGGACCGGCTGCTGCGCTGCGTCGTCGGGCGGATCGACCGGGAACAGCAGTGGCTGGACGGTGCCCGCAGCCGGCCGGTGATGGCCCGGCCCGAGGTGATGATCGAGGCCCGCGCGGCCGACGTGACCGGCCTGGTCGATCGCTCGCGGCGCTGCCTCGCCCATCGGCTCGACGCGGCCGGCAACGAGCTGTCGCACACCCGCGCCCGGGTCACCGCGCTCTCCCCGCAGGCCACGCTGGACCGGGGGTACTCGGTCGTGCAGCGTGCCGACGGCGCGGTCGTGCGGCGGCCGGCTGACGTGGCGGCCGGCGACGCGCTCCGGGTCCGGCTGGCGGACGGCGAGATCGCGGCCGAGGTCCGGTAGCTGTGCGCGGTGGCGGGGCCCGGGTTGTGGCTTGGCGCCGTTCGGGTGAGCGGCGGGGCCCGGGTTGTCGGGCGGCGCCGTTAGGGTGAGCGGCATGGCGAAGAACGGGGCCGCGCCCGAGGCGGAGTTGAGTTACGAGGCGGCTCGGGCGGAGCTGGCCGAGGTCGTGCAGCGGCTCGAGGCCGGCGGGATCACGCTGGAGGAGTCGCTGACCCTCTGGGAACGCGGCGAGAAGCTCGCCGACATCTGCCAGTCCTGGCTGGACGGGGCGCGGGCCCGGCTGGACGCCGCGCGCAAGGCGGACGACGACAGCTAGGCCTGTTTCGAACCGGGCCCCGGGCCGGCCGGAAAACCGAGCCGGGCCCCGGGCGGCCGGAAAACCGAACCAGACCCCGGCCGCCCGGAAAACCAGGCGCTTTTGTCGGGGCTGGAACCTATCGTGGCGCTGTGTCCCAGGAACCCGCGCTCAGCCTCTCCGGCGTCGTCAAGCGATACGGCGCCATCACAGCCGTGGACGGGCTGGACCTCGAGATCGCGCCGGGCACCTGCCTGGGCCTGCTCGGCCCGAACGGCGCCGGCAAGTCCACCACCATGCGGATGCTCACCGGCCAGTCCATCGCCGACGAGGGCGAGATCCGGGTGCTCGGATACCGGATTCCGGCCGAGTCGAAGCACGCCCGCGCGCTGATGGGCGTGGTGCCGCAGCTGGACAACCTCGACGCGGAGCTGACGGCCGAGCAGAACCTGTCCGTGTTCGCCCGGCTGTACCGGGTGCCGGCGCGCGAGCGGAAGGCCGCCGTGCAGCGCGCGCTAGCCCTCGCGCTGCTCACCGATCGCGCCAACACCCGCACCGACAATCTCTCCGGTGGCATGCGCCGCCGGCTGCTCATCGCGCGCGGGCTGGTCCATCAGCCGCGGCTGGTGCTGCTGGACGAGCCGACCGTGGGGCTGGATCCGCAGGTCAGGCAGGAGCTCTGGTCGCTGATCGACGGGCTGCGCTCGGCCGGCACGACCGTGCTGATGTCCACGCACTACATCGAGGAGGCCGAGCGCCTCGCCGACGACGTCGCCGTGATGAACCACGGCAAGGTGATCGCGCGCGGCGCCCCCGTCGACCTGCTGACCCAGCACGCCGGCAAGACGGCGGCCGAGTACTACGGTCCGCCGGCCCGCCTCGCCGAGGTCGAGCAGCTGGCGCAGGCCGCCGGCATGTCCACCCGGCGCACCGGGCCCAGCATCTCGGTGCTGCGTGCGGAGGAGATGCCGGCGTCGCTCTCCGACTCAGCTCGGTGACGGCGTGCACCGGACGGCCAATCTCGAGGACGTCTTCGTCGCGCTGACCGGGGAGGTAGTGGGATGACCGCGCTCGACGAGCGGCCGGCGCGCAAGCTGCGGTTCATCGAATGGTCCGCGCTGGCCGGCGTGCTCAGTCACGACCTGACGGTGTTCAAGCGGTACTGGCCGTCCACCACGTTCTCCTCGATCATCGAGCCGACCATCTACCTGATGGCGTTCGGCGTCGGCTTCGGCGCGCTGGTGCCGGTCGTCACGGGGGTGCCGTACATCGAGTTCCTCGGCACCGGTGTGGTCGCCACCGCAGTGCTGTTCAGCTCGGCGTTCGCCGGCATGTTCCAGACCTTCATCCGCCGGCATTTCCAGCGCACGTACGACGCGATGCTGGCGGCTCCCGTCGACACGCATGAGCTGGTCACCGGTGAGGCGCTGTGGATCGCGGGCAAGTCCGGCGTCTACGGGTGCGCGCCGCTGTTCGTGGCGATCTGCTTCGGGCTGGATCCGAGCCCCGGCATGGTTCTGGTGCCGCTGATCGGCTTCCTCACCGGCCTCGGCTTCGGCCTGTTCGGCATCTGGGTCAGCGCCGTGATGCCGAGCATCGACAGCTTCAACTACGTCATCTCGGGCGTGCTCACGCCGTTGTTCCTGGTCGCCGGCACATTCTTCCCGCTGAACGGCCTGCCTGGCTGGGCGCAGGTGGTCGCCCAGTTCAACCCGCTCTATCACTGCGTCGAGCTGGTCCGGCACGCCGCGTTCGGGCTGGAGCCGCTGGCGGATCTGGGTCACGCGGGCGTGCTGGCCGTCTTCGCCGTGCTCATGTGGCTGCTGGCCGTGTTCCAGATGCGCCGCCGCCTGATCGACTGCCGGCCCGCACCGGGCCCTTGCGGTTGAATTGCGCAGTCTGACTGCGCAATTCAACCGCAAGATCTAACCGGTCACGCGGAGCAACTTCTGCGCGCGGACGGCGTCCAAGGAGAGGGTCTTGTACCCCACCTGGTCGAACAGCACCGTGATCCGGTCGTCCTCGACCCGCATCACCATGCCGGTCCCCCACTGCTCGTGCTCGACCGCGCCGTTCACCCGGTAGGGGTGCTTCGCGTCGGCGCGGGCCGGCGTCGGGGCCGGCGAGGCGGGCGCCGCACCCATCGCGCAGGTGTCGCAGTTACCGCACGGGTGGGCCAGCTCCTCGCCGAAGTAGCCGAGCAGAAACTGGCGGCGGCATCCGGTGGTCTCGGCGTATCCCCGGATCATCTCGATCCGCGACCGGTCGACCCGCTGCTTCGCCTCGGCGAGTTCGATCGCCCGGTCCACCGCGTCGGCCGGCTTCGGCCCCTTGGCGAGGTACCCGATCCGGCTGTCCTTGCCGACCTTCACCGCGCCGGCCTGTTCCAGCAGGTTCACCAGCCGGGTGAGCTTCGTCGGCGACAGCTCGGTCGCCTCGGCGAGCTCGGTCGCGGACATGGTGCCGCGGTGGGTGTGCAGGACCCGGACCACGGCCACGAGGGACGCCTCGTCCGGCAGCCCACCCGCGAAGAACTTCGGCAGCGCCAGGTCCTCGGGCCGGTAGAAGAGCATCACGTCGGCCGGCTTGCCGTCGCGGCCGGCCCGCCCGATGGCCTGGTAGTACGAGTCCAGGGACTCCGGAATGGCCGCATGCACCACGTACCGCACATCCGGCTTGTCGATCCCCATCCCGAACGCGGACGTCGCGACCACGGTGTCCAGCTCGTCGCCCAGGAACTCGGTGTGCACGCGCTCACGATCGGCCTTGCGCATGCCGGCGTGGTAGCTCTCCGCGCGCTTGCCCAGCGCGGCCAGGCCCTCGGCGTACCGCTCGGCGTCCTTGCGGGTCGCCACGTAGAGCAAGCCCGCAGCCGGGTTCGGCGGCCACGTGCTCGATCACGGCCCGCCGCTTCTCCTCGTCGTCGTTGAACTGGCGCGCGGCGAGGGCCAGGTTGGGGCGGTTGAAGCCACGGATCAGCTGCACCGGCTTGCGCATGCCGAGCCGGGCCACGATGTCCTGGCGCACCGGCGGCGCCGCCGTCGCGGTCAGCGCGAGCACGGTGGGGTGGCCGAGCCGCTCGATCACGTCGCCCAGACGGAGGTAGTCGGGGCGGAAATCGTGGCCCCACGCCGAGACGCAGTGCGCCTCGTCGACCACGAACAGCGACGGCTTGGCGGCCTTGACCTGCGCCAACACGTCGGCGTTGCTGAGCTGCTCCGGCGAGAGGAAGAGGAACTCGGCCGTCCGGCCGCGACCGCCTCCAGCGCGGCCACGCTCTCGCTACCGCGCTGCGAGGAGTTGACCGCGACCGCGACGGCACTCGTCGACTCGGTCCGGAGCAGCCCGGCGACCTGGTCTCGCTGCAGCGCGATCAGCGGCGAGACCACCACGGTCGGGCCGTCGAGAAGCAGCGCCGGCACCTGGTAGATCGCCGACTTGCCGGCGCCGGTCGGCATCACGACCAGCGTGTCGCGGCCGGCCATGACACTGCGCATCGCGGTGAGCTGACCGGGACGCAGCGATTTCCAGCCGAAGACCTGGGCGGCGGTGCGGCGTAACTTCGTGCCGGAGCGCCACTGCCGCCACTGGGTGACGTTCCTGGTCCGGTCTCGCCAGTTGAGCCGGACCGCATCGAGTCGGCGACCTGTGGTCGTCAACGGACCTCCTGGGCTGGGGATCGGTGGCGGCCACCCTACGGGTGGCGTCGGAGGGTCCCTTACCCGGCATCCACGCCGCTGACCCGTCCGATTTCGCCCTACCGGCCCCAGGCTCAGCGGAGCAGTGCGGCGAACGCGGTCAGCTCGCCCATCGGCGCGTCCCCGGAGACCATCGACCGTGACCTTCGGGTCGATCAGCACGAGCGCGCTCTCGCCCTCTCGCCGGCCGCCGAACCGCTGCCAGGAGACCGTGCCGATCTCGATCCGGCCGTCGACCTTCCCGGAGCCGATCTCCTCGGGGATCAGCACCTCGGACGGCACGTCACTCTGGATCACCTGGATGTAGCTCGGCTCGACGGCGTGATGTAGCTCACCCGCAGCGTGAGGGCACCGCCGGCTTCCCGTTCGATCGCCGCGTTGGTGGACCGCCAGCCGCTGGGCAGGCCGGCCGGCCTGCGCACCGGGAACTTCGCTTCGGCCGCCGCCGCGCGGTAGGTGCCGCTCGGATCGACGGTGGGCACGTCCGTCTCCTGCGGCCGGCAGAACGCCATCAGGATCAGCAGCGGCACGATCAACACGCCGAGCGAGATCGCCATGTCCCGCACCGGGTTCGGCCGCTGCAGGCGTGGCACCGAACGCTTGGCCTTGACCTGCGGCGGAGCCGGCTCGGACGGCTCACTCCGAGTCGGCGTTACCACTGCCCCGGGGCCCGCGCGCGGCTACGGCAGGGTCTTCTGAATCGGCGGACGTCGCCGGCTCCTGAACCGGCGCGCCGGCGGGAGGCGGCTGCGCCCGACGCGGCGCCGGACGGCCCCTCGCCCAGCGTTGGCGTGCCGCCGTAGGCGTCTCGTCGTGGCCCTCGGCGGTGGGCGGCGGCGTGGTGTCGGCGGGGGTCACCCCTCCATGGTGGTACATCCCCGCATCCGCCGCGCCCGCGGGTACGGGTGCGGACCACGGCGCCGCGCCGCCCGGACGGCCACTCTGTCAGGATGCGGAGGAGCACCCGCAGCGCCGAGGAGGACCAATGGCCCACCCGACCAGCACCGACGACAACGCGCACCGCAGCACCTCTCACCAGGGCGAAGCACCAGACCGCAACCTCGCCATGGAGCTGGTCCGCGTCACGGAGGCCGCAGCGATGGCAGCCGGACGCTGGGTGGGCCGTGGTGACAAGAACGGCGGTGACGGCGCCGCGGTCGATGCCATGCGCAAGCTGATCAACAGCGTCTCCATGCAGGGCGTGGTGGTGATCGGCGAGGGCGAGAAGGACGACGCGCCGATGCTGTTCAACGGCGAGGAGGTCGGCGACGGCACCGGCGCCGAGTGCGACGTGGCGGTCGACCCGATCGACGGCACCACGCTGATGGCCAAGGGCATGCCGAACGCGATCGCCGTGCTGGCGGTGGCCGAGCGCGGCGCGATGTACGACCCGTCGGCCGTGTTCTACATGGAGAAGCTCGCGGTCGGGCCGGACGCCGCCGGGGTGGTCGACATCACCGCGCCGGTCGCCGAGAACATCCGCCGGGTGGCCAAGGCCAAGCGCTCCGGCGTGGAGGACGTGACGGTCTGCATCCTCGATCGCCCGCGGCACGAGAGCCTGGTCGCGGAGGTCCGCGAGGCCGGCGCCCGGATCCACTTCATCAGCGACGGCGACGTGGCCGGCGCGATCAGCGCCGCCCGGGAGAAGACCGGCGTCGACATGCTGCTCGGCATCGGCGGCACGCCCGAGGGCATCATCGCGGCCTGCGCGCTCAAGTGCCTCGGCGGCGAGATCCAGGCCAAGCTCTGGCCGCTGGACGACGACGAGCGCCAGCGCGCGATCGACGCCGGGCACGACCTGGACCGGGTGCTCACCACGTCCGACCTGGTCCGCAGCGACAACGTGTTCTTCTGCGCCACCGGCGTGACGGACGGCGACCTGCTCCGCGGCGTGCACTACCGGTCCGGCGGCGCCACCACCCAGTCGCTGGTGATGCGGTCCAAGAGCGGCACGATCCGGCAGATCGAGAGCTGGCACTCGCTCACCAAGCTCCGCGACTACTCCCTGGTCGACTTCGGCCACCGGGGCTGACCAGTGCTGACGATCGTCGGCGAGAACATCATCGACCTGGTGCCGGCTGGCGGCGAACCGCCCACGTACACCGCCTACGTCGGGGGTAGTCCGGCGAACGTCGCCGTGGCCGCCGCCCGGCTCGGCGCCCCGACCGCGCTGATCGCGCGGGTCAGCGGCGACGTGTTCGGCGGCCGGATCCGGGCCCGGCTGGCCGCCGACGCGCGTGGACGACCGGTACCTGGTCGCGGCGGCCGAGTCGTCCTCGCTCGCGGTGGTCACGTTCGACGACCAACGCCGCGCCAGCTACGACTTCTGGCTCGACGGCACCGCCGACTGGCAGTGGACCGACGAGGAGCTTCCGCACCCGCTCGGCGACGAGGTGACCGCCGTCCACATCGGCTCGCTGGCGGCGTTCCTGGAGCCCGGCGGCGCGGCGATCGAACGGATGATCCGGCGCGAGCGCGAGCGTGGCCAGGTGACGATCAGCCTGGACCCGAACGTGCGGCCGATGATCGTGGCGCCCGACGGTGACCTCGGCCCGGCGCGCGAGCGGGTCGAGCGGCTCGTCGGGCTGGCGCACGTGGTCAAGGCCAGCGACGAGGACGTGGCGCACCTCTACCCGGGCCTGCCGGTCGAGGAGGCCGCGCGCGCGTGGCTGGCGCTCGGCCCGGCGCTGGTCGTGGTGACGCTGGGCGCCGACGGCGCGCTCGTGGTCGGCCGGTCGGCCACGGTGACGGTGCCAGCGCCGAAGGTCGAGGTGGCCGACACCGTGGGCGCGGGCGACACGTTCGCCGGTGCGCTGCTCAGCGGGCTGTCGGACGCCGGCCTGCTCGGCGCCGCCGGTCACGCCAAGCTCGCCGACCTCGATGCCGACGCGCTCCGCCCGATCGTCGCGGCGGCGGCCGCCGCTGCCGCGATCAACTGCACCCGCCCCGGCGCCGACCCGCCGACCGCGGCGGAGCTCACGACGTTCCTCGCTCAAGCCTGAACCGCGCCACTCCCCGCTTCACCCGCCTGCCCGCGCGCGCCCGCCCGACCGGCCGCGCCGCCCCGCCGCGCCCGCTCCCGCCGCCCGCCCGCCCGCGAACCGGACTTGCGGGACTAGCGTGCCTACAACGGGCACGCGTAGCCACGTTAGTCCCGCAAGTCCGCTTTGTCCCGGCCCCCGGGCCGGGCGACCCCGACCCGCCGACGCGGGTTTCACCACCGGAGTCGACTGGGTAACGACGGCCTGTAACGCCACGTGCCCGAACGGCGATAACCGGGCAGAACACGCAAACGCCAGAGGGCCGGGAGCCGTTGCGGGATCCCGGCCCTTCGCGCTGTCCGGGGCCAGCCGCCACGGATTACTCCTCGACGCGCTGGACCCGGGCCCAGTCGGCGCACTGGTCGCACCAGACCCACTCGCCGGCGCCGGCCACCGCGTCCCGGATCCAACCGTGACCGCAGCCCAGCTCGATCCGGCGCAACCGCGACGACGCGCGGGCCGGTTGGCCGGTCCGCCCAGCGGGCGCCCGCCTCGGTGTGTTTCTCGTCTTCATAACGATGCCCCCTTCCGGGCGTCGGTACCGCGGCCCCCAACGGACCGCCGCTCGTTCGGTTGCGGTCCAAATGCGCCCTCCCAGGGCGCATTTGGACCGCAGCACTGCTAGCCCTTCACGCAGATGACCTGCTTGAGGTGCGCAACCACCTCGACCAGGTCGGTCTGCTGCGCGATCACCGAGTCCAGGTCCTTGTAGGCACCCGGGATCTCGTCGACCACGCCGGCGTCCTTCCGGCATTCCACGCCCGCGGTCTGCGCGACGAGGTCGGCCGTGGTGAACGTCTTCTTCGCCTTCGTCCGGCTCATCCGGCGGCCGGCTCCGTGCGAGGCGGAGCAGAACGCGTCGGGGTTGCCGAGCCCACGCACGATGTACGACCCGGTTCCCATCGATCCCGGGATGATGCCCAGGTCACCCTTGCCGGCCCGGATCGCGCCCTTCCGCGTGACCAGCACGTCGATGCCGTCGTACGTCTCCTCCGCCACGTAGTTGTGGTGGCACGAGATCGGCTCCTCGAAGGTCACGCCCGCCGTCGGCAGCGCGTCCCGGACGACCTGGCAGAGCAGCGCGAGCATCGTGGCCCGGTTACGAGCCGCGTACTCCTGCGCCCAGTACAGGTCGCGCCGGTAGGCGTCCATCTCCGGCGTACCGGTAAGGAACACCGCGAGGTCACGGTCGGGCAGGTCGGCGTTGTGCGGCAGCGCGCGCGCCACCGACATGTGCCGCTCGGCCAGCTCCTTGCCGATGTTCCGGGAGCCGGAGTGCAGCATCAGCCAGACCTGACCGTCCGCGTCGAGACAGACCTCGATGAAGTGGTTACCGCCGCCGAGCGTGCCCATCTGCTTGCCGGCCCGCTCACGCAGCTGCGCGACCGACGAGGTCAGCTCGCCGAAGCCGGACCAGAACGGTCCCCAGCCGCCGATCTTGTGCACCCGGGCGTGGTTGACCGCGGTCGTCGTGCGAACGGAAACCGACCGGGATGGCGTCCTCGATCCGGCCCCGCAGCGCGCCGAGGTCGTCGGGCAGGTCGGCCGCCGTCAGCGAGGTACGCACCGCGGACATGCCGCAGCCGATGTCCACGCCGACCGCGGCCGGCGCGACCGCGTCCCGCATCGCGATGACCGAGCCGACCGTCGCGCCCTTGCCGTAGTGCACGTCGGGCATGACGGCGACGCCGTGGACCCACGGCAGCGACCCGATGTTGCGAACCTGCTTGAGCGCCTGCTCCTCGACCAGGTGCGGCTCGGTCCACATCCGGACCGGCGCACGGGTCCCGTGCAGGGTGGTGAACGTCATCAGTGCGGGTCTCCTCAGACCAAAGTGGCGAAAGACAAAACGGAGCCGCCCGGTGGAATCGATCTCCACCGGGCGGCTCCGGAAGCTGTGCGGGGTGAACCCCTACGGCAACGGAACTCGGTGGGACGGACGGGCGCGCGCTTTGCCAAGCGAAGGACGCAGCCCGCACGCCGGCTGGGCATAGGCCCGCCTCGGTGCGTCGTGTTGCGTCCAGGTCATCGTCTCGTCCTCACGCTCTGGCCAGCGATCTGCTGGCGTTGCCCCACAAGTCTGCCACGGCAAATCAATCGGATTTGGTCGACCGCTCCCAGCAGCGCGGTACCGAGCCAGGCGCCGCGGGCGGCGGTTCAGCGTTGGGCCAGCCGATCGGCGGCGCGCTCACCCCGGCGGGCGACCGGCACGTGCTCCCCCTCGGCGGCCAGACCGATCCGCGGCATGTTGCCCTGCGACTGCTCGCCGAGCAGGACGGCACCACCCGCCGGTACCGCCCCGGCGGATGACGCGCGGACTACCCGTGCGTCGGCGTCGGGTACAGGCTGCCCGCCTCCTCCAGCCTCGCTCGCAACGGTCGGACCAGGTCGGGAGTGACCGAGGTGACGTCTGAGACGACCGTGAACAGGGAGCCCTTCCCCTGCCGGACCGCTACCCCGTCCGGCAGGGCGCCGGGCACCGGGCGAGACGACGACAGGTAGGTCAGCGCGCCGACGTAGGGAACCTGACCCTTCCGTCCCTCGTACTGGTCATCCCGTACCGAGGACGAGGTCACCATGCCCCAGTCCGCGTCCCAGATGTCGGCCGTCGTCTCCAGCAGATCGCTGAGCGCCCGGGACTCGTACAGCGCCCTGGCCGTGTCCCCGTCCGGGTCGGGCAGGTCGACGACCACGCTGTTGACCGACCCCGACGTGGCGTACAGGCCGCAGGTGACGCTGATCCCGACGGGCGCGGAGCGGTCGCGATTCCACAAGGTGACGACGAAGCCCAGCTCCTCGAACACCTCGCCCGAGGTCTTGTTCTGGCCGGCCTCCACCACACCGGCCAGCGCGGCGGGGTCAGGCTCCAAGGGCGTCAGCGCCGCCTTCGACCGGCCCTTCAGGTACCACCGGCCGAACGGATCGCCGATTTTCGCGAGCCGATCGAGAAACTGCGCGAGCCGCGCCGCGCACTCGTCGGCGTCCTCCCGCCGGGGTCCCCAGTAGACGCCCGCGTAGAAGTAGTCGCTCATGGTTCCTCTCACTTCATCGGGACGTGAACAACGTCGATGCCTGCGATACCACGGTCCTTGAACAGGTTACGAATGGCGAGGGCGGTCTCCGGCTCGGCGACACGCCACTCGATCTTCGCTCCTGGCGCGGCGTCGAGCTGGCGGCGGGCCGCCTCGGCGAATGAGTCGGCCGCCTTGAGGTCGATGTCGGTGCGGAACCGCCCGTTCTTGATCATCCAGGCATGTCCTGGGCCCTTCGCGTCGATCAGCGTCCCCGCGTCGAAGCTGTCGAATTCGACCGGCTTTCCGGTCGTCGGGCTGCGCACCAGATAGGAATCCTCGACTCGATGCCCGGTGACCTGCTCCTCGTACTTCTTGGCGCGGGCGCTGCCGTTGTTCTTGCCCAAGCCCCAGTTTCCCGGACCGCCGCTGGTCCCGCCCTTGCCAGCGTTGATGTTCATCTGGAGCTGGTTCAGGTCGTTGCGAGCCTGGTTCAATCCGTCCACGGCGATGGCGATGCCGCCGGACGCGATCACGGCCCCGCCGAGGACCACTCCGCAGGCGAGCACGCCAGCCAGCACCGTCACGCCACCTGCCGACGTGACGAGCAGGGCTGTCGCGCATCCCGCCGAGGCTCCGCCCGACGACCTGGATTCCGCCGGCGGCGACCGCCGTGCCGCCAGCGATCTGGAGGGCGTGCTCGATGAGCGCCTGGATCTCTTCCTGGTTCTCGATGACGTAGTTGAGGAACGCCTCGCCGCTCGCCTCGATCGAGGCGAGGAAGGCATCGAGTGTCCGGGCGAAGTCTTCGGCACCGGGCGTGTTCGCTGCGGCGCTCTGCAGCTTGCGCAGCGCCGCCTTGTACTCCTCGGCCTTCTTGGTGGCCTCCTCCACCGCCTTCTCGTCGGCGGCCTCCGCCTCGTAGAACTCCTTGGCGTCCTTCGCGTCCTGCGCCATCTGCACCGCGTGCGTCGCGTGCCCCTCCGCCTCCTCCGCCATCTTCTCGGCGTGGTCGGCAGCGTTGGACGCGGTCAGGGCGTGGCCGGCGGCGCGGTTCGCTGATCCCTGTGCGGCATCGGCATCGCGCTCCGCCTGGCTAGCGGCGGTGTTGGCCGCCGCGGCGTGCGCGGACGCGGCCGCCGCGGCATTGCTCGCGGCGGTCGCCGCCGCGGTGGCCTGGTTCGCCGCCGTGCGGGCGGCTCGCGCATCGGCCTCGGCCGCGGCGGCCGCGCGGCCCGCGAGAGCTGCGTCCGACGCCGCCTGGTTCGCCGCCGCGCGGGCGGCCCGCGCATCGGCCTGGGCCTCCTCGTCCACGGAGTTGGCTTCCGCGGCGGCTTCCCGGGCAGCGGCACCGCTGACTGCGGCCTCGGCCGCCGAGTGCTGCGCCGCCGCCGCGGACGCGGCAGCCTCAGCCGCCGACTTGGCCGCGTCGGCCGCTGCCTGGAACGCGGGAGCGACGTTCTCGGCAGCCTGCTTGGCGGACTCGGCCGCTCGGGTGGCCCGGACGACGGCGTCCGCCGCCTTGGCCTGCGCCAGCGTCACCTGCGAGTCGCCGAGATCCCGGGCGCGGGCGGCGACCAGCACCGCGAACTCCGCGTCGATGTCGGACTGGGCGAATGCCACCGCCTTGCCGATCTCGGGGTCGGCCGGATCGGCGATTCCGGCGGCCGACTGCACCGCCGCGCCGGCCGCCTTGGTCGCGATTCCCGCCTGCAGGGCCGCCGTGGCGGCCTCCCCTGCGGCCGCGTCGGCCTCGTCCTTCGTCCGCTGCGCGGACCGTGCCGACAATCCGGCCGCGGTCAGCGCGTCCTGCGCGAGTTGCGCCGCCGCACGGGCCGCATCGGCCGCACGCGCCTCCTGCGCGGTGGCTTCCGCCGCCGCGGCATCGGCCCGCAGCGCCTGGGCGTGGGTCGCCGCAGCCTCGGCCTCAGCCGCGTCCGCCGCATGCGCCGCTCGCGCCGCCGCTGCCTCGGCCGCCACCGCGGCGGCCCGTGCCCGACTCGCCGCGGCCTCCGCCGCGTCCGCCGCCGCACGTGCCGACGCCGCTGCCGCACGCGCCCGGCTGGCGGCCGCCCAGGCCCGCCCCGCCGCGCCATCCGCTGCAATCGCCGCCTGGCGCGATCCAGCCGCAGCTCCGAAAGCATCGCTCGCGGCCTGTTGGGACCGCCCGGCGGCAGCCGACGACTCACCAGACTTGCGGCGTGACTCCGCGGCCGCAGCGACTGCCCTGTCCTTCGCCGTGCCGGCGCCCAAGCTGGCCGCAACGGCCTCGTCCTGACGTGCCCGCGCGGCGTCGAAATCACGCTTGGCGCTCGCCTGGATCGAATCCCGGCTCTTGTCGGAGGCCAACCGGTCCTTCTCACCGGCCACCCGGTTGGCCTCGGTCGCGATCCGGTCCTGCTCGATGGCCTTCCCGCTGGCAGTGGAGGCGAGGCCCTCCTCCCGCTGCGCGGTGGCCCGCTTGTCGGCGGCGTCGCGCTGGAGGCCCTCGGCCGCAGCCCGCTTCTGCGCGGCGAGGTCCCGCTCGTTCGCCGCGATGTTCCGGTTCCGGATCGCGATGTCCCGCTGCTGCTCGGCGACCCGCCGCTGCTCAGCGGCGATGCCCCGCTGCTGCTCGGCGACCCGTCGCTGCTCGGCGGCGGTGTTCCGCTCCCGTTCGGCCGTCGTGCGGTGCACCTTGACCTTCGCGGCGTGGACCTTCGCCTGGCGTAAGGCCTCTTCGGCGACGGCTCGAGACCGCTTGCTGCGCTCGGCCGCCTCAGCGGCTGCCACTGCCTGCGCCTTTGCCGCGGTGGCGATCGCGGCGGCGACCTTGGCTTGATCCTGGGCGTGGCGCCGCCACTGCGCCGCGTTCGCCGCGTGCGCCGCAGCCTTCTCCGCGGCGTTGGCGGCAGCGTCATCGGCGATGATCGCCTCGACGGCGTGCTGCGCGGTCTCCGACGCCTTCGCCGCGCTCTCGGCCGCGGCGGCCATGCCCTCGACGACCGTGACCCAGTCAGTGCCGTACGGCAGCCCGTTGTCGACCAGGATCTTCGCCTCGACGGTCGCCTGCGCGGCCGCGACCTGGGCGTTCCTGGCGAAGTCGGCTGCCAGGCCGCTCTGGCGATCCACCTCGGCCTTCGCCGCGTCGAAACCGCCACGACGACCGCCCACGTCGTTCGCGGCCAGGATCCGCTCGGCATCGCGCGAGGCGTTCGCGGCAGAGGTCATCGCGTTCGCGGTCCGCTGCAGAGCCGCCACGCCATCGCGGTGCGCGACCATGATCCGCGTCCGCGCCACCGAGGCCAGCTTCGCGCGTCGGGCCAGTTCGGTGAGTTCCTCGGCCGCCTTCTGCTGCTCCGCGAGCGCCTTCAGGTGCGCCTCTCGGGCATCGGCGTCCCGCTGGGCGGCCGCCAGGTACCCCGTCTTGAAGAACTCGGCGATCGCGTTGTCGCCCGCGGCGAGCGCCGCGTTCGCCGCCTTGCCCACCTCGGTGTCCACCAGGGCGGCGAGCGCCTGTACACGAGCCTTCAGTACCCGCTTTCGCTCGGTCTCCGCCGCGCCCGACGCCCGATCCCGCTCGGTGGCGATGTCCCGGCCGTAGGCGAGGAAGGCTTCGCGATCGAACGCCGTCCCCTTGAGCACCCGGTCGACCTCGGCGTTGAAGAACTTCCCGCCGGTGCCCACCAGCGACTGGATGGTCGCCTTGTTGCGCTGCTCGGTTTCCTTCCGCCGTTTCGCCGCCACCGCCTTGGCCGCGGGCTGTCCGGTCTCCAGGAACTGGAGGATCGCCGCCGGAGTCCCCACGGCCAGCGCCCGATGGGCCGCCGCCCGGACCTCCTCGTCATCGTCCAGTGCGGCGATGTCGGCGACCAGGTCGCGCAGGGTGTTGTCGAGGATCACCCCGTCATCGGGTTTGGCCGGGTCCGGACCGGGCTCGACGGCCTGAGCCGCGCCCGCCGGAAGGGCCGCCACGAGGGGGCTCAGCGCGGCGACCCGAGTCGTGGCCGGCTTGGCCGTTGCAGGAGCCGGCAGCGCGGCGACGATCAGTGCGGTCATCACGACCGCTGTGGTGGCCCGGCTCAACCACGACCGGATCGCCATGACGGCGTGTTGGCGCGCGTCGTTCATCAATGCCGCTCCCCCATGAAGACCTGCGCACCGTCGTCGAGTCCACTCGGCCGGACCGCACGGTCCGGAACCGTTGTATCGAACCGCCGCCACCCGACCGGCCACCCGCAGGTCACGGGCCTGTTCGGCGCTCCGAGGAGGACGTCACCACCCGCCGGTACGGGTCGCGCGAGTAGGACATCTACGCTGGACGAACCACCCGAGGACGTGTGAGGAACCGATGCCCGAGTTCGCCTACTCCGACCTGCTGCCGCTGGGCCCGGACGACACCGAGTACCGGCTGCTGACCAGCGAGGGGGTCTCCGCCTTCGAGGCCGGCGGGCGCCGCTTCCTCCAGGTCGAGCCCGCCGCGCTGACCGCGCTGACCAGCGAGGCGATGCACGACATCGCGCACTTCCTCCGGCCGGCCCACCTGCGCCAGCTGCGGAGCATCCTGGACGACCCGGAGGCGTCGCCGAACGACAAGTTCGTCGCCCTGGACCTGCTCAAGAACGCGAACATCGCGGCGGCCGGCGTGCTGCCGATGTGCCAGGACACCGGCACGGCGATCGTGATGGGCAAGCGGGGCCAGCAGGTGCTGACCAGCGGCGGCGACGAGTCGGCGATCGCCCGCGGCGTCTTCGACGCGTACACCAAGCTCAACCTGCGGTACTCCCAGCTCGCCCCGCTGACCATGTGGGACGAGAAGAACACCGGCACGAACCTGCCCGCCCAGATCGAGCTGTACGCCACGGACGGGGACGCCTACAAGTTCCTGTTCATGGCCAAGGGCGGCGGCAGCGCCAACAAGAGCTTCCTGTACCAGGAGACCAAGGCCGTCCTGAACCCGAACGGGATGATGCGGTTCCTGGAGGAGAAGCTGCGCTCGCTCGGCACCTCGGCCTGCCCGCCGTACCACCTGGCGATCGTGGTCGGCGGCACCAGCGCCGAGTTCGCGCTCAAGACCGCCAAGTACGCCTCCGCGCACTACCTGGACAACCTGCCGATCACCGGCTCCCCGCTCGCCCACGGCTTCCGCGACATCGAGCTGGAGCAGCAGGTACTGGAGCTGACCCGCCAGTTCGGCATCGGCGCGCAGTTCGGCGGCAAGTACTTCTGCCACGACGTACGGGTGGTCCGGCTGCCGCGGCACGGGGCGTCCTGCCCGGTGGCGATCGCGGTGTCCTGCTCGGCCGACCGGCAGGCGCTCGGCAAGATCACCGCCGAGGGCGTGTTCCTGGAGCAGCTCGAGCGCGACCCGGCCAGCTACCTGCCCGGACACCACGACGGACGAGCTGGACAGCGACGTCGTGCAGATCGACCTGAACCGGCCGATGGACGAGATCCGCGCCGAGCTGTCCCGGTACCCGGTGAAGACCCGGCTCTCGCTCACCGGTCCGCTCGTGGTCGCCCGGGACATCGCGCACGCCAAGATCAAGGAACGCCTGGACGCCGGCGAGCCGATGCCGCAGTACCTGCGCGACCACGCGGTCTACTACGCCGGGCCGGCCAAGACGCCCGAGGGCTACGCGTCCGGCTCGTTCGGCCCCACCACCGCCGGCCGGATGGACTCCTATGTGGAGCAGTTCCAGGCCGCCGGCGGCTCCCAGGTGATGCTGGCCAAGGGCAACCGCTCCAAGCAGGTCACCGACGCGTGCAAGGCGCACGGCGGCTTCTACCTCGGCTCGATCGGCGGGCCGGCCGCCCGGCTCGCGCAGGACTGCATCAAGCGGGTCGACGTGCTGGAGTACGCCGAGCTGGGCATGGAGGCGGTCTGGCGGATCGAGGTCGAGGACTTCCCCGCCTTCATCGTCGTCGACGACAAGGGCAACGACTTCTTCGCCGAGACCTCCGTGCCGACCCTCACCATCGGCCGCCGCTAACTCGCAACCCCAGCGGCTTTGGGCGACATTTTCTCGGTTACAGCCGAGAAAATGTCGCCCAAAGCGCGTGGGTGAACGGCGTAGCGCGCCGGTGGGCGGGTGGCGGGGCAGGATGGGCACATGAGCGAGCGGAACGAGCGAATCGATAAGTACAGCTGCCCCGCTCGTGGGGCTGCCGAGCGGAGCGAGGTGGGCACATGAGCGAGCGGAGCGAGCGAATCGATAAGTACAGCTGCCCCGCTCGTGGGGCTGCCGAGCGGAGCGAGGTGGGCACATGAGCGAGCGGAGCGAGCGAATCGATAAGTACAGCTGCCCCGCTCGTGGGGCTGCCGAGCGGAGCGAGCTGGGCACATGAGTGAATTCCGCGTCGAACGCGACACGATGGGCGAGGTCCGGGTCCCGGCCGACGCCCTGTGGCGGGCGCAGACGCAGCGGGCCGTGGAGAACTTCCCGATCTCCGGAGCACGGCTGGAGCGCGGCGCATATCGAGGCGCTGGCCCGGATCAAGGCCGCGGCCGCCAGGTCAACGCCGCGCCTCGGCGTGATCGACGCCGGACCTGGCCGCCGCGATCGCCGACGCCGCCGCCGAGGTCGCCGAGGGCAAGTAGGACGAGCACTTCCCGATCGACGTGTTCCAGACCGGCTCCGGCACGTCGTCAGAACATGAACGCCAACGAGGTGATCGCCACGCTGGCCACGCGAGCGGCTCGGCCGACCGGTGCACCCGAACGACCACGTCAACGCCTCCCAGTCCACCAACGACGTCTTCCCGTCGTCGATCCACCTCGGCGGCCACCAGCGCGGTCAGCAACGACCTGATTCCCGCGCTGCAGCACCTCGCCGGCCCGCTGCACGGCAAGGCGGACGAGTTCGCCGAGGTGGTCAAGGCCGGCCGCACCCACCTGATGGACGCCACGCCGGTCACGCTCGGGCAGGAGTTCTCCGGGCTACGCCGCCCAGGTCGCGCTACGGCGATCGAGCGGCTGCAGCGCGAGCCTGCCCCGGCTGGCCGAGCTGCCGCTGGGCGGCACCGCCGTCGGCACCGGCATCAACACCCCGCCCGGTTTCGCCGCCGCGGTGATCGCCGAGCTGCGCACGGACCACCGGGCTGCCGCTGACCGAGGCGCGCGAACCACTTCGAGGCCCAGGGCGCCCGGGACGCGCTGGTCGAGGCCTCCGGCCAGCTCCGGACGATCGCGGTCGGGCTCTACAAGATCGCCAACGACATGCGCTGGATGGGCTCCGGCCCGCGCGCCGGCCTGCGCGAGATGCGCCTGCCCGACCTGCAGCCGGGCTCGTCGATCATGCCGGGCAAGGTCAACCCGGTGGTCCCCGAGGCGGTCCGCCAGGTCGTGCGCGCAGGTGATCGGCAACGACGCGGCGGTGGCCTTCGCCGGCGCGCCGGGCGACTTCGAGCTGAACGTGATGCTGCCGGTGATGGCCCGCAACCTGCTGGAGTCGATCCGGCTGCTGGCGAACGTCAGCCGGCTGCTTCGCCGACCGGTGCGTCAACGGGATCACGGCGAACGTCGACTA
>CAVVAL010000038.1:0-50476 GCA_963746095.1 uncultured Actinomycetota bacterium | reverse complement strand
GCCGTGACCACAAACGTTCGCCGGGTTGGTTCAGGCGGCTTGGGTGGCGGGTTGGCCCCAGCGGCGTTGTCGTTCGCTGCGGATGCGGGCGCGTTCGCGGCGTTGGGCGGCCAGGACGTCGGGGTGGCGGGCGTTGGCGTTGCGCCAGCGCAGGTAGTGGTGCAGGTGGCGGGTCAGCGCGGTGTGGTTGGGGTGGTTGGAGCCGGCGATCACGAAGGTGCGTAGCGGCCCGAAGTGGGCCTCGATCGGGTTGGCCCAGGAGGCGTAGGTCGGGGTGAAGCACAGCTCGACCTTGTTCCGGGCCGCCCAGGCGCGGATCTTGGTGCCTTTGTGCGCGGACAGGTTGTCCAGGATGACGTAGATCGGTGCGCCGTCCGGGCGGGCGGCGCGGATCGACTTGAGCGCGGCGAGGGTGTTGGCGGCGGACTTTGCTGCGGCGCACGACGCCCCACAGGGTGTCGTCGCCGACGGAGTAGCAGCCGTGGAACTGCCGGACCCCGTGCAGCTTGTGGTAGTTCGCGGGCAGCCGGTCCGGATGGCCTTGCGGCGCCCAGCCGGCGCCGGCCTGCGGGCGGATCGTCAGGGGCCCGAACTCGTCGAAGGCGAACACCCGGTGCGGGAATTGGTGGTGACGTGCTCGATCCGGGCGAGTTTCGCGTCCCGGTCGCGGGTCGTTGGACTCCTTCCAGGTCTTGGTCCGCTGGAAGGTGATCTCGTGCTTGCGCAGCAACTGCCGCAGCCGTTCCCGGCCGATCAGCACCGACGCCGGTCGGGGTTGCTGGCCAGGTAGTCGGCGAGTTTGCGCAGGCTCCAGCGGGTGAACGGCTGCCCGAGTGTCTCGGGGCGGGTGTTGGCCGTCGCGACGATGAACGGCTCGTCGTCAGCGACTGATCTGGCGGGGACGGCCACCCGCCCACTGAGGGTCCAGGCTGGCCATGCCCATCTCGTTGAACCGGTGGATGACCTGCCGGACCGAGTCCTCGTCGGCCTGGACCAGCCGGGCGATCGCCGGCACGGTGTTCCCGCCGGCCGAGGCCAGCACCACCATCGCCCGGCGAACCGGACCGCCGAACCGGTCCCTCGACGCACGATCTGCTGCAGCTGCTGACCTTCCTGATCACTTAGCCGGCGTACGAGCGGGATCTGCCATCCCCACAGCCTGCCGCAGACACCAACCCCGACCGTACCGACCGGCGTGTCACCCAACACCGTGAACGTTCGTGGTCAGAGCACTAGTTGGCCGCGCGGCGGACGATCTGCGGACCCGAACCGGTCGAGCCGCGCACCACGAGCTCGGGGCGGAAGAGCAGCTCGGCGCCGGGCGCCGGCACCCCGTCGCTCTCGTCGAGCAGCGCCTGCACGGCCGCGATCCCCATCGCCTCGACCGGCTGGCGGACCGTGGTGAGCGGCGGATCGGTGAACCCGATCATCGGCGAGTCGTCGAACCCGACCACGGACACGTCCCTCGGCACCGTCAGCCCCATGCCGCGGGCGCCCCGGATCGCGCCGAGCGCCATCATGTCGCTGCCGCAGATGATCGCCGTGCAGCCGCGCTCGATCAGCGCCATCGCGGCGGCCTCGCCACCCTCCACAGTGAACAGAGTGCGCTCGATCAGCTTGGTCACGTCCGTGACGCCGAGCCGCTCCTTCATGTATCGGGAGAAGCCCTCGATCTTCCGGATCACCGGCACGTACCGGCGATGGCCGATGCACAGCCCGATCTTCTCGTGCCCCAGCTCGGCGAGGTGTGTGACCGCGAGCCGCATCGCCTCCCGGTCGTCCGTGGAGACGAACGGCGCCGGAACGCCCGGCAGGTACCCGTTGATCATCACCAGCGGCACGCCGCGGTCGAGCAGCTTCACGTACCGCGCCGGGTCCGACGTGCTGTCGGCGTGCAGCCCGGAGACGAACACGATGCCCGAGACGCCGCGTTCCAGCAGCAGCGTCGTGAACTCGTCCTCGGTGACGCCGCCCGGGGTCTGCGTGCAGAGCACCGGCGTGAAGCTGCGCTGGATCAGTGCCCGCTCGATCACCTGGGCGAACGCCGGGAAGATCGGATTGTCGAGCTCCGGCGTGATGAGCCCGATCAGGCCGGCGCTGCGCTGCCGGAGGCGGACCGGTCGCTCGTACCCGAGGATGTCCAGCGCGGCCAGCACGGCCTCGCGGGTGGCCGGCGAGACGCCCGGTTTGCCGTTGAGCACGCGGCTGACCGTCGCCTCGCTCACACCCGCCTGTGCGGCGATGTCGGCCAGCCGTGCGGTCATGACGCTGAGCGTAGTTGACGACGTGCGCCCCACCGGACGGCTCACCAGACCGTCCGCCAGCCGGCGAGCGTGGCGGGCAGCCGCCACCCGGGCGTCGGAATCCTGCGCCTCGACGGTGAGCTCAGCCGGCTGCGGTCCATTTGCGACCCAGGAGGGCGCAAATGGACCGCAGCTGGTGAATCGTCTCAGGCGTTGTTACCGGGGCGCGTGGAGCGACTCGTGCGCCTGCTTGATCTTGATCGCGGACTTCGGTGCGGGGACGTGCGCGCGCGCCGCCGACGCCTTCACCCCGGTCGAGGACGACACCGCCGGCTTGCCCTTGGTGAAGAGCCAGGTCTGGAACAGCGCGTCGAGGTTCTTGCCGGAGATCCGCTTGGCGAGCGCGATGAACTCCTCGATCGTGCCGTTGCCGTACTGCTTGCCGCTCGTCCAGCTGCGCACGATCTGGAAGAACGCGGCGTCGCCGACGGCGTTGCGCAGGGCGTGCACGGTGAGCGCGCCCCGGTCGTAGACCGCGTCGTGGAAGAGGTCCGCCGCGCCCGGGTCACCTGGGAGGACCTGCCAGAACGGGTCGTCCGCCGGGTAGGAGGCGAACGTGTAGTCGAAGAGCTCCTGCTCCGTACCCTCGTCCTGCTTCGCCGACCAGAGCCACTCGGTGTACGAGGCGAACCCCTCGTTCAGCCAGATGTTCCGCCACTTGGCCACGGAGACGCTGTCACCGAACCACTGATGCCCGTTCTCGTGGACCACCACGTAGGTGTTCTGGCCACGGCGGAAGAACGCCGGCGAGTAGTTCGGCCGGGTCTGGTTCTCCAGCGCGTAACCGAGCCCCTCGGACGGCACGACGCCGCCCTGCGCCTCGAACGGGTACGGACCGAGCTTCTCGCTGAGGAACTCGATGATCTCGCCGGTCCGCTCGACGCTGGCCTTGGCCGAGCCCTCGATGTCGCCGAGCTTCTCCGAGTACGCGGTGATGATCGGCTGACCGTTGGCCGCGGTGTCGGTGTTGATCTCGTACTGCCCGATCACCAGCGACACCAGGTAAGTGGCGGTCGGCTTGGCGCTCCGCCAGTTCCAGCGGGTCCAGCCGAGCTGGGAGGTGGTGCGCAGCAGGGAGCCGACGCTGATCACCTCGGTGCCGTCCGGGACCGCGACCGAGATGTCGAAGGTGGCCTTGTCGCTCGGGTGGTCGTTGCTCGGGAACCACCACGCGGCGATCTCCGGCTCCCCGATCGCCAGTGCACCGTCCGAGGTCTTCACCCAGGCGGTGAAGCCGTTCACGATCACCTGCGACGGCACGCCCGCGTACTCGACGACCACGGTGGTGAGCTGGCCCTTGGTCAGCGGCCGGGCCGGCGTGACCGTGAGCTCGGTGCCGCGGCGGACGTACGTGGCCTTCAGATTGTTCACCCGGATCGAGCTCGCGTTGAGCGCGAAGTCGAGGTTGAAGCTGGTCAGATCCTGGGTGGGCCGCGCGGTCAGGGTCGCGGTGCCCTGGAGCGTGTCCGTCTTCGGCGTGTACTTGAGCCGGAGGTCGTAGTGCGAGACGTCATACCCGCCGTTGCCGTAGCCGGGGAAGTACTGGTCACCGGCGCCCGGCGCACCGGGGCCGGCGGCTAACGGTCTGGCCTGCCCGGCGGCCGCCGGGATGACGAGAGCGGCAGCAGCGCAGAGCGCCGTACCGAGAGTGAGCGCACGTCGTCGTAACACGGACAGAACCTCCCTAGATTCCTCAATCCAATACGAACCACCTAACCACCCAGGTCGGACTGAATCACTAGAACGTGACGGATTTCTGCCAACCGTCGTCCGCCCGTCACAAACCCCGGCTCAGCCAATTTGCCGCTTCGGGTCTCCCCATGGCCCGCTTTGGGCGACATTTTCTCGGCTATAGCCGAGAAAATGTCGCCCAAAGCGAGAAGGACGGACGGCAGGTTCGGCCGGCGGGCCGGGGCTGGCGCCGGGACGGCGGGCCGGCCGGGGCGGGACGGGCGGCGGTCAGCGGTGGCGTTCGACCTGGCGGCGGGCTGCGGCGACCCTGGTGCGGGCCCGTTCGACCTCGATCGCGGTCCGGTCGGCCGCGCGCGCGAGCCGGCGCCGGTCCAGCCCGGCCTCGTTCAGACTGCGCTCCACGCCGGCGAGCTCATGGCGCAGCTCCTCCGCTCGTTCCTCCAGCTCACGCCGGTTCTCCGCGGCCGTCTCGGCCTCGGCCTTGGCCACCGCCCGGCGCTCCTCCGCCTCGGCCAACTCCGACTCCGCCTCGGCCGCGGCCTCCTCGGCACGCGCCAGCGCGGCAGCCTTGCGCTCGGCGGCCTTCTGCTCCGCGGTCGGAACCTTGCTGGCAGCGGGCTTCGCGGTGCCGGTCTTGGTAGCGCCGGTCGTCGCGGCACCGGAGCGGCCCCGCCCGGCGGTCGCGGCGCCGGGGCGGCCCTGCCCGGTCGGAGCGGAGTCCTCGGTGGGCTTGTTGCGGCTCGGCAAGCGCCGACCGGGCGTGCGCTCCTCCTCGGGCTGATCGGCGACCACGGTGAGCAGCGGCCGGTCACCGTCGGGCAGCGGGCCGAACCCGGCGTAGGTCTCCGGTCGCAGCAGCCGGCCCGACAGCACCCGCTCGGCCGCCTCGGAGTCGGCGACCGCCGCATTGAGCGTGCCCTCGACCTCGTGCCCCACGTCGACCCCGACGGACTGGCCAGCCTCGGCCGCGAGCGCCAGCCCGTCCCGGACCAGGGACCGTAGGAGTCGCTGTTTCTCCGTGGTCAGCCGACGTAGTTCGGTGCCGTCGCCCCGGCGCTGGGCCTCGGCCAGGGCGGCACCGAGGTCGACCAGGTGAGCAAGCTCGTCGCCACGCTCGGCCGCCAGCAGGTTCACGACCCACGCGGCCACGACGGGCTTGCGCCACTTCGACACCTCGGCGGCCAGCTTCCGGTCGCCGCTGGCGCGCAGCGTGCGCACAGCCTCGTCTCGCCGCGCCACGAACTCCCCCGGCGGTGCCGAGTAGAGCTCAGCGGCGATCCCGTCCCGAGCCATGCCCCGGACCGTACGCGGTCAGCGTGCCGCACCGCCGTCTTCCGGCCCGGAAACCCCGGTGTCGTCCAGCCGCGCCGCCGGACCAGCCATGCCGTCGGGCCGCGCCGCCGGGCCAGCCGCGCCGCCGGAGCCCGGTCGCTTCGGGCCCGGCACTGTCGCCGGACCCTTCACGAACGCCAGTGGCCGGGCCACCGACTCCAGCGACTTGCCCTCGGCGTCCACCCCGATCCGCCACGCGATCACACCGCCGGTGAACATCAGCGCCGCGCCCAGCAGGTACCCGATGAGCAGCGGCGTGCGGCTCTCGCCCTCGCCGATCAGCGCGCCGAACAGCGAAGGCGCGATCACGCCACCGAAGAACTGGGAGACCGCGAAGAACAGCGCGATCGCCTGCGACCGCAGTTCCAGCGGGAAGATCTCGCTCACCGTGAGGTATGCCGACGAGGCGCCGGCCGAGGCGAAGAAGAAGATCACGCACCACAGCGCGGTGAGGGTCACGGCGTTGAGCAGGTCGGCGTGGAACAGGAATCCGCTGATCGCCAGCAGGATCGCCGAACCGCAGTACGTGCTCGCGATCATCTTGCGCCGGCCGATCGTGTCGAAGAAGTGGCCGAGCAGCAGCGGACCGAGCAGGTTGCCGATCGCGAACGGGAAGAAGAAGTACGGCACCGTGCCGGAGTCCACGTCGAAGAAGTTGGTCAGCACCAGCCCGTACGTGAAGAAGATCGCGTTGTAGAGGAACGACTGGGTGACCATCAGCGAGAAGCCGAGGATCGAGCGGCTGCGATGCTCTCGGAACATCACCTCGGCGATCTCGCGGTAGCTGGCCACGCCGCGCGGCTGGATCTCGGCCGCCTCGCTCTCGTCCACGGGCTCCAGCGTGCCGCCGCGCGCGACGATGTCGCGTTCGATCCGGTCCACGGTGGCCTCGGCCTCGGCGAGGTGACCGTGGGTCACCTGCCAGCGCGGGCTTTCCGGGAGGTGCTTACGCAGCGGCCAGATCGCCAGACCGATCAGCGGCCCGAGGAAGAAGCCGAGCCGCCAGCCGAGGTCCTCGGGCAGGAGGTCCGGGTTGAGCAGCAGGATCTGCGCGGCGGCGGCGATCGCGGCACCGGCCCAGTAGGTGCCGTTGATCGCGATGTCGGCACGGCCGCGGTACTTGGCCGGGATCAGCTCGTCGATCGCGGAGTTGATCGCGGCGTACTCACCGCCGATGCCCATGCCGGCGAAGAACCGGAACAGCAGGAAGATCTCGAAGTTCCACGACAGACCGGTGAGGGCGTTCGCGGCCAGGTAGAGGGCGAGCGTGGTGATGAACAGCTTCCGCCGGCCCAGCTTGTCGGCGAGCCGACCGAACCAGAGCGCGCCGACCACCTCACCGAGGAGGTAGACCGACGCGGCGACGCCGACCTGGAAGGCGGTCAGCCCGAGCGTGCCGTCCTCCTGCAGGCGGGAGCCCGACGGTCGCGGCGATCTGGATCTCGATCCCGTCGAGGATCCAGGTGATGCCGAGGGCGATCACGACGAGCCAATGGAACCGGGTCCACGGCAGCCGATCCATCCGCGCCGCCACCGTGGTCCGGAAGGTACCGGTCTCTGACGTCGGCTTCTCCAGAGGCTGTCATCGTCCACTCCCCTCGCCTGCCTGCTCGCTGAGGCGAGGTACCACCGAACTGGTCATTCAAACCATCGGGCGATGCGATCCGGCGGCCCGATCGGCTGACCGTGGCCGATTCGCCCCCGGCGGCGGACCGGAGTCGGGAGACTGTCCGCCGGGGGTGGTCCAGTGACGACACCGACGACCAGCGGCGTCCCTGATGGTCCGGACGACTGGCGCTCGACGTTCCTGCGGATGCTGCTGAACGACGCCCTGCACCGCCCGGACCGGATCCCGCCGCAGACCGCGCCGGAGCCCTACTCGGTGCGTCGGACCGCGGCGATCAGCCCCGACCCATCGCCGTACGCGCAGGAGGACTACTTCGAGACGGTGTATCCGCCGGCACCACCGCCGGTCCTGGCCCGCGATCACGGGTTGGTCGTGGTCGCCACCGGGACCGCCAGCCTGCACGACGTGCAGCGGTTCTGTGCCGAGTCGCCCGAGCTCGGTGACCGCTGCCTGACGGTCCGCTACGACCTCGGCGACGCGCCGGTGCCGGGCAGTCTGTTCGCCGCGTTCGCCGCCGATCTGGCCGAGGGCAGCGACGGTAGCCGGTCGGGCGCTTCCTGACTGAATTCGGGTCGCGGCTCACGTCTGGCGACTCGCTGCAGATCGGGCTCTCCAACGCCAGGGTCGGCTTCCTCGATCAACGTGTGGGCGACGACCTGCCCAGCGGGTGGCTGGATCGGTTCCTCGAGGTGGTCGGCGATCCCGAGACGCTGGCCGGCGGGACCCGGCTGCTGGGATCGCCGCAACCCAGGCTGGTGCTCTTCGCCGAGACCGCGGACTCCCGCTGGCTGATCGGCGAAGGCATGGCCAGGTTGCGTGCGCTCGCGCGGCGTCTGCCGGAGGCGGTCGCCGTGGTCATCTCCGCGCTCGGCGACGTCACGCCGACGCGGATCGTGGATCCCGGCTTCGCCTATCCTCGCCGTCGACGCAGCCCCAGCTGCCCGGGCGACAGCTGGCCGACTACGTCGAGGTGCCGCTCACCGGCGACCAGGTCGCGGAGACCGACGCGCTCGGCCGAAGCGGATACGCCACCGCACTGGCCACGCTGGTGATGCTCCCGGGGACCGGACCGATGACGATCGGCATCCACGCGCCGTGGGGCATGGGCAAGTCGTCGTTCATGCGCTTCGTGGAGCGCGACCTGCTGCGCACCGGGCTCGTGCAGCAGCGGATGTCGGCGGCCAGAACGGATCACGGCGATGCTCCGACGGCTGGAGCGGGAGCTGGATCGATGCCACGGCGCCGGACTGGAACCAGCCGCGGCCGGGCGACGGGCCGACTCGCGCGCTGGCGGCGGACCCGGCTGCGGCGGCGGATCGGCCAGACGGTGATCCCGATCTGGTTCAACGCCTGGCAGTACGAGGGCGCGAAGCAGATCTGGGCCGGCCTGACCCATCAGATCACCCAGGCCATGGAGCAGAGCATGCCGCGGTGGCGCCGGTGGGCGACCAGGGTGGGCTATTCGGTGCGGCGCCAGGGCGCGAAGTTCTGGCTGGGCTTGGCCACCCCCTTGCTGGTCGCGGTGGTGCTCTCCGCCCTCTCGATCAAGTCTGGGGCTGGCCGGTGGCTTGGCAGCGCTGCTGCCGAAACAGGCCGGGCTGCTGGCCAAAGCGGTGCCCGTGTTGGTGCCGGTCTTCGCCGCGCTGTACGTGGTGTCTCAGTTCTTCAAGCAGGTCAAGCCGGTGAGCGAGGGCCTGCTCGACTACGTCCGGCAGCCGAACTACCGCGAGCACATGGGGTATCAGCACCAGGTGCTCGCGGACATCCGCTACCTCAACGGCCGGCTCCAGCGCCGGCGGCGAGTGCCGCGCGTGGTGGTGTTCATCGACGACCTGGATCGCTGCTCGGACGAGAAGGTGCTGGAGACCCTGCAGGCCATCAATCTGCTGCTCACGGCCAGCGGCTGCTACGTCTTCCTCGGCATCGACACCGACATGATCATCAGGGCGATCCAGCGGCACTACGACTTCGCGACGGATCCGCAGGACAAGGCCCGCAGCTATCTGCGGAAGATCCTGCAGATCAACGTGCGGCTCCAACCGCCGGCGCCGGTGACCAAGGCCGAGTTCCTGGACGCGTTCTTCAGCGCCGACGAGCCGGATGCAGCTCGCCTACGCGACCGGCGACGCCGTCCCGATGCTGCCGGACGGAGCCGACGAGGTCGCGCTGCCGTGGGATCTGAGCCAGGTCGGCACCCCGCCGGAGTACGCCGTGCGGCTCGACGCCGTCGAGGACACCACGCACGAGTTGTGGGCGTTCCGCCAGCTCGCCGAGCTCGTGCCGACGAATCCGCGCGAGCTGAAACGGCTGGTCAACGTGCACCGGCTGGTGAAGCTCGTACTCAAGGGCGCCGGCATCCGGCCCTCCAGTGTGGAGCAACGGTTGCTGGTGGGCTGGTTGCTGTTCTGCTTCGACCAGCCGACGCGGGCCGCCGTGCTGGTGGCGCGGGCTCGGCGGGAGGCGGAGTTCGGCCAGTCGGATGTGCTCGATCAACCGGCGCCCGACGACCGGCTCGAGGGGATCATCCGACGGCTGGCCGGCGATCCGACCGCGCCCGACGACGAACCCCCGCCGACCACGCTGACCTACGGACAGCTCCTGCCCGGCACCCAGTACGCCGAGGCCTGGGAGGTCTCGTCCCTCTTCCGCCTGTCCTGACTCAGCCCACCCCCGCACCCCACCCATTTGGGCGACATTTTCGCGGCTATTACCGAGAAAATGTCGCCCAAAGCGCCATGGGGACAGCGGCGGCGGCTAGCGGGCGGCGTAGCGGGGGGACGGGCGAATGGTCAGGACCTTGCGGGCGGGGCCGACCAGGGAATCCTCGCGCAGGCAGGTCCAGTTCTCGCCCGGCCCGACGCCGGCCACGGTCTGGCCGTGCTCGATCACCGGGCCGTGCTCCAGCAGGTACGCGGAGATGTCGAGCAGATAGCCGGCCACCTCGGCCGGGTCCAGGCCGACGAAGTGGCACTGCAGATCATCCAGGCCGAACAGGTGCAGACCACGGGTGTCCATCACGCATTCGCCCTGGGCCCGACCCTCGACCCGGTACAGCCGGGCGTTCACCGGCAACAGCGGATCGTCCAGGTCGGTCTTGGGGTCGACCAGTTTCTGGGCCGGCGTCCAGTGGATCGCGGCCGGCGGCGCGACGTCGAGGAGCGCGGCCAGCCCTTCCCGCACCAGCCGCCACCGGCGCTGCGGCTCCAACGGCCGGGCCAGCATGTCCGTCAACGTGACGCTGTAGTGGCAGGCCGGCAGGGCTTCGCCGGCGCCCGGCCAGTTCCACGTCTGTTCCAGCGCACGGACCGCGGTGGACTGGTCGAAAGGCTCGTCGCAGGCGCCGATGAAGAGCATCGCCGCGGCCACACCGTGCTGCGGTTCGACCGGAAAATCGTGGCAGACAAAGGCCAACGAGTCACCGACCAGCGAGTCCACGGCACCGAGCCGCGTTCTCAGCTCGCCCAGCAGCGCAGCCTTGTCGATGGTCGGCCGCGTGGGATAGAGGAGCTCAAGGCCGTAGAGCCCCGCAACGGTGTCCGTGCTCATGACGCGCCACGCTAGCAGCCACCAACGCGCGTTGTGACCCGGCCGTCACCCTGTTTCGCCGCAAGGGATTTCTGTCTGCACGTGCAATTTGGACCACTCACCGCCGACGTCCTTTCCGCGGCTCGAAATGCCGCAGCCGAAGGCCGTTCGGATGGCGAGCGCCAGGGCGGCACGGCGTCGTATTCGGAGGGCGAACGTCAGGCCGGCACGGCGTCGTACCCGGCCTCGTCCACCGCCGCCACCACCGCGTCGTCCGGCACGCCACCGGTGACCACCACGCGCTTGGTCGCCAAGTCGACCTGTACGTCGGACACTCCGGGCAGCTTGCCGACCTCGGCGGTGACCGATGCCACGCAGTGTCCGCAGGTCATGCCGTCGACGATCCAGGTCTTGCTGGTCATGCCGATCTCCTTGATCGGGTGGGGCTGGGGCAATCCGGCGCGGTCATCAGGACCGCACCAGCCGCGCGATGGCCGCACTGGCCTCGCGAAGCTTCTCGTCGGCGACGTCGCCGCCGGTGCTCATCGCGTCGGCGACACAGTGACCGAGATGGTCCTCCAGCAACGTCAGCGCCACGGCCTGGAGGGCCTTGGTGGCCGCCGAGATCTGGGTGAGCACGTCGATGCAGTACGTGTCCTCGTCGACCATCCGCTGCAGGCCCCGGATCTGACCCTCGATCCGCTTGAGCCGCGCCTGCACGGCCGCCTTGTCCGCTGTGTATCCGACCATGCCGCGATATACCCCCAGGGGGTACGGCACTGCCACCGCCCCACTCACGGCTTTGGGCGACATCTTCGCGGCCATGACCGAGAAAATGTCGCCCAAAGCGCGAAGGGGTTAGCTCTTGCGGGTGCGGACCAGAGCGACCGCGCCGAGCACCAGGCCGGCGAGACCGGCGATCAGGCCACCGATCGCGATCGAGCTCGGGCCGTCGTCCCCGGCGTCGTCGTCGCTCGCCTCGGCGTCATCGTCGGACACCGTCTCCGTGCCGTGGTGGTCGTCGGTCGCGGCCTTGACCAGCGTTCAGCACCGGCGCCGGGTGCTCGGGCTCCTCGGATCCGGTCGCCTCGTCGATCCAGCGCACGACCTCGCCGCCGTCGTAGGTCTGGAGCGCCTTGAAGACGAGCTTGTCGGCCTCGGGCAGCGGCCCGACCGACACCTCGAACTCCTGGAACTGGCTCGGCTGGATCCCGGCGGCGGCCGAGTCGGCGGTCCAGGTGATCCGCTCGATGCCCTCGGTCACCTCGTCGCCGTGCACCTTGATCGGCTTGTCGAGCTTCTTCTTGGTCACCACGACCTTCCAGCCGGGCAGCGGCCGGTACGAGGCGTTGGCGATCGGGGTGCTCGCCGGGAACGCCACCTCCACCTTGATGGTGGGCTTCGCCTGCTCGTTGGGCACCCGGAAGGCGATCTTGGCGAAGCCGCCCTGGTTCGCCTCCTTGGGGTTCACCGTGACGTGCGCGGCGGCGGGGAGCGCGGTGGCGAGCAGCCCGATCGCGGCCACGCCGACGATCGCGCCGACCCGGCGGAGGGTGTGCCGAACCATGAAGTTCCTTCCGAAAGATGTACGGGTTGCCGGGTCGCTCAGCGAATCCGGATCTTGCGTTCGACGTTCACCTGATCCACGTCCGACGTGCGGGCGGTGGCCTTCAGGATCCAGTCGCCGCTCACCGGCAGCTGGATCTCGCCGATGGCGTGGTTCTCGGTGATCGCCAGGAGCGGGATGTCCACGCTCTCCAGCCCCTTCGCCGGCATCGCGATCGTGGCCTTCCATTCGAGGACCTTGAGCGACTTGCCGTCCTTGGTGAAGGCGGTCAGATGCATGGAGTTGTTGCCACGTTTGGCCGGGCTCATGTCGATCTGCAGCACCATGGTGGACGTGCTGACGGAGGTGGTGAACGGGAGGTCCTGCGGCACCGAGGCGGTCGCCGCGGTCCGGCCGGGCGAGGTCTGCACCAGCGCCGTGGCCAGCACGATCACCAGCGAGGCGAGCGCGATCTCCACGATCACCCGGGACCGCAGCCGCTTCACCTCGACGGCGTCCTCGTCGTTCTCGGCCCCGTCGGTTTCGCCGGCCTTCGCGGACTTGGCCGCCTTCGCGGTCTTGCCGTCGGCGCCTTCCGCGAACGCGTGCGCGACCGCGACCGGGTAGCGCTGCCGCACCCAGCCCCGGGCCAGCGCGGCCACCGAGAGGATCGCCGCCAGCCCGAGGACCTTGGCGATGACCAGCCGGCCGTACGTCGTGCTGACCAGGGCGCCGAACGTGCCGATCTCCAGCAGCGCCTCGATCGTGCCGGTGAAGGCCAGCGCGACCACGGCGTACGTGGCCCAGCGCGACCAGACCGGCAGGATCACCTCGAGTTCGGCCGGTTTGGCTGCCGGCAGCAGGTACATCGCGAGCACGACCAGGCCGCCGAGCCAGATCGCCATCGCGCCGATGTGGATCGCGTCGGCCGGAATGGAGAGCAGCCGTCCCGGCGAGGCCCAGGCGTGGCCGGAGAACGGCCAGGTGATCAGCAGGGTCACGCCGAACGCGCTGAGCAGGCCCCACTCCGCGGTGCCGAGCGGCTTGGCCTTGGTGATCCGCCACAGCAGGGTCGAACCGGCGACCAGCAGGCCGAGCCGGATCACCTGCGCCTTGCCCACGGTCGTCTCGGCCGTGGCGACCACGTCCGTCCAGCTCAGGTCGGCGAGCGTGCCGCCGGTCGAGTACGGCGTCTGGATCACCAGTGAGACCAACGTGCCGCCGAACAGCAGCCCCCAGCCGATCCACGCCAGCTTCCCGGGCCCGGTGGAGGGCAGCCGGCGCGGCCAGAGCGCGACCAGCATCAGCACCGAGCCCGCGAGCAGCGCGATGCCCAGGTATCCGGCGTACTTGCTGAGCGAGAGCAGGCCGCGCACGGTCGGGTCGACCGCTGCCGACTCGCTGCCGGTGACGGCGGTGGCCTGCTGCGACGGCGCGCCGATGCTGAACGTGTAGCCGCCGGAGATCGGGTGGCCGTCGGCCGAGATCACCCGGTAACTGACCAGGAACGTGCCCTGACGCAGCCCGCTCTTGAGCTTGATGGCGGCCTCGTCACCCTTGCTCTGGGTGATCCGGCCCTGCTGCACGGCCTTGCCGTCCGGGTCGACGACGGTGATCTTGCCCAGCGACGTGCCCACCGACTCGCTGAACGTGAGCGTCACCAGGCTCGGGGCGTCGTCGAGGATCGCGCCGGCGGACGGGTCGGTGCGGACCAGCGTGGCGTGGGCCGAGGCCGGCGCGGCGGTGAACAGCACCGCGAACACGCTGATCAGGGCGGCGAGCAGCCAACCGGCCACCCGCGTCGACCGGGTCACGCGATGCTCCGGACCGAGCCGGCGGTGGTGCGCAGCGGCGTGCGGCGCGAACCGGTGCGGCTCAGCGCCCAGAGCAGGCCGACCTGGAAGACCGCGAGCAGGTGGCCGACCTCGTGGGCGAGCAGCGCGCCTTCGTTGGCCACGTCGAGCGTGCTGGTGAGCAACAGGCAGATCGAGAGCGCCACCGCCACGGGCATCAGCGCGGCCGCCCGGGCCGGCCGCCACGCCGCGAACAGGTAACCGACCGCGATCGCCATGTCGAACGAGGCCATCTCGCGGCTGACGTGCACGGTGTCGCCGACTCCGCTGAACAGCAGCGGCAGGGCCAGGAACAGCTGGGCCAGCGCGGAGGCCGCCAGCGCCCAGCGCAGTACCTGGCGCCGGGCTCGCGCCGAGGCGGCTCGGCTGGCGGCCGAGCCGATCTCGGGGTCCGCCGCGACCGCGGCGAGCACCCGCTCGGTGAGGTCCGGCACATCCGCAGCGGCGTGCACGCGGACCGACCTGCTGATCTCCTCCGCACGCTGCCGCCAGGACCGGCATGCCGCGCAGCCGACCAGGTGCGCACGCGTCTGATCTGCGGGAATGCCGGGATCCTCGCCATCGATCAGCGCGGAGATCGCGACCCGGATCTGATTGCACGTCATGGCCCTATTGTCGCTCCGGATGAACAGGCAGTTCCCGCCACACGTAATCTTTTGATGTGGACGACGTCACCGACTGGGCGTTGCGGGCTCAGCACGGTGACCCGCTGGCCGAGGCTGCCCTGGTCAGAGCCACCCAGGCCGAGGTGTGGCGGCTCTGCGCCTCGCTGGTCGACACCGGCGCCGCCGACGACCTGACGCAGGAGACGTACCTGCGCGCGTTCCGTGCCCTGCCGGCGTTCGAGGCCCGTTCCACCGCCCGCACCTGGCTGTACGGGATCGCCCGCCGCACCTGCGCCGACCACCTGCGCTCGGTGATCCGCCGGCGCCGGCTGGACGATGTGCTGCGCCGCCGGGCGATCGGCGAGTTCGTCCCCGACCCGGCCTCGCTGAGCAGCGCGAACGACCTGCTCAGCCAGATTCCCGACGAGCGCCGCGGCGCCTTCGTGCTGACCCAGCTGCTCGGCCTGTCGTACGAGGAGACCGCCGCCGTCGAGGGCGTGGCTATCGGCACGATCCGGTCCCGGGTGGCCCGCGCCCGCGCCCAGCTCGTCGACCTCCTCGCCACCGCCGCCGCCTCCTGACCGCTCGCCTCCCGCTCCTCACCCCTGCGGCTTTGGGCGACATTTTCTCGGTTATAGCCGAGAAAATGTCGCCCAGATCGGGAGGGTGGGCGGCGGTGCCGGGCGGCTGCGGCGGTGCGACGGGAGGCCGACTGAGACCGCGCTGGCCGGCCGAGGTACGCCGGCCGGCCTTGCGTACGGCGGCGAATTGTCGGTTTTAGGAATTTCTTAGGCTTCGGCGGGAACGATCGCGCTCGCCCGGTCGACTTAATTGTTGATGAACACGTCAGAGCTGAACACCCAGAACCGGCGCACGCCGTTCCGCTGGAGCGCGCTGCGCCCGTGGCTGTCCACCGCCGTCCGCATCGCGCTCGGCGTGGTGTGGATCGCCGCCGGCGCGAGCAAGGTCGCCGACCTGGCCGAGTCGGTCCGGGCCGTCCGCGCCTACGAGGTGCTGCCCGAGTGGGCGGTCCCCCTGGTCGGTGCCGGGCTGCCGTTCCTGGAGATCGCGCTCGGCGTGCTGCTGATCGCCGGCTTCAGCGTGCGGTTCGGGGCGATCCTCTCCGGCGTGCTGCTGACCGTGTTCATCGCCGGCATCGTCTCCGCGTCCGCGCGCGGGCTGCAGATCGACTGCGGCTGCTTCGGCGGCGGCGGCGAACTCGGCGCCGGCGAGCAGACCAAGTACGCGGCCGAGACCGCCCGCGACGCCGGCTTGCTGGCCCTGTCGGGGCTGCTCGCGTGGTGGCCGCGCGGGAGGTTCTCGGTGGACGGCTGGATCGCCGGCCCGGAGGACGAGTCAGAGATCACGGACCACGAGGAAGAGGAAACGTCATGAACCGGGCGGGCGGCACCAACACCAAGAACGGCACGGCGAAGAAGGGTCCGAACCGGGCTCGGGCCGTGTCGGCGAAGAAACTCGCGGCGCAACGGGCGGCCGAACGGCGGCGCAAGGCGGGGCTGGCCAGCGTGGTCGCCGCGGCCGTGCTGGTGGTCGCGGTGATCATCGGCGTCGCCGTCTACAACACCAGGGACAAGGCGCCGGACCAGTTCGCCATCCCCACCGGCGCCAGCGCGACCGGCGTCGTGGTCGGCAAGGCGGACGCCAAGACCACGATCGACCTGTACGTCGACTACATGTGCCCGCGCTGCCGTGAGTTCGAGACCGCGGTGACGCCCGCGCTGGACAAGGCGGTCGAGGCCGGGACGGTCAAGATCGTCTACCACCCGCTGACGATCCTCGACGGCGCCTCGTCGACCAAGTACTCCACCCGGGCCGCCGCCGCGGCCGGCAGCGCGGCCGAGGCCGGCGCGTTCGACAAGTTCACCAAGGCGCTCTTCGCCAACCAGCCGGACGAGGGCGGCGCCGGCCTGACCAACGACCGGCTGATCGAGCTCGGCAAGGAGGCCGGCATCACCTCTGCCGACTTCGCCGCGCAGGTCAAGGACCAGAAGTACGCCGACTGGGCGACCGCGCTCACCGAGTCGGCGTCGAAGAAGGGCATCCGGAGCACGCCGACGGTCCTGATCAACGGCCAGAACGTCGACGCTTCTACGATGGAGGAGCTGACGGCCGCGGTACAGAAGGCCGCCGCCGACGCGAAGTGAGGCAACGGACGTGACACCCGGCAGGATCGCGGCGATGGTCGGCGCGCTGCCCGCGGTCCTGCCCTCGGTGGCCGGTCGGCTGCGTGCGGTGAGCGGCGCGGCGTTTGCGGTCCTGCCGGCCGTGCTGGCCGGCGCGGCGCTCGCGATCCTGCCGGCGGCGCCGGCCCTGGCCCACGCGGCGGACGCCCCGGCCGCCTCCGACTTCCGCACCCGGCTGGTCTCGGTGTCGCCGCAACCCGACGGTGTGACGGTCCGCGTGGTCGAGAACGGCTCGCGGATCGAACTGCGCAACCGCTCCGACCGTGACCTGGTCGTGCTCGGCTACTCCGGCGAGCCGTACCTGCGGATCGGACCGGCCGGCGTGTTCACCAACACCCGCTCGCCGGCCACCTACCTCAACACGACCCTCGACGGCGCGAGCAAGCCACCGGCCGGCACCGACGCGAAGGCCGCGCCGAACTGGCGCAAGGTGAACGGCTCCTCGTCCGCCCGCTGGCACGACCACCGCACGCACTGGATGGGCAACGGCCTCCCGCCCGCGGCCGCCGCCGATCCCGGGTCCCAGCACCGGATCGCCGACTGGACGGTCGACCTGATCGCCGGCGACACCCCGGTGACCGTCGCCGGCACGCTGGACTACTACCCGCCGCCCTCGGCGCCGACGTGGTGGGCGGCGATGTTGCTGGTGGCCGCGGCCGTCGCGGTGCTGGCCCGGCGGGCCTGGCAGTGGGCCGTGCCGGCGCTGGGCGGGCTGCTCGCGGTGGCCGCCATCGCCGAACTCACCGACGGGGTGGGCCGGGCGCTCGACTCCGGCGCCACCGGGATCGGCGTCCTCGGCACGCTGCTCACGATCGAGACCTACGGGACCCTGACCGCGCTCGGTGCGCTGGCCGCCGCGGTGCTCGCGTTCCGGCGACGCCCGGCGGCCCCGTTCGCGATGGCGCTGGCCGCCGCGTGCCTGGGCGTTCTCGGCGGGCTGACCGACCTCGCGGTCTTCACGCACTCCCTCGCGCCGGTCCCCTGGGCCGGCACGCTGGCCCGGCTCTGCACCGCCGCCACGATCGCCCTCAGCGCCGGCGTGGCCGTGGCCGGCGCGCTCCGCTCCCGCACCGAGCCCGCCGCCGCCTCGCCGCAGGTCACCACCCCGGCCTAACCCCCCGCCCCCCTCCCCGCCCGCCCCTGCGCTTTGGGCGACATTTTCTCGGTTATAACCGAGAAAATGTCGCCCAAAGCCGCGGGCGGGTGGGCCAGTGGGGGTGCGGCCGTGGAGGCCGAGCAGGCGGTCCTGCAGCGGGGCGTCCTCGGGCACCTTCACCTCGGGACCGAAGACGCCGGGCACCCGCAGCTCGTCCGGGATGTGCTGGGCTCCCGGCCAGGCCCGCGCGAGCTCGTCCGGTTCGATCGTCTCGTCCTGACCGGTGGCGCGGGCGAGGTCCCAGCCGTGCAGCACCAGATCCGCGCTGACCACCTGGTCGATGTGCTCCGCGACCATCATCCGACCCGCGTACGGCGCCTCGAACTCGACACCGGCGAGCGCGGGATCGTCGAGCACCGCGGCGACGTCGGCGCGCGCAGCGACGTACGCGGCCAGCGGATCCTCGTCCACGGACGGCGCCGGGCTCAGCTCCGCGGTCGAGCGGGCGGAGCATCACGCCGAGCATCATCACGATGTGCCGCACGACGTCCCGGGCGTCCCACTCCTCACACGGCGACTGGTTCGCCCACTGGTCCGGCTTCACGGCCGCGACCTTGGCCTCGAAGGCGTCCGCCCTGGTCGCGGAACCGACCGGCGATCTCGTTCATGTGCCCACCTCGTTCGTTCGACCAGCAGTTCGGCGAGCCGGTCGTAGCCCTCGGCCACCCCATGCTCCATGCCCGACCTGATCACGGCATCGCGGATCTGCTGCGACGGATACCGGATCGTGCTGGTCATCGTGGTGCGCCGCTCGTGCTCGTTCTCGACGAGGGTCGTGGTGACCAGCGATTCGGCACCGTCCTCGGCATCGCAGTCGTCGTTCGCCTCGGTGTGCACGAGCCGCTCGGGCGCGACGATCTCGCGGTACACGCCGTGCAGCACCATCTCGCTGCCGTCCGGCCCGCGCACCACGTACCGCCAGGCGCCGCCGACCCGCAGGTCCACCTCGCACACCACGAGCTCGTACCGGCGCGGCCCGAACCAGCGCCGCAGCAGGTCAGGCGTGGTGAGCGCGGCGAAGACCAGGTGCCGTGGCGCGTCGAAGTCCCGGGTCTGCACGATCTCGCGGTCGGTGGGCGTGGTGATCGTCAACGCGCCGGTGTTCCTCACGATCGGTCCTCCTCGCTGCTGTTCAGTTCGACGAGCAGGTCGTCGAGGCGCTCGTAGCTCTCGGACCAGAACTGGCGGTAACCGTCGAGCCAGCCGGTGGCCTCCTCGAGCGGCCGGGCAACCAGCCGACAGGGGCGGCGCTGGGCATCGCGCCGGCGGGACAGCAGGCCGGCACGTTCCAGCACGTTCAGGTGCTTGATGATCGCCGGCTGGGTCATCGCGAACGGCTCGGCCAGCTCGGCCACGGTGGCCTCGCCGCCGGCCAGCCGGGCCAGGATCGCCCGGCGGGCGGGATGGGCGAGGGCGGCGAACGTGGCGTCCAGGCGCTCGGCCGTTCCCAGACTCGACATTAGGTTACCTTTCGGTTACATAACCTGAAGGTAAGGTAAGCCGGCGTGGTTCGCCTGTCAAGGGACCAACCACGGGCTCAGGCGGGGCCGGGCTGCTTGCGGGCGAACGCCATCGTCGGGTCGAAGCCGTACGGCAGTTCGAGCCGGTGCTTCGCCATCAGGTCCGGGTCGCCGAGCACCTCGGGAGTCACCCCGTCCGCGACGATGATGCCGTTGTCGAGGATGACCGACCGGGGGCACAGCTCCAGGGCGTACGGCAGGTCGTGGGTGACCATCAGCAGCGTGACGTCCAGCCCGCGCAGGATGTCGGCCAGCTCGCGCCGGCTCGCCGGGTCCAGATTGGACGATGGCTCGTCCAGCACCAGGATCTCGGGGCGCATCGCGAGCACCGTGGCGACCGCGACCCGCCGGCGCTGGCCGAACGAGAGGTGGTGCGGTGCCCGGTCCTTGAACTCCGCCATGCCGACCGCGGTCAGCGCCTCGTCCACCCGGGTGTCCAGCTCGGCGCCGCGCAGCCCCAGGTTGGCCGGGCCGAACGCCACGTCCTCGGCGACCGTGGGCATGAAGAGCTGGTCGTCCGGGTCCTGGAACACGATGCCGACCCGGCGGCGCACCTCCGCGAAGTTCGCCTTCACCACCGGCAGCCCGCCGACCTCGACCGTGCCGGCGCCGCCGGTGAGGATCCCGTTCAGGTGCAGCACGAGGGTGGTCTTGCCGGCGCCGTTGGGGCCCAGCAGCGCGACCCGTTCACCCCGGCCGACCAGCAGGTTCACGCCGAAGAGCGCCTGGTGCCCGTCGGGATAGGCGTACGCCAGCCCCTGGACGTCGAGGGATGCCGGCACGTTCATCGCTGCAGCCACGCCATCACCGTAACGATCGAGGCGGCCACAGGTAGGCAGAGTGCGACAGCCCAGTGACTCCGGGTGGCGATCGCCTCGGACGTGACCGGCATCCGGCCGGTGTAACCCCGGGAGACCATCGCCAGGTAGACCCGCTCACCGCGCTCGAACGAGCGGATGAACAGGCTGCCGACGGACGTGGCGAACGCGCGGGCCTGCCAGAGGAAACCCGGATCGTGGCCACGGGACAGCCGGGCGATCCGCATCCGCCGGGCCTGGTCGCCGATGACGTCCAGGTAGCGCAGCATGAACGTGGCGATCTGCACCAGCGCCTGCGGCGCGCGCAGTCGTTCCAGCCCGAGCAGCAGGTCCCGCATGGGCGTCGTACCGGCCAGCAACAGCGAGATGACCACGCCGAGCGTGCCCTTGGCGAAGATGTTCCACGCGCCGTAGAGGCCGTCGACCGAGAGCGAGACGCCGATCCACTGCACCCGCTCGCCGGACCCCACCACCGGCAGCAGGACAGCGAGCACCACGAACGGCGTCTCGATCAGGGCCCGTTTGCCGAGCCAGCCGGCACCGATCCCGGCCACCGCCGCCACCCCGGCCAGCAGCACCGCGTAGACGCCGAACGCCCAGAACTCCTCGCGCGGCGTGGCCACCACGGCCACGGTCATCGCGACGGCGGCCACGATCTTCACCTCGGGCGGCAGCCGGTGGACCGCGGAATCGCCGTCGAGGTAGAGCGGGTGCGCGTGGCCGGCTCCCATGTCAGCCTCGTGCTTCCCTGGCGTCCGCACCGGCCGCCGACAGACTCCGAGCCCGGGCGCCGGACCAGCCAGAACATGCCGCCGCCGATCGCGAACACGACCAGCACGCCGATGACGCCGGAGAGTCCGGTGGCCACGAACTCGTTGTCGATGCCCTTGACCGCGTAGTCCGCGAGCGGACCGTCCTTCAACTCGTGGTCGCCGGCCTCCTGCGCGGCGCATTTGCCGCCGGTGATCTCGCCCTCGGAGTTGGTGGTGCAGCCCTCCAGGGTGGCCGAGTCGAGGCCGTCCGGGCTGCTGCTGGCGAAGTTGCTCACGATCCCGGCCAGCAGGAAGCTGACCAGCAGTCCGCCGAGCAGGAATCCGATCAGTCGCTTGCGAGCGGGGGTCATGCGGCACGCTCCGGGGCCGGGGTGAGGATGGACAGCGGCGCCCGCTGCTGACCGCGCAGGACATAGACCAGGTCGGGGCGGACCTTGGCCACGGTGCCGACCGTGATCGCCGTGATCAGGCCCTCGCCGATGCCGATCAGCACGTGCGCGCCGGCCATCGTGCCGGCGATGCCGACGAGCGACAGGTCGGTGGTGCCGCCCAGCGCGTACTCGAGCACGAAGCCCTGCGAGGCGACCACCACGGAGACGATCGCGCCGATCCACGCCACGGCGGCCAGGCCCGTCGGCGTACGGGGCAGCACCCTGATCAGCAACCGGATCAGGCCGTACGCGGCGAACGTACCGATCACGCCCATGTTGAGGACGTTGAGACCGAGCGCCGTGAGCCCGCCATCCGCGAACAGCAGGGCCTGGACCGTGAGGACGAGCGCGACGCAGAGCGTGCCGACCCACGGGCCGACCAGCATCGCGGCGAGCGCCCCGCCGAGCAGGTGGCCGCTCACCCCGGGCAGGACCGGGAAGTTGAGCATCTGGACCGCGAAGATGAACGCCGCCACCAGACCGGCCATCGGCGCGAGCCGATCGTCGAGGTCGGCCCGGGCCTTGGCGAGGCAGACCGCCACGATCGCGATCGCGAGCACGCCGGCGATCGCCGAGACGGGGATGCCGATGATCCCGTTGGAAATGTGCATCGCGAGCGGTTGTGGCTCCACGGCGACTCCTGACCTGTCGGGGCGGGCGGGGCCGCCTACGGAAGCACCAGCGCATCCTCCGGGCGGCGGCCGGAGCGAACGTTCACCCCCGCGAACTGTCCGCTCGACGCGCCGCCGCACCGGAGAGTGCGGCTTCATCCTCGCAGTTGCCAGGGATGTGCAACAAGCCGAAAGGGAGCGATTTCCGTTCTGCGTGATTTGTCACCGGCACCGAGTGACCTGCGGTTCTCAGCGTCCTCACAGGCTCTCAGCGGCGTCACAGCAGCCCCGGGCCAGCATCATCGGCATGACCACTCTGGAGCGCGTGCCACGGCAGCGGACCGGGCCACCCCGGACCGACTCCCCACCAACGGCGTACCGGGCGATCTCGTCTCCGCCACCGCGTTCCGCGGTTCCCCGGGTCGATCCGCCGAGGTCGCTGGGGAGGATGGCGCTCGCCGCGGGGGCGGGCGCCATGATCCTCGCGGCCGGCTATCTGTATCGGGATCCCGCCGCGGTGCAGGGATCGCAGGACGTGCTGTCCTGGGTCGTGAGCTGGCTGTTCACCAGCCGCTGAGCCGGGTCAGATCAGCAGTTCGCCGCGCGCCACGGTGACGGCGTGGCCGGCCAACGTCACCCGGTCTGCGCGCAGCGTGACCCGCACCACCCCGCCGCGCGCCGAGGCCTGCTCCCCCACCAGCTCGTTCCGGCCCAGCCGCGGCGCCCACCAGCTGGCGAGCGTGGTGTGCGCCGAGCCCGTCACCGAATCCTCCGGCACACCGGTGGCCGGGTAGAAGCAGCGGCTCACGAAGTCGACGCCGGAGCGGTCACCCGGTGCCGTGACGATCAGCCCGCGCGCCGGGATCGCCGCGATGGCCGCGAAGTCGGGGACGAACGATCGCACCTCCGCCGCGGACGCCACCTCGACCATCGCGTCCGACACCCCCCAGGCCGCCGCGGTGACGGACAGCGCACCGGTGGCGGCCGCGAGCATGGCCGGCTCCACGAGCCTCGGCGGATCGGCGGGGAAGTCCATCTCGATCATGCCGTCCGGGCCCGGCTGTGCAACGCAGCTCGCCGCTGCGGGTGCTGAAGCGCTGGTCGCCGCCGAGCACGTGTGCGGTCGCGAGCGTGGCGTGGCCGCAGAGATCGACCTCGACGCCGGGGGTGAACCAGCGCAGCCGCCGGGCCCCGACCGCCGGCTCACGGCTGGTGAACGCGGTCTCCGCGAAGCCGAGCTCGGCGGCCACGGACTGCATCCAGCGCGTCAGTGGGCTCGTGGTCGAGCAGCACCACGCCGGCCTGGTTACCCGCGAACGGTCGATCGGCGAAGGCATCCACGATGTGCAGTTCAGCGGCCATGCCGGTCACGGTAGCGAGCCGGCGAGACGATCAGAACAAGCCCTAAGCTCGGTAGTCATGACGGACCAGACTCGGCTCGCCCCCGGCGACCTCGCTCCCGACTTCGACCTCACCGACGACCACGGCAAGCAGGTCCGCCTCGGCGACCTGCGCGGACGCCGGGTCATCCTGTACGCCTACCCGTCCGCGATGACGCCGGGCTGCACCAAGCAGGCGTGCGACTTCCGCGACTCCCTCTCCTCGCTGCAGGCCGCCGGCTACGAGGTGGTCGGCATCTCGCCCGACAAGCCCGAGAAGCTCGCGAAGTTCCGCGAGCGCGACGGCCTGACGTTCCCGCTGGTCTCCGACCTGGACAAGAGCACGCTGGTCGCCTACGGCGCGTTCGGCGAGAAGCAGCTCTACGGCAAGACCGTGACCGGCGTGATCCGCTCGACGTTCGTGATCGACGCCGAGGGCAAGATCGAGCTGGCGCAGTACAACGTGAAGGCCACCGGGCACGTCGCCAAGCTCCGTCGCGACCTCGGCCTGGACTGACCGCAGGCCGCCAATCGGGCGGGCGAGATTCCGCACAGGAACCTCGCCTGCCCGCGCTTTCTGGCGCCCAGAATTGTCGCACCCCAGCGCTATTCTCGGGGTATGCGAAACAGCGTGAACGTCCTGCGCACCACCCGCCCGATGAGCCACTCTCGGGACGGTATCCGCTGGTCAGCGGCGTTGGCGATCTAACGCTCGCCGCCGCGTCGGGCTGCTAATTCAGATTAGCAGCTTGGCGCAATAGATACGGCCACCACTAATTCCCGTGGCGAAACAAGAATTGTGAATTCCGTTTTCTGCGCCGAATTCGGCGCCGCTTTTCGGTGCCCTTTTCCCGGTGGCCATTGCCGGGTCGCGGCGGGCGGCGAGGACCGGACGGAGGGTGCGAAACCTCCTGGGCGGTTCCGCGTACGATGGAGTCGCGGCGGGAGTGGTGTAATGGCAGCCACGCCAGGTTTAGGTCCTGGTGTCCGAAAGGACGTAGGGGTTCGAATCCCCTCTCCCGCACCACGGCCGGAGCCCTCAGGGGCCAGGCAGCACCCCAAACGCGCTTTGGGCGACATCTTCACGGTCATGGCCGTGAAGATGTCGCCCAAAGGCAGCAGCACTACCCGCGAACGGCGCTGGCCGGCCCCGCCGAGTTCCGGACGGAGTTCGGCCGCCGTGCAGGATGGGCGAGCTCCGCGGCGTCTCTCAGCGGGAGGTGGGGCTTGAACGCCAAGGATCGGGCCGAGTTCCGTGAGTTCGTCGAGGGCCGTGGCCCAGCGCTGTTCCGGATCGCCTGCGCTCTCACGGGGTCTCGAGCACGCCGCGGAAGACCTGCTCCAGGCCGCGCTGGAAGGTGCCGTGATGCGGTGGCGGCGGATCGACGATCCGGAGGCCTACGTCCGGCGATCGATGTACAACGAGCACACCTCGTGGTGGCGGCGTGCGGTGCGACGTCCCGAACGGCTGGTACCGGCCCCTCCGGAGCGGGCGTGGCTGGTCGACGAAGCCGCGCGGGTGGATCTGCGCGCAGAGGTCGACGCGGTGCTCGATCGGCTACCGCCCCGGCAGCGCGCCGTCGTCGTGCTGCGGTACCTCGAGGACCGCAGCGAGCGCGAGGTCGCCGAGCTGCTCGGTTGTTCCATCTCGACCGTGAGCAGCCAGCTGACCAGGGCGTTGGCTCAACTCCGCGCGGTGTATCCGACCCTGGCCGACCCGGAGGAGGTGCGTGCCCGATGACGCTGGAAGACAGGGTCCGGAGCGCGGTCCACGAGCGGGCCGGCGTGGGCGCGCGTCGACGCGCCTTCGCGGGCGGCATCGTGGATCGCGCGCTCGCCGGGGGACGCCGCCGCGCCCGCCGTCGCGTCGCGCTGACGATGGCCGGCCGGGGTCGTGTCGTTCGCGCTGCTGGGTACCGCGATCGGGCTGCTCAATTCCGGAGCCGGAGCCGATCCCAGCTCCTTCCCGCCGTGCCCGCCGCGGAGTTGGTGCCGAACCGCATCACCGTCGCGGCCTACACCTCCGCGTCTCCCCGGCCGCGGCTCAGGCATGGCGAGTCGCCGACCCGACGACGGGGCACTATCGCGAGGTCAAGGGAGAGGTGGTCGCGGTCAGCCCGGATCAGCACTTCGCGGTGATCCGGGCGATCAGGCCGCTCGTCGGCGGAGTGCGGGACGCCGATCCCGAGTTCGCGATCTACGACACGACCGTCCGGGGAGACGGTCCGGACGCTCACGTTCCCGGTCAAGACGCTCTCGCCGCTGTGGTCGCCGGACGGGCGGTGGCTCGCGTTCCCCCGCGCCCGTGGGGAGAACCGGGCCGACCAGGTCACCGAGGCAGTGACCGTTCGTCGAGGTGACCACCGGCCGGACCTCGACGGTGGACGTCGACCGGCACGGTGGCGAGTATGAGGTGGAGGACGCGCTCGCCTGGACCAGCGACAGCGGCGGCGCTGCTCCTCAGCGCCGCGGGCGACCAGGACGAACCGGCTGCTCTTACGTCCGGATGAGCCGGGCCGGAGCCGCTGACCAGGGTCGAGACGGACTGGCGGCCCAAGGCGAGTCTGGAGTCAGCGTCGGCGTGACTGTCACTCAGCCGGCCCAGGCGATCCTTTGGACCGGCATGGACGACCACATCAGGTTCGACGTGCTCGATCTCGCCGATGGGCGAGTCGACGAGCAGCTACCAGAACCAGCCCCCTTCACGGGACGGTGTTCAGTGGCTGGACGGCTACCACTACGCCAAGACGCACGGGACGGCAGGTCATGCTGCTACGACGCCGCACGCAGTCCGGCGTGCCGGCATTGACGCTGCCCTCGGCCCCGGCCGGGCCCGCTGTACCTCGCCCAGATGCCCGTGGGGGCCAAGACACCGGCGCTCGACCTCGGTTAGGCCCTGCACCAAGGCGCTTTGGGCGACATCTTCACGGTCATAGCCGTGAAAATGTCGCCCAAAGCGGGGACGTGCGGGCAGTACTACCCGCGGACGGCGTCGGTGACGAACGGCGCGAGCGCGCGGAAGGCCTGGCCCCGGTGGCTGATCAGGTCCTTCTCCTCGGGCGTGAGTTGCGCGGTGGTCCGCTCGTCGCCGGTCGGCACGAAGATCGGGTCGTAGCCGAAGCCGCCGTCGCCGCGCATGGACCGGATCAGCCGGCCGACCAGCCGGCCCTCGGTCACGTGCTCGGTGCCGTCGGGCAGCACCAGCGCGGCGGCGCAGACGAACGCCGCGCCCAGCCGCTCGTCCGGCACGTCGCCGAGTTGGGCCAGCAGCAGGTCGAGGTTGGCCTGGTCGTCGCCGTGCTTGCCGGACCAGCGCGCCGAGAAGATGCCCGGCATGCCGTTGAGCGCGTCCACGGCCAGGCCGGAGTCGTCCGCCACGGTCGGCAGCCCGGTGTAGTGCACGCCCTCGCGGGCCTTGAGCAGCGCGTTCTCGGCGAACGTGGCACCCGTCTCCGGCGCCTCCGGATACTCGGGCACGTCACCGAGGCCGACCAGCTCGACATCGGCCGCCGGCCCGAGGATCCGCTGCAGCTCGACCAGCTTCTTCGTGTTCCGGGACGCGAGCAGAACCTTCGTCCGCTCATGAGTCCACCTCGCTGCGCTCGGCAGCCCCACGAGCGGGGCAGCTGTGCTCATTGGTTCGCTCGCTGCGCTCGCTCACAGGGCCAGCGCCTCGGCCTGCATCCGGGTGAGTTCGGCACAGCCGGCGACACCCAGGTCCAGCAGCGCGTCCAGCGCCTTGCGGTCGAACGTGGCGCCCTCGCCGGTGCCCTGCACCTCGACGAACTCGCCGGCCGCGGTGCAGACGATGTTCATGTCCACCTCGGCGTCCACGTCCTCCTCGTAGCAGAGGTCGAGCCGCGGCTCGCCGTCGATCACGCCGACGCTGACGGCAGCCACCGACGTGGGCAGCGCCTGGGCCACGGTGGTGCCGAGCGAACCGCGCTCCGCGAGCCAGGCGACCGCGTCGGCGAGCGCCACGTACGCGCCGGTGATCGCCGCGGTCCGGGTGCCGCCGTCGGCCTGGAGCACGTCGCAGTCGAGCGCGATCGTGTTCTCGCCGAGCGCCTTCGGGTCGATCGCGGCGCGCAGGCTGCGACCGATCAGCCGGCTGATCTCGTGGGTCCGGCCACCGATCCGGCCCTTCACCGACTCGCGCGGGCCACGGGTGTGGGTGGCGCGCGGCAGCATCGCGTACTCGGCGGTGACCCAGCCGAGGCCGCTGCCCTTGCGCCAGCGCGGCACACCCTCGGTGACGCTGGCGGCGCAGAGCACCCGGGTGCGGCCGAACTCGACCAGCACCGAGCCCTCGGCGTGGTCGAGCCAGTTCCGGGTGATCGTCACGGGGCGAAGTGCGCTGGCTGAGCGGTCGTCAGGTCGGGTCATGGATCTGGAGCGTAGTTGAGTACCGCGGCTCCCCGTTCCCGCGGTGGGTCGGCCGCCGGGTCGTGCGGTGGGCCGCCGCGCGCCGCAACGGCGCCGGCCCGCCGCGCATCGCCTCGCGCACGGCGAGCGCGGCCAGGTGCGGGACGAGGTCGGTGCAGCGCTCGGCGAACCAGGCGGTGCCCCTGGTCGCGAGCCACCAGGCGTGGCCCCACGCGGTCGGCTCGGCGCCGCCCGACGGCTCGGCCGCCGGGACCGCGTGCAGCGGCCACCCGGCGGACCCCAGCAAGCCGGCGAAGCCGCGCGCCACCAGCCGGTGCCCGCGCTCGCTCGGATGCAGCCGATCAACGCTCCACATCAGACGGTCATAGGTGCACGGGTGCCCGGCAAGGTCCAGATGGAGGGTGCCGTACCGGGCCGCGATGTCGTCCACGACCTCGTTCAGCGCACCGGTCCGCCGCGACAGGGGCCGGCTCAGCGCCGCCGGGAGGCCGAACATGCGGCCGGGGTCGGGCATCCGGGCGGTGAGCACCGTGGCGCCCGCGTCCGTGAGGGAGCCGACCGTGTGCTCCAGATCGGCCCGGATCCGAACGGGTGAGAAGCCGGCGCGCAGGGTGTCGTTCAACCCGACGAGCACGGATGCCAACGTGGGCCGCAGCGCGAGCGCCGGTTCGAGCTGAGCCGCCCTGACCTGCGCGGTCGTGGCACCGCTCACGGCGAAGTTGGCCAGCTGCACCGCGCCCGGCGGGCCGAGACCGTCCGCGAGGAGCACGGCCCAGCCGCGCCAGCCGCCGCCCGGCAACGGATCGCCGAGCCCTTCCGTCGTCGAGTCGCCCAGCGCCACGAAACGTGTCAGCTCGGCCGCACCGGTGTCCGCCATGCCCTCGCCCCCGTCAGCCCGTGTACCCCCAACAGGCCGGCCGCCGCGGCCGACCAGCTGTACCGGCTGGCGTGCTCGCGGGCGGCGCGGCGCCGATCCGGCTCCGGCCGCGCCATCACCTCCAGCACGCCACCCGCGAATCGCTCTCCCTCACCGGAGACCACCGCGCCGGCGGCCCCGATCACCTCACTCAGGGCACCGTCACCGGCCGCGACCACCGGCGTGCCGCTCGCGAGTGCCTCCAACGCCGCCAGCCCGAACGTCTCCAGCGGACCCGGGGCCAGCGCCACGTCGGCCGTCGCGAGCAGCCGCGCGACCCGATCCGGCTCGGCCACGAACCCGAGAAAGCGCACCGGGTGCCCCTCGGCCAGCCGCTCCAGCGCCGCCCGTCGCGGACCGTCGCCGACCACGGCCAGGACCGCCGGCACGCCCCGCCGGCGCAGCGCGATCAGCGCCTCGACCGAGCGCTCCGGCCGTTTCTCCGCCGACAGCCGTCCGCAATGCACAAGCAGCAGCTCACGGTGGTTCGCCAGGGTTCCGCGCAGCGCCGGATCGTGGTGCTCCGGGGTGAAGCGCTCCAGATCGACGCCGAGCGCCACCCTGGCCACGTTCGACGCGCCGAGCCGGCGGAACTCCTCGGCCGCGAACGCCGTGGTGCAGACCACCTGGTCGTACGCCCGAGCGGTGGCCGCGTTGAGCCGGTCCGCGACCCGGCGGCCCGGGAGCCACGACGGCACGAACATCTCCACGAGGGCGCCGAGGTTCTCGTGCGACACCATCACGCTCGGCACGCCGTGAGCCCGCGCCCAGTCGCCGGTCCACCGCAACGTGGCGCGGTCGGAGACCTCCAGCCGGTCCGGGCGCAGGGCGGCGAGCAGCCGCGCCAGCCGCCGCCGGTCGACCAGGACCCGGTAGCCGCCGAGCCCTGGGACGACCGGTCCGGGCAGCGTGATCACCCGACCCTGCTCGGTGAGTTCGTCGCTGGCCCGTGGGCCGGGGATGACCAGGACCGGCTCGTGCCCCGCCGCTTGGTAGCCCTTGCCCAACTCGCGGAGCGCGGTGCGCAGGCCGCCCGAGCGGGGGCCGACGAAGTTCGCCAGCCGGACGATCCGTGCCGACCTCATGCCGCGCGCGCCGCGTCGGTCTCGGTGACCGCCGCGTAGTGGTCCAACAGCGCGTCGCCGATCGCGCTCCAGGTACGGCCTTGGACGGCCTCCCGCGCGGCGGCTCCGAAATTGGCACGCAGCCCGGGGTGCTCGGCGAGCGACTGGACGGCGGTGCGCAGCGCGCTGGCGTCACCGGGAGCGAACAGGTGGCCGGTCCGGCCGGGCTGCACCAGGTCGAGCGGCCCGCCGGCGGCCGGGGCGACCACGGGCACGCCCGAGGCCATCGCCTCCTGCACGGTCTGGCAGAACGTCTCGTGCGCTCCGGTGTGGACGAACACGTCCAGGCTGGCGTGCGCGGCCGCGAGCTCCGGGCCGGTGAGCTGGCCCAGGAAAGTGGCCCTGGGCAGCGCCTTCTGCGCCGCGCGCCGGGCCGGACCGTCGCCGACGATCAGGACCTTGACGCCGTCCAGCCTGCTCACGGGTTCGAGCAGTTCCACGGTCTTCTCCGGCGCGAGCCGGCCGATGTAGCCGACGAGCAGCTCGCCGTCCGGGGCGTGCCGGCGGCGGAACGCCTCGTCCCGGTGCCGGGGGTGGAACCGGACGCTGTCGACGCCCCGTGGCCAGAGGTGGACCCGCGGGATGCCGTGCCGGCGCAGGTTCTCGGCCGCGACGCTGGAGGGCGCCAGGGTCCGGCCGACGACGCCGTGCACCCGGCGCAGCCACCGCCAGGCAGCCGCCCTGCCGACGCCGAGCCGGTAGAAGCCGGCGAAGCCCGCGATGTCGGTCTGGTACACCGCGACCGAGGGCACGCCGAGCCGGTCGGCGACGAACGCCCCGTACGCGGCGAAGGCGAACGGCGACGCGAGGTGCACCACGTCCGGCGCGTGCCGGCGCAGCGCGGCCTCCACCCGCCGGCTCGGCAGGCCGATCCGGAACGTGGGGTAGCCGGGCATCGGCACCGACGGCACCCGGATCACCTCCGCGCGGGCCTCTTCCAGCGGAACTGGGCCCTCTGGCCGCTCGGGGGCGATGACGAGTGGCGTGTGACCGCGCTGGTGCAGGTGCTCGACGACCCGTTGCACCGAGTGCGCGACGCCGTTGACGTCGGGCAGGAACGACTCCGTGACTATCGCTACGCGCATGACTCCACGGTGCGGTCGCTATGTCGTCAATGCCCGACCAGCGCATGACCGGACGCGAAACATTCGGCTACACATCGGAACGCCCTTCGATCGGCGGGCTCGGCCGCGCGACCGTCAGCCCGCCCAAGCCGAAGGGCCGGCGCGAGATCACGCCGGCCCCTCGGAGGCGCCGCCTACTTCGGCGCGAACCGCAGCTCGACCAGTACCGCGTTCGGGGTTTCGCTACCGCTGCCCGGGCTGATCGCGACGGGCGAGTTCGCCGGGATCGAGTACGTCTTGGGGCCGCCAGGGAGGTTCGCCGTCGCCTCGATCGGCTTGTTGCCACCCCGCACGCCGAAGGTCGCCGGCACCTTGAGGGTCAACCAGCCCTTGGTGCCGACGGTCTTGAAGCAGTAGTAGACGCCGTAGGGCTCATCCTCGAGCGACTTCTCGACCTGGATCTCGCCGGTCGCGCACTGCCGCCCCTCCTCGTTGTACTTGATGGACGTCACGAAGAGGATGTGCCCGTCGCCCTTGATCAGCTCCAGCTGATGCCGGTCCAGAATGTCCCTGGCCCCGGGGTAGGAGAAGTCCTCCTCGATCGGCGGGGGCGTGTCCGCCGCCATGGCCGGGCTACCGCCCGAAACGACCATGATCGACCCAGCCACCGCGACCGCGACCGCCACTGTCGTCGTGGCGAACCACGATAATGCCTTCACTTCTTCCTCCATGAAACAGAATTGCCTAAAGGACAAACGCTAGAGCTGGCTCCGAAATGAACTGATTATCGACCGCCATTCCGGAGTCTTCAGGGCGTCGAGGTCGGTGGCCACGACCGGTTCGCCGCCCGGCGCGCAGACACCGTAGATCTGTGGCGCGTCCGCGTCGGAAAGAATGTCGTCGAAACCGAACGAGCCTTCGAATCCGAGCCAGGCCATGCTGTCGCCAGCGGTGCTCGCGGCGCGGAGGCATCGGCTCAGATAGGAACGTAGATCGGTTGGCAGCACGTCGAAGACGAGATTGAATTCGGTGACATACGAGTGCGGGTGCGCGCCTGGGTCGTCCCGCGCGTACGGATACGCCAGCGTCTCGGCCGGCGCCACGCCGCCGAACTCGAAGCTCGGCGGCTCCGCGACGGCGGCCAACACGAAGACGTTGATCACCGGCTGCGCGCCGAAATACAGCCCTGACCCCAGCTCAGCGGTCACGCCAGGCCCCACAGTTTCAGGTCTTCGGGCGTGACCACCTTGGACGATGAGACCGTGCCCGCGTACTGACCTTCCTTCGCGACGAACAAGGCGACCAGCTTGCCGTCGACCTCTCCGATGAATCCCTTGTTCTGGATGCCGCCGGTGCCGCCGAGGGTCCAGTCGAAGGTCTTCTGCGGGTTGAGCAGGATGTCGGAGGTCAACTTCTCGAACGCCTGCCGTCTCACTTCGTTACTTCCCTTGTTCGGAATGATGTTGCCGACGAGCCGGCGCATCGCGTGCCCGCCCTCGCCCCGCATCCCCTGGTAAGCCGACTGAACGGTGTCCGTGCTGAATCCGATCGCGGGCGGGCAGCCGGCGTTGTGCACCAATACCGGCGTGTCACCTGCGACCACATAGTAGGTCTCGAAGTCAGCGATGGTGAGGTTGTGGACCTCGGCATTCTCGGTCCGTTCCGACACAGCCTCAATTCGCACCGAGGCGCCTTCGGCCGTGCGGATCGACTGCCCCGGCTCAAGCGCGCCCGCCTGGATCCACGCGCCGAGGTCGCCCACCCAGAACGGGTGGTTGTCCGTCGCCGTGACGGTTCCGGTCGCCGAACCGGCATCCCCGTCGGTGTCGACGGTGACATCGACGAGCTGCTTGAGGCCCGAGCCGGTGATCAGAGCCGTGATCGGCTTCGCCGCCGTGACGTTGGCGACTGGGTCGGTGGACAGCACCCGGTCGCCGACCCGAAGCTCCTCGATGGCTCTGCGGCTGCCGTCCGCCAGCAGTACTGGCGTGCCAGGCGTGAAGCTGTTCTTGCACTTGATGAGCTGCTCGACGACGTTCGTGACGCTCCGCAGCTTGTCAGAGTTCTTCAGACCCTTGGCGCCGGTGGCGAGCCATCCGACCACCGGGACCATGGCACCGATGGACAGCAGGCCACCGACCCAGTCGCCGCGGCCGAACGAGATCGCCGCATCGGCGGCATCGCACACCTCGCCAGCGCCCGGAATGAGACCGCACATGCCCAGGACGAACTGGAGCATGTCCAACAGCAGACCGGGGTTCTCCTCGGCGAAGGTCTTGAGGTCGTTGAGCATCGAGCAGCCGGGCGTGCCTGCGTTCGCCGGGGCGCTGCACTTGGCCGGGTTGATGAGTGCGCCGGCCAGATCCTTGTAGACGTTCGCGCACTCCGCCGACAGGGCCGACTCCGGGACCAGGCAACCCCAGGTCTTGTGCGCGTCCGCCGCCGTGCCCTGACCGCGCGGGCCGCTGCCCGGCTGGGTGCTGCGCTGATTCTCCTCCCACTCCTTCAGCCTGTCGGTGTAGATGTCGGACGCTTCCTTGGCGGCAGCGTCGGCGGCCGCGGCGTCCTTGCCCGCGGCCGTGGCCGAGGCTCGGGCGTCCTTGGCGGACTCCGCCGCCTCCGCGGCGGAGGCGCTTGCCCGCTGCGAGGCGGCGCTGGCGGTGGCCGCCGACTTGGCGGCGTCGTTGGCGCTGCTCTGGGCGGAGTTGGCGGCGTTGCGGGCCGTCTGCGCCGACTGCGCGGCCTGGTCGGCCGACTTCTTGGCATCGGCCGCGGACTGCTGCGCGGCGCTCGCGTGCTTGCGGGCCTCCTTGAGCGCGTCGTCGGCCTGCTTGGCCGCCTGGTCGGCCTCAGCGGCGTGACCGGCGGCGTCGAGTGCGGCCTCCTTCGCCCGCGCGGCGTCCTCCAGCGCCTTCTGCGCGTACTCCTGCGCCTCGGAGATCAGCTTGCGGACCGTAAACACGTGCGCGGCCTGCTCCAGATCCCGCTGCGCCGCCTGGTAGCGCGATGCGGTCAGGAAGTACGAGATGTACGACGGCGGCCCGGAGAGCGCGACCTGTCCGGCGGCCTTGACCTCCGGCCCGCCCGCGTCCATCACCCGGTAGACCTCTTGGCGCTCGTCCGCGGTGCGTGCGGTGTACTGGCCGGTGCGCAGGAACTTGTGCGCGTCGGCCGGTACACCCGCCAGTGCCTTCTCCGCGGCGGCCTTCAGGTTCAGTTGCCCGCCGGTCTGTGTGGTCTCGATGATCCGGTAGATCGCCTGCCGATCCTTCGCGACCTTCCCGGCGTAGTTACGGGTACGCAGGAACGCTGCCACCGCGGCGTCATCACCGGCCACGGCGTTCTTCGCGGCGGTCTTCTCCGGCCCGTCGGGCAGGGTGTCGATCAGGTGCCAAACCCGAGCCCGGTCGTCCTGACCTGCCGCGGCGCCACGCTCACTGGTCAGCCACGAGCGCAGCTCGACCTCGCCACCGGCAAGGGCGTCGTTCGCGGCCGTCTTGGTCCACTCGCCGCCGGTGGTGCCCAACGCGACCGCGGCCCTGCGGCCCTTGTCCATGACCTCGCTGTCGGAGGCGCCCCCGGCCGTCGCTTCGTTGAGCAGGGTGCGGGTCCCGGCGTCGATCCGGTCCTCCTCCGCGGTGTCCCACTGCAGGCTGCGGTTCCAGGCCGCGAGCACACCGCTGGCGGCCTTGGACTGCTGTTCCTGGGCCAGCGCCTCCTGTGCTGCCAGCACGCCCTGCTCGGTGGCCTCCGTCAGCCGTGCCTCGTCGTCCTGGCGAGCCAGCTTCTCGAGCTCTACCGCCTGGTTGGCCGCCGCCACCGCGACGTTCGCCGAATCCACGGCAGCAGTCGCGGCCTTGGCCGACTCGACCGCCGAGTACTGCGCCTTGTCCGCCGCAGCAGCAGCGGCCAACGCCGCCCGCTCCGCGTTCTCGGCGTGCGTGGCGGCCTGCTCGGCGAACTGGAACGCCTCCTCCGACGCCTGCGCCGCCGACTTCGCGAGCGACTCGGCCCGGTCCGCCGCGCGCATCGCCGTCGCCGCCGCCGCACGGGCACCCGCCGCCGCGTCCCGTGCCCGCTTCGCCTGCTGCGCCGACACGCCGGACTGCTGACCTGCCTCGTCCGCGGCGTCCGCTGCCTCGTCGGCGTTCTTGCCCGCCGCCTTCGCCGCCGTCGCCGACGCCTCGGCCTGCGCCAGCGCGCGGTCCCGCTCGGCCTTGACCTGTTCCAGCTCACGCGCCTTGGCCGCCGCGCTGCGGGCCGCCTCCGCGGCCTCCCGGGCCGTCCTCGCATCGCCGGCATTCGCCCGCGCCGCCGCTGCGGCCCGCTGGGCTCGCGCCGCCGCCTGCGCCGTCAGCGACGCCGCCGTGATCGCCTGCCGCGAGGCGTCCGCCGCGGTCCTCGCCGCTCGCATCGCCGCGTTGGATGCCGCGACCGCTTCGCGCGCCGCATCCGCGGCACCGGTGGCCGCGTCCGCAGCCCGGCCGGCCGCGGCCGACGCCTTCCCGGCCGCACCTCCGGCCGCCTTCGCCTCGTCCTCGGCCGTCTGCGCCGCCTTCTTCGCTTCCTCCGCGGCGCTCGCCGCCCGAGCCGAGAACTCCACCGCCGCCAGCGACTCCCGCGCGGTCGTCGCGCCCGCCTGCTTCGCCTGCTCGGTCAGCGACCGGATCGAGGCCAGCTCCACGTCCCGCGCCCGCGCCACGAACTGACCGGACGCCAGGAACTCCGCCAACTCCTGCGGTGTGCCCTTCAGCGCCTGCTGCGCTGCGGCGTCCAGCACCGGACCGCTGTTGTTCGCCCCGCCGGTGAGCATCCGGGTCGCTGCCAGCCGGTCATCGGCGAAGGTCGCCGAATCCCGTCCGGAGGACAGGAAACGAGTGATGTCCTGCTGCGAGCCGTCCAGCGCCTTCTGCGCCGCGGCCCTCGTCGTCGGCCCACCGGCGGCATCCAGCACGCGGTAGACGCGCTTGCGCTCATCGGCCGCCCAGGACGCCTCCCAGCCACCGCTGACGAACGTCTGGACGTCCCCTGGCGAGCCCGCCAACGCCTTGAGCGCCGCGGCCCGCATCGACGGGCCGTCCATCGACGCGAGCACCTGGGCCGCAGCCCGTGCGTCAGCTTCCTGCGCGAGTTTGCGGCCCGACTCGAAGAACGTCCGCAGATCCTGGTCGGACCCCAACAGCGAAGCCTCGGCCGCCCGTTTCACGGACGGGCCACCGGTCAGCATGTACTCGAGTGCGGTCTCGCGAGAGGCCCGGATATCAGGCTCGTCGGCGACCGCCGGCGTGATCGGTTGGAGGTAGGAGACCACCAATGCCAGGGCCATCACGGCCGCGACCCCCCTGGCGGGGGTGGACAGCCGTCTCAGGCGAGATAACACCGGATATAGCACGCGCGAAAGCAACGAAATCCCCGTTCGAACACAAGCACAACCACGGACACAGACGGACACGCACAGCGCGCTGCCTCACCTCGTGGATCTGGAGGGATCGGGGCAGCGCGCCACGGACATGATCGCAACGGCAGGTTCGTGCTGGCGAGGCAGGCCGCGCCTCTTTGCGGATATCGGCAACAGGACGCGCTCGGATATCACATTGAACAGATAGGAATACTGTGCTTAACTCTTGCGCATGGTTGCCGCCGGTCCCCCGCTGATTCGCCGGCTCCGTGTCGACCTGGTCCGCGTCGCTAGCGCGCTCTGTCCGCCCTGCTGATAACCCGGCTCATCGCCCGTCAGCAAGGAAAGGACCTCCCGTGACCACCCCTGCCCTCACGGCGCCCAGCACGCAGACCCGGCTCCGCCAGCTCGTCGACAGCATCCTGACCGAGCGGGAGATCTGGCAGCCCACCGTCCAGTTCAACAGCGACGAGCGCTGGTACCGCCGCCTCGACGTCAGTCACCACGACGCCGACCTGGACGTCGAGGCGTGGCTGCTCTCCTGGCTGCCCGGCCAGCGCACCGGCCTGCACGACCACGGCGGCGCGGCCGGCGCGTTCGCGGTGGTCTCCGGCTCCATCCGCGAGCATGCCGTGAAGACCGGCCGGAGCGGGCCGCCCCGCCTGCTCACGGTGAGCCGCGACGCCGGCCAGCTCCGGGTCTTCGGCGAGCACCACGTGCACGAGATCGTCAACACGTCCGACCAGCCCGCCGTGAGCATCCATCTCTACTCCCCGGCGCTGACCGCGATGACCCGTTACCGCTGGACCCGACGCGGCCCCGTGGTCACCTCCGTCGAGCGGGCCGGGGCAGACTGGTGACCGTGACGGACATCGGAACGCGACCACCCGGCGCGGTGAGCGTCGACGAACTTCTGGACCAGGCCCGGAGCCGGCTCACCCGGGTCTCCCCCGAGCAGGCGTGGCGGGAGACCGACTCCGGCGAGGCACTGCTCGTCGACATCCGCCCGGCCGCCCAGCGAGCCGCCGAGGGCGAGTTTCCCGAGGCACTCATCGTCGAGCGCAACGTGCTGGAGTGGCGCTTCGACCCGGCCAGCGACGCCCGGCTGCCGGAGGCCATCGGCTACGACGTGCGGATCATCGTCGCCTGCTCGGAGGGGTACACGTCCAGCCTCGCGGCCGCGGCGCTGCAGGACCTCGGCCTGCACCGGGCCACCGATCTGGACGGCGGATTCCAGGGCTGGCGCGCCGCCGGCCTGCCCACCGGCTAACCAGCTTTTCTCACCGGTCGGATCTGCGAGCCTGGCTCGCGGATCTCACCGGTCAGAACGGCAACCCAGCGACGAACTTGTCGACCCGCTCGGTCACGCCGAGCAGCACGTCGATCGAGCTGAGCGGGCGGCCTGGGCGCTCCATGCTGTGGTCGACGCCCTGGACCTCGTACACCTCGTGACCAGACTTCGCCGCGACCGCGCTGTCCCAAGCCCCGTCCGCGGTGCCGCCCACCAGCAGCGCCCGGGCGTCCAGCTTGGCCAGCGCGTCCACCACCACGGGCCGATGCAGCAGCGGCGTGAACCAGATCCCCGGCAACGACCGCTCGGCGGCCACCGGCAGAGCCAGCGACCCGAGGGACTTGCCGACCAGCAGCACGGTCGACGCGGACTCCGTGGCCAGCACCTCCTCGGCCTGCTCGGCCACCCATCGCGGCGCCTCCTCGGCGAGCCAATCGGCCTCCCGAGGCGGCGTCCACCACAGCTCCCGGACGGTCCAGCCGCGGTTCAGCAGCACCTCGCGGGCGTAGTAGAACAGCGGCTGATCGGGCGTGTAGCCGCCACCGGGGAACACGATCGCCACCCGGTCCGGATCGCCCGCATAGGTCTTCGTCACACCCCGACCGTAGCCGGTGACCGCCGCCGGCCGCCCCACCGCGCTTTGGGCGACATTTTCTCGGCCAGGACCGCGAAAATGTCGCCCAAAGCGCCGGGGTTGCGGGCGCCGCGGGGGCGCCGGGTCGCAGGGCGGCGGGACGCTGGGCGCTGGTGCGCGCGACGACGTCGTAGCTGATGCCCGGCCGCGCCAGCTCCACCGGTCCGTCGAAGGCGGCGGTGGCCTCGGCGAGCGTCGCGGCCTCGTCACCCCACGCGTGCACCAGGTGGGTGAGCACCAGCCGCCGGGCGCCGGCCTTGCGCGCGTGCTCGCCGGCCTCCCGGCCGGTCAGGTGCAGGTCCGGCGGGTGCGGCGCACTGTCCAAGTAGGACGCTTCGCAGAGCAGCAGGTCGGCGTCGCGGGCCAGGGTCAGCAGCGCCTCGGTCACACCGGTGTCGGCGGAGTACGCGAGCGCTGCGCCATCGTGCTCGATCCGGACGCCGTACGTCTCCACCGGATGGTTCATCAGATCGACCTCGACGCTGAACGGGCCGATCTCGAACGTGCCGGGGGTGAGCGTTCTCACGTCGTAGACGTCGTCCACGGAGGTCGACTCGTGGTCCGGCCCGTACGCGTGGGCGAGCCGGTCGGCCGTACCCGCCGGGCCGTAGAGCGGCAGCCTCGGCAACGGCCCGGCCGGGTCGTAGCGGCGCACGACCACGTAGCTGCACGCGTCCAGGATGTGATCGCAGTGCAGGTGGCTCAGGAGGATGGCGTCGATGCCGTACATCCCCGGATACCGCTGGAGCGAGCCGAGCGAACCGGTGCCGAAGTCGATCAGGAGCCGGAAGCCCTCGGCCTCGACCAGGTACGCCGAACACGGCGACTCGGGGCCGGGAAAGCTCCCGGCGCAGCCCAACACGGTGAGCTTCATCTGGCCACCGCCGTCGGATCAGCGGGCCCGGCGACAGCGGCGGTCGGCGACGGCGCTGGCCCGGTCGTGACGGTGGCGAACGCGCCGGTGTGCACGGCGCTCACCTCGGGGCCGAGGAAGCGGCGGCCCAGCCGGGCGAACGGCTCGGCGTCACCCGTGGCGAGGAAGCGATGCCGGGGTGGGCCGGCGGTATCCGGGCGGAACAGATCGCGCTGGGTGAGGACGCGGTACACGTCCTTCGCGGTCTCGTCCGCGCTCGACACCAGGGTCACGCCGTCTCCCATCGCCAGACTGATCACGCCCGTCAGCAGCGGATAATGTGTACAACCCAGCACCAAGGTGTCGACCTCGGCGCGTTGTAGCGGCTCCAGGTACGCCTGCGCGAGGCCGAGGATCTGCCGCCCGCTGGTCACTCCACGCTCGACGAACGAGACGAACTCCGGGCACGCGACCGACGTGAGCCGCACCTCGGGCGCCGCGTGGAACGCGTCGTCGTACGCCTGCGAGGTCACGGTCGCACGGGTGCCGATCACGCCGATCCGTCCGGTCCGGGTGGCCGCGACGGCTCGACGAACCGCCGGCAACACGACCTCCACCACCGGCACGTCGTACCGCTCCCGGGCATCGCGCAGGCACGCCGCCGACGCCGAGTTGCACGCGATGACGAGCATCTTCACGCCCGAGGAGACCAGATGGTCCATCACGTCCAGCGCGTACCGCCGCACCTCGGCCAACGGCTTGGGGCCGTACGGCACATGGGCGGTGTCCCCCACGTAGAGCAGCTCTTCGTGGGGTAGTTGGTCAAGGATCGCGCGAGCCACGGTGAGCCCGCCGACCCCCGAGTCGAAGATCCCGATGGGCGCATCCGTCACGCTCCGAGCGTACGTCCCCAAACGGTGTCACCGCTTGTCCAGAAGCCGACACCGTGACCGCCGCCTCTGTGACGATCGTCTCGAAAACGGCACGAAACGATCACCCCATCTGACCAGGCACGGAGCGCGCCGCCCCGGCCGGCGGCGCCCACCTGATCCGCCGGCCGGGGCGACGGGTCAACCGTCGGCGTCCAGGCTCACCGCGCGGTGCTGAGCGAGAGCGCGAACCGCCCGTCCGCGTCCGTCCACCAGTCGGTGAGGTCGAATCCGGCGACCTCCAGCTCGGCGCCCACCCGCTCGCGGCGGAACTTCGCCGACACCTCGGTGCGCATCTCCTCGCCGGCCGCGAACCGCACCTCGAGGTCCAGCGCGGCGACGTGAACGACCTGGTCGCGGACCGAGCGGAGCCGCATCTCGATCCACTCGTGCTCGGCGTCCCAGATCGCGACGTGCTCGAACGCGTCGAGGTCGAAGTCGGCCTTGAGCTCACGGTCGATCACGGCCAGCACGTTCTTGTTGAACGCGGCGGTGACGCCGGCCGCGTCGTCGTACGCCGGCACCAGCACCGACGGGCTCTTCACCAGGTCCGTGCCGAGGAGCAGCGTGTCGCCCGGCACCAGCGTGGCGCGCAGGCTGTCCAGGAACATCGCCCGGTCGGCCGGCACGAGGTTGCCGATCGTGCCGCCGAGGAACGCGACCATCCGCCGGCCGCCGCGCGGCAACTGGTCGAGCTGGTGCTCGAAGTCGGCGACCAGACCGTGCACGGCCAGACCCGGGTACTCGGCCCGGAGCGCCTCGGCCGCGTCCCGCAGCGCGGACTCCGACACGTCCACCGGCACGTACCGATCCAGCGTGCCGTGCTCACGCAGCGCGTCCAGCAGCAGCCTGGTCTTCTCCGACGAGCCGGAGCCGAGCTCGACCAGCGTGGTGGCGCCCGAGTCGGCCGCGATCGCGCCGGCGTTGGCCAACAGGATCTCCCGTTCGGCCCTGGTCGGGTAGTACTCCGGCAGCCGGGTGATCTCCTCGAACAGGACGCTGCCGTGCTCGTCGTAGAACCACTTCGGCGGCAGCCATTTGGGTTCGCTGGTGAGGCCGCGGAGCGCGTCCGCGCGCAACGCCTCGCCCAGGAAGTCCGGCGGCAGCAGGTTCTCGACGACGAACTCGGGTTGGTCGGCCACGGTCACTCCGATCGATCGGGGTCGGGGTCGGTCTGCCGGCCGGCGGCCGGGGGGTCGTGCGGGTCGACGGGCGGCGGGCCCGGCGCCGGAGCCTGGTCACCGGAGATCGCCGGCCCGTCCGGCGTCGGCGAGCCGGGCCCGGCGACCGGCGAGCGGGGCGGCGGGTCGAGCGCGAGCGGCGTCACGGCCACGCCGTCCGGGGTGGCGGTCAGCACCGAACGCTCGGGCACGTCGTGCCAGCCGGGGTCGTCGTCGAACGGCTCGGAGGCGACCACCACGCCGCGCTCGTCGGCCCGCCAGGAGAGCGTGTCGCCCCAGGTGGTGGCCGCGATGAGGCGGCCGTCCGTGGCCAGCAGGTTGAGCCGCCCGCCACCGGTGGCCGCGGCCAGCCGGACCACGGCCGCGAGCGCCTCGGCCAGCTCGCCGCCGGCCCGCAACCGCTGCCGGACCAGCAGCCAGAGCAGCGCGGAGTCGGTCGGCGCCTCCAGGGTGAGCAGTTCGGCGACCGTGAGATCGGCCGCGGTCGCCGCCACCGAGGTGGGCCAGCCGGGAATCGCGCCGTTGTGGCTGAACAGGTACTCACCCTCGGCGAAGGGCGCCGCAGCCGACTCGCCGTACGGCATGCCCTCGGTGCCCGAGCGGACCGCCGCCAGCAGCGCCCTGGTGCGCACCACCCTGCCCAGGTCGCGCACGAACGGATCAGTCCACATCGGACGATCGCTGCGATAGCGGGCCGGCACCGGGTCGCCGTCGGCGTACCAGCCGATGCCGAACCCGTCCGCGTTCACCGTGCCGTACCGCTGCCGGCGCGGCGCCCAGGACTGCCGCAGCAGCGCGTGCGGCGGCTCGACCAGCAGTTCCCCGAGGGGCACGGCCGGCCCGAGATAGGCCAGGTGGCGGCACATCTAGGCGTCACCGGGAGCGGCGGAGCGGGCGGTCCGGAAGCCGGTGAAGATCTGCCGCCGGATCGGGTAGTCCCAGTTCCGGAACGTGCCGCGGCAGGCCAGCCGGTCGGTGGCCCAGGAGCCGCCGCGCAGGATCGGATACTTGGGTCCGAAGAAGACCTCGGAGTACTCCCGGTACGGGAACGCGGCGAAGCCCGGATAACCGTGCAGGGTCGAGGACGTCCACTCCCACACGTCACCGATCAGCTGGCGGACCCCGAGCGGCGACGCGCCCGCCGGGTACGAGCCCACCGGCGCCGGCTGCAGGTACTGCTGGCCGAGGTTGGCGTGCTCGGGGGTGGGGTCCTCGTCGCCCCACGGATACCGGCGGGAACGGCCGCTCTCCGGGTCGTACCGGGCCGCCTTCTCCCACTCGACCTCGGTGGGCAACCGGCGGCCGGCCCAGCTGGCGTAGGCCTCGGCCTCGTACCAGTTCACGTGCTGAACCGGCTCGTCCACGGGCACCGGCTCGACCACGCCGAACCGCCGGCGCCACCACCGATCGCCGTCCCGGTGCCAGAACTCCGGCGCCTCGATGCCGGCCTCGACCCGATGCGCCCAGCCAGCCTCGGACCACCAGCGCTGGTCGGTGTAACCGCCGGCGGCCATGAACTCGAGGTACGCGCCGTTGCTCACCGGCGTGGTGTCGATCCAGTAGGCGTCGGTGCGGGCGGGGTGCGCGGGACGCTCGTTGTCCAGCGCCCACGGCTCGGTGGACGTGCCCATCGTGAACTCGCCGGCGGGCACCAGCACCTCGGCCGGCAGTGCGGCGGCCGGAGCCGGCGGCGGGGTCGGCGCGTGCAGCACGGGATCGCCGAGCCGGAGCTGATGCGTGGCGGCCATCGTCTCGGCGTGCTGCTGCTCGTGCTGAAGGATCATGCCGAACGCGAAGCCGCTGTCGACCAGGGGTTGACCCTCCAGCGGTACCCCGTCCAGCACGTCGAACACCTTGTCCCGCACGGTCGAGACGTACCGCCGGGCCTCGGCCGGATTGAGCAGCGGCAACGCCGGCCGGTCGGCACGCGGGTGCTTGAACGCGTCGTAGAGCTCGTCGATGTCCTGGCGGACCGGCTCCCGCCCGCCCACGTCCCGGACCAGCCAGAGCTCCTCCTGGTTACCGATGTGCGCCAGGTCCCAGACCAGCGGCGACATCAGCGGGGAATGCTGGCGGGTCAGATCGTCGTCGTCCACGGCGCCGGTGAGGTCGGCGCTGCGGGCGCGGGTGCGGTCGAGCTCGGCCGCGATCCGGGCCCGCAGCTCGCCGTCCGAGAGGGTGTGGATAGTCATGAGACGGCCTCCGGAGCGAGCATCGCAGCGACGCAGGAGCGAGGAGCGGAACGCAGGAGGTCGGCGGGGTGCGCGGTCATGCTGAATCCTCCTGCGGGGTGCGCCGACGGGCGGCGACGCGGGCGTCGGCCTCGATCCAGTCGTGCGCCGGCGAGCGCCCGCGTGCGGTGTACCGCTCGTCGAACGTGAGCACCGCCGCCTCGGCCTCGGGCGGCACCGCACCGGGGAGCCCGGCCAGCGCCGCGGCCATCACGCCCCGAGCCGCCCTGGCGATCTCGGGATCGTCCAAGCCGGCCTGGGCGGCCCGGCGCCAGGCGTGCGCGACCGGCTCGACGGCGGTCAACGCGGCATCCATCGCCGCCGCGTCCGCGCACAACGCCCAGAGCAGCGCCGAGGGCACCACCCAGCCGTCGTCGGGCTGGGCGTCGATGTACCGCACCTCCAGGTGCCCCTGCGCTCGCACCGGCGGAAACAGGGTCGTCAGGTGGTACGCCAGGTCGCCGTAGGTGGGCGGGGTGGGCAGCGCGCCGTCGATCCAGTCGGCGAACGTGACCCCCTCCGGTACGCCCCACGGGTGCCCGTCGCAGCGCACACAGAGCACCGGCGCCTCCACGGCGTACCGGGCGTACACCCCGCGCGGATCGACCGGGTGCCCGTTGACCGGCGGGGTGGTGCGCTGGGCGTCGATGCCGGCCCAGGCCGCCTGCCGGGACGAGCGCCAGCCGGTGAACTCCCCCGCATGGACCGGCGAGTTGGCGAACATCGCGACCAGCGTCGGGCCGAGCGCGTGCAGGGCGTGCCAGCGGGTGTCCAGGCCGTCCGGCGCACCGGGATCGTCCGTGCCCGCGTCCAGGCTGACCTGCACGGCCGCCGTGGAACACATCATCGTCCTGCCGTCGTGACCGGCGCGGTTGAAGTAGGTCTCCATCGCGGCGTAGCGGGGCAGGTCGAGGAGCCGTTCCGGCGACCGGAACGGATCGATGCCGTGACCGCTGATGACGAGGCCCGCTCTGGCGAGTGCGGCGCGGACGGTGTCGCTGTCGAGCGCGACATCGGCGAGGCAGTCGCCCAGGGTGGCGGCGGGACGAGAGGAGATCTCGACCTGGCCGCCTGGCTCGACCGTGACGGTGGAGCCTCGGGGCAGGAGCTTGCTGTGCTGCGGGACGGAGCCCGGCTGTGCGGGTTGGTGCTGATGGTCCGGTGCAGCCTGTTCGTGCGGGGGTAGGCCGGGCCGCAGATGCGGCGGCCCCCAATCCCCGAGCGCGTCGGCCAACCGTGCGGTGGTGAGCGGAGCGGTGGGGTCGTGCGCGTCGTGTACGAGCCATTCCAACTCGACACCGACCAGCTTCGGTGGACCGATCTTGAAACAGACGGAACCGACATAGTGCTCGGCCGCCTCCCGCGAGGCGACCACCTCTTCGGCCGGCCAGTTCGTTCTCTCCGCGTCGGCGTCGATCAGCCGGCGCGCGGCGATGTCGGGACGACTCACCACAGCTCCTCCCCCGCTCGCCAGAGCGGTGCCGGGCCCCTGAAGCGGGCGTCTCATGCGGGCAGGAACGGCCCAGTCCGGCGGCCGCCCCTCGAGCATCGTCGGAGACCATCATTGTCACAAGGTCTGACAATCGGCACCTCGGACCCCGCTGAGCTGCGAAAACTTCGTCCCATCCGGCCGGTAAGCCAGCCATCAGTTCAGCTGATGTTCACTCATCGGGCTGATCGCCAGCACCCAAGGCCCGCTGATTGGGACAAGCCATGACAGCGGTTACTTGCCGATCGACCCAGTTGCCCGCTAACGTCCTGATTGGTCCAGACCTATGAGGTCGCGCGCCTGGTTCGCCGGCTACTCGGACCCCCACACGTCGCGGTGGGATCCCGCCGGCAGGGGGTTGGGTCCCACCGCGACACCTCAAGACGACGCCGCGGTCGGATCGCACCCGGAGGGAGCACGATCCGACCGCGGCCGGTGTCAGTTGGTCGGCGCGTCGAAGATCGGCGTGTAGCCGTCGCCGTACCAGGGCAGCTCCTGGGACTTCCGGGGCCGGCCGTCCAGCCCGACGACGTTGGTGAGGAACTTGCCCTTTTCGCGGTCCCAGTCCGAGATCAGCAGCCGGTCGGCGTCGAGCCACTGGATCCCGTGCCCGCCGCGCGGGAACCAACCGAGGCTGGGCAGCTCGGCGACGGACTTGCCGGTGACGGTGTCGTACACCCGCATGCCGCCGGCCTTGCCGTGGTTCCAGGTGATCAGCCGGCGCCCGTCGGGAGCCCACTGCGCACTGTCGACGATCAGGGCCGGCACCGCGATCTTCCGGGTCGGCTTGCCGGCGAGATCGAAGACCTGAATCCACAACGGCTTGGAGTCAGCACTGGAGCCCGACTTGACCACGAATCCTGACGTCATCGGGTCGTTCCCGGACCGAGTCGGCAGCGGCGTGCCGGTCTGCACTGTCGGCGGTGAGTGCTTGGTCGCGACCAGTTCTCGTCCGTTCGGATGAAAGGTGACCCAGCCATAGTCCTTGCCGATGTCGATCAGCGGCGACACCGTCCGCGTTGCGACGTCGAGCACGACGAACGGGCCCTGGTACGCGAGCAGCCCGCCGCCGACGATCGCCTTGCTGCCGTCGGGCGACCACGCGTAGTTGTCGCTGACCGAGCGGTCGAGGCCGACATCGAACAGCGTCCAGTCGACCTTGTTGGTACGCAGGTCGAGCAGCCCGACCTTGCCGGGCCAGGTCCGGCTCCGCACCAGGGCCAGCGTGCGGGCCGGGTTCGGCAGCACACCGAAATACGGCACCGTGACGTACTTCTTCTTGGCCGCGTCCCAGACGAAGCTCGAGTGATCGCCGTCGGCGCGGGCTGCCACCATCGAGGCTCCCTCGACCGTGACCAGCGCGGCCGGCAGCTGGAGCGGCGGGTTCGGGAGCCCGGTCGGTGGCGGAGTCCCGATCACGCCCATGTTCGGATCGAACGTCGGCGAGGGACTGCCGGTCGCGGCCACGGAGTTGTCGCGGATCGTGTCGACCGCGAGGACCGGCGCCGCCACCGCGATCACCGCGGCAACGCTGGCCACGGCGGTGATCGCCGAGCGGCGGTACTGCATCCGGCGGCCGGCGGCCACCATCCGGGGGCCGAGGTCGACCGGCGGCCGGCCCTGATCGGACAGGTCACGCACGGCGTCTCGGACCGCATCGTCGAACTTGTTCATGCCTTTGCCTCCTCCAGGGTGAGGAGCTCACGCAGCTCCGGGGCGATTTCGCGGAGCCGCGCCAACGCTCGCGACGACTGGCTGGCGACCGTCGAGGCGGAGCAGCCCATGATCTCGGCGACCTGCTGCTCGCTCTGGTCCTCCAGATACCGGAGCACCAGCACCGCGCGTTGCCGCGGCGCGAGCTGCAACAGCGCCCGCTGCAGGGTCATCCTCAGCAGCGGCGCGTCGGTGCCGTCCGGGGCCGCCGGTGGTTCCGGCACGACCCCCATCGAGGTCTCGGTCAGCCGCTTCCGGCGCCACCAGGAGACCTGCTCGTGGTACATCACCCGTTTGACGTAGGGCTCCGCGTTGCCGCGGATGTGTCGCCAGCGGGCCGCAGTCTTGGTCAGCGCGGTCTGCAGCAGGTCCTCCGCTGCCTGCTGGTGTCCGGTGAGCGCGTAGGCCGTCCGGAACAGCGCGTGAGTGCGAGCCGAGACGAAGTCCAGGAACTCGCGCTCTGATTCTGTGTCCAAGGTGACACCTCCTCCGCCCTCTCAGACGCGACCCACCAGGAGAACCATGCACGCCCTGGGCAAACAGCTGCGGTTGGATCCGGCAACGGGGGATGCCGGATCCAACCGCAGGGTCGGGAGGTGGCCGGGTCAGACGGGTACCGGCTCGGACTGCCGCGGCGGCGTGGCGTCGGGCGCGTCGGGCGCCGGAGTCGTCGTCTCCAGTTCGAGCAGCGAGTCCATGTCCACCAGATCCGGGTCGTTCAGCACGGCCTGGAACCGCTCGGTGTCCAGGTCGCCCTGCCACTTCGCGATGACCATCGTGGCCACGCCGTTGCCGATCAGGTTGGTGAGCGCGCGAGCCTCGGACATGAACCGGTCGATGCCGACGATGAGCGCGATGCCGACCACCGGGATCGTGTCGCCGAACGCGGCCAGCGAGGCCGCCAAGGTCACCAGCCCGGCACCGGTCACGCCGGCCGCGCCCTTGCTGGAGATCAGCATGAACAGCAGCAGGCCGATCTGGGTGGCGATCGAGAGGTTCGCGCCGGTGGCCTGGGCGATGAAGATCGCGCCCATGGTCAGGTAGATGCAGGTGCCGTCGAGGTTGAACGAGTACCCGGTCGGGATGGTCAGGCCGACCACCGACTTCTCCGCGCCGGCCGACTCCAGCTTGACCAGCAACCGCGGCAGCACGGTCTCGCTGGAGGAGGTGCCGAGCACGATGAACAGCTCGTCCTTGATGAAGCGGATGAACTTGAAGATGTTGAAGCCGGCGACCCGGGCGATCGTGCCGAGCACCACCACGATGAACAGGATGCAGGTCAGGTAGAACGTGCCCATCAGGAACGCGAGGCTGCTGAGCACTTCCTCGCCGTACTTGCCGACCGTGAAGGCCATGCCGCCGAACGCGCCGATCGGCGCCGCGTACATGATCACCTTGATGATGCCGAACATCACCTTGCCGATGGAGTCGATGGCACGGATGACCGGCTTGCCGCGCTCCCCCATGAACGAGATCGCGACCGCTACCAGGATCGCCACCACCAGCACCTGGATCAGCTGACCGTCGGTGAACGCGCTCACCACCGAGGTGGGCACCAGGCCGAGGATGAAGCCGGTGATGCCGCCCTCGCCCTCGGCGGCGTTGGCGGCGGCGATCGTCTTCGCGGCCACGTCCTCGTCGATCGCGATGTTCAGGCCCTCACCGGGCTTGAAGACGTTGATCGCGACCATGCCGATGATCAGTGCCACGATGGTCAGCACGGTGAAGTACCCGATGGTCCGCAGCGCGAGCTTGCCGGCCTTGGCCAGGCTGCCGAGGCTGGCGATGCCCACCACGACCGTGCAGAAGATCGTCGGCGCGATCACCATCTTCACCAGCGCGACGAAGAGGTCCGCGAGCCACTTGAGCTCGGCGCCCTGCTTCGGGAAGAGCAGGCCGACGGCGATGCCGAGGCTGATCGCGACCAGGACCCAGAAGTAGAGGTGCTGGTAGAGGCGCTTCTTGCGGGGCGCGGCCGGCGCCTGATCCGGGCCGCTGGCGATGGTCGTGGCCACGGTCACTCCTCGGGCTGTGGGGGTGTGGTGTTGTGAGGATCGCCACAGCAGATGGCACCCGGAAAGTGCGGAGCCCGAAACTTTGGGTTGGCCTTACGTAACTCAGCGGTAACGCGCTTATGCTCGCGACATGTCCGGGCTTCCCGGCCCGCAGGGCGTCTCCCGCCGGGCATTGCTGCGCTCCGCCGGGGTGCTCGGCACCGCGGGGCTGCTGGGCTCGGCTGGGCTGCTGGCCGCCGGGTGCGACGAGATGCCGGCGCCGGCCCTGGCCGAACTGCGGATCGCGACCGGCCCGCCCGGCGCGGTCTACCGCGAGATCGGCGCCACGCTGGCCGACGTGCTGGCCGCGCGGTTCCCGCACACGCGGGTCCGCACGATCCCGACCGGCGCCTCCGTCGACAACCTGCAACTGCTGCACCAGCACGGCACGGACCTGGGCTTCGTCTCGCTGGACTCCGCGGTGGCCGGGCTCAAGGCCGGCGTGCCGCGCTCGATCACGGCGATCGCCCGGCTCTACGACAGCTTCATCCAGCTCGTGGCGCGCGCGGACAGCCCGATCCAGCGCATCGCCGACCTGCACGGGCGCACCGTGTCGATCGGCGCAGCGGGCTCCGGCACCGAGTTCATCACCCGCCGGATGCTGAGCCTCACCCCGGCCGTGAAGCCGCAGCTGATCACCTCCGACCAGGCCGCCTCCGCGACCGCGCTGGTCGAACGTCGGATCGACGCGCTGTTCACGCTGACCGGCGTGCCGACCCCCGCGATCACCGACCTGCTCCGCCGGGTGCCGCTGCGGATGGTGCCGCTCGGCGATCTGGTCGAGCGGATGAACAGCACGTTCGGCGAGGAGTACGCGCCGGCCACGATCGCCTCGTCCGCGTACGAGGGCATCCCGGCGACCGAGACGATGACGATCGCCAACCTGCTGGTCGTCCAGCCAGACCTGGACGCCGACGTCGTCCAGCTGATCACCCGGACGCTCTTCGCCGAGCGGGCCAGGATCGCCCGCGGGCACCAGGAGGCGAACCGGATCAACGTGCGGACCGGGATCGCCACCAGCCCCATCCCGCTGCACCCCGGCGCCGCCCGCTATTACCGTTCCGTCAAACGCTGACCGGCCGGTACGGTCCGGAGATGCCACAAAACCCCGGACCGGTCACGGCGGACGACGTCGATCTCTCCGTGCAGCTCGCGCTGGCAGCCCTGCGCTCGGCGCCCGAGGAGGGCTGGCAGGGCAAGGCCGGGCCGCTGGAGTGGGACTGCTGGGAGACCGTCGAGCACCTGGCCGACGACCTGTTCGCCTACGCCGGGCAGCTCGGACCGAAGACGCCGCCGCTGGATCGGTACGTGCCGTTCGTCCTGTACGCGCGCCGGCAGGGCGGGCCGAAGAACACCACCCACGCCGAGCTCGAGACCGGCGTGACCGGCCTGCTCGAGGTGCTGGACGCCTGCGGTGCGCTGCTGGTGGCGATGGTCCGCACCGCGGCGCCCGAGGTGCGGGCGTACCACGGTTGGGGCATTTCCGACCCCGAGGGATTCGCGGCGATGGGGATCGTCGAGACCCTGGTGCACGTGGACGACATCGCCGTGAGCCTCGGCGTCGACTGGGCCCCGCCCCAGGATCTGTGCGACCGGGTGCTGTACCGGCTGTTCCCCGACGCGCCCACCGACACCGACCGCTGGCAGACCCTGCTCTGGGCCACCGGCCGCACCGAACTGCCCGGCCACGACCGGCTCGCGAAGTGGCGCTGGCACGGCGCCCCGCGCTGACCCTTTCGCGCTTTGGGCGACATTTTCTCGGTTATAGCCGAGAAAATGTCGCCCAAAGCGCAGAGATCTAGGGACTAGGTTCGGCGCGGGCCAGGCGGATCCGAACG
>CAVVAL010000037.1:0-89626 GCA_963746095.1 uncultured Actinomycetota bacterium | reverse complement strand
TCGCGTCCCTATCGCTTAAAGCAGTGCTCGCGATGCCAATTCAGAAAGTGCGGATGTGGACGGTCCGAGCTTCGAGGCGGCGAGAAAGCAAAGCCAGACTGGTTGATAAACCCGCGCACGGCGTCTTGATCATTGGCCTGCCTGGAAATCAGAATTTGCAGATCGTCAGACAGACTGATCAGACCGCGATCAAACATCCAGTGTGCAGTACCAGAGAGCGCAATCCCGTTGCTCACGATATCGGGCCCGCTTGCCTCGACTGGTCGAATATGCGCGGCTATTCACTTCTGCGCGCCCGCCGCCATTGATAAATTTCAATCCGGTAATATTTCTTACATATTGCCTGATTGGTAGCAACTACAAGACAATGCTCCGAACACTGATCCCGCACGACCCTTGAAAGCGTAACGCTGACCCGATCGCGCTCGTGATCGAAATAAAACGGAGTTTGTTGGTCTTCATATCCAGACTGAGATTTTGGCGTTTCGATCCGAGGCAACGGTGACGTGTTTCCGGCGAGGCCAATTCCGACGATGCGGTTGAAATCGGCTGAGGAGATTGGACGGACTGCGGACTGCGCACGACCAGGTACTCTACCTTCATTGTTCAGAAGGCCGCGCTCTATCGGCTGAACACCATCGCTGAATGGTACAGGATTGGCGAGGTCGAGATAGCTTCCCGGCTCGAACCGCGCCAAGTACATCCCCGACGCAGAAGGATCGGGGATAATTTGCTGGATCTTTGCAACAGCGAAATACCCCCGCGTGTCGGCTGACTTTCCTCGGCTCGTAGTAGAGGACCCAGTCACCAAGACAGGTCTGGGCGCGACCCAGATACTGAGTGGGAAATTGATAGCGCTCCGCCGGGGGACTATCGTCGTAGATCGAATCGAAATGATGGAACGAAGACCCCGAATCCCATGATCTGTGCTGACCGCCTCGTCGTTAAACGACACTTCGTCGTGCACCCTCGCGCATGCTAGTCAGCTACGATTGGCTCCCTCAAGCCCCAATGCTCCATCACTCCCACTCGATCGTTCCCGGCGGCTTGCTCGTCACGTCGTACACCACGCGGTTGACGCCCTTCACCTCGTTGATGATTAGATCACCGTAGTCAATCCGAAGGGTGGCGCGGGAAAGACGGTCGCCGTGCTGATGGTCGCCATGACTTTCGGCCAGAGCCGCGGTGGCTACGTGCTGGCCTGGGACAACAACGAAACCCAGGGCACGCTGGGCATGCGCGCCCAGCAGGACTTCCACACCCGTACGGTCCGCGACCTGCTGCACGAACTGAGCACGTTCATGGGCGGCACGGGCGGGTCGGCGACCTGTCCAGCTATGTCCGGGCGCAGGCCGAGGCGATGTTCGACGTGCTCGCCTCGCGACGAGTCGGCGACCGCTGGCGAGATGCTCACGGCAGCAGGCGTTCGGCGACATCCGCGAGGTGGTCAGCCGGTTCTACAAGCTCATCATCGTGGATACTGGCAACAATGTACGGGCCGCGAACTGGCAGGCCGCGATCGACGCCGACCGACCAGTTCGTGGTCACGATGTCGGCCCGGGCGACTCCGCCGAAACCGCGTCCCGGATGCTCGACCACCTCGACCAGAACGGCCGGCACGACCTGGTTCGCCAGGCGGTAAGCGTTGTGTCGATGCCGGCCAGCAGCAAGGGCGTTGACTTGCCCGCGATCGTGCGCATTTCGCGGCTCGCACCAGGCCGTGCTGACCGCGCCGTACGAGCCGCTGCTGGATTCGGGCGAGCCGATCCGGTATGGCGAACTCTCCCAGGACACCAGGTAAGCCTGGCTGCGGATCGTGGCCGCCATCGCGGAAGGGCTCTGACTCAACCGTCGCACCCGCCTGCCCGCACCAACCGCCCGCTTTGGGCTGCTCGGCGCCGCCCGCTTTGGGCGACATCTTCAGTGCTATAGCCCGGAAGATGTCGCCCAGAGCGCGAGAGGGGCGCCGCCCATGGGTGGCGGCGCTGGGTGGGGCGGTCAGTGGGGGACGGTCACCTTGATCTGGTCGCCGGCCCAGTCCTCGGTCTCGCGCCAGGTGGCGAACGCGCGCAGCGGCATGCCGGCGGTGCGGGAGTAGTGCTGCTCGGTGGCGACCCGACTCTGGTCGTCCGGCATGTAGTTCGCCCAGGCCACGCAGTACGCGTCCAGCTCGGCGCGGCGCTCGTCGATCCAGTTCCAGACGATCGGGCCGGCATCCTCCTGCGTCGTCGCGCCGTCACCACCGTCATAGGCGACCGCGAACGGTTGGCGTCGGGCGAGGAGAGCCTCGAAGGCGCTGACCGCGATGTGAGCGGTGTCCGTGCTGAGCCGGCCGTCGGCGCGGACTCGGACCAGTGGCCAGGCGCTGTAATCGATCTCGTACGCCATGCTGATGGCCTTCCTTCTCGTGGAGGGGGCGACGCGGCGACAGACCGCGCCAGTGGCCCCGGACCGCTGGATCACAGCGGCCACGGAGCACCCGGACGACGATGGCCAGTACCGCGGCGCCACCGACTGCCACGCTGAGTTGGAGGTCGATAGCGCTACGTATCAACGCTGACACGTGATCGGCCGCGCTGTCTGGCGAATACCGCACAGCGGGAGTGATTGGCCCCACCTTGACCGCTTCCACCCAACGCGGCTGCCGCCCCGACCCCCGCCTTGGGCGACGTCATCTCGGTTATGGCCGAGAAGATGTCGCCCCAAGCAGGAGGGGTGGCGGCTGGACATGCAGCAGGCCGCGTACCCGAATTCCGGGACGCGGCCTGCTGAACGGAGCGGCTCAGATGTGATCGGCCGCCGAGGGGTCACAGTCCCGCAGGAACTGGGCACAACGCGCGGCTTCGTCCGCTTCGCCGATCTCGCTGGCGGCGCGGGCGAGCGCGTTGAGGCAACGTAGGAAGCCCTGGTTGGGCTCATGCGACCACGGCACCGGGCCGTGGCCCTTCCACCCGTTGCGGCGGAGCGAGTCCAGACCGCGGTGGTAACCGGTGCGCGCGTAGGCGTACGACGCGATCACCTCACCCTCGGCGAAGGCCTGGTCGGCAAGGACTGCCCAGGCGGCGCTGAAGGTGGGGAATGCGGCGGCTGCCGCGGCGAGATCCGTCGAGCCGGCGCGCGCCGCCGCGAGTGCCGCTTCTGCCTCGGGGTTTGCCGGCAGCAGCGTCTCAGGCGGTTGGGGCAGCAGATTCTGGGGAAGGCTCATGTACTACATCCTGTCGCGATCAGGTGAACCGCCGGTAACGGCGTCGACGTATTGTGCGAAATGCCACCCGGTCGTGGGAGCGGGTCGGCGAGGGCTGAACCCTCTTTAGTGCTGTGTCCACAGCACTGATCAGCACGACCGTAGCCGACCCGGGTGGCGCCCGCCCGGATGCTCGCGCCGGAGCGGCACTATGAGCACATGGACGTAACCCCGGACGAGTTCGAGTCCGTCGCCGAGTTCGCCGCGCGCGCCAGCACCGGGAGCGTGGCCGGCGCCGTGGTCCAGGGCCTGGACCTGACCGCGGTCGACCTGGCCGGCCTCGACGTCCGCGAGACGCTGTTCCTCGGCTGCCGGCTCGGCTCGACCGACATCGAGGCGGACCTGGTGCGGCGCGGGGCACAGGTCATCAGGGCGATCACGACCGTGCCGTACCCGACCCACCCGGCGAACCTGTACACCGCGCCCGATCTCGCGGCCGGCTTCGACGGCACCTTCGCCGCGATGTTCGACACCCAGGTCTACCAGCACTTTCTCGCGCACGGCGGGGCGCTGCCGGACCTGCGCGAGGCGCTCGCCCAACGACTGCACGACCACGGCGTCGACAACGCGCTCGGTGATCTGCTCACCGTCTGGGCGACCGTCACCAGCGGCCGGCCGGTCATCGGCGTGATGGGCGGCCACGCGGAGCCACGCGGTTCGGCGGCGTACCGGCAGGCCGCCGAACTGGGCCGCCAACTCGCGCGAGCCGGCTGTCTCGTGCTCACCGGCGGCGGCCCGGGCGTCATGGAGGCCGCGAACCTCGGCGCCTACCTGGCGAACCACGACGACGAGGCGCTGCACGCCGCGATCGCGGACCTCGCCACCGCGCCGGACTTCCACGACCACGACCCGTACACGGCCGCCGCACTCGGCGTGCGGGGCCGCTGGCCGCTGCCGACCCACGACACCGACCCGGTGAGCTGGGCACGCGGCGGCGGGCTGGCGATCCCCACCTGGCTCTACGGTCACGAGCCAGCCAACCTGTTCGCCGGCCGGATCGCGAAGTACTTCTCCAACGCGATCCGCGAGGACACGATTCTGCGGGTCTGCCGGGGCGGCATCGTGTTCGCGCCGGGTCGGGCCGGCACGGTCCAGGAGGTGTTCCAGTCCGCGACCAAGGCGTACTACGGCAGCGACGGCGCGTCCGGCCCGATGATCTTCCTCGATCGCGCCTACTGGACCGACGTGTTGCCGGTGGAAGCCCTGCTCAGGCCACTCTTCGGGCTGGCCGCCGACCCGGTGCTGGACAAGCTCGTCCACCTCACCGACGACGTGCACGAGGCCGTCGCGATCCTCACGTCGTAGCCGAGATCACCTCCACGTCGTACTTGGCGATCATCGAATCGGCCGTGACGATGGGCACGCCCTCGATCAACGCCTGCGCGATGAGGACGCGGTCGAACGGGTCGCGGTGGTGGTCAGGAAGGTTGGCGACGGCCGTGGCGTGAGCGTGGCTGATCGGCAGCGCGGTCAGGTTGAACACACGGCTCATCGAGGGCATCAGCTCACGCGGCGGCGCTGGCAGTTCCAGCTTGCCGAGGCTCCATTTGATCGACATCTCCCAGGCGCTCGCCGCGGAGAAGAGCACGGGCGTGGCGCCGGCCCTGAGTAGCTCCCTGACCTGTTCCGACAATCGTTCCGGCGCCATGACCAGCCACAACACGACGTTGGTATCGAGCAGGACAGTCACTTGTAGAACTCCTCGATCAGCCACTCCGGCGTCTCGTCGAAGTCGTCGGCCACCCTGACCTGGCCGGCCCACGCGCCGAGCGGCCGATCGCCGGGCCGTTCCACCGGCACCAGCCTCGCCACCGGCTTGCCACCCCGCGTGATCACGACATCCTCGCCAGCCTCGACCAACGCGAGCAACTTGGAGAGCTTCGTCTTCGCCTCGTGCACACCGACCTCCACCATGCGGCCAACGGTACGCCGCCCTTAGCTAGGCAGCTAGCTAAGTTTGCGGCCCGGGCACGACAACAGGCGAGGCCGCACCCACGAACTGTGGATACGGCCTCGCCTGTGGAAAACGGTCCTGCTTACTTGCCGAGCGCGGTACCGGCCGAACGCAGGTTCTCGCAGGCCTCGACCACGCGGGCCGCCATGCCGCCCTCGGCCGACTTGCCGTAGGCGCGCGGGTCGTACAGCTTCTTGTTGCCGACCTCGCCGTCGATCTTCAGCACGCCGTCGTAGTTCTTGAACATGTGGTCCACGACCGGGCGGGTGAACGCGTACTGGGTGTCGGTGTCGACGTTCATCTTCACCACGCCGTAGTCCAGGGCTTCCCGAATCTCGGACAGCAGCGAACCGGACCCACCGTGGAACACCAGGTCGAAGGGCTTCGAGCCGGCCGGGAGGCCGACCTTCTGCGCCACCACGTCCTGGCCCTCCTTGAGGATCGACGGCTTGAGCTTCACGTTGCCCGGCTTGTAGACGCCGTGCACGTTGCCGAAGGTCGCGGCCAGCAGGTAGCGGCCCTTCTCGCCGGTGCCCAGCACCTCGACCGTGCGGAGGAAGTCCTCGGCGGTCGTGTAGAGCTTGTCGTTGATCTCGTTGTCGACGCCGTCCTCTTCGCCGCCGACCACGCCGACCTCGATCTCGAGGATGATGTTCGCCTTGCGGGCCTCTTCGAGCAGCTCGGCCGCGATCGTGAGGTTCTCCTCCAGCGGCACCGCGGAGCCATCCCACATGTGCGACTGGAACAGCGGCGTCTCACCCTTGGCGACGCGCTCCTGGCTGATCTGGAGCAGCGGGCGGACGAACTTGTCGAGCTTGTCCTTGGGGCAGTGGTCCGTGTGCAGCGCGATGTTGACGCTGTACTTCTTGGCGACCTCGTGCGCGAACGCGGCGAGCGCGACCGAACCGGTGACCATGTCCTTCACGGTCGAGCCGGCGAGGTACTCCGCGCCGCCGGTGGAGACCTGGACGATGCCGTCGCTCTCGGCCTCGGCGAAACCACGGATCGCCGCGTTGAGGGTCTGCGACGAGGTGACGTTGATCGCCGGGTAGGCGAAGGCATCGGCCTTCGCCCGGTCGATCATCTCGGCATATACCTCGGGGGTGGCGATGGGCATCTCATGCTCCTCGATCTGGCCGGAGCCATCCGGCGCGTCTGTAACTCGCAGTATCCCGCAGCCTGGTGCTGGCGGAACGGAGCCGACGCCGCTGTCGCCTCACACCTGGGTGCAATCTACTGGGTCGATACAGACAGCGAGTCCGCCCACCCCAGGACGAGCCACGGCGCGGACGTCCGCCGCCGGCCGAGCAGCGCGGTCAGTATCGACGGTCAACCACGGACCGTGTCGGCAGCCTTCCGCGCGGCTACCAGGACCGGGTCCCAGACCGGCGAGAAGGGCGGTGCGTAGCCGAGATCGAGCCCGATCATCTCGTCGACGGTCATCTCGTTCCAGAGCGCCACCGCGAGTACGTCGATCCGCTTCGCGGCGCCTTCCCTGCCCACGATCTGCCCACCGAGCAAGCGCCCGGTACCCGGCTCGGCGAGGAGCTTGACGGTCATCCGCTGCGCGTCCGGGTAGTAGCCGGCCCGGCTGTCCGACTCGATCGTCGCCGTGACGAACTGGAAGCCGGCGCGCTCGGCCTCCCGCTCGGTCAGGCCGGTCCGGGCGATCTCCAGGTCACACACCTTGCTGACCGCGGTGCCGACCACGCCCGGGAACGTCGCGTACCCACCGCCGAGGTTGATCCCGGCCACCCGGCCCTGCTTGTTCGCGTGCGTCCCGAGCGGGATCGACACCGGCTGTCCGGTGACCCGGTGCACGGTCTCCACGCAGTCGCCGCCGGCCCAGATCCCGTCGTGCCTAGGCACCCGCATCCGGCGATCGGTGACGATGCCACCGGTCCAGCCGACCGGAAGGCCCGCCTCCTTGGCCAGCCCCGAGTTCGGCCGGGTACCCAGACCCAGCACCACGATGTCGGCGGCGAACGTCTCGCCCCCGGCCACCGCGGCGCGAACCCAACCGTCGGGACCGGCCTCGATGCCCTCCACCGCCACGCCACTGCGCACGTCGATGCCGAGCCCGTGCATGGCCTTGTGGACGAGTGCGCCCATGTCCGGGTCGAGGGTCGGCATCGGCTGCTCGGCGCGCTCCAGCAGGGTCACCGACAGGCCACGGCGGACCATCGCCTCGGCCATCTCCACGCCGATGTACCCACCGCCGACGACCACCGCCCGCTTCGCGTCAGCCCCGACCGCCCGGTCCAGCGTGTCGCGCACCGCCTCGCCGTCGTCCAGGGTCTGCACCCCGTGCACACCCTTGGCGTCGACGCCCGGCCAGTCGGGCCGGATCGGGCTGGCGCCGGTGCCGATCATCAGCTGGTCGAAGCCCTCCCGCACCTCGCCGCCGCCGTCGAGGTCACGGGCCACCACCTCGCGCCGGTCCAGATCGATCGCGGTCACCTCGTGGCGGAGCCGGACGTCGATGGCGCGTTCGCGGTGCTGCACCGGCGTCCGAGCGATCAGGTCGTCCGAGGAGGCGACGTCACCGCCGATCCAGTACGGGATACCGCAGGCGGAGTAGGAGGTGTGTCGGCCCCGCTCGAACGCCACGATGCGCAGTTCGTCGGCGCCGCGGCGGCGACGAGCCTGGCTGGCGGCGGTCATTCCGGCGGCGTCGGCACCGATCACGACGAGGCGTTCGGTCATCCCGTCAGGCTAGTGCTGCCCTCGAGGGCTTTCCGCGCGGGCGCCGCACGGCATTTCCTCGTTCTCGCGTCCAACCGGTAGCCTCCGTGAGCGTGAGCCTCAGTGAGAAGATCCGTACCGTTGGCGACAACCTCGCCCTCAACCCGATGGATCCGAAGGATCTGATCTCAGCCTTCGGGTTGGTCGGCGTGTGGACGATCCTGTTCGCCGAAACCGGCCTGCTGATCGGGTTCTTCCTGCCCGGTGACTCGCTGCTCTTCCTCGCGGGCGTCGGCGCGTCCAGCGTCGGCGAGGAGCTGTTCGGTCAGCCGCTCAGCCTGATCGGCCTGCTCATCGGCGCGCCGATCTGCGCGATCGCCGGCGCCCAGCTCGGCCACTTCCTCGGCGCCAAGTACGGCCGCCGGATGTTCGACCGGCCCAACTCGCGGATCTTCAAGCCCGAGTACGTGGAGAAGGCCGAGTACTACTTCGTCAAGTTCGGCCCGGCCAAGGCCGTGGTGCTCGCCCGGTTCATCCCGATCGTCCGGACGTTCCTCAATCCGGTCGCGGGCATGCTCGGCATGCCGGCCAAGACGTTCCTGCTGTGGAACGTCATCGGCGGCATCCTCTGGACCGACGGCATCATCACTGCCGGCTACCTGCTGGGCGACGCGATTCCCGCCGAGACCATCGACCGGTACCTGCTCCCCGTGGTCGCCTTGATCCTGCTGGTCTCGGTCCTGCCGATCCTGCTGGAGTTCCTGCGCGGTCGGCGCGCGAAGAAGCGCTAGAGTCCATCGGTAGCTGATCGACTGCGCAAATACTTGGACGAACCGGGCGCTGACCCGGCACAGTGGGCCAGATGCGCGATGACCTGCGGCTGCTGACCGACCGGCGGTTCGGGCTGCTGTTCAGCGCACGCACGATCTCAGTACTCGGCAGCGCGATCGCCCCGGTCGCGCTCGCGTTCGCCGTCTTGGACCTGCCCGACGCCAACGCCACCACGCTGGGCCTGGTGCTGGCCGCGCAGGCCATCCCCGAGGTGCTGTTCCTGCTGCTCGGCGGCGTGATCGCCGACCGATTCCCGCGCTACCGGGTGATGGTCACGGCCGAGTTCGTGGCCGGCGTCAGCTTCGCCACCCTGGCCACGCTCTTCCTCCTCGACGCCGGCCGGCTGCCGTTGCTGATGGCGCTCGCGGCGATCAACGGAATCGCCACCGCGCTGTTCCTGCCGGCGCTCACCGGGATCGTGCCGCAGGTCGTGCCGGCGGAGCGGCTCCAGTCGGCGAACGGGCTGCTCCGGCTCACCACGAACGGCGCCCGGATCCTCGGCTACGCGTCGGCCGGCGGGCTCGCTGCACCTGTTCGGTCCGGGCTGGGCACTGGCGATCGACGCGGCGACGTTCCTGGTCAGCGCGGTGCTGCTGGCCGGCGTCCGGGTGCCGAACCTGCGCGGCGACCAGACCACGAGCATCATCGCCGACCTCCGGCACGGTTGGCGGGAGTTCTCGTCCCGGCAGTGGCTCTGGGTGATCGTGCTCCAGTTCTCGCTGCTCAACGGGGCGTTCGTCGCGTGCGTCGGCGTGCTCGGCCCGGTGCTCGCCAAGCGTGAACTCGGCGGCGCGGGCGCGTGGTCGACGATCCTCGCGGCGGAGTCCGTCGGCACGCTGCTCGGCGTGCTGGTCGCGATGCGAATCCGGCCGGCGCGGCCACTGCTGGTCGCCACGCTGTCCACGTTCGGCATGGGGCTGCCGTTCGTGCTGCTCGCCCTCGGTGCGCCGGTGCTGGCCGTCGCCGCGGCGGCGCTGTTCGCCGGCGTGTGCATCGACATCTTCACCATCCTGTGGGACACCGCGCTGCAGCGGCACATCCCGCCGACCGCGCTCTCCCGGGTGGCCTCCTACGACATGGTCGGCTCGTTCATGGTCGGTCCGCTGGCGCTGCTGGTCGCCGGTCCGGCGGCCGGGCTGTTCGGCGTCCAGGCCGCGATGCTGGGCTGCGTGGGGCTGATGGTGCTGGCCACGGCGTTGGCGTTGCTGTCGCCGCAAGTTCGCACGCTGCCGGCCGGCGACCCCGTTGCGGCTGCACGCCGGCGACTTGCGGCTGGTCGCAAGCTCGACCGGCGGGTGTGGCGGCGCTGATACCGTGCCGGGTCGGAGGAGCCGCGATCTCGCCGGGGGCGAATGCGGCCGACTACGGGGGTCCGGAACACAGATGAGTCAGCCGACGCACAGCATCGGTCCGTTCAGCCGCATCACCGTCCTGCACCGCGCGTCGATGGTCGAGCTCTGCACGGGCTTCGACCGCTCCGGCCGGCCGGTCACGATCGTGGCGCTGAGCCCCGAGGCCGGCGCCGACCCGCACTGGTGCGCCGAGTTCGCCGATCTGGTCTCCAAGGACGGCACCGTGCTCGGCCCGATGGACAGCACGATCCACGAGACCGACCTGTACGGCACCCGGCCCTGGGCGGCCAGCTACCCGGAGCCCGGCCGGCGCGGCGCGGAACGGCTGCTCGCGCACCTGCCCGGCGCTATCCCCGAGGGCACCGACCCGAGCAGCCTGCTGCCGTCGTCCGGCATCCTCGATGCGCTCAACGCCGGCCGGCCGGCCGCCGACCGACGGCCCGTTCGCCGCCCCGCCCGGGGTACGGCCCGAACCCGGGCCAGCAGGAGCAGTACCCGTCGCCGTACGCGCGGCCGCCGGCCGGCACGCCGACCTCGGGCGGGGCGCCGGGCTACGGGCCGCAGTCCGCTCCTCCCCAGCCGCGCAGTCACCCCAGCCGGCACCGCCCTCGCCGTACCAGCGGCCGACGGGCTATCCGGCCGGGCCCGCCTCGGCGCCGCCGTCGTACCCGCCGCCCGCCGGGTTACCAACAGCCGTCGGGGTATCCGCAGCCCACCGCGCAGCCGCAGCCGGCGGCGTACCAGCAGTCGCCGGCCTATCCGTCGGCGTACCCGGCCGCCGCGCCACCGCCGGCGAAGTCGGGCGGCCGGAGCGGGCTGGTCGTGGCGGTCCTCGCCGGCGTACTGGTGGTCGCCTTCCTGGCCGTCCTCGGCGGAGTCGGCATCTACAAGGCGGTCAGCGACCCGGACGAGAAGCCCACCGCAGGGCCCACCCGGTCGAGCAGCCCGACCCCCTCGCCCAGCGCACTCGCCCCGTCCGAACGCCGTCACCCTCAGCTACGGCCGCGCCCGGCCGATCAAGCCGAGCCGACGCTGAAGTCGGTGGCCGCGGTGAGCGTGGTCGGCCCGACCTGGGCGGCCAGCGACGCGACCTACACGATGACGTTCCGGGGCTGGCCGTTCGCGTTCCGCACGCCGAAGAACTTCGGTTGTCTGAAGGCTTCGAACCCGCCACCCGGTGGCTCTGCCTGGGTTTGCGTGGCCGAGTCGGCGGGGCCCGAAGGGCCGCATCGCGGTCATCTATCGCCCGTGCCCCACCACCTGCACGGCTGCCGAGCAGAAGAAGCTCGACCAGGACTGGCTCGATGCCCCCGTGCAGTACCGCGCCAAGGACGCCAGCACCCGGTTCCACGAGAAGACCGCAGCCAAGTACGAGCTCACGTTCAGTCACTATTTCGGCGCCGGCCCCGGCCAGCCGCTGAAGTACCAGGTGGCCGTGTTCGGCTCCAGCACGCCGGCCGAGAAGGCGTACCTGCAGAAGACCGTCAACGACATTCGCAGCCAGACCCCCTAGCCGCCGCGCCGCGGCGACCGCCGCGTCTCCGGGCGGTGGCGGCCACCCCCTTCGCGCTTTGGGCGACATTTTCTCGGTTATAGCCGTGAAGATGTCGCCCAAACCGCGTGGGTGGGCGTCGGCGGCCGCGGTGGGACGGTCAGATGCGCCGAGGTCGCCGGGGGTGAAGGCGGCGCGGTACTCGAGCCCGGCGGCGCGGATCGCGTCACCGGCGCCGCGATCGACGATGACGGCGACCCCGACCACGTCCGCGCCGGCCTCTCGGGCCGCCTCGACCGCGGTGAGCGGGCTGCCGCCGGTGGTCGAGGTGTCCTCGACGACGAGCACGCGACGGCCCGCGATGTCCGGCCCCTCGATCCGCCGCTGCAGGCCGTGTGCCTTGCTGGTCTTGCGCACCACGTAGGCATCGAGCTTCTGCCCGGACGCCGCGGCAGCGTGCAGCATCGAGGTCGCGACCGGGTCGGCGCCGAGGGTGAGGCCGCCGACCGCGTCGTAACCCCAGTCCGCGGTGAGGTCCAGCATGACCCGGCCGGCGAGCGGCGCCGCGGCATGGTGCAGGGTGATTCGCCGCAGGTCGACGTAGTAGTCCGCCTCCAGGCCACTGGAGAGGGTGACCTTGCCGTGCACCACAGCGAGGTCGCGGATCAGGGCCAGGAGTTCGTCACGGTCTGCCATGCCGCCAGCGTAGAGGGCTACCGAGCGTGCCAGGACTCGAGGATGCTCCGCTCCTTGGCCGGGTCCATGCGGCCACTGCTCGATCGCTCGTTCACCGTGCTGGCGCCGCCGGTCTCTCGGAGCCAGGCCCAGGTGTCGGCCACGGTCTCCTCGATCGGGCGGCTGGTCAGGCCGGCGTCCCGGGCGGCCGTCGAGTCGGCGTCCCAGACGTGATCCCCCATCGTGGCCGGGGACCACAGCGGAAGCTCGGTCCACGGTTCGACGCCGGCGTCGAGGAGGAACTGGTCGGCGGCCCAGGTGATGGTCGCGCCGGCGCCGGTCACCTCGCGGGCGGACTCGAGCATCCGGCCGAACGTCGACGAGCCGGGCGGCGACGTGCTGACGAACGTGCCGGAGATCTTGTGTTGACCGCAGTCGAGCATCCAGGACGCCAGATCCCGCACGTCGATGAGCTGCGTCAGCCGATCCGGATCGCCGCCGGCCAGCACCTCGCCGCCGCGGCGCCATCCGGCCGAGCCACCACGAGAGCCGCTGCGTGTTGTCGTGCGGTCCGACCAGCAGCCCCGCCCGGACCAGCGTCGACGCGTCGCCGAACACCTGCTCGACCGCGCGCTCGCAGCCGACCTTGAGGGTGCCGTAGTCGCCGTCCTCCGGCCCGGCGTCCGGCGCGCACTCGTGGGTCGGCGAGTCGTCGCGGGCGAGTTCGGTCGGCCAGCCGGGATAGACGCTGATCGTGGAGACGAACACGTAGTGGCCGACCCGCCCGTCGAGCGCGCGGGCGCTGGCCAGCACGTCGCGCGGCACGAAGCCGGAGGTGTCGATGCAGACGTCCCACTCGCCGCCGTCCAACGCGGCCAGGCCCTCGGGCGTGGACCGATCGCCGATGCGGGAGTCCACGGCGGGCGGCGGCGTGCCGGACTCGCCACGAGTCAGCGTGGTCACGTCCCACCCCGCCGCGAGCGCCGCGTCGACCACGGCCCAACCAAGGAAACGGGTACCGCCCAAGACAAGAAGTCGCATGTCGACTCACCCTCGCCGGACGATCGCGGCCCGTCCAGTGATTGCGCGCTGAGCCGATTGTGCTGACGGCGCAACCGCCGCGAGCTGCGGGGCGCCAGGCGCCGGCACACCGCACGCCGCCGGGCGGCCGGACGCCGCCGGGACGCCCTGTCGCCGCACGCCGGACGCCATCTGCCCGCGGCGGGACGCCGGACGGCCGGACTCCGGACGGCTGGACGTCGATCGCGCGCCATGAAGGGACCCCCGAGGGGGTGATCACACCCTGGGGGGAGCCCCGAGGGGGTTGGTGCCGCGCCCGCCGGGGCCGCGGCCCGCCATCGCCTGCGCGCCCGCGCGCTCCGCGCCGCGCCGGTCGCCGGACGCCGGGGTCGCACCATGAGGGGACCCCCGAGGGGGTGATCACACCCTGGGGGGAGCCCCGAGGGGGTTGGTGCCGCGCCCGCCGGGCCGCGGCCCGCCATCGCCTGCGCGCCCGCGCGCTCCGCGCCGGTCGCCGGACCCCGGACGGCTGGACGTCGATCGCGCGCCATGAGGGGACCCCCGAGGGGGTGATCACACCCTGGGGGGAGCCCCCAGGGGGTTGGTGCCGCGCCCGCCGGGGCCGCGGCCCGCCATCGCCTGCGCGCCCGCGCGCTCTGCGCCGCGCCGGTCGCCGGACGCCGGGGTCGCGCCATGAGGGGACCCCCGCGGGGTTGGCGGCGCGCCAGCCGGGCGGCGGTGCCGCGCCGGCTGGGCTGCGGTGCCGGCCAGGGCCCGCGGGTGCCGCGCCGGCCAGGGCCGGCGGGCGGCGGGCGGCGGGCCAGCCAGGGCCTGCATCGGCGTGCCGGCCGATGGGCGGACACGCCGGTGGGGGTCCCCACGGGCCGAGCCCCGTGAAAACCCCCACCTTTGCGTTCTCTGCTGGTATCCGGTCCGATTGAGCCGAGCCTCGTCTCAGGACCTTCACCGTTGCTGCTGCGCGATTCACTTCTCGCTCTCAGGCCGAGCCCCGAGATGATCCGCTCACCGTTCGATGTTCTTTCCGTTCGCCTGGCGCCGTGCGGGCCGAGCCCCGCTGCGCCTGTCGACCGGATGAACAGTCGGTCAGCTATGCAGTTATTACGTTCGGTCGTTCCTCAGGCCGAGCCCCTTGGAACTTCCTTTTACTTCATTTCGTGCGGTGTCCGAACTCGTGCCATAAATGGCCTTGCTGAATTGCGATCTTGCGATATTCCGATAGTGCGGTGGAGCCGGTCTTACAGCCGTGCGGTAGTGCGTCTTGCGGTCTTGCGGTGGTGCTCTTACGACGTGCGTCGTGCGATTGCGGTACTGCGGTGCCGTTCAGTGGCCGGACCCGGCTGGCTGGCGGGGCCGAAGCCGAGATCACTGGTGGGCGGAAGCGCCACCGTGGCTGCTGGCCGAGCCGTTGCCGAGCAGACCCAGCGCGTTGCCGGAAACGTCGACGGGGATCTGGATCGGCAGGTACGCCTGGTTGCCGTTCAGGATCCCGGCGTTGCCGATGCTGGTCAGGTCCGAGCCCTTGCCACAGTGCAGAACGGCCTTCGAGCCGCCCTTGCAGCTGGCCTGGGCGTTGCCCAGAACGCCGAGCGCGTTGCCGCACACGTTCACGGGGACCTGGATCGGCGCGTAGATCTGGTTGCCGTTCAGGATGCCGAAGTTGCCGATGCTGGTCAGGTCAGCACCGCTCTTGGCCTTCTTCGAGTGACCGTAGCCGCCCTTGGCCTTCTTGCTGTGGCCGATGTTGGCGGAGCTGCCACCCTTCGAGTGCGCCTGGCCGTTGCCCAGCACGCCCGCGGCGTTGCCGGAGACGTTCACGGGCAGCTGCACCGGGACGATCGCCTGGTTGCCGTTCAGCACGCCGGCGTTGCCGATGCTGGTGGCGTCCGGGAGAGCGGAACCGCGGTAGTGGTGGTGGCCGTGGCCACCGATGGTCGCGTCGCTGCCGCCCTTGCTGCTGGCGGAGCCGTTGCCGAGCAGGCCCAGCGCGTTGCCGGAGACGTCGACCGGAACCTGCACCGGAACGATCGCCTGGTTGCCGTTCAGCACACCCGCGTTGCCGATGCTGGTCGCGTCGGGCAGCGACTTCAGGTTGGCACTGGACCCACCCTTGCAGCTCGCCTGACCGTTGCCGAGCACGCCCGCCGCGTTGCCGCAGACGTCGACCGGAACCTGAATCGGGGCGTACGCCTGGTTGCCGTTGAGCACACCCAGGTTGCCGATGCTGGTCAGGTCGCTGTCGGCGTGCGCAGCGGCCGCGCCGGCCAGAACGATTCCGGCGGAGACGATGCCGACCTGCAGGGACCTACGAATCCACGTATTCATGGAGAAAGTGCCTCTCGTACTCGATGTGAGGAAGATGGGCACGACCATCCAGGGAGGAGGAAGGTCGATTGCCCGGAAAGGTGGGCGAGTTCCACCAGGGGGGATCCGGTGAGACCTGCCCTGTGAAGGACCGGTGCGCTTGAACCGGACGGAACCGAGCCGGGACGTCTCCCGGGCCAGTTACGGCCGGGGCGTGACCGGGTCAGTCAGGAGAGACGGAGGGGTCCTCGGCACGAACCAGGGTCACGCCGGTCTTCTCGGTGACCGCGGGGGCTCGCGAGGCGAGCATCCGGGCCGCGAGGCCGCCGGCGCCGATGGCGCCGGTCGAACCGTCGTGCTGGGTCATGGAGGAGCCTGCCGCACTCCCGCTTTGCAGAGCCGCACCGGGCATCCCCGGGAACGAACCCGGGACCGGAACGGGCAGCGTCGGAGCCGTAGAACGGGCACCGACAGCGGGGCCGGACGTGTCGTCCGTGCGGTCCGTCGCCGTGGCGACGAACGGGGCCGTCGAAGTTTCGACGGTGTACAGGGCACCGGCAGCCGGACCAGCCGTGACTACTGGCTGAACCGCCTGGAACGGCACCTGGATCGTGCGGTCACCCGTGGCCGGCGCGGGCTTGAGGCCCGCCCACGAGGTGGATGCGTCGACCGGCAGGATCGGGTTGAGCGGCCGGCTGAGCACCGGCAGCACGGACAGCACCGAGGAGATTCCCTCGGTCACCGGCCGGGCCGTGTCCGTCAACGGACGGACTGCCGTGGTCAGCGGGGCCACTACCTTCTCGAGGCCGAGCGACGCGGCGATGCGCTGCGTCGTCGAAAGCGGATCGAGGAGCGCAGCACTACCGCTCAGGGCCGGAGACGGCCGGCTCTGACGGTCGCCCACGAGCTTGGCCTGGCTGGCAACAGGCTCGTGAGCAGGGATGGAGCTCTGCACGGCGGCGTCGTTCAGGACGGACGCCTCGGAGGCTGGAGTAGTGGCTGGGGCCAGCGCACCACTGGTGTTCCCCGTCAGCGGGGACACCGCCACCGCGGCGAGCGGCGTGATCGGAGTTGCCGCCGTGGCCAGCGGCCGAGTGACCGGAGCCGTAGCGGCTCCGAGCATCGACGTGGCCGGCGCAGCAGGAGAACCTGCCGCTGCGAGCACCGGAGCCGCACCCAAGCTGGGCGTGCTTCCGGCGTCCGCGTGAGCCGTGGAGGTACCGGCGACGAGCCAGGCGATTCCAGCGAAGCCCAGCAGGGCCAAGACCCGCAAACATGCCGCTACGACGGGAGAACGCCACCACTGCGACGTAGCGCGCTCAACGCGCCCGTCCTGCAGTTGGTAGCTCATCGACCGTCCTCGTGCTCGTGATGTCTGCGGACCCAGCTGCCGGCCGGCGATTGTCGCGAGTGGCAGAGCCACCGCCCGACACTGCACTGACCGGGTATTGCGGGGATTCACCGAATCAACAGGCTTCAGATCACCGATGCCCGTGCTCGACATGGAGAACAATGACTTATGTAGGGCGGATTGCGCAAGTCGGAACGCGCCCGATTAATGCATTAATTCGGGCCGACTTCCGAGCCGCCAGAACCGTCGGTCACCGGTTGTGATGTGCCCGGTCGACGCCATTCAATACGGACCGCCGAATGCGCGAATTGGTGAACGCCGTAAGGCATTCGATGAACGCGACGACGATTCACGTCGTTGAATTCCTATATTCGACAACGCCGCTCATTCCGAGAAACACGGCTCACTCGCCCCGGACCAGCGTGCCCGACGCCCGACCCGGTCCCAGAATGTCGACTTAGCGACCGCACGGGTGGTTCGCCGAGCGCGTCGGAGGGCGGCGCGCGGGGGTGACCTGAGCCGCAGCCGGTGCCGCACCGCCGTGGCCGAAGCGCGGCCCGTCCGGCGAAACCGCTCAAATCACTCAGCGTGACGTCGGGGACGTAACGAGTGATCCCGGGTGGCCGCGAAGTTTCTGCGAATCGGACAGCCGGCGACGGCGTGTCGCACCGACACGCCTACCCCTGCGGTCCAAATGCCCCCGTAGGGGTCGCATTTGGACCGCAGCCCTCACCGCCACCGTCCACGAGCGGCCGCCCGAGGCCGCCGAGTCGGCGGCAGGCGGCCTACCGAGGCACCCTGGTCAGCGCCAGCGGGTAAGCAGGAGGCTCAGTCGGGGACGCGGTCGGCGTGCCGGGCGGCGGGGCCGATCATCCGGCGGAACAGCGGCCGCGGCACGTGCCGCACCAGGCCGGCCAGCACCTTGTACCGGACGCTCGGCGTGCTCACCGCGCGACCGCGCCGCAGATCGGCGAGGGCCGTCCTGGCCACGGACTCCGCGTCCAGCCAGAGCCGGTCGTTGATCGAGTCGGTGGCGATGCCGGCGCTCTGGTGGAACTCGGTGCGGACGAACCCCGGGCAGAGCGCGATCACCCGCACGCCCTTGGGCCGTACCGCCATGTGCAGCGACTCACTGAAGTTGGTCACCCAGGCCTTGCTGGCCGAGTAGGTGGAGCCCGGCGAGGTTGGCCCGAATCCGGCCACCGACGAGACGTTCACGACGTCCCCACGCCGGCGGGCGGTCATCACCGGCAGCACGGCGTGGGTCAGCCGCATCACGGCGCGGACGTTGATCCGCAGCTGGCGTTCCTCGTCCTCGATCGTGTTGCGCAGGAACGAGGCCTTCAGACCGATGCCGGCGTTGTTGACCAGCAGGTCGACGGCGCGGCTGGAATCAGCCAGCCGCGCCTCGACCCTGGCGCAGCCCTCGTCGGTGGCGAGATCGGCGGACAACACCTCGACCTCGATGTCGTGGTCGCTCCGCAGCTCCGCCGCGAACTTCTCCAGCCGGTCCTGGTCACGGGCGACCAGAACCAGATCGTGGAACTCGACCGCCAAGCGGCGGGCGAACGCCGCGCCGATACCGGCCGTCGCGCCGGTGACGAGTGCGGTGGGCATGCGACCTCCTGGAGCAGTGCCGCGGTACAGCTAGTACAGCTGGCCGGGGGGCTTGGGCTTGAAGTACGCGTTCGACGCGGGCAGCAGGAGCAGCACGATGATCGTGATGTGCAGGATCACGCTGATCGACGCGCTGACGATCGAGTAGGCCGTGATCCAGGCGGGGATGCCGTCGAGCGCCAGCAGGAAGAAGCTGCCGGCCAGGCCGCAGAAACCGCAGAGCAGCCAGATGCCGCTGATCACCCAGGTCGCGATCCGGCCGCCGTTGCTGCCGCGCAGCAGCAAGAGCGCGAGCACCACGAAGACGATCGAGAACACCAGCGAGAAGCCGAGGGTCAGCGCCTCGGTGAACGCGTTGTTGGTGTTGGCGCCACCGGAGTTGGCCACCTCACGCTCGACCGCGTCGTTGATCTCGTCCCGCGTGATGAGCGAGATCACCGCGCCGACCAGGTTCAGCACGACCACCAGCAGCATGGTCGGCCACCGCGGCGGTGACGGTCGTCGGCCGCGGCGGGCGCGGTACCGGCTGACCGATCGGCGGCGGACCTTGCATCGGCGGTGGTGGCGGTGGCGGGTAGGCCATCGGTACTCCTCATCAGCGGGCTTGGTCCGCCTAACCTACCGATGCGTAGCGAGGTGAACGACGGTATTCCCGCTGATCAGTAGAACGCGCGGAGGATTTCCCAGCCCGGGTCCGGGGTCCATTCGACGGTCACCGGGCGGAGCTGCTGCGCGGCCCAGGCCTCCACTTGGCCGGGCACGACGCCCTCGTGGTCCGCGTAGAGGTGCAGGTTCTGCACGCCGGCCGTGGTCACCACGGCGCCGAGCACGGCCGAACGACCGAGCCGGCCGAGCAGCCCGTCGGTGACCGTCTCCAGCGCGGCGGCCTCGTCGTCCGCGGGCTGACCGTTCTCGGCGGGCTCGTAGTTGAGCCGGACCGCGCCGTGCAGGTCGAAGAGCGGGTGGTCCATCCGGGGGAACGGCACCCTGACCCGGGCCTCCAGGGTCCGGCCGCGCTCGTCGATGCCCTCCAGCAGGGTCCAGTCGTCCTTGCCGTACTGGCTGGCCAGCTCGCCGACCACGCTCCGGACGCCGGCCACGTCGAACGGCTGCTCCACGCCGGTGACCCGGATCTCGCCGAGCCAGCGCTCCACGTCGTCCTCGCCGAGCGCCCAGTCCAGCAGCAGGAACGAGGCGCGGAGCCGGTCGGCGTCGTCGAGTTCGGGGAAGTCCGGGTGGTGGACGAGGACGTGCACGCGAGCGCGGTCCTGGTCGACCTCGGTGCCGAACCGCGCCTTGCCGGGATCGAACGAGCGGCGGCCCAGCTGGAGCTCGCTCTCGAACGCGCTCAGGTCGACCTGGCGGGCGGGGTGGTACTCCCACGCCTCGTCCGCGCCGGGGCCGGCCCGCAGCCAGCGCTCGGTGATCGTGCGGAGCGAGGGCGACCCCTCCGGGCTGAGCACCAGCGAGTGCCGCGCCACCTGGCCGGTGCCGAGCTGCCAGGCGATGTCGGGATGGATGCCGGCGACCCGGCTCGAGAGCGTCCGATCGATCCCGCCGAGCTCGCCGGCGGTCAGCGCGAGATCGAGCTTGTCCTTGGACTGCGCCCACCACGACCAGAAGGCCGCAATGCCCGCCTTGGGGTCGCGGTCGCGCCGCCGGCCGAAGATCACCACGACCAGAGTTTGCCGCACGGTGTGATGGACGCAACTCTCCGGCTAGGCCGAAACGTGCATAGGTCGGTTTTCAGGCCGTCCGGCGCCGGCTCTTGTAGGGTCCGGCCATGGTCAGCGGACCAGCCGAGACGGCCTCCGTCGACGCGGTGCTGGACCGGTTCCCCGTGCTCGCGGGCCGTCCGCGCTCCGTCGCGGCGCTGCCGGGCGGGCTGACCAACCGCAACTACCGCGTCCAGATCCCCGGCGGTTCAATTCCGCCCGTGGCGGGCGGATTTGAACCGCAACCGCCTGGACCTCGACCTGGACCTGGACCGACCGTCGACGCCGTGGTCCGGATCGATCTCGGGCAGAGCGCGCAGCTCGGCATCGACCGGGTCAACGAGCACGCGAACACGGTGGCCGCGCACCAGGCCGGGGTCGGGCCGCCGGTCCTGGGTCACCTGCCGGGCGAGGGCGTGCTGGTGGTCGGCTGGATCGAGGGACGGACCCTGTCCGAGGACGATCTGCGCGGCGGCGAGCCGCTCGGCCGGGTGGCTGACGCGTGTCGGCGGCTGCACGCGGGGCCACGGTTCCGCGACGACTTCGACATGTTCGAGCTGCAACGCCGGTACCGCGAATCGGTCCGCGCGCACGGCTACCGGCTACCGCCGGGCTACGACGACTACGCCGGCCACCTCGACCGGGCCCGGACCGCGATGGTCGAGCGCCCCGAGGGCACCGTGCCGTGCCACAACGACCTGCTGGCCGCGAACCTGATCGACGACGGCGAGCGGGTCTGGATCATCGACTACGAGTACTCCGGCAACAACGACGCCTGCTTCGAGCTGGGCAACGTCGCGTTCGAGGCCGGGCTGACGTCGGCGCAGCTCGCGGCCCTGGTCACCGCGTACTACGGCCGTCCCAGGCCGAGCCGGATCGCCCGCGCGGAGCTCTGGGGGCTGGTCGCCCAGTACGGCTGGTCGCTGTGGGCCTCGATCCAGGACGGGGTCGGCGCGATGGACTTCGACTTCTGGTCGTGGGGCATGGCCAAGTACGACCGCGCGGTGGCCGGCTTCACCGCACCCGGCTTCGACGCCCTGCTGGACGCCGTCCGCCGACCCGACTGACCTGCTGCGGTTGGATCCGGCCCGCCAGGGCGCGATCCAACCGCAGACCCCACGACGGCGGCCGGCCCGCCGCCGAAACTGGCCCGACCGCAGGAGGCAGCGTGGCGAAGGACCTTCCCGATCACGTCCGGGTGGTGATCGTCGGCGGCGGGGTGGGCGGCTGTTCGGTCGCCTATCACCTGGCCGAGCGGGGCGAGCGGGACGTACTGGTCCTCGACCGGGCCGAGCTGACCAGCGGTTCGACGTTCCACTCCGCCGGGCTGGTCGGCGTGCTGCGTGCCGATCCGACGCTGACCAGGATGAACGTGTACTCGGTCGAGCTGTACCGGAAGCTGGAGGCCGGCGAGCACCCGGTCGGCTGGGTCGAGTCGGGCGGGATCAAGCTGGCCTGCACGCCGGAACGGGTGGCGGAGATCCGGCGGCAGCTCGGCTGGGGGCGGGCGTTCGACCTGCCGCTGGAAGAGATCTCGGTGGAGGAGGCGGTGCGCCGGTTCCCGCTGATGAGCCCCGAGGGCGTGCTGAGCGCGGCCTACCTGCCGATGGACGGCTACGTCGATCCGTCGCAGCTCGCGCACTCGCTCGCGGCCGGCGCCCGCGCGGGCGGCGTACGGTTCGCGACCCACACCCGGGTGCTCGGGCATCGACGTCGACCGGGCGCCGAACGGGACCGGCACGGTGCGCCGGGTGCGGACCGATCGGGGCGACGTCAGCTGCGAGGTCGTCGTCGACTGCGGCGGGATGTACGCGGCGGAGATCGCCCGGATGGTCGGCGTGCGGGTGCCGGTCGTGCCGATGAGCCACCAGTACGTGGTGACCGAGGCGTTCCGGCAGCGCACGCACGGCGAACACCTGCCGACCCTGCGCGACCCCGATCACCTCGTCTACTTCCGCGAGGAGGTCGACGGGCTGGTGATGGGCGGCTACGAGCGGCAGTCCGCGCCGTGGTCGCTGCGGCAGGACCTGGACCGGATCCCGGCCGACTTCAACGGCAAGCTGCTCGCCGAGGACTGGCCGCGCTTCACCGAGATCGCCGCCGAGGCCGCCGCCCGGGTGCCGGTGATGGCCGATGTCGGGATCCGGAAGCTGGTCAACGGGCCGGAGGCGTTCACGCCCGACAACGAGTTCTGCCTGGGCGAGACGGCGGTGCGGGGTTTCTTCGTGGCCGCCGGGTTCTGCGCGCACGGCATCGCCGGGGCCGGCGGGATCGGCCGGGTGATGGCCGACTGGGTGCTCGACGGTGATCCGGGGCTCGATCTGTCCCATATGGACATTCGTCGGTTCGGGCCGGCGTACGCCTCGCCGTCGTACACCGTGCGGCGCGTGGTGGAGAACTACGAGACCTACTACGACATTCACTACCCCTATGAGGAACGCCAGGCAGGCCGGCCTCTTCGTACCTCGCCGGCGTACTCCTGGCATGCCGAGCACGGCGCCGCCTTCGGCGAGAAGGCCGGCTGGGAGCGGGTGAACTGGTATCAGCGAGACGGTGACGAGGCACTGAGACCGCGCGGGTGGGCGGGCCGGTTCTGGTCGCCGGCGATCGCGGTGGAGCACGCGGCGACCAGGGCTGCGGTCGGCCTGTTCGACGAGTCGAGCTTCGCGAAGATCGAGGTCTCCGGGCCCGGCGCGGTGGCGTTCCTGGAGTGGATGTGCGACAACACGGTGGCCGGCCCGATCGGCGCGGTCACCTACACCCAGCTGCTCAACGAGCGCGGCGGCATCGAGTGCGATCTGACCGTGACCCGGCTGGAAGAGCAGCTGTTTCAGCTGGTCACAGGCACCGCGTTCGGCAGCCACGACAGCGCGCACCTACGCAGGCACGCGCCGACCGACGGCTCGGTGCGGATCGCCGACGTCACGTCCGGCTGGGCCTGTTACGCGCTCTGGGGCCCCCGGGCCCGGGACGTGCTGCGCGACCTCACGCCGGCCGATCTGGACGCGTTCGAGTACCTGACGGCGCAGCAGATCACCGTGGGCGACGTGCCGGTGCGCGCGCTGCGGGTGACGTTCGTGGGCGAGCTCGGCTGGGAGCTGTACTGCCCGGCGGAGTACGGCGCGGGGCTGTGGCGGACGCTGGTCGAGGCCGGTGCGCCGCACGGGCTGGTGCCGGGCGGGTACCGCGCGATCGACAGCCTGCGGCTGGAGAAGGGCTACCGGGTCTGGGGCGCGGACCTCAGCCCGGAGACCACGCCGTACGAGGTGGGCCTGGGGTTCTGCGTGAAGCTCGACAAGCCCGGCGGGTTCCTGGGCCGGGACGCGCTGGTCGCGGCGCGGGCGGCCGGGCCGGTGGCGCGGCGGCTGCGCTGCCTGGTGCTCGACGATCCGCGGGCGGTGGTGCTCGGCGGCGAGCCGGTCAGCGTGGCCGGCGACATCATGGGGCGGATCTCCTCCGGCGGCTACGGCTACACGGTCGGCGCGTCGATCGCGTACGCCCTGCTGCCGGCCGATCTCGGCCCCGGCACCGCGGTCAGCGTCGAGCTGTTCGGCGAACCGGTCGGCGCCACCGTGACCAAGGAGCCGCTCTACGACCCGGCCGGCGTCCGGCTCCGCGGCTGACACCACCACCCCTGGCGCTCGGGCTCAGGCGAGGAACAGGCCGGCGGCCCAGGTCAGGGTGACCAGGATGCCGGCGCCGAGCTCGATCAGCATGCCCAGGCCGGTGGCCTTCAACGCCTCCACAGTGGACGGCCAGGCGAGCTTCGGATCGCTGTGCCGCTGCCACTCGGCGAGCCAGATGCCGGCCACGAACCCGAGCGGCAGGCCCACGAACGGGATCACGAAGAACCCGACGATGCCGACGCCGACCCCGGCGAGGATCGACCAGTTCGGGATGCCGGCCTTCTTCATCCGCCGGCCGGGCCACGCGTACTTCACCACCGTGCCGACGATCGCCCAGCCCGTGCAGATCGCCAGTACCAGCCACTTTCCCCAGCCGGCGTCCGCGAAGATCGCCCAGACCAGCACCGCGCCGTAACAGAGCAGCAGCCCCGGCAGCACCGGGACCACGATCCCGACCAGCCCGACCACCATCGCCAACGCACACACGGGGACCAGCCAGGGCTCCATACCGGACACCCTACGGCCCGCCGCGGCACCGCCCGCAGCTGCGGTTGGATCGTGCCCTGGGAGGGCACGATCCAACCGCACAGGGGTGGCGTCTAGCGCAGGACCAGCGCGGACTTGTCGTCGGCCACGTCCACCCGCACGGTGTCGCCGTCCCGGATCGCGCCGGCCAGCAGCGCCTTCGCCAGCGAGTCCCCGATCGCCGACTGGATCAGCCGGCGCAGCGGGCGGGCGCCGTACACCGGGTCGTACCCGTTGAGCGCCAGCCATTCCCGCGCCGCCGGCTCCACCTCGAGCGTGAGCCGCCGGTCGGCCAGGCGCCGGGCCAGCCGGTCCACCTGGATGTCGACGATCCTGGTCAGCTCCTCGGTGCCGAGCGTGTGGAAGACCACCACGTCGTCGAGCCGGTTCAGGAACTCGGGCTTGAAGTGCTGCTGCACCACGTCCAGCACGGCGGCCCTGCGGCCGGCGTCGTCCAGCAGCGGGTCGGAGCTCACCGAGGTGCCGAGGTTCGAGGTCAGCACCAGGATCGTGTTCCGGAAGTCCACGGTCCGGCCCTGGCCGTCGGTGAGCCGGCCATCGTCCAGCACCTGCAGCAGCACGTCGAACACGTCCGGGTGCGCCTTCTCCACCTCGTCCAGCAGCACGACGCTGTACGGCCGGCGGCGGACCGTCTCGGTGAGCTGGCCGCCCTCCTCGTACCCGACGTACCCGGGCGGGGCGCCGACCAGCCGAGCCACCGAGTGCTTCTCGGCGTACTCGCTCATGTCGATCCGCACCATCGCGCGCTCGTCGTCGAAGAGGAACTCCGCCAACGCCTTGGCCAGCTCGGTCTTGCCGACGCCGGTGGGGCCGAGGAACAGGAACGACCCGGTCGGGCGGTCGGGGTCGGCGATGCCGGACCGGGCCCGGCGGACCGCGTCGGAGACCGCCTGCACGGCCTGGCGCTGACCGATCAGCCGCTTGCCGAGCTCGTCCTCCATCCGCAGCAGCTTGGCGGACTCACCCTCGAGCAGCCGGCCGGCCGGGATGCCGGTCCACGCGCTCACCACGTCGGCGACGTCGTCCGGACCGACCTCCTCCTTGAGCATCGCGCCGGCGGACTGCAGCGCCTCGAGGTCGGCCTCGGCCTGGGCGAGCTGCTTCTCCAGCTCGGGCACCTGGCCGTACCGCAGCTCGGACGCGCGGGCCAGGTCACCGTCGCGCTCGGCCCGCTCGGTCTCGCCGCGCAGGTGCTCCAGCTCCTCCTTGGCGCGCGGAGATGGCGGTGATCCGCTGCTTCTCCCGCTGCCAGCGTTCGGTCAGCGTGGCCAGTTCCTCCCGCCGGTCGGCGAGGTCACGGCGGAGCCGCTCCAGCCGATCCCGGGAGGCGGCGTCCGGCTCCTTGGAGAGCGCCATCTCCTCGATCTCCAGCCGGCGTACGGCGCGCTCGATCTCGTCGACCTCGACCGGCCGGGAGTCGATCTCCATCCGCAGCCGGGACGCCGACTCGTCCACCAGGTCGATCGCCTTGTCGGGCAGGAACCGGGCGGTGATGTACCGGTCGGAGAGGGCGGCGGCGGCGACCAGGGCGGCATCGGTGATCCGGACGCCGTGGTGCACCTCGTACCGCTCCTTGAGCCCGCGCAGGATGCCGATCGTGTCCTCGACGCTCGGCTCGCCGACCAGCACCTGCTGGAACCGCCGCTCCAGCGCCGGATCCTTCTCGATCCGCTCGCGGAACTCGTCCAGCGTGGTGGCGCCGACCATCCGCAGCTCACCACGGGCGAGCATGGGCTTGAGCATGTTGCCGGCGTCCATCGCGCCCTCGGCCGCGCCGGCCCCGACGACGGTGTGCAGCTCGTCGATGAACGTGACGATCTGGCCGTCCGACTCCTTGATCTCGGTCAGGACGGACTTGAGCCGCTCCTCGAACTCGCCGCGGTACTTGGCGCCCGCGACCATCGAGCCGAGGTCGAGGGCGACCAGGCGCTTGTCCTTGAGCGACTCGGGCACGTCACCGGCGACCATCCGCTGGGCCAGGCCCTCGACCACGGCGGTCTTGCCGACGCCGGGCTCGCCGATGAGCACCGGGTTGTTCTTGGTACGCCGGGAGAGCACCTGGATGACCCGGCGGATCTCGGCGTCGCGGCCGATCACCGGGTCGAGCTTGCCGGCTCGCGCGCTGGCGGTGAGGTCGACGCCGAACTTCTCCAGCGCCTGGTAGGTGGCCTCGGGGTCCTGGCTGGTCACCCGGCGGTTGCCGCCGCGGACGGTGGCGAACGCGGCGACCAGCGATTCCTCCGAGGCGCCGGCGGTACGGAGCCACTCGGCGGTCTCCCCGCCGGCACGGGCCAGCCCCGCGAGCAGGTGCTCGGTGGAGACGTACTCGTCCCCGAGCGGGCGGGCCACCTGCTCGGCGGCGGTCACGGCGTTGAGCGTGGCGCGGGCGAGCTGCGGCTGGGAGACGCTGGCGCCGGAGGCCGACGGGAACCGGTCGAGCGCGGCGACGGTACGGGTGCGCAGGGCGTCCGGGTCGGCGCCGACCGCGCGCAGCAACGCGGGGCCGGTGCTGCCCTCGGTGTCGAGCAGGGAGAGCAGCAGGTGCGTCGGCTCGACCGTGGCGTGGCCGCGCTGGGAGGCGGTGCTGATCGCGGCGGCCAGGGTCTCGCGGCTCTTGGTGGTGAGGATCTCGGCGTTCATGGGCTCCTCGAAGGCAAGTCGAACGAGTGGGTTGCACCAGTTCCAACGTACCGCAAAGTTGAGTCTATTCCACTCAACTTCGGCCACCCGTCACCGGCCCCGCCGGCGCTTGCTACTGCTGCCACGCTGTGCGGCCGGCCAGCGTCCCTCCGCACTAGACCGGTTTCCGGCGGAGGTCGGCCACTCGTCGTCAGGGAGGTGTGCGGTGCGTCGCATTCGCTCTGCTACCGCTGCCATCGCCCTCGCTGCCGGCGTACTGGCCGCCTTACCCGCGGGCGCCCGGCTCGCCGCCGCCACCCCTGACGGAGTCGCCGGCGCTCGCCAGCGCCGCCGCCGGGACACTCGAATCTTCCGGGCCGACGCCGCGAGCGCCGTCCGCCAGCAGAACCTCCGCTCCGGCTACTGGTCCGAGCCGTCGCCGCTGAACAGCGGTCCGCCAACGGGCCCGGCGCCGCCGGTGACGTCAAGGCCGGCAAGCTGCTGCTCGCGGTCGTCGGCACGAACGGCAAGCTCTGGGTCCGCACCCGCACCGGTCAGACCTGGGCCAGCTGGACCACGCTCGGCGGGTCCACGCCACCACCAGCCCGCCGTGGCCAGCCTCGGCGGCGGCAACTACGTGGTCGTCGTCACCGGTGACGACGGCCGCGCCTTGACCAACACGTTCCGCGCCGGCACGTGGAGCGGCTGGGCGGCCGCGCGGCGGCCAGTTCGTCGAAGGGCCGGCGGCCAGCGGCACCGCAGGCGGCGGGTACGTCATCGCCGGCGTCGGCACGAACCAGCAGCTCTACACGACCACCGTCCCGCCACCGGCGCGCAGTCCGCCTGGGCCAGCGCCGGCAACAGCACTGCACGTCACGCCCGCGATCACGGTCGACCCCGGCGACGGCGCTGGCACCTGCTCGCCGGCGCCGGGACCGCGAACGCCCGGGTCCGTGCAGGAGCGCGTCTACACGCCGTCGACGCGCATCTGGGCGGCGTGGTCCGCGCACGGCGTCGACCACCGGGCCCGGCCCGGCGGCCACCGCCTCCGCCCCCGGCGTGCTGGACGCCGCCGTCGTCTCCGCCGACCGGCATCGCACGCGGAGCCACTTCGGCGCGGGCACCTGGTCGGCGTACCGGCAGATCCGCCCGAACGGCGAGCAGCCGGACCGCGTCAGCCTGCTCAGCAGCAGCACCGAGAACGTACTCGGCAACGCGCGACAGCATCGTCAGCGACGTGACGCAGGACGGCAAGGGCGCCACGTGTCCTGTCCGCCTGCGGCGTCCAACCTCGTCCCCGGCGACACCAACGGCAAGACCGACGTGTTCTTCCGGGACGAGCTGACGCGCCGGGTCAGCGTCGCCGACAGACGGCACGCAGGCGACGGCGACAGCACCGGCGGCTCGATCAGCAAGCGACGGCCGCTACGTCGCGTTCTCCTCCGATGCCACGAACCTGGTTCCCGGCGACACCAACGGCGAAGCGGACGTGTTCGTCCGCGACCTGCACGGCCGGCACGACGAAGCGGTCAGCGTCCCAGCCGCCGGCGGGCCGGCGAACAGCGGCAGCTACGGCGGCTCGATCTCGACGACGGCCGCTACGTGGAGTTCCAGTCCTTCGCGAGCAACCTCATCTCCCAACGACCCCGATTACCAGGCAGACCTCTTCGTGCGGGACCTCCAGACCGGCACGACCACCCTGGTCACCGTCGGGACGAACGGCACCGACGCGAACGGCTACAGCATGGGCGTGCTCTCCGGCGACGGAAGCACGGTGGTCTTCGGGTCCGACTCGTCGAACCTGGTGCCCGGCGACACCAACGGCGAGTACGACGTGTTCGCCCGTGACCTCGCCAGCGGCGTCACCACCCGGGTCAGTGTCCGCACCGACGGCGCCCAGTCCGGCGGCCATGGGGTCGGCTCGATGTCGGTCTCGGCCGACGGCCGGTACGTCACGTTCACCTCGGACGACCCGAACCTCGCTCCGGCGACACCAACGGCTTCAAGGACATGTACGTCCGCGACCGGACGGCCGGCACCACGACGCATGGTCAGCCGGAACCTGGCGGTGGCCGCTGAATTGGGAGACGTACAGCCGCATCTCTCCGACCGGCCGCTACGTGGCGTTCGAGACGAAGGCCTCGAACGTGATCCCCGCGGACGTCAACGGCCAGCAGGACGTCTTCCGCCTCGACCGGGAGACCGGCCGGCTCAGCAGGGTCAGCGTCGGGCCGCAGAGCGTGGCGCCGAACGGCGAGAGCTACGGGCCGCGCGTCGACGCGGACGGGCGGGTCCTCTTCTCCTCGGCAGCGACGAACCTGGTCGCCGGCGACACCAACGACGCCAGGGACGCCTTCCGCTACACCCAGCAGTAACCACCCAGCTTCGGGCGACGTTTTCTCGGTCCTAGCCGAGAAAACGTCGCCCGAAGCGGGTCAGGCCACTGGCGTGGGCGGCCGGTCGGGGGCCGATGCGCCGCGTTCGGCGGCCCGGACGATGTTCCGGACCATGCCGCCGAAGACGATGCCGTGGAACGGCCAGACCGACCACCAGTAGGCATGGCCGGCCAGCCCACGCGGCACGAAGATCGCCCGCTGGCGGTACCGGGAAGCGTCCCCGTCGGGCTCGACCACCATGTCCAGCCACGCCAACCCGGGCACCTTCATCTCGGCGCGCAGCCGCAGCAGCCGGCCTGGCTCGATCTCCTCGACCCGCCAGAAGTCCAGCGCCTCACCGACGTACAGCCGCTGCTGATCACGCCGGCCGCGCCGCAGTCCGACCCCGCCGACCAGCCGATCCAGCCAGCCGCGCACCGACCACGCCAGCGGGAACGAGTACCAGCCGTTCTCGCCGCCGACCCCGATCACGACCCGCCAGAGGGTCGGCGCGTCGACCGAGGCCCTGCGCTCCCTGAGATCGGTGTACAGCGTGCCGCCGGACCAGTCCGGGTCGGTGGGCAGCGGGTCCGACGCGGCGCCCGGGGTTGCCGCCGACGACCAGCGGGTCTCCACGTCGGCGTCCCGGATCTTGGCCAGCGCCAGCGCGACCGCCTGGTCATAGCCGATCAGCCCGCTCTCCGGCGGCGGCACGTACTCGGGCGATGTCGTTCTCGTCGCAGACCACCTCGTGCACCAGCGAGTCGATCAGCGGCGCCGCGATCGCCTTCGGCACCGGCGTCACGAGGTTGACCCAGTGCGACGACAGCCGCGGGGTCAGCACCGGCACGGGCACCAGGATCCGCCGTGGCAACCCCGCGACCTTGGCGTACCGCTGCATCATCTCGGCGTAGGTCAGCACGTCCGGACCGCCGATGTCGAAGGTCCGGTTCACGTCGGCCGGCAGGGTCGCCGCGCCGACCAGGTACCGCAGCACGTCGCGGACGGCGATCGGCTGGATCCGGTTGTGCACCCAGCGCGGAGTGATCATCGCTGGCAGCCGCTCGGTGAGATACCGCAGCATCTCGAAGGAGGCCGAGCCGGAGCCGAGGATCACGGCGGCCTGCAGCACCGCCGTGGGCACCCCGGAAGCGAGCAGGATGTCGCCGACCTCGGTACGGGAGGCCAGGTGCTCGGAGAGCTCGTCGCCCTCGGGGTGCAGCCCGCCGAGGTAGACGATTCGGTGCACGCCGGCGGCGCGAGCGGCGGCCGCGAACGACTCCGCCGCCCGGCGGTCCACGTCCGTGAAGCCACGCTCGCCGAGCGAGTGGATCAGGTAGTACGCGACGTCCACGCCCTCGAAGGCGCTGGTCAGCGTGGGTGGGTCGAGCACGTCACCGCGGGCCACCTCGACCCGGGAAGCCCACGGCACGTCCCGCAGCTTCCCCGGGTCGCGGACCAGACAGCGAACCGCGTACCCCTCGTCGAGCAGGCGCGGTGCGAGCCGCCCGCCGATGTAACCCGTGGCACCAGTGACTAGGCAGCGCATCTGCCGATGGTCCCCCGGCTGGGGTCAGACCGCGACTCGACCAGGTTCTCCCGGTCAGCGTCGACCAGCGCTTCCCTGTGTTGAGTTTGACGAGAGTTTATACATCGTCGCACCGATCAGATATGTATAAACTCGCGGTCAAACTTCCCTGGGGGCAACTGTGACCGAAGCCGAGTTGCGCTCCGCCTACGCGGCGATCCTGGCCGGCGCCAGGCCGGCCGACCTGGAGTCCTCGACCCTGGACTTCAAGGAGGAACCGACCGACCGTAGCGGTCGGCGTAGTCGCGCCGAGGTCGCCGGCGACCTCGAGAAGCTCGTGACCGACGCCTGCCTCTGCTTCGCGAACGGCGATGGTGGCGTCGTCGTGCTCGGTGTCACCGACCGGCGATCAGGCACGGAGGCGTTCCTTGGAACGCAGGCGGACGGCGAGCACCTGAAGACGCGAATCTACGCGCGAAGCCAGCCGCCGCTGCTGGTGGACGTCCGCGAGCACCATGTGCACGGCGTACGGGTGATCGAGTTCCACGTCCCTCGCGGCGTTGATGTTCACGCCGACAGTCAGGGCAGGGCTCCGCGGCGGGTCGGCACAGACTGTATGGCGATGAGCCCAGTCGAGATCCACACCATCCGCCAGGACAGGATGGGATTCGACTTCACCGCGGAACCGTCGCAGCGCGACAGCGCCACGATCGACGACCACGCCGTAGCGACCTGTCGCCAACTTCTCCGCGGGCTCACAGATCTGCGCACCCAACTCGCCGACCTCTCCGTACCGGACCTGCTTGCAGCGCTTGGTTTGGTGGACACCAGCGGCCGGTTGAACCGCGCCGGCGACCTGCTGCTCTGCCGTCCGACCTCTCCACTGGCCGTGTACGCCTATAAGGACACGCCGGGTGGAGAACCTCGCACTGTCGAACGGCTCGCCGAACCGCTCGTCGTGCTTCTGCCCAACCTGCTCCGGTTGGTCTCGTTCCGGACGAACCACACGCCAGTAACGCTGCCATCCGGGCAGCAACTTCAGGTAGCCGACTTTCCGGAGCTCGCGGTACGCGAGGCGGTCACCAACGCCCTGGTGCATCGCGACTTCCGGTTGATGGGCGTCGTCGCTGTAGACCATTCACCGCATGTCCTGAGCGTGACGTCGCCGGGACCGCTCGTTACCGGCGTCACCAGCGCCAACATCCTCACCACAGTCTCTCGACCACGAAACCCCTCACTCATGAATGCGATCCGCACCCTCGGCCTGTCCGAGGAAACCGGTCGAGGGGTAGACCGGATGTACCGCGAGACGATCAGGTCTGGTCAGCGGGTACCGACCATCGTGACTACGGACGAGTACGTGGACGTCCGGTTCGTCAGTGGTGCACCGAACACGGCGATCGCACGATTCGTAGCCCAGCTTCCTCCCGGCGAGCAACAAGACACCGACGCGATGCTCGTCCTGATGCACCTGTGCAACCACGAGTCGGTAACCGCGGAGACCGCAGGCCCGCTTGTCCAGCGCTCGATCGATGAGACGGAGCTGATTCTGCAGCGACTCGCGAGCGATCAGGTCCGATTCCTGGACGTGCACAGGCCCACCGCGCGACGCCGGCACCCCACCTATCGACTCCATGAGCAGGTGCGGGCGGCACTGGGAACCGCGATCGCCTACCGCGCCCGTAACACCGACGAGATCGACCGCCGAATCACGGAGCACGTACGGGAGTACGGTTGGATCACGAATCGGACGGTGCAGAACCTGTTCAGCGTCGACGTCTACCAGGCGCGCCGATGGCTGGCCGATCTCAAGAAGCGCAACATCTTGCGGCAGACGACGGAAGGGCGTACGACCGGCCCCGGAATCCAGTACGGCCCGGCGGGAGACTTCCCTGATCCGTCAAAACGGCGTCGACGGCCCCCCAGCTGAGCGTCGGCGGCCACAGGACGCCGCGCGTCCTGGGGCGCTCGGTCTCAGCGTTGGGTGGGGCGCCAGACGGCCAGCGCGCTCTGGCTCAGCGGCACCAGGTCACGCCGGTATGACGCGTGCACGGCGGCCTCGGCCTGAGCGATCCGGGCGTGCACCTGCTCCAGCTCGTCCAGCAGCTCGGTCACCTTCGCCCGCAGCGCCTCGACCTGGCTCTCCAGCTCGATGATCCGCTTGATGCCGGCCAGGTTCACCCCGTCCTCCTGGGACAGCCGGGCGATCTCGCGGAGCAGCACCACGTCGCGGGCGCTGTACCGGCGACCGCCGCCGGCCGCCCGCCCCGGCTGGACCAGGCCGAGCCGGTCGTACTGCCGGAGCGTCTGCGGATGCATCCCGGAGAGCTGGGCGGCCACCGAGATCACGAAGACCGGCCCCTCGAAGGCCGTCCCGCGGCTGGCGTCGAACCCCGGTCCGCTCAACCATGGCTCACCTCGCGATCCAGATCGTGCCGCGGATTCTCGGGCATCGCGGCCGCGTAGGCGGTCAGCGCCTCCCGGGCGGCGTCGTTCAGCTTCTGCGGCACGATCACCTCGATGGTGACCAGCAGGTCCCCGGTCGTGGCATCGCCCCTGGTCACGCCCTTGCCACGCACGCGCAGGGTACGGCCGCTCGGAGTGCCGGGCGGCACCCGCAGCGTCACCGAGCCGTCCAGCGTCGGCACCTTGAGTTCGGTGCCCAGCGCGGCCTCGGGGAAGGTCACCGGCACGGTCAGAGTCAGGTTGTCGCCCTTGCGGCCGAAGACCGGGTGCCGGGTGACGTGCACGACCACGTACAGGTCGCCGGGCGGTCCGCCGCGCTGGCCGGGCTGACCCTTGCCCTTGAGCCGGATCCGCTGGCCGTCGCTGACCCCGGACGGGATCCGCACGTGCATCGTGCGGGTCTTGGTGACCCCGCCGGTACCCCGGCAGTCCGGGCACTTCTCGTCCACCACGCTGCCGGACCCCTGGCACTCCCGACACGGCTCGCTGAACGAGAACGCGCCCTGGTTCCGGCTGACCAGCCCGGTACCCAGGCAGAGCGGACAGGTCCGCGGCATGGTGCCGCGCTTGGCGCCGGTGCCGCGGCAGGTGTCGCAGACGCCCGGCGCGTGCAGCCGCAGCGGCACCGTGACACCGTGCGCCGCCTCGGCGAAGTCCAGCGTCGCCTCGGTCTCGATGTCACCGCCACGGGTCGGCCAGCCGGTCGCCGGCCACCACCGGGAGCACCCGCGCCGCCACCGAACATCGCGCCGAACAGGTCACCGAGGCCACCGGCCCGCTGGCCACCGCCCGCGCCGCCGAACAGGTCGGAGACGTCGAACGGCTGCGCCGCCCCCGCCCGCGTTGCGGCGGAAGGCACCGGAGCCGAAGAGCGAGCGCGCCTCGTCGTACTCCCGCCGCTTCTTCGGGTCGGACAGCACGTCGTTGGCCTCGGAGACCTCCTTGAACTTGGCCTCCGCGGCCGCGTTCCCCGGGTTCTTGTCGGGGTGGTGGTCCCGGGCCAGCCCACGGTACGCCTTCTTGATCTCCTCGGGCGTGGCCTCCTTGGCCACGCCGAGGACGGCGTAGTAGTCCTTCTCCAGCCAGTCCTTCGTGCTCATGAGCCCACCTCGCTTCGCTCGGCAGTCCCACGAGCGGGGCAGCTGTGCTTATCGATTCGCTCGCTCCGCTCCCTCATGAGCCCACCTCGCTGCGCTCGGCAGTCCCACGAGCGGGACAGCTGTACCTATCGATTCGCTCGCTCATGGGCCGCCTCCTCAAGCCTTAAGCGCCACGAACGTCGGCGTCGCCAGCGGTCGGTTCCGGCTCGACGGCAGGCGCCGGCCGGGATCCGTCGGGCTCCGCCACGGCCACCATCGCGGCCCGGAGCAACCGGTCACCGAGGGCGTACCCCCGGCGCAGGATCTCCGTGCAGGTGGTCACGTCGACCTCCGCGCTCGGCTGACTCGCGACGGCCTCGTGCCAGGTCGGGTCGAAGGCGTCGCCGACCGCGCCGAACGTGGTGAGTCCGAGCTTGGTCAGGTTGTTCTCCAGCTGCTCGGCCACGGCGGCGAAGGCGCCGGTCAGGTCGCCGTGCGCCCTGGCCCGCTCGACGTCGTCGAGGATCGGCAGCAGGGAGCTGAGGACGGTCCCGGTCGCCTGCTCGACGACCGCGATCCGGTCCCGGTCGACCCGCTTGCGGTAGTTGGCGTACTCGGCGGTGACCCGCTGAAGGTCCTTCGTACGTTCTTCGAGTTCTGCCTTCAGCTCAGCCACCTCCTTCGCCGCGGCCTCGGCCAGCGCCGCGTCGGCCTTCTTCTCGCTGTTCTTCTTCTCGGTCGCGCCAGCCGCGGCGGGCCGAGCGGCGGGGGTGTTGGCCCCCGCCGCCCGGGCACCGTTGCCGCTGCGCGGCGCGCCGGTCTCGGGGTCGATACGCCGACGGTCGCGGATCACGACCTTCGGCTCCTCCCCCTGACCGCCACGGTGCTTGCTGCTCACTTCTTGTCGCCCTCGTTGGGCTCGTCGACCATCTCGGCGTCCACGACGTCGTCGGCGGCGCCGCCGGCGGTCGCACCGGCGCTGGCGCCGGCCGCGGCGTCCGGGCCGGGGGTCGCGTCGGCGTCCGGCTGGGCGTACATCGCGCCACCGATCTCCTGCGAGAGGTGGGCGACCTTCTCCTGGGCGGCCTTGATGGCCTCCAGGTCGGTGCCGCCGAGCGCGCTGCGCAGCTCGCCCAGGGCGTCCGAGAGGTCGCTCTTCTTCTCGGCCGGGATCTTGTCGCCGTTCTCGGCCAGGAACTTCTCGGTCTGGTACTGGAGCGACTCGGCCAGGTTGCGGGTCTCGGCCTCTTCGCGGCGCTGCTTGTCTTCCTCGGCGTGCGCCTCGGCGTCGCGCATCATCCGCTCGATGTCGTCCTTCGGCAGCGCGGAGCCACCGGTGATCGTCATCGACTGCTCACGGCTGGTGGCCAGGTCCTTGGCGTGGACCTGCACGATGCCGTTGGCGTCGATGTCGAAGGTGACCTCGATCTGCGGCACGCCGCGCGGCGCCGGCGGGAGGCCGGTCAGCTCGAACATGCCGAGCTTCTTGTTGTACATCGCCATCTCGCGCTCGCCCTGGTACACCTGGATCTGCACCGAGGGCTGGTTGTCGTCCGCGGTGGTGAAGATCTCCGAGCGCTTGGTCGGGATCGTCGTGTTCCGCTCGATGAGCTTGGTCATGATGCCGCCCTTGGTCTCGATACCGAGGGACAGCGGGGTGACGTCGAGGAGCAGGACGTCCTTGACCTCGCCCTTGAGCACGCCGGCCTGGAGCGCGGCGCCGACGGCGACGACCTCGTCCGGGTTGACGCCCTTGTTGGGCTCCTTGCCACCGGTCAGCTCCCGGACCAGTTCGGTCACGGCGGGCATCCGGGTGGACCCACCGACAAGGATCACGTGGTCGACGTCGCCGACCCGGATTCCGGCGTCCTTGACCGCCTGGTTGAACGGGCCCTTGCAGCGCTCGAGCAGGTCAGCGGTCATCCGCTGGAACTCCGAGCGGGTGACGGTGGCGTCGAGGTGCAGCGGGCCGTCGGGGCCGGCGGTGATGTACGGCAGGTTGATCGAGCTGGACTGCGAGCCGGAGAGCTCGATCTTCGCCTTCTCCGCAGCCTCACGCAGGCGCTGGAGGGCCATCTTGTCCTTGCTCAGGTCGACGCCGTGCTGGCCGGTGAAGGTCTTCACCAGGTGGTCGACGACGCGCTGGTCCCAGTCGTCACCACCGAGGCCGGTGTCTCCGGAGGTGGCCTTGACCTCGACCACGCCGCCGCCGATCTCCAGCAGCGAGACGTCGAACGTACCGCCACCGAGGTCGAAGACCAGGATGGTCTGTTCCTTGTCGCCCTTGTCGAGGCCGTAGGCGAGCGCCGCCGCGGTGGGCTCGTTGACGATCCGCAGGACGTTGAGTCCGGCGACCGCACCGGCCTCCTTGGTGGCCTGACGCTGGTGGTCGGAGAAGTACGCCGGGACCGTGATGACCGCGTCCTCGACGGTGTCACCGAGGTAGGCCTCGGCGTCCCGCTTGAGCTTCATCAGCACGCGGGCGCTGATCTCCTGCGGGGTGTAGTTCTTGCCGTCGATGTCCACCTTCCAGTCGGTGCCCATGTGGCGCTTGACCGACCGGATGGTGCGCTCGACGTTGGTGACAGCCTGGCGCTTGGCGACCTCACCGACGAGCACCTCGCCGTTCTTCGCGAACGCCACGATGGACGGCGTCGTGCGCGAGCCTTCGGCGTTGGCGATGACGGTGGGTTCACCACCCTCGAGAACGCTGACGACGGAGTTGGTGGTGCCGAGGTCGATGCCGACCGCTCTTGCCATGGGGATCCCTCCTGGGAGAGTTGAGTGTGCGTGGCGCATATGTGGCGAGGGGGGTTCGCCGCCAGCCTTGGACTTGAGCCGACCCCGCGCAACTTTTCTGACTGGCACAACGGTAGCTCAAGCTCCAATGTTCCCCACACCCGGAGTGACGCCCGTCCCCGGACAGCGCTTTGGGCGACATCTTCACGGCCAGTGACCGGGAAAATATCGCCCAAAGCGTGAATCTCCCCTAGGCGCGCCAGGGTGGGCCGATCCACGGGCCGGCGGTCCACGGATGCCGCAGCCGGCGGGCGTGCCGGACCACGGTGAAGACCATGAACGCGATCGGCCAGATCGGCCAGAAGAACGGCGCGTTCGACGCCGACCAGGCCACGATCAGCAGCGCGGTGATCACGGTCACCACCGCGACGTGGCCGGTCAGTCCGCGCCGGCCGGCCGAGCGGGCCTCCGGCGTGTTGCCCAACAGGTGCCGGCCGCTGGCGGGCAGGTCGGCGGTGGCCGGGGCCAGCTCGTCGCGGTACTTGGCCGCGTAGACGACGGCCAGCCGCTCGTCCGCCTCCTCGAGCGTCAGCAGCCCGTCGGCGGCCGCCGCCCGGAGAATCGTGGCGACCCGCTCGCGCTCGACGTCCGAGGCCCGCAGTCCGGTGGTCTCTTCGTTGCTCATGACTAGCTCCTTCGTCTGGGTTGTCGGCGGGACTGTTACTCGTAGGCGATGGCGTCGAGCACGTTCGTGCGGGAGGCCCGGATGGCGGGGATCACCGCGGCGAGCAGCCCGATCAGCACGGCCAGGCCGAGGAAGATCCCCAGCGAGGCCCAGGGCAGCGACAGCTCGGGCACGCCCTGGTCCTTCAGCGCGCGCACCACGGCCGCGCCGAGTCCGGAGCCGACGGCCAGGCCGAGCAGCGCGCCGAAGACGGCGATCACCACCGACTCGACCACCACCATCAGCCGCACCTGCCCGCGCCGCATGCCGATCGCGCGGACCAGCCCGAGCTCGCGGGTGCGCTCCACGATCGAGAGCGCCAGCGTGTTCACGATGCCCAGCACCGCGATGATCACGGCCAGCCCGAGCAGCAGGTAGAGCATCAGCACGACCGTGTCGACCTGGCTGGTCTGCTGGGCCGCGAAGTCACTCTGGTCCTGCACGCTCACCTCGGGCTCGTCGGCGACCAGGGCGGCTGCCTGGCGCCGCACCGCGGCCGCGTCGGCACCGTCGGCCAGCGCGATGTACCCGGTGGTCGCCCGCTGCGAGCGGAACCCGTCGGCCGCGTCGGCGACCGAGAGGACCGGGCCGGGCAGCAGCTGCGGTGCGCTCATAGATCCCCACCACGGTCAGCGTCTTGGCGCCGGCCCTGGCGGTGCCGAGCTGGAACGACGAGCCCACCTGTCAGGCCGTGGTCGGACGCGAAGTCGGCGTCCACCGCGGTCTCACCGGCACGCAGTTCGCGCAGATCACCGGCCGTGCGGTTGAGTTTGAAGATCCGTGCCACCGCCGGCAGGTCGGCCGCCTCGACGGCGATCGGGCCACTGTCCAGCTGGACCGCGTCGGTCCGCACCGCGACCGCGCTGGCGACCCCGTCCACCTCGCTGACCCGATCGATCACGGCCGGGTCGAAGGTCGGCGGGATGCCGCCGGCGGACGGTCCGCTGATCACCAGTTCGGCGGCGAGGTCACGGGTGACCATCCGCTCGATGCTGGCCGTGAGCGAACTGGCGACCACGCTCACGCCGGTGACCAGCGCGATCCCGACCATCAGCGCGGCTGCGGTGATCGCCGTGCGGCGCGGGTTGCGGGCCGAGTTCTGCCGGCCGAGCTTGCCGGGCACCGACCACGCGAACGCGCGTCCGAGCACCGAGATCACCGGCCGGCTCAGCGCCGGGGTCAGCATGGCCACCCCGACGAAGACCAGCACGACACCGCCGAGCAGCGACATGAGCATCGCGTCCCCGAGGTCACCGAAGAGCGCGAGCCCGACCGCCGCCACCCCGATCGCGGTGGGCACCGAGCCGGCCACGGTCAGCGCGGTGAGCGGCTTGTCCGGCGTCGCGGCGTCCCGCATCGCGGCGATCGGCGGCGTCCTGGACGCCCGCACGGCCGGCAGCAGGGCCGCGATCACGGTCACCACCAGACCCACCACGAACGCGGCGATGACGGCCGACGGCGGCACGGTCAGCCCGTCGCCGGGCAGGTTGGCGCCGCTCTGGGACTCCATCAACATCTTCAGCAGCGCGGCCACGCCGAACCCGGACAGCAGGCCCAACGTCGACGCGACCAGCCCGATCACCACCGCCTCGATCAGCACCGAGCCGATCACCTGCCCGCGGCTCGCGCCGACCGAGCGCAGCAGCGCCAGCTCCCGGGTGCGCTGGGCGACCAGGATGGAGAACGTATTCAGGATCAGGAACACCCCGACGAACAGCGCCACGCCGGCGAAGCCCAGCAGCACGTTCCGGATGATCCCGAGGATCTGCTGCATGAGGCGGACTGCTCCTCGGCGACCTCCTCACCGGTGCGGACCGTGTAGTCGTCGCCGACCGCGGCCGCGATCCGGCTCTTCAGCTCGCGCTGGTGACGCCGTCCGCCGCCTGGACGTCGACGCCGTTGAAGTAGCCGGGCCGGCCGAGCATGACCTGCTGGGCCACCGGCTTGGTGAACGCGACCCGCGTCTCGCCGCCGAAGGAGTCCCGGTCGCCGGAGTAGCCGAAGATGCCGACCAGCTTGTACGTGTGGCGGCCGGCCCGGGGTGAGCACCGTGATCGGGTCGCCGACCTCGAAGTCACCGGTCTTGGCCAGGCCGGCGTTGATCGCCACCTCGTCCGGTGCGCGTGGGCCGCGGCCGCCGCGCAGTTCGACCAGCCCGCCGGAGCCGTTCCAGTCCACCCCGAAGCTCGGGGGTCCGCTGGAGACGATCGGCTTGCCTTCCGGGCCGATGGCGCGCGCGCCGGGCTCGAAGATGCTGCCTTCGGCCTTCTGCACGCCGGGCACAGCCGCGATCTGGCTGACCACCGAGTCGGCGACCGGTGCGGTGGCCGCGTCGTTCCGGTTGTCCCCCGCGACCGTCTGCGCGCCCGTGACCTGCACGTCCAGGTCCGCGTAGACGGTCTGGAAGAGGGCGTTGAACGACGAGGTGAGCGTGTCGGTGATCACCAGCGCACCAGAGACCGACATCACGCCGAGCACCACCGCCAGCCCGGAGAGAACCAGCCGGACCTTCCGCGAGAGCAGGCTCTTCAATGTCACTCGCAACATCACGCCACCCCCGCGGCTTCCAGGTGCTTCATCCGGTCCAGGACCAGCTCGGCGGTCGGTGCGGTGAGCTCGTCGACGGTGTGGCCGTCGGCGAGGAAGACCACCCGGTCCGCGTACGAGGCAGCGTTCGGGTCGTGCGTGACCATCACGATCGTCTGCCCGAAGTCGGTCACCGAGCGGCGCAGGAAGCCGAGCACGTCGGCGCCGGACCGGGAGTCCAGGTTGCCGGTCGGCTCGTCCGCGAAGATCACGTCGGGCTTGGTGGCCAGCGCCCGCGCGCACGCCACCCGCTGCTGCTGGCCGCCGGAGAGCTGGGTCGGCCGGTGGTCGAGCCGGTCACCGAGGCCCACGGTCTCGATCACCAGGTCGAGCCAGGCCCGGTCGGGCTTCCGGCCGCCGATGGCGAGCGGGAGGCTGATGTTCTCGGCCGCGGTGAGCGTGGGCAGCAGGTTGAACTGCTGGAAGATGAAGCCCAGCTTGCTGCGGCGCAGCTCGGTGAGGCCACGGTCGCCCAGGGTGTCCACCCGGGTGTCCCCGATCCACACCTCGCCGGCGGTGACGGCGTCGAGGCCGGCCAGGCAGTGCATCAGGGTGGACTTGCCGGAGCCGGACGGCCCCATGATCGCGGTGAACTGCTGCCGCGCGAACTCGACGCTCACGCCGGACAGCGCGTTCACTCGGGTGTCGTCGGTCGCTCCGTAGACCTTCCACACGTCGACGGCTCGGGCCGCCACGGCAAGGTCGGCCGCCGGTGCGGCCACGTCGATTGTTGTCACGGCTGTCGCTCCCTCCGCTGATCCGTTTCGTTGACCGGATCAGCGTCGGTGTGCGGCCGTACTCAGGTCGTCCGCTCGGGAAGCGGCTGTGCTCGTACGCCCCTGGACGTACGTAGGCAGCGGCGAGTGCCGCCGTAGTTGCCCGCTAGCCCGGACTGGTAGGCGAAGACGACGAGCTGGGCCCGGTCCCGGGCGTGCAGCTTCACCATGGCGCGGCTGACGTGGGTGCGCGCGGTCGCCGGGCTGAGCACCAGCCGGGCGGCGATCTCGTCGTTGGTGAGCCCCTCGGCGACCAGAGAGACGATCTCGCGCTCCCGCTGGGTGAGCGTGGCGAGCTGCGGATGCGGGTTGGGCCTGCGGGCCGGCCGGTTGACGAACTCGCTGATCAGCTTACGAGTAACCGTGGGCGAGAGGAGTGATTCGCCGCTGGCCACGACCCGGATCGCGTGCAGCAGGTCGGCCGGCTCGGTGTCCTTGATCAGGAAGCCGCTGGCGCCGGCCCGGAGCGCCTCGAAGACGTACTCGTCCAGCTCGAACGTGGTGAGCATGAGCACCCGGGTCCCGCTCAGCGCCGGGTCGGCGACGATCGCCCGGAGCGCCTCGATCCCGTCGAGGACCGGCATCCGGATGTCCATCAGCACGATGTCGGGGCGGGTGCGGCGGACCACCTCGATCGCCTCGCGCCCGTCGCCCGCCTCACCGACCAGCATCAGGTCGTCCTCGGACTCCAGCAGCACCTTGAGCCCGAGCCGTACCAGGGCCTGATCGTCGACCAACACCGCGCGAATCATGGGGTCATTCTCCGATGGGGAGTCGAGCCCGGACCGAGAACCCACCCTCGGCGCGCGGACCGGCCTCGACCGTGCCGCCGACCGCCTCCGCGCGCTCCCGCATCCCGATGATCCCGTGCCCGCCGGACCCCTCGTCCGACCGCCCCGCTGAGCCGCCTTGCCCGCCCGCCGCGGGCGCCCGGCCCGCCGAACCGCCACGCCCCGGCAACGGGCCACGGCCGTTGTCGGTGACGTCGATCAGCACCGCGTCCGGCTCGTACGCTGACGCAGACCCGGGCGGTCGCCGGCCCGGCGTGCCGCAGGACGTTGGTCAGCGACTCCTGCACGATCCGGTAACCGGCCAGGTCCACCGAGGACGGCAGCTCCACGACGTCGCCGGTGACGGCGAGCTTGACCACCAGGCCGCTCTCCACCGTGGTCGCGACCAACGATTCCAGCTGGCCGAGGCCGGGCGCGGGGCGGCGCGGGGCCGGATCGTCGGAGCGGTACACCGCCAGCGTGGCGCGGAGCTCCTCGAGCGCCTCCTTGCTGGTCCGCTTGATCGCGTCCAGCGCGATGGCCGCCTGTTCGGGCCGCTTCTCCAGCACGTGCAGCGCGATCCCGGCCTGCATGTTGATCACCGCGAGCCCGTGGCCGACCACGTCGTGCACGTCCCTGGCGATCTCCAGCCGCTGCTCGGACGCGTACCGGCTGCGCGACTCGGAGCGGATCCGGGCCGCCGACTCGCGCCGGATCTGAACGACCGTGCCCAGCGCCCACGGGACCAGCAGCCACGCGGACTGGCCGACCAACGTCAACGCGTCGAACACCAGGCGGTCCGCGTCCACGTGCGCCAGCCCGGCGGCGAACAGCACCGCGATGAGCGCTGCGCACCCGGGGAGCGACCGGCGGATCGGCAGCCGCATCGCCGCGTTGAACATCGCGAACGCCATCAGGACCGACCACGGGACCGTAGGTGTACTCCCGGCCGAGGTAGATCGCCGTGGCTCCGGCGGTCACCCCGAGCGTGACCAGCGGCCAGCGCCGCCGCACGGTCAGCCCGGCCGCGGCGATGACCACCAGCACGTACGCCAGCGCGTCGACCGGCCGGTAGGTGGCGTCGGCCATCGACGAAGCGCCTCGGGTGCCGACGCTGGCGAACATCCCGATCGGCACGGCGACGGCGATGTCGACGAGCTGCTGGCGCCGGCTCGGCGCCGGGCCGACGCGGGCCAGCAACCAGCTCCGCACGGGCTCGGCGCGGCCCAGCAGCCGTCGGACGAAGGTCATGTCCAAACCCTAGGCGGCCAGTACCGCGGCGGAGTCCGCTCCGAGGCGTAACCGGTGTACGTCAGAACGCGTACGACACAAGCCGCTTCCGGCCCGACGACGTGCGTACCCCGGCGACCCGATGCTGTGCGGCATGTCGATACCTCACCTTCCACCGCGGACGCGGAAATTCGTACTCACCGTCCACGTCGTCACCTCGGTCGGCTGGCTGGGCAGCGCCTACGCGATGTTGGTCCTCGTCATCGCGGCGCTCAAGACCGACGACTACCAGCTGCGCCGAGGCGCCTACCTGGTCATGGACCTGTTCGACTCGACCATCGCGTTCCCGGTCGGGCTGGCGGCGCTGCTCAGCGGCGTCCTGCTCTCGCTCACCACGAAGTGGGGCCTGGTCCGGTACTACTGGGTGGCGGCGAAGATCGTGCTCACGTTGGTCGTGTTCATCGCGCCGCTGTTCGCCAGGGCGGCCGTGATCGACGAGGCACTGGTGCGCACCACCGAGCCCGGATCGACCGCCGGCGGCGCCGCGTCCGAGCTGATGATCCCCGGGATCATGGCGCTGACCGTGCTCACGGTCGCCACGGTGCTGTCGGTCTACAAGCCGTGGGGCAAGACACCGCACGGCGCCGGGTCGCGGGTCGCCGGCCCCGCGCCAGGCCACCGCCGCTCGCCAGGCCACGCCGCCGGCCAACACCGTCGCGCCGACGGCCGAGTCACCGCAAGCCGGTAGCTCGGCCGCGGGCGCGGTCCGCGCACCGAACGTGACGGACCATGCCCGCCTGCTCATCATGTGGGCACGCAGCGTGGTATTTCGGCGCCCGCCGACTCCGCGAAGTGACAGATGCACGACAACTGCCTGCGGCCCGTCCCGACCCGGCTACCCACCCTCTAGCCTGGCCATCGTGCACACGGGGTCTGCGGAGAGCCAGGTGGTCGCCGGTCGCTACCGGCTGGACAGCCACCTCGGTTCCGGAGGTATGGGTACGGTCTGGCGCGGCTGGGACGAGGTCCTCCGCCGACAGGTCGCGGTCAAAGAGGTGACGATCGCGCCGGGCCTGCCGGACGCCGAGGCGGAGCTGCTCCGCGAGCGGTACCTCCGCGAGGCCCGTGCCACAGCACGGCTGCACCACCCGGCGGTCGTCGGCGTCTACGACGTGATTCCGGAGAGCGGCCGGGTCTGGATCGTGATGGAGCTGGTCAACGCGAGGGACCTGGCGGCGGTGCTGCGCGAGGAGGGGCCACTCGACCCGATCCGGGTGGCGTACATCGGCCTGCAGCTGCTGGACGCGCTGGACGCCGCCCACGCGGCCGGCGTGCTGCACCGCGACGTGAAGCCGGCCAACGTGCTGATCGCCGACGAGGACCGCACGGTGCTCACCGACTTCGGCGTGGCCTCCGTGGCCGGCGACAGCTCGCTCACCCGCACCGGCCAGCTGGTCGGTTCCCCCGCCTACCTGGCGCCCGAGCGGCTCACCGGCGGAACCGTCGGCCCCGCGAGTGACCTGTGGTCGCTGGGCTGCACGCTCTACGCGGCGACCGAGGGCAAGCCGCCGTTCGCCCGTCCGGAGCAGTTCGCGATCATCGCCGCGATCACGGTCGAGCCCGTGCCGCCCGCACGCAACGCCGGCCTGCTCACCCCCGTGCTCTACGGGCTGTTGGAGAAGGATCAGACGGCCCGCTGGACCAGCGCCAAGGCACGCGCGGCGCTGGGCCGGGTGGCCGCCGGCGAGCAGGTCGAATCCACCGTCGGCTGGGGCGCCCCGCCGCTGGCTCCGCCGCGCACCGGACCTCGCCGGTGACCAGGCCGAACTCCGATCCCAAGCCGATCAGCCCGGCCGGTGCCGAGACGTTCACCGGCACCGCGCCCAGCCCGCGCCCGCTCCGCCGGTGAGCCCGGCCGGGGCCTTCACCGGTGCCGCCTTCGCCGGTTCCGCCACCCAGGGCCACGGCGAGTCAGCACGCACCGGCCGTCGACGCGGACTCGACCCACCTGAGTGCCGGGCCGGCCGCACCGCCGCGCAACGCCGCCGGCACCGGTTCCTCACGGCGATGGGCGTCCTGCTGGTCGCCGCGCTGGTCGCGGCGGCGCCGTGGTCGCGGTGCGGGAGTACGAGAAGCGGAACGAGCGCGACGGCCAGACCACGGCGCCCACTCCCAGCCGGCCCCCCAGCCCGGACCGCCCCGCTGACCAGCGAGGTCTTCGTGCACCCGACCCGCGGCTTCCGGCTCCGGGTGCCGGTCGCGTGGTCGTACAAGGAGCTGCCGGACAGCCCCACCACCCGCTTCAACGAGCTGGCCGGCGCCGGCCGCACCGACAACGTGGCGATCAACGGCACCAACAACCTCTACGTCTACGTGCACCCGGCGAAGGGCCTGGACGCGCTCCAGACTGGCCGAGGCCGAGAACATGCGCTGGTCCACCTTCGACAAGTTCAAGCACTACCGGGCGCTGAACGGCCGCCGAAGGAGGCGTCGATCGGTCAGAACCAGCGCGGCTCGCTGCTGGAGTTCACCGCCGACCACACCGACCTCGGCCCGCGCCACGTGCTGATCTTCCGGATGGTCGTGAACGACATCAGCTACGAGGTCTCGCTCAACGGCCCGGCGAACCTGTTCGCGGACGATCTGCAGATCTTCGACGACGCGGTCGACTCGCTCGTCATCACGCCGCCAGCCAGCCCCGGCGGCCCGACGGCGAGTCCGTCGCCCAGCTGACCGGCCGAACACCAACGGGGCCTCCCGCACGCGTGAACGTGTGGAAGGCCCCGCAGGGTCAGGCTTGGTCGGCTACTACGAGACCACGGTCGAAATCGAGTCGTGGAAGCCACGCTCGCTTTCGTACCTGACCTGGTATTCCAGATTCGCGCTGGTGACGTTCTTCACGGTGAAGACGCCGGTCTTGCCGACGCTGGCCTCGCCGACGTAGCTCCAGTTCGTCGTGCCCTTCGGACGGCTGGACACGGTGACCCTCCCGTTGTCGGCCACCGCCATCCGGGCCGGCGGCGTGGCCCCCGGCGGAAGGATGCCCGCGTACACGGTGCCCGCGATGGTCACGGTGCCGCCGGCCCGGGTCGGCTTCTTGACCCTGGTCGTGGTCGGTCGGATGGTGATGACCGCAGGCGTCCCGGCCACGTCACCGGACATCGCGGTCATCGTGATCGTGTACGTCTTCGTGATGTCGGTGGACCAGCCACCGCTCCGCCCATCAGGTCCGTCCGACCAGACGTAGTCGTCTGTCCAGGGGGTTCCCCCGGCCGGGCTGACGGTCAACCGGTAGCCGGTGATCGGCGCCGGTCCGCCGACCTCTGGACGCTCCCAGTGGCTGACGAAGCTGTTCTGGTCAACGGTGAACCTGAAGTTGCGGACCGGACCGGCCTTGTCAGCGGTGCAGTGGTACGCCTTGACGTCGTCGATCGCCCAGAAGCTCGAGAAGCCGAGGTCGCCGTCGATCACGAACCGCAGCCGGACCTGCTTACCGTGCAGACTGGTGAGGTCGAGCCTGCTACCGATGTAGCCGCGGCTGTCCCGCTGGTACACGGCGCCAGCGTTGGGCCCGTTCTCGGTGAACAGCGACCTGGCGTTCTGCCAGCCGGTGCCGGTGTTGTACTCGACCCGGCCGATGTCGTACGCAACGCCGTCGAAGTAGTCGAACAGGTGGTACTGGGCGAACCAGAAGTACGTGGTCCGGCCGGCGGGCACCGTGATCGGCGTCGCCATCGTGATCGAACCGTTGACGCTGCCGACACCCGGCTGGTTCGGCGTGACGCCGAGGAGCGAGCCCTTGCCGGAGCGCGCGTAGCCCGAGTTCGCGTAGTGCTTGAAGTAGGTCGAGTCCGCGACCCACTTCGTCGCGCCGGCCTCCAGGTCGTCCTGGAACAGGTACGACGGCGTCGAACCGGTCGGGCAGACCGGCGCGACCGGCGTCTGCGCGTTCGCGGCGCTCGGCGGCGACGACATCGCGACCGCCTTGGTGGCGTTCCGGACCTGCGCGCAGTCGGCGGTGGTGATGCCGGCGGTGCCCGCGGTGGCGAGCTGCTTGCACGCGTTGTCCAGCGCGATCGCGAGGTCGGCGTAGTTCGCGCCGGCGAGAGTCAGCGACTGGGTGCGGTAGTAGATCTGCGCGGCCTTGTCGATCCCGATGCCGGTCACCTTGCGTTGCGGAACGTCCGTGCCGGACGTCATCAGCTGCGCCGCCTTGTTGCCGACGCCGCTGTTGTAGTGGACGCCGCCGTTGTCGTCGGGTAGCCGCCGCCGTCGCCGTCCACGTACCCGAGGTACTTCGGGCTCATCATGCTTGTCCGGGTCGCCGAGAGCGGTGGGCTCCGCCATGTCTGCGGATCGCGCCGACCGGCAGGTCCTCGCCGAGCTGCCAGTTGTACGCGGCGCCGTCCTTGGTACCGGGCCGGGCTGCCTTCTGGTCGATGAACTCGCCGAACACGTCGGACATCGACTCGTTGATCGCACCGGACTGGAACGCGTACATGAGGTTCGAGGTGTACTGGGTGACGCCGTGGGAGAGCTCGTGGCCCACCACGTCGTCGGCCGAGGCGTAGCCCGCGCCGTAACCGTCATCTCGCCGTCGTCCAGTACGCGTTCGCGTACGGGCAGCTTCCGGATCGCCGTCGCCGCCGACGCAGACCCGGACCGAGGAGCGGAGCTGCATCCCTTGCCGTCGATGCGAGTCCCGACCGAAGTTGTCGAGGTAGAAGTCGTACGTCGAGTTGGTGTAGTCGTACGCCTTGTTCGACGTCGGTCGATGCTCTTCGCCGGCTGGCCCTCCTTGCGGCCGCGTTCGTCGCGGTCGCAGTTCGGCGTCGGTGGTGACGCTTGGCGTTCTCGTAGTCGCAGACCAGCCGGCTCCTGGCCCTGTGCTGGTGCGTCCGTGGCGAGGCACACGCTGCCGAGCGGCCGTCGACGACGACCGCGTGCTGCAGTTCGCGATCCGTGGCGCGTGTACCTCGACCTGCCACACGCTCCGGCGCAGGCCCAGGCTTGCCCGGCGCCCCGATCATCGCCGGGTCGTACACCCAGCGGACCGCCTCCGCCTCGAGCTTCTTGGCCGGCGACCTTGACCTTCGTGGACGCGCGTGTCGAGCGCCACCGCGATGGCCCGCTCGCGGCGGGACTGCGGGCGGCGGTGGGCGTGGCTGACCTGCGTGGTCACCTCGCTGGTGGCGCCGAGCACGTCGCCGTTCGAGCGGGTGGCGACCACCACGTCGCCGCCGATCACCGGGACACCGCCCATTCACGCTGCTGGAACTTGACGATCCGGTCGCCCTGGCCGGTCCGCTCGATCCCCGCCGTCTTCAGCGCCGGGCGCCGGTGTCGCGTAACCCGAAGGCGGCGGCGTGCCGGCCGAGGAAGCCGCGGGCGGCTGGTCCGGGCCGGCCTTGGCCTTCGCGGCGATGCCCCGGCGCGGCGGAGCGGACGGCCCGGCTGGTGCCCGACCGTGCGGACGCGCCCGGCGGTCCTTGGTGATCTGAGGCTGACCTCGCTGGCGGCGCGAAACGACCGTTCAGCAGCGGCAGCGCCGCGTAACGGCGCAGCGGTGGCCAGCTGGACGGCGGCGACCTGCCGGCCGCCACAACGGCGTGACGACCGCCGCGAGGACATGGGATAGCGCACAAGAGCTCCGAAGGGTGTAAGCGGAATGCTGCTATACGCAAGTTACATCGTGTCGCCCACTCCCCGATCGTTACCTCTGCGGACGTCATCGTTCGGCACCTCGCGCTCGCCGGCTCGCGCTTGCGCTCTGTCGCCGCGACTGTGGCCAGGCTCACGACCGCCGCGTGGTTGACGGCTGCGCTGGCGGGCAACACCAAGGCTTCGCCGCACGGCGGCGGCTTCCGGATCGGGCAGAGTGGTGCCCGCCGTCAGGACTAAGGAGTAACGAGCATGTCGAACGCCTCAGAGGCACTGGCACTGAAAGTGGTCGGCGGGGTCGCGGTGGGCGCGGCGACGCTGGTCACCAAGAAGGTCCTGGACGGCACCTGGAAGGCCGCCACCGGCAACCACCCGCCGACCAACGCCCAGGACCCCGAGCTCACCTGGCGCGAGGCGCTCGCCTGGGCGCTGCTCAGCGGTGCGGTGGTCGGCGTGGTCCAGCTCATCGCGGCGCGCGGGCGCTCGACAGTTCGTGCAGCGCAAGGTGGTGTAAAGACACCGCCGACGCGCCGAACCGGTGAGAGCGGCATCACGTTACTGGTGAGTCACAAGCGAAGTAGGCTCACCGGACGAGCTGGGTGTGGTCCTCATGGCACACCCGAACAGCGCAGGAGGACCGCTCCGCATGGAAGCCGTGCAGATCGTCACCGCGACCGTCTCGGTCGTGATCACCCTGGTAGCGGTCGCGCTGGTCGCGCGCACCGTCGCCAGGATGGTCCGCACCATCCGGCTCGGCGCCGCCGACCCGACCCGTACCGACGCCAAGGGCACCCGGTTCGCCACCATGCTCCGGGAGACCGTCGGTCACACCCGGATGCTCAAGTGGACGTCGGTCGGCCTCGCGCACTGGTTCGTCATGGTCGGCTTCGTCACGCTCTCCTCGCTCGTGCTGGGCGCGTACTTCGAGGTGTTCGACCCGCACGCCGAGCTGCCGATCATCGGCCACTGGACGGTGTTCGGGCTGCTCACCGAGATCATCGGCATCCTGGGCATCCCGGCGATCCTGTACCTGATGTGGGTACGCCTGAAGAACCGGCCGTCCCGTGACCCGGCCATCAAGTCGCGCTTCACCGGCTCGACCATGTGGCAGGGGTACTTCGTCGAGTGGGTCGTCCTGCTCGTGCTGGTGCTCGGGTTCCTGATCCGCGGTTTCAAGGCCGCCACCGACGCCCTGCCCTACCCGGTCTGGGCCGCGCCGCTGAGCCACGCGCTCGGCAACGTGCTGCCGGCCAGCGACGACGCGATCAGCATCGTGGCGATGGTCAAGATCATCGTCTCGATGACCTGGGCGATCGTGATCGCGCTCAACATCACGATGGGCGTGGCCTGGCACCGCTTCAGCGCGTTCTTCAACATCTTCTTCAAGCGCAACGCCGCCGGCGCACCGGCGCTCGGCGCGCTCCGCCCGATGATGAGCGACGGCAAGCCGCTCGACTTCGAGCAGGCCGACCCGGAGAAGGACACGTTCGGCGTCAGCCAGGCCGAGCACTTCTCCTGGAAGGGCGTCCTCGACTTCACCACCTGTACCGAGTGCGGCCGCTGCCAGAGCCAGTGCCCGGCCTGGAACACCGGCAAGCCGCTCTCGCCGAAGCTGCTGATCCTGAGCCTGCGCGACCACTACTACGCCAAGGCGCCGTACCTGCTCGCCGGCGGCGGCAAGAACATGATGGGCGAGGAGCAGGCCACGCCGGAGCAGCTCGCGAACGTGCCGGCCGCCGCGCTGGCCGAGGCCGAGCGTCCGCTGGTCGGCGGTCCCGAGGTGAACGGCGTCATCGACCCGGACGTGCTCTGGTCATGCACCACCTGCGGCGCCTGCGTCGAGCAGTGCCCCGTGGACATCGAGCACATCGACCACATCGTCGACATGCGCCGCTACCAGGTGCTGATCGAGTCCTCGTTCCCGTCCGAGGCCGGCGTGATGCTGCGGAACCTGGAGAACAAGGGCAACCCGTGGGGCCAGAACCCCAACGACCGCGAGGACTGGACCAAGGGGCTCGACTTCGAGGTCCGCAAGGTCACCGGCGAGATCCCGGCCGACGTGGAGTACCTGTTCTGGGTCGGCTGCGCCGGCGCGCTGGAGGACCGGGCCAAGAAGGTCACCAGGGCCGTCGCCGAGCTGCTGCACACCGCGGGCGTCGAGTTCGCCATCCTCGGCACCGGCGAGACCTGCACTGGCGACCCGGCCCGCCGGATCGGCAACGAGTTCGTCTTCCAGATGCTTGCCCAGCAGAACGTGGAGACGCTGAACGCCGCGTTCGGCGACCGGCCGTCCAAGAAGATCGTCGCCACCTGCGCGCACTGCTTCAACACGATCTCCAACGAGTACCCGCAGCTCGGTGGCGAGTACGAGGTGATCCACCACACCCAGCTACTCTCCTCGCTGGTCAGCGACGGCAAGCTGATCCCGGTGACGCCGCTGGAGGCGAACCTCACCTACCACGACCCCTGCTACCTGGGTCGGCACAACAAGGTGTTCACGCCGCCGCGCGAGGTGCTCAAGGAGCTCCCCGGCACCACGTACACCGAGATGCCACGCTTCGCCGAGCGGTCGTTCTGCTGCGGCGCCGGCGGTGCGCGGATGTACATGGAGGAGCGGATCGGCAAGCGGATCAACACCGAGCGCACCGACGAGGCGCTGGCCACCAAACCGGACATCGTGGCGATCGGCTGCCCGTTCTGCCTCACGATGATCTCCGACGGCGTCACTACGCGTAAGGCCAGCGGAGACGCTCCGGAGTCCGTCGAGGTGCTGGACGTGTCCCAGGTACTGCTGCGATCCGTCAGGCCCGCAGAGTAGATGGCGTGCGGGCGCGCGTCGGGGTGACGCCGCCCGTACCATTACTCCTTGTGAAGTCTCGACATAGTCGCTCCCGGCGGGGGTGACCGGTCATCGACGTCTGGCTACCGCTGGTCGTGTTCGTGCTGTTGACCATCGGCAACGCGTTCTTCGTCGCGGCCGAGTTCTCCCTGGTGACCGTCGACCGTGCGCTCGTCGAGCAGCAGGCCGCCGCGGGCGACCGCAAGGCACGTGCCGTCCTGGCCGCGCTGCGGTCGCTCTCGTTCCAGCTGTCCGGCGCGCAGTTCGGCATCACGGTGACCGCGCTGCTCACCGGTTACATCGCCGAACCCGCGATCGCGCACCTGCTGGAGCCGGCCTTCGAGGCGGCGCCGGCGCTCGACGCGTACTCCGACGGGATCTCCCTGGCGGTCGCGCTCACCATCGCCACGCTGCTCTCCATGCTCTTCGGGGAGCTGCTGCCGAAGAACGCGGCGCTCGCCAAGCCGATGCCGATCGCCCGGTTCACGGCGCCGCTGCTGCGCGGCTTCTCGCTGGCGTTCGCGGTGATCATCAAGGCCCTCAACGGCAGCGCCAACTGGGTGGTGCGCCGGCTCGGCATCGAACCCCAGGAAGAGCTGGCCTCCGCACGGTCGCCCGAGGAGCTCGGCCTGCTCGCCGCGATCTCGGCCCGGGCCGGCGCGCTCCCGGCGGAGACCGCCCGGCTGCTGCAGCGCACGATCCGGTTCGGCGAGAAGCGCGCCGCCGAGGCGATGACGCCCCGGGTCGACGTGGTCGCGCTCGACGCGGCCGCCACCGTGGGTGACCTGCTCCGCCTGGCGCGCGAGACCGGCCACACCCGCTTCCCGATCTACCTCGACACGCTCGACCAGGTCGTCGGCGTCGCGAGCGTGACCGACGCGCTCTCGGTGCCGGTGGACGCGCGCGACTCGACGCCGGTGCGCTCCGTAGCGCGCGAGCCCGTGCTGGTCCCCGAGAGCCTCGATCTGGATTCCGTGCTGGACGCGCTCAAGGAGTTCGACGCCGAGCTGGCGATCGTCGTGGACGAGTACGGCGGCACCGACGGCATCGTCACCGCCGAGGACCTGGCCGAGGAGCTGGTCGGCGAGATCGACGACGAGTACGACCCGCCCCGGGACACCACCGACGCGGCCACCGTGACCGCGCCCACCAGCGACCTCACCCGCACCGTCGCCGGCATGCTCCGCGAGGACGAGCTGCTCGAACAGACCGGGTTCCGGATGCCGGAGGGGCCGTACGAGACGCTCGCGGGGTTCCTGATGGCGCAGCTCGGGCACATCCCGAGCGAGGGCGAGATCGACGAGTACCAGGGCTGGCGGTTCACCGTGAAGTCGGTGGAGCGGCGGCGGGTGGAGCTCGTCGAGGTGCGCCCGCCGGAGGAGTGGACGCCGCCGGCCGAGTACGTCCGGGCCGAGCAGGTGTCGGTCGACGCCTCGCTGATACTGGCGCTTCCGGCCCGGAGGGGACGCGCGATGACGTTCTTCTCGCTGCTCGCCACGGTGTTCCTGCTGCTCGGCAACGGGTTCTTCGTCGGCGCCGAGTTCTCCCTGATCGCGGCCAGGCGGACCCAGATCGAGCCGCTCGCGCAGGAGGGCTCGCGCAAGGCCTCGCTCGCGTTGCGGGCCATGAGCCAGATCCCGCTGATGATCGCCGGTGCGCAGCTCGGCATCACGCTCTGCTCGCTGCTGCTCGGTGCGATCGCCGAACCGACCCTCGCGCACCTGCTCGAAGGGCCGTTCGCCGCCGTCGGGATCCCGGAAGGGCTCCTGCACCCGGTGGCGTTCGTGCTGGCCCTGGGCATCGTCGTTTTCCTGCACACCGTGGTCGGCGAGATGGTGCCGAAGAACATCGCGCTGGCCGGCCCGGAACGGGTCGTGCTCTGGCTCGGGCCGCCGATGCTGTGGTTCTCGCAGGCGACGAAGCCGCTGCTCATCGCGCTGAAATGGGTGTCGCGGCAGCTGCTGCGGCTGGTGCACATCGAGTCGGCGGAGAGCGTGAAGACGGTCTACACGGCCGACGAGCTGGCCAGCCTGGTCGCCGAGTCCCGCACCGAGGGCCTGCTCGACGCCGAGGATCACCAGCGCATCACCGGCGCCCTGACCCTGACCGAGCGCACCGCCGGCTCGGTGCTCGCCCCCTGGGCGCAGGTCTACACGATCACCGACGACGTCACGCCCGCCGTGCTGGAGGCGCTCGCGACGCGCACCGGCCGCTCGCGGTTCCCGGTGGTGGATCGGCGGACCCGCGCGATCCTCGGGTTCGTGCACGTCAAGGACTTCCTCGGGGCATCGGACTCCGAGCGCGAGGCACCGTTGCCGCGGACGTCGATCCGGCCGCTGAGCGTGGTCGGGCCGGACACCTCGCTGGCCGACCTGCTGCTGCTGATGCGGCGGGACCGGTCGCACCTGGTGCTGGTCAGCGACGGTACGAGCCCGCTCGGCGTGGTCAGCCTGGACGACGTGTTGTCCGCTGTCGTCGGGACGCCGCCCGGGCAGGAACGACGGGCTGCGCAACGGCGAGTGGGTGCCGGCGCGGAGGGCGCCGTGACGGGGTGCGGACGGGGCTGGCGAGCTCCGCCGGACGGGGCTGGCGCGGAGGCGGTCCGGGGTTCGGACGGGGCTGGCGGGGCACGCGGGGAATGGTGCTGGCGCGGGTCGGAGCTCGGACGGGGTTGGCAGTTCTGCTGAGGCGGGCGCTGCGGCTTCGGCTGGCGCCGAGACGAACGGCGGGGAGCCCGAGGCGAACGGCGTGACGGCTGAGGGGAACGGCGCGACGAGCCGGCGGTCGGCCAAGACGCCCTGAACTGGAGCGTCGGCGTGGTTGGGCGATGCCCCTCAACACCGCGATGCAGACCTAGTAGAGTGTGCTCAGCGCCGGGCAAGCAGGCGCACGCGGGTGTAGTTCAATGGTAGAACATCAGCTTCCCAAGCTGACAGTGCGGGTTCGATTCCCGTCACCCGCTCCACGACAAAGAGGCTGGTCAGGGCACATGCCCCGACCAGCCTTTCGCTTCTCTAGGCACTCAGAATGGCTCGCGCTCCAGCCGTTCAGCTCCCATGAGCTGGCCACGCACGACTCCCACCATCACGCGTCAGCGGAGCCAGCCACCACGCTCAGCGCGTCAAGGCTGGTGCGGTACCACGTTCCCCTTGGGTGAAGGCATGTAGGTCACTGCCTCGGCAGGCGTAGCGCAGCCGTTGTGTTTCCATGCCGTCGGGCATAACGATGCGGCACTGCCCGCCCACGCGTTGCACACCGTCTTTGCCGATACGCACCAGCGTCATGAGGTCGTACTCAGTGCCCCAGCCACCCAGTAGCGCACGGTCTGCGCCCCTGACCAGCATGTTGTCCGCGGACTTATAGGTAGACGCCCCCCAGTCCGTGACCTCGTCACCTGACGCCGACAGAATGTGAAAGTCCGTGTACGGGCAGAAAGTGGGCGGTCTCGCCGTCAAGGTTGAGCGTGTAGCAGTCGCAGATGTACGGGAGCCCGGCATCTCGCGGGTAGAGCCAGTCAACGGTCAGATCGTGGTTGAAGCGGGCAAGGCCATGCCCCTCTGGGCCGCTTCCGCCCATCGCTTCATCGAAGTATCCGGCCCACACCTTGCCGGAGGCCGTCGTCAGGAGTTCCTCGATGGCATCCCCGAGGTGGCCCTGGTGCTCTAGATCGCCGTCGCGGGTCCATACCTCGCCGTTGAGCCCGCCATGTCCAGCACGCGCCGCCGCCAACAGGACGCGTCCCTCAGGCAGTGGTTGCACGAACGACACGCGGAGGTCCGTCTCCACATCGAGGGCACCGACGACCGGTCCCTTGCCACCGAGGTGCCACGTCACCTGCTTGCGCCGGGAGTCTCTCCCGGTGTGGCCAGACAGCGAACGCCGTGCCATCCGGCCCGACTCCCACCGCCTCGGGCTCGCGGCTGCGTCCCCGCCGCGGTCTGAGGACGTCAGAAAACCATGTCGTTCCAACGGCACGACGGGCAGCTTCAAGACCTCGAGGCGCCGCAGGAGATTGGCTTGGTCGCGTTCAGCTTGTGTTCTTCGCATCACGAGCATCATCCGCCACGCGGCAACCGACTTCCCGAGATCTCCGCGCCATTAACGTGCCATTACGGCAGGCCCTAGCGGGCGGTCCGAGGTAAATGCGCACATGGAGCCGATCCCCTTCCTGCGTCGTCCAGTCGGCGAGCCGCCGGTCTACTAGGCGCAACCGAGCCGCTCGTAGAGCGCAACAGCCGGGCCCCCGTCGTCGACAACGTCGAGCATCAACTGAAGCCCCAACGCCGAGGCATAGCTGGATGCCGCGGCCAGCATGGACGCCCCCAGCCTTCGGCCGCGCCCGGCCGGAGCGACGAAGAGCCGGGACACGGTCGCTAGGCGATTCGACTGCACACCAGCGGCAGATGCCACCACCGGATCGTCGACGCCGCCCACCACGCAGACATGCCCGGTGATGATCCCGTCAGCCTCGGCGACCCAGGCGGAAAGCCACCCCGTAGGGCTGAGCCATTGCGCGGGATCTGTTGGCCAGTGCATCGGATAACCGTCAGCCAAGTGCACGGCCTTCAACGACCGCACACACTCTGGCATGTCGCCGATGACACGCTGCCGCACAAGCACCGCTGCATCATGCCCGACCGCGTTGGGAGTGCTTTCCACACGACGAACGGTCGCCGTGTGGCGCGCCGGGTACGGCCCTTGCGGACGGGCTGCAACGGGCTTGACCTGTGCCTTTACGCTGCACTGGTTTGTCGTCGATTACAGGAGCAGTGGATGTTACTTCGCACATTGACCGGAGCGGCGCTGGCCGTAGCCGCTGGACTGGCGGCCATGGCGGTCAGCTCGCCGGTGCATGCGGAGGAGGCCCAGCCCGACGTCAAGACGGCCATCGCGTTCAGCCAGGAGACCGGCAAGGTCGGCGACACGGTGACCGTCACGGTCACCGTCTCCAACGACGGCACCGGGACCGCCAAGGACGTGTCGGTGCGGACGGAATGGGGAGAGAACGACCTGATCTGGACGTCGCCCGCCCTCGACGACGGCACCAAGTTCGACCTCGCGATCGGGGAATCGAAGGTCCTGACCCGCACCGGCACCATCCCGGAGAGTGCGCTCGCCGATGGGTACGTCCAGGTTCTCTATTTCTTCGCCGCGGAGAACAAGGACAAGAACATGGCCAACAACGTCGCCTACCGCAGCATGCGGGTGCCGGGCCAAGTTGGTAATTACACGGTCCGCGTCGTCGACGCCAAGACCCACGACGGTGTCGCTGGCGCCGCCGTCCAGTTCACCGAGCTCTCCAACAGTCCCGACAACGCCTCGGCGCGGGTCACCAGCAACGCCGCCGGAAACGCAGAGCTGAAGGGCACGCAGGTCGGCCGCTACGCCGTGAAGCTCACGCCTCCCGCGGGCTGGAAGACGACCAGAATCTTCAATGCCCAGATCAACATCACAGCGAAGCCAGACAGCCTCACCTTCGAGGTCGAGCGCAACGGCGAGCCGCCCCTGCCAACACCGTCCCCGAGTGCCAGCGACGCCCCGTCGCCGACTCCCTCAGCAACGTTGTCTCCCCGCCCGAGCACGACGGTCAGCCCGAGCGATGCGGCCACGGTGAGCCCCACCACCTCCGCATCCAGCCATGCGCCCGGTCGCGGGTGCCGGTGCCCTACCGCTCACCGGCTCCGACGTGAGGGTGGTCTTCATGGCGGGCATGGGCCTGCTGGTCGCCGGAGCGGCGGCACTCCTGGTCGCCCGTCAGCGACGCACCCGCTTCACCAACTCCAACTGACCCATTCTTCGACGCCGTACGGCCCACGCTGTTGTTCGTGCAGCGTGGGCCGTACGCGTGAGACGGGCGTCAGCGCAGCCAGCCGCAGCGGAGGCCCTCCCGCTCCACATGCGAACGCCAGTCAGAACCTCACCTCCGCCCCGGCTGGCGTTCGTCGTTTCCCTCTAGTCCAGCTTGAGCGCCCGAAGCCATTCGCGTGCCGATGCCCAAGTCCTCATCGGTGAGCGCGTGGCCCACTGGCAACAGGTGGTGGATGACCAGCGCGCCCGCGCGGCGCAGCCGCGTCGCCAGATGTCGACCGTCGCCAGACGATCTGCGGTCGTCTTTCGCACCATCGACGATCAGGACGGGCGTCCGGTCCACCCGGCGGGGAAGGTCATCGGTGAACGGGGAGAGTGGCCGGAACAGGATCGCCCCAGCGAGCAGATCGGGACGGCTCAACAGCAGGGCCGCGGCCATGATCGCACCGTTGGAGAAGCCCACGGCCAGGGGCTTTCTGGTGAACCCGTGCTCCGTGCAGGACCTCTGGATGAACTCCGTCAGCACCGGCACCCTGGCCGCGACATCCGCCTCATCCACCGACGATCTGGAAGGCGACGAAGAAAGGCGTAGCCGGTGTCCAGAGCAACCGCGCCGCGGACACCGGCTTCGCTGCCCCGGTGCAAGCGCCTCGGCCAGGGGCAGTAGATCTGTCTCGTCGCCATCGGAGCCATGCAGCAAGATGAGTGGCGCGATGTTGGGATCGATCGCAGGACAAAGCTAGCGGCGTGTGTCATGGCCAGCGATTTCGACTCGTCTGTCACGGAAGCTGGCCGTGTCATGAGATGGCTCGGAGCCGGCTGTGCGGCGAGCGGCGGAGCTGGTCGACGGCCTGGGCCGTCTGTTCGTCCGCGGGGAGGAAGACGACCAGTTGTTGGGCGTCCGCGGAGAATTCGAGCGTTTCGCGGAGCAACTGAAGCTCAGGTCCCGCTGGGTGGTTGAGCCGCAGAACCCCACGTGGCGGAACCACGTGGCTGTTCAGGCGTCGGGTGAAGTCGGAGCCGGCGATCGGCGCGAGTTCCGCGGTGAGCCACTCGGAGTTCTCGACAGATGGTCCGAGCCACAGGTCGAACGCCTGCTCGTCCGCGACGTCGTCCCAGTCGGCGAAGAACGTCCGGGCGCGGGGGTCGGTGAAGACGTACGGGTGAGGTTCGGGATGTCCGCATCGAGCAGTCCGGTTCCGCTCATCACTGACTCGAAGCCGCTGGTGTGGGCGAGGACGTCGCCCAGTCGGTTGGTCACCATCGCGATGCCCGGTTCGACGAGGCGGAGTGTCTCCAGGACGGACGGTCGGACGTCACGGCGCGGTGGTGCGGGCTGGACGTGAGCGGAGCATTCACCGCCGGTGATCTTCGCGAGGTAGCGCAGGTGCGTTGCGCTCCGAAACGGTCGAGGCTGAGCGCATCGGCAAGCGCGTTCACCACCGCCACCGACGGATTGCGGTCCCGGCCCTGCTCGATGCGGGTCAGGTATTCGACGCTGATCCCGGCCCGCGCGGCCAGATCCGAGCGTCGTAGGCCCGGTGACCGGCGACGGCCACGATCCGGCAGTCCCAGCGACTCCGGCTGGATACTGTCGCGCTTGGCCCGGATGAAATCCCCCAACGGCGTACCCATGCCGCGAGCTTACGGCGCCGCCCACTGGGCGTCCGTGCTCAGCGTGGCCCTGCGGGGGCCAGCCTGAGCGCGGTCTGGCTACCACCACAGCGCGGCCTGATCGTGGTGGGCATGGACAACAAACACAAGCTCGTCATCATCGTCGGAAGTGTTCGGGAAGGACGTTCGGCCCCGCGGTGGCCTCATGGGTCGCCGAACAGGCCGACGTTCACGGTGGCTTCGACGTGGACGTCGTCGATCTGGCCGACTTCGACATCCCGCTGTCGCTGCCTGCGGCATCGCCGAAGTACGCCGGCGACGATTACCCCCGCCCAGCCGGGATGGCGGACTGACGTCGGCGCTGGAGGGCGCGGACGCGTTCATCGTGGTCACGCCGGAGTACAACCACAGCTATCCCGCGTCGTTGAAGGCGGCCATCGACTGGCACTTCACCCAGTGGACGGCCAAGCCTGTCGCGTTCGTCAGCTACGGCGGCGCCGCCGGAGGCCGGCACGCGGTGTTGCACCTGGAGAACGTGCTGACCGAACTGCACGCCGTGACCATCCGCGACGGTCTGGCCTTCCCGAACTACTTCACGGCATGGCAGGACGGTCGGCCGCTCGACTCGCAGTCCTCCGGGTACGCCAAGACGCTGCTCGACCAGCTGGCGTGGTGGGCGGGCGCGCTCCGGTCGGCACGCGAAGCCGTGCCCTACCCGGCCTGAGGACGCAGACGGGTGCAGGCCCGGCGCACACCGTGCCTGATGCCGTGCGGAGGTCAAAAGAGCGGCCGCACCGCCAAGCCCTCAGAGAGCCCCGCCCCGCCCCGGCCACCAGCGCTACTTCGTCAGGTCGAGCTCGGCGCGCGTCGGGGTGGACCACATGAACCCGCTCACCGTGCCGAGTTCGCCCTGGACGGGATCCGTCGCCGCCGGCGGTTGGAAGGCCGCCTCGCCCCCCTTCGCCACGAACCAGCCAGTCTTAGGCGCCTCGGCTCGGCCTTCGAACGGCCGCGCGTTGTCGACGTCGGCTTCGACCTGGCTCCAGGCGTTGTCCTTGAAGCGCCAGATCCCGGCGCCCGTGGTCCGCCGGCAGCCCTCGCCTTCGGCGATCGTGAACCGGGACATCGTGGCGTAGAGGGTGTCGCCGTTGAAGAACAGCTCGTCGAACATGAGCCCGGCCGGCAGGGTGGCGTGGCGATCTTGCCGAGGTCCTTGTCCAGGACGTGCACACCATCCGGCTGGCCGCACGGCCCGCTCCAGCTGGCGATCGCGGCGAACCGGTCGCGAGCAGCGTTGACGGCGACGGCTCCCTGCACGTAACCCCGAACGGTGTACGGCTTGCTGACCTCGCCCGACGCGGGGTTGACCAGCCACAACCGCTCCAAGGCGTGCGCCCCACCGGTTTCGTGCACGATCGCTCGACCACCGACGACACCGTGCAGGCTCTTGCTGCCCACCGCGTCGCGCGGGAAGACGGGCCTGACAGAGCCGATTTTCTCGAACGTGTGGGCGTTGTACTTGGTGAGCTCGCCCTCCGGCGTGATCCGCAGCACGAGATCGTCCTCGCCGGAATCGGTGGTCAGGAGGGCCGGCGAGCTGTTCTCGTCGGCGCACCAGTCGCACTGCGCCTCGACCGGCTGCTTGCCTGGCCCTGACCAGCTGAACAGCTTCTGGTCGTCCGCGCCGTACAGGGTCGAGTGATCAGCCGACCAGTCGATCCACCGCACCCGGCCCTGCTCGACCGTGTGCGCCTGGTGGGACACCTTGCCGTCGTAGACGGACAGGACGTTGCCCTGCAGGTATGCCACCTGCGTGCGCTTGGCGAGAGCGAGTGGCTTCTCAGGATCGTTGCCGCTGCCCGCCGCCGGCGGATCGTCGCCGCCCCAGTCGACCGCCACGAGCACTCCGGCGGCAACTGCCCCCACCACGAGTACCGCAGCAATCCACAGCCAGCGCTGGCGCAGAACGTCCTTCAAACTCATCCCCGTCACGCCCGGACGGTATACGACCAGGAGCCGGCCGCTGTCGAGTCAGGTGACCTTGGCGAAGACGTCCTTGGCGGCGATCTTGCCGGCCTTCAGCGTGTAGACATCGATCCCGCGCAGCGTCGTGCCGTCCGCCGCGCCCGCGTAGACCCACTCGCAGTAGGCCCGGTCGCCCGTCGCGATGACGGCCCCGAGGGTCAGATCGGGGTCGTCGCCGAGCTGGTCCGCGAACGCGGCGGCCACCTCGTCGCGGCCGCGGTAGGTCGACGCGACGCCCTTCCGGCCGGTGTCGGAGTACACGACGTCGGCGGCGAGGCAGTCCGTCACCGCGGCAAGGTCACCGCGCAGCCAGGCGGCGACGAATCGGTCGATCAGGGCTACGGCGTCAGCAGGCTCGGACATGCCGGCACCTTACGGGGGATGCTGTCAGCATGCGTACGCAGCTGATCGATCCGGCTGACGAGACCGCGTTTCGCGCGTGGTTCGACGTGACGGATGAATGCCATGTCTCTGACTGGCCTGGCCAGCCGGGCTGGCAACTCGGCGAGCTGCACGCCCGCGCGCTGGATCCGGGGGACGCGTTCCGGCTGGAGCACCTGGTGGCGATCGACGAGGCCGGGACCACCGTGGGCGCGGCGCGGATCGAACTGCCACTGCGGGACAACGCCGGCACCGCGCTCGTCATCCTCAACGTGCGTCCCGACCATCGTCGTCGCGGCGTCGGCTCCGCCCTGCTCGATGCCACCGAACGGCGGGCTCGGATGCACGGCCGGTCGATTGCGCTGGTCCGGCTGGAGGAGCCCGCCACGATCGCCGGCCGGTCGCCGGGACGCGCGTTCGCGCTGCGGCGGGGCTACGCGCGCGCAGGCCAAGGTCAGGATGGACCTGGATCTGCCGCTGGACGAGGAGCGCCTCGATGCGCTGGAGGCGGCGTGCGCGCCGCACTGGGCGGGCTACCGGCTGGTCGGCTGGCGCGATCGCTGCCCGGATGAGTTCGTGGACGACCGCGCCGAGCTGGGCCGGCGGATGTCCACCGATGCGCCGCAGGGCGGCCTCGAGCAGCAGGAACAGGTCTGGGACACGGCGCGCGTGCGCGAGCAGGAAACCCTCGCCGCCAAGCAGAACCGCACGTTCCTCGTCACGGGCGCGGTGCACGAGGCCACCGGCCGGCTGGTCGCGTTCACTGACATCGGTGTGCCGATCGGAGCGCCAGGCAAGGTGTTCCAGCGGTTCACGCTCGTGCTCGCCGAGCATCGCGGCCACCGGCTGGGCACGCTGATCAAGATCGCCAATCACCGTGCGCTCGCCGCGGCGTTTCCCGAGGTCACACACCTCGACACGCTGAACGCCGAGGACAACGCGCCGATGATCACCGTCAACGAGACCCTCGGCTACGTCCCGGCCGGCACCATCGGCGCCTGGCGAAAGCAGCTCTGACGATCAGAGGCCCTCGACGAGGATCGCGACGCCGATGCCGATCAGGACCACCGGCAGCAGCACGTGACCCCAGCGAGCCAGCGCCCTGGCGACCACCGGACGGGTAGCGAAGTAGCGCCCCGCCGCGCACCACACGCCCACCAGCAGCAAGAACACCACCAGGTACGTCACCATCGCGCCGGTGCCGGACTCCGCGAACACCGGTACGTAGACGCCGATGTTGTCGCCACCGTTCGCGAAGGTCACCGCGGCCACGGCCAGCGCCCCGGGCCCGACGGTCGGCTCGTCGTCCTCGTCGTTCCGCCCCCGCCAGGCATTCCAGCCGGCACGGATGCCGATCGCCAACGGGAGCAGCCCGAGGTAGGGCCGCACCGTCGCGGGCAGCAGGCTCGCGCCCACCGCGCCCGCGACGGCCACCGCCAGAATCCCGAGAAACCCCAGGTACTGGCCGAGTACCACGCACCGACCGCCGCCGCGCCGCCCGGCGGTCTGGGCGAAGAACAGCGCCAGGAGCAGCAGATCGTCCACGTTGGTCACCGCGAACAGCCCGATTGCCCGACCCACCAAACCCGGCTCCACCCAGCGCCCCCACTCCTCGCACGACGGTCCCAAACCCGCCGAACTCTAGGGCGCGTCCAGTGCGAGTCCAGCGGGTCGGCGCGTCACGGCCGGGGCACCTTGGCCCAGTCCGTGTCCGAGGCCAGGTAGAAGCCGGGGTACGCCGGCTGGTTGTAGCCGGTCTGCTGGCGCGCGACCTCGGCCCGGTACTGCGGGTCGTGCATGAGCGTGTACATCTTGTGGTTCGGTCACCTCGGTGCTGAGGTAGATCCGCATCGCGGTGCTGTCCACCGTGCGCACCAGCAGTTCCTCGCGCCAGTCGCCGAAGACGTCGGCGACCAGGGACGGGTTGCCCTTGGTGCAGTTGTTGGTCCGGGTGCCGTCGGCGGTGAGCAGGATGCCGCGCCGCCAGTCGTCGATGGTCGGGCGTGACGTCGATCGCTGCCGTGGACGAGCTGGGTGGTCATGTCGCCGGCCCACCGGATGCTCATGTTCGTGCCGGGCATGCGCGGTGTCCAGCCGGCTTCGCCGTCGGCGGCTCCACAGGTCGGCTGATCGGCGCTGTTCGGCGGCATCGCGGCCCAGGTCTCCAGGCCCGGCACGTCGGGCCGGACGTCGCCGACCATGCCGCGGCCGGTGTCCACGCCCGGAGTAGGCGCCGAAGATGACCTCGCCGGTGGACGCGTCGCGCATCGCGTAGCCGTACGGGGCCGACGTGGCGCCCTCGTGCACCATGTAGATCTCCAGGCCGGGGCGGTTCGGGTCGATGTCGGTCACGTGCAGCGCGTCGCCGTGGCCGAGCCGTGCCGCCGCACCGGGGTTGGCGCTGCCCGGCGGCATCACGCCGAACGAGCTGTAGCAGCAGGCTGCCGTTGTCGTCGATGGTGGCGAGCCGTAGACGATCTCCTGCTTGCCGTCGCCGTCCACGTCGCCGACGCTGAGCGAGTGCGCGCCCTGCGTGGTGAGCGTCCCGAACTCGCGGGTCGGTGCCGTCGCGGCCGTGCGGGGAGTCGTTGAACGGGTTGGTCATCGGCACCGCAGCCGCTGTCGACGTACCAGCGCTCGCGCGAGCCTCTGCCGTCCCAGTCGTAGGCGACCAGCGTGGTGCGGGTGTAGTAGCCGCGGGCGAAGATCGCCGACGGGCGCTTGCCGTCCAGGTAGGCCACCCCGGCCAGGAACCGGTCCACCCGGTTGCCCGGCTCGATCCGGCCCATCGCGTAGTCGCCCCACAGCAGGCCGTCGTCGTCCGGCCGGGCTTGTAGTCGGACCGTCTGCAGCTCCCGGCCCGTCGCGCCGTCGAAGACGGTCAGGTACTCCGGGCCGTCGACGATGAAGCCCTCGAACTTGCGGAGCTGGTTGCTGGCGCTGCGGCTGGGCGCGTAGACGTCGATGAAGTAGTCCACCAGCGCCGGGCGTCGGCGTCGGACAGCGGGTAGGTGTACTCGGCTCGATGCCGAAGGCCTGCTCCAGCGTCGCGGGCCAGTGCCCGGCGACCACCTCGGGGTGGGTGTGCCAGCCCTTGAACATCTTGACGAGGTGCTCGTAGTAGCCCGCGGCGCTCAGGCGGTAGTCGTCGGTGTGCTAGTAGCCGGCGCTGGACGTCCTCGCGCGGCATCGTGATGTACCGCTCGGACCCACGCTGCCGTCCGGCGGTACCGGATGATCTTCGTGCCCGGCGCTGTCTTGAACATCATCTCCGAGCGGCCGTCGCCGTCGAAGTCGTAGACCAGGAACTGGGTGTAGTGCGCGCCGGCGCGGATGTTGACGCCGAGGTCGATGCGGTGGAGCAGGGTGCCGTCGAACCGGTACGTGTCGATGTAGACGTGGGCCCGTGTAGCCGACCTGGGAGACGTCCTTGGAGTTGGACGGGTCCCACTTGACGACGTACTCGTACTGGCCGTCGCCGTCCACGTCGCCGACGCTCACGTCGTTGGCCGAGTACGTGTAGGCCTGGCCGGCCGGGGTCACGCCGTCCGCCGGCTTGCGCAGCGGCAGGTCGTGGTACCCGGCGGCCCACGGCGTCACGGGCGCGCTGCGGTCGACCTCCCTGCCCCGCACCACCGCGGCGACCCGGTACGCGGGCACGCGGCGTCGCCGCGCGGTCGAGGTAGTTGGTGCTGTCGGTGACCGTGGCGATCCGCCTCCCGTCGCGGTAGACGTGGAAGTCGGAGCCCGGCCATGCCGGTGGCGGTGTGCCCGGTGACCTCGCCGCCGAGCAGTCGCCAGCTCAGGAACACGCCCTCGTCGGTGCGCGCCGCGACCAGCCCGCGGTCGAGGTGTTCCATCCGCACGGAGTGCCGGTCGTGTTGCGGACCGGCCGTCTCGGCGACGGCCGGAACGGGCAGCAGGAGCGCCGCCACGGTTATCACCGCTGGCAGCGCTCTACGTCGAAGACCCACGGTCGCTCCTCCTCGTTTCCGCGTCCTTGAATCGTTTCAAAGACGGGCACAATAGGGCTAATGTGTTTCCAGGCCATCACGGTAAGCGGTTTCCGGAGCTCCTTGGTGGGTTTCCCGGAAAACGCTTACCGCGAGGAACTGATTCGACGGAGGGTGGCGATGGGCCGACGCGTGTGCTTCCTGCTGCGGGTGAGACCGGATCGGTTGGAGGAGTATCGGGCGCGGCATCGGTCGGTGTGGCCGGAGATGCGAGAGGCGCTGCGCGAGACCGGCTGGGGTAACTACTCCCTCTTCCTGACCGATGACGGGCTGCTCGTCGGCTACCTGGAGACGCCGGACTGGGACCGTGCCCGCGATGGCATGGCCGCGCGCGAGGTCAACGCCCGGTGGCAAGCGGAGATGGCCGAGTTCTTCGTAGCGCTGGACGGGGAGCGGCCCGATGAGGCCATGCGCCCGCTGACCGAGGTTTTCCACCTCGACTGACGTCCCGATCGGCGTCGTACACTGCCGGCGGTCACGTGGAAGGGAAGTGGCGCGATCACCGCGAACCTGGGACCGGGCGTCGACTGGCACGACTGGCACCGGCCGTACGAGCAGCCGGACAGTCCGCTCTCCCGCCGGCTCGCCGCCGTCCAGGCGCAGCTGCGCGACGCGCTCGATCGGGCACCGGACGGACCGCTCGCACTGATCAGCATGTGCGCTGGTCAGGGTCTCGATGTCCTAGGTGTGCTGCCGTTTCATCCCCGGCGCGACGACGTCACCGGCCGGCTGGTCGAGCTGGATCCCCGCAACGCGGCCGCGGCCCGTGCGGCCATCAGTGCGCACGGCCTCGCACTGGAGGTGCTCGAGGCGGACGCCGGAACGACCGATGCCTACCTGGGCGCCGTCCCCGCAGACGTCCTGCTCGTCTGCGGGGTACTGGGCAACATGACCGACGAGGACGTCCGCCGCACGGTCGCCACGCTGCCCTCGCTCTGCCAGCCCGGCGCGGCCGTGATCTGGACCCGCACCCGCGAGGCTCCCGATCTCACGCCGGCCTTGCGGGGCTGGTTCGCCGAGGAGCAGTTCCGGGAGATCGCGTTCATCGCGCCCGACGACGTGCGGTTCTCGGTGGGCGCATGCCGGTACGAGGGCCAACCGCGCGCCCTCGAGACCGGCCTGACCATGTTCCAGTTCACGCGGTAGGCAGTCCGCCGATCACGCCGTCCAGTCGGGGCGACGGCCCAGGAACTTCAGCAGCGAGGCGACCTCGTCGTCCTCCGGGGCGGGCTCGAGCGCGGCCGCGTAGGCGCCGTAGTTCCGGAGCGGCTCGACGATGCTCTGCGCCACGGGCGTCAGATTCCGGGCGAGTTCGGGGGTGAGCGGCGAGGGCTGGCCGGTCGCGACCGCGATGTCCCAGGCGTGCACCGCGGCGTCGAGCGCGCAGGCGGCGGTGCCGAACTCGGCGGTCAGCTTGCCGGGCGGCACCGGCACCGCGACCTCCTCGACGTCCCGGCCGACCGTGGCCCACGCGTCCGCCGAAGCCTGGATGGCCGACTCCGCCAGCTCGACCGGCGAACCCTGCACGGTGCCGGACGGCGCGAACGGGTCCTCGGACGGCCCGGGCCCTCCCGTGATGGCCGACGCGAAGCCGAGCTGGTCGCCCGCCGCGTGCTGGAGCACCTGCGTCACGTTCCAGGCCTCGCACGGCGTCGGCAGCCCCCAGCCGTCGGCGGGCACGCCCCGGACGACCGTGCGCAGGGCCTCGTGAGCCTCGTTCAGTACCGGCCAGGTGTTCTCGCTCATCGTTTCTCCGCCTTCGCTTCGTTCGGAGCCACCGCTCGTGCTCCGTGATGTCTCCACTGTATCAGAACGGAACGTTCCATTCCACCATTCTCTTCGATGAATTTTGGCGCGACGGTTGACAGGTACGCCGACCCTCCGCATTATCAACCAACAGGTTGATCAACCAGAAGGTTAATTACACGATGGACGACGACCAGCTCAGCAGCGTCTTCGCCGCCCTCGGCGACTCGACCAGGCGGGCGATCCTCCGCCGCCTCGCGTCCGGCGAGGCGACGGTCAACGAGCTGGCCGAGCCGTTCTCCATCAGCCTCCAGGCGATCTCCAAGCATCTCAAGGTGCTGGAACGCGCGGGGCTGATCAGCCGAGGTCGGGACGCGCAGTGGCGGCCCTGCCGGTTGGAGGCGGCGCCGCTGGAGTCCGCGATCGGCTGGATCGAGGACAGCCGGCAGCTCTGGGAGAGCAGGTTCGACCAGCTCAGCCAGCACCTGAAGGACATCGGCAAGGGAGGAGTCCCGAATGACCACTACGACCGACCCGGAGCGCGGCGAGGCCACGTTCACCCGCGACTTCGACGCCCCGCGCGAGCTGATCTGGAGCGCCCTCGTCGACCCCAAGCAGCTGGTCCGGTTCTGGGGGCCGGTCGGCACCAGCGTCCCGCTCGACAGCGTCACGATCGAGCCGTGGCCGGGCGGGCGGTTCGAGGCCACGATGGTCGCCGACGACGGCAGCGGGGGATACCCGATGATCTGCCGATTCGTCGAGGTGGTCGAGCCGGAGCTGTTCGTCTACACGGAACTCGGCTCCGGCATGGTCACCCCGTCGACGCTCACCGATCTCGGCGACGGCACGACCCGACTGGTCATCCACCAGACCAACACCCCGCAGGACTACCTCACGCCCGAGGCGCTGGCCGGCTTCAACACCAGCCTCGACCGCCTCGCCGGCTACCTCGCGACGCTCTGAGAGGACAGACGATGCAGACGACCACGTCCAAGGACGGCACCCCGATCGCGTACGACCGGCTCGGCTCCGGACCGGCGGTGGTGCTGGTGTGCGGGGCCTCGGTCACCCGCGGCGCCAACGCGGCACTGGCCGAGGTGCTGGCCGAACGGTTCACCGTCTTCAACTACGAGCGCCGCGGTCGCGGGGACAGCGGCGACACGCTGCCGTACGCCGTGGAGCGCGAGTTCGAGGATTTGGAAGCCGTGCTCACGGAGGCCGGTGGATCGGCGGCCGTGTTCGGGGCGTCGTCCGGTGCGGTGCTCGTGCTCAGGGCCGCCGCGCACGGGCTGAACATCACGAAGCTGGCGCTGTGGGAGCCGCCGTTCAGCCTCGACCCCGATGGGCCGCGCCGGCAGAAGGAGTACGCGACGGCCCTCGGCGAGCACCTCGCGGCGGGACGGCTGGGAGACGCGGCAGCGCTGTTCATGCAGCTCGTCGGCGTGCCGGCGGCGATGATCGCGCAGTTCCGGCAGTCGCCGATGTGGCCGGCCATGGAGGGCACCGCACGGTCGCTCGCCTACGACGCGGCGGTCATGGGCGACAGCCAGCTCCCGGCCGAAGCGGCAGCCGCGATCACCGTGCCCATGCTGGTCCTGGCCGGCGGCGCGAGCCCCGAGTTCCTGACCAACGCGGCCGAGGCCACGGCGGCGGCCGTACCCGGAGCACGCCGGCAGACCCTGGCCGGCCAGGACCACAATTTCGACGCCGGCGTCCTCGGCCCGGTGGTCGCCGACTTCTTCGCCAGCTGAGCCCCGGCGGCCCGACCGGCCAGGGCGCCCAGCCCCACAGGCAGCCGGCCCTGGCTACGTGGTGAAGTATCGGGAGTCGTGACCACGCCAACCGCCGTCCGGACGTCGCTGCTCGTCCTGGCCTACTTCGCCTTCATCAGCCTCGGCCTGCCCGACGGCCTGATCGGCGTGGGGTGGCCGTCGATCCGCGTGGACTTCGGCGTGCCGACCGAGGCGGTCGGCCTGTTGCTCTTCGCGGGCACGGCCGGGTACCTGACCTCCAGCGTGGTGGCCGGGTTCAGCGTCGCCCGGATCGGGGTCGGCTGGCTGCTCGCCGGCAGCACCGCGTTGGCCAGCACGGCCCTGGCCGGCTACGCGATCTCGCCCGGCATGGCGTTGATGGTGCCCTGCGCGCTGCTGGCCGGGTTCGGTGGCGGCGCGATCGACTCGGGGCTGAACGCATACGCCGCCGGCGCGTTCGGTCCCAAGCACATGAACTGGCTGCACGCGTTCTTCGGGCTCGGCGTCGCGATCGGTCCGATCATCATGACCACGGTGATCGAGGCCGGACTGTCCTGGCGCTGGGGCTACGCGATCGTCGCCACGGCCCAGCTCGCGCTGGCGCTGGCGTTCGTGGCGACGGCCCGCTCCTGGTCCGACCGCGGCCCGGCCCTCGACACCCCGCAGCCATCCAAGGCGAAGCCAATGGTCACCGCGAAGGAGACCCTCGCGCTGCCGGCCGTCTGGCTGGGCGTGCTGGCGTTCGGCGTCTACGTGGCGATCGAGGTGGCCGCCGGGCTCTGGGCGTTCCTGCTGCTCACCGAGGGTCGCGGGGTGAGCGCCTCGGTCGCCGGCCTGTGCGTCTCGGCGTACTGGGCCAGTCTGTTCGTCGGACGCGTGGTGCAGGGCTTCGTGGCCGAGCGGTTCGGCAGCCGGCAGGTACTGGTCGGCAGCCTGCTCGGGATGGGCCTGGGATCGGTGCTGGTCGCGGTGCCCGCCCCGGCCTGGCTCGCGGTGATCGGCCTGGTGCTGATCGGGTTCGCCGCGGCGCCGGTCTTCCCGCTGCTCACGTTGACCACAGTGGACCGGGTGGGTGCGGCGCACACCGACCGCACGATCGGCATCCAGATCGCGGGTGCCGGGCTCGGCGGCGCGGCCATCCCGGCCGGCATCGGCGTGCTGCTCGGCCGGTTCGGGGTCGAGACGCTCGGACCGGCGCTGGTCGTCCTGTCGGTGCTGCTGATCGGGCTGTACGCGGCCGTGAACCGGGACGGTGGTCGTGCCCCGGTCTGATCGCACCTCACGTTTCGCGGCGCCGGCGCGTCTACCGGATGTGAACACCGACCACACCGGCAAGGAGTACGTCATGAGGACCCACACGGTGATCGACTCGCCGATCGGGGCGCTCACCCTGGTCGCCACCGACGGTGCGCTGAACGCCATCTACATGGTCGACCACAAGCGACTGCCCGACCTGGCCACCTTCGGCGAGCGGGTCGACGTCGGCTTCGAGGAGGTCACCGAACAGCTCGCCGAGTACTTCGCCGGGCAGCGACGCGACTTCACCCTGCGCACCGACCCGGCCGGCACCGACTTCCAGCAGCGCGTCTGGAAGGCCCTGACCACGATCCCGTACGGGGAGACCTGGAGCTACGCCGAGCTGGCCGACGCGGTCGGCGATCGGAAGGTGATCAGGGCGGTCGGGACGGCGAACGGGCGGAACCCGCTCTCCATCGTCGTGCCGTGCCACCGCGTGATCGGCAGCGACGGCAGCCTCACCGGCTACGCGGGCGGGCTGGACCGCAAGCGGTTCCTGCTCGACCTCGAGCGCCCGTCCGAGCACCTTTTCTGATACGTGACCGTTCAGGCCGGCCCGAGTGAACGAGCCGTTCGAGGCGATCGTCGCCCGGTACGGGCCGATGGTGCTGCGCGTCTGCCGCGCTGTGCTCGGCCCGACCGGCGCCGACGACGCCTGGTCCGAGACGTTCCTGTCGGCGATGCGGGCGTACCCCGAGCTCGCGCCCGGGAGCAACGTCGAGGCCTGGCTGGTCACGATCGCCCGCCGCAAGGCCATCGACCAGCTGCGTGCCGAGGCCCGGCGGGCCATCCCCACCGGCGAGCTGCCCGAGACGCCGAGCCGGGACGGCCTGCCCGGAGTCTGGGACGGCGACCTCTGGTCCGCCGCTGGCAAGGCCCTGCCGCTCAAACAGCGCGAGACCGTCGCCTACCACTACCTCGCCGGCCTGCCCTACGCCGAGATCGCCGCGATCGTCGGCGGCAGCACCGACGGCGGCCCGGCGAGCGGCCGCCGACGGCATCGCCGCACTCCGCAAGACCTATCCGAGAGGAGAGACCCTGATGACGACCGCACCGACGTACGCGCGACGACCGAAGACCTGTTCGCGACGTTGCCCGAGATCGACGCGGACGCCCAGCGCCGGCTGCACGCCCGGCTGGCCGCGGCCGCCGACGAGGCGGCATCCTCGACGTCGCGTACCGGACCGTCGACACGCCGGTCGGCTCGCTGCTGCTGGCCGCGACCGAGCGCGGCCTGGTCCGGGTGGCGTTCGCCAGCCAGGATCACGACCTGGTGCTGCACCAGCTGGCCGAGCGGATCAGCCCCCGGGTGCTGCGCGCCCCGGCCCGGCTCGACCCGGCGGCCCGCGAGCTCGACGAGTACTTCGCCGGCCGGCGCGACCTGTTCGACCTCCCGCTGGACTTCCAGCTGCCCGCGGCTTCCGGCTGGCCGTGCTGACCCACCTGACCGAGATCGGCTACGGCCACACCGCCAGCTACGCGCCGTCGCCAGCGCGGCCGGCAATCCGAAGGCGGTGCGCGCCGTCGGCACGGCGTGCGCGCTGAACCCGCTGCCGGTCGTCGTCCCGTGCCACCGGGTGGTGCGCAGCGACGGCGCGATCGGCCAGTACGCGGGCGGGGTCGACGCGAAGAAGGCACTGCTCGCGCTGGAAGCCACGCGGTGACACCGCTGCGGTCCAATCGCGCCCCTGAGGGCGCGATTTGGACCGCAGCTGTTCGGTCTGGCTAGCCGAGCGTGATCAGGACCGCGCTACCGCCGGCCAGGTCCACCCCGAGCTTGCCGTTGCGCACCTGCGCCCGGTCGGCGCGGCCCGGCTTGAGCTGCCCGTTCCGGTCCAGCGTCGCGCCCTGGATCTTGGTGTCCTGGCTGCTCAGCGAGGTGCCGGTGAGGCGCAGGATCTCCGCGTTCCGGTTCTTGCCGCCGACCGCGATGTCCAGGTGGACCGGGGCGGTCGTGGTCGCGTCCTTCTGGATCACCGCGATCCGGGTCCTGCCGTCGTCGCCCTTCACCGCGTACGCGGTCACGTTGCGATCGGTCGTGAGCGTGACCGGCAGGAACCGGCCCGGCCCCATCCGGCTGGTCAGGTAGATGCCGTAGAACTCGGGCATCGCCTTGTAGACCTTGGCCTGCTCGTCCGCCGTGTTGGCCGCGCAGATCGGCGTGTACCGCTGGAACTTGCCGTTGAACAGCGGGGCACCGCAGACGCCGAGCCCGCCGTGCAGGTTGATGCCGTTGGCGCCGAGGCTGGCCATCTGCATCGTGTAGTCGAACGCCCAGAGCGCGGAGGCGTAGGTCTCGCTGACGCCCTCGACGCCGCCGCCGAACGCCGAGTTGGTCTCGTCGATCCGGAACGGCAGCCCCTGGGCCTTGGCCGCGGTCAGGTTCGGGGTGACCGCGTTGCGCTGGGAGGTGACGGTGGCCGGCGAGAGCAGCTGCTCGGCCGTGCCGACCGCGGGCATGCTGTATTGGTGCGTCACCAGCATGGCCAGCCGGGCCTTCTCGTCCTTGGCCAGCGAGGCGGCCCAGGTCGTGGTCGGCGATGCGGCGTCAGGGCCGGCGAACTTGGTGTGGGGGCCGAACACCGCGGCGCACATCCGCCAGTCCTTCAGGTAGTCGGCGTAGGCGTAGCCGGCCGGCCGGAAGCCCTTCCCGACCCACTGGTCGGGCTCGTTGCCGCACTCGGCTCGCGGTCATCCGCGAGCCGAGGATGTTCTGCATCGCGCGGGCCTGGTCGGCGCCCAGCCGGGCGTCCCAGCGGCCGAGGTTGACCCCGACCTCGCTCTTCCAGCCGGTGGCGAGCAGGAACTTGTTCAGCCGGGCGAGGTCGGCCGGGCCGACGGTGTTCGCCACCCACGCCGGCAGCGGCGACGGCGGCTGCTCGCCGGCCGGCACCCAGAGCGTGTCGCGGTCCAGCGTGTTGCCGGCGATCCGCAGGTTGCTGCTGTTGCGGCCCAACGTCTTGAAGACCTGGACGAGGTTGCCCTTGGACGCGTCGAAGCTGCCCATGCTCAGCTCGCGCATCTCGTACGACAGCCCGACGTAGTCCGCAGCTAACCGGCCGGACGGGTGAGCCGCGTCGATCCTGATGGTGGCCTGTGAGGCGGCGGCAGGTGCCGGCGCCGCGATGGCGGCCTGGCCGGAGCCGGCGACCGCCGCGATCGCGGCCACGCTGATGGCCGTCCGCCAGCCGGTTCGACTGCGCATACCGTCTCCCTTGTGCAGGTATCGACACTGGATTTCGCGGCGGGACGTTACGACCGGGCGCCGAAGCCGGTCAATGGCCGCGCGCTCACGAAGGCCGCAGTTCTCTACCCAGAGTGATTCTGGTGGGTGAAATTTCCTGGTTCGATGCGCAGTTTGGCTTCCGAGCGTGAGGCCAGATCAAAAAATAAGTCTTGTCGCAGACGGATCCCGCGCGGTGTTCGCCGCAAACGTGCAGCCTCCCGCTGCCCTCGTGGGCCGAACGTTAGGGTTTGGGCTCACGCACCCCGAGGAGCCCGCACCGATGCCGCAGACCCGGCTGGAACGGTTGCCGGCGCCCCTGCTGGTGCTGGTCTCGATCATGTCGGTGCAGATCGGCAGCGCGATCGCCCGGACGCTCTTCGACGAGCTCGGCGCCCCCGGCGTGACGCTGCTCCGGCTCGGATTGGCGTCCCTCCTGCTGCTCGCCGTGCTCCGGCCGCGGCTGCGCAGCTGGACCCGGCGGTCCTGGCTGGCGGCGGCCGCGCTCGGCGCCACGATGGCCGGGATGAACCTGGTGTTCTACCTGTCGCTGCGCACCGTGCCGCTCGGCGTCGCGGTGACGGTGGAGTTCGTCGGCCCGCTGCTGCTCGCGCTGGTGCAGACCCGGCGGCTGCTCGACCTGCTCTGGGCGTTGCTGGCGGCCGGCGGCGTGGTGCTGCTCGGCCTCGACCCGACCACCGACGTGCCGCTCAGCGGTCTCGCGCTCGCCCTGGTCGCCGGCCTGTTCTGGGCCGGCTACATCCTGGCCAGCTCGCATCTGGGTCAGGTGCTGCCCGGCACCGATGGGCTCGCCGTCGCGCTGGCCGTGGCGGCGCTGCTCGTGCTGCCGGTCGGCGCGAGCGGTGCGGCCGGCGTGCTGAGCGACCCGACCCTGCTGATCGCCGCGTTCGGCGTCGCGCTGCTCTCCTCCGCGATCCCGTACGGGCTGGAGCTGGAGGCACTGCGGCGGATGCCGACCCGGGTCTTCGGCATCCTGATGAGCCTCGAGCCGGCCGCCGGCGCCGCGGCCGGGTTCGCGGTGCTGGGGCAGCGCCTCGGGGTGCGCGAGTTGCTGGCCCTGGTGCTGGTCAGCCTGGCCAGCGTCGGCGTCACGCTCGGCCGCCGCGAGGGCGACCTGCCACCCCAGCCACTCGACTGACCCCAACCTTGGCGATTTGGGCGACATTTTCTCGGCTATGACCGAGAAAATGTCGCCCAAATGGCAGGGCTGGGTGCGGGCCGTACCTCAGTCCAGCGAGATGGCGGCGCCGGTGACGGAGATGCCGGCACCGGGGTCGGCGGGGATGTTGACCGTGAGCAGGCTGGGCCGGCCGAGGTCGTCGCCCTGGTGCACGGTGATCGTGGCCGGCGCCGCCACCAGCCCCAGCTCACGCAGGTAGCCGCCGAACGCCGCGGCCGACGCCCCGGTGGCCGCATCCTCGACCACGCCGCCCGGCGGGAACGGGTTCCTGGCGTGGAACACGGCTGCGGATTCCCGCCAGACCAGATCGATCGTGGTCCAGTCGCGGCGTGCCATCAGGGCACCGAGCGCGGCGAAGTCGTAGGCGAGGTCGGCGAGCCGGGCCCGGCTGCTCGCCGCGATGATCGGGTGCCACGCGCCGGCGAACGCCACCCTCGGCGGGATGGCCGGGTCGAGCTCGTAGGCGGTCCAGCGCAGGGCCGCGAGCAGTTCGGCGAGGTCCGCGTCGGCGATCGGCTCGCTGCGCGGCGGCACGCTGGTGAGCGTGGCCGTGGTGCGACCGTCGCGGGCGACCGCCGTGGACACCTCGACCCGACCGGCCGGCGTGTTGTAGACCAGCGTGCCGGCGCCGTGCCGTTCGGCGTACGCGGCGGCCGAGGCGATCGTGGCGTGCCCGCAGAACGACACCTCGGCCAGCGGACTGAAGTACCGGACGTCGAATTCGCCGTCGCCGAGCGGCATCAGGAACGCGGTCTCGGAGTAGCCGACGTCAGCCGCGACCCGCAGCATCTCGCCGGCGTCGACCCCGGTGGCGTCGAGCACGACTCCCGCCCGATTGCCGCCGGCCGGGTCCGCGCTGAACGCGGTGTAGCGCAGGATCTCCATGGCCATCCTTCTTACTTCGTCTGGCGACAACTTCGGTGCGATATGGGAAATCTCGCCGTCCGATCGCTACCAGATCGGGCGGAGCGGCGGCAGGGTGTCGCCGGCCACCTCGCGGATCAGCCGCGCCAGCTCACCGCGCAGCCCGGCGAGGTCCGCGTCGCCCAGCCGGCTCGCGAGTTCCGCCTCCAGGCCGTGCAGCACGCGGCCGGCGACCCGCAGGTGCTCGTGCGCCTTCTCGGTGAGCACGACCAGCCGGCGGCGGCCGCCGCTCGGGTGCGTCTCGCGCCGGACGTAGCCCCGATGCTCCAGGTCGTCGACGATCTGACCGGCGGCCTGCTTGGTCACGCCGAGCTGGTTCGCCAGCTCGGTGCTGGTGACGCCGCCGCGCCGGAGCGACTGGAAGACCAGCCCGTGAACCGGCCGCAGATCCGCGTAACCGGCGGCGTCCACCCGCTCGACGAACTCGCGCAGGACGAGCTGAAACCCCATGCCGAGCAGGAACGTCAGCTCGGCATTCGCGAGGGGGTCGTCGGAGTTCACGGTTTTATCTTGACACACCTAAGTCAAGAAGCTTTACTCATTGACGTAAGTAAAGCTTCTTGACTCAGGAGGAACCCATGTATGTGATCACCGAGACCGCAGCGCGCACCACCACCACACCGGCCGGCACGATCGCCGCACTGGCAGGCCCCAGCCAGGGTAGCCAGGAGCTGAGCAGCTGGCGGGTACGACTGCCGGCCGGCTCGGAGGGGCCGGTGCACGGGATCGACCGCGAGCAGATCTGGATGCCGGTCTCGGGCGCGCTCGCGGTGACCGTCGATGGCAGCACCTCGCTGGTCTCCGCCGGCGAGGCGGTGATCCTCCCGGCCGGCGTGGTCCGCCAGATCAGTGCCGCCGAGGGGCCGGCCGAGGTGCTGGTCTGCATGGGCGTCGGAGGCCGGGCCACCGTGCCCGGCAGCGACGTCCGGCACCCCTGCCCTGGGCCGAGTGTCCGCGGCGGACGCCCAGCCGATCGGGCGTCCGCCGTTGGTTGCTCTACGCGGCGGCCCGCAGCTCCGTGATCGAGGTGGACCGGCGGAGGAAGAGCAGCCCCATTGCAGCCCACCGCCATCGTCACCAGCGCGGCGCCGCCGCCGAGCACGAGCAGATCGAGCCACGGCGTCGACACCGATCGGGTCAATTCCATGGGTGGCAGCTCCACCTGATTCCCAGGGATGTCGCACCACGTGTCCGACACTCCGGCCGGAGCGTTGCAGTACGTCTCGCCGCTGGACGACACCTTCAGGTCTCCGACCATGAACCCCTTGATAGCCAGCGCCCCGGCCGCGACACTCATCGCCACGCCCACCGTCAACGGCAGCGCCAGTTCGAGGAGCGCGGCGCGGACCATCACGGCACGCGGGGTGCCTGCCGCAGTAAGCACGGCCAGCGTGCGTCGGCGGGCGACCAATTGTTCGGCGGTGGCCACCAGGAGCCCGGCGGCGGCGATCAGCGCGGCGGCCCAGATCGCCAGGTCGATCAGGTCGAATGCCCGCTCGTAGAACGGATTCGGTGGCGAGGCGTGGTCCGGGTCGCGCATCGCCTCGCCCATCCGCCGGTTCAGCTCCGCCTGCAGGTTGACCGACCCGATCACGTAGCTACGGACGCCCAGCACCGCGCCCCCGAAGAACAACGTGACCAGTAGCGCACCGAGCGAACGGCTGGCCGCCCACGGGTCCGCGATCAACCGGCGCGCCGCGATCAGCAGCGCCGGACGGCCCGTCCGCCCGGCAATCAACCGACCGAGCACCGAGGAGAGCGCCGCCGCGCCCAGCACCAGGCCAGCACAGCTCATGACCGCAAGGGTCAGGGTGATCAGCAGGATCACGCCGATGCCTGGCGCATGATCGGAGGCGCGGTCGATGGCCGGCACGAGGAAGACCAGCCCGCCGACACCGACGAAGAGCAGGAGCGCGGGCAACACCCGAGGCGGCGTCACCTTGCGTCGTCGAACGACGCCGAACGGCGTGGTGAGCACCCGTCGCATCGCCACCACCGCGAATCCCACGCCGACCAGCGGCAGGCCGACAAGCAAGGTCACGGTCACCCACCACGGCGGCAGCACGTCCGTCGGCAACGCGCGTACTCCGCCGGGCTCCGGGTGATCGAGCAGTACCCGCCCGAGGAAGTAAAGACCGCCACCAACCGCCGCACCAAGCGCGGCGGCGACCCCCGTCTCGGTGGCGGCGAGTCGAGCGACCTGGCGCGGAGTTCCGCCGCTCATCCGGATCGCGGCCAGCCGACGGTCCCGGGCCGGCCCGCCGACCCGGGCGCATTGCCCGACGAAGAACAGCACCGGGACGCACAGCAGCAGCAAGGTGGCGACGACTCCCGGTCGCAGCCCCTGCTGGGCCAGCAACAAGTTCGTGTACTCGGCCTGGCCACGGATGCACAGCACGGTGGCCGCTGCCAGCAAAGCCAATGCACCGAGCGCGGCTCCGAGTGCGGTCAGCGCGATCCGCATCACGTCCGACCGGCCGCCGCTGATGGCGAGCCAAATCATGGTCTGAATACGCATCGGTCAGCCCCCGTGGCTGACCGCGTGCGCGCCACTCGGGGCGGTGAGACCGTCGTCGGCGCCGGTCTCGACCACGCCGTCCCGGACCACCACCTCGCGGTCCGCGTAGGCCGCGACCTGGGCGTCGTGCGTGACCAGTACGACGGTCATGCCGGACTCCCTGGCGATCCGCACCACGTGGCCGAGCACCTGTTCGCTCGCCAGCGCGTCCAGCGCACCGGTCGGCTCGTCGGCGAAAAGCACTTTCGGGCCGGTGACCATCGACTTGGCCACCGCGACACGCTGCTGCTGACCGCCGGACAGCTGGCCCGGCCGCCGAGCGGACAGGTCTCCCACCTCGAACCGTCCGAGCCATTCGTTCGCGGCACCGAGCGCTTGCCGTCGCCGGGCGCCGGCAAGCAGGAGCGGCAGCGCCACGTTCTCTTCGACGGTCAATTCGGGCACCAGTTGACCGAACTGGAACAGCACGCCGAATTCGGTACGCCGCAGGACCGCCCGTTGGGCCTCGGTCAAGGTGTCCAGCCGACGCTCACCGAAGTAGATCTCACCCACGCCGGGCCGCAGGATCCCGGCCAGGCAGTGCAGCAGCGTCGACTTGCCCGAACCGGAGGAGCCGGTGACGGCGACAAGCTCGCCGGCACGGACTCGGACTGACGCGCCGCGCAGCGCCGACGTGGCTCCGTAGGAGTACTCCACCGCGTTGGCAGCGAGGATGACGGGTTGACCGGTCATGAGACGGCCTCCGGAGTGAGCATCGCAGCGACGCAGGAGCGAGGAGCGGAGCGCAGGCGGGCGGCGGGGCGCACGGTCATCGACGGCCTCCGGAGTGAGCATCGCAGCGACGCAGGAGCGAGGAGCGGAGCGCAGGCGGGCGGCGGGGTGCACGGTCATGACAGGACCTCCTGTCGTAGGGCGCCGACCCTGGACAGCGCGGTGTCGATCCACCGCAGATCGGCGTCAAGATGTACGAGGGCGTAGTCGGCGGCCAGGACATCTCCGAGCGAGGCCGCCGAATCGGTCTTGACCTGGGTGTACTCGCGCATCCGGGTGAGGTGCGCCGCACGCTGGGCGCGGAGATAGGCGGACGCGGTGGTGTCACTGTCGGTCGGGTCCGAGCCGCTCAGCACCGCGACCACGACCTTGGTGAACAACGCGTTGGTCACGTAGGGGGCCGGCGGCTCGACCGTTGCCAACCAGGTCCGCAGCGTCCCCCTCCCTGCGTCCGTGACGGCGTAGCTCGTGCGCTCGGGACCCTCGGCCCGCTCGGTCCGGGTCGGCACGACCAGGCCATCTCGGAGCAGGCGCTCCAACGTGGCGTACACCTGCCCGAACCCGAGCGGCCGTGCCTGTGGGAAGCGGGCGTCGTACTCCCGTTTCAAGTCATAGCCGTGCCGCTCACCGCGGGTGAGCAGACCAAGCAGAACGTGGGACGTGGACACAGGCGGTACTATTCACTAGGTGAATAGCTCGGTCAAGCTGAGCAGATCTGTGGACAGCGAACGTCCTGTGGAAAACCCGGCGACCCGATCCGGCGGCCGTCCTACGCTCAGCACATGCCCAGCCTGACCACGTTGCTGCTCTTCACCATGGCGAGCCTCGCGCTCCTGGCCATCCCCGGCCCCGCGGTCACGTTCATCGTGGCCAGGAGCATCCAGCAGGGGCGCCGGGCCGGGTTGGTGTCGGTGCTCGGGGTGCACGCCGGCTCGGTGGTGCACGTGGCCGCGGCGGCGCTCGGCCTCTCCGCGTTGCTGGCCTCGTCCGCGGTGGCGTTCACGGTGGTGAAGTTCGTCGGCGCTGGATACCTGCTCTATCTCGGCGTCCAGCAGCTGCGGCGGCCGCGGGAGGCCGACGACGCGCCGGCCCCGGAGCCGGTGCCGCACGGGCGGTTGTTCCGTCAGGGCGCGGTGGTGAACATCCTCAACCCCAAGACGGCGATCTTCTTCCTGGCGTTCCTGCCGCAGTTCGTGGCGCCGGGCCATGGCGCGGTCTGGGTCCAGATCACGGTGCTGGGCCTGGTCTTCATCGCGCTCGGCGCGATGACCGACAGCGGGTACGCGGTGGCCGCCGGTGCCGTCGGCGCGCGGCTGCGGCGAAGCGCCCGGGTCCGTCGGATCATGGATCGGGTCAGCGGCGGGGTCTACGTGGCGCTCGGCGCCGTCGCCGCCCTGGCCAAGAGCCCCGCCCTGCGCTGACCGCAACTCCTGAGGCTTTGGGCGACATTTTCGGTGCTATGGCCCCGAAAATGTCGCCCAGATCGCGAGGCGGGTCGGCGGCTCGAGGTTAGAGCGGTGCACCGAAGGCGCGGCGGCGGAGTTCGCGCACCAGCTGGCGTCGCTGCCGCACCGTGCGCGCCACGTCCAGCCCCACTCCCATCGCCGCCAGCACCGCGAAGCCGACCAGCACCGCGGTCCGGCTGATGCTGCCGCCGAGCACCACGGCGGTGAGCAGCGATGCCGCGAAGGCGAGCACGATGATCGCGACTCGTCGCTTGAGCGGGCTCACGATGGCACCTCGATCCGGTCGGCGACTGCTGAACCGGAGCAGGGTACCGGCCTGTTCAACCACCACGGGCGCGCCCGGTTGCCGTCGCAGGCGGTCTGCCGATTTACTGTTGCGCACGAACACACGTGAACCTGCTCCTATATCAGTACTTGCCTTGGTTCGGCGGCGAAGAGACCAATGCGAGTTCGGCCAGTTAGGACACGGAAACCGTCGCCGCCAGGCATGCTTGGTTCCGTCATCGCGCACCCGCGGTCTGCTCAACTCTCGGTCGAGGTCATCACCCATGGCAGCGTCACCGGGCCACGGCGACGCCGTGGTCTCCTCACGCACCGGTCTGGTCGGTGCGTGTGCGCTTGCTGTCTTCATCACGGCCCTCGATGTCGCCGTCGGGCCCGAGCCGGACTTCGTCGGACTGCTGATCGGGCCGCCGTTCCTGGCCGCCGCGTTCGCCGGCTACCGCGCGGTGGTCGGCGTCGGTGTGCTCTGCACGATCTTCGGTGTCGCACTCGGCGTGTTCAGCGAAGCCGGCATGGACCGCGAACAGGTGATCCGGGTGATCGCGATCGTGGTGACCACCGGCCTGGCCGCCGCGGTCAGCACGACCAGGGACCGCACCACCCAGCGGGTCGCCACGTTGAGCAAGCTCGCGGCGGTCGCCCAGCAGGCCGTGCTGCGCCCGATCGGCGCCGCGGGTCGGCGGCATGTCGGTGGCCGTGCGGTACGTCTCGGCGAGCGCCGAGGCCGACATCGGCGGTGACCTGTACGAGGCGTTGAACACCCCGTACGGCGTCCGGCTGCTGATCGGTGACGTCCGCGGCAAGGGCCTGGACGCGGTGCGCCTGGCGAGCATGGTGCTCGGCTCGCTACCGGCACGTGGCGCACGAGCGAGCCGACCTGCGCGCGATCGTCGCCGACCTCGACCGGGCCGTGGCGCGCTCGGTCGGCTACGAGGACTTCGTCACGGCCGCCCTGGTCGAGGAGCGCGGCGGCACGCTGACCGTGCTGAACTGCGGTCACCCTGCCCCGCTGCTGCTGCGCAACGGCGAGGTCATCTCCCTCGACCCGCCGTCCCCCGCGCCGCCGCTCGGCTTCCTGCCGGTGGCCCGGCCCCGGGTCGAGCGGCTGGAGCCGGGCGACCGACTCCTGCTCTACACCGACGGCCTGGCCGAGGCGCGCCGCGACGGCGAGTTCTTCCCGGTGCACGAGCGGGCCTGGCGGATCCTCGGCCACGGCACGGTCGAGGACGGCCTGACCTCGCTGGAGAACGCGCTCAAGGACTGGGTGCACGGCGTACTCGACGACGACATCGCGCTGGTCCTGCTGGAGTACACCGGCGCCGGCGGCACCACCGAGCCCGCCACCCCCGCCTGGGAGTGGGACGAGGCTCTCGGCGACTGATCGCCCCCCCTTCAACCGCGCTTTGGGCGACATCTTCTCGGCTATAACCGCGAAGATGTCGCCCAAAGCCGCAAGGGGGCTGGCCGCGCCAGGTCGGCCCGGCGGTCAGACGGTCGCGCGGTTCCGGTACGCCGGCAGCATCCGCCAGTACCGGCTCCCGATCAGGAAGACCAGCGGCGAGCACGGCGATGATCGGCAACACGTTGGAGAAGTCCAGCATGAAGCCGGCCAGGTCACCGTCCTCCAGCGTCGTCTCGTACCGCGGGCCCCAACCGCCCAGCGGCGAGAACGCGTAGGTGCCGTCGGTGGCGCCGGCGGCCTCGAGCCCTCGTTCGAACGCGCCGATCCGGGCGATGGCCACGACCATCAGCCCCACCTCGACCAGGACCGCCCAGAAGATGCCCTTCAGGTAGCGCGGATGCGGCTTCTCCTCCCCGTACTCGGCCAGCACGTACTCCGCGGCGAGCCGCGGCAGGCCGCCCAGCCGGCGGACCGCCTCCTTCGCACCCACCTCCTCGGCGGAGGCCCAGAGGTCGGCACGGAGATCGCGCCGGATCTCCTTGCGGCGCTTGCCGGGCAGGTCCGCCGCGAGGGCGTCGACCGTCCAGACCGCACGCGCGATGCGTAGCCGGTCGAGCGGTCCGAGTGGCTGGCTCATCGTGCTGTCTCCTCTTCCGGAGGGGCTGGCTCGGCGGGCGCTGGCGTCTCGAGCACGGGCGTGACGATCGCGGCGAGCGACTTCCAGGCGGCGGCCCCGTGGTCCAACGCCTGGTATCCCTCGCCGGAGGGTCGGTAGTACTTGCGCGCCGGCCCGGATCGGGACGGCACGAGCCGGGTGGTGAGCCGGCCCTCCCGTTCGAGCCGGGCCAGCGCCGGATAGACGGTGCCCTCGGCGATGCCCGTGAGGCCCAGCTGGCGCAGGCGTTGCACCAGCTCGTAGCCGTAGGACTCCCGTTCGGCCAGGAGCCAGAGCAGGAGCAACGAGAGCACGCCCTTGAGCAGCTGCGGATCGTGGGCGACGTTCATGGAGCAATGCTAAGTCGGGTACTAGACATAGTCAACTAGTGCCCCGCGCGCGTACCTCGGACGGGCACACCCGGGAGGCCGAATGTGTGATCTTCTCCAGATCACTTGCCTGGGTTACCTACGAGTAATACTGTTGCTTGTTACCGACGGGTAATAAGCCGGTGGACAGAGAGAGGCAGCCAGCGAATGGGCCACTACAAGAGCAACCTCCGCGACGTGGAGTTCAACCTCTTCGAGGTCTTCGGGGCCCAGGAGCGATTTGGCACGGGTCCCTTCTCGGAGATCGACGCAGACACGGCACGCGTGATGCTGAGCGAGACCGAGCGGCTGGCCTCCGGCCCGCTGGCGAGCGTCGTTCATCGACGCGGACCGCAACCCCCCGGTCTACGACCCCGCGACGCACTCGGTCAAGATGCCCGAGTCGTTCAAGAAGTCGTTCGCCGCGCTCATGGAGTCCGGCGGCTTCCTGCTCGACCTGCCCGAGGAGATGGGCGGCACGACCGCCCCCCGCGAGCTGATCTGGTCGCTCTCGGAGCTGGTGCTCGGCGCCAACCCGGCCGTGCACATGTACGCCGGCGGCCCCTCGTTCGCCGCGACGTTCTGGCGGCTCGGCACCGATGAGCAGAAGGAATGGGCGAAGCTCATCGCCGAGAAGCAGTGGGGCGCCACCATGGTCCTCACCGAGCCGGACGCCGGCTCCGACGTGGGCGCCGGCCGCACCAAGGCCCTCCCGCAGGCGGACGGCACCTGGCACATCGAGGGCGTCAAGCGTTTCATCACCTCGGCCGAGCACGACATGACCGAGAACATCATCCACTACGTGCTGGCTCGTCCGGTCGGCGTGGAGGGCGTTGGCGGCCCCGGCACCAAGGGCCTGAGCCTGTTCATGGTTCCGAAGTTCCTCTTCGACTTCGAGACCGGCGAGCTCGGCGAGCGCAACGGCGCGTTCGTCACCAACGTCGAGCACAAGATGGGCCTCAAGGCCTCCACCACGTGCGAGCTGACCTTCGGCGAGCAGGCCCCGGCCGTCGGCTGGCTGGTCGGCGAGGTGCACGACGGCATCGCGCAGATGTTCAAGATCATCGAGTACGCCCGGATGATGGTCGGCACGAAGGCGATCGCCACCCTCTCCACCGGCTACCTCAACGCGCTCGACTACGCGAAGAGCCGGGTCCAGGGTGCCGACCTGACCAGGGCCACCGACAAGACCGCGCCCCGCGTCACGATCACCCACCACCCGGACGTCCGGCGCAGCCTGATGCGGCAGAAGTCCTACGCCGAGGGCCTGCGGGCGCTGGTGCACTACACCGCGTCCATCCAGGACCAGGTCATCCAGGCCACGCACGCCGGCGACAAGGATGCCGCCGACGCGGCCGAGCGCCTGAACGACCTGCTGCTGCCGCTGGTCAAGGGCTGCGGCTCGGAGCGGGCGTACGAGCTGCTGGGCGGCGAGTCGCTGCAGACCTTCGGCGGCTCCGGCTTCCTCCAGGACTACCCGCTCGAGCAGTACATCCGGGACGCCAAGATCGACACCCTCTACGAGGGCACCACGGCGATCCAGGGCCAGGACCTGTTCTTCCGCAAGATCGTGCGGGACCAGGGCCGTTCGCTGGCCGCGGTGGCCACCGAGATCACCGCGTTCATCGAGTCGGAGGCCGGCAACGGGCGGCTCAAGGAAGAGCGTGCGCTGCTCAAGACCGGCGCTCGAGGACGTCCAGGCGATGGTCGGCTCGATGGTCGGCAACCTGATGTCGGCGCAGGAAGAGGTCCGCAACGTCTACAAGGTCGGCCTCAACACGACCCGCCTGCTGCTCAGCCTCGGCGACCTCGTGGTCGGCTGGCTGCTGCTGCGGCAGGCCGAGGTGGCCGGCGTGGCGCTCGACCGTGGCGCCGGCAAGGACGAGGCGTTCTACCTGGGCAAGCTGGCCGCGGCGCGGTTCTTCGCGACCAACGTGCTGCCCGAGCTGACCGCCAGCCGCAAGATCGTCGAGAACGTCACGCTGGACCTGATGGACCTGCCGGAAGAGGCGTTCTAACTCAGTCCGCTCCGAGGGCCGTGGCGCTGATCCGTACCTGGATCGGTGCCACGGCCCTTGTCGTTTCGCCGCGCGGCCGGAGCCGGGCCGCTTCGCCTGATGGCAAGGCTTTTGCCTTCTCCCGCGCGTCTGGCGGTGCGATGATTGACGGGCAGCCGCGTGGGGTAGGAGATACGGAGCATTGCTCTGATCTCTTCCCCATCTGACGTTCTGACCAGGGAGTCGACGTGGATATCGGTGCGAGCCTCTTCCTTATCGCGCTCGGCGCGATATTCGCCTTCGCGGTGACCGTCGACCTGCCGGGTATCAGCATCCAGGTGATCGGCTGGATCCTGATGCTCGTGGGCGTCTTCGGGATGGCCCTCACGTTCCTCTACTGGCGACCGCGGCGAGCCGCCCGCCGCGCCGGCACGACGGCCGTAGTCCACGAGCACATCTACGCCGACGACCCGACGCAGCCGCCGCCCCCGCAGCTCTAGTACCAGCAACGACAGCGGCCCCGATCACGACGATCGGGGCCACTCTCGTGTTCGGGGTCAGTCCGCGTCGAGTCCGCGCAGCACGAGCGGCAGCCGCCGGACGCCGGCCGCCGCGACCCGCACCGGCACGCCCCAGTCCTGCCTGGTCAGGTGGCAGGCCGGGTTCTCCGCGTCGGTGTCGCACGACGCCGCCTGGGCGACCACCTGCAGCACGCCGTCGGTCACCTCGCTCGACAGGGTCAGCCGCCGGGACAGTTCCTCGCCGGTGCCCGTCGCCCGGCGACCAGCAGCTCGGGCGGGTTGGCGCTGACCACGAGCCGGGTGGACGGGCCGTACCGGTCGTCCAGCTTCTGGCCGGGCGCCGGCTCGAACACGATGTCCAGCACGACCTCGCCGGCCGCGAGCTCGGTCACCGGCCGCTTGGTGCGGTGCCGGGCGCCGGAGACCTGCCGCATCACGCCGGGCGCGACCGGCCGGGACAGGCGGTGCGCGGCCGACTCGACCACGACCAGTTCGCCGTCCAGGAGCACCGCGTCGCTCGGCTCGGCCACGCCCGGTCGCGAGCGTGCTCACCTCGCCGGTCTCCGGGTCGTACCGGCGGATCGCGTTGTTGTACGTGTCGCAGACGGCGACCGTGCCGTCCGGCAGCACGCAGACGCCGAGCGGGTGCTGGAACAGCGCCTTCTCCGCCGGCCCGTCCACGTGGCCGAAGTCGAAGAGGCCCTGGCCGACGGCCGTGTGCATCTCGCCGGCCTCGATCCAGCGCAGCGCTGACGTCTCGGAGTCGGCGATCCAGAGCCGCGCGCCGTCGCGCGGCCAGGCCGGACGGCTGGGCCATCCACACCTGGTCCAGCGGGCCGTCCCGGAGTGACTCCACTGTGGTGCCCGCGTACGGACTGACCGCGCCGGTGCGCGGATCGAACGACCAGAGCTGGTGGATGCCGGCCATCGCGATCACCACGCGGTCGTCGTACCAGGCCACGTCCCACGGTGAGGAGAGATCGTGCGCGAGCGGGTCGGGGCTGACCACGTCGGCCCGCCACTGCCGTCCCGAGCCGGCCACCGTGGTCACCGTGCCGTCGGCGAGCCGGAGGCCGCGGAGCAGGTGGTTCACCGTGTCGGCGACCACCACGTCGTACCCGACCTGGGCGGCGACCTCGGCCGGCAACGCGCAGAGCCCCTGCGGCTCGCTGAACTCGGCGTCGGTCGGGGCGCCGTCCGCGCGGCCTCGACTGCCGGTGCCGATCCGGCGGAGCAGCGGTCTCCCCGTCGGCCGCGAGCTCGACCAGCGAGTGGTTCGCCGAGTCGCTGACCAGCAGCGTCCCGGCCGGGCAGGACGAGCGCCTTGCCGGGGAAGCGCAGCGTCGTCTCGGCGGGCGGCGGCGGTACGTACGGTCCGTCGCCCCGGTGCAGCGTGCCCTTGGCGTCGTGCTCGGCGACCAGCTCAGTGAGCAGCCGGTCCAGGCCCTCGGCGTGGCCCTCGCCGGCCATGCTCGCGACCAGGTACCCCTCCGGGTCGACCACGGCGAGGGTCGGCCAGGCCTTGGCCGCGTACTGCTGCCAGCAGTACAGCTCGGGATCGTCCAGCACCGGGTGGTGCACGCCGTAGCGCTCGACCGCGGCCGCCAGCGCGTCCGGGTCACGCTCGTGCTCGAACTTCGGCGAGTGGACACCGATCACGGCCAGCGTGTCGGCGTACTTCTCCTCCAGCGGGCGCAGCTCGTCCAGCACGTGCAGGCAGTTCACGCAGCAGAAGGTCCAGAAATCCAGCAGCACGACGCGGCCGCGAAGCTCGGCCAGCGACAGGTCCTTGCCGCCGGTGTTCAGCCAGCCGCGGCCCTTCAGCTCCGGAGCACGGACACGGGTTCGACGAGCAGGCGCGGTCATGTCACCCAGTCTGCCTCGTGCCGTCCTGCGCCCGAGTTCGCGGCCACCGAAACGACTTCGGGCGACATCTTCGGTGCCCAGGCACGGAAGATGTCGCCCGAAGGCCGAACGGGTGGGGCGGCCCCGAGGTCAGCTGACCTTCTGGAGGCAGAGCACGTACCGGTCGCTGAAGTCGATGAAGTGGAAGTCGGTGGTGTCGGCGGGGCAGTCGGTGGTCTCGGTCGTGTCGTCCAGCTTCTTCACGACCTTGTGCGCGCCGTCCTCGGAGCAGTCGATCTTGACCGCCTTCGAGTCGGTGCCACCGCTCTTCTTCTCCTCCTTGACGCAGTCGCCCACGGAGTAGTCGCGGCTGTCATACGCCGCGAACGCGAGCGCGAGGCCGCCGCCGCAGCACGCCAGCAGCAACACGGCCGCGACGATCAGGCCGATGATCAGCCCCTTGCGCTTCTTCTTCGGCGGCGCCTGGCCGTAGGGCTGGTCACCGCCGGGTTGGCCGAACTGCGGCTGCTGCCCGAACTGGCCCGGCTGCCCGTACTGCGGCTGGCCCTGGCCCTGGCCGTAGGGCTGCTGCCCGTACTGCCCGGGCGGCTGTTGCTGCCCGTACTGGCCGGGAGGCGGCGGAGCCTGGCCGTACTGACCGGGCTGGCCGGGTGGCCCGGAGGCCTGGCCGGGCGGCGGCGGTGCCTGGCTGAAGCCCGGTGGCGGCGGTGCCTGGCTGAAACCGGGCGGCGGCGGGGGCGGGTAGCTCGCGGGCGGCGGCGGGTAGCCACCGGGCTGGCCGTACGGGTTGGTCGGGGCTCGCCGTAGGGGCCGGTCGGCGCACCGGACGCGGGTGCGCCCGAGGTCGGCGGCGGGTAGCCCTCCGGTGCCGCGTAGGGGCTCGACGGCGGCGCGGGCGGCCCGGAGGCCGGCGGCTGCTCGGGTGGGCCCTGGGCCGGCGAGGTGGGCGCGCCGTCCTCGGGATCCGAGCCGGGTGGCTTCGGTGGGTACGTCCCGTCGGTCATCGCGACTCCTCCCCGAGCTTCGCCAACTTCTGGACGCTACCCGGCACCGCAACTGATACCCGCGACCGGGGCGACCTCCGCCCCGATTTGGGCGACATCTTCACGGCTATGACCGAGAAGATGTCGCCCAAAGCGCCGGGGTGGGCAGACAGCACGAGACCCGGCTGGCGGGAGGCCGGCCGGGTCTCGGAGTCGCACCAGGCGCGGGAGCGGCGCCTGGTGGCTGGATCAGAAGTCGCGGTTCGCGATCGTCAGGATCTCGTCACGCATGGTCTGCGACGTGCAGTGCGAGAGCGCACGCTCGATCGCACGAGCGCGGCGCGCTGCGTTACGACGGGTGCGGAACTTCTCGGCGAGCGTGCTCACGGTATTTCCCTCTTCCTGGCTGTTGCTGCTTGGCTTGTTACGTCTATTAAACACCCCGAGGACAGCAATATTCCATCGAATCCAAGGTGAGAGCCGCCACATCGCCTGATGATCCTAGGGACTGAATCGCGACAGACCTTACAACCATCACAGCCCAAACTGTCGCCGAACAACACCGGAACGGCAGTAGCCCCGCACCGGCGAACCGGTACGGGGCCACGCTGAGTGACGATATGTGCGCCATCAACTCCAGGCGAGCAGCGCTTCCTGTGGATCGTTGAGGAATCGGCCTACGTCCGCGAGGAACTTCGACCCCAACTCCCCGTCCACGATCCGGTGGTCGAACGAGAGAGCGAGCTGGCAGACCTGGCGCACCTTGATCTTGCCCTTGTGCACCCACGGCTGCTCGCGCACCGCGCCCAGCGCCAGGATCGCCGACTCGCCCGGGTTCAGGATCGGGGTGCCGGTGTCGACGCCGAAGACGCCGACGTTGGTGATCGTGATCGTGCCGCCCTGCATGTCGGCCGGCGAGGTCTTGCCGTCCTTCGCCGTGACCACCAGGCCGGTGAGCGCGTCGGCGAGCTGGCGCAGTGTGAGCCGCCCGGC
>CAVVAL010000036.1:0-321797 GCA_963746095.1 uncultured Actinomycetota bacterium | reverse complement strand
TGCTCGCCGGGCTGCCCCCGACCGGCTACGTGGACGACGACACCAAGCGGGCGCTGTATGCCGGCAAGGTGTCGATGGCCACCTGGCCCAAGGAGCGCGTGGAGGCCCGGATCCGCGAGGTCTTCGTCGAGGAGCCGGATCGCGCCGTCCGGATCGCCCAGTGCGCCTCGCTGCTCGATCCGATCTACGTACTGCCGAACACCGACGGCAGCCGGAACTGGGGCGTGTTCCAGCTCTCGGACGATCTGCTCGCGAAGCACCACGGCAACCGCCAGCAGGCGTTCGACCCGGAGTGGAACATCAAGACCGCGTACGCGGCCTGGTTCAAGAACAAGGACTTCCGGGACTGGGAGCACTGCGACAAGGCGGCGGCCTCCACGCCGCCGACCCCGCCGGCGGCGACACCGAGCGGGTCAGCCACACCGTCCGCGTCGCAGCGCCCGCGCACCCCCTGAGCCGGTCGCGAGGCTGCCGGCGCTGACCGCCTCGGCAGGCCTCGCCGGGCACGCCCCGGCATCCCCTCGGCCGTCCCATTCTGGTTACGTCCGCGCAGCGTGCGGGGAGTGCGCCGTCCCAGCGTCCCAGGCGCGCCGGCGGGCATTGCCCGTGCGACGGCACCGCGCGAGCCTCTCCCCGGCGGCCCACGAACAGACCCGGCCCGCCGCCGCGAGGCCGCCCGCACCGGACGGTCCGCGCGCGCACCCCACCCTGGCGGCGTGACGGTTCGGGCTGCCGTGCCGCCGGACAATCCGTCTGGAGTCAGGTTCGATGCGAGTGATGACAAGGCGCGGCGCCGTCCGGATCGGCGCGACCGCCGCCGCCGTGCTGAGCGCGACCATGCTGCTGAATCCCCTGCCGTCGCGTGCGGCGGCGGCTCCCGCCGAGCTCAGCTGGACGGCAGCGCTGAGTGGGCCGGGCGCCGACGCGGTCAACCTCCGGCGCGGTGCCGGGCTGACGATCGCCGACCTGGGCCAGCGATCGGCCCGCACGCCCGGCGTGGCGTCGGCCGCGGTGCTGACCGTGCCGCATCGGCCGGGGCGCCCGGTCTCCGCCGTCCGCGCGGAACTCGACGCCACGGTGCCCAGCGGGGCGGACATCGCGATCGAGCTGCGGGGCCGGCGGGACGGCGGCGGCTGGACCGAGTGGCGCGAGGCCAGGGGCGGCACGGCGACCCTGCCCACGATCTCCGATGCCGTCCAGACGCGGCTGACCTTGACGGCCACCAGCGGCGCCGGACCGACCGTGCGCGGGCTGCGGTTGACGGCCATCCCGGCGGCCGGCGCGCTGGCTGCCGCGCCCGCTCTGGCACCGGCCACGCCGCGCACCTACCGGGTCTACGCGACCCGTGAGGGCCTGGTCGGCCAGACCACGGCGAACGGGCACGTGATCCGGGCGCGGGACCACTTCGTGGCGCTGCCGTCCCGGCGCGGGCTGTCGCCGCGGAACTCGAACGAGTACTCGGTGAAGGTGTGCAACCCGGCCAACAACCGCTGCGAGACCGCGCCGGTCTGGGATGTCGGCCCTTGGAACACCAAGGACGACTACTGGAACCCCGCGTCCGAGCGCCAGATGTGGCGTGACCTGCCGCAGGGCAAGCCCGAGGCGCAGGCGGCCTATCAGGACAACTACAACGGCGGACGGGACGAGTTCGGGCGCGACGTGCCGAACCCGGCCGGCATCGACCTGGCCGACGGCACGTTCTGGGACGGGCTCGGCATGACCGACAACGGCTGGGTCAACGTGACCTACCTCTGGACCGGCGGTGAGAACCCAGGCGGCAGCTGGCCCACCGTGCGGCAGGGCGCGAACGGCGAGAACGTGCGCACGATCCAGTACCTGCTCAACCACCGTGGCGCCAGCCTCGCGACCGACGGCGACTTCGGCTCCGGGACGGTCGCCGCGGTCCGCTCGTTCCAGACCGCCGAGGGTCTGAGCTCGGACGGCGTGGTCGGGCCGAACACCTGGGCCGCACTGATCGTCAGCGTGCAGCGCGGTGCGAACAACAACGCGGTCAAGGCCGTGCAGAGCCAGCTCACCGCGCACGGCCGGCCCACCACCGTGGACGGCGACTTCGGCAGCGGCACCGAGAGCGCGGTGAAGGCCTTCCAGACCGCCGAGAAGCTGACGTCGGATGGCATCGTCGGGCCGAAGACGTGGCAGGCGCTGGTCGGCTGAGGCCTGGGTTTCGGGTCGCGGCGACCGCCGGCATGCTGGCTGGCGGTCGCCGTCGTCGCGTGCCGTCGGACGCCCCGCCACCACGCCGCCCGCTGCCACTCACCCCGCCGGGGACCCGGCGGCAGATCAGGCCTCCCGGTGGAGCAACGCCACGCCGAGCGGGGTGGGTGTGTGTTCCACCGCGCAGTCGATGCGGCGGGTCGTGATCAGCCCAGCGTTGCGCAACACCGTGGCGTGCTGGCTGGCGGAGGCGAGGCTCACGCCGACCCGTCCGGCCAGCCCGGTCGTGGTGGTGCACCCCGCCACGACGGCGCCGAGCACAGCGGCCCGGGTCCGGCCGAGCAGAGCCACGAGTGACTGTCCGCGCCGCGCCCCGTCCGGCGCCAGCGCGGAAGCACCAGCCGGCCGGGCGGCCGGCGTCTTGACCAGCCCGTGCGGGATCGGCAACACCAGCAGCGGCGGCAGCTCAGGATCCCGCAGCGCGATCGGCGCCCCTCGGCAGAAGTAGGCGGGTGCCAGCAGCATGCCGCGGCCGTCGAGGTGCACGTCCCGCTCGTACGGGTACGCGATCTCCAGGACCGGCGGCCGCCATCGCGTCGACGGATGCAGCTCGCTCAGTAACCGCTCGATGCCGTGATCGACCAGCAGCTCGGCGCGGCGGGCGCGGTCGGTCTCGAACGCGGACCGGATCTGCGCCCAGATCGGCGCGATCGCGCTCCGGTGATAGGCGGCGACCGCGTCGGCGACCTTCCGTCGGGCGGGCGCTCGCCCGGCGGCGAAGTCGCGCGTCCACGCTGGCAGGCTCCGCTCACCGGCCAGCTCCGCCAGGTGACGTTCGGCGACCCGGCGCGGCGTCGCGGCGAGCTGGTCGAGGCCCTGCTCCACCGTCTCGCTGCCACCGGCCGGAGTGAGGAAGTCCGGTGTGTAACCGCGTGGCGGCACCAGGTCCAGAAGGGTTCGGGTGCTGGCGCCGAGTCGCCCGTGCAGACCCCGCCGCCAGCTGTCGAACACCGGTGAGGCGTCCCGCACCTGCAACACGTAGAGGCTGAGCAGGACTTCCCACATCGGGTCAGGCGTGGTGGCGATCCTGGTCCGGGCCAGGTCCTCGCCAGTGAAATGAAACCGCAGCATGACGACCCCCGTCGCGTCCGCCGGATGTGCCGCCAGGCTAGCCCGCCACTGGTACCGATTCGGTGACGCGAAGTGAAAGATTGCCGATTTTGGCAACTCTGGGGCGAGCACCACCCGACCTGCACTTTTACCGCTGCCGCGCGACCATCACCAGTGCTTTTCGGCTGCCGCCGAATAGCTGGACCGGCCCGGACCACTGAAATACGCTCCGACCGAATTGCTCATCGGTTCACCTTTCCCGCATTACTTATCGGCCTGGTCACGGGCCGAGAAAGAGGTGTGCTCATGAATTCCACCAAGCGCTTCCTGCGCGCCGCGCTCGTCGGAGTCGCGGCGTTGGCCGTCTCCATTCCTCTGGTCGGCTCGGTCGCCAACGCGTCGACACCGACCCTCCGCCCGGTTACCGACGCCGACCACGCCCGGCCGGTCGCCGACAGCCCCACCCGCACGATCCAGTGGGTCGACACGACCACAGGCAAGGTGACCCGGACCTGGCGCGGTTCGAAGAACGACGCGGAGGCGATCCACAAGGAGCAGATGGCGGCGGTCGAGAAGGAGCGCGCCAAGGTCGTCACGCCCCAGATCATCCGGGTGGAGCACGGCGAATGTAAGGCGCGCACTGACTTCTTCACGCTGTGGAACGAAGGAAAGCTCTGCTTCTCGTGGGCCGGCAGCATGAATGTGCAGATCTGGAGCGTGTACCGGGTCGATTCCGGCAACAATTCCGGCGAGGTCGGCTACTGGGGGAACTGCATTCCCAACCCGTGCCACTACACGCAAGGCGTGGGTCGCTGGAGCACGATCTACCTCACCGGCGGCGGAACGCCGCGATGGGTGAACCGAGTCCAGATCTACTGACCGGAAGAGCCGCATTCAGATAGGGGGAACCATGAAAATCGCCACCCGTATCCTCGGCACGTTGGCCGGCACCGCGCTGCTGTTCGGCGCCGCGATGTCGCCGGCCAGCGCGGCGGGCGGAGTCGCACCGAATGCCGCCGGCCCCTCGTCCGTCCGCGCCGGCACCACGCAGGCGCAGGCCCTCCAGTGCCACGATTTCCGGCGCCAGGGCCGCGATCACCTGCACTCCCCAGGTGCAATATCCCCACAAATCCACGCACGTGCCGGGCACGGTGAACGTGGTGGTGACGCTGACCTGCACCGCGCCGGTGTCAGGCATCAACATTCGCGCCGCGTTGTACCGCAACGGTGCACTGGTAAGCGACTCCGGCCAGAAGTCGTTCTCCGGCACCAGTTTCGCGTCGCACAACGCGGCCGAGCCGTGCCACAACGCGACCTATCAGGGATGGATGTCGTACGGCGTGGCATTCCCGCCCGGGTACGTGCCGCCGACGGGCGCCAGTTCCGGATTCGGTCCGGTCGTGAATATCACCTGCTGATAACGTGGCCCACTGACCTCGCCGCCTTCCGGTACGGCGAGGTCAATGGGTTGCCGGAGAAAGGCCGGGTGCACATTGTCGGGAAGCGCGACCGAATTGTTGCGGCGACGCATCGAATGGCTGGATGGCGACCCGATCCCGGATGCCCCGACCGATGGCGAGCGACGGCTCCTGCACTTCCTGACCGTGATGCAGGCGTACACGGACGCGATGATGGACGCGGAATCCGGCGGTCAGCTCACCCTGACACCGGACGAGGCCGACGACCTCACCGACACCTGCCGTCTGCTCGACGACATCGCCGAGGTGGAGCCGGATCTCGTGGCTGGGTCCATTCCCGTCGGGCGCCAGCACTGGATCTCGACTGGCCGGAATAGCTTCGTGCCCTCCGTGGCGCACTTCATCGAACCGGGGTCGCCCGGACGGCCCAGCACCAAGCCGTTCTACCTCGGGATGTACACGTCGACGGCGGCGCGCTCCGGCCACGGTATGTGGCGCAGCTATCTCGACCTCAACAGCGGTTCCAGCCTGCACCCTTTCCCCTGGCACACCTGGAAACTGGACCTTCCCGCGCAGGTGGCGGTGCTCGACATCAACACCGCGCGACAGTGGGCCGAATTCATTCAGACATACGGGCGCGAGAATTCCGGCTTGCTGTATCCGGACTGGCGGTTGGTGGCAAACGAATTCGACGGTGTGCGGCTGACATTGCGAGCCATCGCCGCGATTCAGGGCTTTCACCTCACCACCGGTCGAGGGCTTGCGGCGGCCGCATTCTGGGATCTGGAGTCGACGCTCTGGCTGCGCTGGCGGTTCGTCGCCGAGCGGCTGGTCGAGGTGGCCCAAGAACCGGCGTGACGACCCGGGAGACCTCGGTGGTGCCGTTGCGGCAGCAGCCGAGAATGGTGCTCGGCCGGACCGGCGTAGGAGGGCGACGACATGATCGAGCGGGACATTCGGGTGCGCGATGGTCGCAGGCTGCACGTCTACGACACCGCCCCGCGCGACGGCGCTCGACTGCCGGTCATCTGGAATCACGGAACACCCAACGTCGGTGCGCCGCCGGAGCCCTTGTTCGCGGCTGCCGAGCGGCTGGGACTGCGGTGGGTCTCGTTCGACCGGCCCGGCTACGGCGGCTCGACCACCGCGCCGGGGCGCACCGTCTCATCCGTCGCCGGCGACGTGGCAGCGGTCGCGGATGCGCTCGGCCTCGATCAGTTCGCCGTCATGGGGTACTCGGGCGGCGGGTCCTTCGCGCTGGGGTGCGCCGCGGTTTTGGGCAGTCGGGTCCGTGCGGTGGTGAGCCTCGCCGGTATCGCCCCCTATGGCGCTGACGGACTGGATTGGTACGCCGGCATGACTCCCTCCGGGGTGGCCGCGCTGGGCACGGCGGCGGCGGGCCGCGAGGTGAGGGCGGCGCTCGATGCCTCGGGATTCGACTACGACATCGACTTCACCGCGGCCGATCTGGCGTTGTTCGAGGGGCCCTGGGGATGGCTGGGCAAGGTGGCAGCGCCGGGTCTGGACGCGGGCCCATACGGTCAGATCGACGATGACGTGGCCTACACCAGTCCGTGGGGCTGTGATCCCGGCGCCATCGATGTTCCGGTGCTGCTCCTGCACGGCACCGAGGACCGGATCATCCCGGCCAGCCACGGATCCTGGTTGGCGGCCCGGTGTCCCACCGCCGAGCTGCGGCTCGCCGAAGGAGCCAGCCACTTCACGATCGTCGCCCACGCCGAATCAGGTCTGGAGTGGCTTCGCGAGCAACTGTGACGCCGGGTGCGGCGAGCGCGCTGCAGTGCGGTCGATCTCCTCATCGAGGCACGGGGAGCTGATCGTGATCAAGGCGCTGATGCCGATCAGGGTGGCCGCGGGTCGGTGGTCGGTCTTGTCATCGGCGAGTCCATTGCTGGTTGGTTTGGCCGTTGCAGTTCCACAGGTTGACCGCGGTGCCGTTGGCGGTGCCACGGCCGCTTGCGTCGAGGCAGAGGCCGGAGGTTGCGCCGGTGATGCTGCCGTTGCTGTTGAGGTTCCATTGCTGGTTGGGTTGGCCGTTGCAGTCCCAGATCTGGATGGCGGTGCCGGCGGTGCTGGCGCCGCCGGCGGTGTCGAGGCACTTGTTGCCGTAGACGCGCAGTTCGTTGGTGCTGGTGCTGGTCCAGGTCTGGTTGGTCTGGCCGTTGCAGTCCCAGAGTTGGGCGCGGGCGCCGTTGGCGGTGGAGGCGCCGCTGACGTCCAGGCAGCGACCCGACTGCACGCCCACGATCCGCGACGTCGAACCACCACCGCTGGGCGTCGGGGTCGGCGTCGGCGTCCCACCTCCGTTGAGCGCCGCGGTGAGGGCTGGGTACCAGCGGCTCTCGACCTTCCGGATGCCGCTGCCGTCGTTGGGGTGAACCCCGTCGACCGTGTCGGTGGCCGTGTTGAAGCCCGTGTGCTGGTCGACGACGGTGATGGGCGACCGCGCGGTGGAGTTCCCGGATGCCCAGCCGGGGATGGCGTTGTTGAGGTTGGCGACACGCTGCGGACAGTCGCCACAGCCGCTCGGGGTCATCGGGAGGATCTTGGCGACCAGCAGCTTGACGTCGGCGTTACGGGCGCGCATCTGCCCGAGCAACTTGGTGTAGGCGTTGAGGATGTTGGAGGTGGGGTTGTTCCCCCACACGTCGTTGGTGCCCAGCATCATCAGGACGATGTCCGGGTTGCTCGACGACAGCCAGCCGGGGAGCTGGTTGTTGTTGGCGATGCCGATGGCGGTGAAGCCACCGTGGCCTTCGTTGTCGGCGTCGAACGAGCCCGAGCAGTAGGTGTTGCGCAGAGTGCCGACGAAATCGACGTTGGCGTACCCGGTGCTCTGGAGGTGTTGCCACAGCAGCGCCCGCCAGCACCCGTTGTTTCCGGTGATGGAGTCGCCCAGCGGCATGATGCGTACCGGGGTGGCAGCTTCCGCCGATCCGAGGACCGCGAACGGCGTGCCCATTGCGACGAGCGCGGCGATGAGAAGTATCCACAGTCGGCGCGGCCCGCGTCGGCGATGCGTGTCCATGGTTCTCCTTACGAGTGTGGAATCAGCCAGCCCTGCGGTGAGGCTTGTTCTGTGTGGGTGGCCGCCTCCTGCGGCGGCTGTACCAACGATTACGAACGGCGCCATTGCTGTTGGGTGTTGCCGTTGCAGGTCCACAGCTGCACCCGGGCGCCGTTGGCGGTGGAGCCGCCGGAGACGTCCAGGCACAGGCCGGACTCCACGCCGGTGATGGTGCCGTTGGCGTTGACGTTCCACTGCTGGTTGGCGCCGCCGCCGCAGTCCCAGATGATGACCGCCGTGCCGTTGGTGCGACCATGCCCAGAGGCGTCCAGACACTTGTTGCCATAGACCGTCAGCTGCCTACCGGCGGTGTAGGTCCACTGCTGGTTGCTGCGGCCGGTGCACTCCCAGATCTGCGTCTGAGTGTTGTTGGCCTGGGAACTGTTCGGTACGTCCAGGCACTTGCCCGCACCGACCGCACGCACCGGTCCAGCACTGCCAGGCGGCGTGGTCGGCGAAGGAGACGGCGGCGGGGGCGTGGTGGGTGGAGGCGTGGTGGGTGGAGGCGTGGTGGGGGGTGGGGTTGTGGGCGGCGGGGTGTTGGGAGCGTAGAGGTCGGGCAGGGTGTCGTGGAACATGGTGAACGGGTCGCGATAGAACGCGACGAAGTCCTGGGCGGTGGGTGCGCCGGGGTAGGGGGCGCCGCCGGCGCCGCCGGTGGGGTTGCGCCACACGAGGCTCCACAGGATCCGGCGGGTCTGCGGGTTGGCCTTGAGTGCCCGCAACAGGAAGCCGGTCCAGGGTTGGGCGCCGGAGGTGTTGCCGGTCTCGGTCTGCGCCGCGAGCTTGTTGCGGCTGGTGGCAAGCGTCGACAGGCCGGTCAGGACGCGGACGTAGTTGTCGAAGTTGCCGCTCGACGTGTCCTGGTAGTTGTCGACTCCCATGATGTCGACGTAGGCGTCGCCGGGGTACACGGCGAGGTAGTCGGAGGCGAAGTTGTTGATGTTCATCCGGGAACGGTCCGGCGACACTGTCCAGAGCAGGTTGTGCAGTCCCTTGGTGTCGCGGAGGTACTCCACGGTGAAGCTCCACAGTTGCCGGTACTCGGCGACGGTGTTGAGGTTGTTGCCGACGCCCCACCAGAACCAGTCGCCGGAGTGTTCGTGGTAGGGCCGGAACACGATCGGGATGGGCACGCCCCGGCTGTCGGTCAGCGTCCTGTCGAATGCCGCGAACCGGTCGAGCCAGTCGATCAGCACATTGTGCCTGGCTCCCCCAGGAAGAACGGCTCGGATCGCGTTGGGAGAGGTGTTGTTGCCGTATCCGCCGCCGGTGACCGGGTTGACCGAGTGCCAGCTGAGCGTGATGACCGACCCGAGTGCGTGGCCCTGGCGGATCCACCTGCGCATGTTGTCGAAGTTGACGCCGTCGATGTTGGCCGTGGCGCCGTTCTCCAGGCGTCCCACGTCGAAGCCCAGCACCGAGGGGTAGGCGCCGACCACCTCCTTGACGTCGGACCGGCCATCGACCGCGGACCAGCTGCGCCCGTAGGCCAGGGCGTCCTGGTGCCCGAACAGGGTCGCGGTGCCCTCGAGTAACTTCAGATTCTGGTAGAGCGCGACCGTCTCCCGGGTCGCCTGGGTATCGATCGGAACAGGGCCGACGTCAGCCACGGCGACCTCCCTCCGTCCGCACATAACTGGACGGCGGTCGCGATGACGACTACTGCGACCAGCGCGGCAGCGTGCCGGGCCGGAAGGAATCTCGCTCGCAGGGTAGGCATGGCTCTCCTTGGCAGTCCGGTACGAGGTACCGGAGGTTGGATAACTCGTCGCAGGTAAACGGCTCGGCGGGCGGGTGCCGAGAGTGGCAACCCCACCGACCCCACTCCCTGCCAGCCGCCGCATGCACTATTTACGCGTTGGATGTCCGCCAGGTCGCGCCCACGGGCGCGACCTGGCGGGCGAGGGCCGCTATCCGAGCCGCCATTGCTGTCGGCTGTTGCCGTTACAGGTCCACAGCTGCACCATCGCGCCATTGGCGGTGGAGCCACCGGTGACGTCCAGGCAGAGACCGGACTCGACGCCGGTGATGGTGCCGTTGGCGTTGGCGTTCCACTGCTGGTTCGTCCCGCCGCCGCAGTCCCAGATGATGATCGGTGTGCCGTTGGTGCGGCCATGCCCGGAGGCATCCACACACTTGTTGCCGTACACCCTGAGCTGCTTCCCGGCGGTGTAGGTGAACTGCTGGTTGGTGCCGCCGTGGCAGTCCCAGATCGCCAGCCGGGTGTTGTTGGCCTGCGAAGCGTTCGGCACGTCCAGACACTTACCCGCACCGACCGCATGCACCGGCCCACCGGTGCCCGGCGAGGGCGTGGGCGTTGGCGTGGGCAGCGTGGGCGTTGGCGTGGGACCACCGATTCCCCAGGCGTGGTGCAGCCGATCGAGTCCAGACCGATTGTTGACGGTGAGCGACAGGTCCGTGCCGCTCCCGGTCAACGAGGTGATCGCGCAGGAGGCGTTGAAGCATGGCCCGGGGCCCTGGGTCTGGTTTGCCTCCTTGACGCCGGTCCACACCAACGAGCCCATGCCCAGCTCTCGCACCGTGTCGGTGAGCGCGTAGAAGTAGGAGACGTTGTTGTTGCCGTCGCGCGGGCCGTTGTAGTTCACACCGGTGTTCATCGGCACGCCGAACTCGGTGAGCACGGCGCGGTCGGCGTATCCGCACAGCCGGGCCTTGAAGCTGTTGATCCAGCCGGCCTCGGTCGGGTGGGTCTCGCCGCCGAGCGTGTACATGTGGATCGAGAGCAGGGTGCCGCTCAACCGCGAGTCGGCGCCCACCGCGCAGAGATCGATGTCAGACCACAGGCCGGGTATGACGAGCCGGCCGCGGGGCACGGTGGAGTATCGCTGGACGAAGGCCGCCGCCAGGTTCGTCAGCTCCGTGGCGGTGTATCCCCACGGTTCGTTCACCAGGTTGAAGTAGAACCGGCTGTTGCCGCGGTACTTGTTGATGACGACATCCCACATCGCGTTGAACGCGTTCATGTCGGTGATCCGCCCAGCGCCCGGGGGAAGCCACGGCGCGATCATCACGTTCATGCCGAGCGCATCGGCGGCGTCGTAGGCGGCGACCAGGCTGTTCCACCACGACGACGACGTGGTCTGCGGGTTGATGCCGAACCGGACCGTGTTGGAGCCGAGGCTCTGGAAGCCCCGCAGAATCGCGGTCGCCTTGGTGTACGTCGTGGCGTAGTTGTCAGACCTGGACAATCCGATCGGGACGTTCGGATCGGTCAGGTAGTTGTCCCGCACGTCCGCCCAGTTCACGCCGTGGAATTGGTTGGTCGTCGCCTGCGCGGCCGGAGTGGATGTCACCTGGAAGCCGAGATAGCCCACCAATAAGGACAAGGCCACACCGACCGAGACCAGACGCCTCAGTCGGTATCCAGTGATGCTCACAATTCTCCTCCATTGCGTTCGCGGGGGTGAAGCCCGCGGCACCGCGCCATACCGGGAGGCGTCACCACGGACGGGTGGAAGGCTTAGGATTGCGTTGGAGCCGCTCTCGACGTTCGTACAGCGCTACCGCGGCGACTTGCCGCATCCGGCTGCCGGTTCTGGTTCGTTGCTGGAGCGCGTCGTGATGTCCACGTCGACCAGGACAGTTCGAAGGCGGTGGCGCTGCCGGCTGGCGAGCGCCACCGCGGCGCCAACGGACAGCAGCGCGACGCGTCGTCTAGTGGAGAACATGACACCACTCCCAACATCGGTTGGAACGGCATTCAAGCCAGGCCGGCAAGCCTCGGAAGCCAGCTCGCGTTCATACGCTGCGGGGAAGTGCTGGGTCTACCCGGCAAGGGGCGTCACATACTCTGACGTGAGGACGCAAAACTGTCAATCGACACTTTCCCGGCGCACGCCACAGCTCCTGCCGGCTCGGCCGAGTTCGACCCGATCACCGGCGGACTACACCGAGCCTCAGGCATGACGCCTCTGCCCGACGGCAGGCCACCCATCGCCGTTAGTGTTAGGCCAGCCTCGGGTGCGGCGTTGGGTGCTGACTCAATGAACCGTGAGACGCGACCGCGGACCGTCGTCCTGGACCGCCGCACCGCCGAGGTGCTGCGCGCGCACACCGCGCGACGGCACAGCATCGCACCACCGTGGCACCCACTAACCACACAGGACACCGGTGTTCGGCATCAACACAGGTCACATGGTGGGCCGCCGGGGGATCGAACCCCGAACCGATGGATTAAAAGTCCACTGCTCTGCCAATTGAGCTAGCGGCCCGTCGAGGTGTGAGGCTACCGGACGGTGGGGGCGTGGGGCCTGTGGGATACGCCGGACCGGCGTCCGCCCGTCGGCTCAGGAGGTCTGCTTCCGCCGTTTCGCCGCCCGCCACCCTCAGCCGCCGCGATCGCCGTCGTCGGCCTGCGGTCGCAGTAGTCCTGGCTGCTGGCGCCGTTCGTTCGGTACCCGGGTAAGGCGGGGTACTACGTTCACCGCGGTCCGGGTACTAGGACCCGTGTTCGCGCCGTCGCCCGGTTCCAGGATCGGGGTATGAATCAGAAACTGAGCAGGGTCCTCGTCGGCGCCCTCGGCTGCGCCGTCGCCATCACCGGTCTGGCCATCCCGCAGTCCGCCCAGGCCCACAACCCGAACCCCGCCACGGTCAGAACCGACAGCGGACCGGTCGCCGGCACGGTCTCCGCCGACCACCGACTGTTCCAGGGCATTCCGTACGCCGCACCCCCGGTCGGCGCGCTGCGATGGGCCTCACCGCGACCACCGGCACGCTGGTCCGCGCCACGCGACGCCAGCCGGCCGGGCAGCATCTGCCCGCAGACCGGGGACTTCCTCGGCAACGAGTCGAGCGAGAACGAGGACTGCCTCACCCTCAACGTGACCACGCCGCGCCGCACCACCACCCGCCCGCTGCCGGTCATGGTCTGGATCCACGGCGGCGGCTTCTACTCCGGGTCCGGCGGCATCTACGGCGCCGAGCAGCTCGCCACCAGGGGCGACGTCGTCGTGGTCACGGTGAACTACCGGCTCGGCCTGTTCGGCTTCCTGGCCCACCCGTCGCTGGACGCCGCCGCTGGTCAGCAGCGGTCCGGCAACTTCGGGCTGGAGGACCAGCAGGCCGCGCTGCGCTGGGTACGGCGCAACGCCGCGGCGTTCGGCGGGGACCCGCGCAGCGTCACGCTGTTCGGCGAGTCGGCCGGCGGCGCGAGCACCTGCGCGCACCTTGCCGCGCCGGGCTCCGCCGGGCTCTTCCACCGCGCCATCGTGCAGAGCGGACCGTGCGCCCTCACGACGCAGTGGCCCTACCCGGACGGCGGCAACTGGGTGGCCCGACCGCGCGCCACCGCAGAGAAGGCCGGCCTCGCGGTCGCGGCCAAGCTCGGCTGCGACGATCCGGCCACCGCCGTGACCTGCCTGCGGGCCAAGCCAGTCGCGAACCTGCTGGCCGCCTCGGACGGCGGGCAGGGCTTTGGTCCGGTCGTCGGCGATGGCGTGCTGCCGGTCAACCCGAAGCAGGCCCTGGCGACCGGCCGGTTCAACAAGGTGCCGGTCATGCACGGCACGACCAGCGACGAACACCAGACGTTCCAGGCGGCCATCGACGAGTTCACCGGCCACCCCGCCACCGCGGCCGAGGTCCGCACCGAGCTCGAGACGATCCTCGGCCACGACGAGGCAGTCGCGGTTCTCGCCCGCTACCCGCTCGGCGACTACGCCAGCCCCAGCGCCGCGCTCGCCGCGATCTGGACCGACTACACCTGGTCGTGCACCGGCCTGAGCACCGATCGGCTGCTCGCCAGGAGCGTGCCGACGTACGCGTTCGAGTTCGCTGACAAGCAGGCCCCGTGGTTCTCCGACTGGACCCCGCCGAGCTTCCCCACCGGCGCGTACCACGCGGCCGAGCTGCAGTACCTGTTCACCGGCGCCTACTCCTCCGCCCAGCTCTCCCCCGCCCAGCGGCGCCTCTCCGACCAGATGATCAGCTACTGGACCCGGTTCGCCCACACCGGCGACCCGAACGGCCCCACCACACCGCGCTGGCCGACGTTCCGGCCGACCAGCGAGCACACCCAATCGCTCGCTCCCGGGCCGCACGGCATCAAGCCCGTGAACCTCGACCGCACCCACCGCTGCGACTTCTGGCAGTCACTCGACCGATGACCCCTTGCGGTTGGATCGCGCTCTCCAGGGGCGCGATCCAACCGCAGGAATTCGACTGGCACCGGCATGAGAGCGTGGAGACATGGATGCGACAGTCACGGCCGTGAGCCGTAGTGCCAGCCACACGTTCAGCAAGCCCAACGAGGACGTGATCCGGCTGCTGACCGGCCTCGGCGTCGAAGGAGACGCCCACCTCGGCGTCACCGTGAAGCACCGGTCGCGGGTGGCCCGGGATCCGAGCCAGCCGAACCTGCGTCAGGTGCACCTGATCCACAGCGAATTGCACGACGAACTGCGCGCGGCCGGGTTCGAGGTCCGGCCCGGCGACATGGGCGAGAACGTGACCACCCGGGACGTGGACCTGCTCGGCCTGCCGACCGGCACCGTGCTGCGGCTCGGCCCGGAGGCGGTCGTGGAGGTGACCGGTCTGCGCAATCCGTGCGTCCAGCTGAACGCGTTCCAGCCTGGCCTGATGGCCGCCGTGCTGGACCGGGACGAGGCCGGCGAGCTCGTGCGCAAGGGCGGGATCATGGGCGTCGTGCTCGCGGGCGGAGAGCTCCGGCCGGGCGACCCGATCGTCGTCGAGCTGCCCGCCGGGCCGCACACCCCGCTCGCTCCGGTCTGACCGGCAGCCCTCAGGCGTCGTAGTCGAGGACGATCGTGGGCGTGCGGGGGTGCGACTGGCAGGTGAGCACGTAGCCGGCTGCGACCTCCTCGGGCTCGAGCGCGTAGTTCCGCTCCATCGTCACCTCGCCCTCGACCAGCTTCGCGCGGCAGGTCGAGCAGACCCCGCCCTTGCACGCGAACGGCAGCTCGCTGCGCACCTTCAGGGCCGCGTCCAGCACCTTCTCCTCCGGCCGCACGGCCAGCGTGGTGGACCGCCCGTCCAGCACGATCGTCACCTCGCTCGCCGCGGCATCCGGATCGGCGATGATCTCGGCGGCCCGCTCGACCGGCGCGTCCTCGACGAAGAACAGCTCGACGTGCACGTCCTGCTTGGGCACACCGCGCGCCAGCAGCAGCTCCTGGGCGCCCGTGACCATCCCGTACGGCCCGCACAGGAACCACTCGTCCACCGCGTCCGGCGGCAGCAGGGCGTCGAAGATGCGCGCCAGCCGGTCGGTGTCGAGCCGACCGTGGAACAGCTCGACCTCGCCGGCCTCGCGGGAGAGCACGTGCACCAGGTGGAACCGGTCGGGGTAGCGGTCCTTGAGGTCGGCCAGCTCCTCCAGGAACATCACCGAACCGGTGGTCCGGTTGCCGTAGAGCAGCGTGCAGCGGCTCGCCGGCTCCACGGCCAGCGCGGTGGCGATCAGCGAGAGCACCGGCGTGATCCCGCTGCCGGCGGCCACGAACGCGTAGTTCCTGGTCCGGGACGGGTCGAACGCCGTGGTGAAGTGGCCGGTCGGGGTCAGCACCTCGACCGTGTCGCCGGCCCGCAGATCGGTGAGCGCGTGGGTGGAGAAGATCCCGCCGGTCACGGCCTTGACCGCGACGCGCAGCGGACCGTCGTGCGCCGACGCGCAGATCGAGTAACTGCGGCGGACGTCCAGCTCGCCGACCGTGCGGCGCAGGGTCAGGTGCTGGCCGGCGGCGAACCGGTACTCCTCGCGCAGCTCGTCCGGCACGTCGAAGGTGACCGCGACCGAATCGGCGGTGAGCGGCTCGACCGCCGCGACCGTCAGCGGGTGGAAGACCAGCCGCCGGTGCGCCGGGGCCAGGGAAGCAGTCATCAGATCGCCTTGAAGTGGTCGAACGGTTCGCGGCAGGCGCCACACACCCACAGCGACTTGCACGCCGTGGAGCCGAACCGGCTGCTCTCCCTGGTGTCCAGCGAGCCGCACTGCGGGCAGCGGACCGAGAGCGTCAGCGGCACCGGCCCGCCCACCGCGGCCCGGCCGGACGGCGGCGCGATGCCGTACTCGACCAGCTTGGCCTTGCCGGACTCGGTCATCCAGTCGGTGGTCCAGGCCGGCGCGAGCACCGTGCGGACCACGGCATCGGGGTGCCCGTGCGCCGCCAGCACGGCGCGGACGTCGTCGGTGATCGCGTCCATCGCGGGGCAGCCGGAGTAGGTGGGCGTGATCGTCACGATCAGCCGTCCGTCGGTCACCTCGACGTCACGCAGGATGCCGAGATCGGCGATCGTCAGCACGGGGATCTCCGGATCGGGCACTGCCCCGACGGCGGCCCTGATCTCGTCCACTGTGGACATAACGGTTACCACGTCGCACCCGGGTGGGCGCGGTGCAGGTGCTGGGCCTCGGCGAGCAGATACCCCATCGCCTCGGTGTGGATCCCCTGGCGGCCGCCCCGGGGGCGCCAGCCGTCGTCGGCCGGCCGTTCCAACGTGGCCTCGTGCAGGACCCCGTCGACGTAGGCGTCCCACCCAGGGCGGAGGTCCGGGAGGCTGACCGCGACACCCGCCGGCTGTGGCCAGGCGTCCTCGGAAAAGAGTTCGTGGGTGTACGGCCAGACGGCGGCGAGGCCGGCGACGGCGCGGCGGTGGCTCTCCGGGGTGCCGTCACCCAGGCGCAGCATCCACTGCCTGGCGTGGTCGCGGTGGTAGGCGACCTCCTTGACGCCCTTGGCCGCGATGGCGGCCAGGGTGGCGTCGGCCGAGCTGGTGAGCCGCTCGTACAGCGCGAGCTGGTAGGTGGAGAAGCAGAGCAGCCGGGCCATCGTCTGGGCGAAGTCGCCGTTCTCCAGCTCGACCAGCTGGCAGTTCCGGAACTCGCGCTCCTCGCGCAGGTAGGCCAGCTCGTCCTCGGTACGCCCGTCCAGCGAGCCGGCGTAGCCGAGCAGCATCCGCGCCTGGCCGAGCAGGTCGAGCGCGATGTTGGCGAGCGCCACGTCCTCCTCCAGCTCGGGCGCGCGCGTGGTCCACTCGGCGAGGCGGTGGGACAGGATCAGGCAGTCGTCGCCGAGCCCCAGGACGTAGTTCTGGAGCTCGCTCACAGGTGCTCCACCTCGTCGGGGATCTCGTAGAACGTCGGGTGCCGGTACACCTTGTCGGCGGCGGGGTCGAAGAACGGCTCCTTCTCGTCCGGCGACGAGGCGGTGATCTCCGCGGCCGGCACGACCCAGATGCTGACCCCCTCGGACCGGCGGGTGTAGAGGTCGCGGGCGTTGCGTAGGGCCATCGTGGCGTCGGCGGCGTGCAGACTGCCGACGTGCGTGTGGCTCAGCCCCCGCCGGGCCCGGACGAAAACTTCCCACAGCGGCCAACTCACGCGCGCAGCGCCTCTCCTTCGCTCGGTCGGCCTGCTTGGCGGCGTAGGCCTCGGCGGCCTCGCGCACCCAGGCGCCCTCCTCGTGGGCGGCCCTGCGGCGGGCGATCCGCTCCCGGTTACAGGGCCCGTTGCCGGACAGGATCTCCTTGAACTCGGCCCAGTCGATCTCGCCGAACTCGTAGTGCCCGGTCTCCCCGTTCAGCCGCAGGTCGGGATCGGGCAGCGTCAGGCCCAGCACCTCGGCCTGCGGGACCGTCATGTCCACGAAGCGTTGCCGCAGCTCGTCGTTGCTGTGCCGCTTGATCTTCCAGGCCATCGACTGCGCGCTGTTCGGCGACGCGTCGTCCGGCGGGCCGAACATCATCAGTGACGGCCACCACCAGCGGTCGATCGCGTCCTGAGCCATCGCGTGCTGGCCCGGCGTGCCATGGCTCAGCGTGTTCAGGATCTCGAACCCCTGCCGCTGGTGGAACGACTCCTCCTTGCAGATCCGCACCATCGCCCGCGCGTAAGGCCCGTACGAGCAACGGCAGATCGGCACCTGGTTCACGATCGCCGCGCCGTCCACGAGCCAGCCGATCGCGCCCATGTCGGCCCAGGTCAGCGTGGGGTAGTTGAAGATGCTGGAGTAGCGCTGCCGGCCCGCGTGCAGGGCATCGAGCAGCTCGTCGCGGTTGACGCCGAGCGTCTCGGCCGCGGAGTAGAGGTACAGCCCGTGGCCGGCCTCGTCCTGCACCTTGGCGAGCAGGATGGCCTTGCGCCGCAGGCTGGGCGCGCGGGTGATCCAGTTGCCCTCGGGCTGCATGCCGATGATCTCGGAGTGCGCGTGCTGGGCGATCTGCCGGATCAGCGACTTGCGGTACGCCTCGGGCATCCAGTCCCGCGGCTCGATCCGCTGATCGGCGGCGATGAGCGCGTCGAACGCGTCCTGCTGTTGCTCCGGCGTGGTCTCCACTCGTCCAGTGTTACATGCTTTGGCAGTTCCGCTCAAGAGATGTAACAGATGCGCGGCACGCGAGAGCCACGCGGGCGGATCGGGGGTGAGCTCAGCCGGCGAAGAGTTCGGGGCCGCCCTCGGGGAGGGCCGGCGCCTCGCCGCGCTCGGCGGCCCGGCGGGCGAACTCGCGCAGGCCGGCCAGTTGGCGCTCGCCGAGGGAGAAGTCGAGCGCGCGGAAGTAGTTGGCCAGCGTCGCCGGGTCGAAGACCTCCCAGCGAGCGGCGTCCTCGGCCACGGTGTCGATCTGCGAAAGGCACAGGTCACGTGAGCGCAGGAAGGCGTCGTGCACGTCCTTGACCAGGCCAGGGTTGTCGGCCGCGAAGTCCCGGCGTACCGCCCAGACCGCGAACACCATCGGCAGGCCGCTCCACTCGCGCCAGGCCTGACCCAGGTCGGTGACGGTGAGGCCACGGCTGGGCGCCTCGTACAGCGCGCGCAGCGCCGGGTCGCCGATCAGCACGCCGGCGTCGGCCTCCAGCATCATCGCGCCGAGGTCCGGCGGGCAGCGGAAGTACTCCGGCGTGACCTCGTACCGGTCGGCGAGCAGCATCCGGGCGAGCAGCACGCTGGTCCGGCTGGTGGAGCCGAGCGCGACCCGTCGACCGTCCAGTTCACCGAGCGGGCGCTGGGAGACCAGGTTCACCGAGAGCACCGGGCCGTCGCTGCCGACCGCGATGTCGGGCAGCACCAGCAGGTCGTCGGCGTGCCGCAGGTACTCGACCAGGCTGATCGGGCCGATGTCGAGGTCGCCCCGCACCAGCGCGTCGTTCAGGTTGTCCGGCGTGTCCTTGGTCAGCTCGACGTCGAGGAGCGCACCGGTCCGGGCCAGGCCCCAGTAGATGGGCAGGCAGTTCAGGAACTGGATGTGCCCTACTCGAGGCCGCTGTGGAACGTCAGTGTTCACGCCGCCGAGCGTACGTGCCGCCCGCTGTGAGCGCCCTGTGGAGCCGGCAGTTGTCGCCAACGCCACACCGGTCACATTCTTTCGAATAGCTCACACCGAATTCACGTCGACCATTTTCTCTTCACCGAGAACACACCGGCCGGGGTTTAGTGTCCGCGCCACGGAGGTCATCGCTGCGGCCTTGACCTTGTCAATTCCCCCTCAGAAAGGATGCGATTTCCGATGCGCGCACACGTCATCGCCAAGACCGCCCGGCTCACCTCCGTAACCGGCCTTGCGCTCGCCATTTCCTCGGTCGCCCTGGCCGGCGCGGCCGCGGCCGACACCACCGCCGGTCCATCGGCGAGTGCGACCCCCACGGCCACCCCGACGCCCAACCGGCAACCACTCGACGCCGCTGTCACGGCCCGGACCACGATCATCACCGAGATTCCGCGGATGGCCATCGTGCGGTTCACGGTCCACAGCGATCGACCCACGGCCAGCTACCGCCTCGTGCTCGAGAGCACGGCCCTGAACGGCTGGGCGGCCCCGCCGAACCACGCCAACTGGGACTGCACGGGCGACGCGCCGAAGTTCGACTGCACGTGGACCGGCCGGGCCACCACCGATCCGAACTTCGTCTCGCTCGCGTACGGGCTGCCGGATCGGCCCGGCGCCTCGGCGAGCGGCACGGTCACCACGGCCGAGCCGGACCGCGACCCGAAGAACAACAAGGTCGTGGTGAACGTCGCCCGGCCCGGTACGCCGACGCCGGCGCCACCCACCCCGTCCACCTCGACCCCGCCCGTGGCGAGCAAGGGCACGATCGCGGGTCGAATCTGGAACGACGCCAACGGCAATGGCCGTCAGGACCGCGCCGAGAAGGGCATCGCCGGCGCGAAGGTGCTGCTCAGCTACGCCGTGCAGGGCAAGCCCGGTACCCCGCACCCCGATCTGATCGGTCCGGTCACCACCGGCGCGGACGGCCGCTACGCGTTCGCCAAGCTCGCCCCGCACGTTCCCGGCAAGACCTCCTACGCCGTGATCGTGTCCTCGCCGAACAAGGACTGGAAGCTCACCAAGCCCAAGATCGGCACCGACCAGGGTGACTCGGACTTCCAGCCGATGGGCAGCGATCCGATGCTGGAGGGACAGGCCGGCAACGGCACGTTGGGGTTCCTCGACCAGGTGGACGTCCGCGCCGGCCGCACCACGGTGCTGGACGCCGGCTACGTCAAGCCCGGTGGCGGCGCCCCCGCCGGCGATTCGGAGGATGACGACTCGCTCCCGATGACCGGCGCGGCGGTGGGCGGACTCCTCGGCGCTGGCGTCCTGCTGCTCGGCGGCGGAGTGGCGCTCGCCCTGATCGCCCGCCGGCGGCGCGGCACCATTGTCGGGTAATCGACAACAACACCAACAATGGCCCCGCCTCCATTCCGGATGCGGGGCCATTGCGTATTTACGCAGCGAAATGAATGTCGAAAGTCGAATTACTTCACCGGCAACACACAGCGCACGACATAGCGTGATCCTCATCAGCCGGCGGATTCTGTGCCGGCGCTTTGCCGGACTCCCGGCCCCTCAATTCACCACCCTGAGAGGACACCCGTCCCATGCGCACCAACACGCTCTCCCGCGCCGCCCGAATCGGTGCCGTCACCGGATTCGCCGTCGCGCTCTCCTCCGCCAGCCTGATCACCGCGGCGGCGGCCGCCCCCTCCCCGACGCCCGTGCCGAGCACGACGGCGTCGGCCACCCCGGTACCCACCGCCACGCCCACGGTGCGTCCGACACCAACGAGCCCACCCACACCAGGGCCGAACGACTGGGACGACTCGAGCATCCGCGCCACCGCGGCCGACCGGTTCGAGCCGGGCGCGATCGCCGTCGTGAAGCACCGCATCCGCAACACGGTCCGGACGGACAGCTACCGGCTCCGGATCCGGGCCGGCGATCACGTCGGCGTCTTCGAGGTGCCCAAGCACGACGGCTGGGACTGCGACGTCTCCGAGAGCCAGGTCGACTGCACGTACACCGGCCCGGCGACCCGCGTGCCCGGAGACGTGTGGGTCGCCTTCAAGCTGCCCGCGAAGCCGGGTAAGTACGGCGCTGACGCCCGGGTGAGTACCGACAACAACGACGCGGACAGCAGCAACAACAACGTCATCACGTGGATGAACGTCGAGGCCAAGCGCACCGGCACCGGGATCGTGGCCGGCGGGGTGTGGCACGACGCCGACCGCAACGGCATCCGGGACACCGGCGAGAAGGGCGTGGCCGGCGCCAAACTCACTCTGCGCTCCGGCACGGTCGTCGTCGGCCGGGCCACCACCGGTGCCGACGGTCGGTACAGCTTCACCAAGCTGCCGCCTACCACCGCGCAGATGCCTGCCTACAACCTGACCGTCAACGCGCCGAACAAGACCTGGCAGTTCACCGAGTTCCACGCCGGCCCGTCCGGGGACCGTGACTCCGACGTTCAGCCGGACCCCAAGAACGCGCAGCAGGGCTACGCCGGGCACTTCTCCGTGACGAACGGCAAGACCACCCGGCTCGACGCCGGCCTGACGAACGACAACAAGGCCACCGGCACGATCGCCGGCCGGGTCTGGCACGACGCCAACCGCAACGGCCGGCAGGACAAGGGTGAGCAGGCCGTCGCCGGTGCGCGGCTCGTCGTCGCCGTGGCGGACGGCAACACGTCCAAGGTCATCAGCCGGGCCACCACCGGCGCGGACGGCCGCTACTCCTTCACCAAGCTGCCGGTCGGCTACGGCAAGTACGGCGTCGTGATCGCCACTCCCGACAAGAACTGGACGTTCACCGAGTCGAGCAAGGGCGCGGAGGCCGGCGACTCGGACTTCCGTGCGGAGAACGTCAACGGCACGCCGGCCGGCCCGCTGTTCGAGGGCTGGTTCGGTAAGGACGCGATCGTCGGACTCCACGACCGCACCGACGTCGAGGCCCGTACCACCACCGTGCTGGACGCCGGCCTGATCTCCCGCGGCGGCGGCAGTGGCACCGACGACGAGCTGCCCAAGACCGGCGCGGCGGCCGGCGGCATCCTCGGCGCCGGCGCGCTCCTGCTCGGCGGTGGCGTGGCGCTCACCGCGCTGGCTCGGCGTCGGCGGCCCGCCGTCGCGTAGGCAACACCGCGGTTCAGCGCGGCCCCGCAGCCAGCACGGTTGCGGGGCCGCGCTCCGCTGCGGTCACCTGCCGGGCGGCCCGGAGCAACGCCGGCGTGTAGCCGAGCGTGGCCAGCACGCACAGCACTCCGCAGATCGCATAGATGACCTCGGGCGCAGCCAGCGAGACGACCACTCCGCCGATACCCAGCGCGGCCACCGAGCCCAGATTGCCCACCGCGGTGGAGACCGAGAAGATCCGGCCCCGCGCGTGCTCCGGCGCCCGGCGTCCGAAGGTGGTCTGCCTGGCCACGTTGGACACCCCGTTGCCGAAGCCGCCGAGGGCGAACAGCGGCATCAGCCACCACACGTCCGGCACCACGGCCACGCAGGTCAGCGTCACGGCCTGCAGCCCCGCCGCGGCCAGCCCCCAGCGCAGCATCCCGGCGTCGCCCCGGGCGCCCAACCCGACGGCCCACGCGCCGGCGAACATGCCGACCATCCAGCAGGTGCCGACCAGGCCGAAGATCGTGGCGCTGGCGCCGAACGTGTCCCGCACCAGGAACACCTCGGCCACGTTGGTGACCTGCAACAACAGGGCGACCGCTGTCGTCATCGTGAGCTGGGCGGTCATCACCGGATCCGCCAGCAGCAGGCGCGCGCCGGTGAGGAACCCGCCGCTGGACGGCCGCCGTTCGCCACGCGCCGGGCCGCGCCGGGTCCGGAACAGCAGGGTCGCCGCGGCGGCCACGGCGTACAGGCCGGTGGCGATCAGCACGGGCGTGCGCGAGCCGTACGCGCCGGTGAGCAGCCCGCCGAGCACCGGTCCGAGGATCAGCCCGACCGTGTTTGCCGACGCGACGAGGCTGTTCGCCTTCGGCAGCGACTCCGGATCGACCATCGTCGGCACCAGCGCGCTGAGCGTAGGGCTGACCACCGAGAAGCAGAGCGCGAGCGCCGCCACCAGGCCGAGTACCAGCACGGTCTGATCCGCCCAGACCAGCGCCGCACAGACCACGACCTGCGCGGCACCGGCCCCGACGAGCAGCCAGCGGCTGTTGGCCCGGTCGACCAGCGCACCGGAGAACGGCGCCGCGAGCACCATCGGGACGGCCGTGGCCAGCATCAACCCGGCGATCACCGCGCCGGAGGCGCCGTGGTCGTGCAGCCGGAGCAGCAACGTCGTGGCGACCAGGAACTCGGCCGTGTACAGCAGGACGGCGGCGAGGGCGACCAGGCGGACATCCCGCCAGCTCGACTCGGAAGTAGATGTGAAGGACATACTTCGAAAGTAACGCTTCACATCGTGTTCTGGAACCCCCGCACAGCACTTTGGGCGACATTTCCTCGGTCAGAGCCGAGAAGATGTCGCCCAAAGCGGGAAGGATCGGGCAGCTAGTCGAGGTCTTCGCCCACGAGGGGCAGCATGCGGAGGTTGACGAAGACCTGGCGGGCGCCCTCCGGCTCCACACCGCTGCGCTTGGACACCCGGTACGGCTCCATCAGCTCGAACATGCGCTCGGCGAGTTGTTCCAGCTCGGCCGCGGTCAGCAGGAGCCGCGAGTGCGAGGTGACGACCGCGTCCTGCCACTCGACCGGCTCGTCCGCCGCCACGGCGAGGTAGGCCTCGGTGCGCCGATCCGATTGCGCCTCGGAGTGGCGGAACAGGAACTGCTGAGCGGCGCCGACCCCGCCCGGCGCCCCGAATCCGCCCTTGGTGGCGTACCCGCCGCCACCGACCGCCCGCCAGCGCCGCTCGCGCCCGTCGCCGCTGGACTCGGCGTCCTCGATCAGGCCCCACCGGGCCAGCGCCCGCAGGTGGTAGCTGGTGGCACTGGGCGACAGACCGCAGACCCGGGCGCATTCGGTGGCCGTGGCCGTCACGCCGGTGCCGAGGTGCTCCAGGATCGCGAGACGGGCCGGATGAGCCAGCGCGCGGATGGCACGTGGATCGTCGACGACCACGCCAGCTTTACCCGGGACGGCCGCCGGGGTCTGGTCAGCCGAGTCGCTCATGGTCGCAGACTGTAACTCGTGCCGCGATACTCGCTGGCGAACCGGCCGACCGCGGCGTAGCGTCCCCAGACTGTGCGCGTCCTCGCGCACCCCGTCGAAGCCGGGCGGACCGGGGCGCCAGCCGCGCCGGGCCTAGGGCAGTGGGTAGCTCCGACCCTGCCGAGGAGTCCTGTGCCCACCGACAGTTCTGTGCCCGTCGACCTTTCCGCGGACCTCGCCCGCGAGGCTTCTCATCTCGAAGCGTCCAGGGCCGCCCTGCACGCCATGCGCGAGCACACCGCGGCCCTGCTGGAGCTCGATTCCGGCGGCGATCCGTTCTCGTCCGAGGCGCTCGCCAAGGCGCTCTACCGGCGGATGGAACAGCTCCTCGACGACGGCACCACGCCGCTGTTCTTCGGCCGGATCGACCACGACGACGAGTGCCGGTACGCCGGGGAGACGTTCCACGTGGGGCGCCGGCACGTCGCGGACGCCGCCGGCGAGCCGATGGTGGTCGACTGGCGGGCGCCCGTCTCGGTGTCGTTCTACCGGGCCAACGCGACCGACCGGATGGGCCTGCTGCGGCGCCGCCGGTTCGGGTTCGTCGGCGGCAGACTGACCTCCTTCGAGGACGAGCAGCTCGCCCGCGGCGAGGAGACCGGCACCGCGAGCCGGATCCTGGCCGAGGAGATCGAGCGGCCCCGGGTCGGCCCGATGCGCGACATCGTCGCCACCATCCAGCCTGACCAGGACGAACTCGTCCGCGCCGACCTCGACGAGAGCATCTGCATCCAGGGCGCTCCCGGCACCGGCAAGACCGCGGTGGGCCTGCACAGGGCCGCCTTCCTGCTGTTCGCGCACCGCGAGCGGCTGCGCCGGGCCGGCGTGCTGGTGGTCGGCCCGAACCGCGCGTTCCTCGGCTACATCGCCCAGGTGCTGCCGGCGCTCGGCGAGGTCGACGTCACCCAGGTCACCGCCGACGGGCTGGTCGACGGCGTCCGGGTCCGGGCCGTGGACACCCCGGAGGCGGCCAGGGTGAAGGGCGACGCCCGGATGGCCGAGGTGCTGCGGCGGGCGCTCCGGGCCGGAATCAGCCGGCCGACCGAATCGCTCGTGGTGCCCGACGGCGCCTCCCGGCTCCGGCTCGGCGCCGGTGAGCTGACCCGGCTCGTGGACGACGTGCGGCGGGAGGATCTGCCGTACGCGACGGGACGCGAGCGGGTGTGCGTCCGGGTCGCCGATCGGCTCCGCCGCCAGCTGGAGGAGCGCGGCGAGTCGCCGCCGGACAGCTGGGTGCAACGGCTGGCACGGTCCCGCCCGGTCCGGGGGTTCGCCGACGCGGTGTGGCCCAAGGCCGATCCGGCCACGCTGGTCGCCCGGCTGCTCAGCGAGCCCGAGCTGCTGGCGTCCGCCGCGAACGGGCTGCTCAGCGACGAGGAGCAGGCCGCGATCCGCTGGCCGGCCGCACCCCGCAGCCCACGCAGCGCCGCCTGGACGCCGGCCGACGCCGTCCTGGTGGACGAGGCCGCTGGCCTGATCGACCGCGCTGCGGCGTTCGGGCACGTCATCGTGGACGAGGCGCAGGACCTCTCGCCGATGCAGTGCCGGGCGATCGGGCGCCGCTGCACGCACGGCTCGGTCACGGTCCTCGGCGACCTCGCCCAGGGCACCGCCGTCGCCGCGCCGGACAGCTGGGCCAGCACGCTCGCCCACCTCGGCAAGCCGGCCGCCCGGATCGTGCCGCTCACCACGGGTTATCGGGTGCCGGCGGAGATCGTCGCGCTGGCGAACCGGCTGCTACCCCAGCTGGCCACGGGAGTCGCGCCGGCCGTGTCGGTGCGCCGGGCCCCCGGCTCGCTGTCGGTGCGCGCGGTGCCGACCGGTGGGCTGGCCGAGGCGCTCGTGACGACCGTCCGGGAGGCGCTCGGCACGGAGGGCTCGATCGCGGTCATCGCCGCCGACCACGCCGTGTCCGGGCTGGCGAAGGCGCTGGTCGCCGCCGGCCTCGACGCCGTGAGCCTGGACGACACGTCCCTCGGCGCGAACGACGGCGCCCGGGTGACCGTGGTGCCGGCCAGCCTCGCCAAGGGGCTGGAGTACGACCAGGTGGTCATCGTGGAGCCCGCGGACGTGGTGGAGGCAGAGCCGCGCGGACTGAACCGGCTCTACGTCGTGCTGACCAGGGCGGTGTCCCGGCTGATCGTGCTGCACGCCCGGCCACTACCGGACGCGCTGGCTGCCTAGGCCCGTCGGCGCCGTGCACCCCTTGGCGCTTTGGGTGACATTTTCGCGGTCATAGCCGAGAAGATGTCACCCAGAGCGGGGTCATGGGGTGACGAGCTCGAGCTCGTCGTGCGCCGCGCCGCCGAGGTAGAGGGTCCGACCCTGATCGTCGGTCACCTCGATCTCGTAACCGGCCGGGTAGACGCCCAGCACGGCCGCGTCGCTACCCGGCGGGATGGCGAACTCCGGGCGACCGAACTTGAGCCGGACCACATCGAACTGCGAGAACTGAGTCACGACCTTCTTCTTCCCGATTACGCGACGGCCATGCGAACGCCGAGCCGTTGACCACGATCGCACCACACCGAGGCAAGCGGCGTCACCCGCCACGCGGCACCAGCCACAGCGGGTTGCGGTTCAATTCCGCCCTCCCAGGGCGGAATTGAACCGCAGCCCGAACGGCGGGGATCCGCCGCAGGCCCCGGGCGGGGGGCGCTGGCGTGCGGCGGCCAGGGCGGGAGGCTGACCGAGACTGCGCCGGCCGGGGTGCGTCAGCTGCCGGCCGGCCGGGCGTGATCGGAACGCTCTAGGACTTGTCTTTCGGGGTCTTCGGCTTGTCCTCGGCGGTCTCGTCGTCGCCGCGCAGGGTGGCCCGGAGGTGCTCCTTCGCGGCCCTGCGCTTGGCCAGGCGCTCGTCGATCTGCGCGCTCCACTGCGACCGGACGCCCTTGAGCAGGAAGTACGACAGCGGCATGGAGAGCAGCAGCGCGCCGACCACCAGGAACCAGGTGCGGAAGCCGAACACGTACAGCACCGCGCCGACGACCAGGAAGCAGGCGAGCCGCCCGAGCGTGTACAGGACCGCGGGATTGAGCTGACGCGCGTTCACCATCGCGCTCACGTCCACATCGGCTGGGGCTCGGCACGCCGCTCCGCCAGCGAGGTCGGGCCGTCGAACTCGCGGACGACCTCGTACTGCGTGTTCCGCTCGACCGGCGTGAAGCCGGCGTCCCGGATCAGGTCGAGGAGGCTGTCACGGGTCATCTTGTCCGGGGTGCCGTAGCTGTCGGCGTCGTGGGTGATCTTGTACTCGACCACCGAGCCGTCCAGGTCGTCCACGCCGAAGTTCAGCGAGAGCTGGCCGACCGACAGGCCGTGCATGACCCAGAAGCACTTCACGTGCGGCACGTTGTCGAACAGCAGCCGGGACACCGCGAACGTCTTGAGCGACTCGGCGGGAGTGGCCATCGTGGTGCGCGCCTGGATCTGGTTCCGGACCACCCCGTCGGCCGAGTCGACGAAGTCGTGCTGGTAGCGCAGCGGGATGAAGACCTGGAAGCCACCGGTCTCGTCCTGCAGCTCACGCAGGCGCAGCACGTGGTCGACCCGGTGCCGGGGCTCCTCGATGTGGCCGTACAGCATCGTGCACGGCGTCTTGAGACCCTTGCTGTGCGCGATCCGGTGGATCCGCGACCAGTCTTCCCAGTGCGTCTTGTGGTCCACGATGTGCTGGCGGACCTCCCAGTCGAAGATCTCCGCGCCGCCACCGGTCAGCGAGGCCAGGCCGGCGTCGATGAGCTCGTCCAGGATCTCCTCGGCTGGCAGGCCGGAGATCTTCTCGAACCAGTGGATCTCGGTCGCGGTGAACGCCTTGAGCGAGACGTTCGGGAGCACCTTCTGCAGCTCACGCAGCGACCGGGGGTAGTACCGCCACGGCAGCGTGGGGTGCAGGCCGTTCACGATGTGCAGCTCGGTGATGCCCTCCGGCTCCATGGCCTTGGCCAGCCGGACGGCCTCCTCGATGCGCATCGTGTACGCGTCCTTCTCGCCCGGCTTGCGCTGGAACGAGCAGTACTTGCAGGAGGCCGCACAGACGTTCGTCATGTTCAGGTGCCGGTTGACGTTGAACATCACCCGGTCGCCGTTCTTCTGCGTCCGCACGTGATGCGCGAGGCCGCCGAGCCAGGAGAGATCGTCGCTGGCGTAGAGCGCGACCCCGTCTTCGTAGCTGAGCCGATCGCCCGCCAGAACCTTCTGCTCGATCTCGCGCTTGAGCCCGATGTCCATGCCGGCCAGCCTACGCGGGGGTACCCGGGACCACGCTCCAGGCCGCCTGTGATCTGCACCGTCGCAGGTCGGCGAGGTGGCGATGTGGTCGGAAATGCCGGAGATCAGGGCTATCGCGGGCTAACCGAACGGTCACGGGAACTGCGCGATCGTGCACAGGGAGATGCCAACGTGGTCATAAGGTGGCACCATCACATCGGGTAGTCGAGCGAGGGGCTCGTCGCCCGCGGGGGTGCACGCACATGGTCGAAGAGAGTCGGCAGTCCGGGCCGCCGACAGACAGGCGGCTCATGGGCGTCTGCCTGCGCTTAGGGCTTGCCGCGGCACTCGCCGCCGGCAGCCTCGCGTTCGCCGGCACGGCTCTCGCCGCCCCGCCCGCCCCCGGTTCCGGCGGCGCACCGGCCACCGCTCCCAACCGTGGCGCCCTGCCCGTCCCGAACGGCCCGATGGCGCTCCCCGGCGGCGGAATTCCGGGCAAACCGGGCTCCAAGCCGGCCAACGTGGCGACCGCCTACACCAACCCGGTGATGCTCAAGATCGCCCAGGCCCAGGCCGCCGTCGAGCAGGTCGCCGAGCGTCTCAACGACGCCGGCGAGGTGCTGGTCACCCTCACCACGAAGCACGCCGAGGCCACCGCCGAGGTCGACGAGGCCGCCACCGCGCTCGCCGACAAGCAGCACGAGGCCGACCAGTGGGCCCGCGACACGTACATCGAGGCGGCCACCCGTCCCGGCGGCCTCGGGCTGGGCGAGACGATCCCCGGCCGCGGTTCCCTGCCCGGCACCCGGATCGTGGACACCCCGCTGACCGAACTCGCCGCCGCCCAGCGCGCCTACGACGACGCGATCGAGGCCGAGCAGGCCGCCGCCGACGCCGAGGCGGCCCAGCAGCTCACGGTCGACGGCCTGCGGCTCCAACTGGACACCAAGGGCGCCGCGCTGACCGCGTTGCAGACCGAGAACGCGGCCGCCGTGGCCGCCGCCGAACTCGCCCGCGACCAGCAGAACACCGCGATCGGCGCCCAGTACCTCAGCGACGCGACCGGCCGCGCCGCTCCGGCCGCCCAGCAGGCCGTGAAGTACGCGCTGGCGCAGCTCGACAAGCCGTACGTGTGGGGTGCCGAGGGGCCGAACGCCTTCGACTGCTCCGGTCTCGTACAGGCCGCGTACGGCTCGGCCGGCGTGAGCCTGCCGCGCACCGCCCGCCCGCAGTACCGAGCCACCACCACCGTGCCGATCTCCGCGCTTCTCCCCGGCGACCTGCTCTTCTTCGCCACGAACAAGAGCGACTGGAACACCATCCACCACGTCGCGATCTACCTGGGCGACGGCAAGATGGTGCACGCGCCGACCCAGAACGACGTGGTGAAGGTGGCCCCGATCTGGTGGGCCGAGTTCTTCGGCGCCACCCGGGTGGTGCCGGCGCCGAACTCGCCGATCCCGCCGCCGGTCACGCCCAAGCCGACCCCGAAGCCCACGCCGGCGCCGACCCCGACGCCCAAGCCGACGCTCTCGCCGAAGCCGACCACGTCGCCGACGCCCAAGCCCACGGGTACGCCCACGCCGAACCCGACGTGCACGCCGACGCCGACTCCCACTCCGACGCCGACACCGACGCCCACGCCGACCCCGACACCCACCGGGGAAGCGCCAGGCTCGGCCAGCCCGTCGACGACGCCGACACCGACACCGAATGCGGGTGGCGGCGCCGCACCCTGCAACTGAACGACCACCGCTGCGGTTGAATCGCGCCCTGTCAGGGCGCGATTCAACCGCACATGCGTTTCTCGGCCGCTGATACCGAAATCTGGGTGCCTTTGTAGGCAATCTGGCTGCCTACTGGGCTACCCGACTGTCCGATCCGCGCAGCCCCTCGCGCGAGGACCGTGGACGTATGACAGCCATCGCCACCGTTGCCAACCTGCCGCTGCCCGTCGAACCGGGTGGCGAGGCCTGCTACGAGTTGACCGTCCGGAACGTCGGCACGGTCGTGGACGCGTTCACGGTCGAACCCCTCGGGGAGACCGCACCGTGGACCGTCGTGGAACCCGCCGAGCTTGCGCTCTTCCCCGGCGCCGAGGGGCGGGTGACGCTGCGGTTCCAGCCGCCTCGCGCGCCCACCACCCGCGCTGGTGAGGTGCCCTGGGCGGTCCGGCTCACCTCCCGGGAGAACCCCGAGCTCAGCTGGGTCGAGGAGGGGGTGCTCGACGTCGCCCCGTTCATCGCGGTCGCGGCCGAGCTGGCACCGCAGACCTCACGCGCCCGGGGCACCCGCCGCGGCCGCCACCAGCTCGCCATCGACAATCGGGGCAACGTCCCGACCGCGGTCCGACTCTTCGGCGGCGACGACGACGGCAACGTCACGGTGCAGCTCAAGCCGGCCACCGTCACGCTGCTGCCCGGCACCGCGCAGATCGCGGCCGTCCGGGTACGCGCCCGCAAGCGGTTCTGGCGCGGGCCGGCCAAGAGCCACCCGTTCCGCCTGGTGGTCGATCGGGGCGACGGCGGCGAGCCCGAGGTGCTGCCCGCCACGCTGCTCCAGGAGACCGTGGTGCCGGCGTGGTTGGTGAAGGCCCTGATCGGGCTGATCCTGGTCTCGCTGCTGCTGGTCGGACTGTGGAAGACGGTCCTCAAGCCGACCATCGGGGACGCGGCTCGCGCGGCCGCCGCCGAGGAGGCCGCCGAGGTGGCGAAGAAGGAAGCCAAGAAGGAGGCGAACGCCGCCGCCAAGGAGGCCGTCGCCGCCGCTCAGGCCGCCAACGGCGGTAAGCCGACCGCCACCCCGGCGCCGAAGGCCAGCGCGAGCGCGAGCGCCAAGCCGACCCCGAAGCCGTCCGCGAAGGCCTCGCCCCCGCCGATCGACCCGCTCGGCAACCCGGTCACGTTCCGGGTCGCCACCAAGGCCGGCCAGCAGGACGTCAACCGCGTGCTCAGCGGCACCGACATCGTCTCGGTCACCGACCTGTTCTTCCAGAACCCGGAGGGCGACGCCGGCCGGCTGGAGATCTTCCGCGACGGTGACCTGATCTACAGCACCCGTCTGAACAACTGGCGCGACCTCGACCAGCACGCCAACGCGCCGTACGAGTTCAAGCCGGACGACAAGGTGCGGATCAAGGTGAGCTGCGAGAACAAGTCGGTCGGCGGCGCCCCGGTCAAGCCGTGCACGCCCGCCGTGACGCTGGTCGGCTACGCCAGGAAGCCCGCGGAATGAGAATCATCCACAGTGGATGGCGCGGTACCGCGCTGGGCATCACGGTCGTGATGCTCGGCGCGGTGCTCAGCGTCCCGGGCGCCACCGCCGCGCCCCCTGCCACCATCGAGATCAGCCCGGTCTGCGCCGGCAGCACGGTGACCCTCACGGTGACCGGTCGCGAGCTCGGCGACTACCGGGGCTACCTGTACATCAAGTCCGAGCGAGCCAACGGCGACACCGAGTACGAGTCCGTCTCCAACGACGGGGGCACGGTGACCGGGACACTCGACCTGCTGCTCGGCGGCGCGCCCGGTGCCTGGATCTCGATCGTCGGGTACAGCCGCGGGCCGAACGAGGACGTCTTCGCCACGACCTGGTACTCGGTCGGCTGCGCGCGGCTCGTCGCGGCGCCGCGCCAGCTCGCGGAGCAGCCCGGCCCGCAGCAGCTGGGCGTCGCGGTCAGCGGCTTCCAGGGCCGGGTGCCGGTCGAGCTGACCCTGCCCGGTAGCCGGCCGGTCTCGGTCATGCCGAACGCCGACGGTGTCTTCCAGGGCACGGTCACGTTCGAGCGCCAGCCGGCCTGCGGCCCCAGCACGCTCACCGCGCTCCAGCACACCTACGACGCCGATGCGCCGCGCCCGCCGGACGGCCCGGACATCGTCAAGCTCGCACCCGGCGACCTGGACCGGCTACCGCCCGGTGCCCTGGACCGGCTGCCGCCGCCCGGCGCGCTGGACAAGGCACCGCGGGTGCGGTCCTACGGAACGCTGGACGGCTCGTCGGGAATCGACGGCACGATCCCGAGCGGCACCCCGTCGCCGTCGAGCTCGGCGACCGGTTCACCGCCGGCCACGGGCACCCCGTCCCCCAGCTTCTCGGATCCGCCGACCCCGCCCCGCGGCGAGGACCGCAGCGCCGCCGTGTCACTGATCGTCTACTGCCCGACCCTGACCGTCGGACCGGCCACGCTGCCGGACACCGCGCTCCCCGGCACCGGCGACGCCGCCGGCACGGGCTGGGTACCGGGCCGGCCGATCGACTTCACGGTCGACGGGCGCGCGCTCGTCACCGTCACGGCCGGCAAGAGCGGCGAGTTCCGCGGTTCGCTGCGGCTGCCGAGGCTCGGCTGTGGCGAACACCTGATCGAGGCCCGGCAGGTGGTCGCCCAGCGGGCGGCCGAGCCCCTGCCGCAGCCGTCGCCACTGGTGCTGAGCCGGACCGGCACGATCACGGTGACCTGCACCAAGGCGTCGCTGCTGGTGGATCCGACGGTGACCCCGGCCGGCATGGTGACCGCGGCCACCGGCACCGGCTTCGTGGCCGGCCGCCAGGTACGGCTGGAGTGGGTGGGCCCGGACGGGCGCTTGCTCGGTGAGGCGGCGACGGCCACGGTAGGTTCCGCCGGTACGTTCGTGGCGACCTGCCTGGTGCTGCCGAACAGCGATCTCGGCACCCGGAGCCTGCGTGCCGTCGAGGTGCAGCCGGCCACCGATCCGGTCGCGGCGCGCACCGGTACGGCCGACGTGCTGGTCGTGCCGAGCACGATGGAACGGGGCCGGGAACGGTTCCTGCAACGAGGATGAGGGCGCCGCGACAGCGGCGCCGGCACGGAGGGATCGGTCACCACATGTATCAAACCGGAACCTCACGCATCAGTTGTTGCAACGCCCCTGGCACGTTTGCCCGCTGGCGAACCAGACCCGAAGGAGCCGTCGGAGATCGTGATCGACACAATTCCGACCCATACTCGGGCAGACTGTGATGCACTCACAGACTGTCATGATGACGGGACGGGAATGACTGCCGACGACGACACCGCCGCGCTGTTAGGTCGGGCCCGGGACGGTGATCAGTCCGCCTGGGACGCCATCGTCGAACAACACACCGGCCTCCTCTGGTCCGTGGCGAGGGCGTACCGATTGGACACCGCGACCGCCGGGGACGCCATCCAGACCACCTGGCTGCGACTGGTCGAGCACCTCGACAAGATCCAGGACCCGCAGCGACTCGGTGGCTGGCTGGCGACCACGGTGCGCAGGGAGTGCCTCCAGGTACTCCGGCGCAACAGCCGGGAGCGGATCGCGCCAGGCGGCGACGTGGGCCTCGACGCGGTCGACGCGGAGGCCGAACCACTCGACGCCCAGCTGCTCACCGACGAGCGGGATGCCGCGCTGTGGACGGCTTTCCGGGGTATCCCGGATCGCTGCCAACGGTTGCTCAGGGTATTGATGGCCACCCCACCGCCGAGCTACGAACAGGTTTCCGCCGCACTCGACGTCCCAATCGGCAGTATCGGTCCGACCCGGGCACGCTGCCTCGCCCGGCTCAGGACACTGCTGGAACCAACCGGTCTGCTCGACGCCCTCCCCGGCGCGCAGACCGCCAACGGAGGCGCGACATGAGCCCCTATCCCACCGACGCCGACTTCGCCGGCGCCGCCGAGGAAGCCCTGGCCGAACGGCTGCGCCGGATCGCGATCGAAGCTGATCCGGTGCCGGAGCTGGTCCTGGCCTCCGCTCGGGCGGCGCTCTCGCTGCGCCGGCTCGACGCCGAGCTGGCCCGGATGGTGCACGACTCCGACATCGACGGCCTGGCCTCGGTGCGCGGTGCGGCCGACGACGCGTCCGGCGACGTGCGGCTGCTCTCCTTCGAGGCGCCAGGTCTGAGCATCACCGCGCAGATCAGCACGTCCAACGCCGGCCGTTCGCTGTTCGGACAGGTGGTCGGCGCCGACGCGACCGAGGTCTCGATCCAGACCCCGCGCGAACGCCGGCCGGCCATCCTCGCCGACGCTGGCGTCTTCCGGCTGGCCGACGTGCCGAGCGGTTCACTGCGGTTGATCGTGACGACCACGGCCGGCGAGATCGTCGGCGACTGGGTCACGATCTAACCGTCCACTCTGGATAGTCCTGGTTCTTGGCATTCGGGGCTGGGCGCCGGCGGCCGGAGCCGCCGGCACAGCCCGCTTAGATCAGGCCCTGGCGGAGGGCGAAAGCGACGGCGTGGGACCGGTTCCGCAGGTTCAGCCGGGACGTCAGGTCGTGGATGGCGTTCTTGATGGTCCGCTCCGAATAGGCCAGCTCACGGGCGATCTCGCTGGTGCTGAAGCCGTCGGCCAGCAGCTGGAGCACGCTCAGCTCGCGCTGGGTCAGCCCGCCGAACGTGAGGCCACGGACCATTCCGTGGGTACGGCGCGGCTCACCGAACTGCTGGAGCAGCCGGCCGAGCAGGTCGGGCGGGAGCGTGCCGTCACCGTTGCTGGCGGCGCGAACCGCGGCGCCGAGCCGCTCGGGCGTGACCTCGCGCCGGCGCACGATGCCCGAGGCACCGGCCTCCACCGCGGCGAGCAGCGAACGGCCGTCGAGCTCGCTGGCGACCAGCACCACGCGGGACCGCGCGTTGCGGCGTACCGCCCGGACGGTCCGGAGCCGCTCCTCGTCGACCTCGTCGGCCACCACGATCACGACGTCGGGTTGCTGGTCGGTGCCGTTGGCCGGGACGACCTCCAGCTCGGGGCGGTAGCGGAGCTGGGACGCGACTCCGGCCTCCGACACAGGGTCGGCGGCGAGGACCTGGACGCGAATTCGGCCGGGCATGGCGCTCTCCTTGCGAGGTTGGCATTCCACATTGACCACCCGTTGGGGCAGGGACACTGCACTGAGGGGACTCCCCGTCGTGCTGATACGCCCGATCGCTCAAGACTTCGACCTGGTCGGTCAGATTTTCGACAGAGTGGGGGTTGACGTGGGCTTTGAGCCATTGCTCGTCGGTAAACCGTCAATCGGCTGTTCAGCGTTGCGATGATCTGCAACGGTGCGGGGTATGGCTGCCGACGCCCCGTCGACGTCTCTCGACCCCGCCGCCACCGCGGCCGAGGCGCTGAGGCTGGTGGGTGATGAGCCGGCCCAGGCCGTCCTGGTCGCCGACGCGCTGATCGCGGGCGCCGAGCCGTCGGTCGCGGTGTCCACCGCCTGGCGCGCCCGAGGCCTCGCCCACCGCGAGCTGGGCCAGCTCGACACCGCGCTGGCCGACCTGCGCGAGGCGGTCCGGGTAGCCGAGGAAGCTTGTGGAGCCCCAGCCGGCGACGGCGTGACGAGCGCCGGGCAGGCGGCCGGTGAGGCCCGGATGAGCCTGGTCAGCGTGCTCGCCGAGCGCGGCGAGATGGCAGCGGCGCTGGACGAGAGCGATCGAGCGTTGGCCCAGCTCAGCGGCTTACCCGCCGCACGGATGCGGGTTCAGCGGGGCACCTTCTACGGCCGGGTGGGGCGGTTCGCCGACGCGATCGCCGAGTACGAACAGGCGCTGCCCTCGCTCCGGCGTGACGGTGACGGGCTCTGGGAGGCCCGGGTGCTGAACAACCTCAGCATCGCGCGCGCCTATCGGGGCGAGTTCACCAGCGCGGCGATGGACCTGGTCCGCGCCGAGGAGCTGTTCCTCGCCGCCGGCCAACCCCTGGACGCCGCCGACGCGTGCTGGAACCGCGGCTTCGTCGCCTCCCGGCTCGGGGACGTGCCGCTCGCGCTCACCCTCTTCGACACCGCCGAGGCACGGTTCGCGGCGCACGGCGTGCCCGTGCCGGAGATCTTCCTGGGCCGCTGCGAGGTGCTCCTCTCGGTCGGCCTGCACGCCGAGGCGCTGGCGAACGCGGAACGGGCGCTCGCCACCACGGCCAGCGGGCGGGGCTCGCTCTGGGCCGAGGCGCACCTGGCCCTCGCCCAGGCCGCGCTGGCGATCGGTGACCGCGCCCGCGCCCGCACCGCCGCCTCGGCCGCGACGGACCTCTTTCAGCAGCAGGAGCGCCAGCCCTGGGCCGTGGTCGCCCGATACGTGCAGCTGCGTTGCGAGGAGGCGACGGACGAGGTCGACGAGGAGGCCGTGCGCGCCGCGATCACCACCGCCGACGAGCTGGGTCGGGGGGGCTGGGCCGCGCAGGAGCTGGACGCCCGGATCATCGCGGCCCGGCTCGCGCTGCGCCGCGGCGACACGACGCGGGGCCGGCACCAGCTCCAGCGAGCCAGCGCGGCCAAGCAGAGCGGCGCGATGAACGTGCGGGCGCGGGCCTGGCACGCCGAGGCGTTGCTGCGGCTCGCCCACCGCGACCGAGCCGGCGCCGAGCAGGCGTTGGAGGCCGGCCTACACGCCCTCGACCAGCACCGGGCCACCCTCGGCGCCACCGAACTGCGGGTGCACACCGCGATCCACGGCGAAGAGCTGGCCAGCATGGGCCTCAAGCTCGCGCTGGCCGACGGCGCACCGATCGACGTGCTGCGCTGGGTGGAACGGTGGCGGGCCGGCGCCCTGCGCTGGCGCCCGGCACGGCCACCGGAGGACGCGGTCTTCGCCGGCCTGCTGGCCGAACTGCGACACGTCGGCGCCGAGGAGGACCGGCAGCGGCTGGACGGGCTGGACTCGAGCAAGCAACGCCGCGCCCGGCAAGAGCTGGAACGCAAGGTGCTGCACCACAACCGGCAATCGGTCGGCGCCGGTGCCGGCGGAGCGGCCGTCGATCCCGACACGCTCTCGGCCGCGCTGGGCGACCGTGCGCTGGTGGAGTACCTGTCGTTCGGCGGCCGGCTGTTCGCCGTGACGATCCGGGCCGGCGAGGTGGCGCTGCACGATCTCGGCGCGGCCGATCACGTCGAGCAGGTCCTCGACCAGCTCCGGTTCGCGTTGCGAGGGCTCGGCTGCGGCACGGGCTCCCTGCTGCGGTCCGGCGCGCGGGATCTGCTGATCGCGCAGGCCGCGATCCTGGACGAGCGGCTGATCCGACCGGTGCTGGCCGTGATCGGTGACGCCGAACTGGTGTTGGTGCCGTCGGCGGTGCTGCGGGACGTGCCGTGGGCGTTCCTGCCGAGCTGTGTCGGGCGTCCGGTCAGCGTGGTGCCGAGCGCGATGCTCTGGCTGCGGGCCGGCGGATTCGCGGGTGGTGCTCGAGGCGCTTCCGGGGCGGCGGCCGGTCGGGTGGTGCTGGTCGGCGGGCCGGGGCTGGCGAGTGGCGACTCCGAGGTGGAGCGGCTGGCCACGGTGTACCCGCGCGCGACGCTGCTCCGGGGTGCCGACGCGAGCGCCGCCGCCGTACTCGACGCGCTGGACGGCGCCGAGGTGGCGCACATCGCCGCGCACGGTTCGGTGCGTGCCGACAACCCGTTCTTCTCGGCACTGCACGTGCACGACGGTCCGCTCACCGTGTTCGACCTGGAGCGGCTCGGCACACCGCCGGAGCTCGTGGTGCTGCCGGCGTGCCAGTCCGGGGTGACGGTGGCCCGGCCCGGCGACGAGATGCTCGGCCTGGCCGCCGCCTTGCTGGCGCTCGGCTCGCGCTGCCTGATCGGCTCCGTCGCCCCCGTACCCGACCAGGGCACCACCGAGCTGATGACCGTCTTCCACGACCGCCTGCGCACCGGTGAGCAGCCAGCCCACGCCCTCGCCGCCGCCCAGCAGGCCCTGCGCGACACCGCCGACCACGACCTCTACGCCGCCGTCGCCTCGTTCGCCTGCTACGGCGCCGGCTCCTCGGCCGCGCCCGATAGCCGATACCGCGTCCCCCACTCGACCCACTTACGCCGTTAACTCCCCGGTCCGGCCCGAACGCGTGGTTGTTCCAGGCGGGGTTGCGACACCGCGCCAATCTCCACAAAGCTCCCATGCTCATCAGCCGGTGGGGATGCCGCCGCTGTCGCGTCACGAGGAGCGCCATGGGACAGCTGGTACCGGTGCGGGTCGGAGAGACAGAGTTCTTCGTGGAGGTCGCCGACGGCGGCGGTCCTCGCACGGTGGGGCTCGACGACGTGTTCTCCTTCGAGTACGTACGCGACACCGTGGCAGCGATCGGCACGGAACTCACCAGAGCCTGGGAGACGATCCGGCCAGCCGAGGCCACCGTCGAGTTCGGACTGTCGCTGACCGTGCGGTCCGGGAAACTCACCGGGCTGATCGTCGACGGTGACGGCGGCGCGAACCTGAAGATCACCCTCAGCTGGAAGGGTGACCAGCGCTGACGGCGTCCCGAGAACTGCCGAGGTTCGTCGCCCGGCTTGCCGACGCGGCGGGCGAACGGACCCTCGGCACCGCCTTCTTCGTCGCCCCCGGTGAGCTGCTGACCTGCGCACACGTCGTCTCGAACGCCGACAGGGTCACGGTCTTCCCCGATCGGCGGGTGTACCCGAACGGAGTGCCGGCCCGGGTGGTCGCGCGGTCCGCTCCCCTGCGGCCCGGTGCGGCGCTCTGGCCCTTTCCCGATCTGGCCATCCTTCGGCTGGAGGCGGACATCGAGCACCCCTGCGTCCGCCTCGCGGGCGGCTACCCGACGGACGACGCCAACTGCCACACCTGGGGGTACGCCCGGCGTGAGCGTGGGCTGGATCCGCCCGGCTCGCCGGCGACGTTCCGGTTCGAGGGCATCGACGGCGACGGCTACCTGCGGCTGAAGGGCGGGCAGGCCGAGCCCGGGCTGTCCGGCGCGCCGCTGGTCTGCCCGACCCGGCGGGCGGTGGTCGGGATGGTCGTTGCGTCCCGCGCCGTCGACAGCGACCTCGGCGGCTGGGCCACCCCGATGGCGGCGCTGGCCAGGATCCCCGACGGCCAGCGGATCCTCGCCCTGAACGCGTCGGCTGCGGGCGCCGACTGGGACGCGGTGCTGCCGCCGGCACCCGATCCCGGCCGCTGGATCACCTACCGGCGCCCACCGGCGACGCCGACCGAACTCGGCGACGCACCCGCCGCCCTGCTGGACGCCACCACGCGAGTGGTCCCGTTCCAGTGGACGGCCGACTTCGACGACCTGGTCTCTTGGTGCCTCCGCGAGGATCTGCCGCAGGCTGCCCGGATCTACGCCGGACCGCCCGGCGCCGGCAAGACCCGGCTCGCCATCGAACTACACGACTACCTGCGCAATGAGCACGGCTGGGGCGGCGGGCTGCTCCGCGCCGGCAATCCGTCAGCCGCCGAACTGGCCAGCCGGGAGCCGATGCTGGTGGTGGTGGACGACGCCAACGCCGCCGTCGGGCAGTTGGACAGCCTGCTGACGGCGTTGGTGCACGGCGGCGGCCACCGGCGGCTCCTGCTGCTCGCCCGTTCCGCCGAGCCGCTCCGGCAGAGCGCGGCGACCCGGGTGATGGATCTCGACGCGCGCCGGCTGATCGACGTCACACCCCACGAGTTGCCCGCGCTGGCACCGGTGGCCCGCGCGCGGTTCGCCTCGGCTGCCATCGACGCGTTCCGGGCTGTCCGGCCAGGGCAGCCGGCCGCGTCCCCCGACGCGGTGCTCCGGCTGGCCGCCGACACCACGGACCCGTTGAGCATCAGCGCCACGGCACTGCTGACCGTCCTCGATCCGGACGGCTCCCGAGGCAACGTCGGCGTGGCGCTGCTGCGGCAGGAGCAGCGGCACTGGCTGCGGATGATCGGCGCCGCGTTACCGAACCTGGACGACACGACCCGATGGCAGGCCCTGCTGCTGCCCACCCTGTTCCAGGCGCGCGACCTGCCGCAGGCCCAGCACGCGCTCGCGGCCCTGCCCGGGCTGGCCCGCCGGAGCGCCGCCAAGCGCGACGGTTACGCGGCGGTCCTGGCCGAGTTGCTGCACCAGTCCTACCCCGGCGACCAGGGATTCTGGTGTGGCCGGCTACCCGGCGGCACCGCAGAGGAGCTACTGCTCAGCCTGGTCCCGCTGCACGGCGCGCTGGCCGCCGCGACGGCAGACCTCGATCTCGAGCAGGCCACCGCGGTGCTGACCGCCGTCGCGCACGCGCTCGGTCTGCAATCCGCCGAGGAGCGGTCCGATCTCCGCCACGCCGCGCTGATCGAGGAGTTGGCCCTGCTTCTCGACAGCTCGCCGGCCACGTTCCTCCCGGCGGCGGTGCTGGTGGCCGCCCGGATCGCGCGCCCGGCCCCGCTGCTGGAGCTGGTCAGGGCCCGGCTCGAAGGTGCGGAGAACCAGGTGCTCGACGCGGTGTTCGCCCAACTGCCGGCCATCGCCGTCGAGTGGCCGGACTTCGCCGTCGAGGCCGCCGCACAGGTCGCGGAGCGAAACCCGGCCGCCGGCTGGGCCGACACGCTGCGGGGACGGGCCGGGCCGGAACGCCTGGCCAAGCGGGCCGAGGTGCTGACGGCGCTCGCCGGCTGGCTCAGCGCGGTGACCCGTTACAAGGACGCGGCACAGTGGCAGCGCGAGGCGGTCGCGCTGACCAAGACGCTCGCCAACCGCTCCGGCGATCCGGATTCGGCAGGGCGCTGGCGCCAGCTGCTCCCGGAGGCCCGGTACGCGCTGGCGCGGTACTGCTCGGCCGCCGGCCAACTCGCTGACGCGGCGATCGAGCTGGACACCGCCAGAACGGTGACCGGCGACCGCGACCTTCGGCTCCAGATCGCGCTGCTCCTGCACACCGTGCGGCGTCAGCAGCTCCTCCTCCCCGAATCACACCTGGCGATGCGTTGGGCCCGTGTCGAACTGGCCGATCCGGAGGCCGCCGCCGATCCGGACCTGATCGCCTGGGTCCACGACGGTCTCGCCGACACCAGGGCCGAGGCGGAGGCCGCGGCCATACCCCGGCTACAGAACCAGCTCCACGCGCAGAGCCTCGAAGGTCTACCACTGCCCGACGTGGCGAGCGCGGCGTGGAAGCTGTCCGCCGCCGCGCCGTCCAAGTTCAGGCCGCTGATCTTCGCCGGCGCCGCGGTGGTCTACGGCGGCTCGGCCGCGATCGACAGCGCGCAGACGGCCCGCCTCCGCAGCGCCCACGCCAACGAGCTCAGCGTAGCCAAGGCCCGCCTGAAAACGCCCAGCTCCCGCGCGGAGTGGTCCGAGCGCGCCCAGTTGCTGGAGAAGCTGGGGCGCCGTCGCGGCCGTCGCGGCGAACACGTGCTGGCTGTGCTGGCGTTCGAGGACGCCGACGCGGCCTGGCAGCTGGCCGGTCCCGACCAGCGCGGGAACCAAGAGGCGACGCTGCGGCGGCTGATCGCGGCACTGAACCGGATCGGCGACACCTCCGCCGCCGCGTTGGCCGAGGCCCGGCTGACCCCGGCACTGACCGCCGACTGACGACCGCGTTTGCGGTTCAATTCCGCCCTCCCAGGGCGGAATTGAACCGCAACCCGCCGGGCCGCAGGCGCGTGCGGGTTGCGGTTGGATCGCGCCCGCTGGGGGCGCGATCCAACCGCAGGTGTCCCCCCACACTCGCGGGAGCCCCGAGGAGGTGGCCCGCCGTCGTTGGGGCTGCGGTTGGATTCCGCAGCGGAGCTGCGGAATTCAACCGCAGGTGTCCTTATTGGATGGTGACGAAGGCGACCTCGGCGAGTGAGGCGGCCGAGCCGCGCTGGCCGGCATAGACCGAGACGACCCGCAGGGTGGCGCTGTCCACCTTCCGGCCGAGCAGGTTGAACGTCTGGAACTCGGGCTTGTCGCCCAGCGTGAGCTCCTTCCGGTTCACCTCCTTGCCCTCGTGCAGGTAGGTCACCTCGACCACCCGCAGCCGCGGCTGGAACGGGAACTCCTTGCCGGCCGCACCGTTGTCGAAGCCCACCTTCACCAGATCGGTCGGCCGGTCGAACGTGATGGTCAGCACCGCGCCGGCGCCGGTGCCCTGCCGCCCGTCCGACCAGTACGTCGTGGTGTTCCGGTCGATCGCGGCGCTGGCGGGGTGGTCCCTCGCGGCGTCGGTGGCGATCGCGGACTTCGGCGTGACGTGCACGAACTCGGGGGCGATCTTGCGCTTGGCCGAGTGGTACCCGTCGAAGGCGAACTCGGTGGCCTTGACCCGCATCGGGCCGAGCCCCATCCCGAGCACGCTCAGCCCGATCAGCGGCAGCGCGAACCGGCTCAGCACGAGCCGCTTCGGCATCCGGAACCGCCAGCTGCGGCGCTTCTTGCCGGAGCTCTGCTCGTCCGCCTCGGGAATCGAGAGCTTGGTCCAGTTGTCGGGACGCTGACCGGCGGCGAGCCCGTACCGCGGCGCCCGCTCCTCGGTACGCGCCCCGAACAGGCGCCGCCACCACGGCGGACGCGCCGGACGGACCGCGTCGGCGAGGGTCACGCCGCAGCGGCGGCAGAACTGCCGGCCGTCCGCGTTCCCCGCCCCGCAGGCGCCGCAGTAGAGATCCGCGGGGCCGAGGTCGACCGCGTCCGGACGCTGGGCGTTGGGGCGCTCGTACTCGATCCCCGGGGCGCGGGCCTCGACCGCCGGGGAGACGGGTGCGGGCGGCAGCGGGGTCGGTGCCGGCGAGGGCCACGACGTCAGCCCGGGCTGCTGCGGCCAGCTCGCCGGTCCGGGCGCCGGACCCGGCGACAACGGAGTCGGCTGGGGCCACGGCGCCGAGGGCATCGGCGGTGCGGGGGCCGGCGCCGAGGCAGCCCACGGCCCGCCGACCGGCGGCGCTCCCGTCAACGGCGGTCCGTTCATCGGCGGCCCGTTGAACGGCACGCCGGGCGGCGCCAGGCCTGGCGGCGTCAGGCCGTTCGACGGCAGGCCGGTGGTCGGGATCGTGGCCGGTGGGCGGTTGCCGGCGAGGTCGTCGTCCAGGCCCACCACGTAGCGGACCCGGTCGATCAGCCCTGGCTTCTCCGGCGCCGGCAGGATCACCGGCGGCGGCGCCGCGGGAGCCGGCTCGTTGCCGACTCGTTCACCGTGCCACTCCAGGTAGGCCCCGCAGGAGCCACAGAATTCGTCGCGGGTCTCGTTCGCGTTCCCGCAACCGGTACAGACGATCATGGTGCTTCCACCTCCAGACGAACGGGAACGTGCGCGGGTACGGCTGCGCGGATCAACGTCCACAGCCGCGGTTGATCGGTGCCGGCCGGGACGACCACGACCACCTCGGCGCCGCCGGCCGGGCCCGCGTCCGACGTGCCGGGCCGGCGTGACCACGAGACCGCGCCGCTGTCCCGGATCTCGCACCGGGCACCGGTGACGGCCTCCAGGTGATCGGCCAGGCCGCGGGCGGTGCCGCGCCAGGCGTACAGGTCGGCGGCGCGGGCCACCACGGCCCGCCGGCGCTCCAGCGGCCAGCCCGGGTCCACGGTCATCCCGACCCATTCGGCCAGCCAGGCCAGGAAGTCCTCCGGCGCCAGCCGGGGGTCCAGGTACGCGGCAAAGTTGTCCAATGTGGAGACCAGTGGCGACAGCACGTCGTCGATGCCGGCGCAGAGCCGCTGGGCGAAGTCGTCCTCGACCAGCATCGCCGGCAGCGTCGGACCGATCGGGTACGGGCTGGTCAGGCCGTCGACGTGGCTACGCATGGCCGACCACCTTGAGCTGGTGGTCGTAGGAGAAGACCAGCGCGTTCGGCGCCACCTCGATCCGCTGGGCCGCCTCCCCGCGCACGCCGGTGACCGGGTCGGCCGGGTACAGCTTCACCGTGTCGACCAGGTCCACGCCGGGCAGGCGTTGCAGCGCCGCGAAGACCTCGCCGTACTGCGCCGGGCGGCCGAACGGCCAGCCGTCCCCGTCCGGGCCGCCCGCGACCGGGCTGTAGAGCCGGTAGATCGCGGCCAGCGCGGCCTCGCGCACGGCGTTGGCATCGGCGTCGGGGCGGGCGCGCAGCGTCGCCACCACGGTCAGGCCCTGGTACACGGGCGGCTCGACCACCACGCGGGCGCCGAGCACCCGGCTGGTCTCGAGCGCGGCGGCCACCCGACGCAGGGTGGCATCGTGCGGGGTGAGCGCGTCGAACGGCACCCGGCCGACGTCCGCGCCGAGTGCCGGCACCAGCAGCACCCGCACCAGCCCGGCGTTCTCCGGCCCGGCCGGCACGCAACGCACCCGCGCCACCTCCGGAGCGGCCTCCCTGGCCAGGTACTCGTAGTCCTCGGCGGTCACGGCGCGCTGCCGGCTACGCAGTTGCAGCGGGCCACGCAGCCGGGCGTTGTCGACGGTCTCGGCGTCCCGCCCGCCACGAGCCGGCGCACGGTTCTCCACCCGGCTCACGTACGGGATCGACGAGCGGATGACCGTGATCGCGCCCGGGTTCACGTTGCCGCGCGCGCCACCGCCGGTGCAGTACGACCGCATCCGGAGCACCGAGCCGCGCGGGGGCACCGCACCGTACTGGCGGAGGGTGCCGTCGGGCTGGCGCACGCACGGTCCGAGCTCGACCTCGCCGACCGCGCCGTCCAGCAGGAAGTGCTCGTCACCGGCGTCGCTGTCGGCGAAGCTCGGCACCCGGCGCCAGGCCCGCCAGCCGCCGTCCGGCGCGTCCGGATCGGAGACCTCCAGCACGCACTCGCCGCGGTCCGGCAGCACCGGCGTGCGGGACACCGGGAACCGCTCGCCGGGCGTGCCCTCCGCGACGCCGAGGCCCTCGGCGTGCACCTGCTCGGCCTGCACCGCCTCCACGGTGCCGCCGATGGTGAACGCGTCCAGTCTGGTCACGGTGGGGCTGGCGCTGTAGGGGGTGCGGTTCGGCGCCGGCCGGACCACGCGGGCCCGGAGCCAGCCGGCCCGCAGGCCGCCGATCAGGTGCGCGACGTGGCCAGCCGGGCAGGTGGAGCAGCACGTCACCGGCCCGGTTCAGGCCGCCGGTCTCGTCCCGGTCGACCTCGCACGGCGCCCAGCCGTCCCGGTCCACGCCTCCCACACCAGCGGCGGCGCGTCCGGGTCGACCCCGAGCCCTCGATGCTGCACTGCACCCGGAGCACGACCGCGCATGCCGGCGCGGCCTCGCTCAGCCCGACCAGGAACGTGTCGTCGATGGCCGGCACCAGGCCGAAGCACGGGAACGGCACGCCGGCCTCCAGCGCCTCGCCGTGGTCGCTGCACCGTCCTGACCCGCGGAGATCGAGCGGACCTCGGCCCTGGTCACCGGCACGATCGCCAGCGGATCGAGCGTGCTGAAGCCGACCGGCTCCTCCCCGACGGTGCGCCGGGTGGCCACCTCGGTGCCGGCCGGCACGGTCACCGACCCGGTCCTGCGGCGCCGAGAGCCAGAACGTCACCGGCACCCTGGCCGCGGTCGGCCGGGAACAGCCGGACCCCGATCAGGTCGAGGAACCGCAGGTAGTGCCGGTCGGGCACCCGGTTGAGCCGGTAGCTGAGCTGGTCGGCCATCATCGCGAACGCCTCGATCAGGGTGACGCCGGGATCGCCGACGTTGTGGTCCGTCCACTCCGGACAGCGGCGTTGCACCAGGCGCTTCGCGTCGTCGACGAAGTCCTGGAAACGCCGGTCGTCCAGGTGCGGGGCGGGGAGGGACACAGCTCACTCCTCGGACGGGATCGTGTAGAACGGGAAGACGAGGTTCCGCCGGTCGTTGGTGGTGCGCAGGGTGTAGTCGATGCCGATCAGCACCACGCCGTCCCGCTCGGGGTCGAGCGTCACGATCACGTCGACGACCTCGATCCGGGGCTCCCAGCGCAGCAGCGAGGCGCGCACCTCGTAGGCCACCTGACCGGCGAAGTTGGCGTCCACGGCGGCGAAGACCAGGTCGTGCATGGCGCAGCCGAACTCCGGGCGCATCGGGCGCTCGCCCTGCGCGGTGCCGAGGATCAGCCGGATGCTCTCGGAGATCTCGTCGTCGCCACTGGACAGCGCGATGCCGCCGGTGGCCGAGGTACCCAGCGGGTACGACCAGCCTTTCCCGACGAAGTCGGCCATGACACCGCCGATGAATCCGCTGTTTCCATCTCAGCCCCCGACCAGGGTCGTGCTCGCGGTGCCGAGCAGGGTCGCGCCGGGCATGCCGCACGCGGTGCACGGGTCGCCGGCACGCGCCGCGGGCTGGCCGCCGAACAGCACCGAGGTGCTGCCCTGGACGACCACACCGGTCTGGGTGGGCGGTGCGAGGAACGGATCGGACGGGTGCAGCCCCACGTGCGGCGGCGTGTTCATCCCCTGCGAGCCGACCACCACGGCCGGCTTGCCGCCGATCAGCACGGTCGCGCAGGTGCCCATGGTGACCGGCGCCGAGAACGGCAGCGGCGGGCTGGGCTGCGGCGCCCCGCTGGCCGGGTTCGGGATCAGGTGGATCGCGCAGGTGGCCTGGATCTTGTCGCCCAGGACGGCGGCGGGCGCTCCCATGATCAGCTCCTTTCCGGTCGAGGTCGGTCAGTTCAACTTGATGACGCCGCCGGTCACGCCGACCTGCGGGCCGCCGTCGATGGTCACGCCGGAGCTGCCCTTGAGCTCCAGCGTGCGTGCCGGCCTGGATGCTCACGGCGCCGTCGCTGGCGATCGTGACCTGCTGCGATCCCCTGATCTCGACGCTGCCGTCGGCGGCCACCTTGATCGTGGTCGCGGTCTGGTTGAGCGAGATCTTGAGCGAGCTGTCGGCGGACATCAGCGCCACGCCGCTCTTCGCGTCGTCGTCCAGGAAGACCAGCCGATGCCCGAGCTTGGAGACGAATCCGCGCCGCTTGACCGCGCCGGAGCTGCCGTCCACCAGACCGTCGCCGAGGCTCGGGGTGTCGATGCCGTTGTAGAGCTGCCCGACCACGTACGGCCGGCGGGTGTCGCCGTGCTCGAACGCGACCAGCACCTCGTCGCCCACCTCGGGCAGCCACACCGCCCCGCGCATCGGACCGGCGCCGAGCTGGGCCACCCGCGCCCACCACGACTCGTAGTCCTCCGACAGCCACGGGAAGGTGAGCTTCACCCGGCCCAGCTCTTCCGGATCGTTCACGTCGGTGACCTGCGCGATCACCACCCCGTAGACCGGCGGTCCGCCCGCGGAGTGCACACCGTTGGTCGCCCCGCCGGACGCCAGCCCGAGCAGCGATCGCTCGGCCCGCCCGCTGACGGTGAACTCGGTCCGGTAGCCGCGGTCGTCGATCACGTGCCGGGCCGCGGTGACCGTGTAGGTGCCGTCGAACGGCGTGCCGGCACCGCTGATCGAGATCGCCGTGCCGGGCACCAGCTTGGGGTCGCCGTGCGCGACGCCCTCGGCCTCGGCGTGCGCGCTCGCGAGGGTCTCGGCGAGCGAGGCCGCGGTCGCGTCCGCCTCCTCCTGAGTCGAGAGTGGACGGTTGACGGACGACGTGCGGCGGGGCGTCGAAGGTGGCCGCCAGCGCGGCCGGCGCCAACCCCACCGCGGCGCTGGTCGTGCTGGCCGCACACCGGCCGACCACGGCCTCCTTGCGCTGCGGGTCCCAGCCGCGCACCTCCACCTCGCTCGACCTGCGCGGCCGCGGTCACCCGGGGGCGGAACCGAAGCAGGTTGGTGCCGAGGACGAGCTGCCGGGACTCCCGGGCGACCAGATCGGGCGCCGGCATCGGCGCGTCGGCCGAGGTCGCCGGCTTCCGCCAGTGCACGGCGCCGTCCAGCACGGCCACCTCGTGACCGGTCTCCCGGCTGCGGGCCAGCAGGAACTCCCAGTCGGTGCAGTTCAGCTGGGCGACGTGCTCGTGCACCGGGCCGCCCGAGGCCACCTCGCCGACGCTGAGACCGGCCCGCCGGGCGACCGTGCCGACGATGTCCGCGTCGGTCACGTCGTTGTACGAGTGCGTCCGGCGGCCGCGGGTGAGCCGGTGGGCGTGGTCGTAGCCGCGCGCCACGGCACGGGTGCCAAGCTCGTCGAACTCGCACTCCAGCGCGGTGATCTCGGCCTGCACGAGCGGGGTCTGGGTGCCGTCGCCGGCGCGCGTGGTGGAGACCGTCACGGCGCTGCCGATCCGGATCCCGGCGCGCCCGAGCGCGTCCCTGGCACCGTCCCGGAACGACAGCTCGATCATGTCGGCGAGGTGCACGGAGCTGTCCACGATCACCCGCTCGACCAGGCCGAGCACGTCGTCGCGGAGCGGCGAGCCGTCCACCAGGATCTCCGGGCGGTGCCGTACTGGTGCGGGCTAGGCATCGTCGCCCCTGGACAGCCGGGTCGCGTCGGAGCGCGACGGCACGAGCAACGAGGTACCCGGGCGGAGCCGGAGCGGGTCGTCGACGCCGTTCGCCTCGGCCAGCGCGCGCCACAGGTTCGGGTTGCCGTACTCCCGGAACGCCACGGCCGGCAGCGAGTCCCCCGCGTCGAAGACCACCGAACGGCGGCCGCTGATGCCGCCGGAGGTGGGGTTCTGCGGACCCGGCTCGTCCGGCACCTCGACCATCGAGACGTCGGCGGTGGCCCGGACCGGCGTGCCGGCCACGTTGAAGATCGTGTACTTGATCCGCAGCCGCTTGAGCCGGCACGGGAAGTAGCTCTCGGCACCCCACTGCAGCACCAGCACGGGCGGCTGCGGCAGGTTGTTCGCGATCGACTCCCTGGTCGGCACCGACCAGTCCATCAACGTGTCGATCGCCCTGGTCACCGAGCTGCCGCCCATGTCGGTGGCGTCGAAGAGCAGCTTCATCGTCAGGGTCGCGGGCCGGCCACCGGTGTACTCCTGCTTGGGCGCGCGGCTCGCGTTGCGCTGCCCGCTGGAACTCCAGTTGGACATCTTCGTGACGCTGACGGTGGTCGGGTTGTAGTGGAACTGCAGCGGCAGGTCGCCGTGGTCCTGGCGGCGCAGGAAGCCACGGACCGGCGGGATCATGCTGGTCATCCGGGGGTCACCGCGAAGCCCATGTGGGACAGCTCGAGCGTCTCGGTGGCCACGCCGGAGCCGTCGGCGCGCAGCTGCGGACCGGTGTAGCGGACCGGCCAGACGCCGACCAGCGTCCAGGTGGCGATCGGCATCCCGTTGCCGTTGAAGACCTTGATCGCGCCGCCGACCCGGACCAGCCGGTACTGCACCGAGGTGAACCAGGCCGCGACCCGGCCACTGTCCAGATCGACCGGACGGGTCAGCCGCACGTTCGTGTAGTTGATCCGCACCGGCAGCTGATGGGTGTGCGCCGCGTTGCCGCCCTCGGCGTAGCTCTCCACCTCGTACGACGCGCCGAGGCCGTCGCACGCCGTGAAGTACATGCCCTCCAGCCCGCCCATCAGCACCATGAAGCGCAGGGAGAGCGCCGGCGACACGGACATTCGCACACCTCGCTGGGTTCGTCGGGCGGATCGGACAGGACATAGAGGCACCGACCGGCTCGCCGGATACACCCTGTTTCGGATCTGCCCGATCGCCCCTCAACCGGCCGCCGGATCAGGTCCGCGTTCGGCCGCTGGCGTTGGCGGCCGGCAGGCCCTGCCGCTGGCTGGCCGCCGTGGCGGCGATGGGCCCTCGCGGGACCCGCGAGAGGGCTCCCACGCACTCGCGGGAGCCGCGCAGCGCGCGGGGTGCCGGGCCGCGAGGTTGCGCCGGTAGGGCGGTCACTGGGGCCTCCCCGTTCAGCGCCAGTCGGTGAGCATCACGGCTCGTTCGCGATCCACCAGCAGCTCGCGGCGCAGCCGGTCCCGGATCCGGTCGTAGAGCTCCCCGGCCAGGCTGTCCAGGCGCTCGCCCTCTGGAGGTGCCTCGTCGTCGGGATCGAGGTCGTCGTCATCGCCGGCCTGGCTGTGCGCGAGCGGGGCGGCGGACGCGTGCGGCGCGGGAAGGCCCGGCATGGGCATCGGGTGGGCCAGCGGGGTGTGGTCGGGCCAGTCCCGGTCGCGGGCGGGCGGTGGTTCGGCCCTGGGCTCGGCGACCGGCGGTCCGATGTGGCCGAGCCGTCGCCGCACCGGAGCGTCGGCGGGGGCATCGGTCGTCCCGGCGTCGCGCAGACCGTCCATCGGTGCGTCGGTCGGGGCATACGCCGGGGCTGCGAAGCTCGCCGGCGCCGGAAGTCGGGCGGGGAGACGGCGGCGGCGAAACGGCCCAGGTCCGCGAGGGGCGAGGGCATCGCACCGTACGTCGGCATCGCGGCCGACTCGGTGAGGGGCGCGAAGCTGGGGATGGCCATGTGGCCGGGCAGCTCTGGCGCCCCGGGCATCGCGGTCGGGCCTGGCATCGGGCCTGGCATCGGACTAGGCGTCGGACCACCGGCAAACCCCGGCGCACTGGCACGGAACCCAGGCATCACCGGGAGGTCCGGCATGGCGTTGAAGCCGGCCCTGACCGGTCCCGCGTCGGGAGCCGCCGGCGCGTTCGGCGGGGAGTACCAGTCGGGCTGCGGACCGAGCTCCGCCGGCCAGGCCGGCATCGCGGTGGCGCCGGGCACCCCGGCGAACGGATCCCCAGCCGGCGCGCCGGGGCTCGGCCGTGCGGCGGGCTGGAAGTTCGCGAAGTCCGGGATCGGCAGCCACTCGTCGGCGGCCGGTTCGCCGGGCTGCGGAACGGTGGCCGCGCGCGGCGAAGGATCGGGTTGGCGGGTCAGGCCGGGCAGCAGCGCCACACCCTCGCTGGGCAGGAACGACAACGACGGCCGCGCCGACGCGAGCGGGCGCTCCGGCTGCTCGACCTGTGGCACCGGCCGCGCGGCCACCACCGGCAACGGCTCGGCGGGCGCCTCAGCCAAATCCGGAGCCGCTCGCGGCGGCTCATCAACGACCGGAGCGCGTTCGACCGTCCTGACCGGCTCCTCCGGCACCGGCTCAGTCACCGGGACCGGCACAACCGGTTCCGGCGGCGGTGCCGAGCCAAACCGGCGGAACGGCCGGAACGGCAGCTCCGCGGCGGGCTCGGCGACGTCCGGCCGGGCCGGCGGGCCGGTGGTGGGTTCGGCCCGCCGGCGGTCCACGGCCGCGATCGGCGGCACAGCATCCGGCGTCGAAGCGTCCAATCGTTCCAGCGGCGCGACCCAGCGCGCGGAGACTGGCTCGTCCGGATCGGAGTTCGGCGTCGAGAACCACTCGGGCACCCCGAGGCCGGGCTGAGTCACCGGAGCGGCAACGGGCGCTACGTCCGGCGGCGGAAGCTCAACGGGCGGCAGCGGAGGGCTCTGCGGCGGCACGCTCGGCTTCTCATCGGGACGCAACACGGCCGGCGGCACCGCGTCGATGTTCAGCGGCGGTCCGAGCCGGCCGAGGCGCCGGGATCGCGGCGCCGGCTCGACGGATGGTGGTGGCGGCTCGGCCGGCTCCGCGGCCACGGGCGGCACGTCTGCCGGCGGCGCAAGCCCCCGAGGCGCCGCAGGCTCAGGAGCCGGCGCCGGCGCGGAAAGCCGGGAGGCCGACCGGACAGCGGTCACCGGTTGGCTGTCGTACGAAATCAAAGCTTGAGAGGTTTTCGGCGCCGCCTCGCCCACCACGGGCAACTGCGGCAGCGCGCTCGGCTCCTGCCACCGCAGCTCCGGCGCGTCCGCGTACCCGGTGACCGGCGTGACCACGCCGGAGGTCGAGCCCGGGCGGCGCGCTGAGCGTCAGCCCGTGCGCGAGCGGGGCCAGGATCGGCGCCTGCTGCCACCGGGTCGAGAGCCCGGCCTGGAACCGCGCGGCGCTGGCCACCTCGGGCTCCGGTCGCAGCCCGACCGGGCGGAGCGGCGGCAGGCCGGCCCACTCGCGGCTCGGCCGGCGGGCCGCCGGTGCCGCCCGCTCGGCAGCCCGTCGGCGGAATGGCCAGCGCATGCCTCACGCCTCTCGCGTTGGTGTTGAACTGCCCGATCGCTCGACGAACCGCTGCCGATCCGGGTGCTCCAGATCGAGGATGTCGCCGAGCGGCCAGTGGAAGTGAAGGCGACGTACGCGACCTCGTCGAGCAACCGGTCGGGCGCGTACGTCACGATTCCCCCGGGCGGCTCCCGGCGACGTCCACCTCGAACTCGGTCCTCACAGCTCGGGCACGCACCGCGGCCGGGTCTGACCCTCGCTGTTGATCCGCCGGTAGTGGTCCTGCAGGAAGGCCAGATCGGTGGCGAACATGCCCTCGATCACGGCCTCGGAGACCGCGGGCAGCCCGCCCAGCCGGGTGATCACCCGGCTGAGCAGCAGCACCGTCAGGTACGCCTCGTTGTCCCGGACCCGGGGATCGCGCAGCGGCATGATCTCGTCCCGCGCTGTGGCGAGCCGCATCACGCCCTCGCGATGCACCGTGCCGGCACCGTCCACATAGCCCCGTGGCAACGTGAACGGGAACTCGGTGACCAGCCGCGGTCGTCGAGCGTTGCGATCGCGCTCATCAGGCCACCTCGAGCCGCTCATGGGTGATGTGCACGGTCTCCAGCAGCACGGCGTCCGCGCCGGCCTGGAGCTTGCCGATCTCGACCTTGGACGGCCAGGCCTCGTGGAAGTTGAACTTGCTGACCTCGCCGTGCGCGTAGTCGAACAGGATGATCGAGCCGCTCTTGCGCGCCTCGTCGACCTTGCCGTCCTGCACGGTCTTGATCCAGGTCCAGAACGACGGGTCGGCGACCTTGCCGCGCCGCAGGATGATGTCCTCGAACACCACCGAGCCGGGCAGCTTGCGCATCAGCGGCTGACCCTTGAGCTGGGTGGCCCGGTGCTCGATGACCTTGACCTGGATGGAGAGGCCGTCGCACTCCTTGAACTGGGCGATGGTCAGGCCGTCGACGTTGATGAAGAAGCTGTAACTGGCGATCGGGTCGAGACCGATGGGCATGACGTGCTCCTACGTGAGTGGGTTGATTCGAGCTACTCGCTGAGCGCGGAGGTCCCGGTCGGGAGCTGCGCGAGCCGGAAGACGACGAACTCGGCCGGCTTGACCGGCGCGATGCCGATCTCGCAGACGACCTGGCCGGCCTCGATGGCCTCCGAAGGGTTGGTCTCGTTGTCGCACTTCACGTAGAACGCCTGCTGGGCGTTCTCGCCGAAGAGGGCGCCGTCGGCCCACACCCGGTACAGGAATCCGTTGATCGTGCGGATCATCCGGCCCCACAGCTCGCTGTCGTTCGGCTCGAACACCACCCACTGGGTGCCGCCGAGGATCGAAGCCTCGACGTAGTTGAAGAGCCGCCGCACGTTGACGTAGCGCCATGCCGGGTCGCTGGAGAGCGTCCGCGCGCCCCAGACCCGGATGCCCCGCCCCGGGAACGCCCGGATGCAGTTCACGCCCACCGGGTTGAGCAGGTCGTGTTCCCCCTTGGTGATCCGAGTCTCGATGTCGACCGCGCCCCGGATCACCTCGTTCGCCGGCGCCTTGTGCACGCCACGGGTCGCGTCGCTGCGCGCCCAGATGCCGGCCAGGTGCCCGCTCGGCGGTACCGCGATGTTCTGACCCGACGCGGGGTCGAACGACTTCACCCACGGCCAGTACATCGCCGCGTACTTGGAGTCGTAGCCGGCCTCCTCGACCCGCCAGTGGTGCACCTGCTGCGGGCTGAGCGACGGCGGCGGATCGATGATCGCCATCCGGTCACCCATCAGCTCGCAGTGCGCGATCATGCCGAGCTGCACGGCCTTGACCTGGTCGGCGTCGAGCGCGCCGGCCTGGTAGGCGGCCATCAGGTCCGGCACGCAGACCATGGTCACCGTGTCGATCGTCTCCAGCCCCGCGAAACCGGTGCGGTCGGCCGAGTCGCCGACGTACTCGGTGGGCGCGATCGAGGCGCCCATCGGCACCAGATCGCCGCCGGCCAACGTCACCGTGCCGGGCGCGAGCTTCTCGATCTGCGCCGCGGCGGAGATCTCCTCCAGCCGGATCAACTTCGACTGCGCGTTGACCACGGTGGCCACGTTCTGCCGGTTCTTCCGGGCGGTGGTGAGGTTCTCGTACACCTCTTCGGCGCCGTTCAGCCGGATCACGACGCGGAAGGTGTCCTCCGGCTGCCCCTCGACCGGCGGAGTCACCTCGACGGTGGTGCCGTTGCCGGCGCCGCCCGGCGCCAGCGCCCGCACCCGGTAGGCCCCGAGCCGCTTGCTCGCCATGGCCCGCGGTGAGTTCAGCACGGGCCACAGGTGCATCGCTGCCCTCGGCCGGCCGGCCGACCCGGACGATGTACGCCGAGCCTCCGCCGTTGTTGAAGTAGGCGTACACCGAGTGGGCCAGGTAGCTGCCCTCGATGAAGCCGCCGAACGCGCCCGTGAACTGGCTCCAGTTCGTGACCAGCGTGGGCGTGTGGAACGGACCGTCGGCGGCGATGCCGACGAACGCGGCAACCGCCGTGCCCACGCCCTCGATCGGGCGGGACCCGGCCTCGCGCTCCTCGACGTAGACGCCGGGAGACAGGTACTGGGGCATCTGGCTTCCCTCTCGGTTTCGGTACAGCTAGGGGGTTCTTCAGCGCTGATGGTTCCGGCGCGGTCCTGATACGAGCGCTGCCCTTCCGGGCAGGTCGCGGCCCGCGGTGCCCCGCTTCGGGGCGAAGTTGCGTCGCGGACCGTCAGTCGACGAGGTCGCTCAGGAAACCGGCTGCCTCGTCGTAGGCCTCCTCGGCGGTGTCGCCGACCCACTCCACGGCGTCCCCCGCGGCCTCGCCGACCGCGTTCGCCGCGTCGCCGATCGCCTCGACGCCGTCGTAGATGCCCTCGCCGATCACGCCGCCGACCGTCTCCAGGCCCTCGGTGAGCTCCTGGCGCAGGTCGAGGCCGGTGTCCTCGTTCATCCGGTCGACGAAGTGGCTGTAGCCGCCGTCGGTGATCGTGTCGAGGGCGTCCCGGCTCATGTCCAGGAAGTTCTCCTGCGCCGCATCGAGGTCCCCGGTGGCCAGCGCGCCGATCGCCTGGCCGGCCTCGTAGAAGGTGTCGACGAAGTGCTCGCCGATGCCCACGTCGTTCTCTTCAGACATGTCCGTTCCCCTCGTCGGTTGAGCGCCTCGTGACCGGACGCGGCATCTAGAGGCGGTCTGGCCTGGGCCGAATACCGGCCGGTCGAGGTCACGGCCCGATCGGGCAGTACCGCTGCCTTCCCGGTCCAAAAAGGTCAAATGCGGTTTGCGGTACGCCCGCCCCTGACCGCGTCACGACCTGGCCGGCGCAGTCTCAGTCAGCCCATCGGGCCGGTCACTCCGGCGCGGAATCCGCCTCGGGCTCCGGCTCGGCCTGCGCACCGCCGCCACCGCCACCGCCCTGAGCTGGCTTGGCCGCCGGCTTCTGGGCCGCGATCGGTGCCCCCGGCCCGGCCGCTTTCGGTGCCCCCGCCGGGTTCTGTGCACCCGGGGCCACGGCCGGTTTCGGTGCCCCCGCCGAGTCCGGTGCCCCCGCGGCGGCGGGCGGTTGCTGCGCTGCCGGTGCTGGGGGTGCTGCGGCGGGCGGTTGCTGGGCCGCGGGTTGGGCGGCCGGCGCCGGTTGCCGGGGTGCGGTCGCGGCCGTCAGCACCTTGACCAGCGCGGCCTGGGCCTGGGCGAGCAGCGCCTGGCTCTGGGCGGCCTGGGCGAGCGCCGCCTGCGCGAGCGCGAGCGGGTTGGGCGGACGGGCGGGCTGCTGACCTGCTGGCGCGCCCGGCGCGGCCTTCGCCGGCCCGGTCGCTCCCGGTGGCCCCGCTCTTCCGGCCGGGCCCGCCGCTCCGGCCGGCGCCGCACCCCCGCCGGCCGGAGCGGCCCCACCCCCGGCCTGCGCGGCCTTGGCTGCTGCCACCATCTCCCGCTGCTGCGCCTCCCGGACCGCGGTCGGTCCGGCCCCCGCCGGCGCCTGCGCTGCCCCGTTGGCCGCCGGTGCCGGTGCCGGTGCCCCGGCCGGCGCTGGCTTGCCCTCCACCCGCTCGGCACCGACACCGGTACCGACGCCGTTCATCTTGAGCGCGACGGGCTTGGAGACCGCCGGCGCCGTCGGCAGCGGCAGCTTGCCGAAGATCGGCACCGTGACCACGAGCTCCAGGCTGGTCTTCAGCTCGCCGCCCATGTTCTGGAACATGCCGCGCTTCATGCCGTCGGCCACGCTGATCAGCACGACGTGACCGGAGGCGGCCAGCGTCTCGGGCAGGTGGGCGCCGGGGATCGTCTCGTACTCGCTGAGCCCGGCCAGCACGCAGGCGAGCACCTGGTGCTCGATCGTCACCTTGGGCGCCCACACGGTCACCGCGTAGTACAGGTCGTACCGGCGCGGGGGCGGGCGGCGTTCGACGAGCTTGCCCTTGTCGTCCCGGATCTCGGTGTACATCACCTCGCGGCGCTGCATGTTCTCCCGGATGTCGTACAGGTAGAGGTTCAACATCAGGCCCTTGACCTGCTGAATCCAGGGCCGGTTCGGGGCATCGAAGGCGATCGCGACCGGCGCGTCGCCGAGGATCTCGGTGCGCAGCAGCGCGAGCAGGGCCTTGTCCGTCTCGAGGATCACCGCTTCACGGTCGCGCGCCGCCCGCCCGCAGGACAGGTCCGTTGTACTGACCGCCCGCGCCGACGTTCTGCCCGAACGGGCAACTGGCACCTCTCGATATCGTCGCTGGCCAGCTTGTGTCACTGTGTTCAGGAACGGTGGGGGTGGCATGACCGGGGAGTGGGGAAACATGGATCAGTCCGGAGCTGGAGTCGAGCCCGGTGAGCAGACGGTGGACATCGATGGTGGCGACGACCAGCGCACCATGATCGTCGGCAGCCGCCCGGCCAGAACCGCGCCGGTGCAGGACGAGGACCAGCGCACGGTCCTCATGTCCGCCGGCGCCAACCGGATCCCGCCCGGGCCGCCGATCGTCGATGGCGAGGTGGAGGACGATCAGCGCACCGTGCTGATCACCGGCCGCCCGCCACGCCCCGCCGCGCCCAAGCCGGCCCCGGCGCCCGCCGCGGTCGAGGACGACGACCAGCGCACCGTGCTGATCACGGCCCGCCCGCCCACGCCGGTGGCCGAGGACGACGACCAACGCACCGTCATGGTCACGCCGGACATGCTCAAGCCGCCGGCGCCGCACCGACCGCCGGCCGCCGCACCGGGCATGGGCGCGCAGGCGCCGTCCCCGCAGCACTGGGGCGCACCGCCCGCCCCGCACCAGCCGCCGGCCCCGCCACAGCACTCGCAGCAGCAGTTCCGGCCGGCGCCGCAGCGCCAGCAGCCGGCACCGCAGCAGGCCGCGCCCGTCTGGGCACCGCCGCCGCCCCAGCCCCGTCCCGCCTCGCAGCTACCCCTGGCCGAGGGCTACCCCGAGGAGCTGACCACCTCGCTCACCGGCTCGCTGCTCGGCGCGAAGGCCGCGCCGCCGCGGCAGGTGCCGAAGACCAGCTACCGGATGGTGGTCCCGATCCTGATCATCGGCCTGCTGGCGGTGATCGTCGTGGGCGCCGCGCGTGGCCATGCTCGCGAGCGGCGCCGTGCAGGACCTCTTCGACAGCATCATCAGCAACGGCTGACCCGCCGCGACGGCGGGCCTTTCGGCGCCCGCCACTTCTCGCCGTTGGCCCGCCCTCCTCGCCTTTGGGCGACATTTTCCCGGTTATAGCCGGAAGATGTCGCCCAAAGCTGGGGGTACGGGGTGAGGTCGGGTTCAGGACGGTGGCCATTCGGCGCACCGCCTCGGTGATCCGCTCGGGTGACGAGGCGAAGTTGAACCGGGCGTGGCCGCGCCCTTCCGCGCCGAACGCCGGCCCGTTGGTCAGCGCGACCCGGCCACGTTCCCGCAGCTCCTCGGCCGGATCGTCGCCCAGGTCGTAGCGGCGCAGGTCGAGCCAGGCGAGGTAGGTGGCGGCCGGGACGGTGAAGCCCACCTCGGGCAGGTGCTCGGCCAGCAGGGAGGCGAGCAGCCGGCGGTTGCCGTCCAGCGCGTCGAGCAGGCTGCCCAGCCACGGTTCGCCGGCCTCGAACGCGGCCTGGTTGGCGATCACGCCCGGCAGCCCGGCCGACCAGTACACGTCCTCGGTCATCCGCTTGGCCTCGGCGTAGGAGTCCGGCCCGGCCACCGCCAGCGCGCTCTTCAGCCCGGCCAGGTTCCACGCCTTCGACGCCGACACCAGGCTCACCGAGGCCCGGGCGGCCGGCGCGTCCAGCGAGCCGAACGGCGTGTGCACGACGCCGGGGTAGGTGAGCGGGGCGTGGATCTCGTCGATCAGCACCCGCACCCGGTACCGGTCGGCCAGCGCCGCCACGGCTTCCAGTTCCTCGCGGGTGTGCACCAGGCCGGTCGGGTTGTGCGGGTTGCAGAGCAGGTACGCCCGCGCGCCGGCGGCGAAGTCGGCCGCCAGCCGTTCCAGGTCGAGCCGGTAGCCGCCGTCCTCCGTGCGGGCGAGCGGGCTGGCCACGACCCGGCGCTCCACGTCCCTGATGTGGGCGAAGAACGGCGGGTAGACGGGGGTGTTGATCACCACGCCGTCGCCCGGCTCGGTCACGATCCGGAGCATCTCCGAGACCCCGCGCATCACGTCCGGCAGCGCCACGATCAGGCCAGGGTCGGGCGACCAGCCGTACCGGCGCCCGGAGAACTCGGCGAAGGTCTCGGCCAGGCCGCCAGGGTGCGCGTAGCCGGTGTCGGAGTTGGCGACCGCCTCGGCCAGCGCGGCGCGGATCGGCTCGGCGAGTTGCACGTCCATCTCGGCCACCCAGACCGGCAGGACGTCCGGCTCGAACATGCGGTACTTCACGCTCCGCCGGCGAGACAACACCGCCGGGTCCGCCCAGATGTCCGCCATCCGACCACCCTCCCCGTTCGGTCGAGCCTCTCAGTTCCACGTCCCGCTGGCGACGAAACGGTCCAGGGTGGCGGTGTGCGGACCCAGGTCGAGGTCGCGTTCGGTCAGCCAGGCGTCGTTGTAGTACGTGTTGACGTACCGCTCGCCGCCGTCGCAGAGCAGGGTCACCACGCTGCCGGTCTCCCCGGCCGCCCGCATCTCGGCGATCAGCCGGAACGCGCCCCAGAGGTTGGTGCCCGTGGAGCCGCCCACCCGCCGGCCGAGCACGCGTGGAGGCGAACCGCATCGCGGCGAACGACGCGGCGTCCGGCACCCGGATCATCCGGTCGATCACCTGGCCGACGAAGCTCGGCTCGATCCGCGGCCGGCCGATCCCCTCGATCCGGGAGCCCTTGCCGGTGGTCCAGCTCGCGTCGTCGTGGGCCCAGCCGTCGAAGAACGCCGAGTTCTCCGGGTCCACGACCAGCACCTGGGTGTCGTAGCGCTGGTACCGGACGTACCGGCCGATGGTGGCGCTGGTGCCGCCGGTGCCGGCGCCGACCACGACCCAGCGCGGCACCGGGTGCCGCTCCAGGGCCATCTGCTCGAAGATCGACTCGGCGATGTTGTTGTTGCCGCGCCAGTCGGTGGCCCGCTCGGCGTGGGTGAACTGGTCGACGAAGTGGCCGCCCAGGTCGTCGGCGAGCCAGCGGGCCTCGACGTAGACCTGAGCCGGATCGTCCACCAGGTGGCACTTCCCGCCGTACCCCTCGATCAGCGCGATCTTCTCCGGCGACGTGCTGGCCGGCATCACCGCGAGGAACGGCAGCCCGAGCATGCGGGCGAAGTACGCCTCGGAGACCGCGGTCGAGCCGCTGGACGCCTCGACGACCGTGCCGCCCTCGCGGATCCAGCCGTTGCACAGGCCGTAGAGGAAGAGCGAACGCGCCAGCCGGTGCTTGAGCGAGCCGGTCGGGTGGGTCGACTCGTCCTTCAGGTACAAGTCGATGCCCCACTCCGGCGGCAGCGGGAAGGCGAGCAGGTGCGTGTCGGCCGAGCGGTTCGCGTCCGCCTCGACCCGGCGTACGGCCTCGTTCACCCAGGCCCGGGCGGTCGGCGAGCAGCGGTCGAGGCTGTCGGTGTCGGTCATGGTCGGCGGCTTCCGTTGAGCAGGGCGGTGTACTGCACCGGGTCGACGTTGCCGCCGGAGACCACGGCGACGTGCCGGCCGGCCGGGAGTTCATTGGCATGGAACAGGTACCCGGCGGTGGCCACGGCGCCGCTCGGCTCGGCGACCAGCCGCGACTTGTGCGCCAGCACCCGCACCGCCTCGGCGATCTCCTCCTCGGTGACCGTGATGACCGAATCCACGTACCGCCGCAGGTGCTCCCACGGCAGCGCGCCGACCGAGGTGGTGCGCAGGCCGTCGGCCATCGTCCGGTACGTGTCGGCGGTGGTCCAGGTGCTGCGGACTCCGGTGCGCATGCTCTCGGCCGCGTCACCGGCCAGCTCGGGCTCGACCAGCACGACCGCGGCGTGCGGCCGCAGCGCCCGGATGGTGAGCGCCACGCCGGCCGACAGCCCGCCGCCGCTGACCGGCACGAGCACCACGGAGAGGTCCGGTGCGTCCTCGGCGATCTCCAGCCCGACCGTGCCCTGACCGGCGATGATCCGGGCGTCGTCGTAGGGCGGGATCAGCACGTAGCCGAACTCGTCGACCAGCTTGGCGGCGTAGGTGTCCCGCTGGTCCGGCGTCACCAGGATGATCTCGGCGCCGTGCGAGCGGGTCAGCTCCTGCTTGACCAGCGGAGTTGTGTCCGGCATCACGATCGTGGCTCGGACCCCGGCGAGCCTGGCCGCGTACGCGAGCGCCTGCGCGTGGTTGCCGCTGGAGTGGGCCACGACGCCGCGGCGCCGCTCGTCCTCGGTGAGCTGGGCGACGGCGTTGACCGCGCCCCGGATCTTGAACGCCCCCGTGGCCTGCAACGACTCCGGCTTGAGCCAGAGCTGCCGGTCGTGGTCGGACCAGAGGCAGGGCAGCAGCGGAGTGCGCACGGCCACCCCGGAGATCCGCTGAGCCGCCAACCGGACGTCGTCCACCGTGACTAGCGAAGGATCTTCCATAACCGCACCCTAACGGGCGTTCGCTTGCTGCTCGCCTGGCCACCGATCCCGGCTCAGCCCGGGTTCGGAGTCCCCGGCCGGCTGGCTGCCGGCGGACTGCGCGCGGCCCTCCCAGCGGGTGGACAGCACCACCGTGGTGCGGGTGCGGGCCACGCCGCGGATCCGGTTGACGCGCCCGATCGTGTGCTCCAGCGCGGCCACGTCGGCCACCCGGACCATGATCATGAAGGACTCCTCGCCGGCCAGGAACCAGCACGACTCGACCTCGGGCACCTCGCGCAGCGCGGCGGCGATGTCGTCGTGCTCGGCGCTGTCCGACTGGATGATGCCGATCAGCGCGGTGACGCCGAGGCCGAGCGCGGTCGGCTGCACCGCCGCGTGGTAGCCGCTGATGACGCCGGCGCCTTCCAGCTTTCCCACCCGGTCGTGCACGGCCGGGGCGGAGAGCCCGACCTTGCGGGCCAGTTCCGCATAGGTCTCCCGGCCGTTCTCGCGCAGCGCGTCGAGCAGCCGCCGGTCGATGTCGTCCACGTAACTCCTTACGCCAGCCCAAAAGTGCCGCTCGGGGGCCACCTTTCGGACGGCCGCACCGTCCCTTTTGGCAGGCCATCTTGGTTACGGAGCATAACCGTGCCGCAACAGCCCACTCGTGCCTCAGCGTTCTAGTTACACGAGTTCACCCGTTTGCCCTTTGCACCCGTTCCGGCGGTGCTCTAATGGCCAGCGGACGGACGCCGTACCGCCGAACGGTGCCGTAACTACAGCAGCCAGGGCCCCCAGCCCGGCAGGACGTAAGGGGTAACAGTGGAGGTTGGCGAGCGCCTACTCACCCCTGGTGAGGTAGCAGCGCTTTTCCGGGTCGATCCGAAGACAGTGACGCGCTGGGCGGCGGCCGGACGGATCAGCAGCATCCGTACGCCGGGCGGCCATCGCCGGTTCCGGGAATCCGAGGTGAAGGCCTTACTTGCCGCTGGTGAGAACGGTGTCGGCTTCCCAGAGGACGACGCGAGCTGAGCCGACGGGGTACCGGCCGGCGGATTCTCACCAGCTTCCGACTTGCCGGTTCCGTCATTGCTCGGCGCGCGCCGCACCAAGTTCGCCGCGCCACCGGGTGAGCAGGGTGTGCTCGACGCCGATCGCGTCCAGCACCTTGCCCGCGACGAAGTCCACCAACTGTTGGACGCTCGTCGTGCCGGCATAGAAACCCGGGCTGGCCGGCAGCACCACGGCGCCAGCGTCGTGGAGCGCAAGCAGGTGGACGAGCTGACCGCGGGACAACGGGGTCTCGCGCGGCACCACCACGACCCGCCGTCGCTCCTTCAGGTTCACGTCGGCGGCGCGCTGCAACAGATCCTTGCTCAGACCGAGCGCGATGCCGGCCACCGCCGCGGTGCTGGCCGGCACCACCACCATCCCGCGCGCCGGGTACGACCCGCTGCTGGGCCCCGCGGCCAGATCGCCGGCCGGCCAGTACTCGACGTCGTCGGCCGCCAGGTCGCGGCCCAGCCAGCCGGCGAGATCGTCCTTCCAGTGACCGTCGCGAAAGCTCAGGCCGGTCTCGTCCAGGATCGTGAGCCGGGCGGCACGGGAGACCACCAGGTCGACGGGGTCACCGGCATCGAGTAGGCCGGTGATCACCGACTTCGCGTACCCCGTGCCACTCGCCCCGGAGACGCCCACCACCCAAGGCCGCCGTTCGCTCATCTCCCCACCCTAAGCGCGCACCCACACCCCGCCGTTCGCCCGGTCCCCGCCGTCGCGCCGGCCGCGCCGGCCGTGACCCGAACCGGACTTGCGGGACTAACGTGCCTACGTCGGGCGCGCGTAGCCACGTTAGTCCCGCAAGTCCGTTTTGCGAACGGCGCAGCGTGCCTGTGGATGAAGGTCTGCCTGTGGACAAGTCCGCGACTGCTCGGCCACCGAAGCGCCACCATCCTCGTCATGCCACGAAGCCCACATCGGCCGCCCGAGCTGACGAACCGCGTGTTCCGCGGCACCGGCGCGCATGCCCGCCGAGCCATCTCCCCGGAACAGCTCCGGACCGCCGCCTGGCGACAGGTCCATCGCGACACCTACTCCGACGCCGACATCCCGCTCACCCACGGACTGCGGTGTGACGCCGCCCAGCTCGTGATCCCGACGAGCGCCGCAGTCGGCGGCCGGTCCGCAGCCTGGCTGCACGGCGTCGAGCTGGCGGCGACCTGGGATCCGATCGAGGTGATCGTGCCGCCCGAGGATCGGTTCGGTCGCCTGCGCGGCGTCAAGATCCGGCGCACCGAATTGCCCGAGACGGACTTGATCAGGGCTCCGGGCCGCGTCACCGTCACCACTCCCGAGCGGACCGCCTGGGATCTGGCCCGCTTCTACCGGCTGGAGGAGTCGGTGCCCTACCTGGACGCCATGGTCGCGGCCCGGCTGGTGACCGCGCAGTCCGTTCGGGCGCGGTTCGTCGAGTGCCAGGTGGGCTGGGGACGACGGCGCATCGCGACCGCGCTGGGCCTCATCGATCATCGCGCCGAGTCGCCGCAGGAGTCACGGGTGCGGGTGCGGCTCGTCCTCGCGGGCCTGCCCCGGCCGGTCTGCCAGCACACCGTGTTCGACGGGCCACGGTTCGTCGCACGCGTCGATCTGGCCTGGCCCGAGCAGCGGGTGGCGCTCGAGTACGACGGGATCTGGCACGCCGACGCCGAGCCAGTTCCATCGGGATCGACGGCGGCTCAACCGGCTCGTCGCCGCCGGCTGGACGCGTCATCCACGTCACCGCGGTGCGGATGCACGACTTCGACAGCGTGGTCGCCGAAGTCCGCGCTGCCCTGGCGCGCGCGTGACGGCCAGCTGCGGCGCCGGCCAAACCGGACTTGCGGGACTAACGTGGCTACGCGCGCCGGTTGTAGGCACGTTAGTCCCGAAAGTCCGGTTCGCGAACGGCGTCGGCCCCGGGGCGGCGCTCAGGCGCGACGAAGGTTCTGGAGGAGTACCAGGTCCGCCAGGGCGAAGACGAAGAGCAGGATGCCGATCACGCCGTTCGCGGTGAAGAAGGCCCGGTTGACGCGGGACAGGTCGTCGGGCTTGACGATCGCGTGCTCGTACACGAGGACCAGCGCGGTCAGCGCCACGCCGGTGAACCAGAGCCAGCCGAAGCCGGCCAGCACGCCGAACCAGACGAACAGCGCCACCGTCACCACGTGCGCCACCGAGGAGGCCCGCAGCGCACCGGCCACGCCGAACCGCACCGGCACCGAGCGCACCCCGATCCGGCGGTCCACCTCGACGTCCTGGCACGCGTAGATGCAGTCGAAGCCGCCGATCCAGGCCCCCACCGCCACGCCCAGCACGACCGCCGGCCAGGACCACGTGCCGGTCACGCCGATCCACGCGCCGACCGGCGCGATCGCCTGCGCGATGCCGAGGAAGACCTGCGGCAGATCGGTGAAGCGCTTGGCGTAGGAGTAGATGACCAGGAAGAACAGCGCGATCGGCGAGAGCACCAGGCACAGCCAGCCGAGCAGCGTGACGCTGACGAAGAAGACCACCAGCGAGATCGCCAGCCCGATCCAGGCCGCCCGCACCGACAGCACGCCGGTGACCAGCTCGCGGCCGGCGGTGCGCGGGTTCTGCGCGTCGATGTGCCGGTCGATGATCCGGTTGGCGGCCATCGCCACCGTGCGCGCGGAGACCATCGCCACGGTGACCACGAACAGCGTCCACCACTGGACGTGCGGTCCCTCCGAGCGCATCGCGGCCAGCGCGGCGACGTAGGCGAACGGCAGCGCGAAGATCGAGTGCTCGATCATCACCAGCCGCAGGAACCCCCGCACCGGCGACGGCGCCGCGACGACCGGCGCCGACCGCCACGAACTGCTCACAGCCCGTACTCCGACCACCGCGCGTCCACCCGAGCGACCATCTCCGGCGTCATCACGCACTCGTCCGGCCAGCCGCCGTCGCGGTGATAGCCCTCGGTCGGGCAGCTTGCGGGTGGCGTCGATGCCGACCTTGCCGCCCCAGAACTGCTGGTACGCGGCGTGGTCGAGGTGGTCGACCGGCCCGGAGGTGAGCAGCATGTCGTGCGCGTAGTCGACGTTGCCGAACGCCCGCCAGGCCACCTCGCGGTAGTCGTGCACGTCGCAGTCGGCGTCGACCACGATGATCAGCTTCGACAGCGACAGCAGGTGCGCGCCCCAGACCGCGTTCATGACCTTCTGCGCCTGCTTGGGGAAGCGCTTGTCGATCGAGACGATGCAGCAGTTGTGGAAGACGCCCTCGGCGGGCAGGTCCATGTCGACGATGTCCGGGATCAGGATCTTGGTCAGCGGCAGGAAGATCCGCTCGGTGGCCTTGCCGATCGGCCCGTCCTCCTGGGGCGGCCGGCCGACCACGATCGGTCTGGTAGACCGGGTCGCGCTGCATGGTCATGCAGTCGATCGTCAGCGCGGGGAACGGCTCGACCGGCGTGTAGAAGCCGGTGTGGTCGCCGAACGGCCCCTCGGGCAGCCGCGCGCCGGGCTCGAGCCAGCCCTCCAGGACGATCTGGGAGTTGGCCGGCACCTGGAGCGGCACGGTGAGGCAGTCCACCATCTCGACCCGCTCCTGCCGCAGGAACCCGGCGAACAGGTACTCGTCGATCTCGGCGGGCAGCGGCGCCGAGGCCGCGTAGGTCACCGCCGGGTCGCAGCCGAACGCGATCGCCACCGGCAGCCGCTCGCCGCGCCGCTCGGCGACCGCGTGGTGCGCGGTGGAGTCCTTGTGGATCTGCCAGTGCATGCCGACCGTGCGCTCGTCGTGGCGCTGCAGCCGGTACATGCCGAGGTTCCGCTGGCCGGTCTCCGGGTGCTTGGTGTGGGTCAGCCCGAAGTTCATGAAGGGGCCGCCGTCGTCGGGCCAGGAGGTGACCGCCGGAATCCGGTTCAGGTCGACCTCGGCGCCCTTGTAGACGACGTCCTGGCAGGGCGCGTTCTTCACCCGCTTCGGCGGCACGGTTCTTGAGCTGACCGAGCTTGCCGAACGCGTCCTTGAGCCCGGTCCAGCCGACCGGCAGCTGGGTCTTCACCAGCGCGCCGATCCGGTCGCCGATCTCGTCCAGCGACTCGGCGCCGAGGGCCATGGCCATCCGCCGCTCGGTCCCGAACAGGTTGATCGCCAGCGGCATCTCGCCCGCGGTGGGCTGCTCGAACAGCAGCCCCGGCCCGCCGGCCCTGACCACCCGCTGGACGATCTCGGTGACCTCGAGGTTCGGGTCGACCGGGGTCTTGATCCGCTTGAGTTCACCCGCCCGCTCCAGCTGGGCGATGAAGTCACGAAGGTCGGCATACGGCATGGGCTCAGTATCGTCGCCGGCCCCGAGCTCCGCCGCGCCGGCCCTGGTGCCGCTGAGAGCTGCGGTCCATTTGCGCCCGCTGAGGGCGCAAATGGACCGCAGCCGGCAGCACCCGGACACAGCGCAGCGGCCCCACGCGGGAGGAGCGGGGCCGCTGCTGTCGTGCTGGTCTGTCGGGGTTTAGTGCGGTGTCCAGCAACGTTTCCGGGGCTTCGGCCGGCCCAGGCCGACGCTCGCGGCGTTGTCATCGTCGCGCATACAACACCGGTATGCGCTCCTCCTCCGCCTTGCGAGCCTCAACCTGGACTCGGTCTCGGGCCCTCGAACGTCAGTGGACACAGCACTAGCTCGGGCGGGCCGCACCGGCGAACGGCATGACGCTCATGTTCGCGAGCTTGACGTTGTCGCCGGGCTCGGGCGCGTGGACGACCTTGCCGTTGCCCACGTAGATCCCGTTGTGCGAGAACTCGTAGAAGAACACGATGTCGCCGGGCTGGAGGTTCGCCTTGGAGACGTGCGGCTTCCTGGTTGTACTGCTGGTGCGCGGAGTGCGGCAGGCTGACGCCCGCCTTGCTCCAGGCGGCCAGCGTCAGGCCGGAGCAGTCGAACGAACCGGGGCCGTCGGCGCCGAAGACGTACGGCTTGCCGATCTGGGCGTAGGCGAACTTCACCACGGTGGCGCCGCGACCGGTCGCCGGACCGTCGTACACCGGCACCAGCTCCCGGTCGGTGGAGCGGCTGGCGCGGGTGCCGAGCTGCGCACGCAGGCCCTCCCACTTGACCAGGTCCGTGTTGAGCTGAGTCTTGGAGTCGCGCAGCTTCTTCTCCTGCGCGGCCTGCTTCAGCACCTCGGCGTCGAGCTTGCGCTTCGCGGCGTCGAGGGGCTTCTTGGCCTCCATCAGGCCGGCGAGGCTGTTCCGCTGGTCACGGGTGAGGATGTCGAGCACGGCAAGCTGCTCCAGCACCGTGTCCGGCGAGCCGCCGCCCATGATCGCGTTGAACGCGCTCGGGTTGCCGCCGCGATAGGCGGCAGCGGCGATCTCGCCGACCCGCTTCTCGTAGGCGTCGGTCTTCACCGAGTACGTCCTGATCTGCGCGGCCAGCGCCGTCTGCCGGGCGCGGCTCTGGGCCAGCAGCACGTTGGCGCTGTTGTACTGCTCGTTGGTGGCGTCGAGCTTGATGCCGAGGGCGCTGACGGTGCGCTCGATCTCCGCGGGAGTGGGCGCCGCGGTGGCGGTACCTCCTGGGATGACGGCCAGGGCCGTGGCCGCGACAGCGGCGAGAACGAGAGAGCGACGAGCTAACGAGCGGGCGGGCTCCACTGCTGGAGGCACTCCTTCTTCCATCAACCGCCTACCGAGTTAGCTGACGGGTTCGGGCTGGAAGGCGCCCTACCACTGCCTGAGCAGCGGATTCACCCCAGGGAATGGTTCCCCGGCTCACGTTCCGGCGGCCGGATGAGTGACTCGGCGGTGGCCGACCGATGCCGTTCGGGTGAACGACGAAACTTCGGTCAACCGGAAACCGACTCTAGGTTGGCCTCCGGAGACCGTCCACTTTTCAAGACAGATTTAACCTTGACAATCACGGGTTCGGGGGCTATCGATCACTCTCCGCCACGGTGTCCGCATTGTCGTATAACTCCAGGTCAACGACATGGTGACAAACCGTGGCAGCCCCGCCCAGAACGAGCGAGTGAACAGCGTGCACATCCACGAAACCGGTGATCTTTCTCTCGCGAACCCCGTTACCGCCCTGGCTCGGTCTCGTTGGACGGACTGTTACTTGATGATCACGGAACGCTGCGGCGAGAAGGGTCTGGGGACACTGATGCGGGACGCGGAGCTGGGCGAAGTGGTCGTGTTCGAATGGCTACGAGATGGGGATCGGACCGCGTTGACCGCGGAGCGCCGCCGCGATCGGAGCGACGAGAAACACGAGAACGAGCCCCCGGAGAAGCACCAGTTCGCAGCGCTCACCGCTGCCGGGGTGCGGTGATGGAGACCGTGGTGACGTTCAGCGAACCGCCGGCCGCGCTGCCCGTACTCGACCTGATCGACGCCGACCCGGCCGAAGCCAGCGAGGACGCGACGGCGGCCCGATCCGGCCGCGGCGATCGAGTTCGCCACCCGGGTGCTCCGGGGCTGGCACTTCGTCGCCGAGCTCTCGGTGCTGGGGCAGGCGATGTGCGCATGCGGCCAGCCCTGGGAGTACTGCGAGTACCGCCTGCTGGCCCGCCGCTGCGGCCTCACCGAGCCCAGCCGCACCTAGTCCTTCCACAGCACCCCTCACAGCCTTTGGGCGACATTTTCTGTGTTATAGCACCGAAAATGTCGCCCAAAGCGCGTCAGGGGCGGGCGGCCGGTGGGGCGGGTCAGACGCCGGCGTAGGAGTGCAGGCCCGTGGTGACCAGGTTGATCGCGAACAGGTTGATCATCATCGTGGTCCAGCCGAGCATCACGATCCAGGTGGCCTTCGGGCCGCGCCAGCCGGCGGTTGCCCTGGCGTGCAGGTAGGCCGCGTAGACCACCCAGGAGACGAACGCCCAGGTCTCCTTCGGGTCCCAGCCCCAGTACCGGCTCCAGGCCGCCTCGGCCCAGATCGCGCCGAGGATGATCGCCACGGTCCAGATCGGGAACGCGATCGCGTGCAGCCGGAACGTCAGCCGCTCCAGCGACTCGGCGGACGGGAGCCGTGCGCCCAACGTGACCGGGAAGCGCAGCGACTTGCCGGCGGCCGTCTTCGCGTCGTACCGCTGCTTGATCAGGTACAGCGCGCCGGTGACGAAGCCGATCATGAAGATGCCCGACGCGGTGATCGCGGACGGCACGTGGATCTTGATCCAGTACGAGTTGAGGGCGGGCATCAGCGGCGCGGCCTCGGTGTAGAGCAGGCTGCCGGCGATCCCCAGCATCATCAGCACGAGCGCGACCACGAACACGCCGAGGTGCCGCACGGGCTTGCCGCACCGCGACGACCAGCCAGGCCACCACGCCGACCACACAGACCGCCGAGACGAACTCGTACATGTTGCCGAACGGGACCCGGTGCGCCGCGAACCCGCGGGCCACCAGGCAGCCGATCTGCAGCAGCACGCCGACCGCCGTGGCGCCCACGCCGAACCAGCCGAACCAGGCGACCCGGCCGGTGGGCGGCGTCGCCGGCTTGACGGGCTCCCCGGTGAGCCGGGCGAGGGTCTGCTCCGGCGTCTCCTCGACGGGCTCCTCGACGAGCGTCCGGGCCGCCGGCGCCGGCCAGCACCCGGGCGGTCTGCGCCTTCTTCACGGCGGTCGCCCGGCCGTGGCCGAACGCGTACTCGACGGTGTAGCCGAACATGGCGAGCGCGTACAGCGCGATCGCGCCCAGCAGCAGGTTGTCCGAGAGGCTTGCCAAGCCGGCGTCGACGGGCATGTCAGTCCTTCGCAGCGGTCGGGTCGGGGGTCGTGCTGGTCTCTTCGGCCGCCGGTCCTTCGGCGGTGGTCTGCTCGGCCGCCGGTACTTCGGCGGTGGTCGTGCTGGTCTCGCGGTCGGGCTCGGCGGCGGCGCGGCTGGTGCTGGCCAGCGCGACCGCCACGACGGTACGCCGGAACTCGTCCGTGAACGATTCGGCGTCGGTCCTGGCCAGGCCGCCCGCGGTGACGCCGGTACCGCCGGGCCCGGGGATCAGCCGGAACCAGATCCGGCGCCGCCGCACGGTGAGCGAGGCGATCAGGCCGAGCACCATCACGATCGCGCCGATCAGCACGGTCCGCTGGCCCGGGTCGTGGCCGACCTGGAGGCTGGCCCACTCCTTGGTGCCGACGAACGTGACCTCGGTGCCGTCGTCCAGCTTCCAGCTCTCGCCGGGGCGCAGCAGCTTGGAGCCGACCGGCTTGAGGTCGCCGTTCTCCACCTGGGCCTGGTCGAGCGAGTAGACCGAGCGCGGGATGCCGGAGTTGAGGCCGGTGTCGCCGCGGTAGGCGAGCAGGGTGAGGCCGGGGCTGCGCTCGGCCGGGAACGCCGAGCGGATCGGCGGGCCGGACTGCGGCAGGGTCGGCACGTAGATGCCCTCGAACGCCACCTGCACGTCCGGCGTGGTCTTGCCGCTCTTCGGGTCCTGGTTCGCGTCGGCCATCACGACCACGCCCTCGCTGGTGTGCATGCCGTCCTGCGGCAGGAACGGCGTGGTCGTGGTGAAGACTCGACCGAACCGGTCCTTGTACCGCAGGATCGGCGCGTAGCCGTGGTTGATCAGGTAGACGTTCGCGCCGTCGACCCGGAGCGGGTCGTTCACCCGGAGCCGGAACGGCCGGTCGGGATCGCTGGTCGTCGGTGCGGTCGCCCTCGACCGAGCGCACGTCGGCCACGATAGTCCTTGGGCTGCCCGTTGTCGAGGTAGGTGGCGCGGAAGTCGTCCAGCGCGACGCAGAACGGCGGCAGCGTGGCGTCGCCGACCAGCCGGCCCGGCATGAACTGGTCGTAGGCCTGCACGGTGTTGCAGAACTCGTCGCCCTCGGTGACCAGGATGCTGGCCTTCCAACCCCAGAGCCCGCCGAGCGCCACCCCGGCCAGCACGGCGACCAGCGCGAAGTGGAAGAGCAGGTTCCCGGTCTCGCGCAGGTACCCCTTCTCGGCGCTGACCGTGACGGTGCCGTCGGCGCCGATCCGGACCGTGCTGCGCCAGCGCTTGCGGCGGAGCGTGGCCCGCACGGTCTGGGCCAGCGCCTCGGGGGCGGTGGCCACCGTGGGCAGGGTCTCGCTCACCGGCAGCCGGTCGAGGTGCCGCGGCGCCTCCGGGGGCCGGCGCCAGAGCGCGCGGGCGTGCAGCCGCATCCGCGGCACCAGGCAGCCGATCAGCGAGACGAAGAGCAGCAGGTAGATCGCGGCGAACCAGGGCGCGGCGAACACGTCGAACGCGGAGAGCCGGTCCAGGAACGGCGCCAGCTTGGGGTGCGCGGCGAAGTAGTCGTCGACCTTGAGCGGGTTGAGGCCACGCTGCGGCAGCATCGAGCCCGGTACCGCCGCGATGGCCAGCAGGAAGAGCAGCAGCAGCGCGGTACGCATGCTGGTCAGCTGCCGCCACCAGCGCAGCAGCTGGGAGCCGATGCCCCGGCCGGTGATCCGGCGGGCGGCGTCCGGCGCGGGCTGGGTGGAGAGCTGCGCGTCGTTCTCGGTGCCGGTCGGCGTCTCCGGCTCGACCGGACGCTGATCCACAGTGGACATCAGATCCCCACCCCGCCGGTGCCGAACGCGCCGTACAGCCAGATCACCAGGTCGCCCCAGGCGCCGGTGACCAGCAGCAAGCCCGACCACGACCAGCATTCCGCCGCCGACCCTGGTCACCCACAGGCTGTGCCGGCGGATCACCGCGAGCGCGCCGAGGAAGCGGCGGAGGCCGAGCCCGAAAAGGATGAACGGCATACCGAGGCCCAGGCAGTACGCGATCGTCAGCGTCACGCCCCGGCCCGCCGAACCCTGGGTGAACGCGAGGCCCTGCACCGCCGACAAGCGTCGGGCCGACGCACGGGATCCAGCCCAGCCCGAACACGGCCCCGAGCAGCGGCGCGCCGGCCAGCCCGGTGGCCGGCAACCGGCGGATCCTGGCCTCGCGCTGGAGCCCAGGGATCAGCCCGATGAACGACAGCCCGAGCACGATGATCAGCGCGCCGGCCACCCGCTCGACCAGCAGCTGATGCTCGACCAGCGTGCTGGCGAGGCCGCCGACGGTGGCGCCGATCACGGTGAAGACCGCGGTGAAGCCGAGCCACGAACAGCCCGCTGCCGAGCAGCACCCGACCCCGCACCCGCCGCCGCTCGGCAACCGCCGTCCGCGTCGCCCGCCTGCTCCGCGTCCGATGCGCCCGCCCCTTCCCCGCTTTGGGCGACATTTTCTCGGCTATAGCCCGAGAAAATGTCGCCCAGATGCGCGGAGGCAGGGGGTGGCGGCGGAGCCGCCGGAGGGGTGCGGCGGAGGCTGGCGGCGGAGCCGCCGGAGGGGTCGGCGGCGGGGACTGGGCGGCCGTGGGGGTCGAGGCCGACCGCGGCGTCCAGGTCGGCGCCGGCGATCCCGGTGACGTAGGAGATGTAGCCGGGCACCAGCGGCAGCACGCACGGCGAGAGGAAGCTGACCAGCCCGGCGAGCGCGCTCACCCCGACCGCGAGCACCAGCGGCCCGTCGACCACGGTGTCCGCGAATCCGCCGGCGGCCAGCGTCACGACTTCTCCGCGGCGACCCGCTCGACCACGGGCTTGAGGTCCTCGCGGAGCAGCGGCTTGCGGAACACCACGGCGACCCGGCCCTGCCGGTCGAGCACGATCGTGGCCGGGATGGCGTTCGGCGGGGTGTCCCGGAACTTCAGCGCGACCCGCTGGCTCCGGTCGTACAGGCTGGGGTAGCTGACCTTGAAGCGTGGTCTCGTACGCGGTCGCGTTGTCCCGCGAGTCCTTGATGTTCACGCCGAGGAACTCCACGCCGGACGCCTTGGTGGCCGCGTAGACGGCCTCCAGGTCATCGGCCTCGGCCCGGCACGGCGCGCACCAGGAGCCCCAGAAGTTGATCACCACGACCTTGCCCTGGTGCGCGCGCGAGGTCGTAGTCGCTGCCGTCGAGCAGCTTGCCGGTCAGCTTCGGCGCGGCCTTGCGCTCGCCGCGGCGCGTACTCCGAGAGCGAGCCGTTCCCGGCGACGAACCGCTGCTGCCCGCCCGCGTCCTGGTTCACCGCGTCCTTACCGGTGCTGCACGCCGTCAGCGCGACGGCAGCCAGCACCGCCACGAACGCGCCTGACCAGGTACGACATTAAGCGCCCTTGCTCGTGCCGGCGGTCTTGGACTGGGCGATCAGAGCGGCGGCGGGCTCGCTGTAGCCGATGCCGGACAGGGTCACGCCGTCGAAGTGGAACGAGGTGAGGCTGGCCAGCGCGCACTCGCGGCGGCGCGGGTCGTGCCAGAGCCGCTTGCGCTCCAGGTGCCGGCGCAGGGTCCAGATCGGGAGCTGGTGGCTGACGCAGACCGCCTCGTGGCCCTCGGCCGCCTCGCGCGCGGCCAGCACCGCGGCGTACATCCGGGCCGCGATCAGGCTGTACGGCTCGCCCCAGGACGGGGTGAACGGGTTGCGCAGCTGGTGCCAGTAGCGCGGGTTGCGCAGCACGCCGTCGCCGACGCCGACCGCCTTGCCCTCGAACCAGTTGTCCGACTCGATGAGCCGGTCGTCGACGGCCACGTCCAGCTTGAACTGGGCCGCGAACGGCTCGGCCGTCTGCTGCGCGCGCTCCAGCGGGCTGGCCACCAGGTGCGTGACGTCGTGCCCGTCCAGCGCCTGGGCGGCCACCTTCGCCATCTGCTCGCCCAGCGGGGAGAGCCGGTAGCCGGGCAGGCGTCCGTAGAGGACTCCGGCCGGGTTGTGCACCTCGCCGTGCCGCAGGACGTGCACGATCGTGGTGGTCACTGCTGCGGCCTCCGCGGCCGCGCCGGGCGGCATGGGGCAGCGCGGCGGCGATCCGCTCGACGGCTGCGTCGTCGTGGGCGGCCGAGACGAACCACGCCTCGTACGCGCTCGGCGGCAGGTAGACGCCGTGGGCCAGCATCGCGTGGAAGAACGCCGCGTAGCGGAACGCCTGCTGGCGCTGGGCGCCGGCGAAGTCGACCACCTCGTCGGCGGCGAAGAAGATGCTGAACAGGTTGCCGGCGGCCTGCAGCCGGTGCGCCACGCCGGCCTCGGCGAGCGCGTCGCTGGCCAGCTTCGACACCGTGGCGGCGACCCGGTCGACGTGCGCGTACACGTCCTCGGTGGTGTGCCGCAGGGTGGCCAGCCCGGCGGCGCAGGCCAGCGGGTTACCCGAGAGCGTGCCGGCCTGGTAGACCGGCCCGGCCGGGGCGAGGTGGCCCATCACGTCGCGCCGGCCGCCGAACGCCGCCGCGGGCAGGCCGCCGCCCATCACCTTGCCGAACGTGAACAGGTCGGGGGTGACGCCCTCGACGCCGAACCAGCCCGCGCGGGAGATCCGGAATCCGGTCATCACCTCGTCGGAGATGAACAGCGCGCCGTACTCGTCGCAGAGCGTCGCGGAGCACGGCGTTGAAGTCGTCCTTCGGCGGCACCACGCCCATGTTCGCCGGCACGGCCTCGGTGATCACCGCGGCGATCTCGGACCCGTGCGCGGCGAACGCGGCCGCGCAGCGCGACCTGGTCGTTGTAGGGCAGCACGATCGTGTCGGCGGCGCTGGCCCCGGTGACCCCGGGGGTGTCCGGCAGGCCGAACGTGACCACGCCGGAGCCGGCGCTGGCCAGCAGCGCGTCCACGTGACCGTGGTAGCAGCCGGCGAACTTGACCACCTTGCTGCGGCCGGTGAAGCCCCGGGCCAGCCGGATGGCGCTCATCGTCGCCTCGGTGCCGGAGTTGACCAGGCGGACCTGCTCGACCGGGCCGACCCTGGCCACGATCTCCTCGGCCAGCTCGACCTCGCCCGTGCTCGGCGTGCCGTAGCTGGTGCCCCTGGTCGCGGCGGCCTGGAGCGCGTCGACCACGGCCGGGTGCGCGTGGCCCAGGATCAGCGGGCCCCAGGAGCAGACCAGGTCGACGTAGTCGCGGCCGTCCACGTCGGTGAGCACCGCGCCCTGGCCGCTGGCCATGAAGCGCGGTGTGCCGCCGACGGCACGGAAGGCGCGGACCGGCGAGTTCACCCCGCCGGGGATCACGGCGCCCGCGCGGTCGAACCAGGCCTGTGAGCTGGGCGCGTCGTACGGAAAGGTCACCCGGGCATTGTCCCATCTACTTCACGTAGACGTTATGCGGGGTGCGCGCGGGCCCTTAGCTCAATTTTTGCTCAGATCTTGGGCGCTCGGTTGCCACGGCCGTGATATCGCGCTGTGCTGCAACCGAGGGTCGGTTCGGCTGGAAGATCCCGGTCTGGACCGCTCCAGCGGCCAAGGAGCGAGATGCAGGTTCGGAACGCCCGGGTACGAGCCCGATTGATCAGCGCGACGGCAGTGCTGGCCCTGTTACCCGCGATGACCGGATGCACGGTCACCAAGAGTGCGAACGCCGAGCCGGATCCGATCCCCAACGGCTACGGCCTGACCAAGGCGGAGCAGGTGCCACCGTCGATCAAGCGGATCCGCGACCGCGGCACGCTCACCGTCGGCATCAAGTTCGACCAGCCCGGATTCGGTGTCCAGAAGCCCGGACAGAACGGCGTGGACGGCTTCGACGCCGAGATCGCCAAACTGATCGCGATCCGCATCTTCGGCGCACCCAAAGTCACCTTCGTCAAGGCGGTCGCGGCCGACCGGGAGAAGCTGATCCAGAACAAGACCGTCGACATGGTGATCGCCACGTACTCGATCACGCCGGCCAGGGCCAAGGTGGTCAGCTTCGTCGGGCCGTACTTCGTCGCCGGCCAGGACGTGCTGGTCCGCGCCGACGACCCGACCGACAGCACCACCGCGCTGATCGGCAAGCGGGTCTGCACCCAGCAGGGCTCCACCTCGCTCACCCGGATCAAGCAGGCGGTGCCGGGCGCGCTGGTCTCCACCGCGGCCAGCTACAAGGAGTGCGCCCAGGGCGTCAGCGCGAAGAAGTACGACGCCGTGACCACGGACGACGTGATCCTCGCCGGCCTGGCCGCCGACAGCCGCGGCACCCTGCGCGTGGTCGGCACGAAGTTCAGCCAGGAGCCGTACGGCATCGGCGTCCCGCTCGGCGACCAGGAGATGCAGAAGTTCGTCGCTGCGGCCCTCAGCGAGACCTACATCAACGGCGACTGGACCCGGGCCTGGCTGAGCACGCTCGCGAACTTCCTGGGTAGCCCGCCCGAGCCGCCCGAGCTCACCTTGCCGCAGCGCCAGGCCGGCTAGCCACCGCGGCTGGCGGGCGCGGATCTCCCCGCGCCCGCCGTCTCGGTCAACCGACGAGTTCCCGCGCCCCGCGATGCCGTACCGCGGCTACCGCCCTGGTCAGCGGTCCCGACCAGCGGCGCCGGGTCAACAGCAACGCGACCGCGACGAGCACCACTCCGGCGGCCAGCGTGATCAGCACGGCGAGCCCCGGCCCGTCGTCTCCCTGCGCCGGCTGCCGCGCGGCCGGTTGTTGCTGGTTCACCGCGGCGGGCTGCCCGGCGTAGTCGCCGAACGGATCACGCTGCGGATCCTCCGCGAGCTGCGGCGGCCCGATCGCTCCCCACGGCGACTCCGCCTTGGCCAGCTTCAACGACGGCGGCGCCGGCAGCACGGCCAGCCCGCCCGGCACGGTCAGCGTGCCGACCCGATACTCCTGGAACGGGCCCTGGACCCCGAAGAGCTGCCAGCTGCCGGTGCCCGGGATCAGCACCGACGCGGCGTAGTGCGCCGGCTCGGGCAGCGGCGTGCCGGCGAACGTCACGGCCTTGCCCTTGCCGTCCACCAGCTTCAACCCGACCGGGGTCATCGTCCCCTCGTACGGGTGCGATCCGTGCTGCAGCACCCAGAACCCGACCGTGTACGCCGTGCCGGCCTCGACCCGGGACGGCAGCGGATCCAGGCTGGTGACCGCCCAGTTGCCCGCCTGCGCGGGCGCTCCGACCAGCACGGAGCCGAGTACGAGACCGATCACCGCGGCGATTCGGAACAGCTTCATTGCTCCACCTCCACCTGAGAGACACCGCGGCGCGGCGGCCGGTTCCGTGCTGGCGCACGCGGCCGGTTCCGTGCTGGCGGACGCGGCCGGTTCCGTGCTGGCGGAGCGGCCCGTCCCGCGCTGGCTGCCGGCGATTACCGGTGGACGGCGTTGTTAGCGTCGGGCCGAGGGAGGTGCGTCACCCATCACCGAGTCACAGTCCGCGCCCGTGTCGGCCGAGAGCCCGCCACCGGTCTGGCGGAACCGGAACTTCAACGTCTTCTGGGGCGCGCAGACCCTCTCGGTCGCCGGCGACTCGTTCTCCTACGTCGCGATCCCGCTGCTCGTCCTGCACGCCACCGGCTCGGTCGCACAGATGGGCCTGCTCACCGCGCTGGCCAGCGTTGGCTCGATCCTCTGCGGCATCTTCGCCGGCGTGATCGTGGACCGGGTGGACCGGCGCACCCTGCTGATGGCGTGCGACGCCGCCCGCGCGGTGCTCTACGCGCTGATCCCGCTGGCGTGGCTCTTCGCGCCGCAGATCTGGCTGCTGTACCTGGTCGTGCCGCTCGGTGGCGCGGTGGCGATGTTGTTCCAGGTCACGTACGTCACGGCGGTGCCGAACCTGGTCGACTCCCGGCAGATCACCGAGGCGAACGGGCGGCTCTCGGCGAGCTACGCGGCGGCGGCGGTGCTCGGGCCGCTGCTGGCCGGCGTGGTCTCGGCGAGCTTCGGTGCGACGGCCGCCATCGCGATCGACGCCGGCACGTTCGCGGTGTCGGCGGCGGCGCTGTGGTTCGTCCGCCTCCGCGCCTCGACCGGCGGCGCGGAAGGGGCCGCCGCTGCCTCCTGGCGTGGCCTGCTGGTCGGCGCGAAGTTCCTCTGGCGGCACCCGGTCCTGCGCACGCTCACCGTGCTGCTCACGTTCCTGATCTTCCTCACCCTCGGCCTAACCGACATCTTCATCTACCGCCTCAAGCACGACCTGGGCCGTGCCGACAGCACCGTCGGCACCGTGCTCGCCATCGCCGCGATCGGCACGATCACGGCCGCGCTGCTGGTCGCCCGGGCGCGCCGGCGGCTCGGCTTCGGCGTCTGCTGGATCGGGAGCACCGCGCTGGCCGGGATCGGTGTGGCCGGTGTGGGGCTGTCGACCAGCGTGCCGTGGGTCGCGGCGTTCCTCACGCTCTACACGTTCAGCCTCGCCCTCGGCGCGATCTGCTCGCTCTCGCTGCGGCAGGAGGTCACGCCCGACTACCTGTTGGGCCGGGTCACCGCCGCGTTCTGGACCATCCACAACGCGCTCGGTCCGATCGGCGCAGCGGTGCTGACGGCCGCGGTGGCCTGGCGCAGCGTCACGGTGGTCTGCGTCGCCGCCGGTCTCGGCCTGCTGGCGATCGCCGCCGCCGGCAGCCTCACCCCGATCCGCCAGCCCCACCCCGAGCTGCTCACCGTCCCTGCCTGACCTCGACGGGCCCGCCGCTGAGCGGCGCTTGCGGTTGGATCGTGCCCTGGGAGGGCACGATCCAACCGCAGCCCTAGGACAGGGGCGCGCGGGCCAGTTCCTTGCGGAGCCGGGTGAACGTGCGCGGGCTGCGTAGGCCCAGCACCGCGACGTCGCGGCCGTCGCGGCGGTACACCGCGACGAACCGGCGCTCGGCCACGTCGCCCTCGACGATCTCGACCTCGGCGTCCGGCGCCGCGTACCCGGCGAACTGGATCATCACGCCGTACTGGTCGCTCCAGACGTACTGCACCGGGTCGTAGCCGACGCGCTCGCCGAGGATCGTGCCGGCCACGGCGGCGCCCTGATCCCGCGCGTGGGTCCAGTGCTCGACCCGGACGTGACCGCCGGCCCGCGCGCTGGGGAATCGGGCCACGTCTCCGGCCGCGTAGATGCCGGGCAGGCTCGCGGCACCGAACTCGTCGACCAGCACCCCGTCGTCGGTGGCCAGCCCGGAGCCGGCCAGCCATTCGATGTTCGGCTGCACGCCGATGCCGACCACGACCAGGTCGGCCGGTAGCTCCCGCCCGTCGACCAGCCGGACGCCGGCCACCCGACCGTCCCGCCCGACCAACTGGTGCACCGGCGCGCCCACGTGCAGGGTCGTGCCGTGCTCGGCGTGCAGGCCGGTGATCACCTTGGCCATCTCCGGCCCGAGCGCGTCGACCATCGGCAGCGGCGTGGCCTCGACCACGTCCACGGTCCGGCCGGCTCCGCGTGCGGTCGCGGCCACCTCGGCACCGATGAAGCCGCCACCGACCACGACGAGCCGCTCGGCGCCGGGCAGTTCGGCGCGGAGCGCCAGCGCGTCGTCGAGGGTCCGCAGCGTGTGTACGCCGCCGAGCCCGTTGGTGCCGGGCAGAGCGCGGGCTCTGGCTCCGGTCGCGATCACGACCGCGTCGGCGGTGACCGCGCTGCCGTCGTCGAGCGTGACGGTCCTGGTGGCCGCGTCCAGGCTGACCGCACGGCGGCCCAGCAGCCACTCCGCCGCGACCTCGGCGAGCGAGTCGTCGGTGGTCAGGGCGATGTCGGCGGCGTCGAGGTCGCCGGCCAGGAACGCCTTGGAGAGCGGCGGCCGATCGTACGGGCGGTGCGTCTCGGCACCGATCACGACGATCCGGCCGTCGAAGCCACCGGCACGCAGACCGGCCGCCACGGACCACCCGGCGAGCGACCCGCCCACCACCGCCACGCTCCGCACCATGCGCACCTCCTTGACCACCGACCGTACTCACACCATCGTCGTGACCACGGCCACACTTCACGACCGGTACCACCGGACTCGGCGCGCCCCACGCGCCGGACCGCGGCCCACCGACCGAGCACCAGCGACAGGAGAGCCACACCATGAGCCACGAAGTACGGGGCGTTGTCGCCCGATCGAAGGGCGCACCGGTCACGGTGGAGACGATCATCGTGCCCGACCCAGGCCCCGGCGAGGCGCTGGTGAAGGTCCAGGCCTGCGGGGTGTGCCACACCGACCTGCACTATCGCGAGGGTGGCATCAACGACGAGTTCCCGTTCCTGCTCGGGCACGAGGCCGCCGGGATCGTGGAGGCCGTGGGCGACGACGTGACCGGCCTGGAGCCCGGCGACTTCGTGATCCTGAACTGGCGCGCGGTCTGCGGCGAGTGCAGGGCCTGCCGGCGCGGGCGGCCCTGGTACTGCTTCAACACCCACAACGCCACCCAGAAGATGACGCTGGCGGACGGCACCGAGCTGTCCCCGGCCCTGGGCATCGGCGCGTTCGCCGAGAAGACGCTGGTGGCGGCGGGCCAGTGCACGAAGGTCAATCCCGCGGCGTCGCCGACCGTGGCCGGCCTGCTGGGCTGCGGGGTGATGGCCGGCCTCGGTGCGGCGATGAACACCGGCGGCGTGACGCGGGGCGACTCCGTGGCCGTGTTCGGCTGCGGCGGGGTGGGCGACGCGGCGATCGCCGGGGCCCGGCTGGCCGGCGCGACCACGATCATCGGCGTGGACATCGACGAGCGGAAACTCGGCTGGGCCCGCGAACTCGGCGCCACCCACACCGTCAACTCCCGGGAGACCGACGCCGTCGAGGCGATCCGGGAACTCACCGGCGGCTTCGGCGCCGACGTGGTCATCGAGGCGGTGGGCCGGCCGGAAACCTACGAGCAGGCGTTCTACGCCAGGGACCTGGCCGGCACGGTCGTGCTGGTCGGGGTGCCGACCCCGGACATGAAGATCGAGCTGCCGATGATCGAGGTGTTCGGTCGCGGCGGCGCGCTCAAGTCCTCCTGGTACGGCGACTGCCTGCCGACCCGTGACTTCCCGACCCTGATCGAGCTGTACCTGCAGGGCCGGCTGCCGCTGGAGAAGTTCGTCTCCGAGACCATCACTCTGGACGACGTGGAGGCCGGGTTCGAGAAGATGCACCGCGGCGAGGTCCTCCGCTCGGTGGTGGTCCTGTGAGCGAGCGCAGCGAGCGAACCGGTAAGTACAGCCGCCCCGCTCACGGGGCTCCCGAGCGCAGCGAGGTGGTCCTGTGAGCGCGAGGAGCGAGCTTGCGAGCCCCGCAGTCGCGAACGTAAGGCTGGCATCGTGAGCGCCGGCTTGGCGCGGATCGATCGGGTCGTCACGGCCGGACAGTTCCGGCTCGACGGCGGCGTCTGGGACGTGGAGAACAACGTCTGGATCGTCGGCGACGACAGCGAGTGCGTGATCATCGACGCGGCGCACGACGCGGACCTGATCGCCGCCGAGGTGGGCGGCCGGGACGTGACCGCGATCCTCTGCACGCACGGCCACAACGACCACGTGAACGCCGCGGTCGCGCTGGCCGAGTACACCGGCGCCCCGATCCTGCTCCACCCGGCCGACCGGATGCTGTGGGATCAGACCCATCCCCACCGCGGCCCGGACCACGCGCTGGCGGACGGGCAGACCCTCACGGTCGCCGGCCTGGACCTGCACGTGCTGCACACCCCCGGTCACGCTCCCGGCGCGTGCAGCTTCCACGTGCCGGAACTGATCGCGCTGTTCAGCGGGGACACGCTCTTCGCCGGCGGGCCGGGCGCGACCGGGCGCTCGTACTCGGACTTCGGCACGATCATCGAGTCGATCCGCGAACGGCTGCTCGCCCTGCCACCCGAGACGGTCGTGCACACCGGCCACGGCGACCGCACCACCATCGAGGCGGAGGCCCCCCACCTGGACGAATGGATCGCCCGCGGCCACTGACCCCCAGAGCCCCGCATCCGCTTTGGGCGACATTTTCCCGGTTATAGCCGAGAAAATGTCGCCCAAAGGCGCGAGTGGGGGGTTCTGTCGCGGTCAGCGAAGTGGGGACGAAAGGGCGGTATTCGTGGCCCGACTCGCCGTGACGTGGACAGAGCGGGCACTCTGTAGAGGTGACGGCGACAGACAAGGCGAAGCCCAACGAGCCCGCCGAAGGCCGAAGAACACCGGCGCCAGGGCGAACCCAAGGCTCCCTCGGAACGACGCGAAGCCGAGCGTGACCAGCCCCGACGCCAAGACCGAGAGCGGCACAGGACGGCCCCGAAGCCAGCGAGCACCGGCCAAGCCAACCGCGCCGGCCGACGACGCCGCGGCGAAGGACGCTCCGGCCAAGGGCTCGGAGCGGACGCCAAGGACGCGACCCCGACGAAGGTCGACGGCGAGCCGATCGACGTGATCGCCGCCCGCACCGCGGACGAGTCGCCCACCGCCGCGGACGCGCCCGGACAGGACGCCGCCGCTCGCCGTGGCGACAAGGACGCGCCGACCGTGCCGCCGAAGCGCCGCTGGAACCGCTGGTACTGGGTCGTCGGGCGCGGCTTCGCCACCGCCGTGATCGGCGTGGTCGCGATCATGTTGGGTGTGTTCGTGCTGCCCAAGTTCGTGGACACCACGGTCAGCTCCAGCCAGGGTCCGCAGTCGCCGTTCACCTCCGGCCCCGACATCCCCGGCCAGGTGCCCGACGGCGACCAGACCGGCTCGCCCACGCCGGGCACGACGCTGCCGACGCCGAACGGACCGGTGCAGACCCAGGCGGGCCGGCCGGCCGACGCGCTCGGCGCCTGGGCGGTGAACCTGAGCAAGCTCGGTATCCCGCAGGTGGCGCTCCAGGCGTACGGCTACGCCGAGTCCGTGCTGGCCAAGACCCAGCCGAGCTGCCATCTCTCCTGGACCCTGCTGGCCGGCATCGGATCGATCGAGTCCAACCACGGGCGGCACGGCAACGCCACGCTCCAGGCCGACGGCACCTCCCAGCCCAAGATCGTCGGCATCCAGCTCAGCGGCGCCACGACCGAGCGGATCGCCGACTCCGACCAGGGCAAGCTCGACGGCGACGCCAAGTTCGACCGGGCCATGGGCGCGATGCAGTTCATCCCGACCACGTGGTCCAAGTGGGCGATCGACGCCGACAACGACGGCAAGGCCGACCCGTACGACCTGGACGACGCGGCGGTCAGCTCGGCGTACTACCTCTGCGCCGGCGGCCGTGACCTGGCCACGGCCGAGGGCTGGTGGTCGGCGGTGCTGAGCTACAACAACCTGACGTCGTACGCGACCAGCGTCTACACCGCGGCCGACAGCTACGGCACCCAGAGCACCCAGTAAGCCGCAGCTCGCCCCTTCAACGCACTTCGGGCGACATTTTCTCGGTTATAGCCGAGAAGATGTCGCCCGAAGCGAAGAGATTTAGCGGGTGAGGAGGCGGGCGGCCTCGGTGGCCCAGTAGGTGGCCACCACGCCGGCGCCGGCGCGACGGATCGAGGTCAGCGTCTCCAGGATCGCCCGATCGCGGTCCAGCCAGCCGTTCGCGGCGGCGGCCTCGACCATCGCGTACTCGCCGGAGACCTGGTAGGCCCCGACCGGCACGTCGACGTTGTCGGCCACCGTGCGCACGATGTCCAGGTACGGCAGGGCCGGCTTGACCATCACCAGGTCGGCGCCCTCGGCGATGTCCAGGGCCACCTCGCGCAGCGCCTCGGCGGCGTTCGGCGGGTCCTGCTGGTAGGTCTTCCGGTCGCCGACCAGGGCGGATTCGACCGCGTCCCGGAACGGGCCGTAGAACGCGGAGGCGTACTTGGCGGCGTACGCGAGGGTCGCCACGTCGGTGTAGCCGGCGGCGTCGAGCGCGGCCCGCACCACCGCCACCTGGCCGTCCATCATCCCGGACAGCCCCAGCATGTGCGCGCCGGCGTCGGCCTGCGCCACGGCCAGCTCGGCGTAGCGGAGCAGGGTGGCGTCGTTGTCCACGCTGCCGTCGGCGGCCAGCACACCGCAGTGACCGTGGTCGGTGAACTCGTCCAGGCACAGGTCGCTGATCACCACGAGGTCGTCGCCGACCTCGCTCAGCACGTCCCGCAGCGCGACGTTGAGGATGCCGTCCGGGTCGGTGCCGGCCGAACCGATCGCGTCACGGGTGGACGGGACGCCGAAGACCATCAGCCCGCCGACCCCGGCGGCGACCGCCTCGGCGGCGGCCTTGCGGAGCGAGTCGCGGGAGTGCTGCACGACGCCGGGCAGCGAGCTGATCTCGCGCGCCTCGCCGAGCCCCTCCCGGACGAAGACCGGCAGCATCAGATCGGCCGGGTGGACCCTGGTCTCGGCGACCATCCGGCGCATCGCGGCCGTCCGGCGCAGCCGCCTGGGCCGCACCATCGGGAAGCCGCCGCCGGCCGTCACCGCCGCCGAGCTGTCCAGCCCGGGGCACAGGTTCCGCAGTACCGATCCGCTCATCCTCGTCACCCTCAAGTGTCGGGATTATCGGGAAATCCGGCGAAAAGTCTACGCCGGATCTCCCGATTCTCCGCGTCGAGTCTTATCCAGAAGCTAGCGCGCTAGCCGGCCTGCCGTCGGCCCCTGCGCCTTGGCGCCGCGCCGGGTCTTGGTCGGCGTGGTGGCCGCCTTCTCCCGGAGCTCCAGTGCGAACGCCGCGAGCGCCTCGACCAGCGCCGGCACGTTGGCGACCTCGGGCTCCACGTCGACCCGGAGGCCGAGCTCACGCGCGGTCTCCGCGGTCTTCGGTCCGATGCAGGCCACCACGGTCCGGTTGTGCGGCTTGCCGGCGATGCCGACCAGGTTCCGCACGGTGGACGAGGAGGTGAAGAGCACGGCGTCGAAGCCACCGGACTTGATCGCGTCCCGGATCTCGGCGGCCGGCGGTGCGGCGCGCACGGTCCGGTACGCCGTGACGTCGTCGACCTCCCAGCCACGCTCGATGAGGCCGGCGGCGAGCGTCTCGGTGGCGATGTCGGCGCGGGGCAGCAGCACCCGGTCGATCGGGTCGAGCACCGAGTCGTACGGCGGGAAGTCGGCCAGCAGGCCCTCGCTGGACTGGTCGCCGCTGGGCAGCATCTCCGGCTTGACGCCGAACGCCTCGACGGCGGCCGCGGTGGCATCCCCTATGCAGGCGATCTTCACCCCGGCGAACGCACGGGCGTCCAGGCCGAACTCGGCGAACTTCTCCCAGACCGCCTTGACGGCGTTGGTCGAGGTGAACACGACCCACTCGTACCGGCCGGTGACCAGGCCCTTGATCGCCCGCTCCATCTGGGCCGGCGTCCGGGGCGGCTCGACCGCGATGGTCGGCACCTCGCACGGGATGGCGCCCCAGACCCGGAGCCGGGCGCTCATCGCGCCGGCCTGCTCCTTGGTCCGCGGCACCAGCACCTTCCAGCCGTACAGCGCACGGCTCTCCCACCACGCGAGCTTGTCGCGCATGCCGACACCGGCACCGATCGCGACCACGAGCGTGCCGTAGAGGCCGACCGCGGCGTCCACCAGCCCGTCCACCGTGGAGAGCGAGGTCGACTGGGTGTCGGTGGTGCCGTCGCCGGTGACCGAGATCGAGGTCTGACCGGACATGCCGGCCGCGAGCAGACCGTCCCGCACCGCGCCGAGGTCGCCGGCGCCGATGGTCAGCACCAGCGTGCCGGGCGTGGCCACGAGGGCGTCGAAGTCGATCGCGGCGGGGTCCCGGACCTCGACCGCGGTGCGCAGGCCACCGGCCGGCACGCCCGCGAAGGACGTGACGCCGTCGACGTGGCTGACCCCGGGGATCACCTCGAACGGGATCGCGGTACGGGCGACCGCCTGGGCCTCCTTCACCACGCCCTCGGCGCTGAACGGGTCGCCGGCGACGAGCCGGAGCACGGTCAGGCCGGAGCGGGCGCCGGAGAGCAGCACCTTGGCGACGTCACCAGGGGCACCCTCGGCGACACTCACCTCGATCTCGCCGGGCGCGGCCGCGACCACGGCGTCGAGCAGCGGGGTGGGCACCGACGCGTCGTGCACCAGGTGGTCGGCTGTGGCTATCGCGTCGAGTGCGCGACGGGTGAGCAGGCCGGGGTCACCCGGGCCGGCGCCGACGAAACTGATCCGTCCAGTGGTCTTGCGGCGGGTCATGTGGTACTCCCCATCAGGGTGGTAGCGCCTGCGTCGAGCAGCGCGGCAGCGAGGCGTCGGCCGATCACATCGGCGTCGTGGAGCGGTCCGGAGGCGGACAGCCGAAGGGCGGCACTTCCGTCCAGGGCGGTCACACCTCCTTCCAGGAGCAGTTCTTCGGCGGTGCCGGTGTTACGTACGGTGGCGAGGGCGCCCACAGGTGCACTGCAGCCCGCCTCGAGGGCGGCCAGCAGCGCGCGCTCGGCGACCACACAGGCCCGGGTGAGCGGGTCGTCCAGCGCGCCGAGCAGCGAGACCATCGCGGTGTCTTCCAGGCGGCACTCGACCGCGAGCGCGCCCTGTGCCGGGGCCGGCAGCACGACGTCCGGATCGAGCACGTCGGTGACCTCAGCAGCACGATCCAACCGCGCCAGACCGGCATACGCCAACACGACCGCGTCCAGTTCACCGCTGGTGACTTTCCGTAGCCGAGTGTCGACGTTGCCGCGGATCGGCACGCATTCCAAGCCCCACACCCAGGGCATTCAGCTGGGCGACCCGGCGCGGAGCGCCCGTGCCGACCCGAGAACCGGCCGGAAGGTCACGCAGCGTCAGGCCGTCCCGGGCGACCAGGACGTCCCGCGGGTCTTGCCGTGCGGGCACCGCGGCGATCGTCAGGCCCTCGGCCGGCGCGGTCGGCAGGTCCTTGTAGGAGTGCACGGCGACGTCGATCTCGCCGGCGAGCAGGGCGTCGCGCAGCGCGGAGACGAAGACGCCGGTGCCGCCGAGCTGCTGGATCGGGGCCGAGCTGAGATCGCCGGCGGTGGTGATCTCGACCAGCTCCACGCCCCGGCCGGAGTGCTCGGAGATCGCCGTGGCGACCAGCCCGGACTGCGCCATGGCCAGCGCGCTGCCCCGGGTCCCGAGCCGCAACGGCCTCGTGACGGTCAGACTCACGCGTCCACCTCGCTGGTTCGATCGCTGCGTACGTTCACAGCCGCACCTCCGCGTCCACGGCGACCGCGGCGGCGGCCGTCGCGCTGGCCACGTCGAGCTGGAACAGATCCCGGACCGCGGTCGCGACCCAGTCCCCGCCCGGCGCGCTGGCCAGCTCCTTCATCCGCACCGTGGGCTGGTGCAGCAACGTCGAGACGACCCGGCGGACGGCCCGCTCCACCTCGTGCCGGGCGGCCGGGTCGAGTCCGGACAGCCGGCCGCCGAGGCGCTCCAGCTCGGCCGTGACGACCTCGTCGGCGCGGGCCCGCAGGGCGGCCACGGTGGGCGCCACGTCGGCCGAGCGCTGCCAGCCGAGGAACGCCTCGACCTCTTCCTCGACGATCGCGCGGGCGGCCTCGACCCCGATCGTGTGCGGGGTGTCCGCGAGCGCGGCGCCGAGCTGTTCGAGGTCGAGCACGGTGACGCCGGGAATCGAGTCGACCAGCCGCTCGGTGTCGCGCGGCACGGCCAGGTCGAGAATGAGCAGCGGACGGTCGCCGCGAGCGTGCTGGGCTGCGGTCACGTCGTCCCGGGTGATCACGGTGCCGGCCGAGCCGGTGACCGAGACCACGATGTCCGTGGCGGTCAGCGCCTCGCGCAGGCGGTCCACCGTGATCGCGGTGCCGTCCACGGTGCCGGCGATCCGGGCCGCGTTCTCCAGCGTCCGGTTGGTGACCGTGATGGTGCCCGCGCCGGCCCGCCGGAGCGTGGCCGCGGCGAGCGCGCCCATCGAGCCGGCGCCGACGACCAGGGCCGGGCGGCCGGTGATCGAGCCGACCTTCTCCTCGCCGATCCGGAGCGCCGCGCTGACCACGGACTGGCCGGCCTGGTCGATGACCGTGTCGGTGTGCACGCGCTTGCCGACCCGCAGGGCCTGCTGCATCAGCTCGTGCAGCAGCCGGCCGGGGCCGTCGTGCTCCTGCGCCGAGCCGTAGGCGTCCCGGAGCTGGCCGAGGATCTGGGCCTCCCCGACCACCATCGAGTCGAGCCCGGCGGCGACCGTGAACAGGTGCCGCACGGCCTCGTCGGCGTAGTGCACGTAGAGGTGGTCGGCGAGCGGGCCCAGGTTCAGGCCGGTGCGCTCGGAGAGCCAGCCGCCGATCTCGTTCAGCGCGCCGTGGAACGCCGTGACCGCGGCGTACACCTCGACCCGGTTGCAGGTGGAGAGCAGGACGACCTCACCGACGTGCTGGCCGCGCAGCAGCGCGCCGAGCGCGGCCGGAAGCTCGTCCGCGGTGACGGCGGCGCGCTCCAGCAGCCGGACCGGCGCGGTCCGGTGGTTCAGCCCACGACGAGCACGCTCACTGCCACCTCGCTGCGCTCGGTGGTCGCGTTCGCGAAACGCTGTGCCTATTGGTTCGCTCGCTTCGCACGCTCACTCGTTCACCGCCTCACGTGCATCGGGATCGCCCTGCGCCCCACCAGGCAGCCGGGTCAGCGACGCCGCGCCATGCTGGGCCGCCTTGCGGTGCTCGTGGAAGGAGAGGATCTGCAGCTCGATGGACAGGTCGACTTTCCGTACGTCGACGCCGGACGGCACGTTCAGGACGCAGGGCGCGAAGTTGAGGATGCTGGTCACACCGGCGGCGACGAGCTGGTCGCAGACGTCCTGGGCGGCCTCGGCCGGGGTGGCGATCACCCCGATCGAGATCCCCTCCTCGGCGACCACGGCATCGATCTCGCTGATGTGCCGGACGTTCAGCCCCGCGATCGCCTCGCCCACCCGGGCGTGGTCCGCGTCGAGCAGCGCGGCGATCCGGAAGCCACGGGAGCTGAAGCCGGCGTAACCGGCGAGCGCGTGGCCGAGGTTACCGACGCCGACCAGCGCCACGGTCCAACGCTGCGTGAGGCCGAGCGCGAGCGAGATCTGGTCGATCAGGATGCTGACCTCGTAGCCGACGCCGCGGGTGCCGTACGAGCCGAGGTGCGAGAGGTCCTTGCGCAGCTTCGCCGAGTTGACGCCGGCCGAAGCGGCGAGGCCCTCCGAGGAGACCGTGTCCAGACCGCCGTCGGCGAGCGTGTGCAGGGCACGCAGGTAGACGGGCAGCCGCGCGACCGTGGCCTCCGGAATACCGCGTTCGCGGCCGGCGGCTCGCGCACTCGGGCGCTGGTCGGTCATCGGGCTCCTGGGCAGGCTGGGGGTACGTCAGGCCCCGGATGGCGCCCCGCGGTAACACTGTGCTATCCGCAGGCTGACGCCGCCCACGGTACCGCTTGTGAACGTCTGCACAAAGTTGAACTGACAGAGCCTTACAAGCTCGTGGCAGGGCTCACAGTCCGCGGCCGGCGATTGGTCCTGGTTTTCCGGCGTGACACGCCTGAAGCCACGCGGCAACGTGTCGTTCATCGGACATCACCGGCCGCCCGGGAACCGTGTCACCAGCGGGATTGCGCTGATCGACCAAGGTATCGATTCAGAACCGCGAGCCCGGTCGCGCGACACCCTCGCGGGCCCCGCGAAGGTGTCGTAGCGCGCTCGCGGGAGCCGCGAGGGGGCGCCCGGCCGCCCACTGCGGGCGGCCGACGCCCCCATCACCAGCTTTGGGCGACATCTTCACGGTCTATAGCCGCGAAGATGTCGCCCAAACCGGGGAGACGCGGGGAGGTTCGGTCAGGCGGCGGCGAGGGCGACGGCCTCGGCCAGCCCGCCCGATCGACTCGCCACGTCGCTCAGCGTGGGCGGTAGACGTCAGCGCGGTGTTCGATCCGGACGACCTGAACGACGTATTTCTCCTCGTCGATCCGGTAGATCACGCGATACGGCCCTCTCCGTGCCGAGCGGTACCCAGCGAGTTCACGCTCAAGCGGTTTGCCGACGACATGCGGCTTCTCGACGAGCGGACCGGTGAGGAACTCCAAAACCGCGTTCGCGACCGCCAACGGTAGGCCGCGCGGTGGCCCGGTGGTCAGCGCCCTGGCCGCACTGGCCGCGACGCTGAGCTCGTAACTTCGGTCCTCATCGTGCTCTTCGCTCACCCGGCGGCCCGATTGCCCTTCACTCGGCGAGGCGTCCGTTCCGCCCTCGCCCTACTGGCCATCAGTTTCGTCAGTTCCTCCGCGCCCACGGTGTCGCCGCTGTCGATCTCCTCCTCCGCCCGCACGATCCCTTCGAGCGTGCCGGGCCGGGACAGGATGTCCAGGGTCTCCTCCAGCGCCTCCAGATCGTCGAGCGAGAGGATCACCGCCTCGGGGCGGCCGTTGCGGGTGATCACCACCCGTTCATGCGTGTCGCGGACCTCGTCGAGCACGGCCGAGAGGCGTGCCTTGACGTCAGCGAGCGGGAGCGTAGTCATGACCAGAATTCTAGTCTCCAGACGCCCGATCGACTAGCCATCCGCGCTCGCAGTCAGGCGGCGGCGAGGGCGACGGCCTCGGCCAGCGAATCGACGACGGGCACGCCGGCGGCCTCCAGCGCCTCCCGGGAGTAGAAGCCTCCGGTGTGCAGCACGCTGCGGGCGCCGACGTGCTGCGCGGCCCAGGCGTCGTCGATGCTGTCGCCCACGACCACCACGTCGGCGGGATCGCGGTCGAGGGCGCTCAGGTGCCGGACCAGGTGCTCGGCCTTGTGACCGCCGTTCGGCCCGATCCGGCCGTCCACCCGGACGAAGTGCGGGGTGAGGCCGAGCGAATCGACCAGCGTGACCAGCGCCTCGTGATGCCACATCGAGAGCAGCGACTGGGTGCGGCCGCGCCTGATCCCACTCGACCAGCAGCTCGCTGGCGCCGACGGCCAGCCCGCAGCGCACCCGTTCCAGCTCGTAGTGCTCGTGGAACAGCTTGTCCAGGACCTCCCACTCGCCCTCGACCATGCGCCCGGCCGATGAGCCGCTCGTAGAAGACCGGGATCGGCATCGTGGACAGGGCGCGGTACCGCTCCAGCGACACCGGCGGCAGGCCGTGCGCGGCGAAGCTGGCGTTGGTGGCGGCGACCACGGCCTCCACGTCGTGAAAGAGGGTGCCGTTCCAGTCCCAGACGAGATGTGTACTCACGCCGCACAGGTAGCCACCGGGTCCGACAGTCAGCGGTGACCGAGGTCACGCAGCAGCCGGTCCTCCTCGACCCGCCAGTAGCCGTGTTCCTTGCCGTCGACCAGCACCACCGGCACCCGATCGCCGTACTCGTAGGCCAGCTCGTCGTCGCTGTCCACGTCCACCTCGGTCCAGTCCACGCCGGAGACCGCGCGCACCCGCGCCAGCGCCGCCCTGGCGTCCTGGCAGAGGTGGCAGTCGGCCCTGGTCAGCAGCGTCAGGCTCGGCGGCACCCGGACCACCTCAGACGCCGGACGGGTCGAGCCCGCGTCGGGCCGCCATCCGCAGCCGCCCCTTGCTCACCTTGCCGGTGGCCGAGTGCGGCAGCGACGTGACGAACTCGACCGTCGCCGGGCACTTGAACCGGGCCAGCGCGTGCTCGCAGTGCGCGATGACGTCCTCGGCCGAGAGCTGCACGCCCGGCTCGGTCACCACGTAGGCGCGGACGGTCTCGCCGGTGTACGGGTGCGGAGCGCCGATCACGGCAGCCTCGGCGATGCCCGGGTGCGCGATCAGCACGTCCTCCACCTCGCGTGGATAGACGTTGAAGCCGCTGACCAGGATCAGCTCCTTGATCCGGTCGACCAGGAAGAGGTCACCGTCCTCGTCCGCGTAGGCCACGTCGCCGGTCCGCCACCAGCCCTGCTCGTCCGGGCCGTCGGTGCCGTCCGGCCAGTAGCCGGAGAACAGGTTGGCGCCCCGGACGGTGATCTCGCCGGGATCCGCCGTGGCGTGCACGTCGTCGTCCTCGTCTTCGGACTCGGCCAGATCGTCCAGCCGGGCGCCGACGTCCTCCCCGCTCGCGACGTCCAGCAGCCGCACCTCGACGCCGGGGATGGGCTGGCCGATCGAGCCCGCCTTCGGCTCCTCGCTCATCAGCGTGCTGGTCAGCACCGGCGCGGTCTCGGTCAGGCCGTAGCCCTCGTAGACGTACTTGCCCATCGCGTCGCGGAGCCGGCGCTGGGTGTCGGTGGGCAGCTGGTCGGCGCCGCAGATCGCCACCCGGACCCCGGCGAACGCGTCCGCGAACTCCGGCAGCAGCGACCAGGCCACGAACATCGGCGGCGCGCCCGGCACGTTGGTGACCTCGTGCCGGCTGATCAGGCCCAGCGTGCCGAGCGGGTCGAACCGCTCCGCGAGCACCGCGGTGCAGCCCTCCCAGAGCACCTGTCCGAGGCCCGGGTTCAGCCCGTAGACGTGGAAGAGCGGCAGCACCAGCAGGACCACGTCGTCCGGGTGCAGCACCGCGGGCTCGATCCGGCTGCACTGCTCGAAGTTGGCCAGCACGGCCCGGTGCGAGAGCATCGCGCCCTTGGGCCGGCCCGAGGTGCCGGACGTGTAGATCAGCAGCGCGAGATCCTCGCCGCCCCGCTCGGTGGTGACCGGCTCGGCCGCGCGCCCGCGGCGGCGTCGACGAGCGGCCCCGGCGCCAGCAGATGCGCCAGCGCGGGCAGCTCGCTCCGCACGTCCTCGACCTCGGCCAGCACGCCGGGGCCGCCGACGATCGCGACCGTGCCGGAATCCCGCAGCACGTGCGCGAGCTCCCGTGCGGTGTAGCCGGGGTTGATCGGCAGCACGACCAGCCCGGCCCGGAGCGCACCGAGATAGACGATCGGGAAGTCGAGGCCGTTCGGCAGCGCGACGCCGAGCCGTTCGCCCTCGGCGAGGCCCAGACCTCGCAGCGTGGCGGCCGTCTGGTCTACCCTGCTGTCCAGTTCGGCCCAGCTGAGCACGGTGTCACGAAAGATGAGTGCGCGACCGGCGCCAGAACGGCGAGCGGCACGGCGCACGAGGTCCGCGATGTTCCGGACCGGATCGGAGACAGTCATGTCGTCCACAGCAGCGGGGACCTCCACGGCGGACGGAGGGGCCGTCACACCTCACCGTTCGGGAGTCTGTCACACCGGCGAACCAGACGCGCGATCCCTGGCCGAGGTGCATGCTGCTTCCGGGGGCTGCGGTGCCGCTGTGGCGAGAAGTGCGCGACACCCGCGTGTTCTGCGCGAAATGCCACATTTTTACCGCAATGTCACTGCACCCCTAGCGCGATGACCGGAGACACGTATGATCTCACCGTTATCTCCCGTGCACCGGGTGTAACCAACCTCTGCTCAAGGAGGCCCTACGTGGCTGCCTGCACCAGGCTCGCGGCGGCGCATATTGTCATCAGGGACCTGATGACCACGTGACCGCGCGAACAGATCGGTACAGCAGCGCCGTGAGCGCGACCGCCGAACGCAGGGAGGAGGGCACGTGAGCGCCAGCGCAGCCGATGCTGCTGCCTTCGGAGCCGGTGCCCGGTTAAGCCTCCGGCAAGGCCTGGCCGCACTCGCCCAGGCGGTCTGGTGGGCGGACGGCGACATCGTCCCGCCCGGCCAGGCTCACGTCCTCGATGCCGGCAAGACGCCGTCGCCGCGGTCCGGCGACCGTCCGTCGCCGCGTCCCGGCCCCCGGCCGTCCCCACGTCCTCGTCGCTCCGGCGGTGCCCACGCGGCGCCCGGAGATGCCGAGACCGCGGTGCTGCCGGCGATCGCGGGTTCGCCGACCGGCCCGCCCAGCCACCGGCCCGATCTCGACGAAGCCGAGCCCGGCGACGTCTGGGCGATCGTCCGGCGTGCCCAGGACGGGGACCCGAACGCGTTCGGCGAGATCTACGACCGGTACATCGACACCGTCTTCCGGTACATCTACTTCCGGGTCGGTTCCCGGCCGCTCGCCGAGGACCTCACCAGCGAGACGTTCCTGCGCGCCCTGCGCCGGATCGGCAGCGTCACCTGGCAGGGCCGTGACCTCGGCGCCTGGCTGGTGACGATCGCGCGGAACCTGATCGCCGACCACTACAAGTCGGGCAAGTACCGGCTCGAGGTGGCCACCGCGGACATGCTCGACGCCGACCAGGAGGACCACGGCCTGGACGGCAGTCCGGAGGCGGCCGTGATGGAGCGGCTGACCAACGTGACGCTGCTGGAAGCGGTCAAGAAGCTCAACCCCGAGCAGCAGGAATGCATCGTGCTGAGGTTCCTACAAGGACTCTCGGTCACCGAGACCGCGCAGGCGATGGGGAAGAACGAGGGCGCGATCAAGGCGCTCCAGTATCGGGCCGTCCGATCGTTGGGACGCCTGTTGCCGGAGGGGTTCACGCCGTGACCGACACCACAACGACGGCCCTGACCAGTAGCGACGTGTTGGTTGCAAGGTCAACGTTCTGCTCCTTGCCCGTAACCAAGGGTGCCCTTCATGCGTTGTCTCCGTTGTCGGCACGACATCATCGGGGACAGGCAGAAGGGGGGTGCGTAGCGTGATCATCACCCCGTCCGAGCGCCGCAAGGCGGAACGGTTCGAGGCGCTCGTCACCGGACGGGCGCAGGCAGACGAGAACGAGAGCGCACCGTTCGCGCTCGCCTCTCGCCTACAGTCCGTCGATACCGGTGGCGAGGTGGACCCGGTGTTCCGGGACCGCCTGCGCACCCGGCTGCTCGCGGTCGCCACCGTGCAGGGGATCGGCAGCGAGGTCGAGGCCAGGCCTACCCGCAGCCAGCGTCACCTGCACCGGCAGCCGCAGCGACGGCTACCCCGACGGCTCGCGCTCGCCGGTGGCACGATGGCCGCCCTGGTGGCCCTCTCCGGCGTCGGCGCGGCCAGCGGCGACGCGGTTCCCGGTGACGCCCTGTACAGCGTGAAGCGCAGCCGCGAGGCCGCCCAGCTCGCGCTCGCCAGGTCGGACGTGAGCCGCGGTCAGCTCCATCTCCAGTTCGCACGCACCCGCCTGATCGAGGCCAGCAGCGTGCAGGGCGACGAGAACGAGCTGCGCCGGGTCCTCGGCGACATGGACGCCGACACCCGTACCGGCATGCGCGATCTGAGCAGCGCCGCGGTCGAGCGTCAGGATCGTGCGCCGCTCGACGCGGTCGACGCGTTCGTCGCCATCCAGCGCAAGGAACTGCTCGCCCTGATCGGCACGCTGCCGGACCAGCGCCGGATGCGTGCGGTGGACTCGCTCACGCTGCTGGAGCAGGTCAGCGACCGGTCCGGTTCGCTCCGCCCGTCGCTGCTGTGCACGGTCGGATACACCGGCGCCAACCGCAGCGACGAACTCGGTCCGCTGCCCCGGCGTTGCGCGGCCCTGCCTGGCGTCGAGTCCGGCGGGACCAAGGTGCCCGGCAGCGGTCCGGACACCTCGACCGGCAAGCCCGGCGGCAACGCCACCCCTGGCGGTGTGGTCCCGGGCAGCTCGGCCTCGGCCGGCAGCTCGGCGTCCCCGTCGGCCGGGTCCTCCGGCTCGCCGCAGACCCCAACGCGCCGACCAACGGCGGCGAACCGACCAGCGGTCCTGGCCTGCCCACGCCGTCGCCGGGAACCAGCGGCGGCACGCAGGGCCTGCTCGGTTCGGTGACGGACACGGTCGGTGGCGTGCTCGGCGGGCTCCTCGGCGGTCTGGGCGGCGGTCAGCGCTAGCTCGTGGTTCGGCGATCCGCGCTGACCTGGCTTCAACGGCCGGCACCTCGATGGTGAACATCGGGTTGCCGGCCGAGTCATCGGCTGTGGACGGCGAGCCCAGGACGGTCGGGGGCCGCTACGCTGGTTGACGGCACGTCTGCCAGCGCCGGAGGGGTCGCTGGCTGGACATCGCACCCGGAGGGAGCGCCGTGACCTCGCTCATTCAACGACGGCGTCGCCGGCGTCAGCGCGACGACGAGGTTCGCGCCGTCCTGGCCGGTGCCGCGAGTGCGGCCGCCGCCGAGGTCGAGGCGTCCCTCGAGGTACCGCCCGATCCCACCGCCGGCGCGTTCTTCGACGTCGACAACACGATGATGCAGGGCGCGTCGATCTATCACTTCGCCAAGGGCATGGCGGCTCGCAAGTACTTCACCACCGCTGACCTGGCGAAATTCGGCTGGCAGCAGCTGAAGTTCCGGGTCTCCGGCGCGGAGAGCCACGAGGGCATGGTGCAGGCCAGGGAGGCCGCGCTCGCCTTCGTCGCGGGCCGGAACGTCGAGGAGATCATCCGGCACGGCGAGGAGATCTACGACGAGCTGATGGCCGACCGGATCTGGACCGGCACCAGGGCGCTCGCGCAGATGCACCTCGACGCCGGCCAGCGGGTCTGGCTGGTCACCGCCACGCCCGTCGAGCTGGCCACGATCATCGCCAAGCGGCTGGGCCTGACCGGCGCGCTCGGCACGGTCTCCGAGGTCGAGGGCGGCTGCTATACCGGCCGGCTGGTCGGCGAGCCCCTGCACGGGCCCGCCAAGTCCGAGGCCGTGCACGCTCTGGCGCTGCGCGAAGGGCTCGATCTGTCCCGGTGCACGGCGTACAGCGACTCCTCGAACGACGTCCCGATGCTCAGCGCGGTCGGCAAGGCCGTGGCGATCAACCCGGACAGCGACCTGCGCCGGGTGGCGCGCGAGCATGGCTGGGAGATCCGTGACTACCGCACCGCCCGCAAGGCGGCCAAGGTCGGGGTGCCCGCGCTCCTCGGTGCCGGGGCCGTGGCGGGTGGGCTGGCGGCCGGCATCGCGATGCGTCGCAGACGGCGGTAAGCCGCCGCCATGTCCGCCGCGGTGGAGCATGCCGGCGAAGGCTCGGGATTCCGTGCCTTTCTGCTCCATCGCGGCCAGGACGCGCTCCGCTTCGGCTATCTGCTCACCGGCGATCAGGAGCTGGCCCGTGCGCTCATGCTCCCGAGCCTCGCCGAGCTCGGCGCCCGATGGCTACCCCTGATCCGCGAGTACGGCACGCCGGAGGCGGCGCTCTGGGTGCTGGCGACCGCTCATTACCTCCGCGACCCCCCGCTGGGTCCGGCCGAGCCGGCGGCGGACCTGGACCAACCGGCTGACGATCCCGCCGAGCACCCTGATGGCTTCGGCCTCGGCGGCCTGGGACGCGACGAGGATGCGATCGGCTGGCGCAGCCTGCGGGACCGATCGCCGGCCGAGCGGGCCGACCTGCTGCTGCGGTACTGGGCCGAGCTCGACGTCGAGTCGCTCCAGGAGGCGCTCCGCCCGCCCCGCCGCTCCCTCACCTCGGCGCTCCGCTCCCGGCTCCGCGACAGCCTCCAGCGGATCCGCGCACGCGCAGAGCAGCGCGGTATCGGCCAGGACGATGCCGACCGGCCGGGCAAGCGCACGCTGGTCGACGCGCCCGCGCACGCCCCGAGACCGACCCACGACCCCGGGCTCGCCGGCTGGACGCTCCAGCGCGTCTTCCAGCTCGCCGAGCGGCAGGCACCAGGGCTGGAGCCCGAATTCATCACCGCGGTCGAAGCGCGCACCGCGGTCGTCGGCCAGCGCCAGCGGCGGCACACCCGGCTCGTCGCGGCCGGCGTGAGCGCTGCGGTCGTGGCCACGATCGGCCTTGCCGCGATCCAGGGCGGGCCGGGCCGATCGCCGGCCAGCGAGGCCGACGGCGTCGCCGGAAGCGCCCCGATCAGCTGGTCGGACGCCTGGCCGGCGATCGCGATCACGGAGTTCACCGCTCGGCTCAGGGACGGTCGGCCGTACACGCCGCTGCTCTTCGTCGACACCCGGACCGCCGTGGCCGCGATCAGGATCAACTTCGAGGACGCCGAGCTGCTGCTGGTCGACGTGATCGCCCGCACGGCCCGCACGCTGGGACAGATCAGCGCACCGATCGAGCAGGTCCAGACCGCGACGGACGGCGCACACGTCGGCTGGCTGACCCACACCGGCGGTGATCGGAGCGCCGCGAGCGAACTCTGGGTCGCCGATGTCAGCGGCGGACCGTCCCGGCGACTCGCCTCGGTGTCCGCCGCGCGAGCCTGGGGCGATCAGGGCCTGACGCTGGGGCTCGGCGCCGGCCGGCTCTACCTGGTCAGGACCTTCGGCCTGGACGTGCCGACCACCCAGGTGTCCAGCGTGCGGCTGGCCGGCGGCGAACTGGAGCCAGAGCTGTCCCTGCCCGGCTACATCCCGGTCGGCTGGCCCTGGCTCAGCACGATCGGCACCCCGACCATCCGCCGGGTGACCGTGCGCAACGTGCTGCTGAACGAGACCAGGGATGGCCGGCTCCCGGCCGGCAGCTCGTTCGGTGCGTGCGGCGGGGTGTGGTGCGTCGGGTCGAACCCGAACGAGCGGGCCGGCGAGTCGTTGTTCAGCCAGCTCGACGGCACCCGCTGGACCAAGGCGACGCTCGCGGATCTCGCCGTCGAACCACAGCTGCCGATCATCGCCGGCCGTTTCGTGCTGACCGGCGGTGGAAGCGGCGACACCCGGCTGCACGACCTGCGTGAGAACCGGGCCGTGCAGATCGAGGGCCGGGTGCGTCAGGTGGTGCCGTCCGGCCGGCTGCTCGGCTGGCGGGTCACCGAGGGCCGCAGCGCTCGCTGGCGCGTCGCCGACCTGGTGCCGGTTTCCTGACCTCCGCCGCCCGGCCGCCCCGCAGCCCGCCGCCCGCCGCCCCGCGCCCGCCGCCGGCCCGCCCCCTTGCGCCTTTGGGCGACATTTTCTCGGCTATAGCCGAGAAAATGTCGCCCAAAGCGCGCGGGAGCGGGAGCGGGAGCGAGGGCGGGAGCGGGAGCGGGCTAGGAGAAGACGGACTTGCGCTTCATCAGCAGCCGGTACAGCGTCTGCTGAATCGTCTCGCGCACCTGGTCGGCCACGTTGAAGGTGAGCATCGGATCGTCCGCACGGTCGGCGAGCGACGCGGTCTCGATCGGCTCCCCGAACTCGATGTACCACTTCGACGGCAGCGGGATCATGCCCAGCGGGCCGAGCCACGGGAACGTCGGGGTGAGCGGGAAGTACGGCACCCCGAGGAGCCTGGCCAGCAGCTTCGCGTTGCCGAGCATCGGGTAGATCTCCTCGGCGCCCACGATCGAGCACGGGATGATCGGCGCCTTGGTACGCAACGCGGCCGAGACGAAGCCGCCCCGCCCGAACCGCTGCAGCTTGTACCGCTCGCTGAACGGCTTCCCGACGCCCTTGAAGCCCTCCGGATACACTCCGACCAGCTCGCCGGAGGAGAGCAGCCGCTCCGCGTCCGCGTTGCACGCGAGGGTCTGACCGGACTTGCGGGCGATCTCACCGAGCAGCGGCGTCTTGAAGACGAGGTCCGCGCCCAGCATCCGGAGGTGCCGGTGGGCCGGGTGGTGATCCAGCAGGGCCAGCGCGGTGACCGCACCGTCCAGCGCGATCACCCCGGAGTGGTTGGCGACGATGAGCGCGGCGCCCTCGTCCGGAACGTTCTCCAGCCCGGACACCTCGACCCGGAACCACTTGTCGTAGATCGGCCGCAGTGGCGCGGCGATGACGTTGGTGGTCAGCTCGGCGTCGAAACCGAACTCGTCCACCTCGTACTCGCCGGTCAGCCGCCTGCGGACGAACGCGAGCGCGCCGGCGACCTTGCGCTCCCACTCGTCGCCGGTGCGCTGACTCGGCGCCGGTTCCGGCTTCTCGGCCGGTTCGGCGGCCGGCTGCGGGCGCTCGTTCTTGGGCCAGACTTGCGCGCCCTCGGCGTCGACCGGACGCGGGCGATCCTCCTGGGCGGCCTGACGGGTCGTCGGCGCGCGGGGTGCTCTGTTCCAGGCGCTTGCCGGTGACGAAGGTGCCGAGGTCGCGGAGTTCCTCGGGCGGCGCCACGCTGTCGCGCTCGCCGGTCGGCCGGTCGACGGCCGATTCGGTGGCGGCAACGGGCGTGCGGTTGCGCGGCTTCTTGGCCACGCGGGGCTTCGCGACGCGACGCTTGTCGGCTCCAGGCCCAGTCCCGGCCTCAGTCTCGCCTGCGGCGGTCTCGTCGACGGACGGCTCTTCGGCGGTCTTCGTCGCGCTGGCCTCGGAGGTGGGCATGGTCGGGCTCGGCCTTGGCCTTGCCGTTCCGTCCGGCACCGCGGGTTCGGCTGTCGGCGCCGGCCCCGCGCTCGGTGCCGGACCCGTTCTGGGTGCCGGAGCGGCTCGTGGCGCTCCGGCCGGCGGCGGGACGCGTCGACTCCTCGCCCGCCGGCTGAGGGTCAGGCGTGGGCTCGGACTTGATCGGGATGATGCGCGCTTCAGGCATCGTTCCGCCTTCCGCTCATCCGGCTCAGCACAGCGCGCTCGGCCGCCTTGACGTTCTCCGGACTGAGCACCGAGGCGAGGTTGCGTCCGCGCACGAAGTCGTCGAACGCCTCGGTGGTCGAGTAGTGCGGGGTCCAGCCGAACGTGCGCTCGAGCTTGCCGATGTCGACCACCCGGCCGTGCGCGAGGAAGTTCAGCTGCTCCGGCGAGAAGTCGGCGGCGCCGGCGCCGCGGATCAGCGCGCCCAGCGGTCCGATCGCGGCCTGCGGCACGGGCACGCCCACCCGCCCGGCCCGCCGGATCGCCTGCGACAGCAGCAGCACGCCGGGACCGGCCACGTTGAACGTACCGTGATGGTCCTCCAGCGACGCCTGCTGGAGCACGTCGAGCCCGTCCTGGACATGCAGGAACTGCAGCCGCGGGTCGAAGCCGAAGACCGTCGGCATCACGGGCATCTCGAAGTACCGCGTCAGCGGCGTCTCGATCCGTGCGCTGAGGAAGTTGGCGAACCGCAGCATCGTGACGGTCACGTCGGGACGGCGACGGGCGAAGCCGCGCACGTACCCCTCGACCTCGACCGCGTCCTTGGCGTAGCCGCCGCGCGGCGGCCCCTTGGCATCGATGTCCTCGGTGAACATCGCCGGGTCACGAGGAGAGGAGCCGTAGACGGCCGTCGTCGAGCGCACCACGAGCTTGCGGACGCTCGGCGCCTTCTGACAGGCGGCCAGCATCTGCATGGTGCCGATGACGTTGAATTCCTTCATCGACGTACGCCCGCCGGCGCCGAACGGGGTCGCCACGACGTTCATGTGTACGACGGTGTCGACGCCAGCGGTCGCGATGACCTTCGCGATCAGCGGGTTCCGAATATCGGCACGGACGAACTCGGTCCGGCCGATCAGCTTGGCGACGTCTCCCGTGGGCGGCGTCGTGTCCACACCGATGACCCGCTCGATGCGTGTGTCAGCGGCGAGACGCGCCGCCACCCGGCCACCCAGGTGACGGCTGACGCCCGTGACGAGGACGACGTTCGGCGGCACTCAGGCCTCCCGCCGGGGTCGAAGATGAAGCCCGGCGCTACTTCTTGTTACGGCGCTGGACGCGGGTCTTCTTGAGCAGCTTGCGGTGCTTCTTCTTCGCCATCCGCTTACGGCGCTTCTTGATGACCGAGCCCATGCCACATCCTTGGGGTGCACAACCGGTTGCTATTGACCCCCAGCTTAGCTGGGGCTCCGGGCCGTGGTCACCCCGGCCTCCGCGACCGGCCCCGAACGGGGCCGGACGGCGGGGCTGTCACGGTCAGGCCGAGTCCGTGAAGGCCTCCTTCAAGTACTGGTGCACGGCCGACTCCGGAACCCGGAACGAGCGGCCGACACGGACCGCCGTCAGTTCTCCAGAGTGGACGAGCCGGTACACGGTCATCTTCGAGACACGCATGAGCGACGCCACTTCCGCGACCGTAAGGAACCGGACCTCGGACAGCGGGCTTGATCCAGGCATACCGAACCACCTACCCGGGCACGCATCGGGCGCCGGCTTCCCCTCCGGCGCGGAGGACACGCACGTGCTCCTTGAACAGTAACGGTGCTGCTGTTAATAGGCGATAGTCGCCATCATTTTCTCGCTACCCGTAGCTACGCAGCGAGTACGGAAAGCGACTTTGAAGGACACATCTCCGCCCCAACCGCCAACTTTCCGCCGGTTTCCCACTGCGCCACGCGACCGCTCGAATACAGCCGTGCGGGCTCGGCGAGCGTGAGCGGCCCGCGAAAGAGGCCGATTTCGGGCCTGAGCCGGCGGTCCGGGGCCGGCGCCAGAGGCCAGGTTCCGCCGCCCGGCGCGCCGCAGGCGCGACCGCGAACGCCCAGTCCACTCACGACAGCCGGTGCCGTGGCGCGCACCCGAGCCGCGGCAGCCCGCCGCCGCGCACGCCGCCCGCCGCGCTCGCACCCGCGCGTCCGTCGGAGCCCGCGAACACCAAGCGCGGCGTCAGTCGTACAGCTTGCCGAGTTGCTCGGACCGGTCCCGGGCCGCCTCGATCGCGGCGATCAACGCGGCGCGCACGCCGTGCCGCTCCAGCTCCCGGACGGCGGCGATCGTGGTGCCGCCCGGCGAGGTGACCGCCTCGCGCAGCTGCACGGGGTGCTCGCCGGTGTCGCGGAGCATGGTGGCCGCGCCGAGCGCGGTCTGCACGATCAGGTCGGCGGCGACCACGCGCGGCAGGCCGAGCAGGATGCCGGCGTCGATCATCGCCTCGACCAGGTAGAAGAAGTACGCCGGGCCGGAGCCGGAGAGCGCGGTGACCGCGTCCTGCTGGCCCTCGGGCAGGCGGAGCACCTTGCCGACCGGCTGCAGGATCGCCTCGGTCGCCGCCAGGTGCTGCTCGTCGGCGTGCGCGCCGGGGCTGATCACGCTCATCGCCTGGTCGACCAGGGCCGGCGTGTTCGGCATGACCCGGACCACCGGCACCTGCTCGCCCAGCATCCGCTCGATGTACGCGGTCGGGATGCCGGCCGCCACCGAGACGATCAGGTGGTCGGGCGTGACCAGCGGGCCCAGCTCGGCCAGCAGCGCGCCGATGTCCTGCGGCTTCACCGCGAGGATCAGGATCCGGCCGTGCTTGGCGGCGTCCGGTACGCCGACGGAGTTCACCCCGTACCGGTGCTTGAGGTAGGCGGCGCGGTCGCCGGACCGCTCCGACACCACGATGTCTTCGACCGTGCGGCCGGCGCGCAGGAGACCCGAGAGCAGGGCCTCGCCGAGCTTGCCGGCGCCGAGAATCGCCAGCGTCTCCACGGCGTACCCCTTTACTTCTTGGACGCGAGTGAGCGGAGGAAGAACGTGATGTTGGCCGGACGCTCAGCGAGCCGGCGCATGAGGTAGCCGTACCACTCGTTGCCGTACGGGACGTAGACCCGGACCGTGTAGCCGTCGGCGACCAGCCGGAGCTGCTCGTCCGGCCGGACCCCGAACAGCAGCTGGAACTCGAACGAGTCCTGCCGCCGGTCGTACCACTTCGCCCGCTCCGAGCCGATCGCGATCAGCCGGGGGTCGTGCGTGGCCAGCATGGGGTAGCCCTCGCCGGCCATCAGCACGTTCAGGCAGCGCACGTACGAGCGGTCCACGTCCAGCGCGCCCTGGAACGCCACCGACTCGGGCTCCTTGTACGCGCCCTTGCAGAGCCGCACCCGGGAGCCGGCGTACGCGAGGTCCTTGCAGTCGGCCTCGGTGCGGCGCAGGTAGGCCTGCAGCACGGCGCCGGTGCGAGGGAAGTCCTTCCGCAGCTCGGCGAGGATGTCCAGGGTCGAGTCGGTGGTGGTGTGGTCCTCCATGTCGAGGGTCACCGTGGTGCCCGCGTTCTCGGCCGCCTGGCAGATCGCGCGCGCGTTGTCGATCGCCATCGATCGGTCCAGCAGCTGGCCCACGGCCGAGAGCTTGACGCTCACCTCGGCCGCGGGGGTGAGCCCGCCGGCGGCCAGCGCCTTGAGCAGCGTCAGATAGGCGTCCTTGGTCGCGGTCGCCTGGCTGGCTTCGGTGGTGTCCTCGCCGAGATGGTCGAGGCTGACCGCGAGCTCGTCGCGGACCAGGTGGCGGGTGACCGCGAGCGCGTCGTCGACAGTGCTACCAGCCACGAATCGCCGGACCACGTCCCGACTGATCGGCGCGGTCTCGACCAGGTGTTCCACCTGCTTGTTGCGGGCGGCGGCGAGGATGACCGTACGAAGCATGGGGTCAGCCTAACGCCGGTTGGCGGGCGGCCCACGCCAGGTGCCGCCCGCCGACGAGATCGTGCCCGAGCTCAGCGCACGCCCGCGATCCCGGCGTCCGTGAGCCCGCGCCAGACCAGTCCGGCCTCGCGGAAGCCGGCGGACCGGAGCGCGTCCAGATGCCAGGAGGCCGGCGGGTTGAACTCCGCCGCGTGATTGCCGCCGAAGTGGGCGTTCCGCTCGGCCACCAGCTCGGCCAGCGCCGGGTCGGCGGCCGCCTCGACCCACCACTGGCCCCAGTCCAGCGCCTCGCCACGGGCGTGGTCGGCCTCACGCCGGGTCCGGCTCAGGTCGGTCAGGGCCTTGGTGAGCGTGGGCAGGCCGTCGTCGACCGCGTGGTCGGCGTTGACGAACACCCCGCCATCGCGCAGCACGTCACGGACCTCGGCGTACAGCACGGCCAGCCGCTCGCTCTGGATCCAGTGCAGCGCGGTCGCGGTGAGCACGGCGTCGTACGCACGGTGCGGCAACGCCGCGGTCCATGCCGGCGTGGCGAGGTCGGCCCGGACGATCTGCGCCCGGTCACCGAGCGAGCCACGGGCGATCGCGAGCAGCGCCGGGTCGACGTCGACCACGGTCACCTCGGCGGCCGGGAAGCGGTCCAGCACGCGGAGCGTGATCGAGCCGGTGCCGCCGGCCAGGTCCAGCACCCGTGGCGGGCGGCCCTGACCGGCGCAGACGGCGTCCACCACGTCGAGCAGCGCGGTGTATCGCTCCTCCCGGTCCGGCATGTACAGGGCCTGCTGGCGGTCCCAGCTCTGCTGGTAGGCGGCCCAGTCGATCGTCGCGGTCATGACGTACCTCCACCTGTAAGGAGTACTAATGCCTGTCGGTGCTTACACCATAAGCAGAGCGCGGTAAGGTGTGCAAGTGGACTTCGATACTTACGCCACGCTCGGCGTGGAGCTGGCGAACGCGCGCCTGGACGACCTGAGCGACCTGCGGGCGTTCCTCGCCGAGAAACCGTGGTGGGCCGAACGGGCGACCGAGCAGGACGCGGCCGCGCTGCGGGCCGTGGGCGCGGCACTGCATGCGGCGTTCGCGCTGGCGGCGGACGGCAAGGACGCCGAGACGGTGGCCGCGCTGAACACGGTGCTGGACGCCCATCCGGTGCATCCGCGGATCTCCGGCCACGACGCGAGCGACTGGCATCTCCACGTGACCAGGCCCGGCGCGCCGGTGGCTCAGGACTACGCGGCGGCGGCGGCCTGGGGACTCGCGGTGGCCCTCACCCGCTGGGGCAGCGCACGGTTCGGGATCTGCGCCGATCCGCGCTGTGGCAACGCGTACCTGGACACCTCGACGAACCGATCCCGCCGGTACTGCTCGGACCGCTGCGCCACCCGGGCCCACGTCGCCGCCCACCGCGCCCGCCGCCGCGCTCTCTCATGACAGCGCTTTGGGCGACATTTTCTCGGTTATAGCCGAGAAAATATCGCCCAGAGCGACCAGGTTTAGCGGGCTGGGGCCATTCCCGCAGGGGCGGCCAAGTGCAGTCTTGCGAAGGCGAGCGACTCGGCGAGGTCGGCTTCGCGGAGTTCACGGTCACGGAATTTCTTGGTGCTGACCTCGACCACGACCGAGCCGCTGTACCCGCGCCGCGCCAGCTGCTCGAGCAACGGTCCGCACGGTTGATCGCCGCGCCCGGGCACCATGTGCTCGTCCCGGCCGACCCCGGTGCCGTCGCCGAGGTGGACGTGGCTCAGCCGGTCGCCCATCCGGGCCGCCATCTCCAGGGTGTCCTGGCGGGACACGGCCGTGTGCGAGATGTCCAGCGTGAAGTGGCTGAAATCCTCGGTGCTGGGGTCCCAGTGCGGCGCGTACGGGGAGAATTCCCGGCCACGGGCCCGCAGCGGGAACATGTTCTCCACGGCGAACACCACGTCGGTCTCGGCCGAGATCCGGTCGACACCGGCGGCGAAGCCCTTGGCGTACTCGCGCTGCCAGCGGAACGGCGGATGCACCACGACGGTCGACGCGCCGAGTTCCTCCGCGGCCTCCTTCGCCCTGGTCAAGCGCTCCCACGGGTCCGGGCTCCAGACCCGCTGGGTGATCACCAGGCAGGGCGCGTGCACCGCGAGGATCGGCATCGCGAACTTCTCCGACAGCGCGCGCAGCGCGGCCACGTCCTGGCTGACGGGGTCGTTCCAGACCATGACTTCGACGCCGTCGTAACCGAGCGCCGCGGCGATCTCGAACGCGGCGGGCGCGGGCTCCGGATAGACGGAAGCGGTGGACAGGCCTACCTGAGCCGCCGGGACGCGGACGGCCGGGCCGGGAGGGGCGGGGTCGGTCACCTCCACCAGGGTAGTCCGCCCGCAGCGCGTTGGCCGTCCCGAAGGTCACGCTTGGTTGCGACCTCCGCCACCCGGGACCGGACGTTCGCGATCCGGCCGCGCCGCACCGGCACCGGCTCAGCGCCCGGCGACCTCGGCCACGAACTCGGCAGCGCCACCGTCGAGCCAGTCCAGCCGCCGCAGGATCACGCCCTCACGCAGCGCCCACGGGCAGATCTGCACCTGGTTCACGCCCAGGTGCCGCATCGCCGCCTCGGCCACGACCGCACCGGCCAGCAGCTGATGGGACCGGGCCGCGCTCACGCCCTCCAGCTCGGCCAGCGCACCGGAGGAGATCCGGGAGATGAACTCGGTGATCTGTCGCAGTCCGTGCCGGTTCAGGCTCCGGGGTGCGCGCAGGCCGGCCGAGGACGGGGCGGCGCCGGCGAGCCGGGCCAGCGTGCGGAACGTCTTCGAGGTCGCGACCGCGCGGTCCACCTTGCCGGCGTCCAGCACCTTGCCGGCGACCGGCTTGATCAGCTCGTCCACGTACTCCCGCAGCTGGTCCAGCTCGTGCCGGGCCGGCGGGTCGGCGTGGAACCGCTCGCGGGTGAGCCGACCGGCGCCGAGCGGCAACGAGAGCGCCACGTCGGGCAACTCGTCGATACCGGTCGCGATCTCCAGCGAACCACCGCCGATGTCCAGGCAGAGCAGCCGCCCGGCGGACCAGCCGAACCAGCGCCGCACCGCGAGGAACGTCAGCCTGGCCTCGTCGTCGCCCTCGAGCACCTCGAGCTCGACCCCGGTCTCCTCACGGACCCGGGCCAGCACCTTCTCGCCGTTCCGGGCGTCCCGCACCGCGGACGTGGCGAAGGCCAGCAGATCGTCGGCGCCCAGCCGCTTGGCGGACTGTTTCGCCGCGGCGACGGCCTCGACCAGCGAGTCGGCGCCCTTCTCCGACAGCTTGCCGTTGTCGCCGACGTGTTCGGCCAGCCGGAGCACCGATTTCTCGGAGTGCGCCGGCATCGGGTGGCCGCCGTTGTGGGCGTCCACCACGAGCAGGTGCACCGTATTGGAACCGACATCGAGCACGCCCAGCCGCATACCGGAACGCTACCGCGCGCCGGCCGGCCAGGGAGGCACCGCGAGCGACCGCACGGCATAGGCTGGACGGGTGGCCACCACTGTCGACCTGCCCACCCCCCGCGCTCGCGACAGCGAGGTCAGCCTGGACTTTCCGCGCGAGTGGATCGAGTTCGCCGACCCCGCCAACCCCGAGCACCTGATCCGCGGCGACCTGACCTGGCTGCTCTCCAGCTGGAGCTGCATCTACGGCAACGGCTGCCACGGCATCATCGAGGGCCGCGCCGAGGACGGCTGCTGCAGCCACGGCGCCTTCTTCACCGACGGTGACGACGAGAAGCGGGTCAAGTCCTTCGTCAAGCGGCTCACCCCGCAGACCTGGCAGCACCACGTGAAGGGCTTCGGCAACTGGACCGAAGAGGACAGCGTCGGCGACGACGAGGACCGCCGTCGCACCGCCACTGTGGACGGCGCTTGCATCTTCCTGAACCGGTCCGGCTTCCCGGGCGGCGAGGGCTGCGCGCTGCACGGCCTGGCGCTGCGCGAGGGGCTGCACCCGCTGGAGACCAAGCCGGACGTGTGCTGGCAACTGCCGGTCCGGCGCGAGCAGGAGTGGGTGACCCGGCCGGACGAGACGAAGGTGCTGGTGGACTCGCTCGGCGAGTTCGACCGGCGCGGCTGGGGCGAGGGCGGCCACGATCTGCACTGGTGGTGCACGTCATCCCCGGACGCCCACGTCGGCGCCGAGCCGGTCTACCTGAGCTACGGGCCCGAGCTGATCGCGCTGATCGGCCGGCCGGCGTACGACCGGCTGGCCGAGCTCTGCGCCGCCCGGGCCGAACGCGGGCTGATCGCCGAGCACCCCGCCACGGTCGCCGCCCGCTGCCAGCACTGACCCACGCAACCCCTCACCCGTTTCCCACCCCCCGCTTTGGGCGACATTTCTCGGTGCTATAGCCCGGAAGATGTCGCCCAAATCGCGAGGGTGACCTGCGGCGCGGGTCGGCGAGGGTGGCCAGCGGCGCGGGCCAGCGAGGGTGCCCGCGCGGGGTGGGTCAGCCGGCGAGTTCGGGGGTGGCGGCGGTGCGGAAGACCCGGCGGTAGTCCCGTGGCGCCACCCCGCGCCGCCGCACGAACTGCTCGCGCAGCGCGGCGGTGGTGCCGAAGCCGACCTGCCGGGCGATCTCCTCGACCGACACGTCGCCGGTCTCCAGCAGTTCCTCCGCCCGGTGCATCCGCTGGGTCGAGCAGCCACGCGCGCGGCGTGGTGCCGGTGACCTCGCGGAAGTGCCGGGCGAAGCTGCGCGGGCTCATCAGCGCCCTGGCCGCGAGCTCGTCCACGGTGACCTGCTGGTGCAGGTTCTCCCGCATCCAGACCAGCACGTCCCGAAGTCGCTCGGAGTCACCGATCGGGGGCAGCGGCGAGACGATGTACTGGGCCTGCCCGCCGTCGCGGTGCGGCGGCACGACCAGCCCACGGGCGACCGCGTTGGCCACCTTCGCGCCGTACTCGCGGCGGAACAGGTAGAGGCAGAGGTCGACGCCGGCCGCCCCGCCCGCGCCGGTGAGGATCCGGCCCTCGTCGACGTAGAGCACGTCGGCGTCGACGGTCACCTCGGGGAACCGCCCGTTGAACTGGTCCACCCACTGCCAGTGCGTGGTCGCGCACCGGCCGTCGAGCAGGCCGGCCGCGGCGAGCAGGAAGGCACCGGAGCAGAACGTGATCAGCGTGGCGCCGCGCTCGTAGGCCGCGCGCAGTTCGGCGATCAGTTCCGGTGAGGGCTCCAGACCACGCTCTTCCCAGGGCAGCACGATCACCAGATCGGACTCGCGGAGCCGTTCCAGGCCGTGTTCGACCTGCAGGGTGAGCCCGAACTGGGTACGCAGCACGCCGGGATGCTCGGCGGCCAGCGCGAAGTCGAAACGCGGTATGCCCAGTTCACTGCGGTCGTATCCGAAGAACTCCGTGGCCACGCCGAGACTGAACGCACCGGTCTTCTCGTGCACGATCGCGGTGACGGTCTTGAACATGCCATCAGTATGGCAGGAAACTTGCGATCGTGGTCAGTACTGCCACTCACGCTCGCCCGGCAGCCGCGCCCAGACTTGTTTCATGTTCACCATCTACTGCCCCGAGCACGGGGCGCAGACCCTGGTTCCCATCGACGCCATCCAGCAGCTGGAGAACACCGAGGACGGCATTCGGCTCCACGTCGAGTGCTGGTGCGGTGCTCAGCTGGTGATCAACACCGGCCAGCCGCACCACGACCCCGTTGCCGCGTGACCCCCGGTGCGGTTCAATTCCGCCCCGCACGGGCGGAATTGAACCGCAAGAGCGGTCTCAGGTCTCGAACTTGTAGCCCAGGCCGCGCACGGTCACCAGGAACCGGGGCGTACCCGGCTCCGGCTCGATCTTCGCCCGCAGCCGCTTGACGTGAACGTCGAGGGTCTTGGTGTCGCCGACGTAGTCCGCGCCCCAGATCCGGTCGATCAGCTGGCCACGGGTCAGCACCCGGCCGGCGTTCCGGAGCAGCATCTCCAGCAGCTCGAACTCCTTGAGCGGCAGCGGGACGGTGCCTCCGTTGACCGTGACCGTGTGGCGGTCGACGTCCATCCGCACCGGCCCGGCCTCCAGCGCACCGGGCGAGACCTCCTCGGGCTCGGCCCGCCGCCGCAGCACCGCCCGGACCCGGGCCACCAGCTCGCGCGGCGAGTACGGCTTGGTCACGTAATCGTCCGCACCGATCTCCAGGCCGACCACCTTGTCGATCTCCGCGTCCCGCGCGGTGACCATGATGATCGGCACGTTGGAGCGCTGCCGGATGGTCCGGCACACCTCGGTGCCGGAGAGCCCGGGCAGCATCAGGTCGAGCAGCACGATGTCCGCGCCGGTCCGGTCGAACTCGGTGAGCGCGTCCGGTCCCGTGGCGGCGATCGCCACCTCGAAGCCCTCCTTGCGGAGCATGTACGACAGAGCGTCGGAGAAGGACTCCTCGTCCTCCACGACCAGCACTCGGGTCACGCGTGTCCTCTCGATACCGCGGCGGAGCCGGCTTCGGCCCCTCGCTGAACGGCCGCACGGGGTTCGGCGGCCGAAGTTCGGGGAGCCGATCCGGATCCCTCGTCGCTGCCGACCACAGGGGCCGGCAGTTCGTCAGTGCCGGCGACCGGGAGCCGCAGGGTGAACGTGGAGCCGGATCGCTCGACGCTCCACACGTCGACGCTACCGCCGTGGTTGGTGGCGATGTGCTTGACGATCGCCAGGCCGAGCCCGGTGCCGCCGGTCTCCCGCGAGCGCGCCGGGTCGGCCCGGTAGAACCGCTCGAAGATCCGGTCCAGGTCGGCCTCGCTGATGCCGATGCCCTGGTCGCTGACGGAGACCTCGACCTGGCCCTCGCGCCGGCGGGTGCCGATCGCCACCCTGGTGTGCTCGGGGCTGTACGCCACCGCGTTGTCCACCAGGTTGGCCAGGGCCGTGACCAGCTGACTCTCGCTGCCCTGCACGGTCAGGCCACGCTCGCCGCCGGCCACCACCACGATGCCGCGCGCCTCGGCGCTGAGCCGGCTGCGGTCCACCACCTCGGCGACGACCGAGTCCACGTACACGGTGTTCGGCTCGGGCAGCGGGTCGGCGCCCTGCAGCCGGGAGAGGTCGATCAGCTCCTGGACCAGCCGTCCGAGCCGGCTCGACTCGTGCTGCATCCGCTGGGCGAACCGCCGGACCGCCTCCGGATCGTCGGTGGCGTCCAGCAGCGCCTCGGCGAGCAGGGCGAGGGCGCCGACCGGCGTCTTCAGCTCGTGGCTCACGTTCGCGACGAAGTCCCGCCGCACCTTGGCCACCCGGTGCGCCTCGGTCACGTCGTCCACCTGGACCGCCACGTGGCCGGTCGGGCCGAGCGGCGCCACCTGCACCCGGACGCCCAGCGGTTCGAGGCCACGGCCGCGCGGCAGCTCCAGCTCGATGTCCTTCGGTTCGCCCGGCCCGGCGGGCGCGCCGGGCGATGATCCGGAGCGCGTTGTGGGTGACCCGGCCGTCGCGGACCACGCCGAGCCGCCGGGCGGCCGGGTTGGCGAGGACCACCTCGTCGGCGAGGTCCAGCACGACCAGCGCCGTGCTGAGCGCCTCGACGCTGCGCCGGCTGAGGTCGAGGTCGAGCGCGATCGGCGCCGGCATCTCCGCGGCCAGCGCGCGCTCGGCCTTACGGGACCGCCGGAGCAGTACCAACAGGAGCGCGACGAGCCCGCCGAGGGCTACCCCGACCGGCACGCCGACGATCAGCGCGACCACGACACCATTCACGATCGAATGGTAAGCACGATTCGGACAGAAGAGCGTCATCGCGCGACGACGGACCGCAAACCGCCGACAGGAGTTCACCGGGGATACGGTGATGGTTCATCTAAGTGCGTCGGTGCCGTGTCCGGCGGTGGCTACGGTCAGGGTCGAACAGACCGACTGGTGTACAGGAGCCTGCCATGCGCGACACCTTCCACGACGATCTCGACCAGATCGGCGCTGCCCTGATCGAGATGACCCAGCTCGTGGGTACCGCCATGAGCAAGGCGACCACCGCGCTGCTGACCGCCGACCTGAGCATCGCCGAGGAAGTCATCTCCGGCGACGACAAGATCAACCTGCTCCACCAGGAGACCGAGGAGCGGGCGTTCGACCTGCTCGCCCGCCAGCAGCCGGTCGCCGGCGACCTGCGGGTCATCGTGACGGGCCTGCGGATGGTGGCCTCGCTGGAGCGGATGGGCGACCTGGCGGCGCACATCGCCAAGATCGCCCGGATGCGGTACCCCGAGTCCGCGGTGCCGCCCGAGGTGCGGGACGTCATCCGGCAGATGGGCGTGGTCGCCCAGAACATCGTGACCAAGGGCGGCGCGGTCCTGGCCGGGCACGACATCGCGCTCGCCGCCGAGCTCGAGCGCGACGACGACGAGATGGACGCGCTGCACAAGAAGCTGTTCACCGTGCTGCTGGACGACTGGACGCACGGCGTCGAGTCGGCGGTCGACATCACGCTGCTGGGCCGGTTCTACGAGCGCTACGCCGACCACGCGGTTTCCGTGTCGCGGCGCGTCGTCCAGCTCGTCACCGGTGAGCTTCCCGGCGCCGCCGGCAACCTCGGCGCGTAACCCCCAGTCACAGCTTTGGGCGACATCTTCCCGGTCCTAGCCGAGAAGATGTCGCCCAAAGTGGTTGAGCGTGAGGGTCAGCGGCCCTGGTTCTTGACCGCCTCGACGGCGGCAGCGGCGGCCTCCGGATCGAGGTAGGTGCCGCCCGGGTTGGTCGGACGCAGCTCGTCGTCCAGGTCGTACCGGAGCGGGATGCCGGTCGGCACGTTCAGGCCGGCGATGGCCTCGTCGCTCACGCCGTCCAGGTGCTTGATCAGCGCGCGGAGCGAGTTGCCGTGCGCGGCGACCAGCACGGTCTTCCCGGCGCGCAGGTCGGGCACGATCGCGTCGTACCAGTACGGCAGCGAGCGGGCGAGCACGTCCTTCAGGCACTCCGTGCGCGGCCGCACCTCCGGCGGCAGCTCCGCGTAGCGCGGGTCGTTGAACTGGGAGAACTCCGAGTCCTCCGCGAGCGGCGGCGGCGGGGTGTCGTACGAGCGGCGCCAGAGCATGAACTGCTCCTCGCCGAACTCGTCCAGGGTCTGCTTCTTGTTCTTGCCCTGAAGCGCGCCGTAGTGCCGCTCGTTGATCCGCCACGAGCGCTTGACCGGGATCCACAGCCGGTCGGCCGCCTCGAGCGCGAGGTTCGCGGTCCGGATCGCCCGCTTCTGCACCGAGGTGTGCAGCACGTCGGGCAGGATGCCGGCCGCCGTGAGCAGCTCGCCGCCGCGCCGGGCTTCGTCCTCGCCCTTCGCGGTGAGGTCGACGTCCACCCAGCCGGTGAAGAGGTTCTTGGCGTTCCACTCGCTCTCGCCGTGGCGGAGCAGGACGAGGGTATTGGTCATGGTCCTCAGCCTGCCAGAGCTTTGCCCGACGCGTATCTGAGGGGGCACCCCGGTACCCATGGCTCCGTTACGTAGGCCCGCTGAGCTGCGAGTTCTCCGGGAAACGCGAGGGAGGAACCATGACGCAAGCCACCGTATCGGCCAGCTTCCACGGCGTGCTCGACGCCACCGAGCTGGACGCGGTCGCCGCCATCGCCGCCGCGACCGACGAGGGACCCGAGGCCCTCGACGTCCCAGACACCCCCGATCTGCGGGCCGGCATCGACACCGACCCTGATCCGTCTCCGCGCCCCGACGACGGGCCGCAGGACGTCAGCCAGGACCAGAACGCCAGGGAGGCCTGACCATGCCCACCACCGCCCCGCACGTTCTCGACATCGCCCGCTCCCAACTCGGCTACCGGGAACCCGGCTCCGGCGACGGCCCCGGTACCCAGCGCACCAAGTACGGCGACTGGTACGCCGCGTGGTCCGGCCAGTCCGCGTTCCGGGACACCTACTGGTGCGCCATGTTCGTCTCCTGGGTACTGGCCACCGCCGGATTCGCGCCCAAGGAAGCCGGCAGGTACGGCAACTGCAACCCCTGGATCGCCTGGTTCAAGGCCCGCGGCAGGTGGGGCCACACCCCACGGGTCGGCGCGGTCGTGTTCTTCTCCTGGAACGGCGACGCCAGGGCCGAGCACGTCGGCCTGGTCGAATCCATCCGGCCCGACGGACGCATCGTCACGATCGAGGGCAACGCCACCACGTCCGGCTCCCGCGACGGCGTCAAGCGGCTGGTCCGCAGGGGTGCGATCGTCGGCTACGGGTATCCCCCGTACAGCGGCGGCGCCGTGATCGCGCTGGCCAGACCGACGGGGACCAGGCCCGGCTACCCCACCCTGTTTCGCGGCACCGGTGGTCCGGAGGACTCCTCCGGCACGCAGCGGTGGTGGGTCGGCCAATGGTACCGGGCCATGGCGCGGCACTCGCCCGGCTACTTCCGCCGGATCAACGGTGACCCGCGGGGTGCCGTGGAGGTCAAACGGCTGGAGATCGGCGACGTCACGCTCGGCATCACCCGGAAGATGGCCGCCCAAGTACTCGGCAGCAAGCTCCAGTGGCGCGGCGCCATCGACCAGCACATCTGGGCCATCTACCCGAAGGTCCGCTGACGGGCTCCGTCGCCGGCCGGCTGGTGTCCGCGGCCGTATCGGTCCGGCGCGGGTGACGGGCGTCACGCTGCGCCTTTAATGGTTGTCGTCAGGTCGGGGCACGCCGATAGCGTCGGTGGCACTGGCCGTCTCGAGCGCGGCCGATGACCCACGGGAGGCGCGGCGTGTCCACCCTGCGGCGGCTGTTGGCCGAGACTGCGGGAGGGCTACCGCGCACGTTCTGGTACCTCTGGATCGGCACGCTGGTGAACCGGATCGCCAGCTTCGTGGTGATCTTCCTGGCGTTCTACCTCACCCAGGAGCGGGGCTTCTCGGAGACGTTCACCGGCCTGGTGATCGGCGTCCAGGGCGGTGGCAGCGCGATCGGCGTGCTGATCGGCGGGGTGCTCGCCGACCGGTGGGGCCGCCGATCCACCCTGGTCACCGGACACCTCGGCACCGGCGTGGCGCTGGTCGGGCTCGGGCTGTCCAGTTCGGCGGTCGCCATCGTGGGCTGGGCGCTGGCGCTCGGCGTGGTGAGCAACATGGTCCGGCCGGCGTTCGCGGCGATGATGGTCGACGTCGTGCCGCCCAAGGACCGGATCAGGGCGTTCTCGCTCAACTACTGGGCGATCAACCTGGGCTTCTCGGTGTCCGCGCTGCTCGCCGGGCTGGTGGCGCAGGTCGACTACCTGCTGCTCTTCCTGCTCGACGCCGGCACCACGCTGATCACCGCCACGATCATCTTCGTCAAGGTCGCCGAGACCAGGCCGCGGCGCGCACCGGTCAGCCCGGCCGCGGTCGACGCGGTCCCGCCGGGTTCCGCGCCGGCCGGCGGTGACCAGGCCGAGCCGCTCACCGCGCCGCGTCCGGACGGCCTGCTCACCGTGCTGAAGGACCGGGTCTTCCTGTCGTTCGTCTGCCTGAACCTGCTGACCGCGGTGATCTTCATGCAGCACCTGTCGTCGCTGCCGATCGCGATGCAGCGGGACGGGCTGGCGCCGTCGGTCTACGGCAGCGTGATCGCGATCAACGGTGCGCTGATCGTGTTCGGGCAGCTCGTGGTGCCGCGGCTGCTCGTCGGCCACGCTCGCTCCCGCGTACTCGCCCTCTCGGCCCTGATCACCGGCTCGGGCTTCGGCCTGACCGCGTTCGCGACCGGAACCTGGCTCTACGCGGTCACCGTGCTGATCTGGACCGTGGGCGAGATGGCCAACTCGCCGACGAACAGCGCGGTCATCGCCGACCTGTCGCCTGGCCACCTGCGCGGGCGGTACCAGAGCGTCTTCTCGTTGTCGTTCTCCGTGGCCGCCCTGGTGGCGCCGATCCTCGGCGGTTGGGTGATCCAGCACCACGGCGATGGTCCACTGTGGATTGGCTGCTTCGTACTGGGCGTGATCACGGCCGCCGGCCACCTCGCGGCAGGCCCCGCACGGGGCGCCGGATGGCCGTACTCCGCGCCGCCGAGCCGGCCGATGCGCCGCGCCCAGCGCACTGAACTCGCGGGTCCGACGCTCAGCCCGGGGCCGACGATCCCCGGGGTCGACGCTCGCCCCGGGAGCGCCGAGCCGGCCGGCGTTAGGCCGGGTCGGCGCTCAGCCCCGGGTCGGCGTTCGCCCAGGGCCTGGGCTCAGCCCCAGATGTAGAACGCGCCGACTCCGCCGGCAGCGGCGATCGCCAGCATCGCGGCCAGCGCGAGCATGATCGTCCGCTTGACGATCTTGTAGCCGATGTAGGCGAGCAGCGCGAGGCCGGCACAGACGGCGCCGATCGTGAACTGGGTCGAGTCGAGGGCAGCCAACTCGGCTCCTTCAGGCGGGAGGATCAGACCTCGGGCGGCGGGCCGGGTTCCGCGGTCGCGTCGCCAGCCCAGTGGGCGAAAGCATGAAGGTTAGCCAATGACTCACCGTTCTTGACCCGCCAGGCCCACTCTCGCCGGATCGCCGAGGCGAAGCCGAGTTCGAGCATCGTGTTGAACGTGCTGTCGGCGTACTCGAGTACCGCGCCGAGCAGCCGGTCGATCTCGTCCGGCGTGACGCTGTGCAACGCGACTCGGCCGACCAGGTACACGTCACCGGCGGGGTCGATGCTGAACGCGACCCCGTACATCCGGGCGTTCCGCTGGAGCAGGAACTCGTAGAGCCCCTCGCGGTTCTCGTCCGGGTGCCGCATCACGAACGCCTCGACCCGCAGCGCGTGCTCGCCGACGATCAGGTTGCAGAGCGTCTTCTGCTTGCGCTCGCCGGGCAGCGTGACGACGAATCCGCCGGCCGGCGTGCGCTCGTACTCGATGCCCCGCTCGTCCAGGGTCGCCGCGATCAATCCGGTCACGTCACTGGTCACGAAACCGCCTCGCTCCGCTCGATCAGCCGCTCGTCCCGCTGGCGCAGCGCGTCCCGGTACACGGCGAGGAGGCCGTCGGCGGTGCGCTGCCAGGAGAAGCGTGCCGCATGGGCCGCCGCACCGGCAGCCAGGGCACGCCGTCGGCGTGGCTCCGCGATCAGGCCGCTGAGCACCTGGGCGTACCGCGCGGGATCGTGACCGTCGACGAGCAGCCCGGACCGGCCGTCGCTCACGGCGGTGACCAGCCCGCCGACCGCGGCCGCCACGACCGGGGTACCGCACGCCTGCGACTCGACCGCGACCAGCCCGAACGACTCGTTGTGGCTGGGTACGACCGTGACGTCCGCCGCTTGATACAGCGTGGCGAGATCGTCCGGAGGCAGCGGGGGCACGAACCGGACCACGTCGGAGATGCCGAGTGCGGCGGCCAGCTTCTGCAGCTGTTCGGGCTTGTCCAAGCCGGTCCCGCTCGGCCCGCCGCAGACCACCACGGCCAGCCGTTCGCGCAGCGCGGGATCGGCGGCCAGCATCTGGGCGGCGGCGTGCAGCAGCACGTCGGGGGCCTTGAGCGGTTGGATCCGGCCCACGAAGAGCAGCACCTCGGCGTCGGGCGCCAGGCCGAACCTGCGCCGGGCCGCGAGCCGGTCGCCGGGCCGGAACCGATCCAGGTCGACGCCGGGCGTCACGGTGCTCACCTTGGCCGGGTCGGCGCCGTAGAGCCGGACCAGCTGGCGCGCCTCGTCCGGGGTGTTCGCGATCAGCGAGTCGGACTCGAAGACCACCTGGTCCTCACCGATCACCCGGGCGCGCGGCTCGGGCCGGTCGCCCTCGGCGAGGCTGGCGTTCTTGACCCGGGCGAGGGTGTGCGCGGAGTGCACCAGCGGCACGCCCCAGCGGTCCTTGGCCAGCCAGCCGACCTGGCCGGAGAGCCAGTAGTGCGAGTGCACCAGGTCGTACCAGCCGGGCTCCTGGGCCGCCTCGGCGCGCAGCACGCCGGAGGTGAACGCGCACAGCTGAGCGGGTAACTCCTCCTTGGCCAGGCCCTCGAACGGGCCGGCGTGCACGTGCCGGACCAGCACGCCGGGCGTGAGCTCGGCCACGGGCGGCAGGTCGGACGAGGTGGCCCTGGTGAAGATCTCCACCTCGATGCCGGCCGCGGCGAGCCGGCGGGAGACCTCGACGATGTAGACGTTCATTCCGCCCGCGTCGCCGGTGCCCGGCTGGTCGAGCGGCGAGGTGTGGACGGAAACTGTGGCGATCCGGCGTGGCAGCCCCGGTCCGGGCCGGCGGTACCGAGCGCTGAACGTCAACGCGTCCCCACCCTCTCGTCTCGTTCTGGGCCCCAAGGGGCACTTCGGGCAAACGGCCATTGGTGCAACATCCCGCATGCCGCAGTTCTTCCCCGACGCCGCGGCCATGGATCGGCAGGACGGGCATCCTGGGCGGCCCGCCGCCTGGACGGTAGCCACGGCGCCCTCGGCGACAGCGGTCGCACCCGTGCGGAAAGATCGAGGTCATGACGAACGCCACAACACCGCCCCAGCGTCCGATCGCCGTCGTCACCGGCGCCAGCAGCGGTATCGGCGCCGCGAGCGCCCGCCGGCTCGCGGCCGACGGCTTCCACGTGGTCGTCGCGGCCCGCCGCAAGGACCGGCTCGACGCGCTGGCGGCCGAGCTCGGCGGTACGGCGGTCAGCCTGGACGTCACGTCGGACGAATCGGTGGCCGAGCTCACGGCGACGCTGGACGGGTTGGGCGGGCAGGTGCGGGTGCTGGTGAACAACGCCGGCGGCGCGAAGGGCCTGGATCCGATCGAGGGCGCGAGCGTCGAGGACTGGCGGTGGATGTTCGAGGTGAACGTGCTCGGCACGCTGCGGGTCACGAAGGCGCTGATCCCGGCGCTGGAGGCCTCCGGCGCCGGCCACGTGGTGCTGATGGGCTCGACCGCCGGCCGGGGGGTCTACGAGGGCGGCGCCGGCTACACCGGGGCCAAGCACGCGGTCGCGGCGTTCAGCGAGACGCTCCGCCTGGAGCTGAACGGGCGGCCGATCCGGGTCACCGAGATCGCGCCGGGGATGGTCCGCACCGACGAGTTCGCCCTGGTCCGGTTCGAGGGGGACGAGGAGCGCGCGGCGGGCGTCTACGCCGGCGTGGCCGAGCCGCTCACCGCCGAGGACGTGGCCGACTGCGTGGCCTGGTGCGTCACCCGGCCGCCGCACGTGGACATCGACCTGCTCGTCGTCCGGCCGCTGGCCCAGGCGTCCAACTACAAGGTGCATCGCGAGCGTGCCTAAGCGGTACGCCGCCGGCCGGGCTCGCGCGCTGGGCCTGGCCACCCGCGGCACCACGAACCCGAACCGGCTGCGGCGCGTCGATCGCTGGCTGGTCTCGGCCGCCTGCCCGCTGCTGCGCAGCGCCGAGGAGCCGCTCGTCGTCGACCTCGGGTACGGCTCGTCGCCGGTGACCTGCGTCGAGCTGGCGACCCGGCTACGCGTGGTCCGGCCGGACATCCGGGTGGTCGGGCTGGAGATCGACGCCGAGCGGGTCGCGGCCGCGGCCGAGTCGGCGAATCCGCCCTGGCTGGAGTTCCGGCGCGGCGGCTTCGAGCTGGCCGGGCTGCGGCCGACGGTGCTGCGCGCGATGAACGTGCTGCGGCAGTACGACGAGCCGGCCGCGGCGGACGCCTGGCAGACCATGCTGGCCCGGCTGGCGCCCGGCGGGATGCTGGTCGACGGCACCTGCGACGAACTGGGCCGGCTGGGAAGCTGGATCGCCCTGGACGCGTCCGGCCCGCAGAGCCTGACGTTCTCCACCCAGGTGACCACGCTCGATCGCCCGTCCACGCTGGCGGAGCGGCTGCCCAAGGCGCTGATCCACCACAACGTGCCCGGCGAGCCGGTGCACGCACTGCTCACGGCGTTCGACGCCGCCTGGGACGCTGCCGCGCCGCTGGCGCCGTTCGGCCCTCGGCAGCGCTGGGTCGCGGCCGTGACCGCGCTGGCCGCCGACGGCTGGCCGATGCTCGGCGGCAAGGACCGCTGGCGCCTCGGCGAAGCCACGTTCGCCTGGTCCGCCGTCGCAGCTGACCCTGCGGTCGCTGCGGGCAACCTTTTGCGGTTCGATTCCGCACCGTAAATGTCGCCCGAATCTGGACAGCACCGAGGCGGTCAGAGGGTCTCGCCGACCAGGACTGGCTCGTTCACCAGGCGGACGCCGAAGCGCGGCCTCGACGCCGTCCCGGATCTCCCGGGCCAGGCTGAGCAGCGCGGTCGTACTGCCGCCGCCGCGATGGGTCAGCGCGAGCGTGTGCTTGCTGGAGATCGCGACGCCGTCCCGGCCGTACCCCTTGGCGAAGCCGGCGCGCTCGATCAGCCAGGCCGCGGACGTCTTCACCCGGTCACCGTCCGGCCACTGCGGCGGCACCACGCCGTCGCCCAGCCGCTCGGCGACCCGGTCCAGCAGCACGCCCCAGGCGTCGGCGGCCAGCACCGGGTTCATGAAGAACGAGCCGACGCTGCGGGTGTCCGGGTCCTCGGCGTCGAGCACCATGCCCTTGCCCCGGCGCAGGCCCAGCACGGCGTCCCGGATGTCGCCGAGCGGAGCCACGCCGCCGGCCTCCACGCCCAGCACCTTGGACAGCTCGCCGAACCGCAGCGGCCCGCCGAGCAGGTCCGGCCGCAGCGCGTAGACCACCTCGAGCACCACGTGGCGATCAAGACCCTTGAAGACACTGTGGCGGTACGCGAAACCACAGTCGGCCGCGGTCATCGTCAGCACCTCGTCGGTGCGCCGGTCGTAGACGGTGACCGCGCGGATCGTCTCGGCCACCTCCTGCCCGTACGCACCGACGTTCTGGATCGGGGTCGCGCCGGCCGAACCGGGAATACCGGACATGCACTCGATCCCGGCCAGGCCCTCGGTGACGCAGTGCGCGACCAGCTCGTCCCAGCCGTGACCTGCGGCGACGGTGACCATGACCAGCTCGCCCCGGCGCTCGGCCCTGACCCCGGCGGAGCGCAGCAGGATCACGTCACCGTCGAAGCCGGCGTCCGAGATCACCACGTTGCTGCCGCCGGCCAGCACGAGCACCGGCCGACCGGCCTTGTCCGCCGCACGGACCGCCTCGACGGTCTCGTCGGCGTCGGTGACCTCGATCAACGACGCGGCGGGGCCACCCAGCCGCAGGGTGGTCAGGGGGCTGAGCGATGTCTGGGACTCGGCGCGCACCCGGTAGACGATAGGGCCTGCCGGCGAACGCGCGGTGCGCTGCGGCTGACCGAGCGTCCGCCGGGTCGCCCAGAGCCTGTGGAAAGCCGCCGAGCGGGCTGGAGCAGTGCCACTAGGGTGTGAGCGTGATCCAGACATGAGCGCACCACGCCACACGAAGCAGTTCTGGCTGGACGCGCTGCGCCGCGAGGGTGCCGCGTTCCGAGCCGCCATCGACGCCGAGCGGTTCGACGAACCGGTCCCGCTCGTGTCCTGAGTGGACAGTGCGGGATCTGGTCGGCCACCTCGGCGCGGTCTACCGCCGGCAGCGGGCGCACGTGGTTCGCGGCGTCACCAGCAAGCCGGAGGAGCCGTGGCCGGCGCCGCCGGCGGGTGACGAGATCCTGCTCGGCTGGTGGGACGAGGGCTACGCCGCGCTGGTCAGCACGCTGGAGCAGCTCGAGCCGGACTCGCCGGCCTGGAACCCGATGGTGCAGCCGCTCAAGGCCATCTTCTGGCACCGCCGGATGGCGCACGAGACGGCGATCCACCGCTGGGACGCGCAGGTCTCGGTCGGCCTGCCCGAGCCGCTGGAGACCGAGCTCGCCGTGGACGGGGTCGACGAGGTGCTCGACTCGTGGCTGCCGGCCAGGCGCGCCAACACCCCCACCGATCACACCGGCGTGGTCCGGCTGGAGGCGTCCGACGCGGAGGCGCGCTGGGCGGTCCGGATCCGGGCCAACGGCGTCACCCTGCTGGACACCGACAGCTGGTTCAGCGACGAGCCGGACGCCCAGGCCGCCGCGATCGGCACCGCCAGCGACCTCCACCTCGCGCTGATGGGCCGGGTACCGCTGACCGTGCTGACCCTGCAGGGCGACGCCGAACTGATCAAGGGCCTGCGCGTCGGCTGAACACCGTTGTTGCGGTTCAATTCCGCCCTCCCAGGGCGGAATTGAACCGCAACCCCGCTCAGCTCAGGATGATGACTTCCAGCGTGCGCGGGCCGTGCACGCCCTCGACCCGGTTCAGTTCGATGTCGCTGGTCGCCGACGGTCCGCTGACCATCGTGATCGGACGCGTGCCGTCGAGCCGGGCGAGCGCCTCGGGTACCGCGCCGACGACCTGATCGGCCCTGACCACGCACAGGTGGTAGTCGGGCACCAGCGTGAGCGCACGTCGGCCCTGGTCAGCGCCGCCGTCGAGGATGATCGTGCCGGTCGACGCCACGGCCACCGCGCAGCCGGTGACCACGCCGTCGAGCCCGTCCAGCGCCCGCACGTCCAACGGCGGATCGTCGGCCACGACCTCGACGGACGACTCCGCCAGCCATTCCGGCGGCAACCCGGCCGGCGCCACGATCCGGCGGGCACCCCGATCGGCCAGCGCGGCGGCCAGCGTCGCCGGCAGCCCGTCCAGATCGGACCAGCGCACCAGCGCGCGGTAGTCCACCAGCCGATCCACGAACACCTCGGTGTCGTCGTCAGTGAAGTGCTGGTACTCCCGGCGCACCTCGACGTCCTCCGGCCGCTCGTGCGCCGGCACGTCGACCAACGCGTACCGGATCCGGGCCAGGATCTCGTCCCGCGCCAGACTCATGGAGCACCTCGCTGCGCTCGGCGGCCCCACGAGTGGGAGCGCTGTACTCATCGATTCGCTCGCTGCGCTCGCTCATGCGGTCCCCCCAGGCTCGTCGGCCGGCGCGCCGCCGTCGCCCGGTGTGATCTCGCCGCGGGTCTTGCGCCACCAGTCACGGAAGCTCTCGGCTGGCACGGCCGGCGCGTCCCGAGCCGAGGTCCAGGCCGAGAGCGGCGGCGGCAACGCGGTGATCGTGTCGCTGCCGAGCGCGAGCGGCGCACTGCCCAACCACGCCAACTGCTGCGCCGCTTCGTACCGCTTCGGGTCGGCGAAGATCCAGCCCATCGCCTGCATCGCGAGCTGTTCCGGGGTCGGCACCAGCTTCTCCCGCTTGGCGTCGACCACCTTGCCGCGCAGGTGGACCAGCACCTCGGGGATGTTGATCTTCACCGGGCACACGTCGTAGCAGGCACCGCAGAGTGACGACGCGTACGGCAGCGTGGGATTCGACTTCGACCCCGGTGAGCAGCGGCGACAGGATCGCGCCGATCGGCCCCGGATAGACCGAGCCGTACGCGTGGCCGCCGGTGCGCTCGTACACGGGACACACGTTCAGGCACGCCGAGCAGCGGATGCAGTTGAGGGTCTGGCGGCCGATCTCGTCGGCGAGCACCGCCGAGCGGCCGTTGTCGAGCAGGATCACGTGCACGTCGGTCGGGCCGTCGCCGCCGTGCGCACCGGTCCAGAGCGAGGTGTACGGGTTCATCCGTTCGCCGGTGGACGAGCGCGGCAGCAGCTGGAGGTACACCTCGAGGTCGGCCCAGGTCGGCACCAGCTTCTCGATGCCGACCACGGAGATCAGCGTCTCCGGGAGGGTGAGGCACATCCGCCCGTTGCCCTCCGACTCGACCACGCAGAGCGTGCCGCTGTCGGCCACCGCGAAGTTCGCGCCGGAGATCGCCACCTTGGCGGTGAGGAACTTCTCCCGCAGGTGCTTGCGGGCGGCCATCGCCAGGTCACGCGGCTCGTCGGAAAGTCCACTGTCGACACCAGGCATCTCGTTGATGAAGATGTCCCTGATCTCGGACCGGTTCTTGTGGATCGCCGGCACCAGGATGTGCGACGGCTTATCGTGTCCCAATTGGACGATCAGCTCGGCGAGGTCGGTCTCGATCGCGGCGATGCCGGCCCGCTCCAGCGCCTCGTTGAGCTCGATCTCCTGGGTCACCATCGACTTGACCTTGACCACCTCGCGGGCGCCGGTGGCCCTGACCAGTTTGGTCACGATCCGCCGCGCCTCGTAGCGCGTCCCTGGCCCAGTGCACGGTGCCGCCGGCCGCCGTGAACTGCTCCTCGAACCGGAGCAGCAGCTCGGGCAGGTGCCGCAGGGTGCGCTCCTTGATCGCCCGACCGGCCTCGCGCAGCTCCTCCCAGTCCGGCACCTCGTCCACGACCGCGGCGCGCTTGCCCCGGATCGTGGTGGTGGCTCGGCGGAGGTTCGTGCGCTGCTGGGTCTTGCCGAGCGCCTCGTGCGCCGCCTTCGGGAACGGCTGGCCGCTGGCGAGCTGGCCGTGGCCACGCTGCGGCGGGCGGCGGTCCGGTAGCCCCAGGAAGGTCGCGGTCACGGGCGGGCTCCGATCGCCGGGCGCGGCTCGGTCGTCGTCACGGGTGCGCCCTGATCGCGGCTGGCTCGACGAAGTCGGCCTCGGTGGCCGCCAGGATCTCGGCGAGGTGCACCGAACGGATGCCGGACTTCAGTCGGGAGAGCCCGCCGCCGATGTGCATCAGGCACGAGTTGTCGCCGGCCGTGCACACCTCGGCGCCCGTCTCCTGGACGTGCCGGACCTTGTCGCCGAGCATCGCGACCGACGTGTCCGCGTTCTTGACCGCGAATGTCCCACCGAATCCACAACACTCCTCGGCACCGGGCAGCTCGACCAGGTCGATGCCCCGAACCTTCCGCAGCAGCGAGAGCGGCTTCTCGCCGACCCGCAGCAGACGGAGCGAATGGCAGGTCGGGTGGTAGGTCACCCGGTGCGGGTAGTAGGCGCCGACGTCCGTGACGCCGAGCACGTCCACCAGGAACTCGCTCAGCTCGTAGACGCGGGGCGCCGTGTCCGCGCGACCGCCGCGGCGAGCCCGGAGTCTCCGCTGACCTCGGCCACCCGCGAGTGATAGTCCCGGACCATCCCCACGCAAGAGCCGCTGGGCGCCACGACCGCGTCGTAACCCTCGAACACGTCCACGAACCGGCGCACCAGCGGCATGCACTCGGCCTGGTACCCGGTGTTGAAATGCATCTGACCACAGCACGTCTGGTCGAACGGGAACTCGACCGTCTGTCCGAGCCGCTCCAGCAGCCTGACCGTGGCTTTACCGGTCTCGGGGAACATCGTGTCGTTGAAGCAGGTGATGAAGAGAGCTACCCGCAATCGATCCACCCCCAGAATAGGTCGGATGAATAGCCTAAGCTGCCGCCCTTGCCGCCCGCGCCGCTACCCAGAATCGGCCACCAACTGAGACGCCGCCGCGGCGTACGCGTCGTCCCCGAACAGCACCAGCCGCGCGTCGGTCACGCTCGTGGCGGCGCCTCGGATCGCGGCCAGCGCCTGCGCCACGGCGTCCTGGACCGGCCAACGGTAGACGCCCGACGAGATCAACGGGAAGGCCACGGACTTGGCACCGAGCTCGTCCGCCACCCGCAACGACTCCGTGTAGCAGGAGCGGAGCAGCGCCGAGCGATCCTCGTTCGCCGCGTACACCGGCCCGACCGTGTGCACGACCCAGCGCGCGGGCAGCTTGCCCGCCGTGGTCGCCACCGCCTTGCCGGTCGGCAACCCGCCGCCAAGGTGCGCCGCACGGAGCCGCCGGCAGTCAGCCAGGATCTCCGGGCCGCCTCGACGGTGGATCGCGCCGTCCACGCCACCACCGCCGAGCAGGGACGAGTTCGCCGCGTTCACGATCACGTCAACCTGCTGTTCGGTGATGTCGCCCTGGACCGCGTTGATGCGCACCGACCCAGCCTGCCAGTTCCGGCCACCGCTGGCACCGCGAAACCGTCAGCCGTCCGGACCGGTCCCGCGCGGTGTGGCCCCCGTCACGCGCACGCCGATACTCACTTGCTTCGCCACGGACCGGATACCATGCTGAAAGCGCTCCCACCTGGGCGTTGGCCAGCGACACGCCGGCCAGGTGCCGGAGCTTTGAGGGCAAGGTTCTCGGGGGACCCTCAAGGCTCCGGCTCCAGCGTGGCCCTACTCCTCTTGCGCTTTGGGCGACATTTTCACGGTTATAGCCGTGAAAATGTCGCCCAAAGCGCGGATGGGTGGCGGGTGCGGCGGCCGGGTTGCGGCGGGCGGCTCAGTGGCCGCCGGCTCCGCCGAGGTTGACGAGTACGACGCCGGCGATGATCAGCGCGATTCCGGCGTAGGCCAGCGGTCCGATCCGGTCGCCGAACGCCACCATCCCGACGATCGTGATCAGCGCGGTGCCGGCGCCGGACCAGATCGCGTACGCCGGCCCGAGCCCGAGCCCCTGCTTCAGCGCGAACGACAGCGCCACGAACGACAGCCCGTAGCCGACCACGACCCCGACGCTCGGCCAGAGCCGGCTGAATCCGTCGGACGCCCGGAGCGCACTCGTCCCGGCCACCTCGCAGACGATCGCGAACGCGAGCAACAGCAGCGCCTGCACACCCATGGTCAGCCCCCGCTGGCTCGTGCGTCGACGGTCATTCCGCCAACCGGATCCGGACCCGCCGGAAGCCCTTGCCCTTGTTCTCCACCTTGACCACCTGGATCCGCCCGATCTGACGGGTCGATGCCACGTGCGTGCCGCCGTCAGCCTGGGTGTCCAGCCCGACGATGTCCACGATCCGCACCTCGGTCAGGTGCGCGGGCACCAGGTTCGTGGCGGTGCGGATGATGTCCGGGATCGCGAACGCCTCGTCACGCGGAAGCACCTTCACGTCGATCCGGCGGTCCGCCTCGACCTCGACGTTGCAGGCCGCCTCGACCGTCGCCTTGAAGTCCGGCGGCACCTCGGGAAGGTTGAAGTCCATGCGAGCCTCGCCGGGTTCCATACTTCCGCCCGTGACGAGCGAACCGAAGTCGCGGAAGACCACGCCGGAGAGCAGGTGGAGGCCCGAGTGGGTACGCATCAGCGTGCTGCGACGGTCGTCGTCGAGCGCGCCGCGGACCGTGGTACCGGCTGGCGGCAGCGGATCGCCCTCGGCCGGGATCAGGTAGGCCTCGTCGCCGCCGCGGGCGCCGACGATCCGGGTCTGCACGCCGCCCCAGAGCAGCACGCCGTGGTCCGGCGGCTGCCCGCCGCCGCCCGGGTAGAACGCCGAGCGATCGAGCACGATGCCCTCGTCGACCGAGGAGTGCAGGACCGTCGCGTCCCACTCGCGCAGGGTCGCGTCCTCGAGGTCGAGCCGGTGGGTGTGTCCGTGTTCGGTTCCCATACCGGCAGCGTAGAGACTGATGGCCGGCTCGCGCGCTCGAGCCACCCCGCCCGGCCCACCCCTCGGGCCCGCCGCCCGCCGAGGAGAACAGATGCACCTGCTCTTCATCCTGACCAACGGCCTGACGATCTTCTTCCGGAACGTCACCCGTTTCAACTTCGCGGGTGGACAGTTCGAAGTGGTCTTCGACCTCGACGGTCAGACTCCGGACGTGGTCCAGATCGCCAACGAGACCGGTCAGAACGCCGCCGCGCTGGCGTTGCACGAGGTGTACGCCGTGGAGTCCCGGATCGAGCCGGTGCCCTGGAGCTCCGACGTGAACTACCTGCTCTTCTCCGACGGAACGCACGACCGCGCGCTGCTCTACGTCTCCGGCGACGAGCACGCGTTCTACGTGCGGCCGGACGAGACGGCGGTGATCGGCAGCGAGGCGCTCGAGGTCGTGGGCGTCTGGGACTCCGCCGGCGCGCGGGTCATGCAGCGGATGCTGGAGGCGGGTGACGGCGACTACGAGTTCCAGGTCCGGACCATGCACGAGCTGCGCGGCATCGAACCGCCCGTCGACCTGACCCAGCTCAGCCCCTACGAGCGGGAGAACTGGTAGCGCCATGGGACGTCCACAGCGGATCGTCCTGCTCCGGCACGGCGAGTCCGTCGCGAACCTCGACAGCGGCGTGTACGAGCACACCCCCGACCACGCCATCGAGCTCACGCCGCACGGCGTCGAGCAGGCCAAACAGGTCGGCGTGACGCTGCGCGAGATGTTCGGCGAGGACGACGTGCAGGTCTACGTGTCGCCGTACGTGCGCGCACTCAGACCCTGCGCGCGCTGGGCATCGACGACCTGATCACCCAGGTCCACGAGGAGCCACGGCTGCGCGAGCAGGACTGGGCCAACTACCAGGTCACCGCCGACATCGTCCGCCAGCGCGAGCTGCGCGACCGGTACGGCCACTTCTTCTACCGGTTCACCGACGGGGAGTCCGGCGCCGACGTGTACGACCGGGTGAGCACCTTCCTGGAGACGCTGCACCGGCACTTCGCCCGTGACGACTACCCGGCCAACGCGCTCGTGGTGACCCACGGGCTGACCATGCGGCTCTTCTGCATGCGCTGGTTCCACTGGCCGGTGGAGTACTTCGAGTCGCTGCGGAACCCGGACAACGGCGACCTGCGGACGCTGATCCTGGGCGGCGACGGCCGCTACTCCCTCGACACGCCGTTCGACCAGTGGCGCCCCACGCCGCTCCCCAGCCAAGCACCGCCGCTAGCCCGAGCGCGGCGGCGACGCCCGGCGCCGCCTAGGCGTCCGCAGCCGCCTCGAAGCTCCCTTCACGGTGCGGACGCACGCTGAAGGGAGCTTTCATGGGGTGGCGGCGGGTGGCCGGGCGGGCGGCCGGGGCGCGCGTGGCTACGGGTTGAGGAACGTGGCGAGGCGCTTGCGGAGGTCCGCGCGGGCGGTCCAGAGAATGCCGGGCTCGTCGTAGACGTGCAGCGTGGCGTTCGGCAGGAGTTCGGCGAGCCGCTCGGCCACCTCGACCGGATGCTGCGGATCGTCCTTCGACGTCACGACCAGGGCGGGCGCGGTCACGGCCCGCAACGCGGAGGCGTCGTCCAGCGCGATCTGGTCGGGTAGCGCGCGCAGCGCACCGGCGATGCCCGCGCCGAGTCCGTGCAGCGCCGCCATCCGCTGCTTCACGTACGCGCCAGCCGCCGCGCTACCCGCGAACGAGCGGGGTACCTCGGCCGCGATCACCTGCGCCAACTCGTCCGGCGCACCGGACTCCACGGCCGCCGCGAGCGCCGCCAGATGCCCACGCGCCGCCGCCGGTCGTGGCGTGTCCAGCACCGCGGGGAGGAAGAAGACCAGCCGCTCGAACCGGTCGGGCTGGGCGGCGAGCAACCGGCAGAGCGCGCCGGCCCCCATGCTCACCCCGAGCGCACGGCGAGCGTCGTACGCGTCCGCCACGGCGGCGAGGTCCGCTGTCAGGTCGGCATAGCTCCAGCCCGACGGCGCACCGGACGACCGGCCATGGCCGCGGAACGTGAAGAACACCTTGCGGCCCGCCACCGCACTACCGAGCGGGCGAGTGTCCGGGATGCCACCGGCGAGACCGTGCGCGAAGACGGTGACCGGCGGCCCGTCCCCCGTGGCCAGGCATTCCAGCTCGATGCCGTGCGGGGTGTGCAGCCGCCTGGCTACCAGCTGCCGCCGCCGTTGGTGATGTCCCGGATCGCTGGTCGGACATCGAGGAGATAGACCAGCGCGGCCGTGATCGCGATCAGCGTGAACAGCGGCACGATCGCGAAGAAGATCATCGACAGCAGCAACGTGCCGCCGATGATGCCGAGCCACAGCCCCTTGGACAGGGTGCCGACAGCGCCGAACGCGTCAGGGCGTTGGAGCGCGCAGTGGACGAAGGCCCAGGCTTCCAGCCCGAGGCTCAGGATCAGGATGACGAAGTTGATCCCGCTGACGACCGCCACGGCCCAGCTCGCGGATTGGGACATGGCTCAAGACTATCCGGGCCGGTCGACGCCTGGCTGGCCGACCACCAAGCTCACCGCCTCGACCTCATCGCCGAGCGGCCACGACGGCGGCGGTCACCCTCGACAGCCGGCCGCGCGGGGCGCCGCGCGCGGATGGCGGGCGCCCCGGTGGTCAGCGCTCCTCGCGGAAGTCGACGTGCCGGCGGGCGACCGGGTCGTACTTGCGGATCACCAGGCGGTCCGGGTCGTTCCGACGGTTCTTCCTGGTCACGTACGTGTAGCCGGTACCGGCGGTCGACTTGATCCGGACCACCGGGCGGATGTCGGTGCTTCGTGCCATCAGACGTTCTCCTCGCGATGCTCATTCTCGGGGTGTTCCATGCATGAGAACGCCTGTGACAACGATTTTCATTCCGAGTATCTCGGTTCCGGGCATATCCGGAGCCGGTTCCGGTGTTCAGTCAGGCAGGAAGAACTCGAAGGAGCAGCGTCATGAAGCCTGGAATTCACCCCGACTACCGCCCGGTCGTGTTCCGCGACCGCTCCGGTGATCTCGCCTTCCTCACCCGCTCGACCATCTCCAGCTCGAAGACCATCGAGTGGGAGGACGGCAACACGTACCCGCTGGTGGACGTGGACGTCTCCGCCGCCAGCCACCCGTTCTACACCGGCACGCAGCGGGTCATGGACACCGCCGGCCGGGTCCAGCGGTTCAACGAGCGCTACGGCAAGCGCACCCGCTGACCACAGCTGCGGTCCATTTGCCCCTCCTGAGGGCGCAAATGGACCGCAGCTCTTTGTCCGCCGCAGGCGGACGACCCGCACGGCGAGCCCGCCCCGCAGGCGGACGACCCTCCAACGAAAGCTGCGGTTCAATTCCGCCCTCTGAGGGCGGAATTGAACCGCAGCATTTCTCTTGTCCGCCCGCAGGGCGGACCGCGTTGAACGTCCGCCCGCAGGGCGGACCGGGTTGAACGTCCGTCCGCAGCGCGGACCGGGTTGCGCTGTCCGCCAGCAGGATGGACGGGTGGATCAGTTGGTGCCGGTGCTCTTGGACTCGACGGCCTTGGCCGGGGCCTTCTTCGCGACGGCCTTCTTGACCGGGGCCTTCTTCGGGGCGGACGGCTTCGCGACCTTGGTCTCGGCGCCATCACGCTTGGCCACGACCTGCTGGCCACGCTCGACCAGCACGCCGTACGCGTCGACGGCCTTGGTCTGGGCGGTCTCGACGTTCTTCTTCACCGCGGCGGTGACGTCCGCGACGTCGATCTCACGGGCCTTCGCCTGGAACTGCGCGGCGATCGACGGCAGGTCGGTGGCGAACTTCTGCAGGTCGGCCGGGAGGGTGGCGGCCAGCTTCTGCAGGTCGGCCGGGAGCTCGTCGACGAGCTTCTTCAGCTCCTGCGGCAGCTCGGCGGCGCGGGCCTGCAGCTCGGGGGCCTGCGCGGCCAGCTTCTTGAGCTGGTCGGCGGCGAGGTCACCGGCGCCGGCGAAGGCATAGACGGGACGGGGCAGGGTGGTCGGGGCCATCAGGACTCCTCGGCAGGGTGGCCGGCACCGTCGGTGCCTGGCTCGGGAATGTCGTTACTTGGTGCTTCCGTGCTGGTCGCCACGGTGCCGTTCGGCGCGGGGCCGGCGGGCTCGGGCGGTCGGGCGGCCGCATTCTCACGGCGGAAGGTCTCGTAGATCTCCACCAGAACGTGCTTCTGACGCTCGTTGAGCTCGTCGTCGGAGGCGATGGCAGCAAGCACCCCGCCGCTCTCGACCAGCTCCAGCAGGCCAGCCCGCAGGTACATCACGGGCGTGGAGATCCGCAGCGCCGTACCGATCTGCTGCAGGACCTCCGCACTGGGCTTGCGCAGTCCGCGCTCGATCTGGCTGAGGTACGGATTGCTCACGCCGGCCAGCTGCGAGAGCTGGCGGAGCGAGATCTGGGCGTTCTGCCGCTGTTCGCGGATGAACTCCCCGAGGTCGCTCAGTGCGGACATATCTCCACGGTAGGCAGTGGTGCTAACTATTGCAAGCACCCAGCTAGCACCACGCCGGTGACCCTGCTCACCCGTGCGCATCGCCGCCGGGCCTCACCAGACCGCGCGCACCGCGCCGACCTGCGTGCCGCCGCCCAGCAACGGGGTCTCGGCCAGCTCGTCCAGCACCGTCGCGGACACCCCGAGCCGGCGCAGAGCCGAGACCAGCACCGGCGTCCGGGCTCGTGCGGCGCCGTCGTCGATCTTCAACGCCACCGCGCCGACACCCGGCAGCGCCACGGCGTAGACGCCCTCGGCGCCGTCCTTGGCAAGCAGCCCGGGCACGCCGGCCATCAGCTGCGTGGCATCCCGGTCCGTGCCGGCGACCAGCGTCGGGTGTTCGCGCATCGCGTCGGCGACCTCGCGCTCGGCACCGGCCGGAGTCTCCACCAGCCGGAGGAACGTCCGCGCCAGCCCGCGCAGGGAGAGCGCGAAGAGCGGCGCGCCGCAGCCGTCGATGCCGGTGGCGGCGACCCGTTCGGAGGCGAGGTCCTCGACGGCGTCCCGCAGCGCCACCTGGAGCGGGTGGTCGGGTTCGAGGTAGCCGGTCAGCTTCCAGCTCGCGGCCTGGCAGGTGCGGAGCATCGCGGCGTGCTTGCCGGAGCAGTTCATCTGCACTCGGGTCGGTCCGCCGCCCGCGGCCAGTACGGCGTGCGCCGACGGCTGGTGGATCGGCAGGTCGGGCGGGCAGGCCAGGGCCGACTCGTCCAGTCCGCCAGCGGCGAGCATCGCCTGCACCCGCGCCACGTGGAACGGTTCGCCGGAGTGCGAGGCGGCGGACAGGGCGAGGTCAGGGGCGTCGATCCGGAGACCGTTGCGGACCATGCCGACCGCCTGCGCCGGCTTGTTCGACGAGCGCGGGAAGCAGGCGGACTCGACGTCACCGGCCGAGCCGACCACCCGACCCACGGCGTCCAGGACCACGACCGAGCCGTGGTGTACCCCTTCGACGAATCCGGACCGGATGACGTGCGCGAGGATCGGTCCGCTCATGCGCGCCCGCCGCGCTCGGCGGACTCCTCCGTCGACTCGGGTCTGGGCCGGCGTCTCTCGCGCTGGGCCGCGAGCAGTTCACCCACGGACGCCTCGCCGGTGCTGTACCGGCGGGCCAGTTCGCCGGCGTAGGCATCGAGCACCTGCTGTACCTCGGCACGCACCTCGCTCACCCGCTTCTCCTCGTCCCGGTAGGTGCGCAGGACGCGGTCGAGCTCGTCGTCGGTGCGGGAGGCCACGTCGGAGAGGTCGACGTCGGCGACCAGCCGCTCGACCCGGCGCCGGCGGCGGTCACCGCGGGACGGCTCGGTCACCAGATGCCGCATCCGGTCGAACGTGCGGTTGCTGCGGGGAGTCTCGCCGAGGATCTTCGAGAGCGCGTTGACGACCGGCTGGGCGTCTCCGGTGCCGGCCCGGCGGGCCTGCTCGGCGCGCACCAGATCGATCCGCCCGTGCAGAAGTCGCCGCAGGTAGGAGAGGTCGACCTCCTCCTGCTCGGCCTCCCGACGGCGAGCGCGCAGGGTGTCCGATCGGCAACGTCTGCAGGTCGTCGAGGTACTCGGGCGAGAGGACCCGGTCGATGCGCCGATTGCCGCCCGGCCGCACATCGGTCATCGTCACTGTCTCCTCTGCTCGCGTCCGCTCACGGAGCCCGATCGAGTGCTCACCCACCGACCGCCACCCGTCCACGATCACGAACGCCGAGCAACGCCCGTACGTCCTCCACCTTCATCGGCGGCCGCTGGGCGACCCTGGCCAACCCGCTGGCGCGAGCCACCAGCTGCGCGTTGCTGTCCACCGGCTTGCCCGGCGCGTAGGTGAGGGTGTCCTCCATGCCGACCCGGAGGTGGCCGCCGGCCGAGAGCGCGGCGAGCGCCACCGGGAGCGTGCTGCGGCCCACGCCGGTGGCGGAGAAGGTCGCGCCGGACGGGAGTGCCTGCACGGCGGCGACCAGGGCCGCTGTGGTGCCCGGCATCCCGCCGGGTACGCCCATGACCAGGTCGCAGTGCACGTGCCCGCCGTACGGCAGACCGTGCTTGTCCAGCAGTTTCGCCAGGCTGGCGAGGTGGCCGAGGTCGAAGATCTCGTACTCGGGGACGATCTCGCGTTCCTGCATCCGCTGGTGCAGCTCGACGATGAACTCCCAGCGGTTCAGGAAGACGTCCTTGCCGAAGTTGACCGTGCCCATCGTGCAGGAGGCCATGTCCGGCTCGGCGTCCAGCACGCGGAGCCGGTGCTCCTCCGGGTCGGTCACGGCACCGCCGGAGGAGAGCTGGACGATCAGGCTGGTCTCGGCGCGCAGGGCGGCGACGGTGTCCTTGAGCCGGCCGAGGTCCAGGCTCGGCCGGGCGGCGTCGTCGCGGATGTGGACGTGGATGATGCTGGCGCCCACCGCCTCGCACTCCTTGCCGGTGGTGACCAGCTCGTCCAGCGTGACCGGGAGGGCGGGTACGTCTGCCTTGGCCGACTCCGCACCGGTAGGGGCGACGGTGATGATGGTGCTGCTCATGCCGGCCATACTGTCACGGTCCGATAACGGCCGCAGAGTGTCGAACGAAGAGTGTCCGGTCAGTCGAGGGCCGCGCGCGCCTCACCTATACGCAAATCGGCATCCTCACCGACATTCCTCTTGACCAGGGCCAACACGATCGTGCCGAGCTCGTGGTGACGGACCGCGGTACCGACGAACCCGACCTGGCGCTCGTCCAGCGTGACCGGGTCGCCGTGGGCCGGCAGTTCGTCGCTGGCGCCGTCGAGGTGCAGCAGGACCATCTTGCGGGGCGGTCGGCCGAGGTTGTGGACCCGCGCGACCGTCTCCTGGCCGCGGTAGCACCCCTTCTCCAGGTGCACCGCGGTCTCGACCCACTCCGGCTCCTGGACGATCGTGCGGTGATCGGTCTCGGCGCCGAGCCTGGGCCGGCGGGCGGCCACCCGGAGCGCCTCGTACGCCTGGATCCCGGCCAGCGGCACACCGGCCGCCTCGACCACCTCACGGAGCCGCGCACGCGGGACCAGCAGGTCGGCGTTGTCGGTGCCGGGCCACGGCATCCTGCGCACCCAGCCACCGCCGGGCAGCGCCACCACGTCGTACGGGCCGGCCGGCTCCGCGCCAAGCCTGGCCAGCACCGCGCCGGTCTCCGGACCGACCACGCTCAACACCGCCCAGTCGGCGGTCACCTCGGCCGGCTCGACCCGGAGCATGAACCGCATCTTCTCCAGGAACGCCAGCAGCTCGCCGGCGGTACCGGGTTCCAGATCGAGCCAGGTGGTCTCGCTGTCATCGGTGACCAGCAGGTGGTGCTCGACGTGGCCGTGCGGCGAGAGGACCAGCGCCTCGGTACCCCGCCACGGCGGGAGCTTCTCCAGGTGCTGGGTGGTCAGGCTGTGCAGCCAGCTCAGCCGGTCCGGGCCGGGCACCGCGAGCACGCCGCGATGGCTCCGGTCCACGATGCCGGCCTTGGTGGCCAGCGTGCGCTGCTCCCGGAACGGGTCGCCGTAGTGCGCGGCGACACCCTCGTCCCGCCCTTCCGCGGCGACCGCACCAGGCAGGTCGAGCAGGGGGGACTTACTCATGAGGGGCCTCTCCGTTGCTGCCGCACTCCGCGCAGATGCCGAACAGCGCGACGTGACCGATGTCGATGGTGAAACCCCGCTCGGCCGCCAGGTGTTCCGCGAGCGGCTCCATCAGCAGCGTTGGCGCCTCGGTCACCTGGCCGCACGACCGGCACACCAGGTGAACGTGCTGGTCGTCGGCGGCGTGATAGGTCGGCGGCCCGTGCGAGAGATGCGTGTGCGTGACCAGGCCGAGGCCCTCGAGCAGCTCCAACGTGCGGTACACGGTCGTGACGTTGACGCCGGCCGCGGTCTGCCGTACCTCGTCGTGGATCTGTTCCGGAGTGCCGTGCCCGAGCCGGCCGACCGCCTCGAGGACGAGCTGGCGGGGCGCGGTCATCCGCAGCCCGCGCGAACGCAGCACCTCGGGCAGTGACGGGCTGGTCATCGCTCGATCGTATCCATTCGCGCTCCCCGCCGATGCCGGCCGATCGCCCCGGGCGGCGCTCACTAGGCTGGACGGCATGGAACCGCGTGTGCTCGCCGTCCTCGATCGGGGCGTGGTGCCCCTCGACACCCCCCTGCTGCGCGCCGACGACCTGGGCGCCACCCGTGGCGACGGTGTCTTCGAGACCATGCACGTTCGGGCGGGCGAGGCCTGGCTGCTGGACCAGCACCTGAGCCGGATGGCGAACTCGGCCGACCGCCTCGACCTGGACCTGCCGTCCGCCGGCGCGCTCACCGACCTGGTCGGCTGCGCGCTGGACGCCTGGCCGGCCGACCGCGAAGGCGGCGTCAAGCTGGTCTGCACCAGGGGCCCGGAGGAGGAAGGCGCCGGGCCGACCGTGTTCGCGCTGGTCTTCCCGGTCGGGCTCGGTGCGCTGCGGCAGCGCCGGCAGGGCATCCGGGTCGCGTCGGCGCCGGCCGGGTTCAGCGCTGACGCCAGGTCCGCGGCGCCGTGGCTGCTCGGCGGGGTGAAGTCGCTCTCGTACGCGATGAACATGGCCGCGCTGCGCTGGGCCGCCGACCAGGGGCTGGACGACGTGCTGTTCCTCTCCAGCGACGGCCAGCTGCTGGAGGGACCGACCTCCACGGTGGTCTGGCTGGACGGCGACACGCTCTGCACCGTGCCGGACGAGACCGGCATCCTTCCCGGCATCACCGCGGCCTACCTGTTCGACCACGCCGACGAGCTCGGCCTCGGCACCGCACGCCGGCGCGCCACGCTCGACGACCTGCTCGCCGCCGACGGCGTCTGGTTCTGCTCCAGCGTCCGGGGGATCGCCCAGGTCACCGAGGTCGACGGCAAACCGTTGCTGGATGGCGGCCTCACGCCGAGCCTGCGTGACGTGCTCGGATTCGCGGTCTGACGCTCGAATCCAGCTGTGGGCGAAACTCCTGCTAATCCCGTTGCCGAGGTCTCTGGCGCGAGGTAGCGTCCCGTTTTACATGGGAAAGGAGGTGGTCCTGATTTGAGTACGAATCGGACTCGTGAGGTGGCTTCCAGCTAGCCGCTGTCCTACCGGACCCGGTTGTACCGACCGCTCGTGATGGCGGCTGGCACTACCTGGAAACTACCGGGCCCCCGAGCCGTCGACTTGTCCAATCGACACCTCCCCACGGAGAAGGCTCGGGGGCTTTTTAATGCCCTCACACTGAGCCGGCCGTTGGCCTCGACCCAATCAGCCGGCGACGCGGTCCAGCTTGGCGGAGAGGTGCGCGGTCAACGGGTGCCCCATGGCGGCCATGTCCACGGCGTAGAGCAGCGCGCCCTCGACGATTCCGTACAGCCGGTGGTTGGCGTTGACGTCCTTGGCTGTGGAGGTACGCGCGACCACGTCGGTCGACATCTCCACCTTGAGCCCGTCGACCTGGCCCACGTAGATCTCCGCGATGCCGGTCGGGTTGGTGATCAGCACCTCGACCGAATCGTCGGGCTGCGGTCGCCACCAGCCGACCTCACGGGAGCCCGGGCGGACCGGCTTGCCCTCCGCGTCCAGGATCCAGGTGCGCGACTCGTAGGCGAGGAACGGCCGGCCGTCGTGGCTGAACCGGACCTCCTGCGCGTAGTCGAAATCCTCGATCGTCGGGTAGCCGCCCTTGCCCACCCCGCGCCAGACGCCGACGAACGGCAGCAGGCCGAGCAGGGAGGGGTGCAGGTCCGGGCCGCTGCGCAGGTCGTGCGTCTCCTCGAAGGGGTATGCGCCGATCACGTCAGCGCTGACCCTGATAGAGGCGGTAGACCACGTAGAACGAGAACCAGCCGATGACGGCGAACGCCGCGACCAGCAGACAGAGGAAGAAGTTTTCGAGCACGTCGGCAGTCTAGACCGCGGCTCGGCCCTACCCCGACCCGCGCGCCGGGAAGCCGAGGTGAAGATCACTGCCTGCGTCTGTCCGATCACGAGCTGCGCGGTTCCGACGGGCTTCGTCGGACTTTCCGCAATGCCCCTTAAGGTGGCCCCATGCCACGCTCATTGGTCGTCAAGGTCACGGTCGGCACGGACGCTCCGGAGCGTTGCGCCCAGGCCTTCACCGTCGCTGCGACCGCCCTCGCCTCCGGCGTCGATGTCTCGCTCTGGCTCACCGGCGAGGCGGCCTGGTTCTCGCTGCCAGGCGAGGCCGCGAAGTTCACCCTGGCGCACTCGGCACCGCTGCCCGACCTCCTCGACGCCCTGCGCGCGGGTGGACGGGTCACCCTCTGCGCCCAGTGCGCGGTCCGGCGGGAAATCACCGAGTCGCAACTGCTGCTCGGGGTGCGAATTGCCGGCGCTGCGGCTTTTGTGGAGGAGATTCTTCGCGACGGCGTACAGGCAGTCGTCTACTAACTACTCTCCGGGCATTTCGGGACCGACCGCACGGACCAATTGGTTCCTTTTCTCGTAAAGCCTCGCGCGTTGACATGACCTTCTGCAACAGTGCCGTAACCAGAAGCAACTGTCTTCCTCGCGATGGGTGGTCGAACTCAGATGCGGCAGCTCGCTTTCAGCACCGGCTCCGACGTTCCCATCGCCGCACCGCGGATCTGCCCAGGCACGAGCCATAGGTCGGGGTCGTTGCCCACCCCGGAGAGCGAGCTCTGCCTCGCACCGGACGGCCAGCGCCCCCCTGACCCCGGCGCTCTACGGCGAAGTCGAGCGCGACGCCGCGGAGGAGTTCTTACGCCAGTACCACCTGGAGTGCCCGAGCGCCGGTCCGCTGGAACCGAGGCTGCACCAGGTACTCGGCACGATCGATCGGATCGGCACCTACCTGCACACGGCCGGCGAGCTCGAGTTCGGCGCCCGGGTCGCCTGGCGCAACAGCAGTCGCTGCATCGGCCGCCTCTACTGGAACAGCCTGCGCGTACTGGACCGGCGCGGCGCCCGCACCCCGGACGAGATCAGCGGCCACCTCGTCACGCATCTGCACGAGGCCACCAACGGCGGCCGGATCCGGCCCGACCATCTCGATCTTCGCGCCAGCCATGCCGGGCCGTCCCTACAGCCGGGTCTGGAACGAACAGCTCATCCGGTACGCCGGCTACCGCTCCGAGTCCGGCGAGGTGATCGGCGACCCCCGCTACGTGGACTTCACGGCGGCGGTGCAGCGGCTCGGCTGGATCGGCAAGGGCACTCCGTTCGACATCCTCCCGCTGGTCATCGACGTGCCGGGCGAGCGGCCGCACCTGCACGAGCTGCCCGAGGACGCGATCCTCGAGGTCCGGCTCCAGCACCCCGAGCACGCCTGGTTCGCCGAGCTGGACATGCGCTGGCACGCGGTGCCGGCGATCTCGAACATGCGGCTGGAGATCGGCGGCATCAACTATCCGTTCGCCCCCTTCAACGGCTGGTACATGGGCACGGAGATCGGCTCCCGCAACCTCGCCGACGACAACCGGTACGACCTGGTGCCCGAGGTGGCCCGCCGGCTCGGCCTGGACACCAGCACCGAGGCGACGCTGTGGCGCGACCGCGCGCTGGTCGAGCTGAACCGCGCGGTGCTGCACTCGTTCGCGGTGGCCGAGGTGAAGATCGCCGACCACCACACCGAGTCCCGCCGGTTCCTCACCCACCTGGACAAGGAGGAGCGGGCCGGGCGGATCGTGCCGGCGCAGTGGAGCTGGATCGTGCCGCCGCTCTCCGGCAGCGCCACCCCGGTCTACCACCGCTACTACGACGAGACCCAGCTGCGGCCGAACTTCTTCCTGGACGACCACGCGGCCGAGCTCGGCAAGTGCGGCCGCCCGCCCCAGCCCTAGCTACCCCTTGTCCCTTTGGGCGACATTTTCTCGGTTATAGCCGAGAAAATGTCGCCCGAAGCGCGGGGTGGGGGCCGCTGGCCGGCGGCGGGGCCGGGACTGGCTCAGCTGGGGCGTTGTTCGGCGTACCAGGCGGCCACCTGCACCCGGGACGTGAAGCCGAGCTTGCTGAGGATGTGCTCGACGTGACCCTCGGCGGTGCGCTGGGCGATGACCAGCCGGGACGCGATCTCACGGTTGCTCAGCCCCTCGGCGACCAGGCCCGCGATCTCGTGCTCGCGTCGGGTCAGCGGCGTCTCCACGACGGGCGAGGGCGCCTCGGCCGACGCCCGCTCCTCCAGCGCGAACTCCACCGCGTCCAGCGCGCCGAGCTGGCCACCGGCGCTGAACGCGGCCTCGAAGCCGGCGGTGCCGAGCTGCCTGCGGGCCTGGTCCGCGCAGGCCTCGTGGAACGTCGCGAGGCCGGCGAAGACCGACGACCGAGACGTGCATCGCCCGCCAGACCCGGTCGGCCGCCCCCAGTAGTCGCGCCGCCCGCTCGTGCCGCCGCTCGCTGCCGGCGATGTAGGCCAGCGCCTCCAGACAGAGCGCGTACCCGAGCTGCTCGCCGAGATGCCGCTTGAGCTGCACGCTCTCCTTCTGGATCGCGTCGGCACTGGCCAGGTCGCCGTCCCGCCACGCCAGCAGGCCCAGCACCCAGAGCGTGTGCGACCGCCAGAGCTGCTCGCCGTGCGCCGAGGTCACGGCCAAGCACTCGTCCAACGCCTCCTCGGCGAGTTGCCGATGGCCGAGCAATCCGTGCACCAGGCCGAGCGTCATCAGCGCCCAGATCTCCCCGCTCCGGGCCCCGACCGCGCGGAACCCGGCCACCGCCTCGGTCAGGAGCGCCGAGCGCCCTGCGCAGGTCCCCGGCGAAGAGCGCCACCTCGCCCTCGATGTGGACCATGTACGCGAGCTCCAGCGGATCGCCGAGCTGCTCGGCCAGGCCACGGGCCTCGGCCAGATCCGTCGGCGCGAGCGGGTCGGCTGTGCAGCACGCCGAGCCAGGCGTGCACCCGCAGCGCCCGCACCCGGGCCCGGCCCAGCTCGCTGTCGTTGGCCAGGGCACGCCCGAGCCAGTGCCTGCGCCTCGCCGAGATACCCCTGGATGAACCAGTAGTTCTCCAGATCGGCGACCAGCCGCTGGGCAGGCTCGCCGTGCTGCTCGGTGGTGAGGCAGTACTCCAGCGCGGTCCGGAGGTTGGCGTGCTCGCTGCGGAGCCGGCGGATCGACAGAGGCCTGGTCCGGGCCGAACCAGTTCCGGTCGGTGTGGGCGGCCAGCGCGGCGTACCAGTCTCGGTGCCGGCGCAGCAGGGTGCCCAGCTCGCCGATGTCCCGCAGCTTCTCCTCGCCGTACTCGCGGATCGTCTCCAGCAAGCGGTACCTGGTCCGGCCGTCCTGCTCGTCCCGCACGATTATCGATTTGTCTACGAGCGAGGCCACCAGGTCGAAGACCGCGTCCGGCTCGATACCGTCGCCGCTGCACACCACCTCCGCGGCATCCAGCTCGAAGCCGCCCGAGAACACCGCGAGCCGGGCCCAGAGGGTGCGTTCGGCCGGGGAGCAGAGTTCGTAGCTCCAGTCGATCAGCGCCCGCAGGGTCTGCTGGCGGGGCGGCGCGCTGCGGCTTCCGGTGGTCAGCAGCCGGTACCGGTCGGTGAGCCGGCTGACGATCTGGTCCAGGGAGAGCACCCGCAGCCGGACGGCGGCCAGCTCGATCGCCAGCGGGATCCCGTCCAGCGACTGGCACAGCCGTGCCACCGCCTCGCAGTTCTCCGCGTCCACGGTGAACCCGGGTAGGACCGCGGCGGCCCGGTCGACCAGCAGGTTCGCCGCCTCGTACTGGACCAGCCCGGCGGCCGAGACGACCCGATCGAGGCCGGGCACCGACAGCGGCGGCACCGGCAGGGTCGCCTCGCCGGTGATGCCCAGCGGCTGTCGGCTGGTGGCCAGGATGCGCAGGTCGGCGCAGGCCCGCAGCAGCGCGTCGGCCAGCTCGGCGCAGGCGTCCACCAGGTGCTCGCAGTTGTCCAGCACGAGCAGCAGCCGGCGGTTGGCGAGGTAGCGGGCGAGGGCGGAGACCCCCAGCGGCACGGGCTGATCGTGCAGACCGAGCGTCTCGGCCACGGTCAGGGCGAGCAGGTCCGGGTCGTGCAGCTCGGCCAGCTCGACCAGCCACACACCGTCCGGAAAGGCGCGCTGCACCTCGGCCGCCACCCGCAGCGCGAGCCGGGTCTTGCCGACCCCGCCGGGCCCGGTCAGGGTCACCAGCCGCGCGGCGGACAGCAACCGTTTGGCCTCCGACAGCTCGTGCCGGCGACCGACGAAGCTCGTGACATCCGCGGGCAGGTTGCTCAGCGCGACCGCCCGCGCGGCCGTGGTGACCATCCCCACAACGTTAGCCGCTGGGGGCCGCCCGCAACGGCCCCCGTGACGCAGCGGATCGGCGATCGCGGGCACGCCGAGGGCGCGGCCGACGGTCAAGGAAGGGGATCCTTTGTCGGCCACGCCCTGGCGCCGCACCGGACCGGCTAGTGGGGAGCTAGCCAGCCGGAGGAGGCCGCCGGTCGAGAACGCCGTCGCGCGGGGGCTGCTCTGGCTGATCGTCCGGGACCAAGTTGGAGGTTCTCGGGTCGGTCCTCATTCGAGTCGAGGGGTGAACACGGGCCGTCGGTTCAGGCTCAGCAGACCCCGATCGGGATCGGCAGAATCGGACGGTGCGGAGCGACGACGCGTCCGTCCGGAAGCAGCTCACCGGTGTCCTCGAAGATCACCACGCCGTTGCAGAGCAGGCTCCACCCCTGCGAGGGGTGGGCGACTACCACGCGAGCCGCGTGGTGGTCGGCGGCGATAGACGACGGACAAGGCGGCTGATGCCTGCACATGTAGCACCTCTGCTGGCTACCGGATGTTGGCTACCAGTCTCACGCTCAGTTCCCGTCCCCGGCACGGGGAAACTCCCCGTAGGCGTACCTGTTCCCCACCCCGATGACAGCGCTCACATTGCGTAATGAAGCCGACCGCTCACACGGAGCCAGATCACGCGGCGTATCGGCCCGGCATCGACCGGGTGGCTGGACGCGGCGAGGGGCGGCACGCACTCCCGGCGTGCCGCCCCTCGGCGGTCGTACTGGCTGACTCAGGTCGTACCGGCTGAACTCAGACGGCGAGCACGAGCTCCGCGTCGTTGATGCCCAGATCGGCCGAGACCGACAGCTGGCCGTTGCCCTGCTTCGAGAGCGCGCGCAGCGTCCACGAACCGGGCGCGGCGAAGAACCGGAACTGACCGGTGGCCGACGAGACGACCTCGGCGGTGAACTCGCCCGATCCGTCCAGCAGCCGCACGTACGCGCTCGGCACCGGGGCGCCGCCCGCGGTCACGACGCCCTGGATGACGGTTTCCTTGGCCACGTCTACTCCTTCAGCACTGAGTTGGTCGAGGGTCTGGCCCTGGGTGGGGGCGCCGCACATGTCAGGCCTCCTTGCCGGAACCGAGCTCGATCGGCACGCCGACGAGCGAGCCGTACTCGGTCCAGGAGCCGTCGTAGTTCTTCACGTTCTCGTGGCCGAGGATCTCCTTGAGCACGAACCAGGTGTGGCTGGAGCGCTCACCGATCCGGCAGTAGGCGATGGTGTCCTTGCTCTCGTCCAGGCCCTCCTCGACGTAGAGCGTGCGCAGCTCCTCGTCGGTGCGGAAGGTGCCGTCCTCGTTCGCGGCCTTGCTCCACGGCACGTTGAGCGCGCCGGGGATGTGGCCGGGACGCTGCGACTGCTCCTGCGGGAGGTGCGCCGGGGCGAGCAGCTTGCCGGAGAACTCGTCGGGCGAGCGGACGTCGACCAGGTTCAGGGTGCCGATCGCGGCCACGGCCTCGTCCCGGAACGCCCGGATCGAGAGGTCCTGGTCGTGCACGGCGGAGTACGCGGCGGCCGCGACGCTCGGCGACGTCCTTGGTGAGCGGGCGCCCGTCGAGCTCCCACTTCTTGCGGCCGCCGTCGAGCAGCTTCACGTCGGCGTGACCGTAGAGCTTGAAGTACCAGTAGGCGTACGCGGCGAACCAGTTGTTGTTGCCGCCGTACAGCACGACGGTGTCGTCGTTCGCGATGCCCTTGCTGGAGAGCAGCGCCTCGAACTGCTCCTTGTTCACGAAGTCGCGGCGGACCTGGTCCTGCAGTTCGGTCTTCCAGTCGACGCGGACCGCGCCGGGGATGTGGCCGGTGTCGTAGGCGGAGACATCCTCGTCCACCTCGACGAAGACGACCTTCTCGGTGTCGAGGTTCTTCTCTGCCCAATCGGCGGAGACGAGGGCGGATTCGCGGCTCATGCGGGAGCTCCCTTGGTGGTGAGGCGACGGAACAGCAGGTAGGTCTCGCAGCCGAGGCAGAGGCCGAAGGCTGCGTTGAGGAATGCCGCGACCAGCGCGAAGCCGGTGGCGACCACGCCGAGCGCGAGGAAGCCGCTCAGGTAGCCGACGGTGCCGACCGCGGCGAACGCGAACCCGACACCCTGCGCGAAGCGCAGCGGAGCCGCCGCCTCCCGGGTGGTCGTGGGGGCCAGCCGGGGCGCGATGAGCTTGCGGAAGAGGAACGAGTAAGGGGCGTAGCGCAGACCGATGAACGCACCGATGGCGAACACGGCGGTCTGGGCGAGCAGCAGCCAGCCGCTACTGGTGAGCAGCGTGACGGCGAGTACCGCGGCGGTGACCCAGGCCGCGAAGCGCGGGCCGCGTGGGTCTACCGGAGGATCCGAGGAGGACATGCCAAATGCTCCTGACTTAGTCGAAGGACGTCGTCGTCAGGGCGGAACGTGGGAGCTAGAAAGCGTCAGCGCACGCGAAGGACCGCCCGGTCACGCCGGGCGACACTGGGAGCTACCGACGCGGCAGAGGTCAACCGCGCGGCGCTTGGTGAGCAGGGAGCTCATGAACAGAGAGGCTACCAGGACAGGCCCTCCTGGTCATCCCGCTATTCGGGAGATCTGTCTCACCCATTGACGGCTTTTGCCGCGCATGGCAGGCCGGCGCGGGTCAGGCGGCGGCCGCGCGAGTCAGGCGCCGACGGCGGCGGTGGCCGCGAGCACCTCGGCCTTGCGGGGCTGACCGGAGGCCCGGCCCACGATACGGCCGGCGGCGTCGACGAGCAGCACCGTCGGGGTCCGCCGGATGTCCAGCGCCCGGACGATCTCCAGATGCGACTCGGCGTCCACCTCGACGTGCCGGACGCCCGGCCGGACGGCGGCCACGTCGGCCAGGATCCCCCGGGTCGCGCGGCACGGCTGGCAGAACGCGGTGGAGAACTGCACGAGCGTCACCTGCGCCTCGGCCGGGTCGAACCCGAGTTCGCGTCCAGTGCCGGTGCTCGTCCGGCTGCGCGGCGGCGGCTTCGGCTGGGCTGGCGGTTTCGGCTGGGCTGGCGGTTTCGGCAGGGCTGGCCGGGCTGGCGGTTTCGGCGGGGCTGGCCGTCGCGGCGATCTTGCCGTTGCGGGACCGCCACCACAGCCCGAACAGGGTGGCTCCCGCGAGCAGCCCGACCAGCACCAGAACACGCCACATGCTCTGCCCAACGCCGCAGCCCCGCCGAACCTTCCCCCCGTTGCGGTTCAATTCCGCCCTCTGAGGGCGGAATTGAACCGCAACCCCGGGGTGGCCGTCGCGCGCCGCGGGCGGCCCTCCTGGGCCGCACCCCGCCCGGGTGGACGCGGGGACCCTTGCGGCTCGCGGCCGCTCCGCGTCGGGGCCCGGACCCGCTCGCGGCTCCCGCGAGGGGGTGGCACGCGCTGCGGCACCGTCGAGGCGCGTCGGCGCCCATCGCGCCGATCGCCGTCGCCGACCGACCACCCGGGCGCTACGGGGTCGCCGAAACGGCGTTAACTCTGCGTAGTATCCGTCGACGCCCAGCACGGGTTGGCGCAGGACGACGAGGCTCGAACCGAGACGAGCCCTCGCAACCGTCACCGCCTGTGGCCGCCGAGCCGCAACCTTTCGCGAGCTACTTCTTGCTGGCGCAAAGAATCACCGTCGCGCTCATGATGTGACACAAATCTCACGGCACCAGATGCGTTTGACCGCAATAGCCGTCCACCGATAACTTCGCCGTCGGTGATCACCTGCCCACACGGCGTTATCGGTTCGGCTCCACAAGAACCGTCCCGATGACAAGGCCGGTTCTTCCTCCACCCTAAGGGGATATTGCTGTGCGTTATCAACGACGGCTGCTCACCGGAGCCATCGGTCTCTTCTCTCTCGTCGGCGTTCTCGCCCCCGCCGCGGTCGCTCAGGCTCAGCCCGAGCAGGCGACCCGCAGCCTCTACGCACCGTCCGCCCTCGTGATGAGCATCGGCTACGGCGAGGACGCGACCACCGTCCAGCGCGCCGCGACGCTCCGCTGCGAGCCGCAGGGTGGCGACCACCCGGCCGCCGCCGAGGCGTGCACCGAGATCGTCAGCGTGAACGGCGACTTCGCCGCGCTGGCCGGCCCGGACCGGATGTGCACCAAGGAGTACCAGCCGGTCACGGTCACCGTGAGCGGAGTCTGGCGCGGCCGGCAGACCAGCTACCGCCAGACCTTCTCGAACCGCTGCACGCTGATCCAGGCCAAGGGCTCGGTCTTCGAGTTCTGATCGACGAACCACCCCGATAGCCGCTCCGCGTCCGTCCACACGCTCCCGCTGGACGGGCGCGGGGCCTCCCCTCGCTCGGCCCTCCCGTTACCGGCTGGCCGCCAGCTCCACCGCGGCCCGGGTGGCCGCCCCGCCCCACCGGCTGGGGAATGCCTCGACAATCTGCCAGCCCGCTCGGCGCAGCGTGCGGTGGCGCTCGACATGGGCGGCCGGCCCCGTCCGGATGTGGACCGCAGATCAGCGCCATCGCGTCCGCACCGTCGCCGACACAGAGGTCGACCCGCCACTTCCCGACCGGGTATCTCGCCCGGGTGCTCAGCCCGGCCCGCACCAGCTCGGTGGCGAGCGCACCCACCCAGCCGTCCGCCGGATTCCCCGAGAAGGGAGCGGCCGGTGGTGATTCGCTGTAGGCCAGGTACTCGCCCACCAGGCCGTTCGCGCCGGTCAGCTCAGTCACGACCAACAGCCGCCGCCGAGCCCGCGTGGTCATCACGTTGAACAGGTTGGGGTCGCTGGCGAATCGGCGGCGACCGGTCGAGTCGGCGTCGGTGAGGCCGAGCGACACGATCACGTGATCGGCCTCGCTGCCCTGGAATGCGTGCACGGTGCCCACCCGCAAGCCCAGCCGGTCGATCTCGGCGAGCGGGAAGTCGCTGACCAGCATGGCCTCCAGCGCGTCCGCCTGGCTGCGGAATGGGGTGACCACGCCGATGCCGGTCACGCCGGCCGCGGCGAGCTTGCGGATCTGCTCGGCGACGGCCGCGACTTCCACGGCCCCCGCGCTGTCGTCGGCCGCTTCGAAGGACCCGGCGGCCGTCCCGATCCGGATCACGTCGATCGCGTCCGTCTCCTCGTTCCGCGGATGCCGGGTCGCCAGCGAGATCCGGCCGCCGTAGAAGCGACGGGCTGAGAACTCGATCAGGTGCGGCACCGAACGGTAGTGCTCGTCGAGCCAGGTCACCGCGGTCGAGCCGGCGGCCACATCGAAGAGGCTGCTCCGCCGGACGTCCAGCCGGTCGGCGAGTGTGCCCAGGTCATGTCGGTCCAGTGTGGCGGCCACGTCCACGTCCGCGATGAACGAGACGAACCGGAGCTGCTTCGGATCGCCGATCACCAGCGCCCGCTTGGCCCTGGCCAGCACCGGTGCCGCCCTGACCTGGTCCACGTGCGAGGCCTCGTCGACGATCACCAGGTCGAACAGGCCAGGCGTCGGTGGCAACAGGTCCTCCACGTCGGCGACCGTGCCGACCCAGAGCGGCAGCGCCCGCACCAGGGCCGGCCCGTCCAACGCGGTCAACGCCTGCCGCCGCTGGCTCCGGCTGGATCGCAGGGCGGCAGCCAGCGCCGACACCGCGCGCCGGCCGTCGCCGTTCCAGCGCCGTCCGCTGCGGGCCCGCAGGTTCACCGCCTGGCCGAGCGCCTCGGCCAAGGCGGCGTCGGCGGCGTCCAGCTCGTCCCAGACCGGGCCGAGCTCGGTGCCGCCCCGAGAGGCGAGTTCTGCCGCGGCGCGGACATCGCCGGCCGCCTCCAGCACTGTCCGCAGTCGATCGAGCGATGTCCCCGCACGAGCCCGCAGCAGCCGGCGCAGTGCCCGCTCGGCCCGACCGCGACGCCACCCGCGCCACCACCCGTCGGCCGGTTCCTGGGCCCGGTCGAGCAGCGCCTCGATGCCGGCCAGATCGAGGTCGGGGGCGGCGATCGCCGGTGCATCCGACTCCAGCGCGGGCAGCAGCGGACCCCACCGTCCGGCGCGCTCGGCGCGTTGCTCGTAGTCGAGCGCGGCCGTCAGCGCCTCTTCCAGCCGCTCGACCCTGGCCACCGCCGCCGCAGCCGCTGCCTCTCCCGTCGCCACCGCGCCCCCGCCGTGGCCCTGCCCCAGCCCGGCCGTGAGTTCGGTGGAGATCACGTCCCGCTTCTCGGCGTCCCCGAAGAGCACCGGCACTGGGCCTGGGTACCGCCGCAGCAGTTCGCCAAGGGCGTCCACCGCGTGGGTGGACTGAGCCGCGACGAGCACCGAAAGGCCACGGTCCACCGCGTCGATGGCGGCGGCGACCACCGCATGGCTCTTGCCGTTGCCAGGCGGGCCGGAGACCACCACGATCCGTTCGGTCCTGGACCGGCGGACGACCTCCCGCTGCGCGGCGTTCAGTGGCAGCGGCGACCGCAGGGCCTCGGTCGTGTTCTCGGCGGCCGGCGCCTCCAGGTCGCTGTCCAGGCCGTAGACGGCGGCCAGCGCTGTCTGGTCCAGCCCGGCGCGGGAAGCCCAGGAGCGCAGCGTGCCGCGCAGGTCGGGGGCGTACAGGTTGCGCGAGACGAAGAGCGCGGCGGCGGTCACCCCGAACAGCTGATCCGGGAAGCGGTTTGGTCGCCGGGGCAGCACGTCAGCGAGTTGGAAGCCGGCCGCGGCGGCTGCCTCCCGCAGCCAGCCAGGATCGGCGCCGCCAACCAGTTCCAGCCGCGTCTCGAACTCACCTGGCGCAACAACCGGGCTGATTTCCAGGTCGCCCGCCGGCACCAACCGGAAGCCCCGAAACTCCCCGCCGGTCAGCCGCACCGGCAGCGTCACCAGCGGCAGCCGCACCGATCGGTTGGCCGTGCTGTCGCCGAAAGTGCCGGTGCCCCAGACGAAGTAGGCGCCGAGCCGGAGCAGCCGCTCGTCCCGGTGCAGCGCGTCGATCGCGGCCAGTTTTGTGACGTCCCGACCAGACCCCACCGATTGCGCCTTGCCGTCGGTCAGCCCGGCGTCCACCCAGACGAACGGCTGCGATCCCTTGGCCACGTCCAGCACCGGCCCGGTCGGACCGGGCGCCAGGTCAGCAAGCGCACCGACGATCCGGCCGATCTCCATCGCGTCCTCACTCTCGTTCGAGGTCGGACGCTACCGTCAGCGCACCAGCGGCACGTTGTCGGCCGCCGCCTGTACCCGCACCTTGTCGCCGTCGACGCCGATACCGGTGAGCCGCAGCGCGTACGGCAACTGGGGAATGGTGACCCCGGCGGCCAGCTGAGAGCGGATCAGGTTGAGCACCTGCTGCGGAAGCTGGGTGCCGTTGGCGCTCAGGTCACGCACCTCGAGAAAGACCCTCGACCCCTGCAGCCGCACGTCGGCCGTGCCGGCCACCTGCGCCGTGAAGCCCGCGAACTCGGCGGGCGCGGTGAACGAGACCCGGCTGCCGGCACCGGAGATCTTCAGCCCGGGCATGCCGAGCCGGGTGGCGAGCTCGGTCAGCGAGACCGTCGCCGAGCCGCGCATCCGGTCCGCCGTGATGTCGTGCGGCTCGGCGCCGAACAGCACGTCCCGTGGCACCCGGAGCTTGGTGATCTTGATGTCCACGTTGGCGATCGTGAGCTGCGGGGTGCGCAGCGTCTGCAGCCCGATCCGGCCACCGTCGTACTCGCCGCTCCAGACCTGGGTCAGGAACGGGAAGCCGCCGATCTCGGCCGACGTGCCGTCCGGTTGGGAGTTCTGGTCCCGGGCGGCCGTGGCCACCTCGTCGGCCAGCCGCCGCTCCGCCACCCCCGCCGCGACCCGGTCGACCACGACCAGCGCGACCATTAACAGCACGAGCAGGGCGACCAGGGCGCCGAGACAGCCGCTCCGCCGCCGCTTGCGATGACCAGCTTCCCGTGCCAACTCCGCCGCCTCTCGTCGAACCTCTGGATCGAGCCCGGCCGACCCGACGACCACCGCCAGGCGATCGGGGCGCACCTCCGGCCGACCCCGTGGCCGGCTCAGTTGAGCAGCACGAGCCCGAAGACGTAACCGGCCGGGGCGGCCACCGCCAGCCCGAGCAGCGGGCCGAGGAGAGGCCGGAGCGGTGACGCCTCCGGCTCCTCACCGACCAGCGCCTTGCCAGCGCTCGCATAGCCGACCCCGAGGTCAGCGAGGATACCGGCGAGGGCCACTCCCCACCCGGCGAGCGCGGCGAGGGGCAGCGACAGCGAGTCGCTGAAGACCGCCCCGACGACGGCCGCGACCGCGCCGGCCAGGCTCCCGGCCGCGATGCCGACCACGCCACGCGGCACCGCGTAGTGCACGTTCGGACCCGGCTTGACCAGATCGACCAGGCGGGCCACGACCATCCCGGCGCCGGCGGCCGCGAGGCAGGTGCCCAGCAAGCCGGGTCCGCCGCTCTGCCGGTCCAGCGAGATCATGGTGGCGAGCGACGCGACGGCCACGACCAGCGTCATCGTCGAACCGAACGCCTCGGTGACGTGCCGTCGTGCCACCCCGCGCACGAGCTGGGTCACGATCGCGGCCCCGAAGGCGACCGCGATCACGCCGGCCAGCGGGCCGACCGTGGCGTCGTCGGCGTAGAGCAGCACCACGTCGGCGGCCACCGCGGCACCGCCGGCCACCACCGCGACGCCGATCCGGCCCGGCGTCCGCACCCCGCGGTACCAGGCGACGACCAGCAGCACCTGCACCACGAGGACCACGCCGGCGAACACGGCGCTGGCGATCTGCGCCGCACCGAGCAACAGCCCGGTCAGGACCGCGGCGCCGCCGGCCGCCACCAGCGTCGGCACCAGCGACGGCCGTTCCATCCGCGGAATCCAGGTGCGTGTCGCCGTCCAACCGCTCGACACTCATGAGTCCACCTCGCTGCGCGAGGCAGCCCCACGAGCGGGGCAGCTGTGCCTATTCGCTGGTTCGCTCGCTCACGCGCCCCACCTCACGGCGTGCGGGGACCGCTCGTTGGCCGCTACCGCACCGGCTGGTTCGCTCGTTCACGTGGCGATCGTGCCAGACCGGCCGCGGACCGGCGCGGCGCGGCCGAAATCACGCGTGCGGCGGGGGCGATCCAGCACCCGGCGGTCCGTCCGGCGTCGCCGAGATGCGCGGGTTCGACCGCGTCGCCACGTTACGCACATGTTTCCGCAGCAGGCTGTGATCTGTTCCACGAGACCGGAACCGTTTACGGCCTGTATTCTCGCTGGCAACCGGCCACATCGTCGTGGTCGGCCTTGATGGGCAGCGCGGCCCGACCTGTAACGATCCAGGAATGTCCTCGGACGTTCGCCGAAAGGTGTGGTTGCCGTGGAAATCCTCTTGATGACGGCGGGCACGGCGACAGACGCCGCCCCGGTCCTCCCGGCCCTCGAACTCCTCGCGCACACGGTGCGGATCGCGCCCCGGGATCTCAAGTCGCTGCTCAACGGTCCCAGCCCCGACGTCGTGCTGGTCGACGCCCGTAACGACCTGGTCGGCGCGCGCGGCACCTGCCGCCTGCTGCGCACCACCGGGCTGACCGTGCCGCTGCTCGCCGTCCTCGGCGAGGGTGGCCTCGTGGCGCTCACCGCCGAGTGGGGCGTCGACGACATCCTGCTGGTCACCGCCGGCCCTGCCGAGATCGAGGCGCGGCTGCGGCTCGCCACCGGCAAGATCGGCGACGCGGACAACCCGGACGAGCCCGGCGTGGTGCGCGCCGGCGAGCTGACCATCGACCCGCAGACGTACAGCGCCAAGATCAAGGGCCGCCCGCTCGACCTCACGTACAAGGAGTTCGAGCTGCTGCGCTTCCTGGCCCAGCACCCCGGCCGGGTCTTCACCCGTGACCAACTGCTCCGCGAGGTCTGGGGCTACGACTACTTCGGCGGCACCCGGACCGTGGACGTCCACGTGCGGCGGCTGCGGGCCAAGCTCGGCAGCGAGCACGAGGCGCTGATCGGCACCGTCCGCCAGGTGGGCTACAAGTTCGTCACCCCGCCGACCCGGCCGCTCTCGGACAACGACCTCGCCCGGGTCTGATCCGGTTCACCGCTGGCATCGCCCCGGTAGCGTCAGCCGGGTGAACAGCGCTGACCAGGTCGAAGTCCTCACCCGGCTGTCGGCCGAGCAGGTGGCGGACGTCTTCGCGTTGATGACCGCCGCCGGCGACGCGGACGGCGCGTATCCGCTGTCCGAACACATCGTGCTGCACCTGCGGCACGGCGGCGACGCGGACGTCCGGCACCTGCTGATCCACGACGGCGACGGCTGGCCGGCTACGCGCACCTCGACGTGACCGACGCCGTCGAGGGCTCCAGCGCGGAGCTCGCCGTCCACCCCGACTACCGCCGGCACGGGCTCGGCCGGCTGCTGGTCGAGGCGGCGCTCGCCGCGAGTCCGGACGGCCGGCTGCGGCTCTGGGCCCACGGCGAGCACCCGGCGGCCGCCGCGCTGGCCGCGCACGCTCGGCTTCGAGCGCTCCCGGGTGCTGTTCCAGATGCGCCGCTCGCTGTACGCGCCCGTGCCGGCGCCGGTCTTCCCGGAGCACGTCCGGCTGCGCACCTTCGTCGTCGGCCAGGACGAGGAGGCCTGGACCGCGCTGAACAACCGCGCCTTCGCCGACCACCCCGACCAGGGCGGCTGGAGCGAGCGCGAGGTCAAGCTGCGCGAGGCCGAGCCGTGGTTCGATCCGGCCGGCTTCCTGCTCGCCGAGCGGACCGACGACGGCACGCTGCTCGGCTTCCACTGGACCAAGGTGCACGGTCCGCGCAGCGGCCCGGCCGCCGACCAGGACCACGCGCACGAGCCGATCGGCGAGGTGTACGTGCTCGGCGTCGACCCGGCCGCCCAGGGCCTGGGCCTCGGCCCCGCCCTCACCCTCGCCGGCCTGCGCCACCTGCGCGGCAAGGGACTCAGCCAGGCCATGTTGTACGTGGACGAGTCGCAACCCTCGTGCGGTCGCGCTGTACGAGAAGCTGGGCTTCTCCGAAGTGGAGCACCGACATCGCGTTCCGACGCGGCTGATCGGCGCATTTCCCCAGGTCAAAAGCTAGATTGAGGGTGCGCGGCAGCGCGTTCACCTGACGGCAATGTCCGGTCTGTCCAATGTCCGGCCGACCGTCGGGTCGTGTTCATGCTGCGTTCATCCGTGCCCGGAAAGCGCGCAACCTTGCCTGCCTAGCGTTCGGGAACGACCGGCGATGCTGCCGGCCCCAGTCACCCCTGACTTGGGTTCCAATTCCCGGAGGGAACACCGCACGTGAAGCTCCAGCGGCACAGCACCATCGCCGGCCTCGCACTGGTCAGCGCGCTCGCGCTCGCCGCGTGTGGCTCGGACAACACCGACACCAGCACCACGGCCGCGAGCGACAAGCAGGACTGCGCCAGCGGCCAGATCTCGGCGTCGGGTTCGTCGGCCCAGAAGACGGCCATCACCGCCTGGATCACCGACTACGCGACCAAGTGCGGCGCCAACATCACCTACGACGGCCAGGGCTCCGGCCAGGGCGTCAAGGACTTCACGTGCGGGCAAGGTCGCGTTCGCCGGCTCCGACTCCGCGCTCAAGGACGCGGAGCAGACCGCGGCCGACGCGCGCTGCAAGGACGGCAAGGCCGTCAACCTGCCGATGGTCGCCAGCCCGATCGCGATCGTCTTCAACGTCAAGGGCGTCGACAAGCTGACGCTCACGCCGAGCGTGATCGCGAAGATCTTCGGCGGCAAGATCACCAAGTGGAACGACCCGGCGATCGCGGCCGCCAACACGGGCGCGACCCTGCCGGCGACCACCGATCACCACGGTGCACCGCTCCAAGGACTCCGGCACCACGGACAACCTGGCCAAGTTCCTGGAGAAGTCGGCCGCTGCCGACTGGACCTACGGCACCGGCAAGGCGTGGAAGGCCCCGGGCGGCCAGGGTGCCCCCGACTCGGCCGGCATCGTCTCCACCGTGACCGGCACCGACGGCGCCATCAGCTACGTCGACGCCCCGGACGCCAAGAAGAACAGCCTCAAGGCCGCCGCGCATCGACTTCGGCGGCGGGCCCGTCGAGATCAGCGACGAGACGCGTCGGCAAGGCCATCGCCAAGGCCGAGCGGGCCAGCGAGGGCAACGACATCAAGCTCAAGCTGGACTACTCGACTCAAGGACGCCGGCGCCTACCCGCTGGTGCTCGTGACCTACGAGATCACCTGCGAGAAGGGCCTGCCGGCCGAGCAGGCCAAGCTCGTCAAGTCGTTCCTCAAGTACACCGCCAGCGCGGACGGTCAGGCCGAGCTCACCGAGCTCGGCTACTCGCAGATCCCGGCCGAGCTGCTCGGCGACGTGCGCAAGTCCGTGGACGCGCTCGCGTAGCCAGCAGCGCTCACGCTTGACGGTGGGTCCTGCCGCGGACAGCGGCAGGGCCCACCGAGACCGGATAACAGCATCTTCGAGAGGCCCTGGCCGGCGCAGCCGATCAGCTGGCCTCTCGAACACGCTCAACAGCCAGCCGGCCCTCACGAGGGAGCCGGGGAGCGGCGAGGAAGCCATGGCAGAACAGCCCAACCAGCTCCGCCGGGCCGGCGACGAGGCCCCCGACCAGGTGTCAGCGATCTCCGGATCGGCTGTCCGGCCCGGTGACCGGATCTTCCGCGGGCTCTCCGTGGGCGCCAGCGCCTCGGTGCTCGTGATCATGGCGGCCATCGCCGCGTTCCTGATCTACCAGGCGATCCCCGCGCTGCGCGAAGAACGACGCCAACTTCTTCACCGAGACCAAGTGGTTCCCGGACGCCGACCCTGGCCAGCCGGTGATCTTCGGCATCGCCGCGCTGGTCGCCGACACGCTGGTCTCCAGCATCATCGCGATGATCATCGCGGTGCCGGTCGCGATCGGCATCGCGCTCTTCATCAGCTTCTACGCGCCGCGGCGGCTGGCGAAGCCGCTCGCGCTACGTCGTCGACCTGCTCGCCGCCGTGCCCTCGATCGTCTTCGGCCTGTGGGGCTTCGCCTTCCTCGCGACCACCTGGGCGGCCTGGTGCTCTGGCTGGACCAGCTGGTTCGGCTGGACCAGCGTGTTCGCATTACCGGCCCGACGCCGACCCTGGCAACCAGTCGCTCTTCACCGCCGGGCTGGTGCTGGCGATCATGATCCTGCCGATCATCTCGGCGATCACCCGCGAGGTGTTCCGCGCAGGTGCCGCAGCGACCAACATCGAGGCAGCGCTGGCGCTCGGCGCCACCCGCTGGGAGATGATCCGCATCGCGGTGCTGCCGTTCGGGCGCGGCCGGCGTCATCGTCGGCCTCGATCCTCGGCCTCGGCCGCGCGCTCGGCGAGACGCTCGCGGTCACGCTCATCCTGTCCGCCGCGTACGACGTCAACCTGCACATCACCGAGAACGGCGGCATCACGTTCGCCTCCAACATCGCGCTGAAGTACGGCGAGGCCGGCACGATCGGCACCGGCGCGCTGATCGCCTCCGGCCTGTGCCTGTTCCTCATCACCCTCGGCGTGAACTCGCTCGCCCAGCTGATCATCCGGCGTCGGAACCAGGAGGCCTGAGCACATGACGGTCACCGCCCCCTCCGACTCCCGCGCCGGCCAGAGCATCGAGCAAGCCCTGCGCGGCCAGAAGCTGCCCAGCTGGGCGCTGCCCGCGGTCGCGGCCGGTGGCGATCGGCCTGGCTCCGCCGCGGTCTTCGGCGCTGTACGGCGAGTTCGCGGGTCGCCGAACTTCGTGGTGCTCACCGGCGTCAGCTATTCGTGCTCGTGCAGTCGGTGGCGAGCTTCGCGCGTCGAGGGCCGCCGGCAGGCCGCCGACCGGCTCTGCACCACGCTGGTCTACACCGCGTTCCTGCTGGCCGTCGTGCCGCTGGTGCTGATCCTCTGGTACACGGTCAAGCGCGGGCATCGGCGTCGTGGACACGGCACGTTCCTGACCCACTCGATGTTCCTGATCAACCCGGACGAGCCCGGCGGCGGCATCTACCACGCCATCGTCGGCACGCTGGAACAGACCGCTGATCGCCACCGCGATCGCCGTGCCGCTCGGCATCCTCGCCGCGATCTACCTGGTCGAGTACGGCGGCCGGACCCGCTTCGGCCGCACGGTCAGCTTCTTCGTCGACGTGATGACCGGCGTGCCGTCGATCGTCGCCGGCCTGTTCATCTACGCGTTCTGGATCATCGCGCTCGGCTTCCAGAAGTCCGGGCTGGCCGGCTCGCTGGCGCTGGCGATCCTGATGCTGCCGGTGGTCGATCCGGTCCACCGAGGAGATGCTCAAGCTGGTCCCGGCGGACCTGCGCGAGGCCGTCGTACGCGCTGGGCGTGCCGAAGTGGCGCACGATCCTCAAGGTCGTGCTGCCCGACCGCGCTCGCCGGCATCGTCACCGGCGTCATGCTCGGCGTGGCCCGGGTCGATGGGCGAGACGGCGCCGCTGATCCTGCTGGTCGGCATCAACCAGAAGATCAACTTCAACCCGTTCAGCTTCTCCGCCGAGACAGCAACCCGCAGGCGTCGCTGCCGACGTTCATCTTCGAGCAGTTCCAGATCGCCGCCGGCAACGCCGACCATCCGGCCGTCCGACCGGGCCTGGGGCGCCGCGCTCGTCCTGATCGCCATCATCATGCTGCTCAACCTGACCGCCCGGCTCATCGCTCGGTTCACTCGAGCCCGCGGCTGACCCCCGAAGACGACCGAGGAACCCCCATGGCCAAGAGCATCGACGTCTCCGACCTGAACATCTACTACGGCAGTTTCCTCGCCGTCGAGGACGTCTCGATGTACGTCGAGCCGAAGAGCGTGACCGCGTTCATCGGCCCGTCCGGCTGCGGCAAGTCCACCGTGCTGCGGACCCTGAACCGGATGCACGAGGTGATCCCCGGCGCCCGGGTCGAGGGCAAGGTGCTGCTCGACGGCGAGGACATCTACGGCTCCGACGTCGACCCGGTGAACGTCCGGCGCACGATCGGCATGGTCTTCCAGCGCCCCAACCCGTTCCCGACGATGTCGATCTACGACAACGTGGTCGCCGGGCTGCAAGCTCCAGGGCCGGCAGCCGCAAGGCGAAGCTCGACCAGATCGTGGAGAAGGCGCTCAAGGGCGCCAACCTCTGGAACGAGGTCAAGGACCGGCTGAAGAAGCCCGGCGCCAGCCTCTCCGGCGGCCAGCAGCAGCGGCTGTGCATCGCCCGGGCCATCGCGGTCGAGCCGCAGGTGCTGCTGATGGACGAGCCCTGCTCGGCGCTGGACCCGATCTCGACGCTGGCGATCGAGGACCTGATCCAGGAGCTCAAGGAGAAGTACACGATCGTCATCGTCACCCACAACATGCAGCAGGCGGCCCGGGTGAGCGACCGGACCGGCTTCTTCAACCTGGCCGCGGTGGGCAAGCCCGGCCGGCTCGTCGAGATGGACGACACCCAGAAGATCTTCACCAACCCGTCGGACAAGCGCACCGAGGACTACATCACCGGCCGCTTCGGCTGAGCCGGGCATTCCGGCCGGCGCGCACTCGGGGCGCGCCGGCCCGCTGCGTCGCATCGTTTCGGGATGCTGGCGGGGCGCTGGCCGGTTCGTTGCGCTGGGCCGTGCCAGGTCGGCGGCGGTTTCGGGCTGTGATGCCAGCAGGCGGGCGCCGGCCGGCAGCGTTGGCCACCGGCCGGCACCGGCCTCAGACGAGTGGCGAGATCGCGTAGTAGCTCAGCACCGCGACGATGCCCGCGGCTGGGAACGTGAGCACCCAGGCCGCCACGATGTTCGTGGCCACGCCCCAGCGCACCGCGGAGAGCCGCTTGGTCGCACCGACGCCCATGATCGCGGACGTGATCGTGTGCGTGGTCGAGATCGGCGCGCCGTAGCCGATCGCCGCCACGTACAGCACCAGGGAGGCGGTCGTCTCGGCGGCGAAGCCCTGCGGCGGGTCCAGCTCGATCACCTTGCGGCCGAGGGTGCGCATGATTCGCCAGCCGCCGGCGTAGGTACCCATCGACAGCACGCCCGCGGTGAGGAAGAAGACCCAGAGCGGGATGTCGGTGCCGTTGTGGTAGCCGCCGACGTTGAGCGCCAGCACCACGATGCCCATCGTCTTGGCCGCGTCCTGCATGCCGTGGCCGAACGCCATCGCGGCCGCCGACACGGTCTGCGCCCGCGCGGAATCCGCGGCTGAGCTTGCCCGGGTTCTTGTGCCGGAAGATCCAGTAGATCGCCAGCATCACGAAGTAGCCGAGGATCATGCCGACGACCGGCGAGACGACCATCGGAATGACGACCTTCTCCAGCACGCCATGCCAGAGCACCACCGAGCCGGCCGCCAGCGCGGCGCCGACCATGCCGCCGATCAGCGCGTGCGACGACGACGACGGCAGCCCGAAGTACCAGGTGATGAGGTTCCAGGCGATCGCGCCGAACAGGGCGGCGCCGACCACCACCAGGCTGTCGTGCCCGTCGGGCAGGTCGACGATCCCCTTGCCCACGGTGGCCGCGACCTTGGCGCCGAAGAACGAGCCGAGCAGGTTGCCGACCGCGGCCAGCACCAGGGCGGCCCGCGGCGTGAGCGCCCTGGTCGAGACCGACGTGGCGATCGCGTTGGCGGCGTCGTGGAAGCCGTTGGTGTAGTTGAAGCCCATCGCCAAGCCAATGACGATGACGATGCCAACCAGGTCCACCGGTCAGGACTCCTTGACGGCGATGGTCTCGACCGTGTTCGCGACGTGCTCGAAGGCGTCGATGGCGGCCTCCAACTCGTCGGCCACCTCCTTGAGCTTGAGCACGGTCAGCGCGTCGTACTCGCCGCTGAACAGCCGGACGAGCAGCATCCGGTACGCCCGGTCGCCCTCGTTCTCCAGGCGGTTGACCTCGATCCAGTACTCCTCGAGGTCCTTCAGCGCCTTGAGCCGGGGCATCGCCTCCGCGGTGACCTTGGCACAGGTGCCGATCACCTCGATCAGCTCGTGCATCTCGCGCGGCAGCGACGGGAGCTTCGACAGGCCGTACAGGTAGATCAGGTTGCCGACCGCCTCCATGTGATCCATCACGTCATCGAGCGTCGATCCGAGCCGGTAGATGTCCTCCCGGTCGAACGGCGTCACGAAGGTCGAGTTGAGCTTGCGCAGCATCTCGTGGGTGACGTCGTCGTTGGCGTGCTCGGTGTCGACGAGCCTGTCGTTGATCGACTGATAGTCGGGGGAGGGCAGACTGAGTTCCGCGAGGATCTCCGCCCCCTTGACCAGGTTGGTGGCCGCCTGGCTGAAGAAGGCGTAGAACGCGTCCTCGGTTGGACGAAGGCTGATACGCACGGCAAACCTCAGGTGACGGGGACGGGTCAGGGAAGGTGTCGCAGTGATGCTAGGGAACGAGCGCGAGCTGATCGACAGCGACACCCCAGCTCACTCAAGGCCACTTGACCAGCACCGTTGGCCACGGAGCGTCAGCGGCACCACGGAGCGGCGCTGGCGATGGGCATTCGGGGCGGCGTTTCTGGTCAGCCTGATCATCCTCTTCATACCGGAATCGGGCGTTCCGCCTGCCATACCCGGTACGGACAAAGTCATTCATTTGACGTTGTTCGCCGCGCTGACGACCACCGGTCTACTCGCCGGATCACGGCGTCGATGGCTCCTACCGGCGGTGCTCGCCTACGCCGTGGCCTCCGAGTTCATCCAGGCGATCGGCGTGATCGGCCGAACCTCGAGTGTGGCGGACGTGCTGGCCGACGCGATCGGGGTGGCGCTCGGAGTCGGCCTGGTCGGGTGGCTGCGCCGGCGCCGAGCGGGCTGACCCAGCGGGCGGCCAACGGCTCGGGAATGTGGGCGCCGACCCGGGTGCTGCCCTAGACATGACCACCACGACAGATCAGCCGGCCGCCGCGAGCGGCACCTTCTCCCTCGGCGGCGAACTCGACGTCGTCCGACTCGGCTTCGGCGCCATGCGCGTCACCGGCCCGGGCATCTGGGGCCCGCCGGCCGACCATGACGAGTCGATCCGGGTGCTCCGCCGCTCGGTCGAGCTCGGCATCAACCTGATCGACACCGCCGACTCGTACGGCCCCTACATCTCCGAGGATCTGATCCGCGAGGCACTGCACCCGTACGACGGCGTGCACATCGCGACCAAGGCGGGCCTCACCCGCACCGGACCGGGCGAGTGGCACGCCCTCGGCCGGCCCGAATACCTGCGCCAGTGCCTCGAGATGAGCCTGCGGCGGCTCGGCGTCGACACGATCGACCTCTACCAGCTGCACCGGATCGACTCGGCCGTGCCGCTCGCCGACCAGGTCGGGGTCTTCGCCGACGCGCAGAAGGCCGGCAAGGTGCGGCACGTCGGGCTGTCGAACGTCTCGGTCGCCGAGATCGAGGCCGCCCGCGAGATCGTCGACGTGGTCAGCGTCCAGAACATCTACAACCTCACCAACCGCGGTCACGAGGACGTGCTGGACTACTGCACCGCGAACGGCATCGCGTTCATCCCGTGGGCGCCGCTGGCGGGCGCCGAGCTGGCCAAGCCCGGCTCCGTGCTGGAGCAGGCCGCGAAGCGGCACGATGCCTCACCGTCGCAGCTCGCGCTGGCGTGGCTGCTCCGCCGCTCCCCGGTGATCCTGCCCATCCCGGGCACCGCCCGGGTGGCCCACCTGGAGGACAACGTCGCGGCCGCCGGCATCACCCTCACCGACACCGAGTTCGACGAGCTCTCCGCCCTGGCCTGACCTGCCGCGGTCCAGACGCGCCCTGTGCGGGTGCGTCTGGACCGCAGTGGGGCGGCGGCGGGGTGAGCGCCAGGCGGCCGATCGCTGGGTGGGTTAGGCGTGTCCTGCGGATCGGGGCCGAGCGGGATGTGGCCCAGGCGCGCGGTCCGGCAAGGCCGCAGGCCGGTCCGGATCCGGAGCCGAGCGAGGCGTGGATCCGGCGCCAGTCCGGCAAGGCCGCAGGCCGGCCGCGATCCGGTCCTGTGCGCGGCCGGCCGAGCCGCCGCCGGGTCGGTGACCAGGGACGTGACGCAGCCGGTCGAGGATCCGCAGGACACTGCCGCTAGTCGGCTGCCTTGAGCTTGGCGAGCTGTTCGGACACGTCGAAGTCGGGCTCGGGGTACTTCGGATCCAGTTCCTCGAACGTCTCCCAGAGCAGGTGCGCGATCGCCCAGTTCCGATACCACTTCCGGTCGGCCGGCACGACGTGCCACGGCGCCGACTCGGTGTTGCACTGGGTCAGAGCGGCCTCGTAGGCAGTCTGGTAGTCGTCCCAGTGAGCACGTTCGGCCAGGTCGTCGGGGTTGTACTTCCAGTACTTGGTCGAGTCGGTGAGCCGCTCGACGAGCCGCTTCTTCTGCTCCTCCTTGGAGATGTGCAGCATCACCTTGACCAACGTGAGGCCCTCGGCGACGACCTTCTCCTCGAACCGGTTGATCTCGTCGTAGCGCTTCGACCACACCTCGGGCGGCACCAGGTCGTGTACGCGCACGACCAGCACGTCCTCGTAGTGCGAGCGGTTGAAGACGCCCGACCAGGCCGGGACCGGGCAGCGCTCGCCGGATCCGCCAGAGGAAGTTGTGACGCAGCTCCTCTGCGGTCGGTTTACCGAAGCTGGTGATCCGAAGGCCGAGCGGGTTCATGGTGCCGGCGACGTGCTTGACCGTGCCGTCCTTGCCGCCGGCGTCCATGGCCTGGAGCAGCAGCAACAGCCGGTTCGGCGCGCCGGCCTTGGCCTGAGCGAACAGCCGTTCCTGCAGCTCGGCGAGGTGCGTGCCGATGCCCTCGACCTGGCCGACCGACCATCCCTTCGCGTCCTTGCGGACCGCCTTGATGTCAGGCAGGCCCGGCGTGCTCCGGGGGTCGATGCTGGCGAGGTCCACCGGCCCGGTCGGCACCCGTAGGTGCTTCCGGATGTTGACGTGTGCAACCTCGGACGACGGTGTCGACATCGGCATTCCTCCACATCGGAGCGCTGAGAGCCGCGCGGCGCTGTGCCGATCATCCCCCGCGAAGCGGCTCGCGTCACCAGCCCTGGCAGCGTGTCCGGCTCGCAACAGTCGGGTGAACATCAATGGCCGACCTGCCGGAACGACCCTGTCCGGCAGCAGACTGAGGCGATGGGCGATGCTTCCGCGGGGCACCAAGTCGTGCTCCAGCCGATCGTCGACTTGCTGACCGGACGAGTACTCGCTCACGAGGCCCTCACCAGGCCGGCAACGGGCACGGTCGGCGAGCTCTTCGCCGCGGCACGCGTCGCCGGCGAGGTGAACACACTGGATCTGGCCCTGGCGGTGGCGGCCATCGAGGCGGCGGCCGACGTACCGACCGCGCTGCACGTGAACCTCCTCCCCAGCACCGTGCTCGGCACCGATGACCTGCCCACCGTGCTGGACGAGGCGGTCGCGCGCACCGGCCGGGACCCGCACACGCTGGTCATCGAGTTGAGCGAGCAGGAGGAAGTCGCGGACCTGGTGGCCGCCCGGCGCCGGTGCGCGGTGCTGCGCACGCATGGCTATGCGATCGCGATAGACGACGTCGGCAACGGGCACGCGTCGTTGCGGGTGATGACCGCACTCCGGCCGCAGACCGTCAAGGTGGATCGCAGCATCATCGCGCAGCTTCCCGACAGCGACGAGGCGTCCGCACTGATCGAGGCACTGCTGCTCTACTGCCGACGGATCGGCGCCCAGTTCGTGGCCGAGGGCGTGGAGGCCGAGGACCAGCTCGCGTCGCTGCGGGCGCTCGGCGTGCCGTATGGCCAAGGGATGCTGCTGGCGCCGCCGGCCGACGGATGGAGCACCGAGGTCCTCGTGCCAGCGCCGCGCCTGGGCACCGCCAGGGTTCTCGGTGACCGGCGACGGCGAGCACGACGGGCCGCGGATGCGCGATCTGATGCGTCGAGCCGTGACCGTGCCGGCCGACAGCTCCGGCGACGTGGTCCGGACGCTGTTCAGCGAGGACGAGGACCTGCTCACCGTGGTGCTGCTCGAACCCGGTGGCAGGCCGTCCGGAGCGGTGCACCGATCCCGGTTCATGGTGGCGGCGAGCGGACCGTTCGGGCACGCGCTGAACGCCCGGCGCTCGGCCGCACAGCACGCCAGCACCCCGCGCATCGTGCCGCCCGGCGCCGCGGTGCGGGAGGCGCTCGGGCTGGTCACCTCGCGCGGCAACAGCCGGATCTACGACGACCTGGTCGTGGTGGACGACGAGGGTAAGTGCGTGGGTGTGGTCCGGGTGTTCGATCTGCTCACCGCGGTGCACCACACCCAGCTCGACGCCGCCCTCTCGATGAACGCCCTCACTGAGCTGCCCAGCGGGCGGGCGATCGAGGATCAGCTCCGGCGCCGGCTGGTCCGGCCCGGCGGGGTCGCGGTGCACTGGGTGGACATCGACGGGTTCAAGGCGGTGAACGACAAACTCGGATTCGCCGGGGGCGACGCGGTGATCAAGGAGGTGGCCAAGGCGCTGCGCACGGTGGCCGCGCTGGTGCCGGAGACCTGGGTCGGCCACATCGGCGGCGACGACTTCCTGCTCCTGACCACACGTCCGGACGCCGAGGTGAGCGTGCGGGGCCTGCTCGACCGGCTGCCGCAGACGACTACCGGGCCGCTCTCGGTCTCCGTCGCCACCCTGGACTGCGGCACCGGTGCGATCGCCGACCCCGCAGAGGTGTCCCGCCAGCTCGCGCCGGTGAAGGCCGCCGCGAAACAGGTCAACGGCGTGGCGTGGGCGGTCGGCGTGGCCTGGGATCCGCATGTCCGGCTGCACATCGCCGGCCACGCGCCAGCCCGCTGACCGGCTTCGGCTTCGGCTTCGGCTTCGGCTTCGGCTTCGGCCGGGATCGTCGTTGGTGCTGCCGGAGGGGTGATGGCCGCGCCGGTTCCGCGGCGGGTGGGTGCGGCAGGTTCAGCCGGCCGCAGTCGGCTGACTCTGGCGACGCAGGAAGCTGTTGAGCGAGCGCAGTCGGTCGGCGTCCAGATAGTCGACGCCGGCGGCATGCAGTTCGCGCCAGATCGCTTGACGGACCCGGGTCGGTTTCGCCGGCACGCCCCAGAACCGCACCCGACGTCCCTCCGCGTGGGCCTGGTCGACCAGCTTGCGAAGCTTCGTACGCTCCTCCTCGGGCATCGGCCCGATGCCACGCCAGTTGAACCGCCACGCCAGCTTCTCGCTGATCAGCGGCACGAGGTGGGCCGGCAGTTCCTCGCCCAGCTCGGCGAACGACCCGTCGCAGCCGGCGTAGCGGACCGGCTGACCAGCGAGGATCTCGCGCGGACACTTGCCGCTGATCACGACCGAGATGGCACCGGGAATTGTCTCCCCGTTCTCGTATCGGGTGAGCAGCCCTGCGAACTCGGCCAGTTCGGCCTCCAACAGCGGGTAGGTCTCCTCGCCGCCGGTCTTGAACTCCACCACCAGCTGGAATGGATTGTCCAGGCCGGGGTGCACGCATTCCCGCAGGGCCACCCGGGCGGCCAGCGGCTCGAGGTAGAGACTGCGGAGCGTCCGCCCAGGGACAAGGTCGTGCGCGTCGTGGCCAACTCTCAGCTCGCCGTCGATCGCCCAGACGTCCGCCTCGACGCTGACGTACCCGAACCGCAGGGCGTCCTGCAGGGGTCGGCGCTGGCGATAGTCGTTGTGGGCGTGCGTCCCGACCAGCGGCGGCCACTCCCGCCGAACCGACCGCGCCGCGAACCCGAGCCCGGTCGCAACCGCCGCGACCGAAGCCCCTGCGCCGAGAAGGACCGCTGCATCCGCCATCCGCCACCACCTCCGGCCCAGGAGGATACGGCCGTGGTCGGTCACCTTCGCCCCCGCGTTGCCAGCTGTTCCGGCCCTGGCGGCTCACGCTGTCACGTTTGGCCCCGCCGGCCCGTCCAGCGAAGATGGAGAACGTGACGCAGGCCGAAGTCGCCACGGAGTTCGAGCAGCACCGCAGCCACCTGATCGGGGTGGCGTACCGGATGCTCGGGAGCCTCGCCGATGCCGAGGACGCGGTCCAGGACGCCTGGCTCCGGCTGCAACGGGTGGATCGGGCGGAGATCGAGGATCTGCGCGGTTGGCTGACCACGGTGACCGGTCGGCTCTGTCTGAGACCGGCTCCGTTCGGCTCGGGCGGTCCGAGAGGCGTATGTCGGGCCGTGGCTGCCCGAACCGTTGATTGCGCGACTACCGGATGCCGGAGCCCCCGATCCGGCCGAATTGGCCGTACTGGATGAGTCGATTCGGCTCGCCCTTCTGGTCGTGCTGGAACGGCTGACCCCCGAACAGCGGGTCGCGTTCGTGCTGCACGACGTGTTCGCCGTGCCGTTCGACGGTGTGGCCGGCGCCCTCGGCGTCTCGGCCGAGGCCGCCCGGCAGCACGCCTCCCGGGCGCGTAAGGCGGTCCACGACCGTGCTCCCCGCCGTGCCGCGCCCCTGGGCGAGCAGCGGGCCGTGCTTGACGCGTTCCTAGCCGCCGCCCGGCTCGGCGATCTGCAAGGCCTGATCGCGCTGCTCGACCCCGAAGCCGTGCTCACTTCGGACGGCGGCGGACTAGTCCAGGCTGCTCGACGCCCGATCAGCGGCGCGGAAAAGGTTGCCAGGGCGTTCATCGGGTTCATCGCCAAGGTTCGGCCAGCCGAGTGGTTCGCCGAGCCGGCTCTGGTCAACGGCGAATTCGGGGTCGTGGGTTGGCTACGACAGCCGGGCGGTGACGAACTGGCGTTGGCCGGTGTGATCAGCATCGACATGACCCCCGGCGGCCTGGTGGAGCAGATCTCGATGGTGATGAATCCGGAGAAGCTGACCCGGTTGGGCGGGATCACCCCCTCGACGCCTCCCGAGCCGCTCTGACCCCGCTGGTCCCGGTGGTCGTGGCAGTCTCCGCGCGCCGAAGCGGAGGTCGCTGTTGATGGCGGCAGCGGGCAGGCGTCGCCGCTGGTGAAGCCCTGGTTCGTGATGCCGAGCGCGTGGTTGAACCGGGAGCGGCTGTTCTCCAGCGCGATCGCGTAAGTCAGCTCGATGAGTTGGTCGTCGCTCAGGTGTCGGCGCAGCTCGGCGACCTGTTCGTCGGTGACCTCCATCGGCTGGGCGGTGGTCGCGTCCGCGTAGGCGATCGCCAGCTTCTCCAGCGGGGTGAAGAGGGCCGACTCGGCGTAGTTGTCCAGCTCGCGCAGCCGGTCGACGCTCATGCCGGCTCGCAGTGTGAGCATGGTGCCGAAGTCGATGCACCACGAGCAGCCGATCTGGGCCGAGACGCGATGGATCACCAGGTCGCGCAGGGCCGGATCGAGGCGCTTCAACGCCAACTCGTTGCCCAGCTCGAAGATCGCCGAGTTGATCATGATGCCGCGGTGGTGGGCGGTCACCGCGAGAGGCTCGTGGCACCTGCCCGTACATCCTGCGCGCCGCCCGGTACACCAAACGCGCCAGCCAACCCGCCCGCTCCGCCGGTACCCCTTCGATGCGCGCCATGGCCATCTCCCTCGTCGCTGGAATCCTGAACACAGGACGAGATGGCGACGGCGAACGTGACCGCGATCAGGAACGGGTTATGTGCGGCCCCGCTCAGCCCGTCGGCCGAGCGGGGCCGCTCCTCCCCTTGGCTCTTGCGCCATTCAGCCGGACACCTGGCGGGATGAACGGCGGACATATCGGCGCGAAAGAGCGGACTACCTGACACATCGCCGACGACGAGCTCACCGTTACGGATCGAGTCGTCAACGGCCGGGCGCACTCCAGTCGCGCGCCCCCAGTACCGTTTCGATCCATGACGAAGACCGCGGCGGCACCAAAGAGGAAGAGCCGCGCGAGCCTGGCGGAACTGCTCGGGGCGGCGGTCGGCGCGGTACCCGGCGGCATGTCCCGGCCCGGCCAGGAACAGATGGCCGCGGCGGTCGAGGAGGCGGCCCGGACCGGTGAGCACCTCATCGTGCAGGCCGGCACCGGTACGGGTAAGTCGCTGGCCTACCTGGTGCCGGCGCTGCACACCGGCGGCACGGTCGTGGTGTCCACGGCGACGCTCGCGCTCCAGGCCCAGCTCGTCGACTCCGATCTTCCCCGGCTGGCCGACGCGGTCGAGCCGGTGCTCCGCCGGCGCCCCAAGTTCGCCCTGCTCAAGGGCCGACACCACTATCTGTGCCGGGCGAAGCTGGACGGCAGCACCGTCGAGGATCCGACCGACGGGCTGTTCGACGACGGGCCCGGGACAGTGGCTCGGAGCCGCCGGCAAGATGGGCAAGCAGATGACTCGGCTGCGCGAGTGGGCCGAGGAGACCGAGACCGGCGACCGCACCGAGCTCGAGCCCGGCGTCGACGACCAAACCTGGCGGCTCGCGTCGATGCCGGCCCGGGAGTGCATCGGGGCCCTCAAGTGCCCGTTCGGAGACGAGTGCTTCGCCGAAGCGTCCCGGGCGCGAGCCCGCGAGGCCGACATCGTGGTCACCAACCACAGCCTGCTCGCAGTGGACATGCTGGCCGGCCGGCACATCCTGCCCGATCACGACCTGTTGGTGATCGACGAGGCGCACGAACTGGTCGATCGGGTCACGTCGGCGGCACAGGCCGACCTGACGCCGGAACTGGTGGTCCGGGCGGCCCGGCGCGCGCAAGTTCGCTAGTGGACGCCGGCGTACTGGACCAGTTGGAGGGTGCCGGCGCCGCGTTCGGCATCGCGACGGAGACCGCACCGGTCGGCCGGCTGGTCTCGCTGCCCGACCAGCTGCGCGACGCGTTGATCGTGCTCGACGGCGCGGTCCGGCGGTCCGTCGACGGCATCGGCGACATCACCGCCGACGACGCCGACTCGGTGACCAAGACGCAGACCAAGTCGATGCTTCAGGCGATCGGCAAGACCGCGCAGCGGCTGCTGGAACAGTCGGAGCAGGACGTCGCGTGGATCTCCGAGGACGAGCGGATGCGCCGCAGCGTGGTCGTGGCGCCGCTGTCGGTGGCCCCGCAGCTCGGCGCGACGCTGTTCACCGACCGGACCGTGGTGGCCACCTCGGCCACGCTCGCGTTGGGCGGGCGGTTCGACCTGGTCGCCCGCTCGTTCGGCCTCAATGTCGAGGACGGCCGTACCCCGGCCACCGACGACAAGCGCCCAGAACCGGCGCCCGTGGTCGAGGAGCCGGACAGCCCGGTGGCCGCGTCCGCGGCGGCGGCCGCTCGGGCTGCGGTGATCGCCGCCCGCGAAGCCGCCGACCGCCTGATCGAGGAGGAGGGCCAGCCGAATCCACACTGGCGGGCGCTGGACGTGGGCTCGCCGTTCGACTACCCGAAGCAGGGCATCCTCTACGTCGCCTCCCGGCTTCCCCGGCCCGGCGCATCGGGCCTCTCGGATGCGGCCCAGCAGGAGCTGATCGAGCTGGCCGAGGCGGCCGGAGGCCGGACTCTGGGGCTGTTCTCGTCGCGTCGAGCCGCCACTCAGGCGGCCGAAGCCCTCCGCGCCCGCACCGACCTGCCGGTGCTGGTGCAGGGCGAGGACACGCTGGGCCATCTGGTGCGGAAGTTCCGGGCCGAGGACCGAGCCTGCCTGCTCGGCGTCATGTCGCTCTGGCAGGGCGTCGACGTGCCGGGGCCGGCTTGCCAGCTCGTGGTGATCGACCGGCTGCCGTTCCCCCGCCCGGACGAGCCGCTCTCGGCCGCCCGCTCCCGCGCTGTCGACGACTCCGGCGGCTCCGGCTTCATGGCCATCTCGGTACCGCACGCGGCGGTCCGGCTGGCCCAGGGCGCCGGTCGGCTGGTCCGTGCCGCCGGCGATCGGGGCGTGGTCGCCGTGCTCGACTCCCGCCTGCACACCGCCCGGTACGGCGACTTCATCCGCAAGACGCTGCCGCCGTTCTGGTACACCACCTCGGGCGACGTGGTTCGCGCGGCACTGCGACGGCTGGACGAGGAGAGCGCGCCGGTCAACAGCTGACGGCGCCGCTTCGCACGCTTCGATCTCGGACATGACCAGAAGCCTAGGAATCGGCTTTCGGCGCTACCAGAAGCTCGACCGGATCTGTGGATAACCGGATCGCCTGTGGATAACTTCACCGAGATTTCGCCACTTTGCCTACCGTTGCTCTCGGACGTCGCGCCAGCAGGGCGCGATCGAGTAGAGGAGCGCGGCGATGACGATGACGGTCGGCGGCCAGCTGGACGAGATGGCGCAGTTGGTCAGGACGCTGCAGACGAACGGCAACGAAGCTCAGCAGATCAGGTCGGTGATCGACCGGACCTTGAGCAGCACGACCTGGACCGGGCCGGCCGCCGAGCGGTTCCGGGACGCCTGGCACCAGTTCTCGCCTTCGCTGGACAAGCTCCATGAGGCCCTCGCCGAGGCCGGCCGAGAAGTCGAACAGCGGCGCCGCGCGCTGGAACAGGCCACGAGCTGAGGCCGGCCCCGCGATGTCAGGTGTCGGTCTTCCGGTTGCGGAGCTTGGTGCGCGGCACTGCGGCGGCGGTCTCGACGGCATCGGCGCGGGTCTGCTCCGCGCGCGCGTCATCGTCGTCCGTGGGCTCGGTGCCCGGCGGATCCGGTTCGTCGGGAGGCACCGGTTCACCGCGCGGATGGGCCACGAGATAGCGCACGGCCGTGTTGACGACGGCGACCAGCGGTACCGCCACCAGCGCGCCGACGATGCCCGCGAGCACTACGCCGGCGGCCAAGGCCACGATCACGCCCAGCGGGTGGAGCGCGACCGCCCTGCCGAGCAGCAAGGGCTGGAGGACGTGGCCCTCCAATTGCTGCACCGCGATCACGGCGGCGAAGACCAGCAGCGCGGCCACCGGACCCTTCGCCACCAAGGCGACGAGCACCGCGACGGCACCGGAGAGGGTGGCACCGATGACCGGAATGAACGCGCCGAGGAAGACGAGTGCGGCCAGGGGCAACGCGAGCGGAACACCGATGACGTAGACCGCGAGCCCGATACCGAGGGCGTCGACGAACGCCACCAGCACGGTGGCTCGGACGTAGGCGATCAGGGTCCGCCACGAGTAGTCGCCGGCCTGGCTCACCGCGTCCTGAGCGGCTCGAGGCAGGAAGCCCACCAGGAACGTCCAGATCGTCCGGCCGTCCTTGAGGAAGAAGAAGGTGGTGAACAGGACGAGGAAGAAGCCAGTGAGCACGTGGCCGAGGGTGGTCGCGGTGCTCACCGCCCCGGCAGTGAGCGAGTCCTGGTTGTCGGTGATGGCCTTCTGGGCCGAGTCGACCGCGTCGTCGAGTTGGCTGGTGGACAGAGTGAAGCGGACCTTCGACCAGCCAGTTCCGGATCTTGTCGATGCCCTGTTGGACCTGCTCGTTCAGGTCGGAGAAGCCGTCGACGAACGCCTGGATCACGATCGTGAGCGTGCCGGCTACGGCGGCGATGCCGGCCACCAGCACGATGATCGCCGACAGGGTGCGCGGCACCCCGCGGTAGCGCAGCCAGGCCACCACCGGTTGGAGGAGTGCCGCCAGCAGCAAGGACACCACGACCGGAATGACGACCAGGCTCAACGTCGAGATGGCCCGGAAGATCACCAGCCCCACGGCCGCCAGCACCAAGAAGCGCCAACCCCAGGCAGCCGCGATCCGCACCCCACGAGGCACGTCGTCGGCCACGGTCGACGTGGCCTGCTCGACCACCATCACCTGCGCGGCTTCCTTGCCGGGCGCTGTCACCGGCCTGCCGCCGAGTTCCGCGTCGTTCGCTCGACTAGCTGCCGCCAGCCGTCCGCGCGCGGTGTCTTGAATGCGCCTCAACCAGCTCAGCGTGCACCCCCAGTGTGCGAACCGGACCTTCACCGTACTGGGGCTTACCCATCCCGACCCGTCGCGACGCGTCCCGGTACCGTTTCATGCCGTGACCTCCGCAGGATCAGTTCCGACGACGCCCGACGACGAGCAAGGCCTCCCAATCCGGATGCTGCACGACCGGGTGCTGGTCAAACTCGAAGGCAAGCCCGGTGAGCGGCGTTCCAGTGCGGGCATCGTGATCCCGGCTACCGCGACCATGGGACGCCGGCTGGTCTGGGCCACCGCCGTGGCCGTGGGACCGCATGTACGGGCCATCGAGGTCGGTGACCGTGCGCTCTTCGACCCGGACGACCGGTCCGAAGTGGAGCTTCAAGGTCACGACTACATGCTGATGCGGGAGCGCGACGTGCACGCGGTCGCGGCCAAGCGGGTAGAGCCCGGGGCCACCGGCCTCTACCTCTGACCAGCACCGCTCATCCGGGCGTGCGCCATGGCTGATGCCGGACGCCGGTGCCCAGCGGACGCCGCCGGCGGCGTTGCCGGGTGGCTGTGAGCAGCCCGCTGCCGCGTTCAGCCGAGACGGCCTTGTCCACGCCAAGCCGAGCCGACTCCGAACGGGCCAGCACGGGCGGGTCCGTACGGCGTCCAGCCCTGGGCAACTCCGCTCGGGTCCAGCTGGGCGGGTCGGTACGACTTCCGGTTTGAACCCGCGGCGGGCTACTGGTTGTACGGTCCCGCGCCGAGACCAGGCGGGATAGCTGGCGGGTAGCCGCCGTGTCCGCCGGCCTGGCCAACTCCGTAGCTGCCCTGCTGGCCAGCGCCGTAGCCGGGATGCGCGCCGCCAGCGGGCGATCCGTAGCCGCCCGGCTGGCCCGAAGCACCGTGACCGCCATCCGGCTGGAAACCGCCCGGCTGGCCAGCACCCGGCGCGTAACCGCCCGGCGCAGGTCCGGCCGGCCCGTGCCCGCTGGGACCGTGTGCGCCCGGCGCGTGTCCACCGGGTCCATGACCGCCCGGTCCGGGTCCGTATCCGCCGGGTCCCTGCCCGCCCGGGGTATGTCCGCCAGATCGGAAGCCGATCACGGGCGGCAAGCCGTACCGGCCGAAGACCTGCCGGCGGGCCGCGATCGTGTTGAGCAGTTCGCGCTCCTGCTCTGCGTAGTCCTGACCGGCCCTGGTCAGGCCGCGCAGCAGGCCGTCGCGCAGGATCGCGAGTTTGGTCGCGCTGAACTGGTAGTCCTGCATGGCCTTGGCACCGTCCGAGCCGGCGACCTGCCTTGCCCAACTCCGGGCGCTGCGCCGCGCTGACATCGTGGACAGCCCGGCGATCTCCTGCGGAGTGATCCAGCCGGTGGCCACGTAGGCCGGCAACGCGTTGCTCACGACCTTCGCCTCCCGCGCCCGTACCCAGATCGCCACGCTGACCATCGCGATGAACGCCGGCAGCATGACCACCAGGTAACCGATCGCGATGACCTTCAGGTTCTGGCTGGAAGCGAGCAGGTTCCAGGTCCCGTGCAGCACCATCGCGAGCAGCAGACCGCCAGCCGGCGCCAAGATCCGCACCGCCGTGTTGCGGCTGCGCACCGCCAGTCCGACACCGATGCCGGTGAGGCACGTGAAGAGCGGGTGCGCGAACGGGGAGAACACTCCGCGAAGCACGAAGATCCAGAACAGCGCGACCAGGCCGTCCCGGTTCGTGCCCTTGCTCGACGCCTCCACGTACTGCGCGCCGAAATACAGAATGTTCTCGGTGAACGCGAAGCCGACCGCGGACAACCCGGCGTAGACGATTCCATCCACCACGCCGTGAATGTGGCGCCGGCCGAAGTACGTGAGGATCAGCAGCAGGAACAGCGGCGCGGCTTTGAGCGTCTCCTCCACCGGAGGAGCGACGATGATCGCGGCCAGCTTCGAGTCTTCGCCCACGATCGCCTTGATCACGGCATCGCCGAGCGTGTTGACGAAGTACGCCGCTGCCGTGGCCACGCAGGCGCCCCACGCGAAGGCGAACCCGAGGTAGTGCCAGGGTTCCGGTTCGTACCGGTCGAGCCAGACGAAGCAGAGCACCAGCAGCGGAAGTGGAAGCAGCGCGGCGACCGCGGCGAGGATCAGCGCCGCCACCCCGAGCGCCTTGCCGAGAACGAGCAGCATGATGAGGCCGCCGAGCGCGATGACACCGATGGCCGCGGCCGTCAGCCCGATCCTCACCAACGGCCGCGAATGCCACGGCGCGAGCGGCGCGACCTGCACCGTTCCGAGGTAGGTCGGCGTTGGCCCGGGCACGGCTGGCTGCGGCGTCATCGGATTGGTCATGCGCCGAGGGTAGTCGGGCCCCACGGCTCCGCCTCGCTGGCTGCGAACTGTCCGGCAACGCGCCGATCACTTGGCGTGTCGGACCCGTGCGGCGCACCGATGTGCGGCACCGTGTCGAGCCGGCGCTGGCTCCCCGCGATGACCGCGGTCACAGGGTGGGCCACGTCACGGCCGGGAATCCACCCGACGTCTCCGGGACTTGTACGAATCATGACGACTTCCCTGATCAAGGACCTGTACACCGCCACCGCAACCGCCACGGGTGGTCGCGCGGGACGCAGCACGTCGAGTGACAACATCCTCGACGTCGCGCTCGCGGCCCCGACCGAGCTCGGTGGCCCTGGCGGCGCGACCAACCCGGAGCAGCTCTTCGCCGCCGGCTATGCGGCGTGTTTCCAGAGTGCGCTGGGCGTCGTCGCCCGCCGGTACAAGGTCGACATCACCGGCTCGGCCGTCACCGCTGATGTGACCCTGGGCAGCATCGAGGGTGGCGCCTACGGTCTCAAGGTCGCGCTGCACACCAGCCTGCCGGGCGTCGAGGCCGACGTGGCCCAGAAGCTCGTCGACGGCGCCCACCAGGTCTGCCCGTACTCGAACGCGACCCGCGGCAACATCGACGTCGCGGTCACCGTGGACACCCCGGTACTCGCTGGCTGATTCACCCGGCCGGCGTTCACCGCTGGTCCGCAAACCCGTGAAGCGACACGCTGTCCTGGTCGGCGCGTCGCTTCACGTCTGTCTGCCCGCCAGGCATCGGCTGCACCTCCGCTGAGGTCGCCGACCGGCGAACTGGTGCCCGGTCCCTCTACAGCGGCCCGCTCGCTGGCGCTTGCACGCTCGGCGGCGGGTAGTTCGCGGCTTCAGGTCCGACGTAGTGCGGCGGGTATTGATAGTCCGGCTCGCCATGCGCCCTGCGGTACTCGGTGTACTCGGCCCGGTAGCGCAGCACCGCCACGTCGTCCGGATCCGCGTCGGCGACCGTGTAGGCCAGCTGGTTGCGGTCGGCGGTGGGGTCGACGACCGGCTCAGCCAATCCGCCCACGGTCTCCGCGAGTTCGGCCGGGACCCCGGACAGCTCCGCCTCGTCGATCGGGTGCTCGCCCGACGTCGCGGGCGCCGCCGCGTCGTTGGCCGGGTCGTCATCGTCGAGCTCACCGGCGAAGTAGTCGGCCGCCCTGCGCACCCGCTCCGCGGTGGCCCAGGGGTGGTCGGAGATGAGCCACTCGTACTCCTGGCCCATGCCGGTGCCGTAGTTCGCCAGATCAGGGAGGGGACGGGGATCCTCGGTCGTCATCGATCGCTCTCCTCACTCGCCGGCCGCCATCGGCCGCTTTCCTGACCCATACCCGGCCCCAAACGTCGGTGTCCCACGATCGGGCCAAGCAGCGACGAGGAGCGGGGCTCGAACGCTAGCCCTCCCAAGTGCCGCCGCGCGCTCCCGCTCGAGCCAAAATGGACTTGCTTCGCAAGCGTGGCTATGGGTGCCCGACGTAGGCGCGGAAGCCCCGCAAGTCCGGTTTGTCCCAGGGGTGTCCGAGCGGGAACGTCCCAGCGCCGGCGTGGTCGGCATGCACAGGCGCCGGGCAGAACGTGGCGTAGGTCACTCGTGCGGACGGCGGTCGTCAGTTATGGTCGGAGCAGGTCACGAGTGCCAGCAGATAGCCCCGGCTTGCTGGCCGGCAACCCTCCCACCGCGGCGGGGTGCCCCGGGTGAGGACCTGGCCCGGCGCGGATGCGCCGGTCAAGCGCGGGCCCCGCTCAGCATGCTTCGTGGGGGCCCCTGGCCTCCCGAGGGGGAGACGTGTCTACGTCCGTGTCCGAATTCGTCGTGCCGAGCATTGAACCGCAGCCAGCCGCTCCGGCCCGCCACGCCAGCGCGAGCCAGCCTGCCGGACCAGCCCGCCGCCCGGTGCTCAGCATCCTGCGCCCGTCCGCCACCGCCCGGGCAGCCTCTACCGCGACCGCCACCACCGCGGCCGACACCGCACCGGCCGACATTGCACCGGCCGACATTGCACCGGCCAGAACTTGCGCCGACCCGCTCGCCCTGGTCGGCGACGATCTCGCGGTCCCGTTGGTTTTCGGTGGCGCGGTCCGCTACGCCAACTTCGACTACGCCGCGAGCGCGCCATGCCTGGTCGCGGTGCAGGACGCCGTCAGTGCGGCGCTGCCCTGGTACTCCAGCGTCCACCGCGGCGCCGGGTACGCCTCGCAGGTCACCACCCGCCGGTACGAGCGGTGTCGCGACTCGGTGCGGCGCTTCCTCGGCACCCGCCCCGACGACGCCGTGATCTTCACCCGCAACACCACCGACTCCCTCAACCTGCTGGCTCACGCCCTGCCCACCGGCACGACCGTGCTGGTCTTCGAGACCGAGCACCACGCCAGCCTGCTGCCCTGGGACGGGCACCGGGTCCTCCGGCTACCGGCGCCCGCCAACCCCGCCGAGGCCGTGAGCACCGTGGCCGACGCCCTGCGGACCTGCCCGGACGGCCCGCGGCTGGTCTGCGTGACCGGCGCCTCGAACGTCACCGGCGAGCTGTGGCCGGTGGCCGAGCTCGCCCAGGTAGCGCACGCCCACGGCGCCCGGATCGTGCTCGACGCCGCGCAGCTCGCCCCGCACGCGCCGCTCGACGTGACCGACCTCGACGTCGACTACGTGGCGTTCTCGGCCCACAAGCTGTACGCCCCGTTCGGCATCGGCGTGCTCGCCGGACGATCGGACTGGCTCGCCGACGCCGACCCGTACCTGCGCGGCGGCGGCGCCAGTAAGGAAGTCCGCGACCACGACGTGATCTGGGCCGACCTGCCCGCCCGCCATGAGGCCGGCACCCCGAACGTGCTGGGCGCGATCGCGCTCGCCGCCGCGTGTGACGCCTTGGTCGGGGCGGACCGCGCCAGGCTGGCAGCCGACGAAGCCGTGCTGTTGCAGCGGCTGCGGCGCGGGCTGGCTGGCGTCTCCGGCGTGCACGAGCTGGCGCTCTTCGACCCCGAGCACCCGAGGGTCGGCATCGTCGCGTTCACCGTCGACGGCTGGGAGTGCGGCCGGTTCGCCGCGGCCCTCTCCGCCGAGTACGGCATCGGCGTCCGGGACGGGCTGTTCTGCGCGCACCCGTTCGTCCGTCGCCTCACCGGCTCCGTGGCCGGCGGCTGCGCCGGCACCACCGGCACCGCGCTTCGCGCCAGTCTCGGCCTCGGCAGCACCGCCGAGGACGTCGATCGGCTGCTCGACGCCGTCCGGACGCTCACCCGGGAGGGCGCTCGGTGGCGGTACGAGCAGGTCGACGGTGCCTTCGTTCCGTGGCCCGACCCGCGCCCCTGGCCCGGCGACCTCACCGACTGATCCCGCGGCGCCCAGAGCCCGGCCCAGCACCCAAGCAGCGCCCCGATCGGCCGACACGCCGTGCCGCCGCGAAATTTGGTGGTCCAAGCGGCGTGTCGGAGGCTGAACCCGCCTGGCGCGGAGCGCGTACCCCAGAAAGGAGGCTCGTCCGGCCTCCCGTACAGCGCAACCGTGCGTACCCGTGAGCTGACCCGAGGTTGTTGTGGCTGATCAGGACGGTGCCGTCCGCGGAGCTACCGACGTTCCTGGCGAGCGTGCCGGCGGCGAACCGGTCGCCAAGCGAAAGCCGTACCGCAAAGCCCCGTACAAACGTGCGCCCAGGATCACCACGCACTCTGAGCCGATCCTCGGTCTGGCTCACCCGGACGACCGCCCGGCGGAAAGCGGTAGGCCGTTGCGGCGCTGGCTCGAGTTCGGGGCCGCCGCGGTCGCGCTGGTCATCGGCGCCGGCTGGCTGCTGCTGCCGCCCGACAAGTCGGTGAACGCGGCGAACGCAGGCCCCGTCGGCGAACGCCACCGGGTACGCGACGCCGCCGCCGTGGCCCGCAGCCGACGGGCATGGCCACGAGAACCTGCCCAAGGGGTTCCGTGGCTCGCCGCCGCCCGCACCGCTGGAACTGAGCTCCCCGGAGGCCGACCGGACCGGCGCGGCACCGGCTGAGCAGTACCTCGCCACGATGCATGTCTTCGCCGGCCCAAAAACGTCCGCCCGGCCCCCGGCGGCAAGAACCTGACCATGCCCTGCGCGACCGGGCAGGGCGGCGACCTGTTCCGCGAGGTGCGCTATCGGCTGCGCGGCGAGTACCGCGTGCTGACCGCCCATGTGGTCACCCGCGGCACACCAGCCCGACCGCCACCGTGCGGGTGCACATCCTCGGCGTCGACGGAACCCTGCTCAACCAGACGTTGGAGCCGGGCCAGGAGTCTGACGTTCGGGTGACCGTGACAGGCTCCGAATATTTACGGATTCGGCTGTTCTGCGCCTCCCCGAAATCGTCGGCCGAGTTCCAGGACGCCTTACTCGTAGGCTGAGTTCGGCTATTTCTAAACAATTAGTCATGGCGCGAATACAGACCGTGAGCCTTTTCCAACCTCTGTCCGATGTGGTCGGGTGGGTGCTGGACAGCAAGGAAGCTCCTGGTAGGACGGGGATTGTCTTAGATCCGGTCCGTCCCACCAGGAGCTTCGAGTGCTTTCTTACCCGTCGGGGATGACTGTGTCCAGCCGTGCGCTGCGGCTGCTGGCCGACGCGTTGCGGCGCCGCCGCTCCCAGCTGCGCGACCCGGTGGCGGCGTCTGGACGCCGGCCGCCAAGCGTTGCTGGTGGTGGCCTACCTACGTAAAGGCGAGACCTACGCCGATTTGGCCTGCGGGTTCGCCGTCGGCGTCGCGACCGTCTACCGCTACGTCCGCGAGGGCTGGCACTGCTGGCCGGCATGGCTCCGACCCTGGCACCAGGCCATCGACGTCGCCAAGCGCAAGGCCTATGTGATCCTCGACGGCAGCCTGCTGCGGATCGACCGGGTCGCCATGGCCTCGCGCGGTGACCGGCCCTTCTACTCGGGCAAACACAAGGCGCACGGGGTGAACGTGCAGGTCATCGCCGACCCTGCCGGTCGGCTGATCTGGGTCTCACCCGCTCTGCCCGGGGCCCGGCACGACATCGCCGCCGCCCGCGAACACGGCCTCCTCGACGCGCTCACCGCCGTCGACTGCGCGTGCTGGCCGACCGCGGCTACCAAGGCGCCGGACCGGCGGTCACCGTGCCGCAACGGCCCCGCCGCAAAGACCCCAACACCGGCCCCTACCGGCCGCTCTCCCAGAACCAGAAGGACGTCAACACCGCCCACGCCCGCCTACGCGGCCCCGGCGAACGCGCCAACGCCCAGCTCAAGAACTGGAAGATCCTCCGCAAGATCCGCTCCAGCCCCAGCCACGCGACCACCCTGGTCAACGCCGTCCAGACCCTCATCCTCGCCGGATAACCCCAACTGGAAAAGGCTCCGTGTCCGCCATTTGCCTGGCTCCGCCGCATCCGCGCCGACTCGCCCAGTCACGAATCGACCACGATTACTTCGAGTAGTGGCTCGCTGGGTATGCTCCACCGGAGCATGGAAACGATAGTTAAAGGACGAAAGGAAGCATTGTCGGCAATGGCGCCCGCCAGCTCCGGTTATGTCTCCGGTTTGACAAAACAGAACCGCAGAGATATTCCTGCGAACGCGCTCAGGGGAGATGCCCCGCGCTCTCTACCCGGGAGGGTGAGGTCTGGTGTCGGTCTTTCGTCGATACGTCGCCGCCGCGACGGTTATCGCGCTGGGTTTGGGTACTGCGGCTTGCGGAACCAGTTCCGAGGGGGGTGACGGCGGATCCGAACGGAAGAAGATCGCCCTGCTCCTGCCGGACGTGCAGGCCACCCGGTATGACCGCTTCGACGTGCCCTACTTCTCCGACAAGGTCGAGCAACTCTGCCCTGACTGCGAGATCATCTATCGCAACGCCGCCCAGCTTGCGCAGACTCAGGAGTTCCAGGCCGACGAGGCGCTGGAGAATGGCGCCGACGTGCTGGTGCTGGATCCGGTCGACGGCAAGACGGCCGCCAGCATCGTGCAGAACGCCAAGCGGCGGAAAGTCCCGGTGATCTCGTATGACCGGCTGGTCGAGAACGCTGACATTGACTATTACATCTCGTTCAACAACGAGAAGGTCGGAAAGCTACAAGCGACGGCACTTGTGCAAAGGCTGGGTCAGACGGGGAAGACTTCGGGTCGGATCGTGATGATCAACGGCTCCGATCTCGATCCCAACGCCAAGCAGTTCAATCGTGGCGCGCGCTCCATCCTGGACAATAGCGGCTTCGAGATCACGCCGGAGCAGGATTTCTTCACCCCCGAGTGGAGCCCGGAACGGGCCCAGGCCTTCATGTCCGACCAGATCGGGAAGCTCGGCAAGGTTGGCGCCGACAAGAACACCGCCGAGGGCATGGGCTTCGTCGGGGTGTACGCGGCCAACGACGGGATGGCTGGTGGCGCGATCGCGGCCATGACCGCGGCGGGTATCACCGCGCTTCCCCCGGTCACGGGCCAGGACGCCGACCTCCCCGGCATCCAGCGGATCCTGACCGGCGATCAGTACATGACCGTCTACAAGGCCTACCGGCCCGAGGCCGAGCGGGCGGCCGAGTTCGCCGTCGCGCTCGTCAAGGGCCAGAAGCCGCAGGCGCCGGACAAGGTGAACAACGGCCGCAAGGACGTACCGTCCCTCCTGCTGGAGCCGACCGCGGTCACCCTGGCCAACCTCGAGGCCGAGATCGTCGAGGCCGGGCTGTACACCACCGAGGAGCTCTGCGTCGGCGCGTACGTCCAGGCCTGCAAGACCGCCGGCCTACTGTCCGTAGCTCAGCAGGACGATGCCCGGCCGGCGCGCGACGCCGGTCGGTCAGGAGCCCGGCCGGTGCGGCGGGCCAGCCAGAAGCCCGGCCGGCGCGGCACGCCAGCCGGGCTTCGGCACGTCCAGCCGGGCTCCGTCAGCTCCGGCCCGGCGTCTTGAGGTCAGGCGTCGCTGGAGCGAGCCCAGAGGTTGATGCCGACCTCGCCGGCGTACTTGTCGATCTCGGCGAGCTCGTCGGCGGTGAAGTCGAGCCGGTCCAGCGCGGCGACGTTCTCCTCCAGCTGCGCGAACGCTGCTCGCGCCGATCAGGGTGGACGTGACGCCCTGGTGCCGGAGGGTCCAGGCCAGCGCCATCTGCGCGAGCGACTGGTCCCGGCGGGACGCGATCTCGTTCAGCGCCCGGATCCGGTCCAGCGCGTCGTCGGTGAGCAGGTCGGGCGAGAGCGACTTGCCCTGCGCCGCCCGCGACTCGGCCGGCACGCCGTCGAGGTACTTGGTGGTCAGCATGCCCTGGGCGAGCGGCGAGAACGTGATGCAGCCGGCGCCGACCTGGTCCAACGCGTCCAGCAGCCCCTCCTCGATCCAGCGGTTCAGCATCGAGTACGACGGCTGGTGGATCAGCAGCGGCGTGCCGAGCTCGCGCAGCATCTCCGCGGCCTCGACCGTGCGCTCCGGCGAGTACGACGAGATGCCGGCGTAGAGCGCCTTGCCCGAGCGAACCGCCGTGTCCAGCGCGCCCATCGTCTCTTCCAGCGGCGTCTCCGGGTCGAACCGGTGCGAGTAGAAGATGTCGACGTAGTCCAGCCCCATCCGGGACAGCGACTGGTCGAGGCTCGCCAGCACGTACTTGCGCGAGCCCCACTCGCCGTACGGGCCGGGCCACATGTCGTAGCCGGCCTTGGAGGAGATCACCAGCTCGTCGCGGAGCGGGCGGAAGTCCGCCGCGAGGTGCCGGCCGAAGTTCTCCTCGGCGGCGCCGTACGGCGGCCCGTAGTTGTTGGCCAGGTCGAAGTGCGTGATGCCCAGGTCGAACGCCCGGCGCAGGATGTCACGCTGGCTGTCGAACGGCTTGTCGTGGCCGAAGTTGTGCCAGAGCCCGAGCGACACCGCGGGCAGCTTCAGGCCACTGCGGCCGGTGCGGCGGTAGGTCATCTGGTCGTACCGGTCAGCGGCTGGCTGGTAGGCCATCGGTAGGTCCTCTCGTCTGCGCGTCGGTCCGATCACATCACGGCCGCCACGGCCGCGCCGGTCGGAAACGCGCCTGACTAGCGCCCCGACCAGGCGGGACCGCGCAACGCCCGCCCCGGCAGCCGATCCGTGCGCACGCCGTCCCGCACGGTGAACTCACCGCCGATCAGCACGTGCGGGATCCCGGCCGGGCCACGCCGCGGGTCGTCGTACGTGGCGTTGTCCTGCACGACGTCCGGGTCGAAGCAGACCAGGTCGGCGCGGTACCCGGGCGCGATCACGCCACGGTCGGCGAGCCGGAGCCGGCGGGCGGGGCGCGAGGTCATCCGCTGCACGCACTCCTCCAGGGTCAGCACGCCGAGTTCACGCACGTAGTACGCGAGGTACCGGGGGAACGTGCCCCAGGCGCGCGGGTGCGGCTTGGAGCCGGCGAGGATGCCGTCGCTGCCGACCGTGTGGCACGGCGAGGTCATCACCGTGCGGATGTTCTCCTCGTTGCCGGCCTCGATCCGGCAGCTGCTGCCGAGCCGGTCGGCGACCAGCAGATCCAGGTAGAACTCGCCGGGCGCGGTCTCGCCCGCAGCCGCGGCGACGCTCAGGCCGACGTAACGCTCCAGGGCCGGGTCCTGGACTCCGCTGACCACGATCGTCGACCAGTCCATCGGCACGCCGTGATGGCCGTCCGAGCCGTGCACCTCGACGTCGGCCAGGATCGTGGCCCGCTGGGCCGGGTCCCGGAGGCGGGCCAGCGCGGCCTCCGGGCCGCCCTCGTTCGCCCAGCTCGGCAGCGGGGCGTGCAGATAGGTGGCGCTGGCCGGGTACGGGTAGGAGTCCAGCGAGATGTCGACGCCGGCCGCGGTGGCCTTGTCCAGCAGGGCCAGCACCTCGCCGGCCCGGCCCCTGTTCTGCGGGAAGTTCACGTGGCAGTGCGCGAGGTGCAGCGGCACGCCGGCGGCCTCGGCGATCGCGACGCACTCCCCGTACGCCTCGACCACGCGGACGCCGTAGTTGCGGTGGTGCGGGCAGTAGTAGCCACCGGCGGCGGCGACCACGCGGCAGAGCGCGATCAGCTCCTCATCGTCCGCATACATGCCTGGGGTGTAGGTCAACCCGGCCGAGAGGCCAACCGCGCCCTCCCGCATACCCTGCTCGACCAGCGCGGACATCGCCTGGAGCTCCCCGGCGCTGGGCGGTCGGTTCTCCGCGCCGAGCACGGCCAGCCGGACCGTGCCGTGCGGCACCAGGTAGGCCGCGTTGACCGGGGCACCGGCGTCGATCCGGTCGAGGTACTCGCCCACGCTGCGCCAGGACCAGTCGAGCCCGGCCGGGTCGCCGTTCCAGCCGGCGAGCTGGGCGCGGAGCGGAGCGAGCGTGGCGTCGGTGACCGGGGCGTAGCTCAGCCCGTCCTGCCCCAGCACCTCGAGGGTCACGCCCTGGAGCGTCTTGGCCTCGTGCGCGGGGTCGGCGAGGACGGCGAGGTCGGAGTGCGAGTGCATGTCCACGAAGCCCGGCGCGACCACCAGCCCGGTCACGTCCAGCACGGGGCCGGTCTCGCCGTGGAGCCGCCCGGCGAGGTGATCGCGCTGATCCGGCCGTCCTCGACCACCACGTCAGCGGCGTACCGAGGGGCGCCGGTGCCGTCGACAACGGTGCCGCCGCGGAGAATCAGGCTCGCCATCGGTTCCTCCGTGCGTTGCATATGTTGCACCATTGACGCGCATTTTGCTTCACGCTAGCTTCGGTGCCGAGCCGCGTCAACGGCACGTGGCGGCGCCCTGAGGAGACAAGGCCGTGCCCTCGCAATCACGTTCGACCAGGCCTGCGCTGCCGGTGGTGGCCTGTGTCGGTGAGACCATGGCCGTGCTCGCGCCGGATCCGGCCGGCCCGCTGGACAGCGCCGAGTTGCTGGCTTTGAACGTCGGCGGCGCCGAATCGAACGTCGCGCTCTACCTCGCGGCGCACGGCATACCGGCACGCTGGATCTCTCGGGTTGGCGACGATCCGTTCGGCCGGCTGGTGCGGGAACGCGTGGCCGCCGGCGGGGTCGACGTGGCGGGCGTGGAGATCGATCCCGAGCGACCGACCGGCGTCTACTTCAAGCACCGTGGTGCGGCCGGCAATCAGGTGCACTACTACCGCCGCGGCTCGGCGGCCTCGGCGATGACCGCGAGGTTGCTCGACTCGCCGGCGGTCCGCTCGGCCGACGCGCTGCACGTGTCGGGCATCACGCCCGCGCTCTCGGACTCCTGCCACGCGCTGATCACCGCCGCACTCGCGGCCGGCGGCCGGCAGGTCAGCTTCGACCTGAACTGGCGGCCGGCGCTCTGGCGGAACGTCCCCGACCCCGGTGAGCTGCTACGGCTGCTGGCGTGCCGGGCGGACATCGTCTTCGTCGGCCTGGACGAGGCCGCCGCGGTCTGGGGCTGCACCGACCCGGCGGCCGTGCGCGCGCTGCTGCCGGAGCCACGGGTGCTGGTGGTCAAGGACGCCGACCGCGCCGCCACCGCGTACCGCGACGACGAGGGGGTCACCGTGCCAGCCCTCACCGTCGAGGTGGTGGACGTGGTCGGCGCCGGGGACGCGTTCGCGGCCGGCTTCCTGGCCGGCGGGTTCCGCGGGCTCGACCTCACCGGGCAGCTCCGGCTCGGCCATCTCACCGCCGCCGCGGCACTGCTGGTCAGCTCCGATCACGGTCCGCTGCTGGAGCGGGAGCTCACCGACCGTCTGCTCGCGGCCGACGCCGAGACCTGGGCCGCCGCGCGACTTCGCCGTCCGGCCAGCACGGACCGCCGGAACGTCAACGCGGACCGCCTGGACGCCGGACCGGAGGCGGACGACGTCGGCCTGGGCGGGGTCGCGGTCGCGGGCGGGGTCGCGGTCGCGGCTGGCCGGGATCCGGTCAGCTCGGCCATCGTCGGCGAACAGGAGTAGGGCCGTGTCCCAGACCGTGGAGCGCGCCGTCGCGATCATCGAGCAGATCTCCGACCGACCCGCGAGCCTGGGCGAGGTCGCCGAGCGGCTCGGTGTACACCGGTCGACCGCGCTGCGGCTGCTGCAGACGCTCGAACGGGCCGGCTTCGCGCGGCGGGTCGAGAGCGGCCGGTACACCGTCGGCACCCGGCTGATCGGCATCGCCACCAAGGCGCTCGACGCGCTCGACCTGCGCGCGATCGCCCGCCCGCACCTGACCCGGCTGAACGAAGCCTGCGGCCACACCATCCACCTGGCCAGCCTGCTCGACGGCGAGATCGTCTACATCGACAAGTACGAGGGGCGCACGTCGGTGCGGATGTACTCGCGGATCGGCAAGACGGCGCCGGTGCACGCTTCGGGCGTCGGCAAGGCGATCCTGGCCCAGCTCGAGCCGGCGCAGCTCGACCCGGTGCTCGCCAAGGCGACGTTCACCCGGTACACCGCGCAGACGATCGTCACCGAGGCGGCGTACCGAGCCGAGCTGGCGGCGGTGCGCGAGCGCGGCTACGCCCGTGACGACGGCGAGTTCGAGGACGTCATCAACTGCGTGGCCGCGGCGGTGCGGGACAGCGACGGCCAGGTCCGGTCGGCGATCTCGGTCTCCGCACCGAAGATGGTCATGCTCCTGCCCGACCTCGAACGACTCGTCCCCGACCTGCTGGCCGCCGCCAGCGCGATCTCCCGCGACAACGGATGGAACGGCTCATGACTGACTCCTACGCCCCGCCCGCCGGCGTCGACTTCTTCGCCGAGGTGCTGGCCGGCCAGCCGGTGATGGCGATCCTGCGCGGCCTCGCGCCCGATCGGACCGTCGTCCTGGCCGAGCGTGCCTGGGACCTCGGTATCGACCTGGTCGAGGTCACCGTGCAGACGCCGGACGCACTGCCCTCGCTGGCCGCCGCGGTGGAGGCCGGCGAGCGACGCGGCAAGCTGGTCGGCGCCGGCACGGTGACCTCGTTGACGCAGCTGCACCAGGTCACGGACGCGCGAGCCCGATTCGCCGTGGCCCCCGGGCTGGATCTCGACCTGGTCGAGGCCGCCGCCGCGCTCGGCCTGCCGTACCTGCCGGGCGTGGCCACGCCGACCGACGTGCAGACCGCCCTGGCCGCGGGGCTGCGTCACCTGAAGGCGTTCCCGGCCTCGGTGCTCGGGCCGGCCTGGTTCCGCGCCATGGCCGGGCCGTTCCCGAGCGTCCGGTTCGTGGCCACCGGCGGCATCGACGCGAGCAACGCCGGCGACTACCTCGCGGCCGGCGCGATCACCGTCGGGGTCGGCTCCGCCCTCGAGGACGACGCGCAGCTGCCGTTGCTGGCCCAGCTCATCACCGGAGGTACCCCCGCATGACCAGCCGTCAGGAAGGCACCACCGGCGCGGCCCCGACCCCGGTCGGCCCGTACTCCCAGAGCGTCCGGATCGGCACCATGATCGCGGTCGCCGGCCAGGTCGGACGTGACCCAGCCACCGGGCTGATGGCCGACGGTGTGGCCGCGCAGACCGAGCTGACCTTCCGCAACATCGCGACCGTGCTGGAGACCCAGGGCGCCACCCTCGGCGACGTGCTCCGCGTGGACGTGTATCTGACCACTGTGGACCACTTCGCCGAGATGAACGCGGTCTACGCGAAGTGGTTCGACAAGCCGTACCCGGCGCGGACCACGGTCTATGTCGGCCTGGCACCGGGCGACCTGGTCGAGATCACCGTCCTGGCGGTCGTTGCGCCGTGAGGAGCGAGCGAGCGCCGTAGCGCAGCTGCACCCTCCAGCTCCGAGCGCAGCGAGGTGGACACGTGAGTTTCTACGGAGACCTCGGGCTGCGGCGGGTGGTGAACGCCGCGACCACGTTCACCGCGGTCGGCGGTTCCCTGATGCCGCCCGAGGTGCTGGCCGCGATGACCGACGCCGCATCCTCCTTTGTGGACATGCACGAGCTGCACGCGGCGGCTGGGCACCGGCTGGCCGGCCTGACCGGCAACGAAGCCGCCCACGTGACCGCCGGCTGCGGCGCCGCGATCGTGCTCTCCGTGCTGGCCTGTGCCACCGGCGGCGACCCCGCCGCGATCGCCCGGATGCCCGGCACCCCGGTCGAGGTGGTCGTGCACGCCGCGCACCGGATCCCGTACGACCCGGCGATCACGCTGACCGGCGCGACGATCGTCCAGGTCGGCAACGTGCTCCAGACGTTCGAATGGGAGCTCGACGCGGCGATCACCGACCGCACCGCCGCGGTCTTCTACGTGGCCGGCTCGCACCTGCCCGCCGGGGCGCTGGACCTCGCCACCACGGTGGAGATCGCGCATGCGCGCGGGCGTGCCGGTGATCGTGGACGCCGCCGCGCAACTCCCGCCGCACAGCAATCTCTGGCACTTCACCCGCGAGGCCGGCGCCGACCTGGCCCTGTTCAGCGGCGGCAAGGGTCTGCGCGGACCGCAGGCCAGCGGCCTGATCGTCGGCAAGCGCGCGCTCGTCGAGGCGGCCAGAGCGAATGCGGCGCCGCACCAGCGACTGGCCCGACCCATGAAGGTGGGCAAGGAGGAGATCGCGCGGGCTGGTGCGCGCGGTCGAGCTGTACCTCGCGCAGGACCACGACGCCGTGCGGCGCGGCTGGAACCAGGTGATCGACGGCTGGATCGACGCCCTCGACGGCGTGGCCGGTCTGCGCGCGCAGCGGGAGGAACTGAACGAGGCCGGCCAGCCGGTGCCGCGGGTGCTGGTGACGCTGTCCGGGGCCCGGTCCGGCGACGAGGTCAGGGCGCTGCTCTGGGACGGTGACCCGCGCGTACACGTGCTGCGCGCGTCGCCGGACGCCTTCTACCTGACGCCCGACACGCTCGCGCCCGGTGAGGCGGCGCTGGTCAGTGACCGGATCCTCGAGGCCGTGAAGCGCGGCTAGTCCGAGGGCGGGGTTCTGCGCCGTCCGGAACCGGACTTTCGGGGAAAACGGGGCTACGCGCGCCCGTCGTATGCCCAGAAACCCCGAAAGTCCGTTTCGGGCGGTTGTGGTTGCGCGCGGGATCGCGGCCCGGCCCGGCGGCGCGCGGCGAACGCGCAGGTTCGGCGCCGATCGAGCGGCACGGTGCGGCGTGGTCAGCGCTCGGCCGCGCGCTGCGCAGGCCCGGCGTGCCGGCGCGCGAGTCAGCCCGTTCCGGCGCAGCACGCGGTCGCGGCGATCGGGCGCCGCGGGTTGCGGTTGGGTCGCGCCCCTCTGGGCGCGATCCAACCGCAGTTGCGCGAAGCGGCGACCCTCCGTCCGGGACAAACCGGACTTGCGGGGTATTCGTGGCTACGCGCGCCCGTTGTAGGCACGAAGAGCCCGCCGGTGTCGCCCGCCCGCGCCAAGCCGCCCGCCAAGCCGCGCCGAGCCGGGCGCCAACCCGCGCCACCCGCGTGACACGCCAGCCCGACACGCCGAGCAGGCGCGCCACGCCCGGCCCGCGAGAAATTTTCCAGCGAGCGCAGCCGGCCGGTGACTGCGACCAGCGCCACCCGCCCGGATCTGACCACTCGGTCATTCGCCGCCCACCTAGCGGGCTCTCTTAAGACTGATCGATGACCGGCTGCGACGGCCGACCGACGCCAGACCACGTCGCAGCGGTGCTACGCCGAGTAGCCAGCCGGCCCTATTTGCCCAGTTCGGCACGGTCTTCGAGGCTCCGAGGCCGCCCATAACCCCGCCGCAGACCCGGATGGAAGGGCCGAACAGCCGCCCGAACAATAGCCGATCAGTTAATTCGAGTTTGCCCCGGGGCCGGCGCCGGAACGCTTTCCATAAATCCATCTATCAATGCTCTTAAGCATCCGATAAGGAAGCGCCAATTATGCATCGCTGGATCGCGTATCAGCAGCTCAGAAGCTGTCCACCCGCAGTTATACAACTGCCTCGAGTTCATATCAACAGTTGATTTTCTGCGGGTGATGCAAATAGCGTAATGGCCGTTCACATTGACCGACCACCCGTACGTGGTGGACCGGCGGCGCCCTCCCCCAACGGCCGCCGGTCCATCCACCTCGGGGAATGCCTGGAGCTGACCCGCGTCCCCCAACGCGATCCGGGCGAGAACTGCACTGATTGAGAGGACCTCGATGCGAGGCAAGCACGTCGCGTCCCCAGCCAAGCACGCAGCCAAGCGGCGGTTACCCCGAGTCCTCGTGGTCACCGCTGCCACGCTCACGATCGCCGGCGTGGGTATGGCCACGGTCTCGGCGACCGGCATCGCCTCGGCGGAGGAAACCGGCACGATCCGGTCGTACGGTGGCGAGTCGGCGATGACCGATAGTTACATCGTGGTCCTGAACGACGGTGACTCTGCGCTCGAGGCCAACGGCGTCGACGACACCTCCGATGCGCTGGCCGACAAGTTCGACGGCCACGTGGAGCACCGGTACAGCGCGGCGGTCCGCGGCTTCTCCGTCCGGATGACCGAGCGCCAGGCGCGCCGGCTCTCCCGCGACAAGCGCGTGTCGTACGTCCAGCAGAACCACATCTACCGGGCCTCCGCGACCCAGGCCAACCCGCCCTCGTACGGCCTCGACCGCATCGACCAGCGCAATCTCCCGCTGAACAACGCGTACACGAGCACCACGACGGCCTCGAACGTCACCGCGTACGTCATCGACACCGGCATCCGCACCACGCACCAGGACTTCGGCGGCCGCGCGACCAGCGGCATCGACACCGTGGACAACGACAGCGACGCCTCGGACTGCAACGGCCACGGCACGCACGTCGCCGCGACCATCGGCGGCACCCGGTTCGGCGTCGCCAAGGCCGCGAAGATCGTCGGCGTGCGGGTGCTGAACTGCGAGGGCGAGGGCTCGGACGCCAGCGTCATCGCGGGCATCGACTGGGTCACCCGCAACGCCGTGAAGCCCGCGGTCGCCAACATGAGCCTCGGCGGCAACCTCAACGACGCGCTCGACCGCGCGATCCGCTCCTCGATCTCCTCCGGCGTGACCTACGCGGTCGCCGCCGGCAACGAGTCGGTCGACGCCTGCACCTCCTCCCCGGCCCGGGTCGGCGAGGCGATCACCGTCGGCGCGACCGACCAGACCGACGCCCGCCCCGACTTCTCCAACTTCGGCCGGTGCGTCGACCTGTTCGCGCCGGGCTTCCAGATCCAGTCGGCTTCGAGCTCCAGCGACGTCGCGACCGCCACGCTGAGCGGCACCTCGATGGCATCGCCGCACGTGGCCGGTGCCGCAGCCCTCTACCTCTCGGCCAACCCGAACGCGACGCCGCAGCAGGTGCAGACCGCACTGACCAGCAAGGCCACCGCAGGCAAGGTGGTCGACGCGGGCCTGCTCTCGCCGAACAAGCTGCTCTTCACCGGTACCGACGCGCCGCCGCCGGCCACGCCGAACGTGCCGGCCCCGACGACGCCGACCCCGGCGCCCGGCAGCACCTGCGGCGCGTTCACCCAGGGCGCGAACGTGGCCGATCCCGGACCGCGCCACCGCGTTCAGCCAGGTCAAGGTCGCGGGCTGCACCGGCAAGGCGTCCGGCAAGTCCAAGGTGGACGTCCACGTGAAGCACCCGTTCCGCGGTGACCTCGTGGTCGACCTGATCGCCCCGGACGGCACGGTCTACCGGATCAAGCGCGGCAACTCGCGGGATTCGTCGCCGGACATCCACGGCGTCTCCACGGTGAACCTGTCCGGCGAGAACCGGAACGGGATCTGGAAGCTCCGGGTCAAGGACACGTTCCGCACCGACACCGGCTTACGTCGACTCCTGGACGATCACCCTCTAAGCACCGCCCGAACACCCCCGCCTTTGGGCGACATCTTCACGGCTATGACCGCGAAGATGTCGCCCAAAGCGCGTCGACGGGGAGTTCCAGCGGCCCGTTCGCGACACCACAGCCGCCAGTACTGCCCCCGCCGCTCCAGCAACTCGCCATGCGTGCCGCGTTCCAAGACCCGGCCGGCGTCCAGCACGACGATCTCGTCCACGGCGTCGAGGCCGGTCAGCCGGTGGGTGATCAGCAGGGTGGTCCGGCCGCGGGTGGCATCGAGCAGGTCGGCGGTGAGGGCGTCGGCGGTCGCGGTGTCGAGGTTCGCCGCCGGCTCGTCCAGGACCAGGATCGGGAAGTCGGCGAGCAGCGCCCTGGCCAGCGCGATCCGTTGCCGCTGCCCGCCGGAGACCTGCGCGCCGTGCTCGCCGACCGGCGTCGCCAGCCCGTCCGGCAGCGTGTCCACCCAGTCGAGCAGTCGGGCCTGCCGGAGCACGTCCCGCAGCTCGTCGACGCTGGCCGTCCGGCCGGGCCAGCCGGATGTTCTCGCCGATCGTCGAGTCGAAGACGTGCGCGTCCTGGGCGCAGAGCCCGATCACCCGCCGCACCTCGTCCGGCTCCAGCTCCGTGATCGGCACGCCGTTCAGCAGCGCGCGCCCGCCCGCCGGGTCCAGGAACCGCAGCAGCACCGCCGCCAGCGTCGACTTCCCGGCCCCGGACGCGCCGACCACGGCCACCCGCCGCCCTGGCGGCAGCGCCAGGTCCACGCCCGGCCAACGCCGGCGCAGCACCCGAAGACCAACAGGCGTCAAGCTTTTCGACTACGACGGAGTACGGACCGGCAGGCAGCGGGGCCGGCGAAGTCAGGTCGGCCACCGGGGCCGGCGCCGCCAGCACCCCGGCCAGCCGCCCGGCCGCTCGCCGCGACCGTTCCAACGCCCTGGCGGCGATCGGCAGGCCGGCCACCGCCTCGAACGCGGCGAGCGGCAGCAGCACGACCACGGCCAGGTTCACCTCGGCCAGCTGCCCGGCCCGGACCGCCGGCACGCCCACCAGCAGTGCTCCCAGTACCGTCGCGCCGCACGCCAGCCCGGTGAGCGCCGCGCCGACCCCGGTGCCGCCGGCGGACCGAGCGGCCAAGCCGCGTGAGCCGGCGGTCCAACCGCTCCAGCTCGGCGAGCCGGGCCGGTGCGGCGCCGTACGCGATCAGCTCGGGCGCGCCCTGCAACAGCTCCACGGTGGCCGCCGTGAGCTCACCCCGGACGTCCGCCAGCCGCCGATCCGCCCGCCGGCCGAGCACGGTCGAGACCCACGGCGCCGCGAGCCCGGCCACCAGCAGCCCGGCGAACAGGATCACGCCCGCCGCGGGCAGCAGCGCCGCCGAGACCCCCACCGACGCCACCCCGACCACGACCGCGATGGCCGGCGGCGTCAGCGCCCGGAGGAAGAGGTCCTGGGTGTCGTCCACGTCGGCGACCAGCCGGCCGAGCAGATCGCCGCGGCGGAACGCGGGCAGGCCGGCGGGCGCGAGCCGCTCCAGCCCCTCGTACACCCGGACCCGCAGCGCCGCCAGCACCCGGAACGCCGCATCGTGGCTGACCAGCCGCTCGGCGTACCGGAACACGCCGCGCCCGAGCCCGAACGCCCGCACGCCCACGATCGCCACCGTCAGGTACAGCACCGGCGGATGCTGCGCCGCCCGCGACACCAGCCACGCCGACACCGCCATCAGCCCGACCGCCGAGCCCAGCGCCGCCGCACCGGCCAGCACGCCGACCCCGAACCGCCCCCACTGCGGGCGCGCCACCCCGACCAACCACCGCACGGGGCCGCCACCCCGGTTGCGGTTCAATTCCGCCCTCCCAGGGCGGATTTGAACCGCAGGGGTTCACCCGGCGACGGCGGGCCGCCGTCGCCGGGGTTGCGGTCCTTTTGCGCCCTCTGAGGTCGCAAAAGAACCGCGCAGGGGTTTCCAGGTGCACCACGCGGTCGGCGAGGGCGAGCAGGGCTGGGCGATGGGCGACCAGAAGTACGGTGCGCCCCTCGGCCAGCCGGCGGACGGCGTCCAGCACCTCGGCCTCGCTCTCTCCGTCCAGATTGGACGTCGGCTCGTCGAGCAGCAGGATCGGGGCGTCGCGCAGGAACGCCCTGGCCAGCGCGATCGCGTTGGCGCTCGCCGGCGGAGAGGCCGGCGCCACCGTCGCCGAGCGGGGTGGCGAAGCCGGCGGGCAGCGCGTCGACGAAACCCGTGGCGTGGGCGAGCCGGGCGGCCTCGCGCACCTGCGCGTCGGTGGCGTCCGGCGTGCCGAGCCGGATGTTCTCGGCCACGGTGCCGGCGAACAGGTACGGGCGTTGCGGCACCCAGGCCAGCTGGCGGCGCCACGCCTCCGGGTCGAGGTCCGCCAGGTCGACGCCGCCGACGGTCACCGAGCCCTCGACCGGGCGGACGAAGCCGAGCAGCACGGCGACCAGCGTCGACTTCCCGCAGCCGCTCGGGCCGGCCACGGCGGTCACCCGGCCCGGTTCGAGCACCAGGGAGGCTGAGGCGAGTGCCGGTACGTCGCGGCCGGGGTAACGGACGACGATCTTCTCGATCTTGATCGGCTGTTGCCCGGCCGCGACCGAGCGTCGGCCGGCGGCGGGCAGGGGCGTCTCCAGCACGGCGAAGACCCGCTCGGCGGCGGCCAGGCCCTCGGCGCTGGCGTGGAAGTGCGCGCCGACCTGGCGCAGGGGGAGATAGGCCTCGGGGGCGAGGATCAGCACCAGCAGCGCGGTGCGCAGGTCGAGTTCGCCGCCGAGCAGGCGCAGCCCGATCGACACCGCGACCAGCGCCACCGAGAGGGTCGCCAGTAGCTCCAGCACGAGCGAGGAGAGGAACGCGATCCGCAGGGTGGACATGGTGGCCCGGCGGTACTCGTCGGTGATCGTGCGGATCGCGGTGGCCTGTGCCTTCGCCCTGCCGAACACCTTGAGCGTCGGCAGGCCGGCCACCACGTCCAGGAAGTGGCCGCTGAGCTGCGACAACAGCCGCCACTGCCGGTTGGTCTTGGCGCGTGTGTAGAGCCCGATCAGGATCATGAACACGGGGATCAGCGGCAGCGTGACCGCGATCGTCAGCGCGCTCAGCCAGTCGGCGGTGACGATCTGCACCAGCACCGCCACCGGCACGATCACCGCCAGCACGAGCTGCGGCAGGTACCGGGAGAAGTAGTCGTCCAGCGCGTCGACGCCCCGGGTGGCCAGCGTGGCCAGCTCACCGCTGCGCTCACCGGCCAGCCACCCCGGCCCTAGCCCGACCGCGCGCCGAAGCAGCCGGCCGCGCAGCTCCGACTTCACCCCGGCCGAGGACCGGTTCGCGACGACCTCCTGTGCCCAGGCCACCCCAGCCCTGGCCACGATCACCCCAGCCAGCAGCAAAAGCGGCACGGTCAGCTGAGCCAGGCTCGCGTCGCCGACGAACGCCTCGCTGAGCAGTGTCGCCAGGAGCCCGGCCTGGGCGATCGCCAGCCCGGCCACCATCGCCCCCAGCACGACCGTGACCAGCAGAAATGTCCGCGCCGGCCGCGCGTACCGCAGCAACCTCGGATCGAGCGGTCGCATGGCCGTCACCCCCTGCGGTCCATTTGCGACCCTGCAGGGCGCAAATGAACCGCAGGCTCGACCGGGATGTCCTGGACGCCGATCCGGCGGCGGAACACCCAGTAGGTCCACGCCTGGTACAGCACGACCAGCGGGGTGAAGAGCAGCGCCGCCACCGTCATGATCTTCAGCGCGTAGGGCGAGGCGGCCGCGTTGGTCGTGGTCAGGCTGAACGCCTCGTCCACTGTGGATGGAACCACGGCCGGGTAGAGCGCGGCGAACCACAGCAGCACGGTCGCCACGATCGCCGAGCCGGTGAAGGTGAACGCCCAGCCTTCCCGCCCGGCCCCGTTCGCCAGCAACGCCGCCACCGCCGCGGCCACGCCCACCACCAGGAACGCCCAGCCCAACTCCGAGCCGTGCGCGAACTGGGTCCAGAGCAGGAAGCCGCCGTTGACGGCCACGGTCGCGACCCCGATCCGGCCGGCCTGCGCCCGGGCCCTGACCCGGATCTCGCCCCGGGTCTTGAGCGCGAGGAAGACCGCACCGTGCAGCAGGAAGAGCAGCAGCATTCCGGCCCCGGCCGCCAGCGCGTACGGGTTGAACAGGTCGAGCAGCGAGCCGGCGTACTCGTGCCGCTCGTCCAGCGCGAGGCCGCGCACGAGGTTGCCGAAGATGAGGCCCCAGAGCAGGGCCGGCGTGACCGAGCCGAACACGATGCACCGGTCCCAGCCCCGCCGCCACCGCGCCGAATCGCGCTTACCCCGGTAGTCGAACGCCAGCACGCGCAGGATCAGCGCCACCACGATCAGCAGGATCGGCAGGTAGAACGCGCTGAGCAGGGTGGCGTACCACTCCGGGAACGCGGCGAACGTGCCACCGACCGCGGCCAGCAGCCAGACCTCGTTGCCGTCCCAGACCGGCCCGATCGTGTTGATCACGACCCGCCGCTCGGTGTCGTCGCGGCCCAGCACGGGCAGCAGCGCGCCGACCCCGAAGTCGAACCCCTCCAGGAAGAAGTAGCCGATCCACAGCGCCGCGATCGCGAGGAACCAGCCGGTGGTGAGCTCCATGGTCGCCTCTCTGACTTCCTGTCTGACTGCCTGTCGCTGGCTTCCGGTTTGGGCGACATGTTCGGTGCCATGGCCCGGAAGATGTCGCCCAAAGCGGGGGAGATTGGGCTAGTAGGCGAACGCGAGGGGGCGTTCGGCGTCGTCGGGGTTCTCGTCGTCGGTCGGCAGCTCGGGCGGGCCGGCCTTGGCGTACTTCGCCAGCAGCCGTATCTCGATCACGGCCAGTGCCGCGTAGAGCAGCGTCAGCACGATCAGCGAGGTGAGCATCTGGCCGGCCGGCACGCCCGGCGAGACGCTCGCGTCGGTCCGCAGCACCCCGTACACCGACCACGGCTGCCGGCCCATCTCGGTGAAGATCCAGCCGAACGCGTTGGCCAGCAGCGGCAGGCCCATCGAGTACACGGCGGCCCGCCAGAACCACCGGTTGGACGGCAACCGGCCGCGCCGGGTCAGCCAGAGCCCGAGCAGCGCCAGGCCGGCCGAGGCCAGACCGAAGCCGATCATGAACCGGAAGCTCCAGTACGTGACCGGGATGAGCGGCCGGTAGTCGCCGGGGCCGTACTGGGCCTCCTCGGCCCGCTGCACGTCGTTGATGCCCTCGACCTCGCCGTCGAGGGAACCGGTGGCGATGAAGGACAGCAGCCGGGGAATCTTGATGCTGAAGATCTCGCGGCTGCCATCGAGCGAGCCGATCGTGAAGATGGAGAACGACGCCGGTCGGGCGTTCTCGTACAGCGCCTCGGCCGCGGCCATCTTCATCGGCTGCTGCTCGGTCATCATCTTGCCCTGCACGTCGCCGCTGAGCGCCACCCCGAGCGAGGCCACCACCGTCACCCAGAGCCCGAGCTTGAGCGACGGCCGGAACACCTCCACGTGTTGGCCCCGGGCCAGGTGCCAGCCGCTGATCCCGATCATCAGCGCGCCGGCGACCACGAACGCGGCCGTGATCGTGTGCGGGAACGTGACCAGCAGCGTCGGGTTGGTGAGCACGGCGCCGAAGTCGGTGAGCTCGGCCCGGCCGGACTGCGCGTCGTAGGCGTACCCGACCGGGTGCTGCATCCACGAGTTGCCGGCCAGGATGAAGTAGGCCGAGAGCTGGGTGCCGATCGCGACCAGCCACATGGTCGCCGCGTGCAGCGCCTTGGGCAGCCGGTCCCAGCCGAAGATCCACAGGCCGAGGAACGTCGATTCGAGGAAGAACGCGAGCAGCGCCTCGATCGCCATCGGCGCACCGAGCACGTCACCCACGAAGCGCGAGTAGTCGCTCCAGGCCATCCCGAACTGGAATTCCTGGACCAGCCCGGTGGCGACGCCGAGCGCGACGTTGATCAGCAGCAGCTTGCCCCAGAACTTCGTGGCGCGGAGGTAGTGCGGCTTGCCGGTGCGCACCCACGCCGTCTCCAGGATCGCGACCAGCGCGGAGAGCCCGATCGTGATCGGCACGAGAAAGTAGTGGTAGACCGTGGTGATCCCGAACTGCCACCGGGCGATGTCGAGTGTGTCCACAACTGTCCCTCCGGCCGGCACGGGTCGCGCGCCACGAGGCAACTGACTACATCACGTAGAACACTACTTGACTACGACCTGTAGACGGTTACCCGTGGGGCGAGTGTGACCCAGATCGCGAGCCGGCAACGATCGTGGAACCGGAGTACCACTCGGTAATTAGCCTGCTAGCGTGCCGGCAATGGACGAGGTGGGGAGCGGGCGCGCTCGTCGGGGCAACAATCGCGCTCAGCTTGATGCCGCGTACGAAAAGTACGCCGCGCGCCTATATGACTACTGCCTCTGGGCGACCGCTGACAGCGAGATCGCCGAGGACGCCGTGCACGCGGCACTGGTCGGCGCCTACGGGCGCGAGGGGCTGTTGCGCGACGACGCCACGCTCCGCCCGTGGCTGTACACCGCCGCCCGGAACGAGTGCATCCGCGCCGCCCGGAAGGCGGGCCGGCAGCCCAAGCCCACGCCGGTCACGGGCATCGAGAACCCCGCCGCCAAGATCACCGCGCTGGAGGAGCTCGCCAGGGTCCGCCGGGTCACGGCCAGCTTCACCCGGCCCGAGCAGGACGTCGCCGAACTGGCCCTGCGGCACCGGCTGGTGCCGGCCGAGGTCGGCGTCGTGCTCGGCGGACCGCAGGCGCACGTCCGCACGGTGATCCTGCGGGTGCACTCCGCGCTCTCCGCCCGCTGCGGCGAAGGCGTGCTGCTGGCGTATTTCTCCCCGCCTCCGCCGCCGCTGCCCGAGGGCCTGTACGCCCGCATCGTCGGCTCCGCCTCGATCGCCGAGCGGGCCGCGTACTTCGCCGAGCGCGCCGGCCCGTACACCCGAGCCGGCTTCCCGGTCGCGATCGACCGGCCGCGTCCGCGCGTCCGGATGGTGGCGCTGGCGGGGTCGGTGGCGTTCGTGGCGGTGATCGCGCTGATCGTCGTGCTGGCCCAGAACGGCTCGTCCGACCGGGCCGACAACGACCCATCGAACACCCAGCCGCCACTGGCCGTCGGCCCCACGCTCAGCCCTGACGACGACGGGAGCGCGGAGCCCACCCCCTCGGAGCCGACCCCGTCGGAGTCCGCCTCACCGACGCCGGAACCGTCCACGACGCCACCCCGCGGCACCGGCACCAGCCCGCAGATCCGGCTCAGCTTCAAGAGCAGCACCGGCTGCCCGCCGACCTGGACCGCGCAGATCACCGCGGTGGTCCAGGGCAACGTCGCCCGCGAGGTACGGATCTCCTGGTGGACCCGCACCCTGCCAGAACGGCAGATCGCGGCCGCGGCGATCGCCGACAACCAGTACCTGACCTCGATCGCCAATCTTCCGTACGGGACCGAGGTCTTTTTCCGTGCGACCGCCGTCACGGTGGACAACCGCACGGGGCAAACCGGCGCATACCCGGTCACCGCGCACTGCCAATAGGTCGATCGCAAGAGCGCTCTCCGAACGGCTGACGTGAACTGGCCGGATCGGGGTCCTACCTGCACAGCAAGTCTTGCTACCGTGCGCCGGTGAGCGAGGAGAACGTGCGGCAGCGGCCGCCAGCAGACGCGGCGACGCTGGACGCCGCGTACCGGAAGTACGCCGCCGCGCTCTTCGACTACAGCCTCTGGGCCAGCAACGACGTCGGCCGCGCCGAGGACGCCGTGCACGCGGCCCTGGTCGCCGTCTTAGGCCGCCCGGGACAGCTGCGGGACGGCAAGACGCTGCGGGCCTGGCTCTACGCGGCCGCGCGCAAGGAACAGCTCAAGTCCGCCGAGCCGACCGCCGGTGCCGCCGTGCCGTCCCCGGACGCCGCCGAGCCGGGTCACGAGTCGGCCGGGCGGGAGGCGCCGGCCGCCGTCCACCCGATCTCCACCCCGGCCGAGATCCGCGAGCGGCTGGCCCAGGTGCGCGCGATCACGGCCACCCTGACCCCGCACGAGCAGCACGTCGCCGAGCTCGCCTTCCGCCACCGGCTGGTGCCGGACGAGATCGCCGTGGTGCTCGGTCAGCCGATGCGAGCCATCCGGACCACCATCATGCGGGTCCACTCGGCGCTCGCCGCCGCGTACGGGCCCGAGCTGCTCTCCGCGTTCGCCGGCCCGATGCGCGCGGCCCCGGACGAGCTCTACGGCCGGGTGATCGGCTCGGCCAAGCTCCCCGAACGGATCGCCTACTTCCGCGACCGGCTCGCCCCGTACTCCAAGGCCGGCTATCCGGCCCCGCCCGACCGGCGCGAGTCCCGGCGCCCGCTGATCGCGATCGGGGTGGTCTCGTCCATCGCGGTGGTCGCGCTCGCCACCGTGCTCACCCAGGAGGGGCCCCGGCCGGGCGTCGACCTCGTGGTGCTGCCGAAGCCGTCCATCTCGCTGAGCGTGGCGGCTCCACTCGCGCCCCCGGTGAGCGCCAGCCCGTCGGCCAGCCCGACCCCGACGCCCCGCCCCACGGCAGCCCGCAAGCGACCGAGCCCGACCCCCGTCGGGACCACCCCCAAGCCGCCGGCCACGTCCGCGCGGCCGGCCCCGCCCGCGCCGCCTGCCCCGACGCCGACCGTCCAGGTCAACGCGCGCGCGTCGTTCTGTTCACGCGGTTCGGTCACGGTGACGGTGACCGTGACCGCGAGCGGCGCACCGACCAAGTCGGCGCAGGTGACGCTGCGGGTCACGAACAACTTCGGGCAGCAGGTGCGCTTCTCGACGGCCCAGCCCGCGGGCAACAACTCCTACCGCGCCAGCTTCAACAACGTGCCGTGGAACTCGATGGTCAAGGTCGAGGGCACGGCGACCAGCACGGCCGGCAAGACCGGGTCGGGTTCGACCAGCATGTTCACCGGCGGCTGCCGCTGACCTGGCCGGGCACACCGCTCCCCGGACAGCTATCCGTTTGGTCTAGTCCAATCGGCCTGCGCTGCGCTACCGTGCCCTGATCCGGGGCCCCAGGTGCGGCGGGTCCTGCGACCCCTGTCCCTGCCGGCAAGGAGTTGGTTTGACCAGACCAAACGGACGGCGGCTGCTCGTTCTCGCCGCGGCCTTCGTCCTTCCCCTCAGCCTCGCCGCCCCGGTGAGCGCGCACGCACAGCAGTCCGCCGCGACCGGCTACGGCCACGGCCACAAGGCGGAGAAGAAGGTCGTCGGATACTTCACCCAGTGGGGCATCTACGGGCGCAACTTCCTGGTGAACAACCTGGAGACGTCGGGCTCCGCGGCGAAGCTCACCCACATCAACTACGCGTTCGGCAACGTCTCGCCGGAGGGCACCTGCTACATCGCGCCCGGCGCCGGCGTCGGCGACCCGTGGGCCGACTTCCAGACCTCGTTCACGGCCGAGCAGAGCGTGGACGGCGTCGCCGACACCCCCGAGCAGGCCCTGGCCGGCAACTTCAACCAGCTCCGTGAGCTGAAGAAGAAGCACCCCAAGCTGAAGGTGAACATCTCCCTCGGTGGCTGGAGCTGGTCGAACTACTTCTCCGACGCGGCGCTGACCCCGGCGTCCCGGAAGAAGTTCGTGGCCTCCTGCGTGGACCTGTATCTGAAGGGCAACCTGCCGCTGCTGGACGGCAAGGGCGGTCCCGGCACGGCCAAGGGCATCTTCGACGGCATCGACCTGGACTGGGAGTGGCCCGCTTCCGAGGGTGAGCCCGGCAACGTCGTGCGCCCCGAGGACAAGCAGAACTTCACCAAGCTGGTCGCCGAGTTCCGCAAGCAGATCGACGCGTACGGCAAGACCCAGCGCAAGCACTACGAGCTGACCGCGTTCCTGCCGGCCGACCCGGTGCAGATCGACCGTGGCTTCGAGGTCCGCAAGATCTTCAAGGACTTCGACTTCGCCACGATCCAGGGCTACGACCTGAACGGCACCTGGGACCCGGTGACCAACCACCAGGGCCAGCTGTTCTCGCCGAACGCCGACGTGAACCCGAACAAGTTCAGCGTCGAGCTGGCCATCGGGCACTACCTGAAGAACGGCGCACCGGCCAACAAGCTGGTGCTCGGGGTGCCGTACTACGGCCGCGGTTGGACCGCCGTGCCGAACCAGAACCGCGGTCTCTACCAGCCGTCCTCGACCCCGGCACCCGGCACGTACGAGGCCGGCTACGAGGACTACAAGGTGATCGCCGCACTCCCGGGCAAGACGTACTACGACCCCCGGGCCGTGGCGAGCTGGTTCTACGACGGCACCACGTTCTGGACCTTCGACGACGCGAACGTGCTGAAGGTCAAGAGCCTGTACATCAAGGCGCGCGGCCTCGGCGGCGCGATGGCGTGGTCGCTCGACGGGGATGACGCGAAGGGCACGCTCACCAAGACGCTCTCCGCCGGACTCCGCTAGCTGGTTCACGGGCCGGCGCCCCTGCGCGGCGCCGGCCCGTCCCGGCGTTCGCGCGTTCGCGTGTTCGCGCGTTCCTGAAACGGACTTGCGGGACTAACGTGCCTACGTCGGGCGTCCGTAGCCACGTTAGTCCCGCAAGTCCGTTTTGTGTGCCGGGCGGGCGGAGCCCCTCCCGCCCTCCTCACCACCCGAACCGGACTTTCGGGGTTTCTGGGCATACAACCGGCACGCGTAGCCCCGTTTTCCCCGAAAGTCCGGTTCGAGAGGACGCGAGGGCGCATGGCTCGCGCCGCGCCGGAAGGCGCAGGCGCTGGGGCTCGCGCCGCGCCGGAAGGCGCAGGCGCGCAGGACGCGGCTACCGCGCCGCGCCAGCGGCTATTGCCGCCGTCCATGCGCCGCGCCGGAAACGACGCCAGCGCCGGGCCCGGGCGGGGGCGCTTACAGTGGTCGGAGGTCTGCTGGGGCGACGGGGGGATGCTGGGATGCGGGTACTGGTGACGGGCGCCCGGGGCAAGGTCGGCCGCGCGGTCGTGCCGGTGCTCCAGGCCGCGGGACACGACGTGGTGGCGACCGATCTCGGTGAGCCGGACTTCTCCCCGCCGCCCGGCACGGCGGCCTACGTCAAGGCCGATCTGACCGACGCCGGCGAGGTCTACGCGCTGGTCGGCGGCGCGTCGGTGGGCGAGGGTCCACGACCGGGGCCGTTCGAGGCCGTGGTGCACGCCGGCGCGATCCCGGCGCCCGGCCGGCACGCGCCCCAGTTGGTGTTCCGCAACAACCTCACGGCCATGTTCAACGTCGTCGAGGCATCCGTGCGCTGGGGCGTCGGACGACTGGTCAACATCTCCAGCGAGACCGCGCCGGGCTTCCTCTTCGCCGAGCGCCCGTTCTTCCCCGACTACCTGCCGATCGACGAGGACCACCCGCTCCGCCCGCAGGACCCGTACGCGCTGACCAAGGTCTTCGGCGAGCAGCTCTGCGACGCCGCGGTGCGCCGCTCGGACCTGCGCTGCATCTCGCTCCGGCCGAGCTGGGTCCAGAACGCGGCGTCCTACCTACCGAACCTCGGCCGACTGGTGGCCGACCGGTCGGCACCGAACGTCGGCGGCTGGCCGTACGTCGACGCGGACGATCTGGCGGACGCGATCCGGATGTCCGTCGAGTCCGACCTGCCCGGCCACGAGGTGCTGTACATCGCCGCGCCGGACACCATCGGCGGCCGGGATCTGCACCAGTCCTGGCGGGCCGCGTACCCGAAGGCGCCGACCGAGTTGCGGCCGGTGAGCCGCCCGGACGCGAGCGGCATCTCCTCGGCCAAGGCGGAGCGACTGCTCGGCTGGCGCGCGAGCCGATCGTGGCGTGACCACCTCACCGAGAACGGCGAGGTACGGTAACTCACAGTATGTGCGGCCTGCCCTAAAGTGCCGCCCGGACGGGTCTTGGGATTGCACGATCGTGCAGCCTCGATGCGAGGTAGCGTCCCAACCCTGACCAGCGAGGTTAGGGATAATGTGAATATTTGTCATATAGCTGCACCGCTGTCCGAGTGCAGTTCCGTCCACGGCGGACTTGTGGCTGACATTGTTGCGCGAGCACGGACATCACGCTTGAGCTACGAGACGCTGATCGTGGCCAGGGAGATGTTCCCGTGCCTCTAGTCCCCCGACACAGTGCCCGGCGCGCCGCGCTGACCCTGCTCCTGACGGTCTCCCTGGCCGGCTGCGGGTTCGGCTCCTCCGGCGACGACGAGCAGCAGAGCGACGGCCTCCAGGCCGCCTCGCCGTACGTGCTCGACGGCTGCGTCCGGCACGACGACGGCCAGCTCCTGTCGCTGCCGAACACCGACGGGGCGCCGCCCACCCGTGGCGTACTGATCGGTGAGGCACGCCGGGCGATCATCTTCACCCCGACCAATGGCGCCAACGTCTGCGAGTGGCTCAGCTTCGCCCAGGAACTGGCCGCCCGTGGCTACGGCGTCGCGCTCTACAACCACAACGGCAACACGTCCGGCGAACAGCAGCTCGCCTCGGTGGTCGCCGAGGTCCGCACCCGGGGAGCCGAGTCGATCGTCCTGGTCGGCGCGGCCGACGGCGCCTGCACCTCGCTCGCCAGCGCGGCGGCGATCCAGCCCTCGGTGAACGGCGTGGTGGCGATCTCGCCGCAGCTCCGGATGACCGGCTCGGACTCGATCGCCGACGCGGTCCGCCGGCTCCGACTGCCGCTCCTGTTCGCCGCCGCCACCAACGACGTCGGCAACACCGCGCTGGCCGCCCGGGCGTACGAGGACGCCGCCCCCACGAACGACAAGCAGGTCGTGGTCGTGAACGGCTCCTCGAACGGCGCCGCCCTGCTCACCAGCGCGGAGGGTGCCACCGTGCAGGCGGCGGTGGAGCAGTTCCTGAAGACCAACAGCGTGACCTGAGCACCAGCGTGGCAGCCGGCACCCGGCCACGCCACTTAGACGATCCTTAATCGCTGCCCAGGACGCTCACAGAATTATCGAGGAGTCTGTAGTCATGGACGAGACACGGAACCCTCAGCAGCCAGCGCCCGAGCCGCCCACCGGCGACCAGAGCCACGACGCGCAGCGCGCCGAGACCTCGCAGGCTCCGCCGCAGGCGCCTGCTGCCGAGGGTGCGGCCGCGTCCGGAAATCATGCCGGGGACACCCACCAGTTCCCCGCCGCTCCGACGACCAGGCAGCCCCCCGCCACGAACCGGCGGCACAGACCAGCCAGCCAGCTCCGTACGGCGGCCAGCCGGCACCGCAGGGCGAGGCGCCGGCCGGGTACACGAACCCGTTCGCGAGCCCGGCCGGCCCCGAGCCGCACGGAGCGCCGGCCTCCCCGTACAGCGCGCCGCCCGCGCAGCAGGCCTCCCCGTACAGCGCACCCCCGGCCTCGCACAGCGCGCCGCCCGTGTCGCCGTACAGCGCGCCCACGCCGACGTACGGCGAGCCGTTCAGCTACCCGCAGCCGGGTGACTCCGCGTACCAGCGCCCCGCCGGCCAGCCGTACCAGGGCGGCAGCGGCGCGACCGGGCAGCACCAGCACCACACCGGCGCCATCCCGACCCAGCCGCCCACGCCGCAGTTCGGCGCACCCGGCTACGGCGGGCCGACCCAGGGCGCGCACCACGCCTCGCACCAGCAGGGCGCGCACGCCGGCGGCACCCAGACCTTCGGCGGGTTGGGCTATGGTCCGCCCGCCCCGCCGAAGTCCAACCGCGGCAAGCTGGCCGCCGGGATCGCGGTCGGCGCGATCGCGCTCGCGCTCGTCTCCGGCCTCACGGGCGCGGCGGCCACGGTCGCCCTCTCCGACGACAACGGGAACTCCTCGGCTCCCGTGATCACTCGCGAGGTGTCGCCGGCCTCCACCAAGGCCAGCGCGGCCGGCACGGTCGAGGCCGCGGCGTCCACGATCAAGCCCAGCGTGGTCACGCTGCAGGTACAGGGCACGGCCGGCGGCCGGGAGTCCCAGGGCACCGGCTCCGGCGTGATCATCCGCGAGGACGGCTACATCCTCACCAACAACCACGTCGTCGCGCCGGCCTCGGACAACGGCACGATCCGCGTCTTCTTCTCCGACGGATCGAGCAAGCCCGCGAAGATCGTCGGCCTCGACGCCAGCAACGACCTGGCCGTGGTCAAGGTCGACGGGGTGAAGGACCTCAAGGCGGCCACCTTCGCCGACTCGGCCGGCGTGAAGATCGGTCAGTCCGTGCTCGCGGTCGGCGCGCCGCTCGGGCTGAGCGGCACGGTCACCGAGGGCATCGTCAGCGCCGTCAACCGCCCGGTCCGCACCGGCGACGGCACCGGCCAGGACGCCGTGATCGACGCCGTGCAGACCGACGCCGCGATCAACCCCGGTAACTCCGGCGGGCCGCTCGTCGACATGAGCGGACGCGTGGTCGGCATCAACTCCGCGATCGCCACCGTGGGCGGCAACAGCGGCGGCCTGCCCGGCCAGAGCTCGCAGTCCGGCAACATCGGCGTGGGCTTCGCCATCCCGGCCGACGACGCGGTCGAGATCGCGGGCCAGCTCATCGCCGACGGCAAGGCCGAGCACGCCACCCTCGGGGTGAGCGCGCAGGACTCGGAGGACGGCGCCGGCGCGGTGGTGGCCAGCGTGGTCAGCGGCTCACCCGCCGACAAGGCCGGACTGAGTGCGCAGGACGTGGTGACGGCGATCAACGACCGCCGGATCGTGGACGTGGACAGCCTGGTGGCCGCCGTGCGCGACTACAAGTCCGGCGACAAGGTCTCGGTCACCTACACCCGTGGCGGCAAGTCGACCAAGGTGGATGCCACGCTCACCAGCAGCTGACCGTGGCACGGCGCCGCAGCGAGGGCGCCGACGGGCAGTACAGGAGGGGTCTTCGAGGCCGCCGATCCGCACCGGATCGGCGGCCTCGGTGTGTCCGGTACGGCCGACTCAGCGTGTCCGGCGACGCCGCGGCGGGGTGTCCACCCGGCGGCGCGGCGCGCGTGCCCTGAAAAGTCCCGGTCGGGCTGGCACACTCTGACGTGTGCGCCGCGCCGTTGGCGGGTACGTGGACCACACACGCGCAGACGGGAGAGCCCATTCATGACCCGGGACGAGCGCTCCGCGACGCTCCGGGCCGGCTGTGCGTCCTCCGCGCCCGCCGATGCCCGCGCCTTCGTCGCCCGCACCGGGCAATCTTGGGATCTTCCCGAGCCGGTCATCGAAGCCGCCCAGCTGGCCACCAGCGAGCTGGTCTCCAACTCGGTCGAGCACGCCCTCTCCGGCGTGCAGGTGACCCTCGCGCTGGCGGACGATCAGCTCCGCATCGCGGTCCGCGACCATTCCAAGTCTCCGCCCGTGCGGCGGATCCCCAACACGTCCGGGGCACGCGGCCGAGGGATCGCGCTGGTCGAGGCCGTGGCCGACGAGTGGGGCGTACTGCCGCACCCGGACGGCAAGACCGTCTGGCTGGTGCTCCCCGCGACGGGAAACGGCTTCGTCCTCACCGACGGCGCCGCCCGAGCCGCCAGCCCCACGGGAGTCGGTGGCAGCGTCCAGGCTGACAGCACCGCCAACGCCGCAACACAGCACCGGCCGGCACCACCGCCCAGGCCAGCACCACGCCCAGGCCGGCACCACCGTCCAGGCCGCCAGCCCCGCCGAAGCCAGCACCCCGGCCCAGGCAGACAGCGCCAAGCCAAGACCGACACTGCCGCCCAAGCCGTCAGCCCCACGAAAACCGACACCACCGCACCAGCCGAGAGCGCCACCCGGACGGACACCCCCGCCAAACCCGAGACCGTCACGCCCACCACACCCGAGGCCGTCACGCCCGCCAAGCCCGAAGCCACCGCGCCGCCCACCGGCGCACCCGCCACCCCACAGCCGGCCGTCGTGTCAGCCGCCGCGCCGGCCACCGGCGGCGCAGAGAGCACAGCCGAGCCGTCAGTCCTCGAACGTCCTGAGGTGGTCGAGGTGCCGGAGCACGCCGCCGAGTAGCTCGACGCAGCTCCGGCTGCTCCGCTCCGGCCTCGGCACGGGTCAGCGTCTCGATGGCCTTGGCTCTGGCCTTCTCCAGCGCGGCCCGCCGCAGCCGAGCGTTGGTCAGGCCGGCGTCCACCACCGTCTTGAGCCGGTCGGCCTGCTCCTGGAGCTGCCGGTTCTTCTCCCACAGGTCGAGGAAGACCGCGACCTTGGCGCGCAGCACCCACGGGTCGAACGGCTTGGCGAGGTAGTCCACCGCGCCCACCGAGTAGCCCCGGAAGGCGTGGTGCGGCTCCCGGTCGATGGCGGTGAGGAAGACGATCGGCACGTGTCGGGTGCGCTCGCGCCGCTTGATGTGCTCGGCGGTCTCGAAGCCGTCCATGCCGGGCATCTGCACGTCCAGCAGGATCACCGCGAAGTCGTCGGTGAGCAGCCGTTTCAGCGCCTCCTCGCCCGACTCCGCCGTGACGAGCTCCTGGTCGAGCCCCTGCAGGATCGCCTCCAGGGCGAGCAGGTTCTCCGGCCGATCATCGACCAACAGCACCTTGGCCTTGGTCTCTCCGCTTCTCACCCGGGACGCCTTTCGCGCTCGGTGGGCGGCAACGCCAGCCCGGAACCGTGCCGTCCGATCAGGCCGGCAGCCATCACATCGAGGAGCCGGTCCAGATCCACCGGCTTGGTGACGTAGTCGGTCGCGCCAGCCGCGATGCTCTTGTCCCGATCCTCCGGCATCGCCTTGGCCGTGAGGAAGACAATCGGCAACTCGGCGAACTGCGGCATCTGCCGAATCGCCGCTGTGGTCCGGTTTCCGTCCATGTCGGGCATCATCACGTCCATCAGTACCAGATCGACCTCCGGGTGCTCGATGAGGAGATCGATGCCGGCCGCGCCGGTGTCCGCGTACAGCACGGTCATCCCGTGCAGCTCCAGCGCGGACGTCAGCGCGAAGACGTTCCGGACGTCGTCGTCCACCACCAGCACCGTGGCGCCGGTGAGCGTGCCGAGGTCGGCGCCGGGCTCGGCGACCGCGATCCGCGGCTCCGAACCGCCCGCGAGGATCGCCGGCAGCCGGGTCGCGTCGCCGAAGCCGTCCACCGAGTCGCCGATGCGCTCCGGCTCCGCCGTCGGGAACGGGTAGAACACCGGGACGTAGAGCGTGAACGTGCTGCCGCCGCCGGCCTCGCTGCGCACCGAGATGGCCCCGCCGAGCAGCCGGGCGATCTCACGGCTGATCGAGAGGCCGAGGCCGGTGCCGCCGTACTTCCGGCTGGTCGTGCCGTCGCCCTGGTGGAACGCGTCGAAGATGACCTTGAGCTTGTCCTTCGGGATGCCGATGCCGGTGTCGGTGACCTCGAACGCGACCACCTTCTCGGCCCGGTTCAGGGTCGGCGCCGCGAACAGCAGGTCGTCCGGGGCCAGGCCGATCGAGAGGATGACCGAGCCGGACTCGGTGAACTTCACGGCGTTCGACAGCAGGTTCTTGAGCACCTGCTGGAGGCGCTGGCCGTCGGTGACGATCGAGCTCGGGCAGCCCGGGGGCGGTCCGGACGAACAGCTCCAGGCCCTTCTCCTCGACCTGCGGGCGGAAGTTCTGCTCGACGTAGGCCGAGACGTCGTCCAGGACCACCGCGTCGGGCCGGACGTCCATCTTGCCGGCCTCGATCTTGGACAGGTCGAGGATGTCGTTGATCAGCGAGAGCAGGTCCCAGCCGGCGTTGTGGATGGTCTGGGCGAACTCGATCTGCTTCGGCGTGAGGTTGGCCTCGCGGTTGTCGGCGAGCAGCCGGGCCAGGATCAGCAGGCTGTTGAGCGGGGTCCGCAGCTCGTGGCTCATGTTCGCCAGGAACTCCGTCTTGTACTGGCTGGACGGCGGCGAGCTGCTCGGCCTTCTCCTCCAGTCCGAGCCGGGCCATCTCGATCTCACGGTTCTTGATCTCGATGTTGCGGTTCTGCTCGGACAGCAGGCTGGCCTTCTCCTCCAGCTCGGCGTTGGTGCGCTGCAGCTCGACCGACTGCACCTGGAGCTCCTGGGCGAGCCGCTGGCTCTGGGTGAGCAGCTCCTCGGTCCGGGCGTTGGCGATGATCGTGTTCAGCACGACGCCGATCGTCTCGACCAGCTGCTCGAGGAAGCTGCGGTGCAGCTCGGAGAAGGAGGAGAACGACGCCAGCTCGATGACGCCGAGCACCTGCTCCTCGAAGAGCACCGGCGTGACGAGCACGTCCGCGGGCGGCGCCGACCCGAGCCCGGAGCTGATCTCCAGATAGCCGGGCGGCACCTTCGGCGCCCGGATCGTGACCTTCTCGACCGCCGCCTGGCCGACCAGCCCCTCGCCGGGCGCGAAGCTGAGGTCGCCTCGGCCGCCGGGCGCCGCGTAGCTGGAGGTCAGCCGGAGCCGCTCGCCGCCGAACTCGTCCGCGGCCAGCAGGAAGAAGCCGCCCTGGTGCGCCTCGACCACGGGCGTCAGCTCGCTCATGATCATCTGGCAGACCTTGCGCAGGTCGCGCTGGCCCTGCATCTGGCCGCTGATCCGGGCCAGGTTCGACTTGAGCCAGTCCTGCTGGGCGTTCTTCTCGGTGGTCTCCTTGAGGTTCGCGATCATCTGGTTGATGTTGTCCTTGAGCTCGGCCAGCTCGCCCTGGGCGTCGACCGAGATGGACCGGGTCAGGTCGCCGCGGGTCACGGCGGTGGACACCTCGGCGATCGCGCGCACCTGGTTGGTCAGGTTGCCGGCCAGGTGGTTCACGTTCTGGGTGAGGTCACGCCAGGTGCCGCGAGACGCCGCGCACCTCGGCCTGGCCGCCGAGCTTGCCCTCGGTACCGACCTCGCGGGCCACCCGGGTGACCTCGGCGGCGAACGCGGAGAGCTGGTCCACCATCGTGTTGACCGTGCTCTTGAGCTCCAGGATCTCGCCCTGCGCGTCGACCGTGATCTTCTGCGACAGGTCGCCCTGGGCCACCGCCGTGGTGACCTGCGCGATGTTCCGCACCTGAGAGGTCAGGTTGCCGGCCATCGAGTTCACGTTCTCGGTCAGCTCGCGCCAGATGCCCGACACCCCGCGCACCTGCGCCTGACCGCCGAGCTTGCCCTCGGTGCCCACCTCGCCGGCGACCCGGGTGACCTCGGCGGCGAAGGCGGAGAGCTGGTCGACCATCGTGTTCAGGGTGCTCTTGAGCTCGAGGATCTCGCCCCGGGCGTCGGCGGTGATCTTCTGCGACAGGTCGCCCTGGGCCACCGCGGTCGCCACCTGGGCGATGTTCCGGACCTGGCTGGTGAGGTTGCTGGCCATCGAGTTCACGTTCTCGGTCAGCTCGCGCCAGATGCCCGAGACGCCGCGCACCTGCGCCTGGCCGCCGAGCTTGCCCTCGGTGCCGACCTCGCCGGCGACTCGGGTGACCTCGTCCGCGAACGCGGAGAGCTGGTCCACCATCGTGTTGACCGTGCTCTTGAGCTCCAGGATCTCGCCCTGCGCGTCGACCGTGATCTTCTGCGACAGGTCGCCCTGGGCCACCGCCGTGGTGACCTGCGCGATGTTCCGGACCTGAGAGGTCAGGTTGCCGGCCATCGAGTTCACGTTCTCGGTCAGGTCACGCCAGACGCCGGAGACGCCGCGCACCTGGGCCAGGCCGCCGAGCTTGCCCTCGGTGCCCACCTCGCGGGCCACCCGGGTGACCTCGTCGGCGAACGACGAGAGCTGGTCCACCATCGTGTTGACCGTGGTACCGATGCGCAGGAACTCGCCCTTGAGCGGCTGACCGGCGATCTCCAGCGGCCATGTGCTGGGAGAGGTCACCCTGCGCCACCGCGGCGATGACCCGGGCGACCTCGGTGGTCGGCCGGACCAGCTCGTCGATGAGCGAGTTCACCGCCTGGGTCTCGATCGCCCACGCGCCGTCCGGGCTGACCTCGTCGACCCGCTCGGTCATCCGGCCTTCCTGGCCGACCACCCGGTTCACCCGGACCACCTCGCGGTGGCGGCGCTCCTGCAGGGTGGCGAGGTCGTTGAAGCGCTCGGCGATCTGGCCGGCCAGGCCGTCGTGCCGAGCCAGCCGGACCGAGAAGTCGCCCTGGCAGAGCCCGCCCAGCGCGTCCAGGATCTCCAGCATCACCTGTTCGTCCGAGGCGTCGTCCGCACGCCGGCGCGGCGATTCGTCGGACCGTGGGTCCGGCGTCCCGCCGTTCGGCTGCTCGCTGGTGCGCCGGGCAGCCTCGACGTCGGCCTTGGTGCGCCGCGCTCTCGGGCTACTCCGCTCGGCTGTGCTCATCGCGACCTCACATCATTGCGCAAAGCTTTCCCGATGCTCCGTGTCTACATCCTGGCGTATTCGTCTCTCGGATCGCCGCCAACAGGTCGGACCACACCCGGCCCGGCCTCCAGTCGGACGCGTTAGCCTCAACACGGGCGAACGGCGCGCCCCTGTCCTTCGAGGAGAGTCAACCGGTGATCCAGACTGTCCGTCGGCAGGTGTCGTTGCCCCGAGACGAACGCTCGCAGGCGCTGGCGCGGAGCGTCGTGCTGGAGGTACTCGCCGAGGCTGGACTGCCGCAGCTCGCCGACGAAGCGGCCATCGCCACCACCGAGCTTGCCACGAATGGTCTGCTGACCGCCGGTACGGCGATGGAACTGCAGGTCGTGGCCGGGCCATCGGGCGTGACGGTCACGCTGAGTGATCCGGTGCCCAGCATGCTCACCCCGCGCCGCGCCCCGGCCGAGGCCGGCGACCTCGTGCACGGGCTCGACCTGATCGACTCGGTCGCCTCCTCCTGGGGCACCAACCACGACCGGGGCGGCAAGTCGATCTGGTTCACGCTGGACAGCGCGCCGGAGACCGCCGCCGCCGCGCGGGACGCCTCCGCCGCCGCGAGCGCGATCCCCTTCCCCGACGTGACCAGCGCGGCCAGCCGGTCCGCGGATCGGCACCGTCGGTCCGACCGGGCCGCCGGCTGGCTCACCCACCTGCCCGAACACGTCGCCCAGCAGCTCACCACCGAGGAGACGCTGACCGAGCTGCTCCGCCGGCTCACCGAGACCATCGGCGCGTGCAACGGGGTGCTCTGGCTGGACGAGGGCTTCGGCGGCGCCCCGAGGTCGATCGCCTTCCACGGCCTGCCCGCCGCGCCCGAACCGCCGGTCGCGCTCCCGGTGACCGAGGGGCCGCACCCGCTGGGAGCCCGCCAGCCGGCCATGGCCTCCGCCGCCCTGCGCGCCGCCGGCGCCGGTTCGACGGTCCGGGTGCCGCTGCCGCTGACCGCACCGCTGCGCGGCGTGCTCGACCTCGGCTTTCCCACCGCGGCCGACGCTCGGCGACGACGGCTACGCGCTCGCCCTGCTCAGTGCCGAACGGATGGCGCTCACCGTCAACGTCTCCCGGGTGGACGAGACCGAGGCCCGCCGCCGCGGCTTCCTGGTCTTCCTGGCCGAGGCCAGCGAGCTGCTCGCGAACTCCCTCGACGTCGATCTGACCCTGGTGCTGGTCGCCCAGCTGTGCGTGAACCGGCTCGGCCGGTGGTGCGTGATCCACACCCTGGACGAGCAGGGCCGGCCGTCGCATGCGGCCACCGCGCACGCCGACGAGCGGGAGATCGAGACCGTCCAGAAGCAGTTCCTCGGCGGCCCCGGCGACTCGGTGGAGGAGCTGTTGCGCGGCGCCGTGGAGACCCGCTCGGTGGCCCGGCTGCCGGACGGCCTCGCCGGGATCGTGGTGCCGCTCACCGCCCGCCGCCAGGTCGTCGGCACGATGAGCATCGGCGAACCGGCCGGCCGCCGGCACACGCCCGAAGAGATCATCATCGCCGAGGACCTGGGCCGCCGGGCCGGGCTGGCGCTCGACAACGCCCGCCTCTACCAGGAGCGGGACGCCGTGGCCGTGGCTCTACAGCACGGACTGCTGCCCGCCTCGCTGCCGGTGGCCGAGGGGCTCGAGTTCGGGGCCCGGTACGTGCCCGCCGGCAACGGCAACGAGGTCGGCGGCGACTTCTACGACGTGCTGCGGCTGGACGACGACCGCTGGCTGCTCGCGATCGGGGACGTCTGCGGCAAGGGTCCGCAGGCGGCGTCCATCACCGGGCTGGTCCGGGACGTGATCCGGGTGCTGGCGCGGGAGGGGCGGCCGCTCCCGTACATCATGACCGCGCTGAACCTGGCCCTGCTGGAACAGGGCAACCGGGCCCGGTTCTGCACGGTCGCCGCCGCGATCGCGGAACGGCGTGGCGACACGGTCCAGGTCAGCCTCTGCCTCGCTGGTCACGTCCCGCCGGCCAGCCTGCGCGCGGACGGCAGCACGGCCCTGGTCGGCCGGTCCGGTACCGCGGTGGGCATCTTCGACCAGATCCAGGTCGAGCAGGTCGAGGTGGAGCTGAAGGCCGGCGACGCGCTGGTCTTCTACACCGACGGCGTCACCGAGCGGCGCAGCGGACGTGAGTTCTTCGGCGAGGACAACCTGCTGCGGACGCTGGGCGAGTGCGCCAGCCGGGACGCGGCCGGCGTGGCCCAGCACCTGCAGAACGCGGCCGAGGAGTTCGGCGACGGGCCGGTCCGGGACGACATCGCCGTGCTCGTCCTCCGCCACCAGCCCTGACCCGCCCGCCTACGCGCCGCCCGCCGATACGGGCGGCGCCTTCACTGGCTTTGGGCGACATCCTCTCGGTCATAGCCGAGAAAATGTCGCCCAAAGCGCAGGGGTGAAGGGGTCAGCCCTCGACGATCGTCATCACGCGGTCGAAGCCGACCACCGTGAGCGCACGAAGCACGGCACGTTGCGGCGCGAGCAGGGTCAACACGTGCCCGCCGTCGGTGACGCTGGTGTGCAGCTTCGCGAGGAAGCCGAGCATGGTCGAGTCGATGAAGGTCGCCTCGCTGAGATCGACCGTGATGTCGCCGGGAGCTGCGGCCGCCGCCTGGGCGCTCACCGCTTCGAGCTCGGGATGGCTGTTCAGGTCGACCTCGCCGACCACCACGATGCGCAGGCCGGCCGGAGTCTCCTCGGCGTACACCGAGTTGAAGTCACGGTCGGAAACCGCAGCAAGCTGGTCGGGGCCTTGATCCTGGCGCGCGTCGCCGCCCGTTGGCTTGGTCATGGGCAGGAGTCTAGGCGGTGCCGACGGACACCCGCGCGTGGACGTCGAACGCGATTTCGATCCGTTGTGATCGAGATGCAGCGTCGTCGCGCGGACAGGGAATCCGCGCGACGACGCCTACAGCCCCGTCCTGTGGGTCACGCGGGACGCCCGGGGGGATGGGCGCGTCCGCGCTGGCCAGGATGGGTGATCGGGGATCCGCCCACGCCGGGCCACGCGCAGGCGGCCTGCTCGTGGACGGCGGATCGGGCTGAGCACGTCTCCCACCCGGACGTGCTCGAACCGGGGTACGGCCGCGCCGGAGCCGACGGTTCAGACCCTACCGGAAGCCACTACGCACAGCGATCGAGTCATCACAGAGTCGGGCGGGTCGGCGGTCAGCCCGCCGCGACGGACGGCGCGGGCCGGACGCTCGACGCGACCTCGGCCGACGCGAGCCGGAACAGGTCCACGTGCCGGGCCGGTGCCTGCGCGGTGACCACCAGCACCTGGCTGGCGAACGGGATCAGGTAGTGCCGCTGGTTCCAGTCCTCGCCGTCGTGCTCGTACGCCAGCTCGACGGCCTCCAGGTCGTCCCCGCTGTGCACGCCGGTGAGCTGCTGCCCAGGGGCGGCCAACTCGTCGACGGCCGGCAGATCACGGCGGTCGAACGGGCCCTGCAGCCAGATCAGCGTGCCGTCCGGGCCGTGCAGGTCGAAGAGCGAACCACCCACGTCCGCCGGCGGCTCGACCGCGAATCCGCCAGCCGGCCAGCCGACCGAGTAGACCGCGGTCTCGATCCGCCATTCCCGCACGTCCGGGACCGCGCTGCACCTCGGCCAGCTCGCCCAGCGACTCGACGCCCTCGCCGAGGTCGGCCATCGCGGTGTCGCCGCCCCGGACCACCGCGGCGAGCCGAGGCTGGCCGTCCACCGAGCCGGCCGACGGAGATGCGCAGCGCCGCCGGATCGGCCGCCACCAGCTCGACCCGGGACGACCAGACCGGCACGACGATCAGCCCGAATCCCGTGATTCTGGCGAATACATGCCCCATTGCCCGCACTGCTCCCGTTCTGCCGCCGCGGCCAGCCGCCTCCGCACGCTAACAGCGCGGCACCGAGCCCTGCGGCGTCATTCACAGACCGCGACGGGTTCGGTACGGAATAACACCGAGTAGGCGGAGAGGCTCGTTCTGGTGATCCCGGTGGGGCAAGATGGCGTGATGGTTCCAGGGGAGATCGGCGGCAACGGTGTCGCCAGGGCAGACCACCGTGACGCACTCTGAGCGGTCCCCCTTCGACATGCCCAGCGAGCGGATCGCCGCGCGACACCGGCGGGTGCCAGCACACCCGGCCGTGCTGGCCAGGGACCGACACAGCGCGAGCCGCGCGGTGGCGTACTTCATGCTCGCGGGTGCGGCGTTCGTCGCGGTCCTGAGCGTGGTGGTGCCGGAGTACGGCGGCGTGGGGGCCTTCTCGCGCGGCACCACCTACACCGCCGGCGTGCTGCTCGCCATCGGCGGCTGGGTGTGCTGGCGGCACCCCGAGCGGATTCCGGACCGGTTCTGGGCCTACGCGCCGGTCGCCGCCGTGCTCGTGATCGCCGGCCTCAACCTGATCACCAAGGACTCCAGCGCCGGCGGCCAGCTCTTCTTCCTCTGGCCGACGCTGTACGCGGCGACGTTCCTGCCCCAGCGGCTGCTCTGCATCGTGCTCGGCTGCGTGCTGGTGGCCGAGTCGGTGCTGGTCTTCTCGCTCGAACCGGCCTCCGAGGCCGCTGCCGACGCCGCCGGACTGATGACGGCCCTCACCATGGCCAGCATCATCATCATCGGCCTGCGCCGCCGGCTGGACGCGTTGCTGGACTCGCTCGAGAGCCAGGCGCTGGAGGATCAGCTCACCGGGCTGGCCAACCGGCGCGCCTTCGACCGGGACATCGGTCACGCCGTGACCAGGGCCCGCCGCACCAAGGAGCCGCTCTCGCTGCTCACCATCGACGTGGACCACTTCAAGGCGGTCAACGACACCCAGGGCCACGCCGCCGGCGACCTGGCGCTGCGCACGGTGGCGAGCGTGCTCCGCGAGGTGGCCAGGGAGTCCGACGTGGTGGCCCGGATCGGCGGCGACGAGTTCGTCGCGCTGCTGATCAACTGCGATATCGCCGGTGCCCGCCGGGTCGGCGTGAGCCTGCAGACCGCGCTGAGCAGGGCGCCCGGCGTACCCGTGCGGTCGCTCACCCTGAGCATCGGCGCGGCCACCATGCCGCACGACGCGGACAGCGTGGAGAGCCTCTCGATCGCCTCCGACGCGGCCCTGTACGACGCGAAGCTCGAGCGGCCGCAACCGGATCGTCTCGGCGTCGGAGGTGCGGCACCGGCGGGTCGACGACGACGGAACGAGCGGCGCCGCCGGGTTCTGAGCGTTCTATCCCGGCCCGTGCACCGGGTTCTGGGCGTTCACCTCCGGCCCTCGTCCGTCCGAATCCGTTGCCAGTTCCCGCAATCTGAACCAAGGGACATGTCGGCGGGCCGGCGCCTCCCTATGGTCCCCCGCGTGGCCGATCCGGTCACGCCCGTCGCTGGCGCTCGGCGGCGGATTCCTCTGGGGAAGGAACCAACCAATCGTGAGTGGAACACCCGCGCAGGACAAGCCGAGCCGGCCGCCTTCGCGCGCTCGTTCTCACCGGTGTCACAGTCGGCCTCGGCGGCGCGCTCCTCGCCGGCCCGGCCGGAGCCGCGACCGCCGCCGTCTCCTCGGTACCCGCCGCGGTGAAGGCGGCGACCGTGGTCGTGGCGACCGACACGCTCGGCGCCGGCAAGACGCTGGTCGCCAACCAGGCCGTGAAGTCCAAGAACGGCAAGTACTCCCTCGTGATGCAGGCGGACGGCAACCTGGTGCTGTACTCCGCCACGGCCGCGCTGTGGGACAGCCAGACCGCGGGCAACAAGGGCGCCAAGGCCGCCATGCAGACCGACGGCAACCTGGTGATCTACACCGCCGCCAAGAAGCCGATCTGGCACAGCAACACCCACGGCAACGCCGGCGCGATCCTGGCCGTGCAGAACGACGCGAACGTGGTCGTGTACACCAAGCAGGGCAAGGCGGTCTGGGACCGCGTCTCGACCACCAGCAAGCTGCGCTCCGGCGACACGCTGGAGGCCGGTCACGTGCTCAAGTCGGCCAACGGCCAGTACAAGCTGGCCATGCAGACCGACGGCAACGTCGTCCTCTACCGGGGCAAGGCCGTGGTCTGGCACACCGCCACGGCCCCGAACCCGGGCGCCCGGCTCGTGATGCAGCGCGACGGCAACCTGGTCGTGTACTCGCGGACGAACAAGGCGCTGTTCAACACGCGTACGCACGGTAACGCCGGCGCGTTCTTCGCGGTCCAGAACGACAGCAACGTGGTCGTCTACTCGGCCAAGAACACGCCGCTCTGGTCGCGGTAGCTCACGCAGGCACCAGGGGCGTCGGCGGCCGAATCCGGTCGCCGACGCCCGCTACCGCTGACGGGAGTCCGAGCGGCGACGATCTAAGCTGTGCAGATGCCGTACGCACCGTTTGAGCAGCGGACGCCCGACACCCAGTACCGGGATCTGCTCGAGCGGATCCTGGAGACCGGCGAGCTGGCGCCGACCAGGCAGGGCCCCAGGGCCATCACCCTGCTGCAGCAGGGAATGCGGTTCGACCTGGCCAACGGGTTCCCGGTGATCACGGAGCGCAGTGTCGAGTCGTTCTGGCGGAAGCCGATCGGCGAGCTGTGCGCGTTCATCAACGGCGCCACCACGCTCGACGAGCTCGCCGAGTTCGGCTGCGACTGGTGGGGTCCGTGGGCCACGCCCGAGAAGACGGCCAAGCGCGGTCTGGCCACCGGCGACATCGGCCCGGGTTCCTACGGCGGCGCGTTCCACGACTTCCCGACCAGCGAGGGCCCCGGCTTCGACCAGTTCGCCCACCTGGTCGAGCAGCTCACCGAGTTCCCGTACGACCGCACGCATTTCGTCTCGCCGTGGATCCCGCAGTACCAGGTGCGCGGCGAGGGCAAGACGCCGAAGACCACGATCTCCCCGTGCCACGGCTGGGTGCACGTGCGCGTGATCGGCACGACGCTGCACCTGCACATGTTCCAGCGCTCCGGCGACGTGCCGGTCGGCGTGCCGTCGAACATGATCCAGTACGCCGCGCTGACGCTGATGCTCGCGCAGCTCACCGGCTACCGACCCGGCACCTACCACCACACCATCTCGGACGCCCACATCTACGAGGACCAGGCGGCGCAGGTGAAGATCCTGCTCGACCGGGAACCGCGCCGGCTGCCCACGGTCCGGCTGACCGAGGAGGGCCAGGCCGTCAAGGACATCCACGACTTCCGGGCCGAGCACTTCGCCCTCACCGACTACGCGCCGCACCCGGCGATCGGCCGGATCCCGGTGGCGCCGTGAAGCTCGCGCTGATCGTGGCGGCCGACGAGGCGGACGTCATCGGCCGGGACGGCGAACTGCCCTGGCACCTGCCCGCGGACATGCGGCGGTTCAAGGCGCTGACGCACGGCCACGTGGTGGTGGTCGGCCGGCGCACCCAGGACTCGATCGTCAGCCGGCTCGGCCGCCCGCTGCCCGGCCGGATCACCGTGGTCGTGACCAGGGACCTCACCCGTCCCAGCGACGGACCGGTGATCTACCAGCCGTCGGTGGCGTCCGCGCTGTCGGTGGCCACCGCGATCGAGGAGTTCGCCGGCCGCGACCAGGTCTTCGTCATCGGCGGCGCCGCGGTGTACGGCGAGGCGCTGCCGCACGTGCACCGGGTCGAGCTGACCCGGGTGCACACCCGGGTGGACGGCGACACCGCCATGCCGGCCGGCTGGCTGAACAACTTCATCCTCACCGACGAGGAGAAGGTCACCGACTCGACGCCGCCGTACTCGTTCCTCCGCTACGAGCGCCGGTAGCCGTGCCGCTGTATCACCTGGACAACTACCGGACGGCCGAGCAGCTGGCCGACATGCGGCGGCTGGAGGCGGCCGGCATCTGCCTGTTCTGCCCGGAGCACCTGGCGGCCGACGAGCGGCAGCGGATCGTCCACCGCACCGCGCACTGGACCGTGACGCCCAACGAGTTCCCGTACGCCGGCACGAAGCTGCACCTGATGCTCATCCCGGACGAGCACGTGAGCGACCTGCTGGACCTCACGCCCGACGGCCCAGGCCGACTTCTGGACCGCGCTCGGCTGGGTCGCGAGCACCACGGGCTGGACTACTACGGCCTCGCGGCCCGCAACGGCGACCCGCGCTTCACCGGCGGCACCATCGTCCACCTGCACGTCCACCTGATCGTGGGCGAGCAGGGCGCGGAGCCGGTGAAGTTCAAGCTGGGCTCCACGCCGCGCACCGAGCCGCTGCCGGACTGAAGGCCGCGCTAAGCCTGAGCGCCGAGGTCGACCCAGATCAGCTCGACCCCGGCCCGGCGCAGCACCTCGTCGCCGTCGAGCACCGAGTACGGGCCGGCGAAGTAGCAGCGCCGGAAGCCGGCCGCCGCGACCAGCCGGGCGCACGACGGGCAGGGGAACGTCGAGACGTACAGGTCGGCGCCCTCGAGCGGCACGCCGGCCCGGGCCGCCTTGCCGATGATCGCCGCCTCGGCGTGCAACGCGGTCGACAGATCCATCCGGACGCCGCGGCTGAAGTCGTTGCGCGGATCGCCGTTCAGGTAGGGCGCGTACTCGGTCGGCTGGTGCTCGTTGTGGGCCACGTCCAGGACCTCGGCGCCGCGCGCGGCCAGCGCACCGACCTGCCGCCACCAGTCCGAACTCCGCGCCGCCGCGCTGACCGCCGTACCCATCAGCTCCCGGGCCAGCTCGTCGGTGCTCACGACGCCGTCGTACCCGGCGGGCTGGCCGGCCTGGCTCCAGCTCCGGTCCCAGCGCAGGAACGTGCGTTCGAAGGTGACGTCGGCCAGGCCGTACCGCTCGACCAGCTCGCGGGTCAGGTCCTCGTCCGGCAGCACCAGGGTGTTCCCGGCGACCAGTTTCGGCAGGTCCTCGCGCTCGATCACCCGGGCGGTCGGGCCGGGCCCAGCCGCGTTCAGGTAGGCCGCGGCGCGGGCCGGATGCGAGCGCCCGGATCTCCTTGCGGATCGCCTTGAAGTCCTCGGCGAAGCTGGGGCCGAGCAGCAGGATCTCGTCGGCGTCCCGGTGCCGAGCGAAGAACGCCTCGTAGCCGGCGTGCAGCACCGGCAGGTAGAGGAGGAGCTGCTTCAGCGCTGGCCGCCGATCTCGTCGATGACGTCCTGCAGCAGTTCGGGCAGCCGCTCGGAGAGGCGCTTGGAGACCATCTCGCCGAGTTCCAGCTGATGCCGGCGCAGGCGGGCCGACGTGCTCACGGTGGCCATCCGCTCCAGCACCTCCACCCGGCCGACGTACTTCGCCTCCAGCTCGGCGATCTCGTCGTCGGTGTAGGTGTCGGCGGTGGCGACCAGCACCTCCGGGCGCACGGTCTTGATCAGCGCCCACTTCGGCTCGTCCACGTGCTTGAGCGTGACCAGGCCGACGCCGCGCTGGTGGGTCACCATCCGGAGGCGCTCCAGCTCGGGCACCGCCGGCCGCGCCGGACCCTTGCGGCTGCGCACCTTCTCGTCGCTGTCGATGCCCACGATGAGGAAGTCGCCGAAGCCGCGGGCCGCCTCCAGGTACATCGAGTGGCCCTCGTGCAGGATGTCGAACGAGCCGTTGGTCAGGACCACCTTCATCCCGAGCACGCGGAGCGCCGCGACGATCTCCGAGATCCGATCGTGGTCCTGGACGAATCGCTGTTCGAAGTGGGACGCGTCCGCGAACAGGCCGCTGTTCATGAGCATCAGCCGGCCACCCTCTGCATCCCTGGCCTCCACATGCCCGACGATATTACGCAGCGGCCGAGTTGGCGCCGACCCCGCCGCCCCGCCGCCCTCTCACTGCCGCTTTGGGCGACATTTTCTCGGCTATTGCCGAGAAAATGTCGCCCAAATTGCGGAGGGGTGGGGCCGGCGCGCGGCGCCGGCGGGCGGTTGCAGGGATCCGGCGAAGGTGGTCTGATCCGGCCCGTGACGGGTACCGATGCGCATCGCGCGATCGACGCGGTCTGGCGGATCGAGTCGGCCCGGGTGATCGCCGGCGTGGCCCGGGTCGTCCGCGACGTCGGGCTGGCCGAGGAGCTGGCGCAGGACGCCCTGGTCGCGGCGCTGGAACGGTGGCCGGAGACGGGCGTGCCGGACAACCCCGGCGCCTGGCTGATGGCGACCGCGAAGAACCGTGCGGTCGACCACATCCGCCGCAACAAGGTGCTCGAACGCAAGCAGGAGGAACTCGGCCACGAGCTGCTGGTCCAGGAGCTGACCGAGCCCGACCTGGAGACCGCGCTCGACGACGACATCGGCGACGACCTGCTCCGGCTCGTCTTCACGGCGTGCCACCCGGTGCTCTCCACCGAGGCCCGCATCGCGCTCACGCTGCGGATGCTCGGCGGCCTGAGCACCGACGAGATCGCCCGCGCGTTCCTGGTCTCCGAGTCGACGGTCGCCCAGCGGATCGTCCGCGCCAAGAAGAACCTGACCAACGCCGGCGTGCCGTTCGAGGCGCCCAGCGGGGACGAGCGGATCGCCCGGCTGCCGGCCGTGCTGGAGGTCATCTACCTGATCTTCAACGAGGGCTACTCGGCCACGGCCGGCGACGACTGGATGCGGCCGGGGCTCTGCGAGGACGCGCTCCGGCTCGGCCGGATCCTCGCCGGGCTGCTGCCCAACGAGGTCGAGGTGCACGGGCTGGTCGCGTTGATGGAGATCCAGGCGTCGCGCGCCAAGCGCCCGGACCAAGCCCGACGGCGAGCCGATCCTGCTGCTGGAGCAGAACCGGGCGCGCTGGGACGCGCTGCTGATCCGCCGCGGGCTGGCCGCGCTGGCCCGCGCCGAGGGGCTGAGCGGACCGATCGGGCCGTACACGCTGCAGGCCGCGATCGCCGCCTGTCACGCCAGGGCGCGCAAGGCCGAGGACACCGACTGGGCCCGGATCGCCGAGCTGTACGAGGTGCTGGCCAAGGTCACGCCGTCGCCGGTGGTGGACCTGAATCGGGCGGTCGCGGTCTCGATGGCGTTCGGCCCGGCGGCCGGCCTCGAACTGGTCGACCGGCTGGTGGCCGAGCCGTCGCTCAAGAACTACCACCTGCTGCCGAGCGTCCGCGGCGACCTGCTGTTCAAGCTGGAGCGCTTCGACGAGGCCAGGGCCGAGTTCGAGCGCGCCGCCGCGCTCACCCGCAACGCCCGCGAGCAGGCGCTCCTCCTCGACCGCGCCGAGAGCGCCCGCCGCTAGCGACGCCCACCCCGCCCCAACCCCCGACCCCAACCCCCGGCCTTTGGGCGACATCTTCTCGGTCATAGCCGTGAAAATGTCGCCCAAAGCGCGAAGGGGGAGGCGGGCGGTCGCGGCTCACCTCTCGCTGAGCCGCTGGGCCTCCGCGTAGCTGGGGATGCTGGCCGTGATCGGCTCGCCCCGGCGCCATCGACAGCGCGGTCTCGACGGCCGTGTGCAGGGCGGTGCCGGAAGAGCAAAGATCCCAAGCTGATTCGTCGTACGCCCAGCTCGGCGAGCTGTTGCAACGGTCAGCCTCCCCGGCTGGTAGAGCACGTTCAGCGGCGCGTCGATGCCGGCGACCAGCGCGCTCACGTGGTCGGCCTCGGCGGCGCCCGGCACGAAGATCCCGTCCGCACCGGCCGCCAGGTACGCCTCCGCCCTGGCCAGCGCCGCGTGCTCGTCGGGCTCCCCGATCGCCGGCCAGCCAGTACACGTCCGTGCGGGCGTTGACGAAGAGGTCGGGCACCCGGGCCTTGATCGCCGCGATCAGCGCGCACTGCTCGGCCACCGGCACGAGTGAGCCGTCGGCACGGCCGTCCTCCAGGTTGATGCCCGCGGCGCCGGCGGCCACGAGCGCGGCGGCGTACTCCGCGACCTGGTCCGGGCCGCCGCCGAAGCCGCCCTCGATGTCCACCGTGAGCAGGCACGGCAGGTGACTCAGCCGGCCGGCGAGCGCGAGGGTCTCCGGCCCGGCGGCGTTCTGCCCGTCCGGGATGCCGTGCGCCGCGGCGACGCCGAGGCTGGTCGTGCCGATCGCGCCGAAGCCGGCCTGGACCAGCGCGGCGGCGGACGCGTGGTCCCAGGCGTTCGGCAGCAGCAGCGGCTGGTCGGCGTGGTGCAGGGCGCGGAACGCGTCGGTCATGATTTCCTCACCAGCATTCGGGCCGGCACCCGGAGGGTCGCCGACGGCAGGTATTCGAGCTCAGTCTCGGCCAGCCGGCAGCCGCGCACCGCGTCCAGCACCCCGGCGGCGATGGCCAGGGCATGATCGCGGCCGGGGCAGGGCCGCGGCTCGGCGCCCAGCGCCAGGGACCGATCGGTGCGGCGATCCGGGTCGAACCGGTCCGGGTCGGCGAACACCGCGGGATCCCGGTTCGCGGCGGCGAAGTCGAGCCGGACCACGGCCGCCCGCCGGCACCTCCTTCGCGCCCACCCGCGCGGACGTCGACGCCACCCGGACGGTCGCCCGCACCGGCGGATCATGGCGCAACGTCTCCAGCAGGATCCTCTCGACCGGGCCGGCGAGCCCGAGCCGCAGCATGCGCCAGCGCCGCGTTGCCGATCAGGCCGGCGGTGGCGTCGTAGGCCTGGACGAGCAGGCCGATCCGCGCCGCCGTGGCCTCGTCCGCCGTGCCGCCGAACGCCTTCACCAGCTGCGGCGAGGGCCGCGTCCGCCTCGACGGAGTCGCCCGTGCCCGGCTGGTACGCCCGCGCGACCGGCGCGATCAGCTCGGCGATCGGCGGACCCGGCTCGGCAGCGGGCGCCAACCCGGCGGCGAGGAGTTCGACGGGCAGCACCCGCGCCGACCCGCGCCATCAGATCGATCGGCGCCTTCGTCCAGCGCCGCCCGGGTACGGGCCATGGCCAGCCCACGGAGCGTCGCAGGATCCACGGCGGCGAGCTGGCCGGTGGCGAGCGCGCGGCGGCGGCGATGGTCCTCGCGGCTGCTGAACCGGGCCACGTTGGCGCGCAGCCAGCCGATCGTGCCGGGCGGCTGGTCGGCCGGGACCGGTAGCGGCACGAACCGCGGATCCGCCAGCACGGCCAGCACGTCTCGATGGGCGTTCAGGGTGATCGGCATGCCGTCGACGCTAGGACCGGGACCGTTCGGTGAGCGCCGAACTGTGGCCGGAGCAGAATGGCGCCATGACGTCCCAGGCCCGCGCCGCAGACCTCGCCAACCTGGCCGGGCTGCTGGCCGACAGCACCAGCGCGGCGTTCTGCCTGGCCCTGCTCGACGGGCGGGCGTGGACGGCCGGCGAACTGGCCCGCCATGCCGGTGTGGCCGCCTCCACCGCCAGCGAGCACCTCGACCGCCTGATCGCCGGCCACCTGCTGGCCGAGGAACGGCAGGGTCGGCACCGGTACGTCCGGCTCGCCGGGCCGCAGGTCGCCGAGCTCATCGAGGACCTCACCGCGCACCTCGCACCGGTCGACGTGCCGGCCCGATCGCTGCGCGCGGTGACCACGTCGGCCGCGCTGGCCCGGGGCCGTACCTGCTACGACCATCTCGCCGGGCGGCTCGGCGTGGCGGTCACCGACGCGATGACCGGCGCCGGCCTGGTCGAACAGTCCGGCGGCTTCGGCCTGACCGCGCGCGGCGTGACCTGGCTGGGCAGCACGCTCGGGGTCGAGCCGGCGTCGCTCACCGCCACCCGGCGTCCGCTCGCGCGCGGTTGCCTGGACTGGACCGAACGCCGCCCGCACCTGGCCGGCGTGGCCGGAGCCCGGATCTGCCAGCACTTTCTCGATCGCGGCTGGATCGTGCGGGTCGCCAGCAGCCGGGCGGTCCGGGTCAGCCCGGCCGGCGAGACCGCCCTGCGCGAGTTGCTCGGCGTCGACGCCGCCGCCCTCTGACCTTCGCGCGTTTGGGCCGACATTCTCCGGTGTTGTAGCACGGAAAATTTCGCTCAAAGCGCAGAGGTGTTCGGCACCTGGCAGGGTGGTAGCGCTTTCATTATCCTGGGCGGCATGTCGTCGCTGCGCCCCTACCGCCGCCAGGATCGCGACGCGGTCTACGAGATCTGCATCCGCACGGCACAGGCCGGCGGCGATGCCCGCCCGTACTACGACGACCCCGGCCTGCTGCCCGAGATCTTCGCCGGCCCGTACCTGTGGCTGGAGCCGGAGCTCGCGTTCGTGCTCACCGACGCCGACGACCGCGCGGTGGGGTACGTGATCGGCACCGGCGACACCACCACGTTCGCGAAGCGGTTCGCCACCGAGTGGATCCCGCTCGTGATCGACCGGTACCCGCCGCTGACCGGTACGCCGACCACGCTGGACGAGGTGATGGTGGACCTGCTCCACACGCCCGAGCGGATGGTCGTGCCCGCCCTCGCCGGCTACCCGGCGCATCTGCACATCGATCTGCTGCCGGAGTACCAGCGGGCCGGCCACGGCCGCGCGCTGATCGAGACCTTCGTGGCCGCACTCCGCGCGGCGGACGTGCCGGCGCTCCACGTCGGCATGGTCACCGAGAACCGCTCGGCCCGCGCAGTTCTACGACCGGCTCGGCTTCCACGTCGTCGACGTACCCGACGCCGGCCCGCTCACATATCTCGGCCTCGCCGTTTAGCTGGGACAACACTGAACGCCGCAGCCTCCCGGCCCGTACCAATCAGGGGGGCTCAACGGACAAATCACGTGAGCTCTCCCTGCGCCGAAGAAGCCGAAGGAGAGCTGACGATGACCTACCACCGCAGGCTGGCAGCGGTCGCCGCCGTCGGTCTCGCCTCGGTCGCCCTGACCGGGCTGACCGGCGCACCGGCCTCGGCACACGGAGCCCTCGACAATCCGGTCAGCAGGGCCGTGGAGTGCGCGAGCGGCGGGCAGGCGTCGCTCTCGGCGGCCTGCAAGGCGGTCGTGGCCGCGCGCGGCACCGGCTCGTTCACCGATTGGGACAACATCCGGGTCGCGGGCGTACAGGGCCGGGACCGGCAGCTCATCCCCGACGGCCGGCTCTGCAGCGGGGGCATCGCCGCGTACGCCGGCCTCGACCGGCCGCGTGCCGACTGGCCGGCGACGATGCTGCCGACCGGCACCGACTTCACCTTCACCTACCGCGAGACGATCCCGCACAAGGGCACGTTCCGGCTCTACGTCACCAAGGACGGCTACCAGCCGACCCAGCCGCTGACCTGGGCGGACCTGGAGGAGCAGCCGTTCCTCAACGTCACCGACCCGCCGCACCGAGACCGCGCCTACGTGATCGACGGCAAGCTGCCCGCCGCCAAGGCCGGCCGCCACCTGATCTACACGATCTGGCAGAACTCGGACACGCCCGACACCTACTACTCGTGCTCCGACGTGTTCTTCACCGGTGCGCCACCGACCAACGCGCAGCCCCCGGTGGAGCAGCCGTCGCCAGGCACGCCGACGGAGACGCCGGACGCCGAGCCGTCGGCCAGCGACAGCCCGAGCGCGCTGCCGAGCGCCAGCAGCGCGGCACCGTCGAAGGCGAGTTCTTCCTCGCGCCTCTCCGACACCGATGACCGGAGCTACGTCCTGCCGGCGGGCGCCGGGGTCGCCGTGCTGCTGCTCGCCGCGGCCGCGCTGTTCCTGTACCGCCGACGCCGCCCCGCCACCCACGGCCGCCACCGCTGAGCAAACCCGCGTTTGGGCGACATCTTCGGTGCTATGGCACTGAAGATGTCGCCCAAAGCGGGCAGTGAGGTGCGGCGCGGTGGTCGAGGCGGGCGTCAGCTCTGGATGTAACCGACCAGGTGCTCGCGCTCGGTCTCCAGCTCGGAGATCGTGCTCTTCACGACATCGCCGATGCTGACGATGCCGACCAGCTTCTCCTCGGCCACGACCGGCACGTGCCGAATGCGGTGGTCGGTCATCCGGGCGCGCAGGTCCTCGACGTTCTCCTCGGGCGTGCAGGTACGCACGTCCGCGGTCATGATCGAGGAGACCTCCGCCTCCAGCAGGCCGGCGCCGCGCTCGTGCAGCTGCCGGACGACGTCACGCTCCGAGACGATGCCCAGGATGCTCTCGCCGTCCTCGGAGACGACCAGCGCACCGATGTTCCGCTCCGCGAGCGCGGCCAGCAACTGCCGCACCGTGGCATCCGGACGGACCGTGGAAACGTCGTTGCCCTTGCCTCGCAGGATGTCGTTGATCCGCATAGAACATCACTCCCCGGAATCCTTTGGCCCCCACGCACAGTGGCCCAGCTCACACGGTAGGCGTGCGAAAGGCGTAGGCGAAGGATGCCGCAAGATATGCGAACTTTCCAGCGGAACGTCCGGTCACCGGGCGCTTGATCGTTGCGGACCCTTGGTCAGCGGCGTGGCGCCACTAACGATTCATCTGGTCCGGGTCGGGGCCCACCCGGACGCCGTTCTCCAGGCCGGCGATCGCGTCGAGGTCGGCGGCGGTCAGCGTGAAGTCGAAGACGTCGAGGTTCTCCCGGATCCGGGCTGGCGTGACGGACTTCGGGATCACGACGTTGCCGAGTTCCAGGTGCCACCGCAGGATCACCTGGGCCGGCGTGCGGCCGTGCGCCTTGGCGATGGCGACGATCGTCGGGTCGCTCAGCAGTTCGCCGCGGGCCAGCGGGCTCCATGCCTCGGTGGCGATGCCGTGCCGGGCGTGGAGTTCGCGCAGCTCGCGCTGGGGCAGGTTGGGGTGGAGTTCGATCTGGTTCACGGCCGGCACCACGTCGGTGGCGTCCAGCAGCCGGCGCAGGTGGTCGGGCTGGAAGTTCGAGACGCCGATGGCCCTGGTGCGGCCGTCGGCGAGCAGCTTCTCCAGCGCCCGCCAGGTCTCGACGTAGCGATCGCGGGCCGGGCGTCGGCCAGTGGATCAGGTACAGGTCGACGTGGTCGAGGCCGAGCTCGGTCAGGCTGCGGTCGAACGCGGCGAGCGCGGAGTCGTAGCCCTGGTCGTCGTTCCACAGCTTGGTGGTGACGAAGAGCTCGTCCCGCGGGATGCCGGACTCGGCGAGCGCGACGCCGACGCTCCGCTCGTTCGCATACAGCTTGGCGGTGTCGATGCTGCGGTAGCCGGCCTCCAGCGCCTGCCCGACGGCCGCGGCGGTCTCCGCCGCCGGCACCTTGAACACCCCGAAACCCAACTGCGGGATCCGGACGCCGTTGTTGAGCGTGACCTGCGGGACCTCAGCCATGCCGGCCAGCGTAAGCGACCGACTTGTCCCGAGCGCGGTGAATCGGCCACAGCCGGCGGCCGGAGCGATGAACCCCCAGCTCAGCGCTCCGGCAACGCCCGGCTGCGGCCGCGGAACTCGGCCACGACCTCGTCAGCGCGGCGAACCGTGACGTCGTAGAGGCCGCTCCGCCCGTACCGGACCCGCTCGACCGCCTCGGCCACCAGCAGGTCACCGGCCCGCACCGGCGCGATGAACGTGATGTCCGCGCCGGCCGCCACGGTGACCGGCCCTTCGCTGTTGCAGGCGCAGGCGAACGCCGAGTCGGCGAGCAGAAACAGGTAGCCGCCGTGCGCGATGCCGTGCCCGTTCACCATCACGTCGGTGACGGTCATCCGCAGCACCGCGCGTCCCGGCCCGAGCTCGACGGCCTCGATCCCCAGCGCCCGGGACGCCAGGTCGGCGGCCAGCATCGCCGCCGCGCCGCTCGTGCCGTCCGCGCCACCCGACCCGACCGTCCATGCCGCCCGGGACAGCGGGATCGATCACCGGCGGGCCGGCAGGAAGGCCGGCGGGATCGGCGTGTTCGGCGTGCCAGGCGTGTTCGGCTTCGGCTTCGGGGGCGTACCCGCGGCCGAGACGGGCTTCTTCTTGTCCTTTTCCTTGTCCTTCGGGTCCGGCGTCGGGTGCGGGTCGACGTAGACGCTGTTCGCGTAGGCCCGCTGCGGCGTCGGTTTCACGAAGTCGGCGTACGGCAGGTACCTGAGCGAGCCGTTCATCGCCCGTTTGAACACCTCGATCGGCACCTTGGAGTTCGGCACCGAGGACGTGTTGGGCGCGTCCGGGTTCACGTAGAACGCGGCACCAGCGAGGTTCGGCGTGAAGCCGACGAACCAGGCGGCCCGGTTGGCGTCGGTGGTACCGGTCTTCCCGGCGACCGGGCGGGTCAGGAACCGGCCCACGCTCGCCGCGGTCGGCCCGCCGCCGGGGTGCGTGCACAGGGACCGACGCCGCGCTCGCCGACCGGGCAGCGCGCCGCGTCGGCGGCCGCGTCGGCGACGTCCTTCGGGATCACCTGCTCGCAGGTCGGGTTCGCGGCCGGCAGCGACTTGCCGTTCCGGTCCACGATCTTGTTCACCGGCATCGGGTCGCAGTGCTTGCCGCGGGCCGCGATGGTGGCGTACGCGTTGGCCATGTCCAGCGGCGTCACCTGCGCGGTGCCCAGCGTGAACGAGCCCCAGCCGCCGTTCGGCCGCTCCTGCACGGACGCCTTGTTCTGCTGGTCCTCGGTCGACCGGAAGACGATGCCGAGATCCTCCGCGGTCTGCACGGCGGACTTCACCGTGGCGAGCTGTTCGAGCTGGATGAAGTAGGTGTTCACCGACTCGCCGAAGCCCGACCACATGGTGTGCAGGCCGGTCATCGACTGGCTCGCGTTCTTCGGGCAGTACTGCTTGCCGCAGGCCGCCTCGCTGTCGCTCTTGTAGATCGAGCGGTACTGGTACGGCGCGTTGATCTTGGTGTTCAGCGGCATGCCCTTACGCAGCGCCGCGACCATCGTGAACATCTTGAACGTCGAGCCGGCCTGGTATCCCGGCGAGACCGCCGAGCCGGTGAGCAGCGGGTTCACGGTGTTCGGGTAGTCCCGGCCGCCGCCGTTCTCCTTGAGGCTGTAGGTCCGGGTGATCGCCATCGCGTTGACCCGTCCGGTACCGGGCTGGACCAGCACGATGCCGTTGGCGAACCGGCTGGTGCGTTTGGTCTGGCTGTCGGCGGCGGCCTGCGCGGCCCGCTGCATCTTGGGCTGGAGCGAGGTGTAGATCTGGTAGCCGCCGGTGCGCAGGTTCGCCTCGCGGCGCTGCGGGGTGGTGCCGAACGCGGGATTGGACTTCCACCAGTCGAGGAACCACGCGCAGTAGAAACCGAACGCGGCCACGCCGGTCGCGCAGGAACCCTGGGGCTTGGCCGGCCGCAGCCCGAGCGGCAGCTTCTTCGCCGCGTCCGCCTCGGCCTGGGTGACGAACTTGAGGTCGACCATCCGCTGCAGCACGTAGTTGCGACGTTCCGTCGCCGGCTTCGGGTCACGCCCGATCGGGTTGTACACCGACGGGCTCTTCACCATCCCGGCCAGCATCGCGGACTGCGCCAGGCTGAGCTTGCTGGTCGGCTGGGAGAAGTAGGCCTGCGCCGCCGACCCCGCGCCGTAGCCGCCGTTGCCGAAGTAGGCGATGTCCAGATAGCGCTCGAGGATCTGGTCCTTGTTGAGCTTCTCCTCCATCGCGATCGCGTACCGCATCTCCCGGAGCTTGCGGGCGGCGGTGCGCTCGGTCGCGGCCCGCAGCTCGGACCGGTTCTTCGCGGCGTACCGCAGCACGTTCCGGACGTACTGCTGGGTCAGGGTGGACGCGCCCTGGGTCACCTCGCCGGAGTTCTGGTTCGCCACCAGGGCCCGCACCACGCCTTGGGGATCGACCCCGTTGTGGTCGTAGAAGCGGGCGTCCTCGGCGGCGATGATCGCGTGCCGGAGCACCATCGGGATGTCCTTGAGCGCGATCGGGATCCGGTTCTGCTCGTAGAACTTCGTGATCAGCGAGCCGTCGGCCGCATAGAGATTGGACGTCTGCGGGAGCACCGGCGTTTCCAGCTCGGTCGGCAGGCCCTCGAACGAGTCGGACGCGGTCTTCGCGCTCAGGCCGGCGAGGCCCACCGCGGGGAACGCGGCCGCGGCCACCATCACCCCGCCCAGCAGGCCGCAGACCACCAGGGCGATCAGCCGCGTCAAGACTTTCAGCGGCCGATACGACCTCACCATTCGAACCCTCGCCGCATGGTAGAGCCCCCGTCCGATCGGCGCGGACACGCTCCGTCCATTATGTGCCACCGTGTAAAGGATTGCGCACGGTGACTGAGCGCGACACTCGGCGATACGGCCAGCCCTACCGTGTGGTTCAGCAGGGACTATGTGGTCTCTCCGGAGAGCGCGAATGAGCGGAGCCGGTCGGTCGCGAGGTACACACCTCCGACCGTGACGAACACACTCATTATGACCGCGACCGGGAGCGAAACGGCACCCGTCAACAGGTCGCTGGAGCCCACCCGATCGGCCACCGTCAACGCATACTGTTGGACGCTGAAAAACCGAGTACCCGACAGGAAGTCGGCCAACAGGCTTTCCCAGACCAGCAGGTAGAACAGCCCGAACGCGACCGGCCGGCGGGTCACCAGGCTGAGCGCGACGAAGATCGCCGAGTACGCCAGCGCGCCCACCAGCGCCCCCGCGGCGAGCCCGAGACCGAGCCGCAGCGAGCCGGCGATCACGCCGGCGGCAACCAGCGGGATCGCCGAGACCAGCGCGGTGATGCCGAACGCCACCGCCAGCTTGGCCAGGATGATCTCGTGCCGCGGCAGCGGCTTGGTCAGGATGTGCACCACGGTGCCGTCGTCGATCTCGGACCCGAGCGCGCTGGTGCCGACGATCAGCGCGGTGAGCGGCAGCACGACGCTCAGGCCGAGGCCGAGCAGCACCGGCTCGCCCCAGTCGCTCACGTCCGCCCCGCTGAGCCGGGCGATCAACGCGAGGCCGATCAGCAGCACCGGCAGCGGGATGAGGAGCAGCGACCGCTTGCGGCCGAGCAGCCCGCGGAGCGTGATGCTCATGATGGTCGGGTTGAAGATGCGGGTCATGACGCCACCAGGTAGGAGAAGACGCTTTCCAGCGATTCGTCGGACGGGAGGACCTGGGCGAGCCGGATCCCTTCCTTGCGGGCCAGCACCGGCAGGGCGCGGGTGAACGTGCCGTAGTCGCTCGCCCTGACCACCAGGCCGGTGTCGCCGAGTTCCACGCCGGCGACCGACGGATCGGCCATCAGCGCGGCGGCGAGCTTGCGGTCGTCGCTGGAGCGGATCGCGAAGACGTGCGGCCGGGTCGTCATCAGCTGGCGGATCCGGCGGTAGTCACCGGACGCGGCGAGCCGGCCGGCGACCACCACCTGGACCGTGCCGGAAAGCTGCTCGACCTCCTCCAGGATGTGCGAGCTGAACAGGATGGTCCGGCCGTCCTCGGCCATGCCGTGCAGCAGTTCCATCATGTGCAGCCGCTGCCGTGGGTCCATGCCGTTGAACGGCTCGTCCAGCAGCAGCACCGCCGGCTCGTGAACCAGCGCCGCCGCGACCCGGGCCCGCTGCCGCATGCCCTTGGAGAACGTCTCGATCCGGCGGTCCTGCACGTCGGTCAGGTCCACATGGGCCAGTGCGGCGCGGGCGGCGGCCTCCGGCTGGGCCAACCGGTGCAGTTTGGCGCTGGCCAGCACGAACTGCCACGCGGTGAGGAAGCCGTGCACGCTCTCCTTCTCGGTGACCAGGCCGAGATCGCGGTAGACGTCCGGGTTACGCCAGCTCGGCTGGCCGCCGACCTCGACGGTGCCGCGGGACGGTGCGAGGAACCCGGCCATCATGTGCAGCAGGGTGGTCTTGCCGGCGCCGTTCGGGCCGAGCAACCCGGTGACGCCGGGGCTGATCGTCATGGTGACGTCGTTCACCGCCACCACGTTCCCGTACCAGCGCGACGCCTCGCTGAGCGTCAATGTCGGTCATGCCGCAACCTTCCGGTACCGCTGGATGAAGAGGGCGGCACCGCTGGCCGCGAGGACGATGGTGACCAGCGCATAGACCCAGCCGTAGTGCCGTAAAAGCTCGGGCCGTCGCGGAAGGTCCAGGCCCGGGCGCCTTCCAGCAGGGTCAGCGGGCTGAGCACGAGGCCGAGATCCCCGATCGCACCGTTGCCGATCTCCGAGATGACCCCGGCGACCGGCGTCGTGACCACGAAGACCGCGACCACGCCGCCGGCGGCGAACGCGCGCCGGCCGGTGGACGAGGCGATCAGCAGCGCGACCGAGGAGAGCGTCACGGCGAATCCGAGGGAGGTCAGCATGCCGGGCACGAACTCCCGGAACTCGTCCCAGACCTTGCCGAGGCCGTCGACGGAGAGCGCCGCCCCGGCGAACATGATCAGCAACGGTGCCATCAGCACGCTGAACACCGCCGTCATCAGCGCGGCCAGCTTCGCGACCGCGTAGTCGACCCGGCTGATCGGACGGGAGAAGTACAGCGCGAGGGTCTTGTTGCCGATGTCCCTGGAGACCAGTTCGGGCGCGACCACCGCCAGGAAGATGATGATCAGCAGGCCGACCTGGACCGGGAACTCCATGTACCTGATCGGCGCCTCGCCGGTGACCTGCCGGACCACCGCGAGCAGCGCCCCGATGCCGGCGAGCAGACCCATCAGCCCGAACGGCAGCATCTTCGCCTTCGCGGTGCGGCCGAGGCCGAACGCCGAGCGCAGGCTCGCGACGTAGAGGGCGCGGACCGCCTGCGCCTGGCCGAGCCGGACCCCTTCGTAGTGCTGGTAACCGATGTCGTGGATCACGCTGGTGGGCGGCGGACCGCCGGCCAGGCTGGGCTGCTTCTCAGGCCGCGCCATGGTGGGCCTCCTCGGTGGCGTTGGGCTCCTGGCCGTTCACGGCGCCGGGCGCCGGGGCGCGGAACAGGTCGACGACGCCGTGGCGCCGCTCTTCCAGCCGGTGCAGCGACAGGTCGAGTTCGGCGGCGCCGTCCCGGATCTCGTCGTACACGGCGTCGTCGGTGAGGCTGACCAGGAGCTGGCGGCCGTCGCGCCGGGCGTCGTGGCCACGCTCGGTCAGGTAGGCGGCGAGGGCGGTCAGCGCGTCGGTGCCGGTCAGGTCGCCGACCCGGTCGACCTCGACGGCGAGCACGCCGCTCACTCCGGTCATGCTGGACACCGCGGCCGAGCGGAGCAGCCGGCCACCGTCGATCGCCACCAGCGAGGTGCAGATCCGCTCGACCTCGCCGAGCAGGTGCGAGCAGACCACGACGGAGATGCCGAACTCGGTGCCGATCCGGTGGATCAGGGCCAGCATCGCGTCCCGGCCGGCCGGGTCGAGCCCGTTGGTCGGCTCGTCCAGCAGCAACAGCTGGGGATCGTGCGCCAGCGCCTGAGCCAGCTTGACCCGCTGCTTCATGCCGGTGGAGTAGCCGCCGATCTGCCGGTACCGCTCCTCGTAGAGGCCGACGTGGCGGAGCGCCTCGGAGGCCCGCTCGCGGGCGCTCGTGGCGGGCAGGCCGCTGATCCGGCCGAGGTGGGTGACCAGCTCGGAGGCCGACACGTCCGGCGGCAGGCAGTCGTGCTCGGGCATGTAGCCGACCCGCGCGCGGACCTCGGCACCGTCGGTGACCGGGTTGAGCCCCAGCACCTTGAGCTGCCCGCTGGTGGGTTCGAGCAGCCCGAGCAGGATCTTGATGAGCGTGCTCTTGCCCGCTCCGTTCGCCCCGACCAGCCCGATGACACCGGGCTCGATATCCACCGTGAGGTCGGCCAGCGCGGTCACGCCGTTGGCGTACCGCTTCGTCAGTAGTTGCGTCTCGATGAGTGCCACGCCGCTGACCGTAGGCCCGCCGATCGGACTGGACATCCGACGAAGGTCTAGTTCCAACCCTGAGCTGACCCTCAGTCCGCACCCTGAACTTTGCTGGCGAGCTGTTCGTACGGTGGGTTACTGCCGCCGTCGTCCACCGCCAGGGATTCCGCACATGGTTCACAGACACCGGACGCTGGTGCTGCTGTTCGCGATCCTCTTCGCCAGCCTGATCGCCGGTTCCAGTCCGCCAGCCCGGAAGGGTCAACCGGCCGGGGAGGCCGGCGGCCGGGCCAAGGCGCAGGTGCCCGCCAGCCGCTTCGTCCGGCTGCCGCCGACCGCGACCCGACTGGCCGCCATCCTGAGCAAACAGCAGGCCACGGCACCCAAGCTCGGACCGAGCGCCACACCGTACGGACACACCGGCCGCGCCGCGGTCGCGCTCACCTTCGACGACGGACCCGACCCGCACTGGACGCCCCGGGTGCTCGCGCTACTGCGGCGGCTGCACATCAAGGCGACGTTCTGCGTGCTCGGCTCGCGGGCGCGGGAGTACCCGGCGCTGATCCGCCAGATGGTCGACCGATGGTCACACCCTGTGCAACCACACGCTCCGCCACGACCTCCGCCTCCGGAAGAAGTCGCCACAGCAGATCGCCACCGACCTCCGGGTGAGCAACGACCTGATCGTGAAGGCCGGCGGCGTCGCGCCGCGCTACTTCCGGGCGCCGGGCGGCAACTGGTCGGCGCCGATCATCGCGGTCGCCGCGCAGCTCGGCATGCGGCCGCTCGGCTGGAGCGTCGATCCGCAGGACTGGCGCAAGCCGCCGGTGGGCCAGCTGATCGCGAGCGTGAGAAAGAACACGGCCCCGGCAGCATCGTCTTGTTACACGACTCCGGGGGTGATCGCGGCCACACCTACGCCGCACTCCGCACCCTCCTTCCGGAGCTGCGCCGGCGCTTCACCCTGATCCCGTTATAGGCGCTGGCCTGCGGATCCGTGCCGGCCGGTGGCCCTGGGGCGGCTGGTGCGGGAAACCCGCTTTGGAGACTGGGGAGGTTGTCCCGTATGCTGACCAGGCTCCCGACGAAGGCGGCCGGGTGCGCCGCCCGAACTGAGCATGTGCAAGCATGTAGGAGTTCAGGTAGCGCCCTCATCGTCTAGTGGCCCAGGACGCCGCCCTTTCAAGGCGGTAGCACGGGTTCGAATCCCGTTGGGGGCACGACCGGGTCAGATTTCCGGACCAGGTCCCGTGGAGCAGTTGGAGTGCTCGCCGCCCTGTCAAGGCGGAGGTCGCGGGTTCAAGTCCCGTCGGGACCGCTCAGACCCTTCCGGGGGGAAACCCCCGGAAGGCGAGGGCAGGTAGCTCAGTTGGTACGAGCGTCCGCCTGAAAAGCGGAAGGTCGGCGGTTCGACCCCGCCCCTGCCCACCGTATTGAGCAGGTAAGACAGAAGAGCCACCCCACGGGGTGGCTCTTTCTGGTTTCGGCGGCCGGCGGCCGCCGGGGCCCGCCGGGGGCCCGCGAAACGGACTTGCGGGACTTCCGTGCCTACGTCGGGCGCCCGTAGCCACGTTAGTCCCGCAAGTCCGGTTCGGGGAGGGCCCGCCCGGTCAGGGCTGCTGGAAGTTGGGGGTCTCCCAGATCCGCTCCGACTGGTAGCCCTTCACCCGGGCGATGTACTCCTCGGCGGCAGCGGTGTGCCAGCGGCCCGAGAACCAGACGCCCAGACAGCCCCAGAGGTCGCCGGCCTTGTACTCCGAGCCGCGCTCGACCGTGTTCAGCCAGGTCCAGTCGCCCTCGTAGCAGCTCCGCATGCTCGCGTAGGCGTAGTCGACGCTGAACGCGGACGAATTGGTCGCACCCGGGAACGCGGCCTTGTTGTACGGGTACCGGATCTGCAGCAGTCCGTAGCTCTCGGGGCAGGTGCCGGGCTTGCCGTCCGCTCCGAGGCCGTGACCGGGCGGGCACCGGCTCGCGTCCGTACCCCAGTCGCCCATGGTGTCCATGCGCCACCAGCTCTCGATCGCGGCCTGGGCGCGAACGAGGTCCTCCTCGACGCCCCACTTGCACGCCGCCCAGCGCAGGATCTGTGCGGTGGTGCCGGTGAAGTCACCGTCCACCCTCGTCATCAGGCCGGTCGCGCCGGCCACCGGGTGGCCGCGCCGGTTGTTCGCAGCGGCGTTGACGCCCTTGTTCTCGGCGATCGGGGTGGCGCGCACCAGGGCGGCGCACTCAGCCGACGACGGCAGCGCGGCACCGACCGGGAGGGTCGTGAAGCCGCTGGGCGTGGTCCCGGGAGCGCGGGTGGGCGACGCGGACGGTGACGGGGGCCGGGTCGACCGCGATGGTGATGGCGTGGTGCTGGCCTGGCACGGCACTGGCAGGGGGTGTCTTCGGGTTCGCGCCGGTGCCGGTGGTCGCCGCAGTGGCTGCGACGGTGGTGTTGCTGGCATAGACGGTGCCCGTCACGGTGGCGGCCACCACGATGGCGAGCAGACCAAGGACGAGGGTAAGGCGGCGACTCATCGATTCCTCACGGGACGGCCGGCCGGCTCCGGCTCCTGGTGGGCGGGTGTCGAGCCACACTGTGCTGTATCGGCCCGAAAAGGTCGATAGTTTGCAAGACAAACTTAAGGCCGCAGCGCGGGGTTCCCGCCCGGTTCCCGGCGGCCCGCCGAGTCCGGTTCGTAGCGGCCGCCCGGCTGGCCGGCGGCCCGGTCAGCGCCGCTCAGCCGCGGTCGATGAGCACCGCTAGCCCGTCGAGCATGGGGTCAGGCCGAACTCGAAGAGCTCGTCCAGCCGCAGGTCGTAGCCGTCCGCGAAGGCCGCGGTCACCCTGGCGAACGTCGGGTAGTCGCCGGACGCGGCGATCGCGTCCATGGCCGGCGCCTGGGTGTCCATCCACTCGTCCTCGGACAGGCCGCTGGCCGCCTCAGCCTGCGCCTCGCGCTCCAGGTTCACCGCGATGCCCTGGACATAGCTGTACAGCAGCACGTGCAGGTTCAGCATGGTCGCCGGATCCAGCCCGTAGCCGTCGAGCGCGCTCAGCGCCCACTCCGCGTGCACCATCAGGTTCGGCAGCGGCACCGGTCGGGTGAGCGAGCTGAGATGCGGCAGCCACGGGTGCCGGCGGTACAGCGTCCAGAGCACCCGAGCGCCGAGCTCCAGGCGCGGTCGCCAGCCGTTCGGCACCTCGGCGGGGTAGGACTCCTCGCCGTAGGCGGCGTCGGCCATCAGCAGCACGAGCTCGTCCTTGCTGGCCACGTGGCGATAGAGCGACATCGTGGCGACGTCCAGCCGGGCCGCGACGCCGCGCATGGACAGCGCGGCCAGGCCCTCGGCGTCGGCGATCTCGACGGCCGCCCGCACGATGCCGTCCCGGGTCAGCTCCCCGTCCGGCCGGCGCACCGGAGCCGTCGGCCCGCCACCGCAGACCGGCGCCACCACCGTGCCGACCCGCGGCTGTGCGTGCACGATCCCCTGCTGGCCAAGCGCGGTCAACGCCTTCGTCGCGGTGGCCAGCGCGACGTTCCACTCCCTGGCGAGCTGGCGAGTCGAGGGCACCCGATCGCCCGGAACGAGCTCGCCGTCCGCGATGCGCCGCCGGATCTCGGCGACGATCCGCAGGTAGGGCGGATCAATTTTCGTGACCACGGTCACCCCTTCGTCCTGTACTAGCACAGAGGCTACCAGTCGATCCGCCGAGAACACCCCGCCTGATCTAGTGCAGAACGCGTAAAAGCCCAGTTGGCAGACGCTGTGCGTACGTCGTACATTCAGTCGCGTACATCGTACTGAGGAGACGACATGACGACTGTTCTCATCTCCGGCGCGAGCATCGCCGGACCCGCACTCGCGTACTGGCTGCGCCGCCAGGGCCTCGTCCCGACCGTGGTGGAGCGGGCGCCGAGCCGGCGCGCCGGCGGCCAGGCCGTCGACATCCGCGGCGTGGCGCTCGAGGTCATCGACCGGATGGGCATCGGCGCCGAGGTGCGGCAGGCTCGCACCCGGATGCGCGGCATGTCGATGCTCGACGGCGACGGCAACGAGATCCACCGCTCCACGGAGATGACGGTCAGCGGCGGGCGGCTCGACAACGAGGACGTCGAGCTGCTGCGCGAAGACCTCACCCAGCTGCTCTACGAGCGGACCAGGGACGACGTCGAGTACGTCTTCGGCGACTCGATCACCAGCCTGGACGAGGGTCCGCACGGCGTGCGGGTCGGCTTCGAGCACGGCGACGCCCGGACGTTCGACCTGGTGATCGGCGCCGACGGCCTGCACTCCGCCGTGCGGGCGCTGGCCTTCGGCCCCGAGGAGCGGTTCATCCGCCACCTCGGCAAGTACCTGGCGATCTTCGGCACCGACAACTTCCTGGACCTCGACAACTGGCAGGTCTGGCTCCGCGAGGGCAACGCCGGCTACGGCATCTACCCGGTGCACGACAATGCCGAGCTCCGGGTCACGGTGGGCTTCGAGTCCGCGCCGCTCGACTACGACCACCGGGACGTCGCGTGGCAGAAGGCGCTGGTCGCCGAGAGCCTCGCCGGCCTGCGCGGGGATACGCCGAGGCTGCTCAAGGCCATGGCGGAGGCGCCGGACTTCTACTTCGACGCGATGGCCCAGATCCGGATGGACCGCTGGTCCGCGGGTCGGGTCGCGCTGGTCGGCGACGCCGGCTACTGCGCCTCGCCGTTGTCGGGTCAGGGCACCAGCATGGCCCTGGTCGGCGCGTACGTGCTGGCCAGCGAGCTCGGCAAGGCGGCCGGCGACCACAGTGCCGCGTTCGCCGTGGCCGAGCGGCGGTTGCGCCCGTACGTGTCGCTCAACCAGGCGCTGGCCACCGAGAACCCGGCCGGACCGGCGTCCGAGGAATCGGTGGACGCGGCCAAGAACGCGATCTCCCTCGACGACTGACGACCGCCGCGCGACCACACCCCTCCGGCACTTTGGGCGACATCTTCGCGGCTATGACCGTGAAAATGTCGCCCAAACCGGGGAGTGCAGGGGCGGGCGGCTACTGGAGCAGGGCGACGGCCTTCTGCGCGGTCTCGGTGCTGGAGGCCGGGTTCTGTCCGGTGACCAGGCGACCGTCCACGACCGTGAACGGGTGCCAGGCCGGCCCGGTCCGGACGTTGCCGCCCGCCTCGCGGAGCCGGTCCTCCAGCAGCCACGGGGCCTGGTCGGCCAGGCCGCCCTGCCGCTCCTCCTCGTTGGTGAAGCCGGTCACCTCGCGGCCGGCGAACGCCCAGGTTCCGTCGGCACGGGTGGCCGAGAGCAGGCCGGCCGGGCCGTGGCAGACCGACGCGACCACCTTGCCCGCGTCGACCAGCGCCACCAGCAGCCGGCCCAGCTCGGGCGAGACCACGAGGTCCTCCATCGGGCCGTGGCCGCCGGGCACGAACACCGCGTCGTAGTCGTCGGGCGTCACGTCCTCCAGCCGGGCCGGGGACTGGAGCAGGTCCGCCATGCCGTCGAGCTCCTTGCGCAGCGCCGCGACCTGCTCCTCGCCGCCGGCCAGCTCCGGATTGAGGCTGTTCTGGTCGACGACCGGCCGCCGGCCCTGCGGCGTCGCGATCGTCACCTCGAGCCCGGCATCCCGGAACACCTGCATCGGCGCCACGAGTTCCTCGGCCCAGAAGCCGGTCGGGTGCCGGGTGCCGTCCTTGAGCGTCCAATAGTCGGCACCGGTCAAAGCCACGAGCACGGCGGGCATGGTTCCTCCTCGATTGGGGTGACCCACTACTCCTACCCGCCGGCCCGGAGATCAGTCCGGTGACACGCGGACAGGCAGAAGGGCCGCCCCCTCCCCGGAACGGCCCTTCTGCCTGTGCTGGCGCGACGTTGCGCCGGTCAGACGGTCCTACGCCGGCGAGCCACCATGACCAGGAACACGCCAAGGCCGAGCAGCGTGGCGGCGCCCACGACCAGGCCGGCGAGCTTGACGCCGGTCATCGGCAGCGACGAGCCGCCGCCGCTCTCGGGCGAGCTCGACGCGGTGGCTGTGGCGTCCGAGGGGCTGGGGCTGACCGACGGCGAGGTGCTCTCCGTCGGGGTCGGTGTGGTGGTCGGGGACGCGGTCTCGGTCGGTTCCGCGGTGGGCGAGGTCGTCGGGCGTGACCGTGGGGCTCGCCGTCGGGCTCTCGGTCGCGTCCGGCTTCTTCCACTTGTAGACCGTGCAGGCGTTGCCGGCCTTGAACCGCACGCTGATCCACGTGGTGTCCGCGCCGGCGTTGCCGCTGCCCTGGTTGAGGCCGAAGAACAGGATCTTCACGTTGGGCTTGACGGCGGTGGCGAAGTCGCCGAACGGCACCGGATTCGCCTGCGTGCCCGCGCCGGCGGCCAGCCCGGGGATCGGCTTGGTGAACCAGTACTTGGCCGCGCCGATCTCGTGCGCGTCGTAGCTGACGGGCTCGTCGGCCACCGGCGGGTTGTGGCCGTTCTGGTACGCCTCCCAGACGGCGATGGCGTCGGTGTCCTGGTCCCAGACGCCGTTGCCGTTCAGGTCGATGCCGAGCTGGTACGACGGCGCCACCACGGTCACCGACTCGTTCTTGATCGACTTGAACTTCAGCGCGTCGACCTTCAGCGGCTTCACCGGGTCGACGTCGAAGTAGGCGTGCACCTTCGAGCCTGCGGCGGGGGTCTTCACGCGGAGGCCGTTGCCGCCGATCTTGGCGACGCCAGGCTTGTCACCGACGATTCTGGTTTCCTGCTCCACGCCGGTCAGGTCGGTGCGAACGGTGACGTCGCAGCCGTTGTCCTCGTTGTTCTCCGTCGCCAGCGCCGGCGCGGCGAACAGGATGGCTAACAACGCGGGGGCGCCGAGGACCGCGGCGACGTGACGGTTGTACTTACCCATGTGAGCCGATTCCCCTTTCGAAGGGGCTGGTTTGGACCCCGCGCGGGGAGGCGGGGCCAGTGGGGTCACGTGATTATCGAGGCACCTGGGTCGCCCGTTACCTAATGCGCACAAGCCTGAACGATCGGTGATTTCGGTCGACCCGAACGGTCGACTTCCCGGGGTTGCGCGGGCCGGAATCTGGGTTGCCCGCCCGTCGGGCGCACCGGCTCGGCTCCGGCCGGCGCTCCCGTCGGGCGCCTCGGTTCAGCTGACCGGCTGGCTCGCGGTGGCGAACTGGTCGACGATCGCACTGCAGAACGCCGGCAGGTCGGCGGGTGACCGGCTGGTGGTGAACTGGCCGTCGATGACGACCTCCTGGTCCACGACCTCGGCGCCGGCGTTGCGCAGATCGGTCCGGATGCTCGGCCAGGACGTCATCCGGTGCCCGCGCACCACATCGGCCTCGACCAGCGTCCACGGACCGTGGCAGATCGCCGCGACGGGCTTCCCCGTGGCCACGAACGCCTTGACGAACGCCACCGCGTCGCTGTCCATCCGCAGCTTGTCGGGGTTGACCGTGCCGCCGGGCAAAATCAGCGCGTCGTAGTCCTCGGCGGCGGCCGCGCCGACCAGCTTGTCGACCGCGAACGTGCCGGCCGGGTCCAAGTCGGACTGGCGGGCCTGGATGTCGCCGTCGTGGATGGAGAGCACCTCGACGGTCGCGCCGGCGCCCTGGACGGCCCCGCGCGGTTCCTCGAGTTCGATCCGCTCGACGCCGTCGGTGGCGAGAATGGCGATCTTCCGGCCGTTCAGTTGCTGGTCCATGGGGCTCCTCCTGGGAATTCCTCGACCACGGTGTGGCCGTGCGCGGGCACGTGTCGCCCACTGGAAATCCCGTACCCCGGACCGGGGCCACTACACGGGTCCGCCGCCCGGCGCCGGGCCGGCGCGGCGCCGAGCCGGCTCGGGGCCGGCTCCGGGCGGCGGGCCGGCCGACGCGCGAACAGGCCGTCGCGGCCGGCTGGCTCAGTCGCTCGGCTCCGGCGTGATGTCGGCCACGATGACCGTGATGTTGTCCGGCCCACCGCCGGCCAGCGCGAGCTGCACCAGCCGGCTCACGCAGCGGGCCAGGTCCGGCTCGTCGCGCACGGTCGAGGCGATCTCGTCGGCCGGGACGGCATCCGGCAGGCCGTCGCTGCAGAGCAGATAGCGGTCTCCGGGCACCGGCTCGGGGCTGGTCACCGTGGCCTCGACCTCGGAGCCCTGCAGCACCCGGGTCACCAGGGATCGTTGCGGATGCGTGCCGGCCTCCTCGGCGGTGATCCGGCCCTCATCGACCAGCCGCTGCACGTACGTGTCGTCGCGGGTGACCTGGGTGAACTCGCCGTCCCGCAGCAGGTACGCCCGGGAGTCGCCGGCGTGCGCCATCGCCAGCACGCCGCCGGACAGGTACAGCGCGGTGATCGTGGTGGCCATGCCCATCCGTGCGGGGTCGGCCTCGCCGGCGGCCCGGATCATCCGGTTCGCCGTGCGGACGGCCGCCCGCAGGTCCTCGACCGGGTCGTCCGAGTCCTGATCGTCCAGGGGCGCGACCGCCGCGATCGCCAGTTCGCTTGCCACTTCGCCGGCCGCCTGGCCACCGACGCCGTCGGCCACCGCGACGAGCCGCGAGCCCGCGTACAGGGAGTCCTCGTTGGTCGCTCGGACCAAGCCGCGGTCGCTGGCCGCCGCATAACGGAGTGTGACGTGGTCGCTCATGACGAACAGCATGCCCGGCGGGACGCCCGGCGTCTCTACAGAGTTCGAAGATATCCATCCGGCGAGTCGTGCGTCGGGCACTCTGCTGGGGCTGCGACGGGCCCCGATAGTGCCCATATCCGCTGTTCAGGGGCGTTTCGCGGCGATGTGGCCCGGCTCGTCGTCCACCGAGGATCGCTGTTGCCGCCTGCTGTCACCATCGACCCTGCGTGACCGATGGCCGGTCTTGAGCAAGGGATGACGATGACTTCGCACGAGCCGGGCACCGAATCGCCGCAGGACCCCACGACCGAGTCGCCGACGGCCGCCGAGCCGGTCGCCGCCGTACCGGCTCGCGGGCGGCGCGGTCTGGTCGCCGCCGTGGTGGTCGCCGTGCTGCTGTTCGGTTGGGCATCGGCCGCGAGCGTCGGGCTGCTGGTCGAGCGCCACCGGCACGAGCAGGACAGCGCGGAGCTGACGAGCCGGGTCGCCGAGCGCGACGCCACGCTGGCCGAACGGACGAAGGAGCTGGAGCGGCTCCGCGGCGAGCACGCGGCCGTGCAGGCCAAGCTGCGCGAGGCGGAGAAGAACGCCCCGTCGGCGGAGCTCTTGAAGGCGCTGAAGGACTGTGTGGGTGTCGAGCCGGACGAGTTGCGGAACCTTCCGCCCTTGGCGTTGCCGCCAGGCCTCCCGCCGCATTCCGGCTCCGTGGTCGTCACGCGATGCAGAACGTTGCCCATCGTCCCGCGCTGAGCAGGTCTCCAAACGGGCACCAATCGGGGACAACTCGGCACCCGACCTGACGTTTCTTGCCGCCCGCTGCGACCATCGAGGGACGGAGTGGCCGCGATCGAGGTGGCGGCCAGGTCGCACCGAGCAGTGGGAGCGCCGATGAACCCCGATTCGAGCCAGCCGCCGACGACGCCGGACCCGACACGCGAGAGCGCGACGTTCCAGTTGCCGGCCGGCCACGACACGGAACCGCTCCCGGACGTGCCGGTCGTCGTCCAGCGACCGGCCAGCCGGCTGCCGATGCTGCTGGTGGCCGGGGTCGTGATCCTGCTGATCGGGTGGGCGTCGGCGGCCAGCTTCGGCCTGGCCTTCGAGCGCAGTCAGCATCACCGGGACACCGCGCTGATCGCCGAGCAGACCACCGCCCTGGCCGCGCAGCAGAAGGAACTCCTGCGGCTGCGCGCCGAGAACGCCACGCTCCAGACCAAGCTGCGAGCGGCCGAGAAGAACGCGCCGTCGCCGCAGGCGCGCCAGGCGATCAAGGACTGTGCGGCGTCCGCGAAGCGGGTCGGCAAGGTGCTGAACACGTTCCCGCTGAACCAGCTTCCGGTCAGCGCACGGAACGGTGTGGTGTTCGTGAACGATCCGGCGTGCGCGAAGGTCGTCTCGCTGCTGGAGTGACGACGCGGCGACGGCTCAGGGGTTCGGGGGGTGAGCCGGTCCGGCTGGCCGCTGGTCGACGCTGATCGTGAGCACCTGGTCGAGCCCGGTGAGCATCAACGCCCGCCGGACGTGCCGCGGTGGGGCCGCGACCGTGACGTGATGGCCACTGTCGGTGACCCACCGATGCACCTGGACCAGGAAGCCCAGCCCCACCGAGCCGAGGAACGTGGTGTCGGCGAGATCGATGACGATGTCCGCCGGCGGGTACTGGGTCACCGCGGCGTAGGCATCGTCCAACTTGGTCCGTACCGCGTAGTCGACCTCGCCGATCAGCGCGACCCGGAGCGCCGCCTGACCTGGGACGAGTTCGACCCGGTTTCCTTCGGGCCGCACCGTTCGGTCCTGCATCCGACTACCCCCGCCCGCTGTCCGCCGGGCGATTTCCCCGAGCGGTCGCTGCACTGTGCACTCAGATACCCACGGTCGCTCCCGCTCACACCTGCACCGCCAAGCATTTGCCCGCACGCCTCGCCTTTAGGATCCGGGGACCAACCCTGGTGGAGGCTGACGTGGTGGAGATCGAGCAGACGGCACTGCCCGGAATCGGGTCGCGGCATGTCATCGTGGCTGCCCACGGCCGCCGGGTCGGCGTCGTGACGCATCGCAGCGGCCGGCGCGAGATCGTCATCTACGACGCCGAGGATCCGGACAGCGCGGCCGCCTCGATGGTGCTCACCTCCGAGGAGGCCGACACGCTGGCCGAGCTGCTCGGTGCGCCGCGGATCGTCCAGCGGCTCGCGAAGATGCACAAGGAGCTCGAAGGGCTGATCAGCGAGCAGGTGATCATCGCCAGCGACTCGCCGTACGCCGGCCGGACCCTCGGCGACACCCAGGCCCGCACCCGGACCGGCGCGTCCATCGTGGCCGTGGTCCGCCGCGGCGAGGTGCACGCGAGCCCCGCGCCCGATTTCCAGTTCGACGTGGGCGACATCGTGGTCGTGGTCGGCACCGCCGACGGCACGTCCGGGGTCGCCCGCATCCTGGCCGACGGGTAGGGGCGTGCACACCGCGGAACTGCTGCTCGAGCTCGGCTGCGTCATCCTCGGGCTCGGGGTCGTCGCCGCGCTGGCTTCCCGGTTCGGCATCTCGCCGATCCCGCTGTACCTGATCGCCGGCCTGGCGTTCGGCAAGGGCGGGATCCTGCCGCTCGCCACCAGCGAGGAGTTCATCTCGACCGGCGCCGAGATCGGCGTCGTGCTGCTGCTGCTCTCCCTGGGCCTGGAGTACTCGGCGAGCGAGCTGGTCACGAACCTGCGCCGGCAGGCCCCGGCCGGGCTGCTCGACCTGGTGCTGAACGCCACGCCGGGCGTGGCCGTGGCGCTGATCCTCGGCTGGGGGCCGATCGCCGCGGTCGCGATGGGCGGCGTCACGTACGCGACCTCGTCCGGCATCACCGCCAAGCTGCTCGGCGACCTGGGCTGGGTCGGCAACCGGGAGACGCCGGTCGTGCTGTCGTTGCTGGTCATCGAGGACCTGACGATGGCGCTCTACCTGCCCGATCCTGACCGCGCTGCTGGCCGGGGTCGGGCTGGTCAGCGGCTCGATCAGCGTGCTGATCGCGCTGGCCGCGGTCGCCGTGGTGCTGATCATCGCCCTGCGGTTCGGCTGGTTGGTGGAGGCGTTCCTGACCAGCCCGAACGAGGAGGTGCTGCTGCTCAAGGTGCTGGGCCTGACGCTCTCGGTGGCCGGCCTCGCGGCCACGTTGCAGGTCTCGGCGGCGGTCGGCGCGTTCCTGGTCGGCATCGCGATCGCCGGTCCGCTCGCGCACAGCGCGGCCCAGCTGCTCAAGCCGCTGCGGGACCTGTTCGCCGCCGTGTTCTTCGTCTTCTTCGGACTCAGCACCGACCCCCAGGCGCTGCTCGCGGTCGCCCCGCTGGCGATCGCGCTGGCGTTCGTCAGCGGCGGCACCAAGATGACCACGGGCTACCTCGCGGCCAAGCGAGCCGGCGTCGGGCCGCTCGGGCGGGTGCGCGCCGGTTCGGCCCTGATCCCGCGCGGCGAGTTCAGCATCGTGGTGGCCGGCCTCGCCGTGGCGGCCGGTGCGCACCCGGATCTGGGTCCGCTGGCCGCCGCGTACGTCCTGCTGCTCGCGGCGTTCGGCCCGCTGGTGGCCAGGTTCGCCGAACCGCTGATGCGCCGCCGAATCCGGCGCCGCGCCGCCGCCACCGCCGGCCCCGCCTAGCCGTCCTAGCGCTCCACCCCTAGCGCGCTTTGGGCGACATCTTCACGGCTATGACCGTGAAGATGTCGCCCAAAGCGCAAGAGGGCTCGCTGGTCAGGCGTGGACGGAGACCAATTGGCGGCCAGCCTCGGTCTCGATCGCGACCGCGGCGAGGTCGGCCGGGGCGATCGCCGCCGAACCGGGCACGCCGGCCGAGTTCGCGGGCGGTGGCCGGGTGCCGATCACCCAGCTGCCGGCGATCTCCCGCCGGCCGGTCCTGGTGATCGCGATGATCCGGCAGTGCTCACCGGGCGGCACGCCCTTGACCTTGACCGCGAACCGGACCCAGTCGCCGACCGGCAGGACGTTGACCGTGGCGCTGACGCCGTTGTTCGTGCCGGTCAGCGTCTGGCCGGCCGGGACCGTCGCGGTCGCGGACGGGGTGGGCCGCGCGATCGGCGGCGGGTTCGACCGGTCGCCGGCGACGTAACCGCCCAGCACCGCGCCGCCGATCAGGACCGCCACCCCGGCGGCCACCAGCGACAGCCGGCGAGTGCGGTGGCCGGCCTGCTCGGCCCGGACCGCACGCAGGGTGCGGCGGAGCAGCAGATCGTCCTCGAGCGGCCGACGGCGACCGGACCCGGCTCGTCGGCGAACAACCCACGCGCCTCGTCGGCTGGGAGCAGCGCGAGCATCTCGGTGGCCTCGATCACCTCGGCCAGCTCGACCCGGCACTCGGCGCAGCCGGCGAGGTGGCCGTCCACGCTGCGCTGCTCGTCAGCGTCGAGAATGCCGAGGCTGTAGCCGCCGAGCAGGTTACGGATATGGGGCTCAGTCATGAGACGGCCTCCGAAGCGAGCATCGCAGCGACGCAGGAGCAAGGAGCGGAACGCACGAGGTCGGCGGGGCACACAGTCATGAGACGGCCTCCGAAGCGAGCATCGCAGCGACGCAGGAGCAAGGAGCGGAACGTAGGTGGCCGGCGGGGTACACGGTCATGCGGGCACCTCCTCCTTGGCTTCCTCGATCGCGCTGCGGAGCGCACGGAGGGCGTAGTACGTACGGGATTTGATCGTCCCCGGCGGGACGCCGAGCACCTCGGCTGCCTCCAGCGCGGTCTTGCCGCCGTAGTAGACCGTGACGAGCACCGCGCGGTGCTCGGGGGTGAGCGATTGGAGGGCGTGCCGGACGTAGACCGAGGTCACCACGTCGTCGGCGTGATCGTCGGCGACCGGTGTCGCGGCCGGGCTCTCGGCCACCTCGGCCGGGCGGGCCTGCCGGGCGCGGACCTTGTCGGTGACGATGTTGCGGGCGACGGTGAAGAGCCAGCCCCGGATCGAGCCACGCTCCTCGGTCAGCTTCGCGGCGTTCCGCCAAGCCCGCAGCAGCGTCTCCTGGACGATGTCCTCGGCGAGTTGCCGGTCGCCGGTGAGTCGGGTGGCGTACGCGAGCAGCGCCCCACCGTGGTCCGCGTAGAGCGAAACCACCAGCGCCTCGTCAGCGGAGCCGCCCGGATGATCTCGACGGCGCCTCCACTGCTTCAATTTCCCTCGCGCCTCGGCCATCATGGTGGTCTTCCTACCAAAGAGTTCGGCCGTTTGCCGCGCAGGGGTATGCCCGCCGGCGCCGTCGTCGACGGCCGGACGGGGCATGGTCGCCGCGTAGGTCATGCCCCCAACACGCACGGCGGGGCATGCAGGGTTCACCGAGTTCGGCGGCGTCTTTCCGGCGAGCTGCCGAGAAGACGCCGCCGACCTGCGACGGGTCAGACCACGGCACCCGTTCCGGTGCGTGCCGGCGCCTTCTTCTGGGCTTTCGCGGTGCCGCCGAAACTGCTCGGCGTGGTGCCGGCGCGAGCCTGGAACTCGATCGCCAGCGGCGTCGCCAGGAACATCGACGAGTAGGTGCCGACGCCGATACCGATCAGCAACGCGATCGCGAAGTCGGTGAGCGAGTCGCCACCGAGGATCGCCAGCGCGGCCAGGATGAAGACCGCACCGAGCCCGGTGTTGATCGTCCGCGGCACCGTCTGGAGCACCGCCAGGTTGGCCGTGGTCGCGAACGGGACCTTGCGCGCCGCGCCCCGCCACATCTCCCGGATCCGGTCGAAGACGACCACCGAGTCGTTCACCGAGTAGCCGATGACCGTGAGCAGCGCCGCGAGGAAGATGCCGTCGATCGGCTTGCCGAGCCAGGCGAAGACACCCAGCAGGATCAGCACGTCGTGCAGCATCGCCAGCACGGCCGAGGCGCCGAAGATCCACTTGAACCGGACCGCCAGGTAGAGCAGCTGGGCCAGCAGCGCAACCCCCAGCGCGATCAGCGCCTTGGTCCGCAGCTCGTTGCCGAGGCTGGGGCCGATCTGGTCGTCGCTCAGCCGTTCGACGTCGCCGCCGATCGTGCCGAGCGCCGCGCGGATCTTGCCCTCACCGGCGTCGTCGATGTTGCCGGTGCGCACGGAGATGTCGTTCTCCCCGGCCTCCTGCACGACCGCGGTCGGGAAACCGGCGTCCGCGACCGCCTTGCGCGCGTCGTCGATGTCGACCGACCGGGACGTGGAGTACTCGACCAGCCGGCCGCCGGTCAGTTCGACGCCGAACTCCAGCCCGCGAACAGCCACTCCGGCCATCGCCAGCACGACCATGACCAGCGAGATCCCGATCCAGCGCCGCCGCCAGCGCATCAGGTCGGGCCCGTGCTCGTTCAGCCAGGTCCGCACCCGGCCTGCGTGGGCGAGGCCGGTGATGTTCGGCCGGCGCTGCACCCAGCTCCAGTTCCCCATCAGCTCGACCAGGATCCGGGTGATGAACAGCGCCGAGATCATCGACGCCAGCACACCGATGGAGAGCGTCACGCCGAAGCCCCGCACCGGCCCCGAGGCCAGGAAGAACAGCAGCGCGGCGGCCAGCAGCGTGGTGATGTTGGAGTCCACGATGGCCGAGAACGCGTTCTGGAAGCCGCCCGTGATCGCGGCCCGCAGGGTGCGTTTACCCTCGGCCAACTCCTCCCTGGCTCGTTCGAAGACCAGCACGTTGGCGTCCACCGCCATGCCGATCGCCAGCACGAAGCCGGCCAGGCCGGGCAGCGTGAGGGTCGCACCGAGCGCCACCAGGGCGGCGTAGGAGATGCCCGCGTAGGACACCAGCGCGACGACCGCGAGGGCGCCCACCAGCCGATACACGAAGATGATGAAGAGCCCGGTGAGGATGACGCCGATGATGGCGGCCTTGGCGCTGGCCTCGATGGCCTCCGCACCGAGGCTGGGTCCGACCGTCCGCTGGGACACCGTCTCGACCGGCACCGGCAGCGCGCCGGCCTTGACCAGCAGCGCCAGCTCCTGGGCCTCGGCCCGGCTGAACCCGCCGGTGATCTGCGTGGATCCGCCGGTCATGCCGACGTCGCAGCGCACCTCGGCGACGACCTCGGGCGAGGTGATGATCTTGTCGTCCAGCACGATCGCGACCCGGCGCGGCGGCTGACCGAGTTGGGCGCAGGCCGCCTTGCCGGTCAGCCCCACCCACGCCTTGTCGCCGCTACCGCGGAACTCGATGTTGACCACCCAGCCGCGGGCGCCCTGGGCGTCGAACACCGCCTCGGCGCCGCTCACGCCCTGACCGGTCAGCGCGGCCGGCCCGAGCTGGAGCCGCTCGCCCGAGTCGCCGGTCAGGGTCAGCTCGCCGTTCTGGTTCGGCGTCGGGGTGGGTGTGGGTGTCGGCGTGGCACTCGGCGTCGGCGTGGCGCCCGGGGTAGACGTAGCGCTCGGGGTGGGGGTCGGCGTGGGCTCCTCGGGCGGTGCGACGCCGATGACCGGGTGGAACGTCAGCTGGGCGGTGCGGCCGATGACCTCGGCGGCCTCCTTCGGGTCCTGGACGCCGGGCAGCTCCACGATGATCCGGTTGTCGCCCGAGCGGGCGAGCGTCGGCTCGGAGACGCCGAGCGCGTCCACCCGGCGGCGGAGCACCTCGAGCGTGCGGTCGGTGGTCTCGGGGTTGGCCTTGGTGGTGGCCGAGTCCTTGGTCTCCAGCGTGATCTGGGTGCCGCCGCGCAGGTCGAGGCCTAGGCGGGCGGGTTTTTCGAGGATGAAGTAGGCGGACGAGCCGAGCACGGCGAGTGCCAGGATCACCCGCACCAGGGTGGCGCGGTTCACGGAAATGCCTCCAGCGGGACGAGCCACGCCGGCCAGGGCGGAGGCCTCTGGCGACGCGGGAGAAGGGGGTGACGGGTCAGCGCGGCTGACGCGGCGGACCCCGACCCCTCTCCGTCCGGCCGGACACCCCGGCGGGCGTCTCGGCGACCTCGCCGGCACGCCAACCCCGGTCGGTCCGCTGGCCGGCGCCCGCGACGGGCAGCGCCGCCACCGGCACCGGCTGGACCAGGCGGCTACCGCCCCGGCCGCTGAGCGCCACCGAGGTCGGCGCGGTCGGCCGGGCGACGAACGGCTGGTCACCGAAGGAGTTCGCATTCTCCGGCGGCTGCTGGCCCTGCGGCTGGTCATCGGCCTGGTCGCCGTGGTGGATCGCGGCGGCGACGCCGACCGGCACGGCACCGTCGACCGTCGCGGCCCCGGCCGGCGCGACCCCCACGGTCGGCACGGCGAGCAGGAGCGCGGCGATCAGGCCGAGCAGCGCGGGCCACCGGGACACCAGGGCACGGCGGACGGGCGTGGCGCTGTCGCTCATCACGCTCCATCCCGGTACCACGGCTGACGGACCAATCCTAGTCACGCCACCACGACACTCCGGAGGCAAACGAAACCGGCCGGCTGACACGAGACACGGTGAACTAGGCTGGCTGGCCGGGGACGGGGTGATGTGGTGAGCAGCGCTGGCAACAGCTGGGAACCGGTCTGGCGAAGCAAGTGGCAACCGATCGGCTTCAACGTCTTCCTCATCGCCGTCGTGTTCGTGGCGCCGATCACCGAGATCATCGACGGCAGGGCCCGGCCCGGCTGGCTGGCCGTCGCCGCGCTGACCCTGTTCGCGGTGCTGTACTTCACCACCCTCGGGATCGTCTACGGTCGCCCCGAGCTGGTCTGGCAGCGCTGGCTGCCGACGGCCGGCATCACGGCGGTCGCCACGGCCACCAGCATCGAATACGGCCGCAGCTGGGACGCGCTGTTCGTCTTCGTGGCCGCGGCGGCGGTCACGGCGGCGCCGCGGAAGTGGGCGTTGCCGGCGCTGTTAGGCGTGTTGGCCATCGCCGCCCTCGCGCTGCTGGAGCACCACGCCGGCACCGACGCCACCGGCTCGCTGCTCTTCTCCATCCTGCTCAGCGGCCTGATCACGCTGATGATGCTGCGGATGCGCCACCTCATCGTCGAGCTGCACCGCACGCGTGAGGAGCTGGCCCGGTCCGCGGTCGCCCAGGAACGGCTGCGGTTCTCCCGTGACCTGCACGATCTGCTCGGTCACACGCTCTCGCTGATCGTGGTCAAGGCCGAGGTGGTGCGCCGGATGGTGCCGCGCGACCCGGACGCGGCGGTGCGCGAGGCCGGCGAGATCCAGGAGGTCGGGCGGCGCGCGCTGGTCGAGGTCCGGGAGGCGGTCACCGGCTACCGCGAAGGCGGACTCGCCACCGAACTCGAAGGCGCCCGGACCGCGCTCGCCGCCGCCGGCATCGAGGCCACCGTGCGCGAGGTCGGCACGCCGCTCCCGCCGGAGGCCGACACGCTGGTCGGCTGGGCGGTACGCGAAGGCGTGACGAACGTGGTCCGGCACAGCCAGGCCAGCAACTGCGAGATCGACATCCGCCGCACCGACGGCCGGGCCGTGGTCGAGGTGCGCGACGACGGCGTGGGCACCGAATCGACCGCGACCGACGGCAACGGCCTGCGCGGCCTGGCCGAGCGGCTCTCCGTGGCCGGCGGCCAGGTGGACGCGGCGCCCCGCGCCGGTGGCGGCTTCCGGCTGACCGTGACGGTCCCGATCGTCTGGGCCGTCGAAGCCAGCTAGCCCGCCCCGCGCTTTAGCCCGCCCGCGCTCGGGCCTCGCCCCCGCGCTCCGCGCCCACCCCTCCGGCTTTGGGCGACATTTTCTCGGTTATAGCCGAGAAGATGTCGCCCAAAGCGCCAGGGAGGTCGTGGTAGAGGATCTGGGTCAGCCAGGCGTCGCGATCGGCCAGCGCCGCGGCGCCGAGTTCGTGCCCGATCCGGTCGTACACCGAGACCTTCGCGGTCGGGGCCGCGGCGGAGAAGTCGGCGCGCACCTCGGCCGGCACGAAGATGTCGGTGCTGGACCACTGGAAGTACAGCGGACGGGTGCCGGCGGTCCGCGCCGCGACGACCGGGTCGAGCTTTCCGAAGATCTTGGCGTAGGCGATGGCGGCGTCACCCTCGAGCCCGAGCCAGTACTTGTTGAACCAGTTGCTCCAGGTCGCGTCGGCGGCCATCGACACCACGGCCGCGACCCTCGGGTTCCGGGCGGCCAGATCGAGCCCGTACATCGCGCCGTAGTCGTGGCCGACGACCGCGACCCGGTTCCGATCCACCTCGGGCCGCTGGCTCAGCGCGTCGAACGCGGCCTGCACCGCGACCAGCTGCGCCTCGATGGCGGCCACGTCCCGGCGGTCACCGACCGGATCGGCTGCCCACGGGAAGCTCAACTGCGGCAGCAACGAGACCACGCCCTGGTCTGCCAGCCGGACCGCCTCGGCCAGGAACTCGGTGCGGTCGCTGTCCTTCGACTGCGGCGCGAACCAATGCAGGAACAGCACGGCGGCGGCGCGGTGCGGCCGGGCCGGCTTGCCGGGTAACACCAGGTACGCCCTGAGCGGCGGCTGCCGTGGGCACCTGGATCGTGACGTCCGCACGCGGGTGGCGGCCGGAGCAGGCGCGCTTCTGGCCTGGGCCGCACCCCCTGAGACCAGCAGCAACGCGGTGACGAGGGCAGCGACGGACAGGCGGCGGATACGGCGCACGGTGAACCTCCAGAGTGAGCGTCAGGTGCTTAAGGCTTTTAGTAACTGACGGAGGTACAGTGCGCCGCAGCGCATGCGGGGGTCAAGGGGCAGACTGGTGCCGCTGCCGAGTCGTTACCTGGGAGGTGGTCGGGTGGCCCGCCGTCGCACCGACGCGCCAGATCCGGATCTCGAACTCGCCGTGGCGTTGGTCAACACGGTCGACCTGCTGGAGACCCCGCCGGACCGGCTCGTCGAGGATGCCGACGCACGGCACCTCCTGGAGCGCGCCGGGCACCCGACGGACGCGGCGGCGATCCGGCCCGGCGACGTCGCTCACCTGCGCGAGCTGCGGGAACGGCTCCGGAGCGTGTTCACCGCGGCGACCCCGGATGCCGCCGTCCGGCTGCTGAACGACTGGCTCGCCGAGGTCGGCGCGGCGCCCAAGCTGGCCCCGACCGACAACGGCGCCTGGACGCTGACGATCGCCACGGACGGCCACGGCGTCGAGGCGCTCCGGGTCCGGCTACCGGCCGCGGTCGCCCGGTTCGTGGCACGGTGGGGCCCGGCCAGGCTCGGGTACTGCGCGGCCGATCCGTGCCGGTGCGTGTACCTGGACCGCACCCCGGCCGCGACCCGCCGATACTGCTGCCAGTGGTGCACCGACCGGATCGCCGCCGCCGCCTACCGCCGCCGCGCCGGCACGGCCGAGCCGTAGACCTGCCACGCGCCTTCCCCGGGTTTGGGCGACATCTTCGCGGTCATAGCCGTGAAAATGTCGCCCAAAGCGCAAGGGTTACCCCTTGACCGCCGAGGCAGCCAGGCCGCTGACCACGTACTTCTGGAACACCAGCGCGAGTAGCAACGGTGGAAGGGTCGCCAGCACCCCTCCGGCGGCGACCAGTCCGAAGTCCACGCTGTACCGCCCGGTGAACTCGGCGATGGCGACCGGCACCGTCTTCGCGTCCGGCGTCGAGGTGAAGATGAGCGCGTAGAGGAACTCGTCCCAGGCCAGTAGGAACGTGAACATCATCGTGGCGAAGAGGCCCGGCCTGGCCACCGGCAGCACGACCCGGACCAGCGCGCCGAGCCGGCTGCACCCGTCCACCCTGGCTGCGTCCTCCAGTTCGGCCGGCAGCGCGAGGAACTGGTTGGTCATGATCCAGAGCACGAAGGGCGTGGTGAACGACGAGTACACCAGCACCAGCCCGACCAGGCTGTCCAGCAGTTCGAGCTGCGCCAGCACCAGGTAGAGCGGGATCAGCAGGGCGATCGGCGGCAGCATGTACGCGATCAGGAAGAGCACCAGCGTGGTCCGACTTGAACCGGAACCGCAGCCGGGCCATCGCGTACGCGCCGAGCGTGCCCACGAACATCGACAGCGCCACCGTGCAGAGCGCCACGATCGTGCTGTTCACCAGCGAGCGGCGGAACACCGCGCTCACGTCGTCCCCGCCCGAGGTGAAGATCTTCGTGTAGCGCTCCAGACTGGGGTCCGCCGGCCACCACTTCAGCGGCCTCGCGAGCAGTTCGGCCGGCGTGGAGATGCTGGAGATGAGCAGCCAGACGAACGGCGCCAGGATGATCACCGCGACGCCGAGCGCGGCCACGTGGATGAAGATCCGGTACGCCCTCGACGGCCTCATCGCAGCGCCCCCTGCCCGCGCAGCAGTCGCAGGTAGACCACGGCGAGCGCGATCACGGCGCTGACGATCAGGTACGCGAGCGCCGAACCGTAGCCGAGCCGCTGGTCGGAGAAGGCCTGGAGGTAGGTGTAGAAGGTGAGCGTCTGGGTGCCGCTGGCTGGGCCGCCCCTGGTCATGATGTAGATGATGTCGAAGACCTTGAACGTCTCGATGGTCCGCAGCACCAGCACGATCGCGAAGCTCGGAATCAGCAGCGGCAGCGTGATCGAGAAGAACGACCGGATCGGCCCGGCGCCGTCCACCCTGGCCGCCTCGTACAGGTTCACGTCGATCGACTGCAGGCCCGCGAGCAGCAGGAACGCCACCAGCGAGGTGTTCTTCCAGACGTCGGCCAGCATCACCATGTTCAGCGCCAGGAACGGCTCCCCGAGCCAGGACCGGTACTCCTCCAGCACGCCGACCTGGGTGAGCAGACCGTTCAGCGCGCCGTACTGGGAGTTCAGGATGTTCCGCCACATCGCGCCGTTGACGATCGTCGGCAGCGCCCAGGGCAGGATCACCACGGCCCGGAACAGCCACCGGGCCCGCAGCGGCGCGTTGAGCAGGAGCGCCACCCCGACCCCGAGCACGATCTCCAGCGTGATCGAGACCACCGCGAAGTACGCGGTCTGCCGCGCCGCCCGCCAGAACGCCGGGTCGCTCAGCGCGTCGCTGTAGTTGCCCAGCCCGACGAACGGCGTCTCGGTCGCGACCGGGCTGTTCACCTCGAAGAACGAGATCATCAGCGTCCGCAGTACCGGGTAGACCACCACCCCGAAGACCACGAGCGCGCTCGGCACGAGCAGAGCGACGGCGAACCAGCCCTCGCCGCCCCGCCGCGAGCGTGCGGCGGGGCGCGCGGGGGCCGTCTTGGGCGGCGCCTCCGTCGTCACCAAGTTCACTTACCGAGGATGTCGTTGGCGGCCTTCGCGGCGTCGTCCAGCGCCTTCTGTGCCGGCTTCCGGCCGAGCAGCGCGTTCTGGAGCTCGGCCTGGAGCGCCGCCGAGACCGCGTTGTAGGTGGCCACCTGCGGCCGCAGGATCAACTCGGCGAGCTGCTTCTTGGCCACCGGCACGGTCTGCGGCGCGGCCTCGGTGACCGCCGGCTCGTCGTAGGAGGCGGTCCACACCGGCAGCGAGCTCTTGGCGTACTTGGCCTGCTCCTCGGCGCTGGTCAGGAACGAGATGTACTTCCAGGCCGCGTCCTGGTTCTTGCTGCCCTTGCTCACCGACAGCGCCATCGAACCGTTGACGCCCGGCCGCGCGCCGCCCGGACCGGCCGGGGTCTGCAGGATCGACACCTTGCCGGCGACCTTGCTCTCCTTCGGGTCCTGGGTCAGGCCGTACATGTAGGTCCAGTTGAGCGCGAACGACGCGTCGCCGTTCGAGAACGTCTTGCGGACGTCCTCCTCGACGCTCTCCATCGACGCCGGATTGGTGAGCCCCTCGGTGACCGTGCTCCGCATGAACTCCAGCGCCTTGACCCCGCCACCGGTGTTGAAGGCCGGCTTGCCCGCGTCGTCGAGGAACGTCCCGCCGAACGCGCCGAGCAGCTGGGTGTAGTCGCACACCACGGCCTCGGCCTGCGACCAGCTCCACATGAACGGGTACTTCACGCCGGACTTCTTCACGGCACGGGCAGCGGCCAGCACGCCGTCCCAGGTGCCGAGCGACGCCGGGTCGACCTTTGCGCGGGTGAGGTGGTCGGTGTTGGCGAAGAAGTACTTGGTATCGAGGATCCACGGCACGCCGTAGAACTTGTCTTGGTACGTGGCGGTCTTGAGCGCGCCGTCCAGCATGCCGCTCTTCCACTCCGCCGGGTACTTGCTGGTCACGTCGCTGACCATGTTCTTCGAGCCGAACTCGGGCGGCCAGATCACGTCGATCAGCACCACGTCGTAGGTCCCGGCCGGCGCCGCGGCGACGATCTTGTCGTGTAACGCCTCGTACGCGACGAAGGTGGGCTGGACCTTGATCTTCGGGTTGGCCTTCTGGAAGGCAGCGGTCATCGCCTTGATGTCGTCCTCGCTGTACCCGGCCTGCTTCATGAACAGCGCGTTGATCGTGCCCGTGCCGTCGCCCTTGTCGCCGTCTCCGGCGGTCACCCCGCAGCCGGCCAGGGCCGCGCCGACGCCGGTCAGGGCGACGCTGCCCAGGAACTTTCGCCTGGTCCAGCCGGTGGAGTAGTGCCAGCTCGGGTCGTCCGCGTTCCCCATGGCCGCCTCCTGGCGAATCTTTTGTAAGGTAACTTTCCTATTGGCGGCGACGATTCTCCCCAGCCGGTCGGGTTGTCAAGAGGTAGCTCCGCAGCCGGGCATACCAAGTTGGACACGGAGCGTCGGGCAGGGCGGTACCGGCGGAGTGGACAGCTTCGGAAATACTGCCGACAGGCGCACGGTGAGGAGCCCGGGATGACGAGCGGCGTACAGGTGCTGGAGACGCTGCTGGCCGCTGGGCCGCAGACCAGGCCCGAGGTGGCCACCGCGACCGGTCTGTCCAAGCCGACCGTGTCCGATGCCATCCGCCGGCTGGAGGCCGCCGATCTGGTCCGCGCGACCGGGCAGCGGCACGGTGCGCGCGGCCGGTCACCCGTGGCGTACGACCTGGCGCCGGATGCCGGCTACGTCGTCGCGGTCGACATCGGCGGCTCCAACCTCCGGGTGATGGCCACCGACCTGCGCGGCGAGCGGATCGCGGCGGCATCCCGGCCGACCGTGCCCAACGGGGGCGAGAGCGTGGCGGCCCAGGTGGTCGACCTGCTCCACCAGCTCCTCGCGGACGCCGGCCTGGAGCCGACCGGGATCCTGGCCTTCGCGGTCTCCACACCCGGCGTGGTCGACCCGGAGACCGCCCGGGTGAGCCTCTGCTACAACATCGGCCAGACCGACGAGTTCGACCTCCGGGCCCTGCTCAACGCGGCCTTCCCTGTGCAGATCGTGCTGGACAACAACGTGAACTGCGCGGCCAGGGGCGAGCAGTGGCGTGGCCATGCCCGCTCGGTGCCGACGTTCGCGTTCATCTCGGTCGGCGCCGGCATCGGCATGGGCCTGGTCTACCAGGACAAGGTGCTGCACGGCCGGCGTGGCGCGGCCGGCGAGATCGGCTATTTCCCGCTCGCGCTCGACCCGTTCGCCCCCGAGCACCGGCGGCGCGGCGCGCTGGAGGACGAGGCCGCGGGTCCCGGCATGCTCGCCGCAGCGGCCCGCCGGGGCGGTTGGCCGGACGGGCCGCCGACCTCGGTCGAGGAGCTGTTCGCGCTCGCCGAGGAGGGCGTCGCGCCGGCGCTCGCGGTGATCGATCGGGAAGCGCAGTTGCTCGGCATGGCCGTGGCCACGGTGTGCGCCGTGATCGACCCGTACCTGGTGGTGCTCGGCGGCGGCATCGGCTCCAACCAGCGCTTGCTCACCGGCGTCCGGGACGTGGTGGATCGGCTGTTTCCCACCCCGCCCGCGCTGGAGTCGAGCAAACTCGGCCCGGAGGCCAGCCTCTACGGAGCCGCCGACATCGCGCTCGGCGTCGCGCACCGCGAGCTGGTCCGGCGGGCCACCGAATGCGACGCCAGCGAGGCCACGCCGGCCGTCGGCTGAACTCCGCGTCACGGAACCGCTGCCCGACCGTCACCAGAGTGACGGACGCTCATCACGTCAGGAACGGGTGGACAGTGCCGAAGTTGCTCGTCTTGACCCTGGCCTTGCTGGTCGGGGCCTGCATCGGTCTGTGGTGCGTGCGGCGGTACCAGCCACGGCGGCCGGGATCAGGGCTCGCCAAGCACGCACCGGCGCACATTCCGGTGATGTTGCGGCTGCCCAGACCCGGGATCCGAGCGCGCTGGCGCGGCGGCCTGCTGGTCATCGACGGTGACGAGACCCGCTGGCGCCGGCGCTGGCAGATCCGGCGGCGCCGGGAGATCACCCTCGGCACGCTGACCAGGGTCGAGCGGCGTGGCGTGCTGGGCTCGGAGCGCTGGTGGCTGAAGGCCGACGCGGTCGTGTACCGCTGCGAGTCCTCGGTCGGCGATCTCCAGCTCGCGGTGCCCGCCGCGCACCAGCCGACGTTCGAGCGACTGGTCGGCGGCTGGTCCGGCGTGGCGTGATCGCCGGTCTGAGCTGGCGTTTGCCGAGTGGGGCCCGCGGATACCCGAGTCTGGGACAGGAGGTGCGTGATGCCACGAGCTCAGATCAAGGACGAGGACCAGTACCAGGCACTGCGTCGGGACGGGGCGAGCAAGGAGAAGGCGGCCCGGATCGCCAACGCCTCGGCCGGCTCGTCGCGCTCGAAGGTCGGCCGCAAGGGTGGCAAGGCCAGCGACTACGACGAGATGACCAAGAAGCAGCTCTACGACCGCGCCAAGCAGATCGGCATCGAGGGCCGCTCCTCGATGGACCGCGGTCAGCTGATCAAGGCCCTACGGAACCACTGACGCAGGCGCGGGCCGGCGCGGAGCCCCGCCGCTGCCGTCCCATCCGCCGCCGTCCCTTCCGCGCTTTGGGCGACATTTTCTCGGCTATAGCCGTGAAAATGTCGCCCAAAGCGGGAGGGGCCCGCGCGGCGGTCAGGTGCCGCGGATGAAGAGGCAGAACGGGTGGCCGGCCGGATCCGTGTAGATCCGGACGTTGGACTGCGGCTGCCACTCGGCGGGCTTCGCGCCGACCGAGATCGCGTGCGCGTCGGCCGCGGCCAGATCGTCGACGGCGAAATCGAGGTGCAGCATCATCTGCTGGTGGTCCCGGTCGCTCGGCCAGCTCGGCGGCTGGTATTCCGGTTCGCGCTGGAACGACAGCTTGGCGCCGCCGCCCAGCGGGATGACGGTCGCCCAATCCTCGTCGTCGTCGCCGATCGGCCAGCCGAGGAGCCGGTGGTAGAAGTCGGCCAGTGCTCGCGGGTCGGGCGCGTCGAGCACCACGCCGGAGAGCGTCACGCCAGGAATTCCGTCGGCCACCATTGCCTCCTCCGTCGATCAGAACAAGCGAGCCTGCTGTACCCGCTTCGGCTTCCGCGACACCTCACCCTGCCGCTCCAGCACGGCGTCGCCGATCGCGGCGAGGAACGGCGACGGCGTCGTCTCCCGGGCGCTGCCGTGCCGGGCGCGTTCGGCCGCGTGGCTGAGAAAGAGCTGGTCCTGGGCCCGGGTGAGGCCCACGAAGAAGAGCCGGCGCTCCTCGGCGAGCTGCGCGTCGTCGGTGCCGCCGCCGAACCGCAGCGGCAGCAGGCCGTCCTCGCAGCCGGTCAGGAAGACGACCGGGAACTCCAGGCCCTTGGCGGCGTGCAGGGTCAGCAGCGACACCGCGTCGGCGCGCGGATCGAGCGTGTCCACCTCCGCGCCGACCCCCACCTCGGTGACGAACCGCTCCACCTCGGCGCCGCACCGCTCGGCCAGCGGCGACAGCAGTTCGACCGCCGACCACACCTCGACCCCCGGCACGTCCGGTCCGGCCACCGCGTCGGGCTCCAGCGCCGGCGGCCGGCTGACCAGTTTCTTCGCGGCGGCACGCAGCCGCTCCAGCACGGTGCCTTCGCCGGTGAACCTGAGCTCACGCAGCAGCGCGCGCACCCCGGAGCGGGCGTCGAGCCGGTCGTGCGACCGCTTCTGGAACGGCACGCCGGCCCTGGTCAGCGCGTCGATGAGCGGGCCCGACTGGGCGTCGGTCCGGTACAGCACGGCGATGTCGCGCGAACGTGGCGTGGCCGTGGTGCCGCCGCCCGTCCACCCGCCCGCTGTCGAGCGAGTGGAACGAGGAGCCGCCGACCAGCTCGTCGATCGTCTTCGCCACGAACGACCCCTCGGCGTGCTCGGTGCCGGCCTGGTGCAGCCGCACCAGCGGGGCCTTGGCCGACTCGCGCATCGGCGTGAGCACCCGGCCCGGCACCAGCGACGACGGGCGGATCGCCTGAACGGCGGCCGTGACGATCGGCGCCAGCGAGCGGTAGTTCCGGGTGAGCTGGACCGTGCGCGCGGCCGGGTAGTCCTGCTGGAACCGGAGGAAGAAGCCGACGTCGGCGCCGCGGAACGCGTAGATCGCCTGGTCCGGGTCGCCGATCGCGCACAGGTTGCCGCCGTCCGGCACCAGCAGCCGGAGCAACCGGTACTGCGCCTCGTCCACGTCCTGGTACTCGTCCACGCAGACCCAGCCGTACCGCTCGCGATAGCCGGCCACCAGCACGGGGTCGGCGTCGAGCAGCGCCACCGGCAGCGTGACCAGCTCGTCCAGATCGACCAGATCCCGCGCCCGCAGCGCCTTCAAGTACCGCTCCCGGAGTTCGCGGGCGGGCGCTTCGTTCGCTGCGGTGGATCGTGCCCTTCCAGGGCACGATCCAACCGCAGCAGGTCGGCGGCGGCGCGGCGGGCGTCGGCCTCGGAGCCGGTCAGCTCGGTGAGGACGGCCAGCCGCTCGGCCTCCCCGGCGACCCGGAACCGGGCGGTCAGGCCGGCGCGGTCGTGCTGCTCCCGCAGGATCGCCAGGCCCAGCGCGTGGAAGGTGGCGACCGTGATCCGCGCGGCCTGCTCGGGCACCAGCGCGGCGAGCCGTTCGCGGAGTTCGTCGGCGGCCCGGCGGGTGAACGTGATCGCCAGGCACCGCTCGGCCGGCACGTCCTGCTCGGCCACGAGGTGCGCCAGCCGGTGGGTGAGCGTGCGGGTCTTGCCGGTGCCAGGGCCGGCGACGATCAGCAGCGGACCGTCGGTCACCTCGGCCGCGGCGCGCTGCTCCGGGTCGAGCCCGCCGAGCAGCCCGGCTTCCACCGTGAGCGGCCGGCCCGCGTTCGGCTCGGGCTCCTGCCGAGGCAGCGGCGGCCGGCCGCGGCGACACCGGCTCGGGGGCCTGCGCGGCCACCGCGAACAGCGCGGGTTCGGCCAGCTCGTCGGGGGTGAACATCGGATCACGCCGTACTCGCCGTCGTACCCGGAATCGCGGATCACCTCCCCGCGCCGCAGCCGGGAGACGGCCTCGGCGAGCAGCGTGGCGCCGGCCGCGGCGATGTCCTCCACCGGCACGTCCTGCAGGATCCGCAGCTCCGGGCCCAGCCGGGCGACCAGTTCGGTCACCTCGCCGACAACGCGCTTGCTCTTCGCGCCCGACGCCTCGGATCTCGCCGACCAGCTCGGGCAGCGCGACCAGGTTCCGGTAGCCGGCCGCGCCGTCCGGGCGGGCGCCGTCCGGACGGTCGGCCAGCGCCTCGATCCGGCTCAGCACGCCGACGGTCAGCGGCTTGCCGCACGCCGGACAGCTGCCGTCGACGGCCCTGGTCTCGGCCGGCGTGAGCCGCACCTTGCAGGCCCGATGCCCGTCCGCGTGGTACTTGCCCTCCTCGGGGAAGAACTCCAGCGAGCCGCGGTACCCGTCGCCGGTGCGGAGCGCTTCCCGGATCGCGAAGTAGTCCAGCGCGCAGTCGTAGGAGTGCGCCTCCCGGCCGAGCGCGGGCGGCGAGTGCGCGTCCGAGTTGCTGACCAGCGTGTACTTGTCCAAAGAGGAGACCCGCCAGTTCATCGGCGGATCGCTGGAGAGGCCGGTCTCGACCGCGAAGATGTGGTCGGCCAGGTCGGCATAGCAGTCCGCGATGGCATCGAACCCCGACTTGGAACCCAATGCGGCGAACCACGGGGTCCAGATGTGCGCCGGCACGAGGTACCCGTCCGGGCTGGCCTCCAGCGTGATCTCCAGCAGGTCGCGGGAGTCCAGGCCGAGGATCGGGCGGCCGTCGGAACCGAGGTTGCCGATCTTGCCCAGCGCCCGGTTGAACCGGCTCGACCGCGTCCAGATCGGGCAGGTAGACCAGGTGATGGACCTTGCGGGTGCGGTCGTCACGCTTGTAGATCGTGCTGATCTCGACCGAGAGCATGAAGCGGACGTCCCCGTCGCAGGACCGCGGCAGGGTCCGGTCGACCTCGCGCTGCACGTCGTCGCGGAGCCGGTACAGCCCCGGCTCGGCCGGGACGAGCATGTCGTGCAGGTGCTCGTTCCACGCCGGATGGGTGAAGTCGCCGGTGCCCACCAGGCTGATGCCCTTACGCCGGGCCCACCAGGTGAGGTGTTCCAGATCGCAGTCCCGGCTGCAGGCGCGGGAGTACTTGGAGTGGATGTGCAGGTCGGCATAGAACGGGTCGCGAGGCGGCACGGCGGCGATCCTGCCACGTCCAGCCGACAATCTCTTACCCACCAACCCTTTGCGGCCCCGCGAGATCTGCGACGCCGGTCGGCCCATCGCCGGCCAAACCCGCCCACGCTTTGGGCAACATCTCGGTCGCCCAAAGCGGGAAGGGTGCGGGTCGCCGAGGGCGAGCAGGGTCTAGGGGAGTTTCCAGTCGATGGGTTCGGCGCCGGCCGATTCCAGGGCGGCGTTCACCCGGCTGAACGGGCGGGAGCCGAAGAAGCCACGGTCGGCCGACATCGGGCTCGGGTGGGCCGATTCGATCGCCGGCACGCCGGGTCCGAGCAGCGGCCGCAGGTTCCGGGCGTCCCGACCCCAGAGGATCGCGGCCAGCGGCTTGTCCCGCGCGGCCAGCGCACGAATGGCCTGGTCGGTGACCTTCTCCCAGCCCTTGTCGCGGTGCGAGCCGGGCACCCGCGGCGCGACCGTGAGCACCCTGTTGAGCAGCAGCACGCCGCGCTCGGTCCACGGCGTGAGGTCACCGTTGGCCGGCAGCGGATGGCCGAGATCCTCGCCGTACTCCCGGAAGATGTTCACCAGGCTGCGCGGGATCGGTCGGGTCTGCGGCGACACGGAGAACGAGAGCCCGACGGGGTGGCCGGGGGTCGGGTACGGGTCCTGGCCGACGATCAGCACCCGCACGTCGTCGAACGGCTGCTGGAACGCGCGCAACACGTCGTTGCCGGCGGGCAGGTACTGGCGGCCCTCGGCGATCTCGGTACGCAGGAATTCACCCATCGCGGTGATCACGTCGGCCACGGGCTCCAGCGCGGCGGCCCAGCCGGCCTCGACCACCTCGCTCAACGGGCGGGGCGGCATCACGCGTCCTGCCGGGCACGGCGTGCTGTCGAGTGTGGACGGAGGGCGGGTTCGGCCAGACACCGGGCGTAGATCGGCATGGCCACGAAGCCTAGCCGCCCGTCACCCGCCGGCCACCCGCACCGGCGGACACCCTGAAATCACGACACGAATCTTTTTCATCTTTGTCCTAGCCAACGGCTCCGACCAGCGCTAACGTCGAAGCCACGTCGGGCACCCCCCCGCCTGGCGTCCGTGGCGGGAATCCCCCTACCCCGCCACCCGCTCGTGGTCGTGACGCTGGCCACCCCCCTGCCAGCGTCGCGGCCACGCTGCACGTCCGCGGCCAGCCGGCTCAGCCGAGCAGGACCGCGAGCACCAGCAACGCCACCACGACCGCGCCACCGACGGCGGCGAACTTGATCACGGCCCGCCGCCGCGCCGCGAGTTCCTTCGCCCGCTGAGCCCGCTCGATCGCCCGCTGCTTGGCCCGCCGACGCGCCGTGTCGACGCCGATCAGATCGCCCGCGAGCTCACGCTCGGTCTGCTGCACGATGCCGACCAGCTCGGCCGGCGCGCCGCAGACGGGAGCACCGGCGCCGCCGACACGTCGGGCACCAGCACCTGCGCGGCGACCAGCTTGGCCTCGGCCGTACTCATCGCGCGGCTGGCGACGATCGACCACTCCTCGCAGTGCCGTAGCTCGGTCTCCAGCGCCGTCCTTGGCCCGCCGCACGGAGGCCTGCTCGTGCGCGGTGGCCTGCCGGCGCCGCTCGTCCCGCAGTGCGGGCAGCTGCCCCAGGTTGCGCACCGCGTCGACGTACTCGTCCCAGAGCGGATCGCTCATCGGGCCACCCCCTCGACCGGCGTCATCGACCCCACCCAGCCGCCGTCTGTCCTGATCGGACGGAAGGCCGAACGGCACCAGCGGGGTCGGCGCGGCGCCGAGCGTCCGGTCCCAGAACAGCGCGCGGTGCTGCTGCGAGGAGTACCGGACGAACGGTCCACACACCGACTGGACGTCACCCTCGGGCAGCCGCAGGAACAGGTGCGCGCCGACCAGCGCCGACATCTCGTAGCCGAGGTGGCTGTTGAAGACGTTGAGCGTGCTCCACCAGGCGAGCAGGTAGACCTGGCCGATCGGCCCCTCGCCCACCAGCCGCTGCAACGCCTCCCGTGGGCTTCGCGCCGCTCATCGAGAACTGGTCGAGCCGCGGCGCGCGGTGCATGCCCGGCGCGATCACGTACACCGGCTTGGGCTCGTCGGCGCCGCCGATCAGCATCCCGCCGACCAGCACGCCGCCGCATCGTCGTCCTCGGCCGCCGCGAGCCGTTCGTTGAGCCGCTCGGACAGGTCGAGCAGCGCCTGGCCGATGTCCCGACCGGCGTGCACGCTCACCGCGTGGCCGCGCGAACGGGCCAGGTCGGCCATCGCCTCGACCTCGGGCGTGGGCGCGTGGGCGTGCGCCAACCCGTCCAGGAACACGAACTCCGCACCGCCGGACGGCTCCTGCGCGGCGAGCGACCAGACCGCGGCGGTGAGCGTGCCGAGCGCGTCCTCCCGGCCGTCACCGAGGATCGCCAGCGTGCGGCCCGGATCGGGGCGGGACACGAACGCCACCGGATGCGGGTCCACGTCCACCGGGAGCCCCAGCAGCGCGTGCCGGGAACCGCCGTCGTGCGTGCCGGCCTGGGTGAGCACCCGGCTGAGCGCCGCGGGCAGCTCGCCGGGATCGCTGGGCCGGGACGCGTAGAACACCCGGGGCGGGGTCGGGTCGGCCGCCCGCGCCCACCACTGCGAGCGCAGCTTGTCGAGCAGCTGGTCGTCGGCGAAGGCGATCATCGCCCTGCGGTTGTGGGCCGGCGCGCCGTACTCGCTGTTCAGGATCGCCTCGCCACGGAAGCGCAGCTGAGCGGCCTCGGCGTTGCCCCGCCCGAGCACGGCCTCCGACTCCGACGCCTCGGTCTTGAGGCTGATCCGCCAGGGGAACTGGCCGAAGATGGACTGCTCCTTGGTGGCCAGGCCCTCGATGCCCGACAGCGTCTGGGACGCCAGCACCAGGTGGATGCCGACGGCCCGGCCCCGCCGCGCCAGCGTCTCGATGATCCGGATCGCCTCGTGCGCGAGGTCGTCCTGGACTCCCGATCAGGACCTGGAACTCGTCGATGACCAGCAGCTCGCGGGGGACTCGGTCCTCGGGATGGGCCCGCCGGTACGCCCCGAGGTGGTTCTGGCCGGAGATCCGGAACCGTTCGGCGCGGCGGCTGAACTCGGCGTTCAGGTGCCGGAGCACGGCCAGCCCGAACAGCCGATCGCCCTCCAGGCCGAGCACCCGGACGTGCGGCATCCAGTGTGGACGGTCGGGGCGCGGGCCCGAGCCGGTCGAACTCGAGGCCGTCCTTGAAGTCGAGGAGGTACATCTCGACCTCCTCGGGCGGGTACGCGGCCGCGATGCTGTGCAGCAGCACCAGCAGCAGGTTCGACTTGCCCTGGCCGGAGGCGCCGCCGATCAGCGCGTTCGGCAACGCCGGGTCGGAGCCGCGCAGGTCCAGTTCGACCCGGTCGAAGCCGGACGTGCCGAGCACCGCGGTCATGCCCTGGATCGCGTCGCGGCTCCAGACCTGCTCCGGCGGCGGGAGCAGATCGGCGAAGTCCACCGACGGGGCGGCGCCGTGGTGGGCCCGGTCGGCGAGGTGCGCGGCGACCGAGGCCACCAGGTCGCGCGGCGGCGCCGGATCGGGGCGCACGGTCACGCCGGGCAGCGTGGAGACCTCCAGCGCCCCGGGCCGGCCGGTCACGACGGTCATGTGCTCCAGCAGCACGGCCGGGTTCACGTCGTTGCCGCCCTTGGCCCGCGGGTCGTGGTGGACCAGCAGCGAGACGCCCCGGCGCGGGCCGCCGTCCGCGATCCGGACCAGCTCGGCCTGCACCGCGCTGTCGATGCCCGTCGGGTAGTCCAGCACCACGACCAGCCGGTACGGCTCGGGCTGCACGCCGGTCGCGGCGACCAGTTCGCCCAGGTCAGCGACGCTGTGCGCACCGACCAGCTCGGCCACCCTGGCCACGGCCGCGCGCAGCCGGTGCAGCCGGTCGGCGAACTCGGCGGCGGTGGCGACCGGCTCGCCGAAGATGTCGGCCGAGGCGCGGCGGAGCCCGGAGAACGGGCTGAACACGCCGCGGATCCGGGGGTCGTAGACGACGACTTCCAGCCGTCCGGCCGGTGCGGTGGCCAGCGCGCGCAGCACCAGGCCGGAGAGCACGTCGGTCGGCCAGCTCGCGCCTTCCCCGTCGACCACCGCGAGGTTGCCCACGTCGAGCAGCGGCACCAGCGCGGGCAGGTCCTCCAGCTGCTCACCCTCGGCAGCCACGCCGGAGATCACCAGCGAGCCCACCCGGAGCTGCCGGGCCGCGCCGGTCGCCAGCCAGTCGGCGGAGCGCCACTCCGGCTCGTCCCAGCGCGCCGCCGCCGGCCCCGGCGCGAGCCGCGCGGCACGGTTCAGCAGCAGCGTGCGGATCGAGTCGTACGCCTCGTCCACCTCGGCGTCGGCCCTGGTCAGCTCGCGGTGGGTCTGCCGGGCCGCGTCCCGTTCGGCCACGTGGAAGGCCTGGTTGGCGGCCGCGCGGGCATGGTGAACACCGGCGGTCAGCGCATCGACGGCCGCGCTGAGGCGGAGGAACGTGGCCCGCAGCCGCTGATCCTCGGCCGCCGTCTCGATCGGATCCGCCTCGGGGGCGGCACCCCGCAGCGGCGACTCGCCGCACCGGTTCGCCGGCAGCGCCGGCCTTCCCCGAGCCCAGGCGCCCGCCCGCGCAGATCACGCGGCAGCTCGGTCGCTCGCTCGCTCGCTCACAGGTGTTCGCCGATCTCCCTGCCGAGTCGGCCGGCCTGGGTGAGCGCGGTGGAGGCCGCGAGACACGCCTTGGCCGCGTTCTCGTAGGAGGCGATCATCTCCGCGTACCGGGCCTGCTGGCTGGTGCCGTGGATCTGGCTTCGGGAGGCCTCGGCCGCCGCCTCGAGCCGCTTGCGCAGACCGTCGAGGGCACCCGCCATCGACCCGGCATCCTTGGCGACGCTGGTCATCTGGCTCTTCAGCCGCAACAGCTCCGACATGACGCTCGGACCCCTCCTCCACTTGAGACACCGCGTACGCGTACCCGTCAAGCCAATCATGGTTTGACCACCCGCACGCGCCAGGAACTTCAGTGTCGGCCGTTTCCCCGAGCCACAACGTTGAACGGCGGTATCAGCACATTCCGAACGCGTGCGCAAGTGGACCAACGGGGAAGGAGTCACCGGCCGGTGAGGGAGCGCAACGCGGCGCGCATCCGCTCGACCTCCCGCGCGTCGAGGTTCGCCTGCCGGTCGATCTCGAAGTCGCCCAGCCGCACCTCGGTCGCCACGTCGTCGACCGCGACCTGGATCATCCCCTCCTCGTCGTACCCGAGCACGATCTCGACCGGCACCGACTCGGGGTGCGGCGGGATGGAGATCCGGGCCACGCCGACCACCGATGACGTACCGCAGGTCGGTGTCGTCCCCCTCGGTCACCACCAGCAGGATCTCGCGCTGGTTCTCGGCCAGGGTGCGGTAGCGGCGCCGGCCCTCGCACGGGATCGGCGTGTTGCGCGGAATCAGCACGGTGTTCGTCTGCTCGCCGGTCTCGGCCGACCGCGCCACCACGCCGAGGCTCTGCGACGTGACGTCCTGGATCGTCATCGGCCGGCGCGCCGGCCCGTGCGCCGGACTTGCCCCGGAGCCCGGACGATCTCGTCGGCCTGCAGCGCGGCACCGAGCGCCACCGCCTCGTCCGGGTGGACGGACCGATCCGCCCGGACGCCGGTCACCCGCTCCAGCATCGCCGCCACGATCGGCATCCGGGTCGAGCCGCCGACCAGCAACGCGGTCTCCAGCTCCAGCCCGGCGCCGGACCCGCGCCGGTGCACGCCCGACTCGGCCAGCACCTCCAGCACGATCTCCTCGGTCCGGCGGAGCAGGCCACGGGTCAGCTCCTCGAACGCCAGCCGGGTGATCTCGACGGCGTAGGTCCGGCCGTCGACCGCCAGCTCCACGGTCGCCTCGGGCAACCCGCTCAGCGCACGTTTTGCCTGCTCACATCGGTCCCGCAGGGCGGCTTCGACGAGATCGCCGTCGAGCAGGCCGGGGCCGCCGGCCGCGGTGACCACCGCGTTCACGTGCACCATCAACGCGTTGTCGAAGTCGAAGCCGCCGAGATTCCGGTCGCCGGCGGTGGCGAGCACCTCGTAGGCGCCGCCGCTGACGTGCACGACCGTGACGTCCAGCGTGCCGCCGCCCAGGTCGTAGACGAGCAGGGTCTCCTCCCGGTCGGCGCCGTACCCGAACGCGAGCGCGGCGGCGGTCGGCTCGTTCAGGACGCGCAGCACCTCCAGCCCGGCGATCCGGCCGGCGTCCGCGGTGGCCCTGCGGCGGGCGTCGTCGAAGTAGGCCGGGACCGTGATCACGACCTCGTTGCAGGGCTGGCCGAGCGCGTCCGCGGCGTCGTCGGCCAGCTGGCGCAGGATCAGCGCGGAGATCTGCTCGGCCGTGTACGGGGTGCCGGTGGCCGTCTCGAACCGCCAGGCCGGATCGCCGATGTGCCGCTTCACGAACTCGACGCACTCCAGCGGCGCCACCGTGGCCGCCCGCCGGGCGGCCCGGCCGACCACCGGCTGCTCGCCGTCGAAGTACACCACCGACGGCGTCGTCGGCTCACCGTCGCGGCTCGGCAGGATCACCGGCCGCCCGGCGAGGTCGACCACGGCCACGGCGGAGAAGGTCGTGCCGAGATCGATGCCGACCGCCACCATGCGCGGCTACCGGGGCGCGTCCGGCTCGCCGGCCAGGCGGCCCTTGCGCCGCGGCACGGTGTGCTCGATCACGGCCGCGTTGCGCACGTACTGCGGCTCGAAGCAGGTCAGCACCACACCCACGCCGAAGCCCACCACGGCCAGCACGAACCCGGCGAGGAACGCGAGGCCCGGGCCGGCCGACGTGCTGCTCAGGTAGTTCGGCGCGGCGCACCCGATGGCGAGGCCCAGGATCGCCAGCCCGAAGGGGTACTTCTTGTTCGGGCCGAGCTTCGCGGCCGAGAACCGGCGCCGCTGGGCCGCCCTGGCGCTGTCCCGGTTGCGGGTCAGGTCGGCGTTGACGGCCGGGTCGGGCGCCTGCACGGAGAGCCCACGGTTGCTCAGAGCCTCCACATAGGACGCCTGCGGTGCCGACGAGATCAGCAGCCGCCCGTTCGGCAGCTCGTGCTGGGCCGCCTCGGCCCGGTCGGCGAGCGCCTGCGCCAGCACGGTCCTGGCGTCGCCGTCGTCGGGATGGCCCTGGTACGCGATCTCGGCCTCGGTGATCGCCTCGTCCAGCCGGCCCTGCACCAGCAACGCCCTGACCAGGATCAGCTGGAGTCGGACGTTGCGCGGATCGAGCTTCACCGCGGCCCGGTACGCCGACAGGGCGCGCGCCGGCTCGTTGATCCTGGTGAAGATCCAGCCTCGGGTCACGTGCAGGGTGGGGTTCTCGGGTTCGAGGGTGAGCGCCCGGTCGATGGCCTCCTTCGCGGCCCAGGCGTCATCCGCGTGGGCGGACGCCTCGGCCAGCACCGACCACGCGTACGCGCTCTCCGGATCCGCCTCGACCGCCCGGCGAGCCGTGATCGCGGCCACCTCGAAGTGGCCGGCCTCAAGCTGTTGCGCCGCCCTGACCAGCAGGTTCTCGGGTCCGCGCGGTACGGAAGGAGCCATCGGCGGAGCACCGGCCGGAACCGCTGGACCGACCGGCGCGCCCGAGACGGGGCCGCCGCCCTGGGCCAGGTAGGCGTTGTAGGCGCGCCGGCGGGTCGGGTCGAGCAGGGTGCGCTCGGCCTCTTCGAGCTGCTGCATCCGCCGCTCGGCTTCCTGCCGCACCTCGATCTCCGGCGAGGCGGTGCGCCGTCGCCAGGCCCGCCGCTGCTCGGTGATCGCCGAGCGGATGGCGTGGTCGGGGGCGTCAGGGGGAACGCTCAGGACTTCGTACAGCCCGGCTCCGCCAGCTCCCGGTGCGGCCCCAGGGCCGTGGCTCGACACCGCGTGTCCCTCCGCATCTGTCCCGCCGCGCTCGTGCGGCGACTATATCGCGCACGCGCGGGGCACTTTTCCGTTATAGCCGGAATGCAGCCAAGCGCGGAGGCGGCAACGGCGGCGTTCGAGGAAGGCGGTCATCCGGGCGTGCTTCTCCTCGTCCTCGAAGAGCACCGCCTGGCTGAGCAGCTCGATCTGCGGGTGCGCCGCCTCGGGCGCGTCCACCGCCGGCCTTGGTCAGGCGGAGCGCGAGCGCGCTGCCCTTGGCCACCTCGTCGAGCAGCGCGTGCGCCGTCGTCGATCAGCTCGTCCGGCGTGGTCACCTTCGAGACCAGCCGGACCGCGAGCGCCTCGTCGGCGAGCAGCCGCCGCCCGGTGAAGAGCAGTTCCTTCGCCAGGCCCTCGCCGACCAGCCGCGGCAACCGGTAGCGTCGCGCCGGCGCCGGCCAGGATCCCGAGCCGCACCTCGGGCTGGCCGAAGAACGCGCGGTCGGTGCAGATCCGCAGGTCGCAGGCGTACGCCAGCTCGGCTCCGCCGCCCAGCGCCGGCCCGTCGACGGCGGCGATCGTCGGCAGCGGCAGCCGCAGGATCCGCGCGAACAGGCCCTGGTTGATCGCGGCGAGCGCGTCCAGCCGGCCGCGCTCGCGGAGTTGGGCGATGTCCGCGCCGCCGGCGAAGACCCCGTCGGCGCCGCCGGTGAGCAGCAGCAGCCGGGGCGCGCGTTCCAGCTCGGCGCAGACGGCGTGCAGCTCGTCCACCATCCAGCCGTCGATCGCGTTGCGCCGTTCCGGCCTCGCCAGCGTCACGACCAGCCGGTCGGCGCGCTCCTCGACGAGCAGGGAAGAGAACCCGCGGGCCCAGTCGGGGCCCGCCACGTCCTCGGTCAACTCATACCTCCTGGCGTTGGCCGTCCACCCAGCGGTAGAACCCCTGGCCGGCCTTCTTGCCCGAGCTCGCCGGCGGCGACCTTCTGCACCAACAGCTGTGGTGGGGCAAAGCGGTCACCGTACGCGGCCTGGAGGGTCCGTGCGATGTCCAGCCGCACATCGAGCCCAACAAGATCGGTGAGTTCCAACGGGCCGACCGGGTGCCGGTAGCCGAGCGCCATCGCCTTGTCGATGTCGGCCGGGGAGGCGATGCCGTCCGCGACCATGCGAATCGCCTCCAGCCCGAGCGTCACGCCGAGCCGGGAGGTGGCGAACCCCGGCGCGTCCCGGACGACGACCGGATCCTTGCCGAGCGCGGCGACCACCTCGAGCACCTCGGTGACCGTCCGGTCGGCGGTGCGCGGGCCCGACCACGACCTCGACCAGGGCCATCGCCCAGACCGGGTTGAAGAAGTGCAGGCCGATGAACCGGTCCGGGGCGCGCAGGTCCCGGGCGAGCTCGGTGATGGCGATGCTGCTGGTGTTGGTGGCGAGCAGGACCGGCTCGCGCGCCTCGGCGGCGGCCAGTACCTGCCGCTTGAGGTCGAGCCGCTCGGGCACCGCCTCGACCAGCAGGTCGGCGCCCGGTTCGATCTGGTCCAGCGACGGCCGGACGGTGAACCGGCTCCAGGCGTCCGCGACCGCGTCGGCGGTGAGCTTTCCCCGCCGACCGCGCCGTCCCAGAGCTCGACCCAGCTTGGCCACGGCCTGCTCGCTGCGGCCGGCGTCCACCTCGACGATCTCGACGGCGTAGCCGGCGTTCAACGCGGTGTACGCGATGCCCAGCCCCATCGTGCCGCCGCCCACGACCACCATGCGCCGCGCCACTGCGTCACTCATGCCGCCTCCGGTTTGACTCTCCGTCACCGCGTCTTACCACGGTGCGTGACGCCATGACAGTCGCACGACGACATTGCAGAAGAGTGTCACACGAGATGCGGGACCGGGGCCAGTTCTACCCGGAAACGCGACGAGGGGCACGGTCTGCGCGCGACATTGCCGCGAACACACCGCACCCCTCGGACGCGATTGGGGGCGCTGGGCCCCCGTCGTCTCTACTCGCCGGTGCGCTGCTGCGGGATGCCGGCCAGCAGTGCGCGGACCTCGGACTCCCGGTAGCGGCGGTGTCCGCCGAGCGTGCGGATCGCGCTGAGCTTGCCGGCCTTGGCCCACCGGGTGACCGTCTTGGGGTCGACCCGGAACATGGTCGCGACCTCCGCCGGGGTGAGCAGTGGCTCCGACTCGGGCGTGCGGGTTGCCATGGTGACTCCATTCGGCTTGCGGTTGCGGCGAATGCCGCATTGACCTTCATGCTCCCCGGTGTCCGCCTTGTCTGACATGGGCCGAAAGGATGAACCTCGATAGCTATCCGGCCGAAATTGACACTCTGTGTTCATGGAGCGTGACTACCGGTAGAGAGAGGCCCAAATATCTCACCGAACGTAACAATACGGTTTCGCCCACTTCGCGGGACTGCGTTCCGCCCACACCATGGTCTTCCTGCCGTCGCACTATGGTCGGTACAGGCCGGCACACCCGCTCGGCCAGCCAGGACACGGCCCCACAAGGGCACGGTCGACTATCACCCCTGTGGGAGTTCTGTGATGAGCGTCTTCACGGCCGACACCGGCCACGAACAGGTCGTCTTCTGCTCCGATCAGGCCAGCGGCCTGCGCGCGATCATCGCGATCTACTCCACCGCCCTGGGCCCAGCGCTCGGCGGTACCCGGTTCTATCCCTACGCCACCGAGGCCGACGCGATCCACGACGTCCTCGACCTGAGCAAGGGCATGGCCTACAAGAACGCCCTCGCCGGTCTGGACCACGGCGGCGGCAAGGCCGTCATCTGGGGCGACCCGGCCACGGACAAGAGCGAGCCGCTGCTGCGCGCGTACGGCCGGTTCGTGGAGTCGCTCAACGGCCGCTACTACACCGCGTGCCGACGTGGGCACCTACGTCGCCGACATGGACCTGATCGCCCGGGAGAGCCGCTTCGTCACCGGACGGTCGCCCGAGCACGGCGGCGCCGGCGACTCCAGCGTCCTCACCGCGTTCGGCGTCTTCCAGGGCATGCGCGCCGCCGCGACGCATCGCTGGGGCACCGACACCCTGGCCGGCCGGCGGGTCGGCATCGCCGGCGTCGGCAAGGTCGGCAAGCACCTGGTGGAGCACCTCATCGAGGACGGCGCCGCGGTGGTCGTGGCCGACGTGAACAGCGCGGCCGTGCAGGCGATCCAGGAGCGCTTCCCCCAGGTCGAGGCCGTCGGCGCCGGACGCCCTGGTGGCCACCGCCGATGGACCTCTACGCGCCGAGCGCGCTCGGCGGTGCCCTCGACGAGGAGACCGTGGCCGCGCTACAGGCCGAGATCGTCTGTGGCGCCGCGAACAACCAGCTGGCACACCCGGGCATGGACAAGGTCGTCGCGGACCGCGGCATCCTCTACGCACCCGACTACGTGGTGAACGCCGGCGGCGTCATCCAGGTCGCGGACGAGATCGAGGGCTTCGTCTTCGAGCGGGCCAAGCACCGGGCCGCGAAGATCTACGACACCACGCTGGAGATCCTCCGGATGGCCGACACCGAGGGCGTCAGCCCCGCGGTCGCCGCCGACCGGCTCGCCGAGCGTCGGATGGCCGACGTCGGCCGACTCCGCACCATCCACCTCCCGCGCTGACCTGCCGGAACCCCGCTGCGGTTGGATTGTGCTCCTGGAGGGCACAATCCAACCGCAGCTGTTCGTGCTGGCCGCGCGGTGGTCAGCTGGCGGCGCGGAGGGCGGCGATCAGCCACTCGTAACGCGGGATGACGCTCTCCTTCGCCGGCCAGCCGTTGATCGCACCCAGCAGCTGGAAGTACCGCTCCGCGCGCGGGTCGCTGCCGGTCGCGATCCGCTCGGCCAGCCAGGCGCGGAACTCGGGGCCGTCGGTGCGCCGGTACGCCGTGGCGAAGACCCCGACGATCTCGGTGGCCACGGCGGTGCCCTCGGCCGAGGCTGGGTCGATGCCAGCGGCGACCGCGGCGCCGGCCCGTTCGTTCACCGCCAGCTCGGCCTGGCGCCAGCTCTCGGAGTCGCCACGGTCGGCACCGGACGCGAGGTCGTCGGCGTGCCGCTGGGCCATCCGCCGGACGCTCGCGCGGAAATCGGGGTCGCGGACCAGTTCGGCCAGCTCGACCCAGGCGTCCACCTGCTCCGGGCTCGGGTCGTCGGGTAGCTCGGGCATGGTCAGCCCGCATCTTCGCGGCGAATCCCGGGTCGACGTCCAGGCCCTCGAAGGCCTCGTCGAAGAAGTTCCTGATGAGCTGCCGGCGTTCCTCGTCGGACAGCTTGGCCAACTTGTGCATGAGTTCCAGCTCCTTCGGGTCGGACCCGCGCTTGGCGACCGCCCTCAGCACCGCCCGGCGCAGCCGCAGGGTGCGGATCTGCACGTCCAGGGCGTCGGCGTGCACCGCGGCGACCTCGGCGACCGTCAGCTCCCGCGCCAGCACGCGCTGGATGGTGCCGAGGTCGATGTCGAGATCGCGCAGCGTACGGACGAGATCCAGGCGCGCGAGCGCGTCCAGGTCGTAGAGGCGGTAGCCGGCGGGGCTACGGCTGGCCGGCGGCACCAGGCCTTCGTCGGAGTAGAACCGGATCGTCCGCACCGACACCGCGGTGCGGCGGGCCAGATCGCCGATCGTGTAGAGCGTGGTGTCACCGTCCATGCCGCTCACCTTCAGCCCTCCAGCCGGTGGAGACTCAAGCTCGATTGTCGCGCGGGGCCGTCTGGGCACGGCATGACGTACTGAGATACCGGATGTAGGTAGAGTGTGAAAGCTCGCAAAACTCCGACACCGGACGGCGCGGGGCGCCAGCCTCCGGGGTGAGATGCCGAAGCGAGTCCCGGGACGGTACGGTGTAGGTACGAGAGATGCCATTCATCGGGGCCACTCGCGCAGAGGCCCCGTCACACCTGTGCGAGGGGGTCGAGCCAATGGGGCGCGGCCGTGCCAAGGCCAAGCAGACAAAGGTCGCTCGCGAGCTCAAGTACAGCTCCCCGAGCACCGACCTCGACGCTCTTCAGCGTGAACTCGCCAACCCCTCTTCGGGTTCGTCGCGTTCGTCGGTTTCGGACGACCAAGAGGCCGAAGACGAGTACGACGATGATGACGGGTTCGATGATGGCTGGGCTCCACCTGGTCGCTGACGCGATCCGGTGGGCTCCCGTGGTCTGAAGGCCCAACCCCTGGCGAATATCCGGCCGGCCGTGCGGTAAGCACGACCGGCCGGATCGTCGTCTCTCCGCCATGCACGCGTGCCGGACCGGTGATGACCGGGTCCGGCCAGAGTCATGTCCCGGGGCGCCGGCCTCAGGTCCCTCAGCGTGCTCGCACGGGTTTCTCGGCGAGGCCCAAACCCCCTCGCGGCTCCCGCGAGTGGCCGCCCACGCACGCGCGGGAGCCGCGAGGGTGCGGCACTCGCGCCGAGGCCGGCGCAAGCGCCGGTCACGCGTGAGGGTGTGCGGTTCAATTCCGCCCTCCACGGGCGGAATTGAACCGCAAGAGGTCCGTCCGCCCGCCGGTCCCGCGCTCGCCCTAGGCGCCAACCAGCCAGGACACACGCAAACGGGTGGGCGCCGGCGAAGCCGGTGCCCACCCGTCGACGTTCAGCTAGCGGGTCGCGTACGCCCCGACCAGGCGTGCGTCCGCGGTGCCCTTCACGATCTCGCCGCACACCCAGGCCGGCACGTGCCGGGCGGTGAGCAGCGCGAGCGCGCGGTCGGCGTCTTCCTTGCCGACGATGGCGACCATGCCGACGCCCATGTTGAACGTCCGCTCCATCTCGTGCTGCTCGATCCGGCCCTTCCCGGCAACCAGATCGAAGATCGGCTGCGGCGCCCAGGTCGACCGGTCGATGACCGCGTCCAGCGAGGCCGGCAGCACCCGCGCCACGTTCCCGGCAAGGCCACCACCGGTGATGTGCGCAGAACGCGTGCACGTCGGTCTCGTCCTTGAGCGCCAGGCAGTCCTTGGCGTAGATCCGGGTCGGCGTGAGCAGCTCCTCGCCGAGGCTCCGCTGGTTGCCCAGCTCGTCCACGACCGCGTCGAGCCGCATCCGGCCGGAGCCCAGCAGCACGTGCCGCACCAACGAGAAGCCGTTGGAGTGCAGGCCGGACGAGCCGAGCCCGATCAGCACGTCGCCCTCGCGCACCTTCTCCGAGCCGAGCAGCTCGTCGGCCTCGACCACGCCGACGCCGGTGGCCGCGATGTCGTACTCGTCGCGTCCCAGCAGCCCGGGGTGCTCGGCCGTCTCACCGCCCACCAGCGAGCAGCCGGCCCAGCGGCAACCGTCCGCGATACCGCCGACGATGTCGGCGATCTTCTCCGGCACGACCTGGCCGAACGCCACGTAGTCCTGCAGGAACAGCGGCTCGGCTCCGCACACCACGAGGTCGTCCACGACCATCGCGACCAGGTCGACGCCCACGGTGTCGTGGATGTCCATGGCTTGTGCGATGGCGAGCTTGGTCCCGACTCCGTCGGTGGAGGAGGCGAGCAGCGGCTTTCGATACTTGGTCGTATCGAGCGCGAACAGCCCGGCGAACCCTCCGATGTTGCCGACGACCTCAGGCCGGTAGGTCTTGCGGACCTTGGCCTTGATCAGCTCGACGGCGCGGTCGCCCGCCTCGATGTCCACGCCCGCGGCTGCGTACGTGGATCCCGGTGCAGCGAGGTTCTTCACTACTGCTCCCATCAGGGTCGGCGCAGGGCGTCTTCGCCGCCGGGACTGGCGGCGAGTTGGCGGACTGCGGAACCCGGTTTCACCCGGTCAATGCCCCGTTCGATGCCCTCGAGCACGTGCTTGCCGATCAGATCGTCGGCCGGCAGTGCAATCGGGTACTCGCCGTCGAAGCACGCGCGGCAGAGCCGCGACTTCGGTTGTTCCGTGGCGGCTACCAGCCCTTCCAGCGAAACGTACCCCAGCGAGTCCGCGCCGATCGAGGCGCGGATGCCGTCGTCGTCGAGGCCGTTGGCGATCAGCTCCGCCTTGCTGGCGAAGTCGATGCCGTAGAAGCAGGGCCACTTCACCGGCGGCGAGGAGATGCGGACGTGCACCTCGAGCGCGCCGGCCTCGCGCAGCATCCGGATCAGCGCCCGCTGGGTGTTGCCCCGGACGATCGAGTCGTCCACGACGACCAGGCGCTTGCCCCTGATCACGTCCCGCAGCGGGTTCAGCTTGAGCCGGATGCCGAGCTGGCGAATGGTCTGCGACGGCTGGATGAAGGTCCGGCCGACGTAGGAGTTCTTCACCAGGCCGAGTCCGTACGGGATCCCGCTCTCCTGCGCGTAACCAACCGCGGCGGGCGTGCCCGATTCCGGTACCGGGATGACCAGATCGGCCTCGACCGGGTGTTCCTTCGCCAGCGCGCGCCCCGTCTTGACCCGGGCCGCGTGCACGCTGCGGCCGGAGATCGTGGTGTCGGGGCGGGCCAGGTAGACGTACTCGAAGATGCAGCCCTTCGGCTCGGGCGGCAGGAACCGCTCGGACCGCAGGCCGTGCTCGTCGATCGCGATCAGCTCACCGGGCTCGACCTCGCGAACCATGCTGGCGCCGACGATGTCCAGGGCGGCGGTCTCGCTGGCCACCACCCAGCCGTGCTCGAGCCGGCCCAGGACCAGCGGGCGAACCCCCTGCGCGTCCCGGGCCGCGTACAGCGTGTGCTCGTCCATGAAGACGAAGCTGAAGGCACCGCGCAGCGTCGGCAGCACCTGCAGCGCCACGGCCTCCAACGAGAGGTCGGGGCGGGCGGCGAGCAGGCTCGTCACCAGCGAGGTGTCGTTGGTGGAGGCCATCGAGTCGGCGACCAGACCCGAGGCGGCCACCTTGCGGGCCAGCTCGGCGGTGTTCACCAGGTTGCCGTTGTGGGCCAGCGCCACGGTCGTGCCGGCCGAGGTCGAGCGCAGGGTGGGCTGGGCGTTCTCCCAGGTCGAGCCGCCGGTCGTCGAGTACCGGGCGTGCCCGATCGCGACGTGCCCGCGCAGCGAGGCGAGGGTCGACTCGTCGAAGACCTGGGAGACCAGGCCGAGTTCCTTGTAGACCACCACGCCGGAGCCGTCGCTGACCGCCATGCCCGCGGCCTCCTGGCCACGGTGCTGCAGCGCGTACAGCCCGAAGTAGGTGAGCTTGGCGACCTCCTCGCCTGGTGCCCACACACCAAAGACACCGCAGGCGTCCTGCGGGCCTAGGTCGTGGGGATCGAGATCGTGCGTGAGCTTGCCGTCGCCTCTAAGCACAATCCGATTCTAGTTGACAGATTTGAGTGCTCAGCACCCGCTGCTCGGCCGATGGTCAGGGCGCAAACACCGTGCGTGCGGCGGCCTTTCGCCGGGCGCGAAGATGTGGTTCACTACCCAGCGTGACCACCACCCTGACCCCCGCCGCGCGCCAGGCCTTCGCCTCGCTGCGCTGCGCGTGTTGGTCCGGTCGACGTGGTCACCTGTTCGACCAGTGTTGTCGGTGACGAACCGCCGCCCTGCCCGTACCCGGTAGTCCGGGGCGGGCGCAGCCTCGTCACCCCCTGGGACAGACCACCATGCTCAACTTCCTCGAGCCGTACCTGCTCGCTGCCCTCCGCCCTGACGCCCACCGCGTTGCTGGAGCGGGCGGCGCTCATCGCCGAGACCCCGCACGCTGCTCGACGCGCTCGCGAACGGCTCCGCCGCGCCGGTCCGGGTGCGCCACACGCCGCTGTACGACGCGTGGCTGCTGCCTTGGGAGCTCGGCACGGCCACCGAACTGCACGCCCATGACGGCGCCCACGGCGCGTACGTGGCGCTCAGCGGTGTCTTCCGGGAGACCATCGCGTCGCCCTCGGCGGTCCGCGAGCGGCTCGTCATGCCAGGCGAGCGGGTCGCGTTCCGGCCGCAGTACACGCACCGGCTGGCCGCCGTCGCCGGTGAACCCGCCGTGACGCTGCACCTGTCCTCGCCGCCGCGCCCGTCCGGGCCGTGCACCCCGGCGGTGCCCGCGCGGGTGCCCGCCGTCGCGGTCTAATTCGGCTCTCTACGCAGCGCGAGAACGAGAGGTACGTCACACCACGGATTCGCGCGGGTCCCGCGGTGGGGAACGGAACGGGCGATCAGCCGGCGAGCGGTAGGTAACCGGAGAGGTCGGCGCGGGTGCCGCTGGCGCTGACCCGGCCGGTGTCGATCGCCTCCGACCACGCCAACCGGCCGGTGGCGAGCAGGATCCAGGTGACGGGGTCCATCTCCACCACGTTCGGTGGGGTGCCCCGGGTGTGCCGGGTCCCGGCCACGCACTGCACCGCCCCGAACGGCGGCACCCGAACCTCGACCGAGCGGCCCGGCCAGCCCTTGGCGAGCGCGCTCAGCAAATGCCGGGAAGCCTGCCGCAGCACGGCCGAATCGGGCTTTTCGCCCGCATCCAGAACGTCCAGCGCAGTCTTCAGTGCAACCGGATCCTCGACAGAACGCGCCACACAAGGCAGCCTACGACCTGGCACATCGATGGTCGGCACGGCGCTGCGGTGGGCGCCGTATCGGTGGATGTTCCACAGATGGGCGCCATGTCCGAGTAGGCGGGATGCCAGCAGAAAAGGCATAGTGTCCGACGGACCAGCTTGATGGCTGCGGAGGTCGGCTTGCGGAGGAGACCGTACTACGGGCGCGCCAGCGCTCGGAGGATGGGTGCCCTGGCTCTGGCATGCCTCGGTGGCGCGCTGGCCCTCGTCTTCGCTGGGGCGCCCGCGTACGCCGACGATCCGGCCGATCTGCGCGTGGAGATCACCAGCGGTCGGGTCACGCTCGTGACCGGCCAGCAACCGCAGACCGTCACGTTCGTGATCACCAACGACGGGCCCGGCACCGCCACCGCCCCGACCGCGAACATCGACGCGCCGCTGGACTCCCGCGGCGTCACCATCGGCGGCACCTCGGTGGGCTGCAACCCGGTGAACGGTCCCTCGGTGATCGCCTGCCCGCTGCAGACACTGTCGCCAGGCCAGAACGTCACGATCACGGTCCAGCTGGTGCCGCCCTCCAACGGTGGCGTCGGGCCGGGCGAGAACGTCTCCGAGGACGGCACCGCCTGGGTGACCAACCCGAACGGCAGCGACCCGAACTCGAGCAACGACGGCCGGTCGTTCGGCGCCGTGCTGAGCGCCGGCGGCGGCGAGGTCACCGAGGTCTCCGGCTCGGTCATGGATGCCGCCAGCGGAACCGGCCTGCCCGACGCCACCGTCGAGGTGACCGACAGCGCCGACACCACGGGCACGACCACCACGGACGCCGAGGGCAAGTTCAGCTACCAGCCCCCCACGCCGCTCAAGGCCGGCCGGATCAAGATCAGGGCCAGCAAGGACGGCTACGAGGTGAGCCGGACGACCGTGAACGCCGAGAACGGCGGCTCGGTCAACGACGTCCAGCTCGCGGTCAGTCCGATCGAGGGTGCGGCCACGCCCACCCCGACGCCGACACCGACCCCCACTCCGACGCCGGCCGCGACGGCCGCCGCCGCCAGCACCAAGGGCGACGACGACTCGTCGGTCTCGTTCCTCGTCGTGCTGCTGGTCAGCCTGCTCGCGCTCGCCGTGCTCGCCGGTGGAGCGCTCTGGGTCGGCCTGCGCCGCAATCGTGAGCAGGAGCCGCCGCAGCCCGCCGACGAGCCACCGTTCCGCGCCCGGCCGCCGAACCTGGGCGATGCGCCGACCGTGCAGCTCAGAGCGGAGCACCTCGACGCGTTCCGGGCCGGCGGGCCACCGATCGGCGGCACCACGGTCATGCCGCAGTTCGGCGAGGACCCGGCGGTCGACGCCACCCAGCAGATCCCGCAGCCCGACCGCACCAGTCTGATCTCGGCCGCCGGCTACGCCGGGCCCGGCGGGTACCCGCCGCCCGCGCTGCCGCCGATCGAGTACGACCAGACCGCCCCATTCGGGCCGCCGACCACGCAGTTCGACGGAGCATTCGGCGCGCCGGCCACGACCCGGTTCGACGCACCGCCGCCGCCGGACGCGACCGCCCGGTTCGACGCCGCGCCCCCGACCGCCCGGTTCGACGCGCCCGACCCGATGGCCGGCTACCAGCCCCCGCCGCCGCCCGTGAGCTCCGCGCAGGGCTACGACGCACCGCTGCCGTACGCGCCGCCCCCAGCGTCCGGCCCCCCGGCGTACGCGCCGCCACCCGCGTCCGGCCCGCCGGCCTACCCGCCGCCGCCTACCTCCGGCCCGCCGGCTTATGCCGAGCCGACCGCGTTCGGGTCGCCCGCGACGTTCGGCGTGACGCCGAGTTCCGCGCCGCCGGCTTATGCCGAGCCGACCTACCCGGCGCCGCCGGAGTTCACGCCGCCGACGGTGTACGGCACGCCACCGACCTCGGCGCCGCCCGCGCCCTATGCCGCGCCGACGTCACAGTGGGACGCGCCGCCACCCGCTCAGCCGCCGCCCCCGGCAGCTCCTCCGTCGACGTGGTCGAGCCCGGCCGCGCCGCCGGTACCGTCCGCACCGCCGGCGCCCGCTGGACCGCCGGACAGCAACCGGGACTGGTTCAGCTCTCCGGCCGCCCCGACATCGGACGGGTACCAGCCGAGCACCGCGCCGGCGCCGCCGACCGTACGGGTCGTGGCACCGGAGCCAGCGCCGACCGGGAGTCCGCTGACCTCGCAGAGCGGTCCGATCCCGCCGATCACCGCACTGGTCGCACCGACCGCGCTGCCGTCCGAACCGCTGCCGCGACCTGGCACGATACCGCGGCCGTCGCTGGCGCTGCGGCCCGACGAGGACCTGGCGCCGACGCTGGCCCCCAAGGCCGCCGGACCGCCGCCGACCGCGTTCGACCCCGCCCCGGTGCGTCCCGGCGAGGCGCCGCTGGGCACCTCCTACGACCCTGGTCGGCACGCCGGCACCGACCGCGCCCCGGAGCCCAGCGACAGCACGCCGCACCACGGCCGCCACTCCAGCAACTGACCCGCCACCCGGCGGGCACTCACGCCTGCCGGGCACCCGCCACAACGCGCTTTGGGCGACATCTTCGGTGCTATAGCCCGGAAGATGTCGCCCAAATCGGCGGGGTGCGGCGCCGGGCGCGAGTGCGGGGTGCGGCGGGCGGTTGGGGGTTAGGTCAGGACGCCGGCGCGGTGGAAGATGCCGCCGTAGAGCAGTGGCACCACGTCGCTGCTGTCGATCTCCACGGCGACCTCGACGTCACCACCGAAGCCACCGGCCATGAGTTCCCGTCCGGAGCCGGAGCCGCGCACGGCCGCGGCCAGGTCGGGCACGCCGTCGAGCACGGCCACCGCGACCGCGGCCTCCACGGAGAAGCCGTCCTGGAGCGTCGCCAGCCCGTCCAGGATCAGGGCGGCCCCCAGCAGGTCCTCGAGCGCGGGGCGGAGGGTCGCGTCGGGCCAGCGCTCGCCGGCCGCGATCACGCCGATCGGACGGTCGGCCGTGCCGTAGCCCTGCGCCCGCAGCCAGGCCGAGACCGCGCTGGCGTTGCGCAGGCAGCCGGCCACCACCTCGGTGCCGGTCGAGGACGCGGCGGCGCAGATCGTGGCCCCGTTCGGCGACGGCAGCACCAGGTCGGCGACGACCGGCGCCCGCCGGAGCGCGGCGGGCGAGAGCGACCACGGGTGCTCCGCCGTCGCGGCGCGCCGCCCGGAGGCGACCACCGCGCCGACCCGCCCGCCGTACGCGCGGGCGTCCTCGCCGCGCCACGGGAACGGGTGCACCCGCATGCCCCGCTCCACGGCGACGCTGGTCGCCGTGGAGAACGACAGCACGTCGACCACCACCAGGATGGCGCACGCCTCAGCGAGCAGGCCCGCGCCGACCGCGCCCCATTCGAAGCGGACCCCGGCCGGAGCCTGGGTCAGGGCTGGGTTCATCAGCCGAACAGTTCGGGCAACGTGCGCTCGTGAGCCTCGCGGAGCTCGTCCAGCCCGACCGTGAACTGACCCTGCACCTCGATCGCACCGCTGGCCGCGTCCACCACGCCGATCCGGGTCCACGGCAGGCCGCGGACCGTGCACATCTCGGTGAACCGGGTCTCCTCGCTGCGCGGCAGCGCCACCAGCACCCGCCCGGCCGACTCGGAGAACAGTGCCACGAACGGGTTGGCGTCCTCGGGGAGCACGATCCGGAGCGCCCACGTTGTTCCGGAGCGCCGACTCGATTACGGCCTGGGCCAGGCCGCCGTCGGACAGGTCGTGGGCCGCCGACAGCATCCCGTCGCGGGAGCCAGCGATCAGCACCTCGCCGAGCAGCCGCTCCCGGTCCAGGTCGACCTTGGGCGGCACGCCGCCGAGGTGCTGGTGCGTCACCCAGGCCCACTCGGAACCGGACAGCTCCTCGTGCGTCTCGCCCAGCAGGACCAGCGTCTCACCGTCGGCCTTGAAGCCCATCGGGGTGCGGCGGGCCACGTCGTCCAGCATGCCGAGCACGCCGACCACCGGGGTCGGGTGGATCGGGGTGTGCCCGGTCTGGTTGTAGAAGCTGACGTTTCCGCCGGTCACCGGGGTTTCGAGAGTGCTGGCAACCGTCCGCGAGGCCACGGACGGCCTCGGCGAACTGCCACATCACGTTCGGGTCCTCGGGGCTGCCGAAGTTCAGGCAGTTGGTGACGGCGATCGGGGTCGCGCCGGTGGTGACCACGTTCCGGTAGGCCTCGGCGAGCGCGAGCTGCGCGCCCGCGTACGGGTCGAGCTTGGCGTACCGGCCGTTGCCGTCGGTGGCCAGTGCGATGCCCCGGCCGGACTCCTCGTCGAGCCGGATGATGCCGGCGTCCTCGGGCTGCGCGAGCACGGTGTTGCCCTGCACGTACCGGTCGTACTGCTCGGTCACCCACTCCTTGCTGCACAGGTTCGGGCTGGCGACCATCCGCAGCAGCGTCTCCCGCAGCTCGTCCGGAGTGGACGGTCGGGGCAGCGTCTCGGCGCGGTCGGCCTGGACCAGGTCGAAGTCGTTCGGGCGCTGCATCGGCCGGTTGTAGACCGGGCCGTCGTCGGCGAGGCTGCCGGGCGGCACGTCCACCACGACCTCGTCGTGCCAGGTGACCACGAGCCGGGTGCCCTCGGTGACCTCGCCGATCGCGGTGCCGATCACGCCCCACTTCTCGGCGAGCTTCAGCACCTCGTCGAGGTTGCCGGGCTCGACGATCGCGAGCATCCGCTCCTGCGACTCGCTGGCCAGGATCTCGTGCGGCTGCATCGAGGCCTCGCGCAGCGGCACCCGGTCCAGGTACGCCCGCATGCCGGACTTGCCGGCTGCCGAGGTCTCGGTGAGCGCGCAGGTCAGGCCGGCGCCGCCGAGGTCCTGGATGCCGGTGACCAGCTTCCGGTCGTACATCTCGATGCAGCACTCGATCAGCAGCTTCTCGGCGAACGGGTCGCCGACCTGCACGCTCGGGCGCCGGGCCGGGCCGTCGTCGTCGAACGTGGCGCTGGCCAGCACAGAGACGCCGCCGATGCCGTCCCGGCCGGTCTTCGCGCCGAGCAGCACGACGATGTTGCCCACGCCGCGGGCGGCCGAGAGCTGGATCCGCTCGACCGGCATCACGCCGACGCAGAGCGCGTTGACCAGCGGATTGCCCTGGTAGCACGGGTCGAAGACGACCTCGCCGCCGATGTTCGGCAGGCCCAGGCAGTTGCCGTAGCCACCGACGCCGGCCACGATCCCCGGCAGCACCCGCTTGGTGTCCGGGTGGTCGGCCGCACCGAAGCGCAGCGGGTCCATCACGGCGATCGGGCGGGCGCCCATGGTCAGGATGTCGCGGACGATGCCGCCCACGCCGGTGGCCGCGCCCTGGTACGGCTCGACGAAGCTCGGGTGGTTGTGCGACTCGACCTTGAAGGTGACCGCGAGGCCGTTGCCGACGTCGACCACGCCGGCGTTCTCGCCCATGCCGACCAGCAGGCGCTCGCTCTTTGGGGCCTTCTCGCCGAACTGCTTGAGGTGCACCTTGGACGACTTGTAGGAGCAGTGCTCGCTCCACATGATCGAGTACATCGCCAGCTCGGTCTGGGTGGGCCGCCGGCCCAGCACCTCGCGGATCTTGGCGTACTCGTCGTCCTTGAGGCCGAGCTCGCCGTACGGCTGCTCGTCGTCAGGATTGGCGGTTGCCGCGCCGACGCTATCGACCGAACTCATTTGGTGACCAACTTCTGCAGGACCGACGTGAAGAACCCGAGACCGTCGACGGACGGGCCGGTGAGCTCCTCGACCGCGTGCTCGGGGTGGGGCATCAGGCCGACGACGTTGCCGGCCGCGTTCGTGATGCCGGCGATGTCGCGGAGCGAGCCGTTGGGGTTGCCGCCGACGTACCGCGCGATCACCCGGCCGCTCGACTCGAGCTCGTCCAGCGTGCGCTCGTCGGCGACGAAGCAGCCCTCACCGTTCTTGACCGGGATGAGGATCTCCTGGTCCTTCTCGTAGTCCGAGGTCCACGCGGTGTCGGCGGACTCGATCCGCAGGCGCTGGTCCCGGTTACGGAAGTGCAGGTGCTGGTTCCTGGTGAGCGCGCCGGGCAGCAGGTGCGACTCGCAGAGGATCTGGAAGCCGTTGCAGATGCCGAGGACGGGCAGGCCGTCGTCCGTGGCCGCCTTCACGATCGTCCCCATCACGGGTGCGAACCGGGCGATCGCGCCGCAGCGCAGGTAGTCGCCGTAGGAGAACCCGCCGGGCAGGACCACCGCGTCGACGCCGTGCAGATCCGGCTCGGCGTGCCAGAGGCTGACGGCCTCCGCGCCGGCCAGCTTCACCGCGCGGGCCGCGTCCCGGTCGTCGAGCGAGCCCGGGAAGGTGACGACACCGATCCGGGCGGTCACGCCGTCGGCTCCGCCGCGGCCTTGGCCTCGCCCGCCTTGGTCTCGGCCTCGACCGTGGCCAACTCCTCCGCGACCGGCTCATCGGTCTCGGCGGCCGGCGGGCCGGACTCGGCTCCGTCGACCGAGACGGCGAAGTCCTCGATCACGGGGTTGGAGAGAAGAGTGCCGGCGACCCTGGTGACCTCGGCGAGCACCTCGTCGGTGACCTCACCATCGATCTCGACCTCGAACCGCTTGCCCTGGCGGACGGCGGTGATGGCCGAGAACCCGAGAGTCGGCAGGGCATTGGCGATCGCCTGACCCTGCGGGTCGAGGATCTCCGGCTTGAGCATGACATCGACGACTACGCGGGCCACCTGGGTGCTCCTGTTTCGGGCGCGGGAACGGCTTGACCAGCGTACCGAGCCGGTTGGGCCAAACCCTCGACGGGAGGCCGTCGGGCGCCAGCGGTCGCCGAGTTGTGACCTGGCTGCGCCCAACGGCCGGTTCCGACCCTGCTGACGGGTTCCTGCGTCAGGGTCCGGTTACTGGGTGTCGCGGTTACCGGGGGTCGGCCGGGCCGGACCGGAGCCGGGCGAGCCGGTGCCCGAACCCGGCCGCGCGGCGGGCCTGAGTTCGGTCGGCGGGTTGGTCGCCGATCGGGCCGGCTGAGTCGTTCCGGTGGCCGGGCTGGCGGTCGTTCCGGTGGCCGGGCTGGCCGCGGGCCGGGCCGGCTCGGTCGCGGCCGGCTTGGCTGCCGGGCTCGTGGCCGGCTCGGTCGCGGCCGGCTTGGTTGCGGCTGGCTTGGTTACGGCTGGCTTGGTCGCCGGGCTCGCGGCCGGCTTCGTCGCGGCGCTGGTGGCCGCCTTGGCCACGGACTTGGCCGGTGCCTTGGCAGCCTTCGACGCGGCGGCCCTGGTGGCGGTGGGCTTGGTCTCGGCCGGCTTGCTTGTCCGCCGGCTTGGCGGCTTCGCCGGCTGGGGTGGCCGACGATTTGACCGCCGACCGGCCGGTCTCCGCCAGCGGCTTTGCGTCCGCAGATCGCAGTGGATTGAAGGCCTTGTCGGTCACGTCGCCCACCCACTCGACGACGTCCGGGCCGTAGGCCTCGGGGTTGATGACCTTGAGCATCACGCAGAAGCTCTTCTTCGTGCCGTACTTGCGGGCCAGCTTCCGCTCGTTCGCGACCAGGTAACGGACCGCCGCCTGATTGGTCACCGCGGTCTGGCCGCAGATCAGGAAGACCGGGCGGCTCTGCTCGGTGCCGGTGATCTTGGCGAACAGCACGTACTCGGCGACGCCGGCCTCGCGGCGGTAGACATCGTCGCCCACGTTGATCGTCAGCGAGCGGGCGTCCGACTGGCGCGGGAACGCCACCCCGGGCAGCTTCCATTCCAGGTGCGCGGCCGTCCGCGTGTTGGATCCGGGCCCGCCGATGGAGAACTCCGCGCGCTCGCCGAAGCCGCGCCGCACCTCGTCGTGCCCGACCACCTCGGCCCGCGCGCCGCACTGCTTGATCAGCCCGGCGAGCTCCAGCAGGGCGAAGACGTCCTGCCGATGCACGCTGTGGTCGCTGGTGCTGGACGCGTGCCGGTTCACCACGAGCAGGCACTCCGTGTCCGGCGCCAGTCCGAAGAACTCGCGGGTGCGGTTGATCCGGCGCCGCCGCAGCGACCACTGGACGAGCCAGAGCGTGATCGCGGTGAGTAGACCGGCGGCGATGTTGATCGCCAGATCGATGACGCCGCTATCCATACGCTGCCTGTCCCTTCTCGTCCCTCCGGCTGTTGGGGCACGAGTGTAGGGGTCGGCGCAACCGCGGCGCTCTTCCGGTAATCGCGTGTTTTCCCTGCGTAGGGGCCGTCTTCAGACACTGTGTTCTGGGCTACATTTTCCCGGCTGGGACCGCGAAGATGTCGCCCAGAGCACGAACCGCGTCACCCCGAGGCGAACTATCGGGGTGCGAAGTCCACGCCGCTCACGGTCTGGCCGGCCTCGACCGCGACCTTGGTCGGGTGGACGTACTCCATGTTGACGATCGTGTAGCGCACGCGGACGCTCTGCGTGATCAGCCCACTGATCCGGTAGACGCCGTCCGTTCCGGCGGCGCCGTACCCGACGTAGTCACCGGACTGCGCGTTGACCAGGGTCACGCTGCCGCGGCTGGACACGCCGTTCGCGGCGCGCAGCGTGCCGGTCAGCACGCCGGCGGCCAGCAGGCGGATGTTCCGTTTGACGTTCGCACCCGCCGTGACCGTCACCGGCTGGGCGGTGAAGCGGTTGCGGCCGTTGCCGGACCAGCGCGCGGCGTACCGCCCCTCGTCATCGACGAAGTGCACCGGCCACGCGTACGGCCCGAGACCATTGATCCGGTACTTGCCGTCGGTGCCGGTGGAAACCTGGTTCTGGCCCCGGGACCAGTCCGGGCCAAGCGCGATCGCGCCCACCGAGACGCCGGCCACCGGAGCGCCTGTCGCATCGTCATGAACGATGCCGGAGATCGAACCTGGCGGGTCCAGCGCGACCGGCGCGGTGGCCGTCTGGCCCGCGACGAGGTTGACGCGCAGCGCCTCCTCAGCGTCGCCGGTGCCGCCGTTCGGCCCGACCCATTGCGCGCCGTACCCGTCGTCGTTCGGGAGCGCGTACAGCCGCACGTTCATGGCGGGCAGGCCACGGATGACGATCTTGCCGTCCTCGTCCGAGCAGGACGGGCTGGAAAGGTCCATCCAGGCGGAGCCGATCTCCTGCCATGCCACACAACTGCCCCAGACCGGCGCGCCCGTGCTGGCGTCGCGGACGTTCACCTCGATCGTCGCCGACTTGGTGAGCGCGAAGCGCACCGCCGTCGTCACACCCTCCTGCACGGTGACCCTCTGGTCCGGCACGTAGAGATAACCGTCCGGCGGTGAGACGCTGACCTGATAGGGGCCGACGTGCAGCGGACCGACGGTGACCTTGCCGTTCTCGTCCGTACATCCCTCGCCCCGCTGCGCGCCGAATATCGCGTTGATACAGGTGTCCGGAATCGGCCCTCCGCTGACAGAATCCACGACCGTCACGTCGATCCGGCCCGCCGGAAGCATTGTCTCGGCGATCGTGAGTTCCTGGGCGGCGGCGAGGTCGAAGAAGGTGGCGTCCCACTCGTGGAGCACCCCGCCATGCCACTGCACCCGGCGATCCCTGAGCTCGAACTTGAGCGTGTACCGGCCCTGCGGAATCGCGTCGAACGCGAACGTGCCGGCGCTGTCGGTGTTGACGGACTCGATCTCGTTGTTCTCATCCCGCAGGTAGACCCACGCGTTGACCACGGGTGCGCCACCGCGTTCCACCAGCGTGCCGTGCACGGCACCATCGCCCGGATCAGCGAACGCCGCCTGAGACGGAGAGGCGACGACGGCAAAAGCCATCAAGATCACCAAAATGGCAACCAATCGCGAATTCACTAACCAGCGCGCCATGTCGCTCCCCTGCTCAGGCTGAGGAGCGCACCATATACAGAAGAGTCGCGAACTCGGTGGAGCATTGCGAATCAACGCAACTCAAGGTCGACGCCGACCAGGTACGCCGCCGACCAGCCAAGACGCCGTCTGGGCGACATCTTCTCGGTCATAGCCGCGAAAATGTCGCCCAGAGTGCGAAGGCTCTTGAATTAGAGGATGTCGCCCTGGGTGTAGGCGGCGGCCTCGGGGTGCTTCGCGGCGATCTCGGCCACCCGGCGCACGATTTCGGCGACCTGGGCAGTGGCCGCGCCGGTGAACTCGATCGGGTCGGCGACCAGCGCCTGGATCTCGGCCCTGGTCAGGCCGAGCCGGGGGTCGCCCGCGAGCCGGTCGAACAGGTCGTTGCCGGCCGCACGCTCGCGCAGGCCGAGCGCCACCGCGACCGCGTGACCCTTGATCGCCTCGTACGCCACCTCCCGGCCGACGCCCTTGCGCACCGCCGCGACCAGCACCTTCGTGGTCGCCAGGAACGGCAGGTAGCGATCCAGCTCGCGGTTGACCACGGCCGGGTAGGCGCCGAACTCGTCGAGCACGGTGAGGAAGGTCTGGTAGAGCCCGTCGGCGGCGAAGAACGCGTCCGGCAGCGCGACCCGGCGAACCACCGAGCACGACACGTCGCCCTCGTTCCACTGGTCGCCGGCCAGTTCGCCGACCATCGACAGATAGCCGCGGAGCGTCACGGCGAGCCCGTTGACCCGTTCGCACGAGCGGGTGTTCATCTTGTGCGGCATCGCCGAGGAGCCGACCTGGCCGGCCTTGAACCCCTCGGTGACCAGCTCGTTCCCGGCCATCAACCGGATCGTGGTGGCCAGGCTGGACGGTCCGGCGGCGGCCTGGACCAGCGCGGAGACCACCTCGAAGTCCAGCGAACGCGGGTACACCTGGCCGACGCTGGTCAGCACGTGATCGAAGCCGAGGTGCCGGGCGACCGCCGACTCCAGCTCGGCCAGCTTCGCCGCGTCGCCGCGGAGCAGGTCGAGCTGGTCGGCCGAGGTGCCGACCGGGCCCTTGACCCCGCGCAGCGGGTACCGAGCCAGCAGCTCGTCGATCCGGGCGTACGCCTGGAGCAGCTCGTCGGCCGCGCTGGCGAAGCGTTTGCCCAGCGTGGTGGCCTGGGCCGGCACGTTGTGGCTGCGGCCGGTGATGGTCAGGCTCGCGTACTCGCTGGCCCGCGCGGCGAGCCGGACCAACGTGGTCACCACCCGGTCGCGGATCAGCAGCAGCGAGTCGCGCAGCTGGAGCTGTTCCACGTTCTCGGTGAGGTCACGAGAGGTCATGCCCTTGTGGATGTGCTCGTGGCCGGCGAGGGCGCTGAACTCCTCGATCCGGGCCTTCACGTCGTGCCGGGTGACCCGTTCGCGCGCGGCGATGGAGTCCAGATCGACCTGGTGGACGACCTTCTCGTACGCCTCGACCACGCCGTCCGGCACGTCCACGCCGAGGTCACGCTGGGCCCGCAGCACCGCGAGCCAGAGCTGGCGCTCCAGCACCACCTTGTACTCGGGCGCCCAGAGCTTGACCAGCTCCGGGGACGCATAACGGCCGGCCAGGACATTCGGGATCACGTTCGCGCTCATCACGACCATTCTCCCGCACGCCGCCCGACCGGACCTAGCCGGGCATCACCGTTGCTTACTCACACTCTGAATGAGAGTATTCACAGTGTGAGTAAGCCGCGCCCCAGTCTGCTGCCACTGCTGCGCAGCGAGAACCAGCTCCGACTGCTGGCCGTGCTCTTTCTTGCCCCCCAAACGAGTTGGACGGTCAGCGAACTCGCGCGGCGGACCGGCGTGCCTCAGCCTTCCGCGTCCCGCGAGGTCGCCCGCCTGGCCGAGGCGGGTCTGGTCGTGACGCAGGAAAAGTCCGGCAGGCGGGAGGTGCGTGCCAGCGTCGACTCGGTGATCTATCCCGAACTCCGCAGCATGCTGCTCAAGACGGTCGGACCCAAGCCGGTACTCGAAGACGCACTGAGCGACCTGGTCGGCATCGAGGCCGCGTACATCTACGGATCCTGGGCCCGGCGCTATCACGGCCAGCCCGGGCCTGAGCCGCAGGACATCGATCTGCTGGTCGTCGGCCAGCCGAACGTCGATTCGCTCAACGACCTCCTCGAGCAAGCCACCGAAACTCTTGGCCGCGACGTGAATCCGACGGTCGTCACGGCGGACGAGTGGGCTCCCGCAGCCGAGCTCGCCAGCCACGATCCTTCCGTCTCGGGTTTCCTTCGCGAGCTTCGACAGTCTCCGCTAGTCTCACTTGATCTCAGTTAAACCTTGTTTAGCCCCGAGGAACAGCTTTTGCCTACCCAGAGCGTCAACGAACTGCAGGCCGCTGGCCGTATCGAAACCGTGCCGGCCGACAAACGGAGTGCGGCCGCCCGTCTCGCCAAGGCCGCGCAGCACCTGAAAACCGCGCTGGCGCTCGTCTCCGTCGACAACGACGTCGCCTACACCGCTCTGTATGACGCCGCGCGCAAGGCCGTCACCGCGCACATGCTCGCCTACGGGCTCCGGGTGCCCAGCGGGCCCGGCGCACACGAGGCCGTCGGGATCTACGGCATCGAGCGGATCCCCGACGCCACCGGCAGCATTCACCAGTACCAGCGTCTGCGTCGGACGAGAAACAAGAGCGAGTACAACGACACGGTGCTGGGCGTCGCTCAGGTCACGGCCGACCTGGCCCACGCCACGAACATCGTCTCCGCGACCCGCGCCGACCTGGTACTCGACGCCTGAGGCCGGGCCGTGTCGTCACGAGCGGCAGTTCCGGGGACGAGCGGTGATCGCCCGTCCCCGGCTGCACCTGGCAACTACCGCAGCGCCGTCGCGATGGCCTGCCCGATCCGGAGCAGTTCGTCGATGCTCAGCATCGCCTCCGACGGCAGGACGTTCCGCTGCTCGGAATTGCTGTCGATCTTCCGCACGGTGAGGCCGATGTTCAGCCCACCCGGAGCGAACACGTCGACCGGCAGGCTTTCGAACGTGAGCGGTCCGGCGCCCTGCGGGTAGACCACCGCGGACATGCCACCGCCCAGGCTCCGTACCTCCTTCGGGAACGCCGGGCCGACCTCGATCGGCGCGGAGCACAGTCCGGCGGCGCTCCGGTTGCCGTGGCGGGCCAACGTGGTCGCCCGGTCCACCGGCTGTCCTGGCCGCAACGCGATCGACAGGCCCAGCCCACCACTACGGCTGCCCGAGAACGTCAACCCGCCCCGGTAGAACCCGCCCGCCACCTCGCCGTTCAATCTGCGTGCCGACGCGCTGTCCCAGCACGCCTCGCCGATCGGCGAGCCCTCGGACGGATTCTGAATCTTGGCATCGGGAAGTACCTCCTTCAACGCAGCCCGCAGCCGCCGCATTCGCCTGCTCGACCGTCATCGCGGGCCAGCCGGTCGGCGGCCGGACGTCGCACGCCTTCATCACCTTGCCCGGCGCGGGCGGGATGGGCGCGGTGCTGCGCAGCGCGCCGAGGCGCTGGACGATCTTGAGCAGCTGGTCCGGCGAGAGGAGCGACCGTGCGGGCGTCAGGGGCTCGTTGTACTGCGCCTCCGTGGCGTTCGGCGGCGGTTCGAGGTAGGTGGTCGCCACAACCTGGGCGCCGGCCGCCGTGAACGCATCGACCGGCAGCTGCCAGAAGCCCGCGCCCTGCGGGTAGACCACGGCCTCCAGCCCGCCGGCCAATGTTCGGCGTTCACGGCGGACGTTCGCCGCGACCTGCTTCGGGCCGGCCAAGTAGCTCTCGCGCTTGCCGGACGTCGCCAGCCGATCGGCGAGAACCGCCGCGCCGCCGGCCTTGCCGAAGATGCCAGCCTCGACGCCACCCTTCCTGCCGTCGGCGCTGGTCACTGGCACCACCGCGGTAGCACCGGACTCCAGAAACTCGCCAGAGCGCCCGATGGACACGTCACCTTCCACCCGAAGGTCGGGCGCTACGTCCCGGAGCGCAGCGCTGAACGCGTCCCGGAGTTGCTTGTCGGTGAGCCAACCGACCCACTCCCGCCGGTCTCCGGGCGCCGGCAATACTCCGTTCCGCTGATCCTTCAGCGAGATTCCCTCGCTCAGCTGCGCCCCTCCCAGGTCCAGGTGAGTTCCAGCTTGCCGACCGCCGGCGTCGGCTCAGCTCGGGAATCCAGGCGCAGCACGACAGGGATCGCCGACGGCCGTCCCAGCGACCAGTACGAAGGCCAGCCCACTGCTGAGCAGTCGGTTGCGTCGGCGGCGGCGACCCAGGCGGACGATGCTGGTGACCAGTGGTGGTGGGGGTTCGGTGAGCAAAGCGAACTCGCTGTGTAAACGTGTGCCGACTTCCCTCGGGTCCAGTTCGGAGTTCATCCTCGGGGTCCTTCCAGCGTGGGCCCGGTGGGCACGAGCGCGGTGCGCAACGCGGCCAGCCCTCGGGACAGATGGGTCTTGACGGCGCCCTCGCTGCAGCCGAGTACACCCGCGGTCTCCGCGACCGAGAGGTCCTCCCAGCACCGCAGCACGACGACCGCGCGCTGTCTGGCCGGGAGCAACCGAATCGCGTGCACGAGCACCATCCGTTCCTCGACGCCGATGGTCGACGCCGGGCCGGCGGTCTCCGGCACTGCTTCGGTGGGTACCTCACGTCGCCAGAACCGGCGACGCTCGTCCAGGAAGGAGCGGAGGATGATGCGGCGAAGGTAGGCGTCCGCGCTGCCCACTTTGCGCAGCCTCGGCCAGGACGTGTACAGCTTTGCCAGCGACGTCTGGACGAGGTCGTCAGCCTCGTCCCAGTCGTTACACAGCAGGTACGCCATGCGGCGGAAGGCCGGCATCCGTCCTTCGACGTAGCCGGCGAACTCCGCGTCTCGCTCTCCCCGCATCTGGGGCTCCTCTCGCTCCATCACCCTGACGGGCCGGCGCAACCGAAGCGTTGACGTCTCCCGGATCGGGGATCAGAGCGCGGCGCTGTGCCGCATGGTGATCGACATCCGAGCGCCGGCACGGGCGGCCTTGGGCACGGTGTGCTGCCATTCGTGCTGGCAGCGGCCGCCCATCACGATCAGATCGCCCTCGCCGCTCTCCAGCCGCACCGCCGCCGGACCGGACGTGCCGGGACGGAGCAGGAACCGCCGCCGCTCACCCAACCCGATCGTCACCACGACCGCGCGCGGCATCACCTTACGGACGTTGTCACCGTGCCACGCCACCCCGTCGCGGCCGTCCCGATAGAGGTTGACCAGCACGGAGTCGAACTCGACGCGGTACCGCGCGATGACCGCCTGGCGCGCCTCCTCGACCCTGGCCGGCAGCGCGCCGAGCTCGGCCGTCGACCAGGCGGCCACCAGCCTCGGCTCCAGCACGTCCCGGTCGTACATCCGCCGCTCGCGCTGCCGCCATGGCGCGTCCCGCCGCAGCTCTTCGAACAGCTCGCCGTGCCGCGGCAGCCAGCCGCGGACGATGTCGAGCCAGGAATTCGCGTCCAGCTGGATGCGCTCGACCCGATCGAAGGCGAGGCCGCCCGGCTCCTCGCCGAAGAGCGACTCCTGCCAGATCAGCGCCACCCTTGCACGGTACGTCGGGGCACCGACATCGCGCGTCTCGCTAGGGCCAGGGCAGGCGCAGCACGGGCGCGCGCTGGATAGTGTCCGGGGATGCTCGCGTTGACCGTGGTCGCTTTCGGCGTGGCGTGGTGGCTCGGGCTGTACCTGATCGCCCGCGATCCACGGAAACCCGTGCTGCGGCGGGCCGGTGCCGGGCTGCTGGCCTACGCGGGTGCGCTCGCGTGCGCGGCGCTGCGCACGGTGGACGAGTCGCCGACCACCGCCGCGGTCCAGGGTGTGCTCGGCTGCCTACCCGCGCTGGCCTGGACCGGCGTGGTGATCCGGCTGCTGCCCGAGGAGCCGGCGTGGCGGGCACGGCTCGACCGCGCCTGGCTCTTCGGACTCGTGCCGCTGGTGGGCGCGGCGTTGGCCGTGATCGTCGCCGCCGGGGACGCACCGGCGCTGGCCGGCACCGGCACCGCCGCCGGCCCGGCCCGGGCCTTGCTGGCCGTGCTGGTACTCGCGCCGCTCGGTTTGGCCGTCGGGTTGGTCGCCGCACGCTGGGGCCGGCTTCGCCCGAGGATCGGCGGCGGCGTGCTCGCCGTGATCACGCTGCAGTTCGGGCTCGGGGTGGCCGCGCTGCTCTTCCCGCTCGGCTGGCTGCCGGACGGGCTGCTCATCGCCGGCATCGGCGCCGACCTGACCCTGCTCGGGCTGGCGGTCGCGGTCTTCGACGCGTTCGCCGAGGGCGAGTCGCTCCGGGCCGACATGGCACGTTCGCTGCTCACTTCCGCAGCCGTGGCCGCCCTGTTCGGCAGCCAGGTCGGGCTCGCCATCGCGGTCAGCGACCTGACTCCCACGTTGGCTTCGCTGCTGCTCGGCACAGTCGCCGCGGCGGTCACGGTGCCGGTGCTCGGCAGCCCGCTCGCCGGCGCGCTCGATCTGGCGGCGTTCGCCGGCGACCGGCAGCTCCAGCGGTCCAGGGCCGAGCTGCGGGACGTCGCCGACGCGTTGCCGAAGCGGGCCGCGCTGAGCCCGCTCGACGACCTGGACGAGGACGAGTTCGCCCGGGTCACCCGCCGCGCGCTCGCCCAGTACGGCGACCTCGGCAAGCTGGTGAACAGTCCGCTGACGGCACTGCCGGCCGTCGAAGCCCGGCTCACCGCGCGCGGCGCGCCCGACCAGCCGCTGGAGCGGGCCACCGAGCTGAAGGCGCTGCTGTTCGAGAGCATCCGGCGGCTCAAGCCTCGCGACGGTGACTTCGGCACGAGTGACGAGTGGCGGTTCTACAACGCGCTGCACTTCTCGTACGTGGTCGGGATCCGGCCGTACGGTCGGCGGGCGCACCACGCCGGACTGGACGGCGACGCCCGCCGCGCGTTCGACTGGTTCGCCCAGCAAGTGCCCGAGCGGACCCTCTACAACTGGCAGACCGCGGCGGCGAAGCTGATCGCCAAGGACCTGCGCGCGCGCTCAAGCGAAGAAAGTGCCGAAACTGGCAGTAGTTGGCAGTAGTTTGGGTTCAGTTGGCAGTTTTTCTCGACCTACGTTGTCGGCACTTCACCACGACGACGGAGGTACGAATCATGTTCGCTCAGACCGACACCCTCACCCGCCGCGGCGCCGGCCGTGCCCTGCTCCGCCGCGCACTCCAGCTCGACGGGGCCGCGTCCGGCGTGATGGGAATCGCGTTCCTGGCCGGCGGCGCCGTGCTCGACTCGGCATTCGGCGTCAGCTCCACGCTGCTCTGGTCGGTCGGCGCCTTCCTCGCGCTGTACGCCGCCGCGCTGTTCTTCATCGCCAGCCGGCCCGAGGTCAACCGGGTCGCGGCCTGGATCGTGGTCGTCGGCAACGTGATCTGGACGGTCGACAGCGTCGCGCTGCTCGCGGCCGGCTGGCTCGACCTGACGCTGCTCGGCGAGGTGATCGTGCTCGCCCAGGCCGTGGCGGTGCTGGGTTTCGCCACCCTGCAATACCTGGGGCTGCGACGTTCCGCATGACGGCCCGGTGCCTGATCCCGAACGGCCCGCCGTTCGGGGTTAGGCTCCGAAAATGAGCCCGAGAATCGCGACCGCCGACCGGCCCACCCGTGACGAGCTGCTGGACTTCGTCCGCCCGCGGCACCGCATCCTGCTGATCACCGCCCGGAGCGACGGCCGGCCGCAGGTCTCGCCGGTGGCGGCCGGCGTCGATGCCGAGGGTCGGATCGTCATCTCGACGTACCCCGAGCGGGTCAAGGCGCGCAACGCCCGGCGGGACCCGCGAGTGTCGATCTGCGTGCTGTCGGACGACTGGGACGGGCCGTACGTGCAGGTCGACGGCCAGGCCGAGGTGCTCGACCTACCCGAAGCGATGGAACCCCTGGTCGAGTACTTCCGCTGCATCGCCGGCGAGCACTCGGACTGGGACGAGTACCGGTCCGCCATGGAGCTCCAGGGCAAGTGCCTGATCCGGATCGACATCGAGCGCTGGGGTCCGATCGCGACCGGCGGCTTCCCCGCCGACGTCGCGGCCAAGCTCGACGCGTGAGCGGCGATCAGCTCGGGGTGTAGATCTCCAACCGGTGGTCGGGGCTGTCGGGTTGCAGCCAGACCTGGTAGTCGACGCTCAGGGCGCCACGGGTGGGGTGCCGCAAGCGCATCGTGCCCACGGTGCAGTCGGCGACGTCACCGGTGGCCCACAGCGTCGCGAACTCGTCGCTGCGCATCGCGAGTTCCCCGATCAGACCCGCCAGGCGCGCGTCCGTGGGGTGTCGACCCGCGGTGAGCCTCAGGTACGCGACGTGCACCCGCGCGAGTTCGCTCCAGTTGCCGTACAGCTCGCGCGTGAGCGGATCGAGGAAGAACCTGCGCGGCACGGAAGGTCGGTTCGCCGGGTCCTGCGGCGCGTCGAAATCGACGTGTTCGGCGATCAGCGAGTGCCCGCTGCGGTTCCACGCCAGAACGTCCCCTCGCCGGCCCAGCACGACCGCCGGGGTCGCCTCGCCCAGCGACCGCAACAGCGCCAGCACGCGTCGGTGCGGAACCTCCGGGGGCGGTTCGGAAAAGCCGGCTGCGGTGGGTTGCCTGGACAGGTTGTGCAGGTGCACGATCTCGATTCGATCGAGGCGCAGCACTCGCGCGACGGCATCGAGAACCTGCTCGGAGGCGGTCTCGGCCTGCCCTTGCTCCAGGCGCGTGTAGTAGCCGGCGCTGACTCCTGCGAGCTGTGCGAGCTCCTCGCGGCGCAGGCCGGGAACGCGCCGAGCCGTGAGCCCGGGCCGCAAGCCGATCTGGGCGGGGGTGACCCGGTCACGACGGCGCGTCAGGAACGCTCCCAGGGTCTCCACGACATCGAGCCTATGCCGGGCCAGCATGCCGTGCCTGCACCTGTCAGGTGCACCCACCGCAGGGGCATGGTTGTGGGGGCCGGCTTCCCAGACGCTTCCAACATGTCGCACACGAACAACGCACCGGGCCCGCGAGCCTGGCTCGGGCTCCTGATCGTCCTCGGACCCGTCCTGCTGGTCTCCATGGACGGGTCGATCCTGTTCCTGGCGATGCCCCGGATCAACCAGGCCCTCGCGCCGTCCACCGATCAGGCCCTGTGGACGCTGGACGTTTACGGCTTCGCCGTCGGCTCCCTGCTGATCGTCTTCGGCCACCTCGGCGACCGGCACGGCCGGCGGAGGCTGCTGATGATCGGCGCGACGCTGTTTGGCGTCGGCTCCACCGCGGCGGCGTTCGCGCCGACCCCGGAGCTCCTCATCGCCGCTCGCGCGCTGATGGGGGTGGCCGGTGCCACGCTCCTCCCGTCGGCGCTGGCCGTGTTGAGCGAGCTGTTCGTCCGACCCACGACGACGTGCGCAGGCCATCGGCATCTTCGCCGCCACGTTCGCGGCGGGGTTCGCGGTGGGCCCGATCCTGGGCGGCGTTCTCCTGCGAGTGGTTCTGGTGGGGATCGGTGTTCCTGATCAACCTTCCCGTCATCGCCTTCTTCCTGGTCGTCGCGCCGATCCTGTTGCGCGAGGTGCGGGCCACCCGTCCGGGCCGGGTCGATCTCGCTCAGCGTCGCTGACCTCCGCCGCCGGCCTGCTGCTCACGATCTACGGGATCAAGCGCGCCGCCGCCGACGGCCTCGTCGGTCCGGTCCGGTGCTCGCGGGGGTCGCCGGCCTGGCCCTGCTGGTGTGGTTCGGTCGGCGGCAGGGACGCCTCGGAGCACCCGTTGCTGGACTTCTCGCTGTTTCGCGACCACGTCTTCACCGTCGCGATCATCACCGGATTGCTGCCCTTGGCGGCGTGGTCGGCGGCCGCCTACCTGGCGAGCAGCTACCTCCAGTCCGTCCTCGACCTGCCCATCCTGACCGTCGCCCTGCTGGCCCTGCCCGGCGCCGCGGTGCTCACGGCCACCTGCATCGTCACCCCGTACCTGGTCGATCGAATCGGCAAGCGAGCCGCGTTCGCCACCTGCCACTTCTCGATCGCGGGCGGTCTGCTGTTGCTGTTCCCCGCCACGATGACCGGTGGCATCGGCTGGTACGTCGCCTCGACGGTGGTCGCACGGTGTCGGGTACGGCATCTCGTTCGCCGTGGTGGCCGACACCGCGGTCGGCGCCGTCCCCGCGGCACGGGCCGGATCGGCGGGAGCGCTCGCGGAGACCAGCAACGAGCTCGGCAACGCACTGGGCATCGCGATCCTCGGTTCGCTCGCGGCCCTGGTCTTCCGACTCCAGGGTCCCGACCTCACGCCCACGCTCGGATGAGACGCTCGCGCTCCGCGACGTGGCGCCGGCGGCGGTCGAGCAGGCGAAGTCGGCCTTCGTCACCGGCCTGCACGTGGCCGCAGCGGTGGCGAGCCTGTCGCACGTCGCACTCGGCGTTCTCGCCCTTCGCTTCATGCCCAAGGCGACCGCTGCCAAGGTCGCCGCGTGAGCCGGCCGGTCAGCCCTCGGCCGCCTTCATGACCCGGTCGAGGGTGGCGAGCGAGAGTGTCAGGTCCTCGATCTGCCGCACGATCCGCTCCCGCGCCGGCCGCAGCCCCTCGATCAGCTCCGGCTCCGGGGTCTCGTACCGCTGGGTGCCGCTGCCGCAGACGCTGGGCAGCACGCCGATGATCGTGGCGCTGGACAGGCCGGCCGAGAACAGCAGCTGGATCTGGGCGACCCTGGTCACGTCGGCCTCCTCGAACTCGCCGGTAACCGTTGCCGCCGCGCACCGGCTCGAGCAGGCCCTGCTCCTCGTAGTAGCGCAGCGCGCGGACGCTGACCCCGGTGCGGCGGGACAGTTCGCCGATCTCTCATGACGTTCATCCTAGAAAGAGGGTGTTGAGGGGACCACTGTCAGCCTTGCGGGCTCCACCAACGTGTGCAGCACCGGTATCTGGTTTAGCGTCCGTTTCATGACCACGACAGTGACGCACAGCCCACTCCTCACCCCCTACCGCTCACCCGCCCTGTCGCTGCCGAACCGCATCGCGATGGCCCCGATGACGCGCAACCGCGCCGACGACGCCACCGGCATCCCGAACCCACTCACCCGCACCTACTACGCGCAACGCGCCAGCGCCGGCCTGATCATCACGGAGGGGATCTGGCCGACGCTCGCGGGCAAGGGCGAGCCCGGCGTACCGGGCCTGGCCAACGCCGACCACGTCGAGGGGTGGCGCGAGGTGACCACGGCGGTCCACGCCGCCGGCGGACGGATCTTCGCGCAGCTCTGGCACGTCGGGCGGCTGAGCCACCCGGTCACCCTGGGCACGCTGCCGATGGCGCCGTCCGCCGTGCGCCCGCCCGGCACGATCCACACCGTCGACGGCAAGCTGGACTACGTGACGCCGCGCGAGATGACGCTCGGCGACATCGAGGAGACCATCGCCGCGTTCGCCGCCGCCGCGAGCAACGCCATCGAGGCCGGCTTCGACGGGGTCGAGGTGCACGGTGCCAACGGGTACCTGATCCAGCAGTTCCTCGGCGACAACACCAACCTCCGCACCGACGCCTACGGCCGGCGGGACCGGTTCGTGCTGGACGTCGTCGATGCGGTGATCGCGGCGGTCGGGGCCGATCGGGTGGCCCTGCGCCTCTCGCCGGGCAACCCCGAGAACGACGTGCTGGAGAACGATCCGGCGAGCGTCTACCCGGCGCTGGTCAGCGCGCTGGACGAGCGTGGACTCGCCTACCTGCACCTCAGCGAGAAGGGCACCTACCCGGCGATTTCCGAGCTGCGAAAGCGCTGGTCGGGCACCCTGATCGGCAACTACGACCCGGTGGAGCCGAGCAGCCCCGAGCTCGGCGAGAAGCTGCTGCTGTCCGGGGACGCCGACGTGGTCGCGTTCGGCCGGCTCTTCATCGCCAACCCGGACCTGCCGATGCGGATCGCCGCCGGTGCCCCGCTGGCCGCACTCGACCGGCAGCTCTTCCACCGTGGCGGCGCGCAGGGATACACCGACCAGCCCGCGCTGGGAGTGTGCTGAATGCGCTCGTCGGGCTGATCGGTTGAGCGCGGTCGTCCCGGTCGGCTCAGGCCGGGACGACGGCGCCTTCGGCGGCCTTGGCGGCGATGTCGGTGCGGTGTTGGGCGCCGTCGAAGGTGACCCGCTCGACCAGCCCGTAGACCGCCTCGCGGGCGGCCACCAGGTCGACGCCGGTGCCGGTGAGCGAGAGCACCCGGCCACCGGCCGTGACCAGCGCCCCGTCGTCGCGGCGGCCGGTGCCCGCGTGCAGCACACCGGCCGTCGCCCCGTCCGGACCGTCCTCGGCACCGGTGATGACGTCACCGCCACGCGGGGTGCCCGGGTAGCCGGCGGCCGCGAGCACCACGGTCACCGCGGAGCCCTCGCGCCAGCGCAGCGGCGGTTCGGCGGCGAGGCTCCCGCTGGCCGCGGCGTACAGCAGGCCGGCGAGGGGGGTCTCCAGCAGCGCGAGCACCGACTGGGTCTCCGGGTCGCCGAAGCGCGCGTTGAACTCCACCACGCGCGGCCCCTGGGTGCTGAGCGCGAGGCCCACGTAGAGCAGGCCGGCGAACGGCGCACCGCGGCGCGCCAGCTCGCTGAGCGTGGGGCGGACCACGGAGGCCATCACCTCGGCCACCAGCCCGGGCGGCGCCCAGGGCAGCGGGCTGTAGGCGCCCATGCCGCCGGTGTTGGGGCCGGCGTCGCCGTCCCCGATGCGCTTGAAGTCCTGGGCCGGCAGCAGCGGCAGCGCGGTCACCCCGTCGGTGACGACGAAGAGCGACACCTCCGGCCCGTCCAGGAACTCCTCGACGATGACCCGGCCGCAGGCGGCGGCGTGGGCCAGCGCGGCGTCCCGGTCGTCCGTGACCACCACGCCCTTGCCGGCGGCGAGCCCGTCGTTCTTCACCACGTACGGCGCGCCGAACAGATCGAGCGCCGCGCTCACCTGGGCCGGATCGTCGCAGGTCCGGGCCTCGGCGGTCGGTACGCCGGCGGCCGTCATGACCGACTTGGCGAACGACTTGGAACCCTCCAGCCGGGCCGCCGCGGCCGACGGGCCGAAGCAGGTGATGCCGGCCTTGCGGACCGCGTCGGCGACGCCCGCGACCAGCGGTGCCTCCGGCCCGACCACGACCAGGTCGGCGTCGACGTCCACCGCGAGTGCGGCGACGGCGGCGGGGTTGGTGGCTTCGACCGGCCGCATTTCGGCGACCGCGGCGATCCCGGGGTTACCGGGAGCACAGAGCAGATGATCGACGGAGGGATCGGCTGCCAGCGCGGCACACAGAGCGTGTTCGCGGGCGCCGCCACCGATTACGAGTACGCGCACGTTGAAAGAGCCTACGGCCTTCCGGGAACGATCGTCGCCCGCAGGCCGGCCGCACCGCTCCACAGAGCGGGTGCGGCCGGCGACCATCACGGCGTTGACCAGCGATTTCATCGAGTTTCGAGGACGGCCTTGCTGATCGGCTCGGCCTCGAACAGGAACGCTCCCACCGGCTGCATGCCCTTGGCCAGACCGGCGCTGGTGGCCGCGCCCTGGCTGAGTACGAAGTCGACCGCGGGGCCGTCGTCGCGCTGCAGGCTGACCCGCAGTGTCTGCTGGCCGTTCTCGGTGCTGCGGATCTCCTTGAGCCAGCCCTTCCCGTCGACCTTGCGGACGGAGCAGGTCGTGCCGCTCTTGGGCGAGCTCGGGCAGACCTGGTACGACGGCGGGTAGATCGCCGTGTAGATCGGGTTGGCGTCGGATCGACAGCAAGCCTCTCGGCCGCCTTGCCGCCCTTCGACCCAGGTGAACAGCACGAACTGCGCGCCGGGCTGCTTGGCGTCGTCCATGGACGGCTGCCACGCCACGTCGGCGTTGGCGGGCGCCGCCGGCTCCCAGCTTCGCCAGGAAGCTCGCGGCCGACTTCCCGGCGACCCCGCCGACCTGCACCTTGGCGCTCTTCTGCCAACCGTGCGCGTCGGCGAACAGGGTGTTCACGTCGCGTCCGGTAGCGCGGCGGGAGAGCTTGCCCGGGGAATCGGCCACGGTCACCGACTGGTTGCCGTCGCCGCCCGTGAACACCGGGATCGCCACCCCGACGAGCGCCGCGGCGACCACGAAGCCGCCCACGCCCATCAGTACCCGGTTCCGTTGCACGCGCCGACGACCGGCGGTCGTGATGCTCGCCGTGTCCAGCCGCACCTCACCGCCCGGCTCGGCCCGGTAGGCGTCGAACGCCTCTTTGACGTCGTTCTCGCTCATCTCGCTCATCCTTCGCCTCCATCACCGTGCGGAGCACCACCGGCAGCGGCAGGATCCCGGTCGAATCGTGTGCGGAGGGTCGCGAGAGCGCGTGACGACTGGCTCTTCACCGTGCCGACCGAACAGCCCAGCGCCGCGGCCGCGTCATCGAGGGAGTAGTCCTCCCAGTAACGCAGCACCACGACGGCACGCTGCTTGGGCGGCAGGCCGGCGAGCGCGTCGAGCAGCACCATCCTGGTCTCGACCCCGCCGTACCCGCCCGAGGTGGCCACCTCGGGGGTCTCGGCGGTGCTCTGCTCCCGGCGCCACGGCCGGCGACGCTCGTTCAGGTACGCCCGGACGATCATCTTCCGGACATAGCCATCCACGGCGTCCCTGGCCTGTAGCCGCGGCCAGACCGCGTACAGCCGGACGCACACCGACTGCACGAGATCTTCCGCACGATGCCAGTCACCACAGAGCAGATGCGCGGTCCGCCCCATCGCGGCGGACCTCGCCGCGACGTAGTCGGTGAACTCGCGTTCCTGCTCGGCTTTCATCTGACCTCCCCTGCCAGGCGTTAACAGGTAGCGAACGGCCTGGAAGGTTGCATGCGGCGACGGATCAATTCCGAGGAGATTCTGTCCTAACGCCCGAAGCGACCGCGATGTGGGCACGCCGAGCCGGCCGGCGGGCTCGCGTGCCCGGGCCGCGTGGCGTCGTGGCCCGCTCGCCGGCGAGGCCCACGCGCGCCGGGCGAACCGGACTTGCGGGACTTCCGTGCCTACAACGGGCGCACGTAGCCACGTTGGTCCCGCAAGTCCGGTTTGTCCCTGAGGGTTGGGGCGGCGGGGGCCGCTGACGATCACGCCGGCCGGGGCGCGTCAGCTGCCGGCCGGCCGGGCGTGATCGGAACGGTTTTCGGGGTTTGGGGTTCTAGCCGGTGTAGTGCTGGTCGGTGACCGTGAGGACCTCGTCGAGGATGGCCAGGCCGTCCTTGGCCTCGGCGTCGGTGATCGTGCACGGCGGCACCACGTGCAGGCGGTTCATGTTGACGAACGGCATCAGCCCGCGCCTGCGCGCCTCGCCGACCAGCTCCGCCATCGGGGCGTTCGCCTCGCCGGACGCGTTGTACGGCACCAGCGGCTCCCGGGTGTCCCGATCGCGCACGAGGTCGAGCGCCCAGAACACGCCGAGCCCGCGCGCCTCACCGATCACGGGATGCCGGTCGGCGAGCTCGCTCAGCCCCGGCCCGATGATCTCCTCGCCGACCCGGCGGGCGTTCTCGACGATGCCCTCCTCGGCCATCGCGGTCAGCGCCCCGACCGCCGCCGCGCAGGCCAGCGGGTGGCCGGAGTACGTGAGGCCGCCGGGGAACGGGCGGTCCGCGAACGTGTCGGCCACCGCGTCCGAGATGACCACCCCGCCCAGCGGCACGTATCCCGAGTTCACGCCCTTGGCGAACGTGATCAGGTCGGGCGCCACGCCCCACCGGTCGAACGCGAACCACTCGCCGGCCCGACCGAACCCGGCCATCACCTCGTCGGCGACGAACAGGATCCCGTACCGGTCACAGATCTCCCGGACCCCTTCGAGGTAGCCGTCCGGCGGCACCAGCACGCCGGCGGTGCCGGGGATCGTCTCCAGCACGATCGCCGCGATCGTCGCCGGCCCCTCGAACGCGACCACGGCCTCCAGGTGGTCGAGCGCGCGGGCACACTCCTCCACCTCGTCCGCCGCGTAGAACATCGAGCGGTACGGGTACGGGCCGAAGAAGTGCACGATTCCCGGCGCCGAGCCCTCGTTGGCCCAGCGGCGCGGATCGCCGGTCATCTGGATCGCCGTGGCCGTGTTGCCGTGGTACGAGCGGTACGTGGTGAGGATCTTCTGCCGGCCGGTGTGCAGCCGGGCCATCCGCACCGCGTTCTCGATCGCGTCCGCACCGCCGTTGGTGAAGAACACCCTGTTCAGGCCCTCGGGCGCCCGCTCGACCACCAGCCGGGCCGCCTCGGCGCGCACGTCGTTGGCGTGCTGCGGCGCGACCGTGCACAGCTTCCCGGCCTGCTCCTGGATCGCCGCGACCACCTTGGGGTGCTGGTGCCCGATGTTGACGTTCACCAGTTGGGAGGAGAAGTCCAGATACCGGTTGCCGTCGTAGTCCCAGAAGTACACGCCCTGCGCCGCGGCGATCGGCAGCGGCTTGAGCTGCGCCTGCGCTGACCAGGAGTGGAACACGTGCGCGCGGTCCAGGTCGTAGACGTGCTGGCCGGCGTCGGGATCAGGAGTGAACAACGGTGCCTCCACGGTCGTCAGTGGGGTTGCGGTTCAAATCCGCCGGTCAGGGGCGGATTCGAACCGCAACGGCACCGGCTGGTCACGACCTTGCCACGGGCCGGATTCGAACCCGTCGGGCTCGCCGTCGACCCATGCGTCGCCGCCATGCCATGGACGTCCCTTCGTCGGATGCGTCCACGCTGGTTCATGACCGGACTCGAGCTCAAGACCCAGTTGGCACCACTTCTGGGGCGCCGGTTCGGCCAGACCTGCCAGTGAGGCTGGCTTGACGCGCGGCGCGCTCAGAGCACCTGGAACTGGACCGTGATGACGCCGGTGCTCACCGAGGCGATCCGCTCGAACGCGCCGCGGGCGAGATCGAGGCAGCGATCCTCCACGAACGGGCCACGGTCGTTGATCCGCACGGTCACGCTCTTGCCGTTGGCCGTGTTGGTGATCTTGACCATCGTGTTGAACGCGAGCGTCTTGTGCGCCGCGGTCATCCCGTTGGGGTCGAACGGCTCGCCGTTGGCAGTGGTCTCGCCCTGGTCGTAGAACGAGGCGCCGCAGGTGGCCGGGGCCGGTGCCTTGTCCGCCGGTGGCGGGGTGGTCGGCGGTGGCTTGCGGGGCGGGGCGGTGGTCGGCGCTGGCCGCGGCGGCGGCGCCTTGGAGACCGGCGTGCTCGGCTTCGGCGCGGGCGTGGTCGCCTTCGGCGCCGGCTTCGGCAGGCTCGATTTCGATGCGTTCGGGCTGGGGGTGGCCGACGGGCGCTGGTCCCGATCGGCGCGCGGATCGAGGGTGCGGCTCGGCGACGGATTGGTCACCGAGAGGCTGTCGGCGGTCGGATCGTCCCGGCTGAACGCCGTCACGCCGACCACGGTGAGGCCGAGGGTCGCGACCGCCGCCACCGAAAAGATCGCCAGGCGTAACCGGGGAATGGTGTGTCTATGCCGATGTCGTCCGCGCAAGACTCGCCTTCCGCTCGGGGTCAGGCCATCCACTGTTGCACTTCGTCGCGCCGCATGTCAGACCTGCCGGGGCATTCTGTGCGTCTTCTCGCAAAGAGATTCGCTCAGACGATGACGGAACGGGCGAACCGCCCCTGACCTGCGGCCATCCTCCGATCGGACAGCCGCGCGGGACGTCCAGGCGGGCCGTACCGACCCCGCCCCCTCGAAACCGGACTTTCGGGGAAAGCGGGGCTACGGACTGCCCGTCGTATGCCCGAGAAACCCCGAAAGTCCGGTTCGGGTCAGGCGGGCGGCGGGCGGGCCGGCGCGCCCGCCGCCTGCAGCCGGGTCTAGAGGGCGGAGAGATCGATCGCCTCGGCCATCGCGCGGAGGCCCGCCGCGCTCGGGTGGAGGTGATCGCCGCTGTCGTAGCGGGCCAGCAGGCGGGTCGGTCGCTGCGGGTCGCGGACCACGGCGTCGAAGTCGACCAACGCGTCGAACACGTCGGTGGTCCGGATGAAGGCGTTCACCCGCTGCCGGATCCGCTCGCCCAACGCGTCGTAGCCGCGCCAGCCCTGGAACGGCAGGATCGTGCCGCAGACCACCCGGACCCCACGGATCCGGGCCTGCGCCGCGACGCTCCGGAGCGCGGCGATCAGCTCGGCGGAGTTGTCCGACCGCGGCACCTGCTTGATGTCGTTGACCCCCTCCAGCACGATCACCGTGCGCAGGCCGGGAGCTGAGAAGACGTCACGGGCCAGCCGGTTGAGCGCCCGAGGGCCGGCGCCGGTGCTGTCCCTGGTCAGCCGGTTGCCGCTGATCCCGGCGTTCAGCACGGCCAGCCTCGGCCCCGACTCTCGCTCGGCGAGCCGATCGGACAGCAGGTCCGGCCAGCGCGCGTTCCGGTCGATGCCGGACTTGTATCCGTCGGTGATCGAGTCACCGAGCGCGACCACGGACCGGGTGCCCGGCGTCGCATCCACGTCGACCCCGCTCACGTAGTGCCAGACCGTGGTGCGCCGGGCGAAGGCGGCACCGCGCACCTCCGCCGAGTGGTCACCGCGCGTGGTGAGGAAGCTGGTCTGGTTCGCGCCGCGGTGGATCGTGACCGGACCCGACGGTCGCGGCGTGTACGTGGTGACGAACAGGTCCGAGTCGGCTCGCACCGGCAGCGTGACCGGGTCGCTCAGCACCTGTGCCCTGGCCGGGATGGTGATCAGGCGACGGCCGGAGAAGGTGAGCGTGCGCATCGAGCCGGGCATCGCGTCCGCCGTCCCGGAGGTCTTGGGCAGCGCCACGGTGGCCGTGATGTGAACTGGCGTGTTCCCGAACGTGTTCGAGAGCCGCACCCTGATCCGGCTACCGCCGATGCTCAGGTGGACCACGTTGCGGAACGTGTGGTTCGGGTAGCCGCGCCGGCTCACCCCACCCGACGGGCTGGCCGACCAGCTGCCGACCCAGTTCTTGCCCACCTGCGAGCCGGAGAGCAGCGCGTCGGCCGGTGCCGCGTTCGGAAGGGCCATCGCGTAGCCGCCACCGATCAGGAGCGTGGCGGTCACGATCGCCACCGAAATTCGCTTCCGCGCCACAGTTCCCCCATTCCACCCACAACTGCTGCGCCAACGCCGAACGGGTGACTCAAAGGTCGCACGACCCCCGCTTCTCGTCCCGACTTTCAGTAAACCTCGTTCAGCCGAGGACGCTTACCTGATAGTCACTCGCCGAAGCCCGTGACCTGCGGTTCCGCGCCGGCGTGGCGCAAGTCACTGCCGCCGGCACCGGGCCCTCTCACGGCTTTGGGCGACATCTTCACGGTCGTAGCCGTGAAGATGTCGCCCAAAGCGCGAGGGTTGGCGGGGTGGCGGAGTGGCCGCGCGGGTCTAGATCAGGTCGTGGATGGTGACGTTCTGGTCCCGCCCGGGGCCGACGCCGACCACGCTGACCCGGGTGCCGGACAGCTCCTCGATCCGCCGCACGTACGCCTGCGCGTTCGCGGGCAGCTCGTCGAACTTGCGGCAGCCGGAGATGTCCTCCCACCAGCCGTCCAGGTACTCGTACACGGGCTTGGCGTGGTGGAAGCCGGTCTGCGTCATCGGCATGTCCTCGCACCGCTCGCCGTCCACGTCGTAGGCGACGCAGATCGGGACCCGCGGCAGCGTGGAAGCACGTCCAGCTTCGTGAGGAAGATGTCGGTGAGGCCGTTCACTCTGGTCGCGTAGCGGGCGATCACGGCGTCGAACCAGCCGCAGCGCCGGTTGCGGCCGGTGGTCACGCCGACCTCGCCGCCGACCTTGCTGCAGGAACGCGCCGTTCTCGTCGAACAGCTCGGTCGGGAACGGGCCGGAGCCGACCCGGGTGGTGTACGCCTTCAGGATCCCGATGACCGGTGCCGATCTTGCCCGGCCCGATGCCGCTGCCGGTGGCCGCGCCGCCGGAGGTCGGGTTGGACGAGGTGACGAACGGATACGTGCCGTGGTCGACGTCCAGCAGGGTGCCCTGCGAGCCCTCGAGCAGGACGTTCTCGCCACGCTCCAGCGCCTTGTTCAGCATCAGCCGGGTGTCGGCGATGTGCGGGGTGAGGCCGCTCCGCGTACGCGGCGTACTCCTCGACCACCTCGTCCACGTCGATGGCCTTGCGGTTGTAGACCTTGACCAGGATCTGGTTCTTCTCCCGCAGCGCCACCTCCAGCTTGGCCCGGAAGATGCCCGGGTCGAGCAGGTCGGCCACGCGGATGCCGATCCGGGCCACCTTGTCGCCGTACGCCGGGCCGATGCCGCGGCCGGTGGTGCCGATCCGCGCGCTGCCGAGGTACCGCTCGGTGACCTTATCCAGCGCACGGTGGTGCGGCATGATCAGGTGCGCGTCGGCGGAGACCAGCAGGTTGGCGACGTCCACGCCACGCTCGATCAGGCCGTCCATCTCGCCGATCAGCACGCCCGGGTCCACCACCACGCCGTTGCCGATCACCGAAGTGCAGCCCGGCGTGAGAATCCCGGACGGGATCAGGTGCAGCGCGTACTTCTCGCCGTCCGGGGTGATCACGGTGTGACCAGCGTTGTTGCCGCCCTGGTAGCGGACGACGTACTGGACCTGGCCACCGAGTAGATCGGTGGCCTTGCCCTTCCCCTCGTCACCCCACTGGGCGCCGATGAGCACGAGTGCGGGCATGCTGAAACTCCTCCTCGGGAGACCTCATCAGCCCTCACCTGGCGCTGATGGCAGAGCACCGGGGGCGTGCGCGCGCCGGTGACCCTGCGATGAAAGGCTAACGAACGTGCATGTGCTGCTGTTCGCGCCGGGGCCGGAGACGGCCAGCCGGGTACCTGTCCTCTCCTGCGTGGACGCCCTCCGCAAGGGCGCCACGGTCGAGGTGGTGCCGCTCGACTCCGATGCGGAGGTCGACTCCGCGCTCCGCCGGGCCGAGGAGACTCGACGCCCGGATCGTGGTCGCCGGCGGTGACGGCCAGCTCCGCGCGGTGCTGCGCCGGATGGTCCGTGCGGTGCTGCCCCGCGGCGGCGAACGCCCGGACACCCTGCCGGCCGACCGCACCGTGCCCGACCTGCGCGCCGTCGGCGTGCTGCCGCTCGACCCGTCCACCGGCGCTCCGGGTGCCATCCCGGACCTGGCCGACCGGCTCGGCCTGGTCCGCGCGCCCGCCGGGGTCGCCGCCGCGGTGCTGGCCGGTGAGGTCCGCCGGCTCGACCTGCTGCGGAACGACGGCGGCTCGGTGACCCTGCACGGCGCGCTGATCGGCGCCGCCGACGAGGCCGGCCGGCCGCTGGGCTGGAAGGCCCGGATCGACGTCGACGAGAAGGTGCTGAGCACCGGGTCCGAGGCCCTGATCGGCTGCGCGATCGCCAACGCCGACGGCTACGCGTCCCTCGGCGGCGTCCCGCTCGTCAGCGCGGCCGACCCCGCCGACGGGTTGCTCGAGGTGGGGATCGCGTTGCCCTCCGCGACCGGCATCGAGGTCCGCCGGGCGCGCGGCCGTGCGGTGGCCATCACGCTGCACTCCCCGGAGGTGCCGTACACCGACGACGGCGTGGACGGCACGCTCACCCGCAAGCGCACCTGGTGGATGGAGCGCGATGCCTGGGCGGTCTACGCGTAGCGCCGGTAAGCTTCGGTGTCCGGTGGGGCGACTGGCGCGGAGCGGGTCACGGTTGTGATCACGCGGTGTCGGGTAAGGCCGACGTGTGCGTCATGCCTGGGCGTTGGCTCGCTCGACGGGTAGCGTCCACCCAGGGGCGGTTCTTTTCCGACACTTGGCGCATTTACCTGTGGATACGCCACCGTGGGGTGGAGCCGGTAGCGCAGAATCGACATCTCGGCGACGCTGAGCTTGCAACAGTGAACGCACAGCCGCTCGACACGCAGGACGACACAGGGGGTCATACCCGTGCAGGACAACGGTCAGAACCCGGGCCCCGACGCCGGCCGGACCAACGGCGCACCGCAGCCGGTGGTCGCCGGACCAGGCGCAGGCGTCCGCGACCGGATGGCCCGGCGTCCAGGACATCCCTTCGCCGTCCGCCGAGCGGGTGGCACCGTGGTCCGCCGAGCACTTCGCGTCCCAGCCGGGTTGGGCGGAGAAGGAGCGGCCCGCGAACCGGGCCGGCGGTGCGGACGGTCCCTCGGGCGCGTACCCCGCGCCCCGCTCGACGAGCACCACCCCGAGGATGACGACGACGATGTGCCCGCCGGCTGGACGTCGCTACCCCCGCTGCGTACCCAGCGTGAGGAGCCGCAGGAGTTCGTCACCGGCTCCCGCTCCGGCCGGCACGCCGACGCCGATCACCCCGACGCGCTGGACCCGGCCGGCCAGACCCAGTCGTGGTTCGACACCGCCTCCCGGGCCCACCCCGATCACCCGGAGGCGCACCGGGTGGACGACGCGAACCGGCCCCAGGGTGACGACGTCCCGCAGCCCTCCGCGCTGAGCCGGCCCTACGTGTCGCAACGTCCGTACGGCATCCCGGGGCAGCAGAGCCAGCCGACCTCGGGGCCGCCGGCCGACCCGTACGCGCCGCCGTCCGGCCAGTACGCGCCCAGCCGAGCCGACGTTCCCGTACGGCGGCACCACCCAGTACACCGATCCGGCGGCCGCCGATCCGCCGCAACCGCCGGCCGGGCAGCCGGATCCGGACCAGACCCAGTTCGCGCCGGGCGGCTACGGGTCACCGGCCCCGCCGGAGGCCTACGCCCCGCCCGCCACCGACCCGCTGGCCGGTGACCCGTACGCCGGTCGAGCAGCCCACGAACGATCCGTACGCGCAGGAACCGCTGACCGGAGCCGGCCCGCAGAGCACCGATCCGTACGCCCCGCCCGCCACCGGCCCGTACGCCGCGGCCGGCGAGCAGCCCGGCGAGCCGGCGCCGCAGCCCGAGCAGTACCAGGAGCCCTACGCGGGCCAGTACGGCTACGCCGACCCTTACGCGCGCACACGACCCGGCGGGCCGCCGAGCCCGCGCCGTACGGCGGCCCGGATCAGTACCCGCCGGCCGAGTCCTACGCACCGCCGCCCTACGGCGCATCGCCGCAGGTCAGCCAGCATGCGTTCCCGCCACGGCCGGAACAGCAGGGCCCGTACGGGCAGCCGGACCAGGCTTACTACCAACCGCCGGCCGAGCCGCAGCAGCAGGCTCAGCCGCAGTCGCCCGGTTACCCCCCGCAACAGGGTTATCCACAGTCGCCGGGATATCCACAGGCAACGAACCCGTACGCCCCGCAGCCGTACCAGCCCCACCCGCAGAGCCAGGCCGCGCAGCCAGGCCAACCGGGGCAGCCGCAGCAGGCGCAGTACCAGCCCGGCCAGCACCACAGTGGGCAGCACCCGCAGGTACCGGCCCCGCCGCAGCCGGCGCAGCCGATGGCGCCACCGCCCACGGCGGAGGAGTTCGCGGCCCGGCGTGCGCACAAGCCGACCGCGCCCGAGGCGACCATGGGCGTGCCGGCGCTGATCCGCCGGGTGAGCTTCGGCATGGTGGCGCCGGCGCCGTCCCGGAAGGAACGCGACTACCGCGAGTCCATCAAGAAGGTCCGGCGGAACTTCGGTGGCCTGCGCCAGATCACCGTGGTCAACCCGAAGGGCGGCGCCGGCAAGACGGTCGCCGTGCTGATGACCGCGATGACGTTCGGCCAGAGCCGCGGCGGCTACGTGCTGGCCTGGGACAACAACGAGACCCAGGGCACGCTCGGGATGCGCGCCCAGCAGGACTTCCACACCCGGACCGTCCGCGACGTGCTGCACGACCTGAGCACGTTCATGGGCGTGCACGGGCGGGTCGGCGACCTGTCGAGCTACGTCCGGTCCCAGGCCGAGGCGATGTTCGACGTACTCGCCAGCGACGAGTCGGCCACCGCCGGCGAGATGCTCACGGCGCAGGCGTTCGGTGACATCCGCGAGGTGGTCAGCCGGTTCTACAAGCTGATCATCGTGGACACCGGCAACAACGTGCGGGCCGAGAACTGGCAGGCCGCGATCGACGCCACCGACCAGCTCGTGGTCACGATGTCGGCTCGGGGCGACTCCGCCGAGACCGCGGCCCGGATGCTGGACCACCTGGAGCAGACCGGCCGTGACCAGCTGGTTCGCCAGGCGGTCAGCGTGGTGTCGATGCCGGCCAGCCGTAAGGGCGTCGACCTGCCCGCGATCCAGCGGCACTTCGCGGCGCGGACCAGGCAGGTGCTGATCGCGCCGTACGAGCGGCTGCTCGACTCGGGCGAGCCGATCCGCTACGGCGAGCTCTCTCAGGACACCAGGGAAGCCTGGCTACGGATCGCCGCCGCCATCGCCGAAGGCCTCTGACCGGACTCGACCGCCTCAACCCTCCGCTTTGGGCGACATCTTCAGTGCTATAGCACTGAAGATGTCGCCCGAATCCCTGGGTGGGGTGGGCGGCTGGTCGGTCAGTGCGGGACGGTCACCTTGATCTGGTCGCCGGCCCAGTCCTCGGTCTCGCGCCAGGTGGCGAAGGCACGCAGCGGCATGCCGGCCTTGCGGGAGTAGTGCTGCTCGGTGGCGACCCGGCTCTGGTCGTCCGGCATGTAGTTCGCCCAGGCCACGCAGTACGCGTCCAGCTCGGCGCGGCGCTGGTCGATCCAATTCCAGACGATGGGGCCAGCGTCCTCCTGGGACGTCGCGCCGTCGCCACCGTCGTAGGCGACCGCGAACGGCTGGCGTCGGGCGAGCAGAGCCTCGAACGCGCTGACCGCGATGTGGGCGGTGTCCGTGCTGAGCTGGCCATCGGCGCGGACCCGGACCAGTGGCCAGGCGCTGTAGTCGATCTCGTACGCCATGCTGGTGGCCTTCCTTCTCGTGGAGGGGCGGGGAGCGGCGACGCGGCGACCGACCGCGCCATTGGCCCCGAACCGCTGGATCACAGCGGCCGCGGAGCGCCCGGACGACGATGGCCAGTACCGCGGCGCCACCGACTGCCACGCTGAGTTGGAGGTCGATAGCGCTACGTATCAACGCTGACACGTGATCGGTCGCGCTGTCTGGCGAATACCGCACTGCGGGAGTGATCGGCCCCACCTTGACCGTTTCCAGCCGACGTGGCTGCCACCCCACCCCCCCCCCCCCCCCCGCCCTTTGGGCGACATTTTCTCGGCCATAGCCGAGAAAATGTCGCCCAAAGCAGGAGGAGGCGGCCGGCCGGGCCCGGCCGGAGGCCGGAGGCCGGGCCGGAGGCCGGGGCTGGACATGCAGCAGGCCGCGTCCCGGCTTTCCGGGACGCGGCCTGCTGCACCGGGCGGCTCAGATGTGATCGGCCGCCGAGGGGTCACAGTCACGCAGGAACTGGGCACAACGCGCGGCTTCGTCCGCCTCGCCGATCTCGCTGGCGGCGCGGGCGAGCGCGTTGAGACAACGCAGGAAGCCCTGATTGGGCTCATGTGACCACGGCACGGGGCCGTGGCCCTTCCACCCGTTGCGGCGGAGCGAGTCCAGACCGCGGTGGTAACCGGTGCGTGCGTAGGCGTACGACGCGATCACCTCACCCTCGGCGAAGGCCTGGTCAGCGAGGGCTGCCCAGGCGGCGCTGAAGGTGGGGAATGCGGCGGCGGCCGCAGCGAGATCCGTCGAGCCGGCGTGCGCCGCCGCGAGTGCCGCTTCTGCCTCGGGGTTTGCCGGCAGCAGCGTCTCAGGCGGTTGGGGCAGCAGATTCTGGGGAAGGCTCATGTACTACATCCTGTCGCGATCAGGTGAACCGCCGGTAACGGCGTCGACGTATTGTGCGAAATGCCACCCGGTCGTGGGAGCAGCACTGATCAGCACGACCGTAGCCGACCCGGGTGGCGCCCGCCCGGGTGCTCGCGCTGGAACGGCACTATGAGCACATGGACGTAACCCCGGACGAGTTCGAGTCCGTCGCCGAGTTCGCCGCGCGCGCCAACACCGGGAGCGTGGCCGGTGCCGTGGTCCAGGGCCTGGATCTGAGCGCGGTCGACCTGGCTGGCCTCGACGTCCGCGAGACGTTGTTCCTCGGCTGCCGGCTCGGCTCGACCGACATCGAGGCGGACCTGGTGCGGCGGGGGGCACAGGTCATCAGGGCGATCACGACCGTGCCGTACCCAACTCATCCGGCGAACCTGTACACCGCGCCCGACCTCGCTGCCGGCTTCGACGGCACCTTCGCCACGATGTTCGACACCCAGGTCTACCAGCACTTCCTCGCCCACGGCGGGGCGCTGCCGGACCTCCGCGAGGCGCTGGCCCAGCGGCTGCACGACCACGGCGTCGACAACGCGCTCGGCGATCTGCTCACGGTCTGGGCGACCGTCACCGGCGGCCGGCCGGTCATCGGCGTGATGGGCGGCCACGCGGAGCCGCGCGGTTCGACCGCGTACCGGCAGGCGGCCGAGTTGGGCCGCCAGCTCGCCCGGGCCGGCTGTCTCGTGCTCACCGGCGGCGGCCCTGGCGTCATGGAAGCCGCGAACCTCGGCGCCTACCTGGCCAATCACGACGACGAGGCGTTGCATGCCGCAATCGCCGACCTCGCCACCGCACCGGACTTCCACGACCACGACCCGTACACGGCCGCCGCGCTCGCCGTGCGGGATCGCTGGCCACTGCCGACGCACGACACCGACCCGGTGAGCTGGGCGCGCGGCGGCGGGCTGGCGATCCCCACCTGGCTCTACGGCCACGAGCCGGCCAACCTGTTCGCCGGCCGGATCGCGAAGTACTTCTCCAACGCTATTCGCGAGGACACGATCCTGCGGGTCTGCCGCGGCGGCATCGTGTTCGCACCGGGCCGGGCCGGCACGGTCCAGGAGGTGTTCCAGTCTGCGACCAAGGCGTATTACGGCAGCGACGGCGCCTCCGGGCCGATGATCTTCCTCGACCGCGCCTACTGGACCGACGTGCTGCCGGTGGAAGCCCTGCTCAGGCCGCTCTTCGGGCTGGCAGCCGACCCGGTGCTGGACAAGCTCGTCCACCTCACCGACGACGTGCACGAGGCGGTCGCGATCCTCACGTCGTAGCCGAGATCACCTCCACCTCGTACTTGGCGATCATCGGGTCGGCCGTCACGATCGGTACGCCCTCGACCTGCGCCTGCGCGACCAGCACCCGGTCGAACGGGTCGCGGTGGTGATCGGGGAGGCTCGCGACGGCCGTCGCATGCGCATGGCTGATCGGCAGCGCGGTCAGGTTGAACACCCGGGTCATCGAGGGCATCAGCTCACGCGGCGGCGCCGGCAGCTCCAGCTTGCCCAGGCTCCACTTGATCGACATCTCCCAGGCGCTCGCCGCCGAGAAGAGCACTGGCGTGGCCCCGGCTCTGAGTAGCTCCCTGACCTGTTCCGACAACCGATCCGGTGCCATGACCAGCCACAACACGACATTGGTGTCGAGCAGGACGGTCATTTGTAGAACTCCTCGATCAGCCACTCCGGCGTCTCGTCAAAGTCGTCGGCCATCTTGACCTGACCGGCCCACGCGCCGAGCGGCCGATCGCCGGGACGCTCCACCGGCACCAGCTTCGCCACCGGCTTGCCGCCCCGTGTGATCACGACGTCCTCGCCCGCCTCGACCAGGGCGAGCAGCTTGGAGAGCTTCGTCTTCGCCTCGTGCACACCGACCTCCACCATGCGCCCAACGGTACGCCGCCGTTAGCTAGGCAGCTAGCTAAGTCTGTCGCCGGGCACGACAGCAGGCGAGGCCGCACCCACGATCTGTGGATACGGCCTCGCCTGTGGAAAACGCTGTGGGTGGTGCCTACTTGCCGAGGGCGGTACCGGCCGAACGCAGGTTCTCGCAGGCCTCGACCACGCGAGCCGCCATGCCGCCCTCGGCCGACTTGCCGTAGGCGCGCGGGTCGTACAGCTTCTTGTTGCCGACCTCGCCGTCGATCTTCAGCACGCCGTCGTAGTTCTTGAACATGTGGTCGACGACCGGCCGAGTGAACGCGTACTGGGTGTCGGTGTCGACGTTCATCTTCACAACGCCGTAGTCCAGGGCCTCCCGGATCTCGGACAGCAGCGAACCGGACCCACCGTGGAACACCAGGTCGAAGGGCTTCGAGCCGGCCGGGAGGCCGACCTTCTGCGCCACCACGTCCTGGCCCTCCTTGAGGATGGAGGGCTTGAGCTTCACGTTGCCCGGCTTGTAGACGCCGTGCACGTTGCCGAAGGTCGCGGCCAGCAGGTAGCGGCCCTTCTCGCCGGTGCCCAGCACCTCGACCGTGCGGAGGAAGTCCTCGGCGGTCGTGTAGAGCTTGTCGTTGATCTCGTTGTCGACGCCGTCCTCTTCGCCGCCGACCACGCCGACCTCGATCTCGAGGATGATGTTCGCCTTGCGGGCCTCTTCGAGCAGCTCGGCCGCGATCGTGAGGTTCTCCTCCAGCGGCACCGCGGAGCCGTCCCACATGTGCGACTGGAACAGCGGCGTCTCACCCTTGGCGACGCGCTCCTGGCTGATCTGGAGCAGCGGGCGGACGAACTTGTCGAGCTTGTCCTTGGGGCAGTGGTCGGTGTGCAGCGCGATGTTGACGCTGTACTTCTTGGCGACCTCGTGCGCGAACGCGGCGAGCGCGACCGAACCGGTGACCATGTCCTTCACGGTCGAACCGGCGAGGTACTCCGCACCGCCGGTGGAGACCTGGACGATGCCGTCGCTCTCGGCCTCGGCGAAACCACGGATCGCCGCATTGAGGGTCTGCGACGAGGTGACGTTGATCGCCGGGTAGGCGAAGGCATCCGCCTTCGCCCGGTCGATCATCTCGGCGTAAACCTCGGGGGTGGCGATGGGCATCTCATGCTCCTCGATCTGGCCGGAGCCATCCGGCGCGTCTGTAACTCGCAGTATCCCGCAGCCTGGTGCTGGCGGAACGGAGCCGACGCCGCTGTCGCCTCACACCTGGGAGCAATCTACTGGGTCGATACAGACAGCGAGTCCGCCCACCCCAGGGCGACCTACGAGCGGGCGGTCAGTGCGCCGACGGCCAGGGCTTGCCGGAGAGCGGCGGCATCGCGCCCCCACCGTTCGTCGTCAGGGGCTGATCGGGCAGCGGCGGGTAGAGCAGCTCGACGTTCGGCGACAGCCGGCGTGGACCGGTCTCATGCGGGGGTGGGACCGGCGGCGTCACCGGCGCCGCGGCCGGCTCGGGCCTCGGCCGGCGGCAGGGCGGCAGCCGGGGCCGGTGGCTTGGCCGGGTTGCCGCCGGAGGCGTCCTCGGCCGCCGACCGCTCCCGGATCTCGGCGAAGGAGCGGGCCAGCCGCCTGCGCAGGATCGGCTGCAGCGGCCGCTCGACCAGCCGGTACAGCAGCCATGCGGTGACCAGGACGGCCACGACGATCACGGCGAGCCGCAGCCACGGTGACGGGAGCACCGGCTCGAGCTTCGCGAAAATGACGTTTCCCGCTTCCCAGTGGATCAGGTACAGCGGGTAGGTGAGGGCGCCGGCGACGGTGAGCCAGCGGCCCCGGATCCAGGACAGCTTGCCGAGCGCGACCAGCAGCATCACGAGAAAGATCACCGTGATGATCGCGGCCGTGTTGCGCCAGATCACGGCGCCCTCGGTCTGTTCCGACCGGATCCGCACCCACTCCGCCACGTGGTGCAGCGCCAACGCCCAGGACGTGCCGACGATGCCCCAGAGCAGCAGCGACGGTCCGTACCGGTACATCAGGTACATCGCGATGCCGGCGACGAAGTACATCGAGTACTCGGACCCGACGATGAAGTCCAGCTGGGGAGACTGATGCTCACCGCGAGCACCGAGGCGGCCGTCCAGATCAGGCAGAACCCGACGACCCGGCGGTAGTTGACGCCCCGCCACACCACGACGGCGAAGAGCAGGCAGAGTGCAACTCGGTCCAGAGCGTCCAGTACACGCCGAGACCCCGGCCACGCCGAGCGGCTCCTGCAGCATCGTGAGGTTCACGAGGATCCGGGACAGGTCGGCGCGCGGGCCGTCGCTCAGCAGCCGAGACCGTGGTGGTCACCACGATCGCGGCCCAGTAGGCGGGGTAGAGCCGTGCCACGCGGGACGCGAAGAAGTCGCCGAGCCGATCGACCCCACGCGCTCATGCAGATGACGAAGCCGCTGATCACGAAGAACATCTCGACGCCGAGCCAGCCGTACGCGGCGATCGGGAAGATCTGCGGGTAGAGCTCCTGCTTCGGCTCCTGCCAGTTCTGGCTCAGGCCGGTCGAAGTGGAAGGCCACCACGGCCAGGGCGGCGAACAGGCGCAACCCTGTCGAGCACTGCCAGCCGGGGAGCACCGTCAGACGGGCGGCGCACCCGCCCTGGCCCGTCCGGCCCGGCGCCGTTGCCTCGGGATCCCTGCGTCGCGGCGCGCGGCGGCTGAATAGGCACGATCGTCCCAATCGCGTTTCGACCGGCCGCATGGCGTACGGCCGCCTGTGGGTTGCTGAGGCACTTGCACATACGGCTCGGGCTCGCCCCTGCGCTCGATCACGCTCGGCAGGCGTCCAGGCCTTGCGGGCGGCGACCAGCACCGGGTCCCAGACCGGCGCGAACGGCGGCGCGTAGCCGAGGTCGAGCCCGATCATCTCGTCGACCGTCATCTCGTTCCACAGCGCCACGGCGAGCACGTCGATCCGCTTCGCCGCGCCCTCCTGCCGACGATCTGCGCGCCCAGCAGCCGCCCGGTGCCGCTCTCGGCGAGCAGCTTGACCGTCATCGGCTGGGCGCCCGGGAAGTAGCCGGCCCGGCTGGTCGGACTCGATCGTCGCCGTGACGAACTGCGAAGCCGGCGCGCTCGGCCTCCCCCTCGCGTCAGCCCGGTCCGGGCGACCTCCAGGTCGCAGACCTTGCTGACCGCGGTGCCGACCACGCCGGGGAACGTCGCGTACCCGCCGCCGAGGTTGATCCCGGCCACCCGGCCCTGCTTGTTCGCGTGCGTGCCGAGCGGGATCGAGCACCGGCTGCCCGGTGACCCGGTGCACCGTCTCCACGCAGTCGCCGCCGGCCCAGATGCCGTCGTGCTTGCGGCACCCGCATCCGCACGTCGGTGACGATGCCGCCGGTCCGCCCATCGGAAGCCCGGCCTCCTCGGCCAGCGCGGTGTTCGGCCGGGACCCCGAGACCGAGCACCACGACGTCGGCCGGCGAACTCCCGCCCGCCGGTCGACCGCGGCGCGCACCCGGCCGTCGGGGCCGGCCTCGAGGCCCTCCACCGCCACGCCGCTGCGCACGTCGATGCCCAGCCCCTCCATCGCCTTGTGCGACGAGCGCGCCCATGTCCGGGTCGAGGGTCGGACATCGGCTGCTCGGCACGCTCGAGCAGGGTCACGGCCAGACCGCGCGCGGACCATCGCCTCGGCCATCTCCACGCCGATGTACCCGCCGCCGACGACCACCGCCCGCTTCGGGTCGGCGCCGGCGTCCGTCCAGCGTGTCGCGCACGGCCTCGCCGTCGTCCAGGGTCTGCACGCCGTGCACGCCCTTGGCGTCGACGCCCGGCATGTCCGGCCGGATCGGGCACGGCGCCGGTGCCGATCATCAGCTGGTCGAAGCCCTCGCGCACCTCGCCGCCGCCGTCCAGGTCGCGGGCCACCACCTCGCGCCGATCCAGATCGATCGCGACCACCTCGTGCCGGAGCCGGACGTCGATGTCGCGTTCGCGGTGCTGCTCCGGCGTTCGGGCGATCAGGTCGTCCGAGGAGTCGACGTCGCCGCCGACCCAGTACGGGATGCCGCAGGCGGAGTAGGAGGCGTGCCGGCCCCGCTCGAAGGCCACGATGCGCAGATCGTCGGCGCCGCGGCGGCGGCGAGCCTGGCTGGCGGCGGTCATTCCGGCTGCGTCGGCCCCGATCACGACGAGGCGTTCGGTCATTCCGCCAGGGTCCGTCACCGCTGACGTTCGAGGGCTCGCGGCCGAGTCCAGGCCGAGGATCGCCGGCGCGGCTCCGGCCGGGGATCGCCGGCACGGCTCCAGCCCGGGACCGCCGGCACGGCTCCAGCCGGGGACCGCCAGCGCGGCTCCGGCCGCGGCGCCTTCCTCGCGTGCGGCCCACGGCATTACCTCGTTCTCATCCCGACCCGGTAACCTCCGTGAGCGTGAGCCTCAGCGAGAAGATCCGTACCGTCGGCGACAACCTCGCCCTCAACCCGCTGGATCCGAAGGATCTGATCTCGACCTTCGGGTTGGTCGGCGTGTGGACGATCCTGTTCGCCGAGACCGGCCTGCTGATCGGGTTCTTCCTCCCTGGCGACTCGCTGCTCTTCCTCGCGGGCGTCGGCGCGTCCGGCGTCGGCAAGCGAGCTCTTCGGCACGCCGCTCAGCCTGGTCGGCCTGCTCGTCGGCGCGCCGATCTGCGCGATCGCCGCGCCCAGCTCGGCCACTTCCTCGGCGCCAAGTACGGCCGCCGAATGTTCGACCGGCCCAACTCGCGGATCTTCAAGCCCGAGTACGTGGAGAAGGCCGAGTACTACTTCGTGAAGTTCGGCCCGGCCAAGGCCGTGGTGATCGCCCGGTTCATCCCGATCGTCCGGACGTTCCTCAACCCGGTCGCCGGCATGCTCGGTATGCCGGCCAAGACGTTCCTGATGTGGAACATCGTCGGCGGCATCCTCTGGACCGACGGCATCATCATGGCCGGCTACCTGCTGGGCGACTCGATTCCCGCCGAGACCATCGACCGGTACCTGCTCCCCGTGGTGGCCGTGGTCGTGCTGCTCTCGGTGCTGCCGATCCTGCTGGAGTTCCTCCGCGGCCGGCGCGCCAAGAAGCGCGAGTCCGTCTAGGACCTGTCCTAGCGCCCGGAGCTGATCGCTGGCGCGAATACTTTGGACGCGGCGGGCTTGAGCCTGCACAGTGGGCCAGATGCGCGATGACCTGCGGCTGCTGACCGAACGGCGATTCGGACTGCTGTTCAGCGCCCGCACGATCTCCGTGCTCGGCAGCGCGATCGCACCGGTCGCGCTCGCGTTCGCCGTCCTGGACCTGCCGGACGCCAGCGCCACCACGCTCGGCCTGGTGCTGGCCGCGCAGACGCTGCCCGAGGTGCTGTTCCTGCTGCTCGGCGGAGTGATCGCCGACCGGTTCCCGCGCTACCGGGTGATGGTCACGGCGGAGGTCGCGGCCGGAATCAGCTTCGGCGTGCTCGCCACGCTCTTCCTCCTCGACGCCGCCCAGCTGCCGGCGGTGATGGCGCTGGCCGCGATCAACGGGATCGCCACCGCGCTGTTCATGCCGGCGCTCGGCGGGATCGTGCCGCAGGTCGTGCCAGCGGAGCGGCTCCAGTCGGCGAACGGGCTGCTCCGGCTCACCGTGAACGGCGCCCGGATCCTCGGCTACGGCGTGGCCGGTGCGCTGCTGCACCTGTTCGGGCCGGGCTGGGCACTGGCGATCGACGCGGCGACGTTCCTGGTCAGCGCGGTGCTGCTGGCCGGAGTCCGGGTGCCGAACCTGCGCGCCGACCTGACCACGAGCATCCTCACCGATCTCCGGCACGGCTGGCGCGAGTTCTC